>BSBG01000175.1 GCA_030159235.1 Bacillus safensis | reverse complement strand
CCTTAAGGTTTCCGCTTCATGCGAAATGTTTAAATGATCATATGGCAGAAACCATCATTTGTACCTCAAACAAGTATGATCAAAAAAAATACCATCAACTGGTGCAAAAAGGACATCAAGTATTTGTCACAAGCGGAGAAAATCGGACAGATCTTCATGCGGTGTTACGTATGCTGAAAAGGCGCTCTGTGATGTCGGTGCTTGTAGAGGCGGGAGGGAGTGTGAGCGCATCCTTTTTAGAAGCGTCACTTGTGAACGAAGTCATTATTTATATGGCACCATTATTAATTGGAGGGAAAGATGCACCTACTTTCTTTGAAGGAGAAGGTACGAAATCATTAAAAGAAGCCATCCGGCCGGTAGATATGGATTATAGTATGGTAGGAAAAGATTTAAAAATGACGATGAGACTTTAATGAAAGAAGGACCTTGTGCATAAAGTGCAAGGTCTTTTGATTATTTTAAAAAAATAAAAGTGTACATACACCTTTCCCAGTCATGAT
>BSBG01000174.1 GCA_030159235.1 Bacillus safensis | reverse complement strand
GAACACCTTTTTCATCACGAATGGTTTCACCACCCGCATGATACCAGCGGTACTCCCCATTTTTGCGCTGCAATCTGTAATCAATATCAAACGGTGTGCGTCCAGAGTGGTCATTTAAATGATCTTCAAAGGCTTGAAGAGCCATTTCTTGATCTTCAGGATGCAGACGGTCGCTCCAGCTGCTTAACACGTTCGGGAAATCTTTTTCGTCTGTAAAACCAAGCGTTTTTCTGAACTGCGGAGACCACCAAAATTCGTTATTTGGATTGACTGGATCACCGGCCTCTACCACCATGACCCAAGGAGCTTCGACAAGCGCACGGTTGATTAAGTCATATCTTGTGACGAATGCTTGCAGCTCTTCTTCTTTCAATTTCTGATCATGGATATCAAAAAGAGCTCCCGCCACACGAAGAGGGACACCATTTCGATCACGAACGGTCGTTCCAGTTGCTTTGAACCAGCGATAATTTCCATTTTTCAACTTCAAGCGATATTCGATAT
>BSBG01000173.1 GCA_030159235.1 Bacillus safensis | reverse complement strand
CGCTTGGCCTCCGACTTGTTGGAATGTCAATATCTGAATTAGCAAGAAGAACTGAAATGTCTCGCGCAAACATTACAAAAATTGAGCTTCATGGACAAGAGCCATCTGGTTTCACTATGCTGAGAATTGCAAGTGTTTTAAATAAAGATCCAAGGGATATTTTTTTTGAGTCTAGTGGTACACAAGAGTTACAAAATGAAAAAGAGAATAGCGGCATGAGATCAAAAGGAAGCGAAGTGATACAACCAGCAATAATGAATTCATCACAGTGCCTGAGCAAGCAGCATTTTTCCGCGGCTTCTCACCTTGGAATGTCTGTTATGCCAAGCGGTGAGCACAGGAAACGAGTTTCCGAGCTTTAGTAACGGCATTGAAGAAAGATATGCCGAACTACAAAAGAACAAGAGGTCATAATGAGTTTCCGGGCTATTCTTGGAAAGCGTGTCCTGTCTTTGGTTATAAGGCAGTTTTAGCTGGTACAGTAAAGGAAACAATTACAAAACC
>BSBG01000172.1 GCA_030159235.1 Bacillus safensis | reverse complement strand
ACTTGGTCATAATCTAATCTCCATCTTACTTTTCCGTCAGCGGACTGTCTACCAACGACTTTACCATATCCAGCACTCGACTTAAGCGTACCTGTATATGGTTGTGAATTGGGTCCTAGGTCTCCAACTATGTCTACTGTCTTATTTCTAGCTTGCTCATATGTTTTAACTTTATCTAATAAATGTTCTCCTCTTCCAATACCCTTTACTTTCTTCTCAACTTTCTTAGCTGCTTTCTCCCCTTTAATAATCTTAAAAACATATTTCCCCACTTTAACAATATTGGTGCTTGGAACCATGTACACCCCTGATACCAAACGATCCATATCCGCGACTTTATCACCTGTTATCGGATCTCTTCCTGTAATAACCCGAATCGCGTCGTTTATTCCTGTAAATTCAACCGCTGTATTTAAGATATTTTGGGGTTGATCGCCTGTTTTTACATCAGAAATCGGTTTAACGCTCTCAATCGTTACTTTGTTTTTTTCTGATATTCGTAACC
>BSBG01000171.1 GCA_030159235.1 Bacillus safensis | reverse complement strand
ATAGGGGAAGAAAAAGAGAGATTGAAAGGCGCAGAATTTACCCTTTTCAATGACGATGGTAAAGAATTGATGTCGGGTTTAACAACCAATGAGAAAGGCATTATCAGTGTCAACGATTTGAAACCAGGCGCTTACCAATTGGTTGAAACGAAGGCTCCTTTTGGACATAAACTTGATGCAGAACCAGTAGACTTTAAGATTGATTTCAATCCTAAACAACTGGTGAAAGTGACAAAAGAAAATATTCGGACGACAAGTGCTGTGCAGCTTCAGAAAAAAGGAGAAGATGGTCAGTTGCTCAATGGAGTGACCTTCGATCTGCTTGATGAGCACGATCAACGTATAAAGAAAGACTTAAAGACAGACAAAAACGGTCAACTAACAGTCGATCAACTGAAGCCAGGCACCTATCGATTTGTCGAAACAGCAAGCATTGCCGGCTATGAATTGGATCAGACACCTGTCACCTTTACGATTCGATTAGGTCAAGACAAACCAGCAAAAG
>BSBG01000170.1 GCA_030159235.1 Bacillus safensis | reverse complement strand
AGGCCAAGCGGCCTTAGGAAGACAAGGACGGATCGGAGGCCAAGCGGTCTTAGGAAGACAAGGACGGAACCCAACTCCTTGGCTCACAGAACGACATGGCTACGATCCGACTTATCGGTCGGCTCTTGACTGCATTTCTGCGTGGGTCTGCGAATCGACACGTATTTTTATAGTGATGGATTTTTTATCCGGCATAGAGAAGTCGGAGGCCAAGCGGTCTTAGGAAGACAAGGACGGATCGGAGGCCAAGCGGTCTTAGGAAGACAAGGACGGAATCCAACTCCTTGGCTCACAGAACGACATGGCTACGATCCGACTTCGAAGGAGGTTGTTTTTATGACGCTGGAGGAATGCCGGGAATACCTGCCCGACGGCTGGACGGAAATCATCCAGCAGGACCCGGTGCTGAAGGAAGTTTTTGAAAGTCGGAGGCCAAGCGGTCTTAGGAAGACAAGGACGGAATCCAACTCCTTGGCTCACAGTACGACATGGCTACGGTCCGACTT
>BSBG01000169.1 GCA_030159235.1 Bacillus safensis | reverse complement strand
CTACTCACGTAAGCACCTCCTTGGCCCACAGAACGACATGGCTACGATCCGACTTGAAATACACAGTAGAAATACACAGTAGAAATACACAATAGAAATACACAATAGAAATACACAGCACAATAGAAATACACAGTAGAAATACACAAGAAATACACAGCACACAGTAGAAATACACAGTAGAAATACACAAGTCGGAGGCCAAGCGGTCTTAGGAAGACAATTCACGTAAGCAACTCCTTGGCTCACAGAACGACATGGCTACGATCCGACTTTCCCCAGAACACTGTTTGAAGCTAGAAAGGTGGCAGGGTCCGCCACATATAAACAAAGTAAAACAGTATGAAATTGTGTTGTCCTTTAAGGTCAGTTTGTTTATTCAGTCATGAAAACAAAGAGAAGTCGGAGGCCAAGCGGTCTTAGGAAGACAATTCACGTAAGCAACTCCTTGGCTCACAGAACGACATGGCTTAGGTCCGTCTTCACATTCACAGCAAAAAACATAA
>BSBG01000168.1 GCA_030159235.1 Bacillus safensis | reverse complement strand
GTGCGGCACAACAAATCAATCAAGCGATAACAAAAAGGATGACAGCAAAAAAGAAACAACTGAAGCAGCCGATCAAAACAAAGATAAGGCTGCGGACGAAAAATCAGAAGATCAATCATCAAATGAAAAAGCAGATGATCAAAGTAAAGAAACAGCTGCTCAAAAAGAAGAGCCGGCAAGTCAATCTGATGGAGAGGCAAAAGACAGCTCAAGCAAAGAAATTACAAAAGAAGAACCTGCTAAAGACCAATCAAAAGCTGACTCAAAAGGTGACTCTAAAACAAAGAAAGAATCAACGACTAGTAAGAAAAATGTAATCACCAAAGAAGGCACATATGTCGGTTTGGCTGATGGACATACAATTGCTGTCAACATTGATGGAAAAGAAGTAGCTATTCAATTCGGAAATACATTTTCTAAACAAGTGAACAGCTTAAAAGAAGAATCAAAAGTGAAAGTAACCTATACAAAAGATGCAAACGGAACACTTCGATTGAAAACGATCGA
>BSBG01000167.1 GCA_030159235.1 Bacillus safensis | reverse complement strand
CACATAATAAACAGAGGCAAGCACCGCCACCACCAAACTAAACAAAGTCAAACAGGCATAGGCGCATATTTTCGAGACATAATAACTCGTTCGACTGATCGGTTTCACCATAATCATCGCAGTCACTCCAGAGGCACGCTCTCCAGCGATCGTCCCCATCACGATCATAATCAGGATAAACACACCTAGCGAATCAAATTTACTCAATGCACTCGCCAAAGCCTCTCCTGCACTTGGCTCTGGTATATAAAATGTAGACCCTTCAGGTAAATTAGCTGATTTCGATAGAAGATCTGGCAGCATTTTGAGCGTAATAGGCTGCGTAATCATTAAAATTGTAAAAATGATTGGCACAAACAACATTTTATAACTAGTGAATAACTCCCTAAATTCCTTTTTCAACATCATCATGCATTCACAACCTTCATGAAAATATCTTCAAGCGTCAGCTTAGATAGTCGATAATGGAGGAGAACACCGCCAGATTCAGTGATAAGACGAGGCAGCT
>BSBG01000166.1 GCA_030159235.1 Bacillus safensis | reverse complement strand
ATATTTGGTGCTTACATCTATAACATTGTCGTAAAAAAAATTGGGATCATTCGTGTTCTTTTTTTCGCAAGCATCTCTTTACTTTTCTTCTTATTCGGAAGGGTTCTAATATCGAACGTTATTTTCCCTTTTTATCACACCTTCCGACAACTTTTTCAATCAATTTCTTCGCTTGCAGAAGATGCGTTTTGGATTACACTTTCAAACAACTTGGTGTCTTTATATCAGAATAATCTTCAGCAAATCCATCATGCTTTATTTTCACAGGATTCGGTATTTCTACAATTTCTAGCGCTTTTTACTTCACCTGTCACATTTTTCGTGGTGATATTAGCTGCAACACTCGTCATTAAGACCCCTGTTCGCTGGATTCCGACTGGGAAAGAGCATGATCCAAGCTCAAAACATTTTAGAGATTTATATTATTGGTACTTTCAAGCACTTGATAAAATTCAGGGCTCGGTGTTTCAAAAGGATAGATTGATTCAAAAAGTCCTTAAGGTGTTAAA
>BSBG01000165.1 GCA_030159235.1 Bacillus safensis | reverse complement strand
GTCAATTCCTTCTTACTCAAACGCAAGAACGAGCTGATTTTTTCAAAGAAACTTTTTTATCCTTTTTTGATCATTGGTCTCTTCTTTTCCATTATGTCATTACCGCTTACTGCTGGAAATGCGCCAAAGGCACAAGCCGATCCATCTTCCGAACAGCTGTTAAAGGATCAAAAGGAACTCTCCTCTGACATTTCGCGCTTAACAGCTGATAAAGAGTCGCTTACCTCCTCTTTAGAAGATGCGGAGAAGGAAAAAGAAAAGCTGGAAAAAAAGCTAGAAACCATCACCTCAGAAAAAGAAACGGTCAAACAGCAAGAAAAGACCATTCAATCGCTTGAACAGAAAATAGACAAGCTCACCTCCAGCAATGAAACACTCAAACAAGAAATCAAGAATAGCAGCAGCGATACGAAGTCTTCCACCGTCCAGCGCTCCGCACCTAAAGATGAAGGAAAAAGCACAGGCGGTCATGAATCACAAAAGGAAACAAAAAAAGAATCGGCTGCCTG
>BSBG01000164.1 GCA_030159235.1 Bacillus safensis | reverse complement strand
GACAGGAAATCGTCATCATCACAAGCAGGTACACAACCATCCAAGCACCCGCCTTAAAGTTGCGGCCGAAGCCTTTCCACTTCGCTTTTGCTTGATAGTAAAAATAGATAGGAAGACCAATGAGAATAATGAACAGCACCTGACCTGTTAACGGCCATCTTGCCCAATACAGCGTCAATGAGGCAAAGACAAAACCGAGAGGAGCAATGATGCTAAGTCCTTTTATTCGGAGCGGTCGATATAAATCTGTCCCTGTCTTTCTCAGCGTCATGACGGTCACTGGTCCAGTCAGATACGAAATGAGTGTTGCGACAGAGATAATTTCAGCAAGTACACCCCAGCCTCTAAATAAAAACAGAAAGATAAACGATACGGCTAAGTTAAAAAACATTGCTGGACGAGGCACGCCGTAAATAGGGTGCAGACGGCCAAGCACACTTGGCATGTATTTGTTTTTTTCCATTCCATAAATCATACGAGACGTCGTTGCGGTATACGTAATTCCTGTAC
>BSBG01000163.1 GCA_030159235.1 Bacillus safensis | reverse complement strand
TCAAAGGGCCATTTTTATGTTAAATACATCAAAGAGTGCTTATTTATTGTCGAGAATTTTATTTTATTACGCTATTAATTTGTTGACATATTTTGTGTTTATTTGGCTTGCATCTATGGTGATAGGCATTGAAAGTGAAGGGCATGGCCTCGCAAGTTTGTCCATTTTGTTGATCACTGCCATGGCGGCCTGTACAGGGTTTATCGTGAAGATCAGTGAGTTTAATAAACTGTTTGTCATCGTGATGATGATTGCTGTATTCAGCTTCATCGATATGCTTTTATTGAGGTGGCTTTCATCAGATGTGTATCTTCTCGCCACCGCCTATCTGCTAGGGTCACTTGCATTCTTTATCTGTATATATGCTGTCATGTTAAAGAGGCCTGTTTTGCGATGATAGAGCTTGTGTGCAGTTTCCTAGCGGTTGTGGTGATACATGAACTCGGTCATATACTGATGGTCATGTTGTGTAACAAAATCGAAAAAAGGCCGCTCTTTGATTTTGTGGTCA
>BSBG01000162.1 GCA_030159235.1 Bacillus safensis | reverse complement strand
CCTTAGGAACACATTCGCCCTATGCACCTCCTTGGCTCCCAGATCGACATGGCTACGATCCGACTTCAAAGCCATTTTCAGCATACTTCGCCTACTTTGAAGAGAAGGGGAGGTAACAGATGACACTCATGCATGCATGCCATTAGCATGTGATGAGTGGCCCATTGGACAGCAATGAGTTGCCTTCATGAAAGTCTTTGCCACATAGTGGCCTCAGCTGCAGCTCCATCAATGATAATATAAAGTGATACTTGAAGATGAAGTGGTCAAAAAAACTACCCCAACAAGTAGCACTTACAGCATTCAGAACTCAGGTCAGTGCTTATGTTTGGGAATCTTGGTGACAAACTATTTATCTGGTCATGTGAAAAGTTGTAGTTTTCTAATGAAATGTCTGATGAATTCACAAGCAAGACATCCCCAAAGAGGAGCACTGAGGTACACAAGAAAACACCAGAAGTCGGATCGTAGCCATGTCGCTCTGTGGGCCAAGGAGTTGGCTAGTTGTAGTG
>BSBG01000161.1 GCA_030159235.1 Bacillus safensis | reverse complement strand
TTAATCATTTGTAAAGGCTATATTAAAAAAATTTTATTTCAATTTTCATTGCGTATTTCTTTTAACAAATGATCGTCATTTCTCCTATTCAAACAGCTGCTGTTCCACGTTCAGCAGCTGAACTTCTCTCTTCTATATTCTCTTTTAAAACGTTCGATTCCTTCAGAAATATTAGCAGTCCCTCATTTTTATACTTTAATGATATATGTATCTCTTTAGCCGTAAGCATTTATAAAAATCATAGTGGCTTACACATCTTTAATTTCCCTATATAAGCTGATACTCTGTCTCTCTATTGTTTTTTTATAGATATGTTTTATGCGATAGGCTCATTTTCTCTTTATATCCAAGTATTTTACACGCTGCTTGTGGACATAAAATGAAGCCACGATCTTTTATCAAACAAGTGAATGTATGTACCCTCAACTTGCACAAAAAAGACCAGTTCCGACTGGAACTGACCCTAATAGAAGCTTGGCGGCGTCCTACTCTCACAGGGGGAAACCCCCCAAC
>BSBG01000160.1 GCA_030159235.1 Bacillus safensis | reverse complement strand
CTTTTATTCCACCCATCCCACATATGCTTAATGTCATCATGTACGTGGAAAAATGTATTCAAAAATTGTGTGAACGCTTGGATCCCAGGCTTTTTGGCGCCATTTAAGACAATCATGACATCGTCAGAAAACAATGCCAGCAATTCATCCATCTGCTCCTGCCCTTTTCCTGCTTCATCGTATCGACGAAAATACGTATCGAGCACTTCCATGTTCATTCTCCTTTATTTACCTGTCATTTCGAAAATAATCGAACTATATGATTGTACACAATTGTATAGCTCCTGTCTAATTTACCCGGCATAAGAAAAGACATGAATTGATTTAATCCATGTCTCCTTCAGATTAAAGAGATGCTTTTTTTGCTGCAACAAGTGATTTCAGCTCTTCTGCTGCTTTTTTAGGATCGGCGCTCTGGCTAATAGCACTAATGATGCTTATACCGTCTGCCCCAGCTTGTATCACTGGTGCTGCGTTGTCGTATGTGATCCCTCCGATACCTACAATCGGAATT
>BSBG01000159.1 GCA_030159235.1 Bacillus safensis | reverse complement strand
GTCCAAAGGTTTTCACAAAAGGACTTTCTGATGCGCTGAGTTCAGTCCATGGGTTGATACATAGTAAGACAAAAATCGCTCCCACATAGAAAAATAGAATTCTTAATGGAATCTTATTAATCGCAGAAGAGATGTTTTTTTGCGGATTGGCTGTTTCTGCTGCGGACACACCGACCAGTTCAACTCCCACATACGCAAAAATCACCATCTGGAATGACAATAAGAAACCTGTGACACCATTCGGGAATAACCCGCCATGAGACCATAAATTCGTTACTGTCACCGGTCCGGCATCTGTTTGAAAACCAATGATTAAAAGAACCATTCCAACCCCGATCAATAATAGAATCGTAATTACTTTAATGAGTGCAAACCAAAATTCCATTTCTCCGAAAAGCTTCACCGTTAATAGATTCAATCCTAGTAAAATCAATAAACAAATGATGGCAGGAATCCACTGCGGGATGTCAAACCAATACTGCACGTACACACCGACCGCAATGACATCCGCCATCGC
>BSBG01000158.1 GCA_030159235.1 Bacillus safensis | reverse complement strand
GTTAAATCGTATTCTTTAAATTCAATATTACTTATGGAATCAAGCGCACGAGCAATCACGCCGATCTCCCGCAAAATCTCTTTCATGTACCTCGACTCCTTTTGTTGCATTTACAACAAACAACTAAAATTAGTATAACCAATTAATGTTGTATTTGCAATAAAAAACCCACCCTCCAATTGGAAGTGGGTTTTTTATTTATCACGCTTCTTTGATCCAAACACTCCAAACACAACGGCCAGTGCAACAATAATCGCTACCCATGTAGTGAAGCCCATATGATCACCGCTTTTCTTTTTAAAATACCGTATCGGGTAAAAACCCATGAAATCACTTGCTCTTATTTTAACGGTTGAAAAGCAGTAAAGGTTTCAATTCAGCAGCCCTGATACTTTTTATTGCATGTGATCAAATTCATGAAGACATAACAAAAACCCCTATATTTCAAGCGGTTTTCCAGGGTGTTACATCATTCCGCCCATTCCACCCATGCCGCCCATATCCGGCATTCCGCCGCCT
>BSBG01000157.1 GCA_030159235.1 Bacillus safensis | reverse complement strand
TCTTTTGCTGTTACTTTGATCGTATTTTTCCCGTTCTCAAGCAAGATTCTTGCAGAATATTTCCCATCTTTTATTGCTGCCTTTTTTCCATTCACAGTGACTTGATCAAGATGATCATCGGTTACCTTTCCTTCTACAGTGAGTGATTCTTTGTTAGATTTTTCCCCTTTTTTCGGTGTATCTATCGTTACCACTGGGGCTGTTTGATCAATAATCACCTTGACTGATTTGGATTTTTTCGTTGCGCCTTTATCCGTAACAGTGGCAGCCGTAAATACATGCTCTCCGCTTGACACTGTGACCTTCTCTTTGAAAACACCCGATTGATCTGCTTTCACTTTGGCAATCTCTTCATCGTTTTGATAGATCGCTACATCAAGTCCTGGAGAGGCTTTGCCTTCAATCTCCAATTCATCTTTGTTCGTGATCGTTCCAGCCTTTGGAGATGTTATTTCTGGCACATCTGCTTCATATTGGACAAGCGCACGAATCATATAATTTCCCTCTTCTTTTGGAGAAG
>BSBG01000156.1 GCA_030159235.1 Bacillus safensis | reverse complement strand
AAAAAAAATGCTAAATCGCTAAATGTTCCTCAATGGATGAACAAATGGTCTTTAAAATTAGCAACTCCTAAAATGATAGAGCGTTATTTATTAAGTAATGGTTTGTTTGAAAGGACGGAAAGCATCCCTGAACATTATATTGAAAAAATCAGAAACAGTTTTACGTCTCCTAGAATTTTAAATACGACGGTTCAGCTTAATCATTTACTATTGAAAAACGATCAAGGGGCAATCAATGAAGTAACAAAGGATAATCTTCATATGATTTGGGGGGAGTATGACAAAGGCTATTATCTTCCATCGCATCTTGGAAAAGTTGATATTGTTCCATACGGCCATCATTTTCCTCTTAGCCATCCGAGTGAAACGGCAGCATTGGTTATAAAAAATAGTTTTACTAGCAGTTGAGAATGTGGGATAAATAAAGAATGTCGTAATTGAAATGAAATCGCAGTGCTTGTGATCCCGCCGTTGCACACCAACTGAAAGATTTTATAAAACACCCCAAAACGAAAAATGAG
>BSBG01000155.1 GCA_030159235.1 Bacillus safensis | reverse complement strand
GCCAGTCGGTCTTAGGAAGACAATCCACCTAGCCACCTCCTTGGCTCACAGAACGACATGGCTACGATCCGACTTTTCGTCGGCAGCGTCAGATGTGTATAAGAGACAGATGATACCCCACTCTCACAGGCTCAAACCAATATGACGTCTTTCATATTTTATGACAACAAAATGGTGCAGAGCATGAGCTGTCTCTTATACACATCTCCGGGCCCACGAGACAAGTCGGAGGCCAAGCGGTCTTAGGAAGACAATACAACTAGCCAACTCCTTGGCTCACAGAACGACATGGCTACGATCCGACTTTCGTCGGCAGCGTCAGATGTGTATAAGAGACAGGTGTAGAAGTATAAAGTGGAAGAAAACGGAAATACTCAAGCAAAATGCTTCAAATGTGTAATTAACAATCCTTGTACCTGTCTCTTATACACATCTCCGAGCCCACGAGACAAAGTCGGAGGCCAAGCGGTCTTAGGGAGACAATACAACTAGCCAACTCCTTGGTTCACAGTACGAATTGG
>BSBG01000154.1 GCA_030159235.1 Bacillus safensis | reverse complement strand
CCCCTCGATGACCTTCTCCTGATCTTGCAGCGGCATTCCTGGATAAAGCGGCAAGTGAAGTAATTGCTGTGCTGCTTTTTCCGTGTGTGGAAGTGTCGTTTGTCTATATTTTTGAGAAACAAGATTTGTTTGATGCTGATGCGATAGAACCGGGTAATAGACATCTGTCTCTATGCCCATTTCCAGCAATTTCGCTGCCAGTTCATCGCGGTCTCCCTTCAGCACTCTAATCGGGAATAGATGCCATACATGATCATCTGTCAGCGTCGGGAGCTTCATATATCCTTCATCCTCAACCGTTTGCAGCTGGTCAATGTATCGCTTGGCTAAGTAAAAACGTTTGAAATTTTGCAGTCCTAAATACTTCATTCGTTCGAGTCCAATCGCTGCCTGCAAATTATCAATTTTCGAATTAAAGCCGTAGTCACTGCGTTTGACATTTTTCTTTCCAGCTTCAAAGCCGTGATAGCTGATCTCCATGCATTTTTCCGCTAAGGCCTCATCATTTGTAGCGATGGCTCC
>BSBG01000153.1 GCA_030159235.1 Bacillus safensis | reverse complement strand
CGGGACAAGCAGATCATTCAGTCAGAGCAGGACGGAAAAATGCTTGGGATGTCTTTTTCGCTTGAAGAAGCAGCGAAGAGCAATATCACCGTTTCTTTTGCTCAATTTCCCGGGGAATCTGGAACAAGCACGGTATTTCAACAGACGCTCAGCAAAATAAAACGAGCGGCACAAACAGATGCAAATGTCTATATTTGGGGAGAAACAGGTACAGGGAAAGAACTGGCCGCTCGAGCGATTCACTTAGCTAGTGAAAGACATGAAGGACCGTTTATTGCCGTTAATTGTGGAGCCATACCTGAAAGCCTGTTAGAAAGCGAACTATTTGGTTATGCTGAAGGGGCTTTTACAGGGGCAAAACGTCATGGAGCAAAGGGGAAATTTGAACAGGCGCAAAAAGGAACGCTCTTTTTAGTCGAAATTGGCGAAATCCCTTATGCGATGCAAGTGGCGCTTCTAAGGGTCATTGAAGAAAGGAAAGTCGTACCGCTCAGCGGGACACACGAAATCTCTTTGGATATTA
>BSBG01000152.1 GCA_030159235.1 Bacillus safensis | reverse complement strand
CTGAACAAGAACCACGTTCGCAATGAACAACAAGATCATACAGTGGAACTGCCGAGGACTACGTAGCAAGAAAGACGAGCTACTGTCCCTAATATCCACCCATAAGCCATTAGTGATAGGTCTCCAGGAGATTAAACTCCGGGATTCAGCCGCCTTCACTATACCCCAGTACGTCATAAACCGACGCGAAGGCCACCACAACGTGATGGATCACGGTGGAGTGGCACTCTTGATTCACCAAAGCGTACCTCATAACTCCCTTACTCTGAACACAGTACTTCAAGCAGTCGCAGCAACGATATGCCTTACCAGACCTATAACTGTGGTATCGATCTACTCCTCTCGCAACCATCAGCTGTCGGAAGATTTGCTCGCCGAATTGTTCCGCCAACTACCTCCTCCTGTGCTCATACTTGGAGACTTTTACAGCTACCACGAAATGTGGGGATGCGCGAGAACAGATCCTCCAGGAACGACAATAAGTCGGAGGCCAAGCGGGCTTAGGAAGACAATGCGCCACTTCAA
>BSBG01000151.1 GCA_030159235.1 Bacillus safensis | reverse complement strand
AAAGGCGGATCGTAGCCATGTCGTTCTGTGACCCAAGGAGTTGGCTAGTTGTATTGTCTTCCTAAGACCGCTTGGCCTCCGACTTGTCACGTGGGCTCGGAGATGTGTATAAGAGACAGGTGCTAGTTTGTCAACATTACTGACCCTACCTTTAAGTAAAAGTATGAATCAGGAAAATGTACTTAAAGTATTAATAGCTGTCTCTTATACACATCTGACGCTGCCGACGAAAAGTCGGAGCGTAGCCATGTCGTTCTGTGAGCCAAGGAGTTGGCTAGTTGTATTGTCTTCCTAAGACCGCTTGGCCTCCGACTTGGTCTCGTGGGCCCGGAGATGTGTATAAGAGACAGCCCCCATTCTCTTCTACGCTCCTAATTCCTAAAGACAGTAGGAGGGCTGTCTCTTATACACATCTGACGCTGCCGACGAAGAAGTCGGATCGTAGCCATGTCGTTCTGTGAGCCAAGGAGTTGGCTAGTTGTATTGTCTTCCTAAGACCGCTTGGGCTCCGACTTGTCTCGGGGG
>BSBG01000150.1 GCA_030159235.1 Bacillus safensis | reverse complement strand
CTTGTTTACAAATCGGCTGCCTAGTCAGATGAACGATATCATTTGGTTATATGGAAATGGCGCTTCTCTATGGACGGTTGTTATCAGTGTGTGGATGTATCACATTTTCTGGCGAGGGGCTCTTCTCATTATCTCTGCTTTGACTGCGGTCCTTCTTCTGTTTTTTATGACGCAGCAGTACCCGTTTCTGCTTGGCAAATCACTTATCCTGACAGGGCTGTTATGTTTGGTCGAAACTTGGATGATTGCGGTGTCTTGTGCTAGAACCATTAGAATATATAAGCGACTGCTCTTACTCGGCTTTGTATTGATGTTTTTCAGCTATGCACTGCTTGTTTTAAATCAATTAATGATGAAACAGCCCTCATTGATGAACATTGCTGATTCTTTGATGTTTCAAGTTGGACGTATGATCGAAGAGTTCTCCATTCTTTCTGTCTTCATTTTTATTGGAGTGATGTTTCTATCTTTCATGATGATGTACAAGGCTAGTCATCGTTTAGAGATGAAGGAGTCTTTAGTCAAGG
>BSBG01000149.1 GCA_030159235.1 Bacillus safensis | reverse complement strand
TACGAAAATGAAAATTTCGCCTCATTATGATGGACCTGTTCTTTATGCAAAAGATGCGATGGACGGACTATCATTAGCCAATGAGTTAAAAGCGAATCCTCTTCAATTTCAAACAAAACCAAAAGAAGAGCCAGCGGCACCTTTCAAGGAAAAAGAAGGAAAGCAGCCGAAAGCTGTCATAGCATTACTAGAAAAACGCGCAGCACTCCCGAAGGCACCGGTATTTACGCCAGAAAATACCGCACGCCATTATGTGAGAGTCATCGATTTGCATCATATTATGCCTTATGTGAATGAACAAATGCTTAATGGACATCATCTCGGCTTAAAGGGAAAGATCAAAACCTTATTAGCTGAAAAGCACCCAAAAGCATTGGAATTAAAACAGCTTGTCACAGATCTTCTAAACGAAGGCAGAGAGAAAAACTGGTTTGCGCCAGCATTTGTGTATCAATTCTTCCCTGCCAGTTCAGACGGAAATGATTTGCATATTTATGATCCCGAAGAGCCTGACCGCATCATTGAAAC
>BSBG01000148.1 GCA_030159235.1 Bacillus safensis | reverse complement strand
AATCTCTACCAGCCATTCACGCCTCCTCCCAAAAAAGATCATCATGAGAAAAAAGATCACGTTCATCACAAAAAGGATCACAAGGATCATTTTCATCACGAAAATAAAGACCATAAAGATAACAAGGATCATTTTCATCATGAAAATAAGGAACATAAAGATAACAAGGACCATTTTCATCATGAAAATAAAGGTCATCTAAAAGAAGAAGTGGCGAAGGGGTATGATCCGTTTATTCATATTCCGCATCAAAAAGAGGAGGGAAAAGACATGGAGCATGGCAATTATCCGAACCTTCCTAACTTCCCGCAAATGCCAAATATGGGAGGGGCAGCGGTAGGGGGAGTGGCTGAAAATAACGAGCATCATCATCAGCACCATCATCATGAACCATATGATCCTTATTTTGGTTATGGTCATTACATGCCGGCGATGTATCCATATCCGCAGCAAATGGTGCCGGCATCGCCAATTTTACCGGGATCAGGCTTATGTTATCCTATCCATCCATATTATCACCATCATATG
>BSBG01000147.1 GCA_030159235.1 Bacillus safensis | reverse complement strand
ATTGCCATCCATGAACAAAAGCCTATTCAGCTTGATGTGACGGTTTCAAACGGAGATGAGTCTATCACAAAAACGGTCAGCCAGTTTATCCCTGATCATATGCAGGTCGCAGCGGGCACTCAAATCACGATCCAGACAAAGAAAGAAGAGCTGGATAGAGAAATGGGTCTCATGCAAGAGAAACAAGGAAGTGCAAAAGTGACCAATGTTGAATTTGCGGGCGTCATCGGCAATCTGCCATTAGCGATCATTCAGGTTGAGAGAAATGGCATGATGTATGAAGTGAAACAGCCAATTGATCCAATCACTAGCGTCTTGCCTGGTGATGAATTATGGGTGGCGTATCACGATATGACGCGTCGAGCAGCCATTGTGAAATATGCATCAATATAAAAAAAGCGTTCCTTTATCAGGACGCTTCAGCGTGAAGACTAAGGGCTAAAACGAATGTCGTTTTAGCCCTTTTTGATTAAGCTTTTGTATCATATTGGCGGAGCACCTTATCGTAGGCGAAGTTACCGAAAGGAATGAA
>BSBG01000146.1 GCA_030159235.1 Bacillus safensis | reverse complement strand
TCGTTCTGTGAGCCAAGGAGTTGCTTACGTGAATTGTCTTCCTAAGACCGCTTGGCCTCCGACTTCCGTCAGATGGTTTGTGAGGGCGCTGAACACGCCAGTCTTGGTCCCGAGTCTCTACGACCTTCCGTTCCCGAGATACGGAAAATCGAAACCGGAAGTGACGTAGCTCCGAAACGGAAGCTCGAAGTCGGAGGCCCAAGCGGTCTTAGGAAGACAATTCACGTAAGCAACTCCTTGGCTCACAGAACGACATGGCTACGATCCGACTTGACAGAGTGGACTGTAAAGGGTACAGACCTATTAGTGTTTTAAATTCAGACTATAAATTGTATGCCACCATTTTAGCAAAAAGAATGGAACCAGTAATGCCCTTGCTAATAGACGAGGACAAGTCGGAGGCCAAGCGGTCTTAGGAAGACAATTCACGTAAGCAACTCCTTGGCTCACAGAACGACATGGCTAAGATCCGACTTGAGGTGGGAGGGGAGGGGGGGGAAGGGGAGGAGGGAGGGGGGGGGGGGGGGGGGGGGGT
>BSBG01000145.1 GCA_030159235.1 Bacillus safensis | reverse complement strand
CAAAACTGTTGGAGCCTTGCGTGGTGGCGACGTTAAATAGTTCATTGACACTGATAAAGGCGGCGAGTGATGAATCTTTTAAGCCGATAATGAACTGGTTGCCAAGAGGGGGAAGAGCACGCCGCATCGCTTGAGGGAGAATGATACGCCTCATTGTTAAAAAACGACCCATACCAAGAGAGCGTCCTGCCTCTTTTTGCCCCTGATCGATGGATTGGATAGCGCCTCTAAATATTTCGGCTATATAGGCGCCATTATGAAAGGCGAGCGCAATGGAAGCAGCCCAGAAGTCGGGTATATTCAATTCTGTGAGGCCGAAATATAGGATGAAAATCTGAACAATAAGTGGTGTTCCGCGTACAAGAAAGATATAAGCATTGGCGATATAACCGAAAACGGCTATGCGGGATATTTTCAATAAAGCAAAGAAAAGCCCGATGAACATACCGATGAAGATGCTGATCACCGTCAGCTGTAAGGTGATCAGCATTCCTTCTAAGAAAATACCTCTTGAATCATTGAGTGTCTGAAAAAAA
>BSBG01000144.1 GCA_030159235.1 Bacillus safensis | reverse complement strand
ACTCTCACCAGATTGTTCAATCGGTACATCATCTTCTAACATGTCAACTTGCTTCAACTCTTTCAAGGAAAGCTCAGTGACTTCAAACCTGAATTTTCGAGATGAGCGGCCAGGTTGATGTGTAATAAAGCGTATTACCTTTCGCTCATCATCAATCGCAAAGCCTTTATCAACATTTTGTGAAAAGATGTATGTGGAAGCCTGAAACCCGTCTTCTTGAAAAAGCATCATCATTTTATCTAATAATATATTTGGATCATTCTTTTCTTTTTGCCTTTGCAGCCTACCCGCTATCCATAAAATGACCATTGCACCGATGATGCTAAAAACCGTTCCCAGCCCATTACCTACATCTACGAAAATAGTAAAGCCTAAAATAGCAACAATAAAAGCGATTACAATGCCTATGATGAATATCACTCCATGCTCCTCCTGTCATGACCCTCATTGTTATATTGGTTTAATCAAGTATAGCATCTGGATTTTGATCGAAAAAAAAATCTATTATAGACTAAACAGACACTATATTCATTTCGC
>BSBG01000143.1 GCA_030159235.1 Bacillus safensis | reverse complement strand
GTATAACACCATTCATAAAATCAATTCGCTTCTTATCTCGTATGACATTGAGTTACGACCAGATAGTATGCAGTTCCATGGAAATGAGAAGGAAATTCGTCAATTTTTTGTGGAATTTTTGTTTGAAGTCTATGGAAGCAGGCTTTGGCCATTCGATGATATTCAAAAGCAAGATGCAGTTGATTTTTTACAAAAGCTATTTCAGGTGCTCGAAGTCAACCTACCTGATGTGGCTATAGATAAATTTTGCCTATGGCTCGCCGTTTCCATACACCGAGTGAGGAAAAATTTTTCAATACGACGCAATTATAGGTACTCAATGGATAAGGAAAAACAAACAGCTACAGCTAAAGGTATCTATAATCAAATCAAAAACTTGGAAGAACACGTTTGCCAAATGACAAAGGACACTTTTGGTGTTACGTTGGATCGTCACGAATTTGTCTTTTTACTGTTGATTGAACCAGCTATTGGCCATTATAAATCAATTGAAACTGTCGAAGAAAAATTGACGTTCTTTCAATCGCATACACCACAC
>BSBG01000142.1 GCA_030159235.1 Bacillus safensis | reverse complement strand
CCCATGATACCTAGAAACGGTATGTCAACTAATACAAGTCCACATAATGCAACAATAACAGTGACGCCCGCAAATAATACAGCACTTCCTGCGGTACCCACTGCTCTAGCAGCAGCCTCATTCAAATTGTAGCCTTCTGCTAACAGCTGTCGATATCTTGAAATGATAAACAGTGCATAATCAATTCCTACTGCAAGACCAATCATCACCGCTAATGTGAGACTAAATGCAGACATTTCTACAAAGTTTGAGGTGATTAAAATGACCATAACACCTAAGACTAACCCGATCACAGCCGTCAATATTGGTAATCCTGCGACCAAAAGTGAAGCAAATGTAAAGACTAAAATCAAGAAGGCGAAGACAATCCCTATGATTTCAGAAATCCCACCTACTTCAATTTCAGAGAATGTGACGGAGCCGCCTAATTCCGTTTGGATGCCGGCATCTCTTGAAATCTTTATGCTATTTAATACTTTCTCTTTTGAGGATTCCTTTACCCTATCCGCTTTCACTCGATACGTAATATCCGCATATCCTA
>BSBG01000141.1 GCA_030159235.1 Bacillus safensis | reverse complement strand
GAGTCACATCACGAACTATTCCAACAGATATGAAAGCGCTTAAAGTGATCTTAGAAGAACATGGTGCCGCACTGCATATTAAACGCGGGGCAGGGTATACATTGAGC
Organism: Bacillus safensis; assembly: GCA_030159235.1. GTDB lineage: Bacteria > Bacillota > Bacilli > Bacillales > Bacillaceae > Bacillus > Bacillus safensis_B. The sequence goes on along the minus strand of BSBG01000141.1, from coordinate 434 downwards.
GTTGAAGATTATGGAGCATTTCGTACATTTTTGAAAAAGTCACTGAGAGATAGGAATGAGAAAAAGGAACCGTTCATTCCCAATCAGCCTGAGGACCGTGTGGCTTATCTATTGAAAAGGCTGCTTCTGTCAGAAGACTATATCAAATTAGAGGGATTGGCAGAGGAATTATTTGTGAGTGAATCTACAGTGAAAAATGATTTGAAAGCTGTCAGGCACTTGTTTTCATTGCATGGACTTTCTATATCGCACCGGCCTAAATATGGAATGCGTCTGACAGGCGATGAAATGAAATTAAGATATTGTATGGCAGAGCATGTGTTTCAGCAGGAGCACGCGAACGCTGCACTGTTACCTGAAGAAACTTATCAATTGATTCAGGACATCGTGCGTTCACGTACAAAAGCCACCGGACTTCATCTATCAGAAATCGG
>BSBG01000140.1 GCA_030159235.1 Bacillus safensis | reverse complement strand
CTGCCTTTTTCGAGCAGTTTCAGCATACCGATTTCATCACGTACACCAATTGCCTTTTTCATCGTCATAAGTAAATCGAGCACATCAGTTTTATTGCTTAATGTTGGTTCAGTCTGCTGCACCACCTGGGCCAAAGCTTTTGCCTCTCTTTTTGACAGGAAGGGAAACTCTTTTTGAAGCACAGCTCCTTTTACGTCAGGCTGAGATCCTGCCTGCTGGAGCTCTTGCAGCAATGCTGTGAGCTGTTTTAAGTTGGGCTCTTTCTGCCCGTCTGCACCTTGTTTCATCAAGCTTGTCAGTATCCGCTCAATTTGCTGAAGCGGAATTTGCAGCGCTGTTGGACTTGTTGACTGCTGCTGCACGTTTGTCTGAAGGACTTGGGACGGCTGACGCTCTTGAACAATTGAGGCAAGACTATTTTCTTTTTGCTGAGACGGATTGAGCGGAGTCGTTATTGGTGAATTGCCGTCTTGCTTCGCCACGCCTTCTCTCGCTGCTAGGAGGACCGATAAGAGCTTTTCTGCATGGACAGCTGTCTCTGC
>BSBG01000139.1 GCA_030159235.1 Bacillus safensis | reverse complement strand
GCTTGTCGAACCGCCTTTATTTGCGGCACTTGCTCCAGTATGGCAACAGGGATTTCACCCCAATATGGGTCAGGAACGCCAACCACAATCGACCGTTTGACCTCTGGCTGTTCATTTAGCACACGCTCAATTTCCTCTGGGAAAATATTCAGTCCTCCATAGACAATCATGCCATTCTCACGACCGCTCATATACAGATAACCGTCTTCATCCAGCCATCCCATATCGTAAACTGTCAGCCACTCCTCCGGCGGTTTCTGCTCATGCAAGTATCCTGAAAACGTCATTGGGCTCTTTACATAAATTCTCCCTGTTTCATTTGGCTGACAGACAGATTGATCGGGCCGCCTTACTTCTACTTGAATGGAGGAGAAAGGCCGTCCAACAGAAGAAGGTTTTTGCATAAAGTCATTTGAAGACAAATAAGAGACAAAACTTAACTCTGATGTGCCATAAAAATCAAAAAAAGTGACATGTGGATAGTTGGTCACGAGCTGTTCTTTTGAAGAGACGCTCCAATCTGCTCCCGATGACATGACAAG
>BSBG01000138.1 GCA_030159235.1 Bacillus safensis | reverse complement strand
CGAGCTTAAGAAAAAAAGCAGTGGCAGGTAAGGACAATGATCAAATGGTTGATTTAAGTGAAAAGCTAAACAGCGATGCTCGGCTGTCTATTGTCACACTTGATTCAAAAGAAGGGCTTGAAGTGATGCGCCATACATCTGCCCACGTATTAGCCCAGGCTGTGAAAAGGTTATATGACAATGTCACACTGGGGATCGGACCTGTCATCGAAAATGGATTTTACTATGATATGAAGCTCGATCAAACATTAAGTGTAGAGGATTTGGCTGAAATTGAAAAAGAGATGAAAAACATCATTAATGAGAATCATCCTATCCAAAGAAAAGAGGTCTCTTACAAAGAAGCTGAAGAGCTGTTTGCACATGATCCATATAAGCTGGATATTTTAAAAGATTTACCCTCTCAAGAAGCCATCACAGTTTATCAGCAAGGAGAATTTGTAGATTTATGCCGCGGGCCGCATGTACCTTCTACAGGGTACTTAAAGTCATTTAAACTAACACGTGTTGCAGGGGCTTATTGGCGGGGAGACAGTCATCAGG
>BSBG01000137.1 GCA_030159235.1 Bacillus safensis | reverse complement strand
CGTAATATTCGTGCTCTTTTTCATTCATATAGCCACAAAGCTGAACTTTAGTTTAGCAACTGGGATGTTTTTATTTCTTTTTATAACTCCTATAATATTAATTGTAGCGACGTTAAAAATCTATATAGTGATGAAAATAATTTCGGCTAAAGTAAGTAAAAGAATTGGATTGAATTATAGCCTGTTTCTTTTATTCACAAAAATAATAATAACTATACTCTTTTTTTCTATTCTTTTTCCTTTTTTTGAATATATACCTAGTAGCTTGGTGAGGGAAAATTACTTATTAATTTACAACCATTATATTATCCAGTCTTTACTAGTGTTCTTTAACCCATTTCATTTTATAAGTGATGAATGGACAATTCTCTCTATCTCCCTTTTTATAGGGATTTGTATTTGTTGGTTAATGGGTAAATCTTTAAAACATTTAGAAGTCTTTACATATATTGTTTTTTTTCAGCGGAATAATTCCAATGTCACTGGAACAGAGATAAGAAACAGTTTATTTAATTTGTATTTGACCAGATTGTCCATGGTTCTAAAAT
>BSBG01000136.1 GCA_030159235.1 Bacillus safensis | reverse complement strand
GTTCTCAATGGAACGAACGACATGCTGCTGCAAGAGGTTTGCTCCTCACTGAATAAAAAAGAGAAACGAGCCGTTTATGTTGCTGGTGATGCTAGTTTACCAGAGACAGCCTCTTCACTCGTGGAGCAAGCGAAAACACATTTTGGACAGATTGATCTGCTGGTCAACAATGCTGGGATCAATTTACGAAAATCCACAGTCGAGACATCCCTTGATGAGTGGAAACGATTGATTGATATTAATTTGACCGGCACATTCCTCATGTGCCAAGCGGTCATTCCTGACATGATCAAACAACAAGGCGGAAAGATTATCAATATGAGTTCTACAACTGGCAAAACCCCTCACCACAATGCATCACCTGCATACGGTGCATCAAAGGCAGGCATCAATTATTTAACCATGCATCTTGCCAAAGAATTAGCAGAGCACCACATTCATGTGAATGCTGTCTGCCCTGGTCCAATTGAAACAGACATGAGCAAACAGTGGAGCGATGAATACCGGCGTTCGGTTTTAGATAGAATCGCTTTGAAAACGATTGGAAC
>BSBG01000135.1 GCA_030159235.1 Bacillus safensis | reverse complement strand
GCCAAGCGGTCTTAGGAAGCCAATTCACGTAAGCAACTCCTTGGCTCACAGAACGACATGGCTACGATCCGACTTCCTGCACTTTCATTCATTAAAGGTGCAAACTGGCTTATGTCAATTTTGAGCGTTTCAGAGCGATAGAAGCGTCTTTTTGCACTGTGCAGTAGAGAAAGCTGAATTTTACTGAAAAAAGGATTTTCAAACAAGTTTCCTAGCCTGGACTTGCTGAATTTGGATCTATTTCATGGCAAACATGGTCTCACCTGTCTTTTAATTCATTTATGGTGAACACTCACTCATGTCAATTTTGAGCGTTTCAGAGCGATAGAAGCCTCTTTTTGCACTGTGCAGTAACTAAAGTTGTATTTCACTATAAAAAGGTTTTTCACTGAGGTTTCCTAGCCTGAACTGGTTGAATTTGGATCTTCTTGATGGCAAACAAGGTTTTTCCTGTACTTTCATTCATTAAAGGTGAAAACTGGCTTATGTCAATTTTGAGCGTTTCAGAGAAGTCGGAGGCCAAGCGGTCTTAGGAAGACAATTCACGTAA
>BSBG01000134.1 GCA_030159235.1 Bacillus safensis | reverse complement strand
CATGACAAAGTGGATATTGCCATATTTACGACAGGAGTCGGTGACGGGATGTACCCAAGCTTTTGGGGGCTGGATGAAAACGGAGAACCCGCTTGACTTGTGACGGATTTTCTAATAATGGACTGATGTGAAACTCATGAAATCATGGGTTTTTTTATTGTTCTTTGATTATAGACTTAGGCAGCTTTTGATTGAACCTATTATTTTAAGCGACTCTCTAGTAAGTCACTTTTCCTGTGCTTTTTTCTATTAATTTCTCTTTAAAAAGATCAATTATTCTATAAAAATAAAAAAACACTCCGATAATGAAGAAGTAAGATAATGAAAAGGGAGTGTTTTTTTTGAAAAAATGGTTCGTCATGATGTTACTAGTAATTCTTTCATTCACACAGTCAGTTCAAATGATACATGCGGCTAAGGATGAATGGAATCAATTAGCTGATTTGCCAACAGCAAGAGTGGGAGCTGTAGCTAATGCTGTAGATGGGAAAATATACGTAATTGGTGGCTATAATGCTCTTAATGAAACAGTAGAATATGACCCTTCTACT
>BSBG01000133.1 GCA_030159235.1 Bacillus safensis | reverse complement strand
AAAGAGCTTCAATTACGTAATCTAAAAATTGCAGGCAAGTGGTTTAGTAGTTACATCATACAAGACGGACTAGAGATGGCGAAAAAAAAATTTACTGATCATTGTCGATATTTACAAGAAGTAAATGCAAGTGTAGCGGTTGTATCTGAACAAACGTACTCTATTCAAAAAAAAGAAGTGAGTGTTTACAAAAATCAACCCACTTTTTCGGATAAAGAATGGGACTTACTCTGCACAGGAATAAATGAGTTAGGCAAAATTGCTAACGCTTTCAATCTGAAACTTGTGTACCATCATCACCTTGGCACAGGGGTTCAAACCTTATCAGATATTACTCGTTTATTAGAAGGAACGGACGAAAAATATGTTCATCTTCTATATGATACTGGTCATATTTTCGTATCAGATGGCGATTATATGCCCCTATTGCATACACATATTGACCGCATACATCATGTTCACTTTAAGGATGTTAGAAAAGAAATAATGGACCTTTGTAAGCAAGAAGATTTGCCTTTTCTACAATCCTTTCTTAAAGGTATTTTCACTGT
>BSBG01000132.1 GCA_030159235.1 Bacillus safensis | reverse complement strand
CTCCTTCATCCATATACAGTCAACAGCGAAGCAGACATGACCCGTCTACTGCAATACGGCGTCACCGGTCTTTTCACCAACTATCCAGATGTCTTTAACCGTGTAAAAGCTTCACTCTAAATAAAAAAAGCCTTGCGGTCCATCACGCAAGGCTTTTGATTATTTCACCGCTTGATCAGTAGAAGCTGTTTCAATCGGCTTCCGTTTTCCAATCCCAAATACAAAAAAGCTAAGTGCCACTACAATCAAGAACACAATTCCCACAATGAGAGAAATTCGAGTATCCTGATTAATGAGCATAAACACAAGCACCATCAGTAAGAAACCGATTGTGAGATAATTCGAAAACGGTGCTAACGGCATCTTGAACGGGTGCTGATCAAGTGCTGCCCCCTTTGCCTTTCTGAAGCCAATATGACTAATCAAAATGACAAACCAAGGCACCATCCCAGGAAGGACACTCGCACTATACACATAGACGAAAATGTTTGGCGGAGAAACATAATTCAGGACCACTCCTATCGCTAAACCAATCAGCACAGCGAATGTCCCA
>BSBG01000131.1 GCA_030159235.1 Bacillus safensis | reverse complement strand
TTTTTAGCTTTCATCATTTTTTAATTGATGGCTGGAGCTTGTTCAGCTTTATTGAAGAATCCTTTTCTTTGTATCGCTCTCTTGTGGATGAACGGGAGATGGATCTTCCTGCTTTACGTCCATATAAAGATTTTATCGAGTGGCTGCAAAAGCAGGATCAAGAGAAGGCGCTAGAGTTCTGGAAAGGTTATATGTCAGGAGTAGAGGAGGCTACACCGCTTCCAGGAGACGGCGGGCATGCTTCGGATCAAGAAGCAGGTGTTGATCAGCTAAGTATCAAACTAACGCCCGAGATGCAGCAGAAACTCGAAGAGATGACAGGCACGCAGAAGGTGACAATGAGCACCCTGATTCAGACAGCATGGGGGCTGCTTTTGCATCTTCATTCAGGATCTGAGGATGTCGTGTTCGGAGTGACAGTATCAGGACGGCCGGCGGATTTACCACAGGTTGAAAGCATGACAGGGCTCTTTATAAACACATTGCCGCTCCGTTTGCCGATCACGCCAGGGTGGAGCATTTCCAAGCTGCTGGCACATACACAGGACACAGTTTTTCAG
>BSBG01000130.1 GCA_030159235.1 Bacillus safensis | reverse complement strand
ACCGTTTTGATAATCCGTCTTTCAATCTCATCAAGCGTTCCATTCAAATAGCTGGACAGCTGTTTTTCTTCATTTTCAAAGGCAAGCTGATCAATTGCTGCCTTTGCCCTATTCAACGTGATATATCCACTTTTTGTTGTCAGTACCAGTTCCTCAATGATCCGCTTGAACTGCCTGACATTTTCTCTGAATTTCTGGTGTTGAAAGGCTTCAATCACATCTGCTGACAGCCCAACCACCTGCGTCCCGTAAAGAGAATTCAGTTCCGCAATAAATAACCTGCTCATGTCCTCAATATCTTCCGGCCGTTCAGACAACGCAGGGACATGAATTGTGAGCTCCTGTAAGCCTGTATATAATTCCTCACTAAACGCTCCAGATTGCATCAATTTGAACAAATCCACTTGAGACGCAGCCATCCAGCGAATATTCTGATGATGATGCAGCTGCTCGGCAATGAGCTGCTGTATATCCATTGGAACGCTCTCAATATCCTTTAGAAACATCGTCCCTTTTTGATGCAGAGGGATTGATTTTATATCTTCCGGTTCTGTCAAACGTC
>BSBG01000129.1 GCA_030159235.1 Bacillus safensis | reverse complement strand
GGATGAGGCTGTAAATGCCGTCAAAGACGCTCTTGAAGCGGGCTACCGCAGCATTGATACAGCAGCCGCCTATCAAAATGAAGAAGGGGTAGGCAAAGCCATTCAGCAATCAGGTATCTCGCGCGATGATCTATTCATTACGACAAAGGTCTGGAATAATGATCAAGGCTATGAATCAACACTCGAAGCCTTTGAAACAAGTATGAACAAGCTGGGATTAGATGTATTAGATCTTTATTTAATTCATTGGCCAGTTGAAGGCAAATATAAAGAAACATGGAAAGCGCTAGAGAAACTATATAAGGATGGACGCGTTCGAGCGATCGGAGTGTGTAATTTCCATCAGCATCATTTAGAGGATTTATTGGAAGAGGCAGAAGTTGTGCCAATGGTGAATCAAATCGAGCTGCATCCAAAGCTGACGCAGGAGCCTTTACAAGACTACTGCAAATCGAAAGGAATTCATGTAGAGGCGTGGTCGCCATTAGGCAGCGGGAAGCTTCTAAACCATCCTGTTCTCCAGGATATCGCGAAAAAACATGATAAGTCAGTAGCGCAAGTG
>BSBG01000128.1 GCA_030159235.1 Bacillus safensis | reverse complement strand
GCAGTTCTCCCAGGCAGCGTTTCTTCACTTGCGGACATCTAGGAGCAAAGCGGCAGCCGGCTGGAAGCTGATCTGGCGCAGGAACATTCCCTTTGATGGCTGTTAACGGCTGTATGTCTCCGTCAATGACAGGAATCGATTCAAGCAGCCCTTCTGTGTAAGGATGAAGCGGCTGTTCAAACAACTCTTCAACAGTCCCATTTTCAACAACCTGTCCGCAGTACATGACAATCACTCGATCTGCTACTTCAGACACGACACCTAAATCATGTGTGATAAGAAGAATAGATGTACCAAAGGTAGAGCATAAATCTTTCATTAATGTGAGTACCTGTGCTTGAATTGTCACATCCAGGGCAGTTGTCGGTTCATCTGCAATGAGGAGCTTCGGGTCACAGCTTAACGCTATGGCAATCATCACTCTTTGCCGCATGCCGCCTGATAAACGATGCGGATAATCTTTCATGATTTGCTCCGGGCGGGAAAAACCAACAAGCTTCAGCAGATCAACCGCTTTTTTGACCGCTTCTTTTTTTGAAAGTTTTTTGGGATAGATGAGGATTT
>BSBG01000127.1 GCA_030159235.1 Bacillus safensis | reverse complement strand
CCCGCCCCCATAAAAAAACAGACCATGCAGGGTCTGTTTTAATTTTGCCTATACGTTTTGAGAAGTTGTGTTTCGATCGATCATAGTCGTGTTTCGATCGATTTTTTGTATTTCTATCGATGTAGTGTTTCGATCAGTTGCAATAGTGTACACTCCTGCAGCTGCAACCACAGTAAGAGCAATCATCGTAAAACCCTTCTTAAAACTCATACAAACAATCCCCTCTCTGAATTTTGAGTTGTGTTTCTAATACCTTTTGATAAGCAGCTGTTGCTTTTTCAAATTGACCTTGTTTCCCATACTCATCTGCATACACTATATAGCATGCCTCAGCGTAAGCGAAAAGCTGTTTCTGTTCTAGATACTGAAACACTTCGGCCAGCTGCTCCTCATTTATATTATTAACATAAACCGCTTCTAAGAAGGTAAATAGATTTTCATAAAGCTTATTAGGGGCTTCCTCAAGTATATTAGTTCCTTGTTTTAAAGATGCTTCTCCTTCTTTAAGTCTTCCTGCTTTAAATTGCGTACAGCTAATCGCAAAATACAATTTGGTAAGAAGCTC
>BSBG01000126.1 GCA_030159235.1 Bacillus safensis | reverse complement strand
GGTTTTTAGAAGAGAGCTGCTCAGCACGTTACAAGAATTGATGATTGATGGAAATAAGACGATCTTTTTCTCGACGCATGTGACGACTGATTTAGACCGGATCGCGGATTATATTGCGTTTATACAAAATGGAAGATTGGTCTTTCAACAGTCGATTCATGAAGTGGCAGAAAGTTATACGCTTGTGAAAGGGAGCCTGGAGTTATTGGATCGAGACACAGAAAAGGCGTTTATCCATATTCAGCGTACATCAGCAGGTTTTGAAGCATTATCAGATCGGATTGATGAGGTGAAACTTATTTTTGGGGATGCTGTTGTGATTGAACCGGCGTCGCTTGAGGATATCATGTTTTATTTGAAAGGCGGGGTTGCGCATGTTTCATTTAATTAAGCGTGATGTGATTTTGCAAAAGAAGCAGTTACTTATTTTTATTCCGTTTATCTTATTTTTTATTTTCATGGATGTCCATCCAGTATTGACGTTTCTAGTCGCTAGTGTCTTCATTCCATTTAACACATATGCGTATGATGAAAAGGCAGAAACGAATATTCTATTAAACTCCTTGC
>BSBG01000125.1 GCA_030159235.1 Bacillus safensis | reverse complement strand
GGCCGAAAAGAGAATCAGTGAATTTCAGCAAGTCATCTACCTAGGAGAAATAAAGAGAACCTTATCGAAACAGACCATTCGTATGATGAATGAAGCACAGAAAATAATAGCCATTGGATACAATGCGGAACAGCTGCGCCCATTTTCCAAGCTTACTTTTCATAAACAAGAACACACGAGTCAAATCAAATATACAGATGATCTCACTTACCGTCAGCTAGAGAAAAGGATCATTGCGTTAACGGTTCAAGGGGCAGACTTGCAAAGGGAATTTCTATTGAAGAAGCATGAAGCTGATCTTCCATTTGTGATTCAAACAAAGGAAGGTGCGTCCTATATTGGAATCTTAAATGTCGTGCAGCATAATGAGCTTCTTGCAGAAGTGCTAGAAAAACACCTGTCTTCTTCTGATCAGCTGACCACAAAGTACTTAAAGCTTGGGAACATCAGTCCTGTCACTGACGAAAAGAAGCTGCTTGAGCTTGGACAATATGTATCCACTCGGCATATCCCGTTTCTGATAGCGGTAACCCCTGTTTGGGTGGATCGAACAACAGGCATGAAGTGACACTGAGT
>BSBG01000124.1 GCA_030159235.1 Bacillus safensis | reverse complement strand
CCTGCGCACCATGACCTGGATCAATAAAAATTGTTTCGCCTAACACCGCATTTTTCAACTGTGTGATGACATTTGATTGAATGGTTGATGTTCCGCCTACCACAGAAAATGCTGACATCTGTTTGGCCCCAATGACTTTTCTGATAGCATCCGGCACCGTTTGAGCATCTGTGAGAAGAAGGGTTTGTCCCTGTTTCGCTGCTATACTTGCCGCAGCGGCTGCATCTGCATAGGCATACCCATGACTCATAAATGTGTGACTTGTCTTCATTGGATACGTTTTAGCAATTTGGGCAGCCACCTCATACCGATTGGCTCCGCTTATTCTGACTGGTGAGGGAAGCTTTTGAAAAGCAGTTTTATTGATACTTGCTTCTCCGCCGATCACAATGGTCCGCTTGACTGCTTTGTTTTTTAATAGATTGGCTGTTTCCTCGCGCAGTCCTTTCGCATCTGTTAATAAAATGGGATAGCCTTGTTTCGCATGGTACCGAGGAATCGCGCCAGCATCAGCACAAGCCGAAGCAGTCACGCCGACAGCCGCAGTAGGAGTTTACATGTGCTTAGGCACATTTGGT
>BSBG01000123.1 GCA_030159235.1 Bacillus safensis | reverse complement strand
CTGTGATCCAAGGAGTTGCTTACGTGAATTGTCTTCCTAAGACCGCTTGGCCTCCGACTTTTCTTGACGGCAAACAAGGTTTTTCCTGCACTTTCATTCATTAAAGGCGAAAACTGGCTTATGTCAATTTTGAGCGTTTCAGAGCGATAGGAGCAAGTTTTGGCACTGTGTAATAGCATAAGCTGTATTTGTCTGAAAAAAGGTTTTTCACTGAGGTTTCTTAGCCTGAACAGGTTGAATTTGGGTCTTCTTGATGGCAAACAAGGTTTTTCCTGCACTTTCATTCATTAAGGGTGCAAACTGGCTTATGTCAATTTTGAGCGTTTCAGAGCGATTGGAGCACGTTTTGGCACTCTGCAGTAGAGTAAGCTGTATTTCACTGAAAAAGGGATTTTCAAGCAAGTTTCCTAGCCTGGACTTGCTGAATTTGGATCTTTTTCATGGCAAACATTTTCTCACCGGTCCTTTAATTCATTTATGGTGAACACTCACTCATGTCAATTTTGAGCGTTTCAGAGCGATAGAAGCCTCTTTTTGCACTGTGCTGTAACTAAAGGTGTAATTCACAAGACGCTTCGT
>BSBG01000122.1 GCA_030159235.1 Bacillus safensis | reverse complement strand
TTTTCACATTTTTATGGAAAAATAGTCCTTCCCTGTTTAAATTTTCATATGAAAACGACTGAAAAAGCTTGCTGACAGACGTCGTCTTATTCGTGCGGTGGTTGTAAATATAACCAGTCAGCTTGCCTTTTGCTTCGTCCTTTGCTGTAGAGCCTACAAGAAGAACTTCTTCTTCATTAAGCTGGTAGATAAAGGTTTGATAAATCGATTTTGGTGTTGGGACGACTTCACCAAGCCCTCCATCTGCATTCACTTTCCTTGGTCTTTTTGGATAGTTAGATTCGACAGCGACGGCAAAGTTTTGGGATGTTCCGATTGTTTTTGCTAGCTGCTTCTCCACTTTATCTTTAATGAGGCTAAACGGTTCAGCGTTTTTGGAGACATAGACCCCAAGCTGATGCTTATCGTTTGAGACTCCGCTGACATATGCTTTCTGGTCATTTTTTAAAGTCAATTCAAATATAGGTATAGGCGTCTGGCCTCTAAAGGAGTTCATGACGGCATCGATGGAAACGGGTCTTGCTGGCAGGTTCAGTTTGTTGAGATTGTGCACATGAAAAAACTGACCATTCTTTAGCTCACCTA
>BSBG01000121.1 GCA_030159235.1 Bacillus safensis | reverse complement strand
CCAATCAAGAAAAAACAGAACACCAAGAAGAGAGAGATGCGATCGCTCTTTTTAAAAATGAATTGATCAAGCAGCAGCTGCTGACGAATGGGGAGCTATCAAAGATTGAAGCGGCTGGAGCAGAAGCGATAGATGAAGCCGTCACATTCAGTGAAGAAAGTGATTATCCAGATCAGACCGAATTATTGACCGACGTGTATGTTTCGTATCAATAAATCAAAGGGGGAGAGGAAAATGACAAGAGAAATCAGCATGTCTAGTGCATTAAATGAAGCGATTAAACTTGCCATGAGAAGAGACGAGGATGTCATTTTAATGGGGGAAGATGTTGCTGGAGGTGCTCATGTCGATCACTTACAGGATGATGAAGCATGGGGCGGTGTGCTTGGTGTAACGAAAGGAATCGTTCAGGAGTTTGGACGTGAGCGAGTTCTTGACACACCGATTAGTGAAGCTGGCTATGTAGGTGCGGCCATGGCAGCAGCTTCCACAGGGTTAAGGCCAATTGCAGAACTCATGTTTAATGATTTTATCGGCACCTGTCTGGATCAAGTGCTGAATCAAGGAGCAAAATTCCGATATATGTTTGGC
>BSBG01000120.1 GCA_030159235.1 Bacillus safensis | reverse complement strand
AATGAGACCAAATAACCCCCCAGATAATGTTAATATAAATAATAATACTGACCATTGAATAGGAGGATTTCTCAAGAGAAGTGTAATTTCATAAAACAAGATATGATTAAACTCTCTAGATGTTCTTTTTCGTTTTTCTTGTAATTCTTTTTGGGAATTAAAAATTGGTACATTACGAACATTTTTCTTCCAATTCATCAATAACAATAAACTAATGAATGTGAAGATTAAAATAAAATATATTGAATAACTAGATAAAGAATTTGTTAATAAATTGAATCTAAATACAGTGAATACCCATAGAGCAATGAGGCCTGTAGTTATATAACCAATGCTCGATGAAATTGTGAAAAACTTTGCATTAGAAAGTAGCAACAAGACGTGTGATCTAAGTAAGTAACCAAAAATAAAAGAAGTGGCGGCCAGAGCTCCTATTGTAAAAGATCCATCGTACCCATTGATAATTAAATTTGCTAAGTAAGACCCTAAAATGAAGAATAATACACCCACAATAGTGCTGAAAAACTTACTCATATCTTTGCCGAAAATATATTGATCTAGATGAACTTTTAAAATAGCCATCTGATTTTTA
>BSBG01000119.1 GCA_030159235.1 Bacillus safensis | reverse complement strand
CCTTGGCCCCCAGTACACAAAGTCGGACCTTAGCCATGTCGTTCTGTGAGCCAAGGAGTTGCTTACGTGAATTGTCTTCCTAAGACCGCTTGGCCTCCGACTTGTTGTTGGGGCAGCTGTGGTTGTTGTTGTTGGGGCAGCTGTGGTAGTTGTTGTTGGAGCTGCTGTCGTTGTTGTGGGGGCAGCTGTGGTTGTTGTTGTTGGGGCAGCTGTGGTTGTTGTTGTCGGAGCCGCTGTGGTTGTTGTTGTTGGGGCAGCTGTGGTTGTTGTTGTTGGGGCAGCTGTGGTTGTTGTTGTTGGAGCAGCTGTGGTTGTTGTTGTGGGGGCAGCTGTGGTTGTTGTAGTTGGAGCAGCTGTGGTTGTTGTTGTAGGGGCAGCTGTGGTTGTTGTTGTTGGGGCAGCTGTGGTAGTTGTTGTCGGAGCCGCTGTGGTTGTTGTTGTGGGGGCAGCTGTGGTTGTTGTTGTTGGGGCAGCTGTGGTTGTTGTTGTTGGGGCAGAAGTCGGAGGCCAAGCGGTCTTAGGAAGACAATTCACGTAAGCAACTCCTTGGCTCACAGAACGACATGGCTACGTTCCGGCTTGAGACAAGTGAAAAT
>BSBG01000118.1 GCA_030159235.1 Bacillus safensis | reverse complement strand
CAGCAAAAGGAAGAAATAGACCATCCTGCTCTTTTCAAGTTATGTATGATGTGAGTTGGTATACCAAACAGGCTTAAGTTGATGAAAGCAATTATGATCTTTTAGCATTCTCTCCACTCGTTTCACCATGTCTTTTACATGTCCCGGATCATAGGAAAGCGTCCAGATGATAGATGAAAAGCAGCTCATTGCTGTATAGATGGAAAAAAGAAGCCAAAAATCGTTTGTAGACTGCGTACTCACGTATTGATCCAGTTGTCCAGCTGAGAACGGAATGCTGCTTTCTCGACTAAATAAGGACAATTTATAAAAGTCATGAACCGGGTCGCCCCAGTCGGATTGATCGAAATCAATCACACCGGCATATTGATTACCTTGTATGATGATATTCCCTAAATGAAAATCATCATGCTGGAACTGGTTAGGCCTCTCTTTTACCGCATCAACATTCGACTTGATAAAATCTAATACAAACTGATCATTGGAAAACGTCACGCCACTTGATTGATAGGCATGTACATACCGTTCATGTTTTGCCATGACTTTCTCATCCCACGGACGAACATGAGAAGGTGCACGGCATGTATGCATCAAACTTAGC
>BSBG01000117.1 GCA_030159235.1 Bacillus safensis | reverse complement strand
CATATACTTGGAGGTTATAGAAAAGGAGCTAAATCTAATAGCCCTTATACTAGTTTTACAAATAACAAAAATGTTATTGGAAATTATGGAGAAAATGCAATTGAACTAAACATATCAGCTTTAAGGAAAGATATACAGTCTGGAAAGCTAAAAGGTGTTGTTATACTTTCTCCAAAACAAATTCAAAAGTTGATTGAAAGAGATGTTACTTGTTCTGATTTTTGGAAGAAAAGAGCGATTAATTGGACTAAAAGGGATAATGAGTATTTGATTAAAGGGGAAGTTCCAAGCCAATATATTAAGGTTTCACCTAAGGAGTGAGAATTGTGAAATTATACTTTCTAAACGAGTTTTTAGGAGATATACGCGATATTAATGTTGATGGTATGTGGGGTAATGGTGAGATTATCCCTTCAAATAATATAGACAAATTTAATGATTTTTTCGCAGCACTTGTTGATGAAGAAAATGATTTTGTAGAAACAAATTTTAATGAAGAATGGTTAGAGGATAACAATTGGTACATTATTGATGATGAAAATAAAAGAAGGGGGATATATATACCTGCAGTTTATCCTGATAGGGAAATTAGCTGGCGGTGGAG
>BSBG01000116.1 GCA_030159235.1 Bacillus safensis | reverse complement strand
CGCTTGATTTATTAAGCTGGATCAGAAGTAACATGCAGCTCCCTGCCTCTTGCCCACATGCTGACAAGCAATAAGCTTATGATGAGCATCAGCCAAAAGACGCTGCTTGATCCAAAAAACTGAATCATCGTATACCCGCACAAGGGTCCTAAAGCCGCTCCCATATCTTGAACAAAGGAATAGCTTGCGAGGAAGCGGTTTTTATCTGTTTGAGCAGACGCTTTTTGAAAAGCAAGCGTGTCCGTTAATGTCGTTAAGATTGTTGAGAGCAGCTGGATCAAAAGCAGCATCACAAGAAACCAGCCGCTTACCTTCAGCATGACCGCCAGAAAACTGAGACCTCCAAATGAAAGAAACATCCAGCAAAGCGTTCGTTCCTTCATCACAAGCCCATCAAACCATCTGCCCGTTTTCGGTGCTACAAATGGTTCCCACCCCCATCTGAGCGCTTGAATGATTCCACTTAAAGCCGAAGCTCCGATAACAAAGCCGAACAGAGCAAATTCACCATGGCCGATCCTTGCTTCAATGACATGACTGAGTGTTGATGCGAATAACCCTTGTATCACAAGTGCGATCAGCATACCTGTCATTAATACTTTTAC
>BSBG01000115.1 GCA_030159235.1 Bacillus safensis | reverse complement strand
GCCGGAGGACATAGCAAAGTCATCCAAGATCTCATTTTTGCACATGCTGATTACTCATTATGTGCGGTGTTAGATGATCAATTTGAAGAGGCGGTCACTCAAAGCGGGATTTTGTATGGACCGATCTCCATGAGTGAGCAGCTGAGAGAGGCAATGCCTCATATGAAATGGCTGATTGCGATCGGACAAAATGAGATCAGACAGCTCATCAAGGAACGCCTCTCATTTGAAAATACAGCATTTGCCACACTCATTCACCCAGAGGCGGTGATGAGTCCGTCAGCTGTCATTGGAAGGGGGACTGTCGTGATGGCAAGGGCAGTGGTTCAAGCAGATGCAGCCATCGGTGAGCATACGATTATAAATACAGGGTCTATCGTCGAGCATGACTGCAAACTCGAATCGTTTGTGCACCTGTCACCAGGCGCGGTGCTGACTGGCGGTGTTTCCGTGCGGAAAGGTGCCCATATTGGGGCTGGTGCCGTGGTGACACCCGGTACAACGATCGGAAGCTGGACGGTCATTGGCGCTGGAGCGGCTGTGACAAGAGATATACATGATCATAAGGTCGCTGTAGGAATTCCTGCAATTGAAATCAAAGACCGGAG
>BSBG01000114.1 GCA_030159235.1 Bacillus safensis | reverse complement strand
CAGTTGAATATCATGCTTTTGATACCAGTTCCAATCGTTTAACGTAATATCTTCGACCTTCGTATCCCCTTGAAGCACTTTCGATAAAAGAATTCGGTTATAGTTAGGATGCGGTTCAGTCCCAAATACCGTCATGTCGAAACGTTCGCCGTCTGTTTTTAAAATGTTTTCAAGGCTTCGAATGCCGGCCATACCGTTCCCCACTAATACGAGTTTTTCTTTCATGATAAAACACCCCTCATGTGATCATTTTTTAGAAAGTACCATAATCTAAACATAGATGGAAAATACATGTTAAAATTTCTCACATAGTTTTTCATTCACGCCGGCTGACAGCTGTACAGGACAATATTTAAAGCCTGGCATTTTACTTTGCGGATCTAGTTGATCATCAATTAATTGATTAATTGATTGATGTTTGCTCCAGTGAAATGGAACAAATACGGTATCTTTTCGAATGGTGTCTGATATGCGGCATCTGATGATGACACTTCCTCTTTTTGACTTGATGGTCACGAGCTCCCCGTGCTGAAGTCCATACGTTTTCGCTGTGTCAGGATGAAGCTCTGCATATGCTTCAAACTGTCTGGCAACAAGAGAGGTGCTCC
>BSBG01000113.1 GCA_030159235.1 Bacillus safensis | reverse complement strand
TAGCTGTTTGCTAATGTTACACTGGCATGGCAAGATTGCATTTCGTTAGCACAACATAAGTCGGAGGCCAAGCGGTCTTAGGAAGACAATTCACGTAAGCAACTCCTTGGCTCACAGAACGACATGGCTACGATCCGACTTGGTTAGGGTTATGGAGCTAGGGTTAGGGTTACGGTCGTCTTTTGACCGATTGACTCGAAATTCGTCACGAATGTGGTCCTCTACTCGCTGAATGAGACACAGCAGTCCCCATCGGATTCCGGTGAAATTTGTATTTTTGGTGAATATTTTAAAGAAAAAAGTGGCCCATTTTTTCAATAGCTTCCAGGTCTTTGGACCGATTGACTCGAAATCGCTCCCAAATGTGCTCCTATACTGGCTGAACGAGACACAGCAGTCCCCATCGGATTCCGGTGAAATTTGTATTTTTGGTGAATATTTTAGTGAAAAGAGACAATGTTTCATGAGACTGCCTTAAGGCTGGCATTAGGGTTAGGGTTAGGGTTAGGGTTAGGGTTAGAAGTCGGAGGCCAAGCGGTCTTAGGAAGACAATTCACGTAAGCAACTCCTTGGCTCACAGAACGACATGGCTACGATCCGACTTGGGG
>BSBG01000112.1 GCA_030159235.1 Bacillus safensis | reverse complement strand
TATATTATTTTCCACGCTCCGATGGAGATTGTCGGTTTGTTCCTTTTTTATTTTGTCTCTTTTGATATATCAAGACAGATTATAGGATATATCATATCTAAAAACAAAATTTCATTTAAAACAAAAGGGAAAATCTATGCTAGTCAGCTTATAACCGGCGTTTTCTTATTATTTATTGCTTCGATGATTGAATTTTATTTTATAAAAATTTGATATTGTTAAAGGGTGCTATTATGAAAAAACACATTTTATTAGTATGTATGCTTTCTGGTATAATAGCTTTCATCCTTTCTATAATAAAAATGGATGAAATAAACAAAAACCTACTGGAACTACAACTTGATGGGAATCAAGATGTAATTGAAGTTAGTAAGTGGATAGGTATTTCACTTGCTGTGATTGGAGAAATATTCAAGCCAATGGTTGAGGTTTTATTTTTTTCATTAGTCATTTTTTTAAGTTTTATCATTTTCGGAATAAAAGATTCCTATAAAAATATTTTTAAAAAAGGGATATTAGCTTACTATTACATTTTGCTAGGCAACTTGATTGTTATTATTTTATACCTACTAAAAGTATCTAATGCTGAACGAACGATTACACTTGCATTTTT
>BSBG01000111.1 GCA_030159235.1 Bacillus safensis | reverse complement strand
CTACTATTAACCGCGCTCCATTTTTTGCGCACTTTGACGATAAATTTGATTTATTACATTCTACAATCACCAATACATTTACAGACAAATTGAAAAAAAGATTAAATGATCACGATGGATTCAATGAAAAAGTCATTGCAAATATTTTTCTAGCCATGTGTGATCACCATAAAGAGCTAAGCGAATTATGTCCTAAAGGTTATCATTCTTTAGGAACGATTATAGAAAGTAAAATTAAAGAGGAGTTACAGAAGCTCATAGCTGATCTTGTGCTAAAAGGAACTGAAAATACCATTGAATTAGAGGATAAACAATTGGTAACAACCCTATCTACTATGCTAAGTTGGGGGATATACGGAGCTGCATACACATGGAATAAGGATGGAAGACCTATTTCACCAGAAGATCTAGTGACTAAGACCCTGCCTATCTTTAAAAATGGTATGAGTAAGTATTTTCTTTAATGAATATCAATTATTTTCAGCCATTTTAAAGTAGCCTTTATTAATAAATTACGCAACAAATCG
Organism: Bacillus safensis; assembly: GCA_030159235.1. Lineage (GTDB taxonomy): Bacteria > Bacillota > Bacilli > Bacillales > Bacillaceae > Bacillus > Bacillus safensis_B. The sequence continues at coordinate 90 of BSBG01000111.1, read as the reverse complement.
TTATTAGAATAAAACAGTTGCTGTAATTGGCAGTGGGTATTCTGCTGTTAGCACTCTGTTTGAGCTGGCAGAGCTAAAAATAATGGGGTA
>BSBG01000110.1 GCA_030159235.1 Bacillus safensis | reverse complement strand
GAGCCTGCTGCCTATTGTATAGGAAAGATTCACGTTTAAATCCATATCACCGACCCCATCTTTTACACCAACAAGCTGTTCAAAAGAAGTGAGCCGTTTGATTTGCTGCACAGAAAGAACAGCATTATCTCGTTGATATAAGATGGCATTTAGGTTTGTACTTTCTATAATGGTTTTGGCGTATTCATATAGTCCTTCTTGTTCACCATGAATTAAATAAGGAGGGAGTAATAAGTAACCGTCAACGCCTTTTTCCTCGGAAATTTTCGCCCACTCCAGTGCGGTATTTAAATTTCCTCCAACTCCTGAATAAACAGGAACTTGACCACCGGCAGCTGCAAGTGCCACATCAATCATTTGCTCGTATTCTTTTTGACTAATAGACTGAAATTCTCCCGACCCACATGCAATAAAAATGGCATCGAGCCCTTCGTCTAGTAAGAATTGAATGTTTTGAAATAGTGCTTCCTCAGAAAGCTGACCATTTGCCTGAAAAGGAGCGATAGGAAAACCTAATATGCCTTCTGGTGCTCTTCTACCTTGAATCATTGCTAAAAACCTCCTGTAATTTGTTAAAAAGAAAGGTAAGCGCTACCAAAAACTCTTTTGTTTAATTGT
>BSBG01000109.1 GCA_030159235.1 Bacillus safensis | reverse complement strand
GTTGTAGTTGGGGCAGAAGTCGAAGGCCAAGCGGTCTTAGGAAGCCAATTCACGTAAGCAACTCCTTGGCTCACAGAACGACATGGCTACGATCCGACTTCTGTGGTTGTTGTTGTTGGTGCAGCTGTAGTTGTTGTAGTTGGAGCAGCTGTGGTTGTTGTTGTAGGGGCCACTGTGGTTGTTGTTGTTGTAGCCACTGTGGTTGTTGTACTTGGAGCAGCTGTGGTAGTTGTTGTCTGAGCCGCTGTGGTTGTTGTTGTAGGAGCAGCTGTAGTTGTTGTTGTGGGGGCAGGTGTGGTTGTTGTAGTTGGAGCAACTGTGGTTGTTGTTGTAGGAGCCGCTGTGGTTGTTGTTGTTGGGGCAGCTGTAGTTGTTGTAGTTGGAGCAGCTGTGGTTGTTGTTGTGTGGGCAGCTGTGGTTGTTGTTGTGGGGGCAGCTGTGGTTGTTGTTGTGGGGTCAGCTGTAGTTGTTGTAGTTGGAGCAGCTGTGGTTGTTGTTGTAGGAGCCACTGTGGTTGTTGTTGTTGGAGCCACTGTGGTTGTTGTAGTTGCAGCCGCTGTGGTTGTTGTAGTTGGAGCAGCTGTGGTAGTTGTTGTCTGAGCCGCTGTGGTTGTTGTT
>BSBG01000108.1 GCA_030159235.1 Bacillus safensis | reverse complement strand
GAAAAGGATACGCGCACGTTTTGGTACAGCTGTTTTGGACCAAGTTTTGAATGCTTCGTTTGCTGACTGGACAGCACGATCTACGTCTTCTATTGTTGATAAAGGTACTTCTGCAATTACTGCACCGGTTGCAGGATTGAAAACCTTTTCTGTTTGCGTTGTTGCAGCTTCGGTCCATTTGCCACCAATATAATTTTTCACTGTTTTTAAGGTTGTTTTTGCCATGTTTTTTCTCTCTCCTCTACTACTGTTATGGTTGATTTAGAATGAATTCTTCTGCTGTTGCCATAAACGCTTTGATTTCTTCTACAGATGGCATCGCATCAGATGAACTATGTTTTGAAATAACAATTGATGCTGAAGCACTGCCAAAGCGCATTGCTTCTTGAATTGTCAACCCATTCATTAGTGCATAAATGAGAGCAGATGCATATGAATCGCCAGCGCCAAATGTTTTCAGTACTTTCGTTTTAAAAATGCCCCCGCGATGGGAAAGACCATCTTTTGTATAGGCGATTGATCCTTCTCCTCCATGTTTAATGATGACAATTTTTGCATGATGTGAAAACCATTTATTTGCAGTGGATTCATAAGTCGGATCGTAGCCATGTCGTTCTGTG
>BSBG01000107.1 GCA_030159235.1 Bacillus safensis | reverse complement strand
CCGATTTGAGGGGTCTTGTCATGTATGACAAAAGGGATATATTCCCCCTCCACGACTAACCCTTCTACACTGACATAATCAGAATAGCCACCCTCCTGATACCAATCCTCGTAAGCACCCTCTAAATACGTTTCAGCGACAAATGGTGCTTCATATGTCACAGCGTTTGGGACGGGAATCGTTTGCAAGTAGGATTGTACGTTTAAAAAGAGATTATCACTGCCGGCTCTGTCGTGAAAAAGGGTCACGCCAATGGAGCTTGCTAAATATGTAGGCTTTAAAATAAGCGGTGTCCCGATCTGTTCAATAGCTTGCTGGAAATCAGCTAAAGTCGTGACAGGCTGAGTTTTCACCGCTTTGACACCAGCAGCGTTGAATGGAGCTCTCATTTGGCTTTTATCACGTGCCATTTCAGCTGCTTTTACCCCAGCGCCGCGCAGCCCCAGCCGCTCAGCGGCTTTTGCCATTGGTGCAATGAATAATTCATTATTGGTGGTGATGGCATCAGCTTTGAAAAAGGAAGCCACACGGACTAGGTCATCCACCACCTCTTCCTCTGATTTCAGATAATCATCATGTGCCCAGTAAATAGAATCAGGGTGTTCAAAAGAAGGGTGTGTC
>BSBG01000106.1 GCA_030159235.1 Bacillus safensis | reverse complement strand
CAGGTGAGGTTGTGGCACTGCTTGGGCCTAATGGTGCCGGGAAGACGACAACGATTCGATGTTTAACGGGTCTATATAAACCAGATGGAGGGGAAATTCTCATAGAGGGTTTCCCGCCTGGTCATGCCCATGTTCAAAAACAAGTCGCGCTTATTCCTGATCACCCCTATTTGTATCCAGACCTAACGGCTGCTGAACATGTTCAATTCCGTGCACGTGGATATCATAAAGGCTTAAAACAGATCAAGGAAAAGGTATATGGAGCGTTGAAAGAAGTAAATATGGAAAAAAAGATGAATGAACTGTGCGGAAGGCTGTCAAGAGGCCAAAAGCAGCGTGTCGTCTTAGCAGGAGCCATTGTTCAAGATGCCTCCCTTTTTATATTAGATGAACCGACTGTCGGGTTAGATATTCCGTCTAAACAGTGGCTGTCTAATTGGCTGAGACAAAAAAGCAGTCAAGGTGGGTCGGTCTTTGTGTCGACTCATAGTCTGGAGTTCGTTCTCGATACAGCCAGCAGGGTGGTATTGATTCGAGACGGTGCCATCATGAAGAGTATGGATGTTCCTCAAATAAAGGAAGAACAGGTTGAGTGGAGGGCAGAAGTCATTCAACTTCTGGG
>BSBG01000105.1 GCA_030159235.1 Bacillus safensis | reverse complement strand
CAAGCCATGTCGTCCTGTGAGCCAAGGAGTTGCTTACGTGAATTGTCTTCCTAAGACCGCTTGGCCTCCGACTTTCCTCCAGCTCCTCCACCTCCTCCAGCACGACCTCCTCCACCTCCTCCAGCTCCAGCTCCTCCAGCTCCTCCACCTCCTCCAGCTCCACCTCCTCCACCTCCACAAGTCGGATCGTAGCCATGTCGTTCTGTGAGCCAAGGAGTTGTTTACGTGAATTGTCTTCCTAAGACCGCTTGGCCTCCGACTTTGGTATTCTGTGTAGTAGCCTAATGTTGTCAGATGAATTCACAAGCAAGACAACCCCAAAGAGAAGCACTTATGTACACAAAAAATCATCAGTGTCTCCATTTGAGGTGATCTTAATGTGATACCAATGGTGATACTTTAAGATGCAGGGCTCAGCATAACTACCCCAACAAAGAGCACTTGCTGCAACCAGCACCAAAGTCAGTGTTTTTGTAGGGGTAATAATAATCACCACATCTGGGCCAAGAGGAGATAAACTACATTCTACTGTACACATCATAACAAAAGATCAGGAATAGCTGGCTGGGTGAATTCTTTCATATGATAAGTCGGGAGGCCAAGCGGTCTTAGGAAGACAAACCACG
>BSBG01000104.1 GCA_030159235.1 Bacillus safensis | reverse complement strand
CGTATTCCTTTGCCGCTGTTCGAAGCCCAGTGAGGGTTCGGCTTCCAAAAAGGCTTTTATAATCTAAGGCTAGATACCCGTGCCTTACCTTAATAGGCTCTGGACTGCGTGTGATTGATCAATTTTGATTTTCATCCTCCTGGCATCAAGCTGACCTGTCTTTTTATTTCTCATACGGAATTCTGTTGCAAAGCTGGAGATTCCGTTATCCATTTGAAGGTTGTTGATACAGCCAAAACCTGAGTTGTCAAAAAGCATAATGTTGATTTTATAACCTTCTTGAATACTCGTGACAAGCTCACTGTGTAGCATTAAGTAGCTCCCGTCTCCAGTCATCGCATATACTTCTTGGTCAGGTGCAGCCATTTTTGCACCGAATGCAGATGCGACTTCGTATCCCATACAAGAATAGCCATACTCTAAGTGGTACGTATTTCTCTCTTTTGCGACCCACATACGTTGCAAGTCACCTGGTAAACTCCCTGCTGCGCAAGTGATGATGCTATCTTTTGGAATCCATTCGTTAATGCAACCAAGAACGGTTGTTTGCGGGAGTGTTGTGTTTAATTCTTTTTTGTATTCTTCCATTTCTTCTTTGAAATGCCCTTTGATCTCTGGCTCAAAGTCATC
>BSBG01000103.1 GCA_030159235.1 Bacillus safensis | reverse complement strand
GCAGGGTTCAAGCCGCATACATGCTTGGCAAGTACAGTCGCTTGATCGTATAAAGGAGCAACTAATCCGTACGTTTGTCCCCTGTGTTCCACACATTCTCCGACGGCATAAATGCCCGGGACACTTGTTTCCATAAAATCATTGACGATAATCCCACGGTTCACTTCAAGCCCGCTTATTTCTGCAAGCATTTTACTTGGTTTAATTCCCGCAGCCATGACGACTAGGTCTGTCTCAAGTGTAGTGCCGTCTGAAAATGATAATCCTTCTACTCTTGTATCTCCTAAAATCTCATTTGTCTGTTTTCCTAACAGGAATTTCATCCCCTGTTCTTCTAATGCTTTTTGAAGAAGCTGGCCTGCAATAGGGTCTAGCTGGCGTTCCATTAAATGAGAGCTGAGGTGGATGACATTCACTTCCATGCCTAAGTTTAATAGACCGCGTGCTGCTTCAAGCCCAAGGAGTCCGCCTCCGATGACTGCTGCTTTTTTGTACATAGTAGAGGTATTGACCATTTCCTCAGTGACTTGCAATGTACGAAAAGCCGTCACGCCTTTTTTATTACTCCCTGGAATTGGAAGGATGAATGGAAGTGACCCTGTTGCTAAAATCAATCGGTCATAATGCACGGTC
>BSBG01000102.1 GCA_030159235.1 Bacillus safensis | reverse complement strand
GTTCTGTGAGCCAAGGAGTTGCTTACGTGAATTGTCTTCCTAAGACCGCTTGGCCTCCGACTTCTGAACGAGACACAGCAGTCCCCATCGGATTCCGGTGGAATTTGTATTTTTGGTGAATATTTTAGTGAAAAGGGACAGTGTTTCAGGAGACTGGCTTAAGGCTGGGGTTAGGGTTAGGGTTAGGGTTAGGGTTAGGGTTAGGGTTATGGGGCTAGGGTTAGGGTTAGGGTGGTTCCGCTTGGCCGATTGACTCCAAATTGACCACAAATGTCGGCGGTGCTGGCGGAAAGAAAAAAAAGCAGTTTTTATTGGATTCCGGTGGAATTTGTATTTTTGGTGAATATTTTAAAGAAAAAAGTGGCCATTTTTCATGAAAACCTCGGGCCATTTCTTCAATAGCTTCCAGGTCTTTGGACCGATTGACTCGAAATCGCTCCCAAATGTGCTCCTATACCGGCTGAACGAGACACAGCAGTCCCCATCGGATTCCGGTGGAATTTGTATTTTTGGCGAATATTTTAGTGAAAAGGGACAATGTTTCATGAGACTGGCTTAAGGCTGGAGTTAGGGTTAGGGTTAGGGTTAGGAAGTCGGATCGTAGCCATGTCGTTCTGTGAGCCAAGGAGTTGCT
>BSBG01000101.1 GCA_030159235.1 Bacillus safensis | reverse complement strand
CAAGATGGAAGTGAATTCTGGAGAATATATCGAACCAGAAAAACTAACCTTCGAATCCTTCATCTATAAGTGGAAAGAAAAAAAGCTCTACCAAAAGAGTGGAAAACCTTATTCTTTGACAACATCGGATGTTTATTGGAGTCTCTTAAAAAATCACATTCTCCCCGTTTTTGGACATATGAGAATAGAACGAATAAAGAGTTTACATATCGTAGACTTTTTAGATGATTTATCAAAGGATGGTGCAAGAAAAGATGGTAAGCCAGGAGGATTAGGAGAAAGATCAATATTAGATATTTTTAAATTACTACAGGTGGTTTTTAAAACCGCAGCTGAAGAATGGAAGATTATCAAGATTGATCCAATGAAGGGATTGCCCTTGCCGATCAACGAGAAGAAGGAAATGAACTATTTTGAAGCTGATGAAGCTGCTCAATGTATCAAGGTTCTATATGAAGAAGTTGATATCAAATGGAGACTTTATTTCTTAGCAGCGATGATAGGAGGATTGAGACGCGGTGAAGGTCTTGCACTCGAATGGCATTTAGATGTAGATTGGGATGCTGGTGGATTTAAAATTAATCGTTCACTTTCAAAGACAGTTGATGGCAAACCACATGTGAAAGAACCTAAGT
>BSBG01000100.1 GCA_030159235.1 Bacillus safensis | reverse complement strand
ATATTGGCAGAGGATTTATCGGATCTTTGTTAAAAGCATCAGGCTTTGAGCTCGTTTTTACCGATGTAAATGAAGCGGTGATCAACGAGCTGAATGAAAAAGGAGAATACACGGTTGAGCTCGCAGCACCAGGGCAGCAGCAAGAAGTAGTCGGTCCAGTGTCCGCTATCAATTCCGCAAAAGATCCAGCTGCATTAACTGAGGCAGTTGCAACAGCTGACCTCATTACAACAGCTGTTGGACCAGCTGTTTTGAACATCATTGCTTCATCGATTGCTGAAGGTTTAAAACAGAAAAAGTCTGATCATATCATCAACATTGTGGCGTGTGAAAATATGATTGGCGGCAGCTCTCATTTAAAGGAAGCTGTTTTCTCTCATCTAACAGCTGATGAACAAGAAGCGCTGTCACACACAGTTGGTTTTCCAAACGCTGCGGTTGACCGCATTGTCCCCATTCAGCACCATGAGGACATTTTGAAAGTATCAGTCGAGCCATTTTTCGAGTGGGTCATTGATGAGACAGGCTTTATTGGAGACGTTCCTCAGATCGATGGAGCGACCTTTGTACAAGATTTAACGCCTTATATTGAGCGTAAGCTCTTTACTGTCAACAAAGGACATGCACTAGCTGCTT
>BSBG01000099.1 GCA_030159235.1 Bacillus safensis | reverse complement strand
TCATGCAAAATATGATTTTGCTATCTACTGCACAGAAGATTAATAGCCGACCATTCGGAGGGTTTATCGATGATGAGTTAATGGAACTGATCGGTGGATTTAATGGAGTAGATGACGCTCCAATTTATACATTGATTGCGGGTACTTAAATAGATGATTTCAATGGTAGCAGCTTTAGGGATCCTCCTTCACTTTTTGGGTCCCTTAAGCTCTAAAATGGTTATCAAAATCAAGAGAGATAAACCAATATCCGATCGAAAGTTAATAACATATACCACTCCTCAGAGGAGCTATGATGGATTCACGATAATCGGAGCATCTATATGCTGTGGAGCATTTTCTCAAGAGCTCTTAGTTGAAATGTCTAATAATAAAAATGTGTATGGTATTTTATTCTTCTTTTTATTAGGTGTCCTATTACCGTCAGTTCTATGGAAATTAAAAAACAAAGTTGTTGCATTTAGAGGCAGATATGCTGTTAATGTTGATTCAATCTTTTTTCTTCCATTAACTGCTCTATCAGAAGAATTGATTTGGCGGTTCTTTCTTCCGTTATTATTACTAACAAATTCTGTGGAATCTGTGGCGGTATCGATTTGTATCAGTTCAATAGGATTTATCTTGCTGCATATACCAAT
>BSBG01000098.1 GCA_030159235.1 Bacillus safensis | reverse complement strand
AGCCAAGGAGTTGCTTACGTGAATTGTCTTCCTAAGACCGCTTGGCCTCCGACTTAGGGTTAGGGTTACGGTCGTCTTTTGACCGAATGACTCGAAATTCGGCACGAATGTGGTCCTCTACTGGCTGAACGAGGGAGAGCAGTTCCCATTGGATTCCGTTGAAATTTGTATTTTTGGTGAATATTTTAAAGAAAAAAGTGGCCATTTTTCATGAAAACTCGCCGATTTTTTCAATAGCTTCCAGGTCTTTGGACCGATTGACTCGAAATCGCTCCCAAATGTGGTCCTATACTGGCTGAACGAGACACAGCAGTTCCCATTGGATTCCGGTGAAATTTGTATTTTTGGTGAATATTTTAGTGAAAAGGGACAATGTTTCATGAGACTGCCTTAAGGCTGGGGCTAGGGTTAGGGTTAGGGTTAGGGTTAGGGTTAGGGCTAGGGTTAGGGTTAGGGTTAGGGTTACGGTCGTCTTTTGACCGAATGACTCGAAATTCGGCACGAATGTGGTCCTCTGCTGGCTGAACGAGGGAGAGCAGTTCCCATTGGATTCCGTTGAAATTTGTATTTTTGGTGAATATTTTAAAGAAAAAAGTGGCCATTTTTCATAAGTCGGTTCGTAGCCATGTCGCTCTGTG
>BSBG01000097.1 GCA_030159235.1 Bacillus safensis | reverse complement strand
ATCGATCCCAATTTTCAGCGATCCAATCGGGCTGTTCGTCCCAACTCATCACCCGCTTGCCAGCCTTGACAACATCAATATGAAAGAGCTAGAAGAACAGCCTTTTATTTTCTTTGACTATGGATCATTTGATTGGTTGATGCTCCACCGATTATTTCAAAAAAACAACATCACACCGAACATTTCCATTGAGGTTGATCATATGGAAACTGCAAAAAATTTAGTGCTGCAAGGAATGGGACTATCATTTCTACCTCATCATTGTGTTAGAAATGACCTAGAACAAGGAACATTAAAACAAATTTCAATAGACCCATCCATTGATTTCAACATCAATATCGAGTTCATTTATAAAAAAGGAAAATCCAAATCCGTTTTCATTGATCAACTCAAACAGTTTTTTCATGAATTAGATTAAAAAAAGCCCTTTTTAGGGCTTTTTTTGGATTCGTTCTGATTGATTAGCTTTCGTTTGCCAACATGTATGCTGCAGTTTCATGCATATCTTTCAATCCTGATCTCTGTGCGTACTCGGCCACAGTGATCGCACTTGTCGTCAGAAGTTCTATTATATGTTCATCCATTCCTGGCCAAGTTCTCCCGCCTGCTTTTTCATACGCATGGATAAGTTTTGTTAACCC
>BSBG01000096.1 GCA_030159235.1 Bacillus safensis | reverse complement strand
ATTAGAAAATGGTTATAACGGATGGATTGTGGTTGAAGCTGAGCAAGATCCTTCAATTGCACATCCACTTGAATATGCGCTGTTGGCTCGTAAGTATATTGATGAGAAATTAGTGATCCATACTTAAAATAGAACAGGAGAAAACGAGCATGAATAAACAAGTCAACCAACACCAAAATCTTAGGGCGATTATTTTAATTTCGACTTTTGGCGGACTTCTTTTCGGATATGATACTGGCGTCTTAAATGGGGCATTACCTAATATGTCACAACCAGGGCAGCTCAATTTAACAGCGCTTACACAAGGTTTAGTGACAAGTGCATTACTTTTTGGGGCAGCATTTGGGGCAGTGATATGCGGTCGGTTATCAGACCGTTATGGCAGGCGTAGAACGATTTTTTCTCTCGCAGCGATGTTCTTTTTTTCCACGATCGGTTGTACGGTTTCACCGAATGCAGAAATTATGATTATTTTCCGATTCCTCCTTGGCCTAGCAGTTGGGGGAGCATCTGTTGCAGTGCCAACTTTCTTAGCAGAAATGTCACCTGCGAATCAGCGCGGAAGAATCGTTACACAAAATGAATTGATGATCGTAACAGGTCAATTACTTGCGTTCGGTTTCAATGCTATCATTGGTAACTT
>BSBG01000095.1 GCA_030159235.1 Bacillus safensis | reverse complement strand
CAATGACGGTCGGCAAAGCGACAGCTTCAAACGTAATCACAGACACATAACCAAATAATACGCCCCATGCTGAGACGAACGCTGCTTTCATCCCAAATGCCCGCTGGACAAAAACGAGCCCTCCGCCTGTCTCTGGAATCGCAGACGAAAGCTCAGCATACGTAAGTCCGATAAAGATGACGAGAATACCGCCTATAACGAAAGCAATCACACTGCCTAAAAATCCAGCTGTTAAAATCCAATCTCCCGAAAGTACAACCCAGCCCCAGCCAAGCATTGCACCAATGGACAAAAACAGTACGTCTGACTGCGACATGGTTTTTGCCATTTGTTGTTTTTGCATACAACCATCCCCCTTTGTTGTTTAGCGTGCTTTGAAGGCGTCCTCTATGATCCCTAGTCCTTCGTGAAGCAGCTCATCTGTGATGACAAGTGGTGTTAAGAAGCGAATGACATTCCCATTAATCCCTGCCGTTAAAAGAAGCAGCCCGTGCTCATTTGCATATGCTGCAATCGCTGCGGCTCTTTTCTTATCTGGTGTACGCGTTGTTTGATCTTCCACAATTTCAATTGCCGCCATTGCCCCTAACCGGCGGACTTCCCCAATGAATGGATACGCTGTTCTCCATTCATTGGCTTTGTCC
>BSBG01000094.1 GCA_030159235.1 Bacillus safensis | reverse complement strand
CATAAATGGAGTGATGTCATTAGGAAGCACAAGTATTGATACGTATCCACTAGAATATATTGCTTGTTCGAAGGGATGGTTATCAAAAATTAACAAAGGCAAGGTGCCAATGCCGCCAAATCCTAAAGAAAAATTTGAGTTTAGTGATACATTATATCGTCATTTAAAAAAGAATGGCTGGCATCAAAATTATGTGTATACGTTTATGGCTCCAGAGCATCAGAATAAACGTTTTCAATATGGCGAAGTGATTTACGGGGGATATGAAGATCAATATATTGGTTTGGGACCAGGAGCGATCTCCTACATGCAAGGCATGATATGGTCAAATGAAGGAAATACGCAAAAGTATATCGAAAGCCTGACGAATCAAGAATTACCTATTGTTAAATCAAGAGAATATCATGCTTTTGATAGAAGACTCGTCTTCTTCCCTAAAACAATGAAAATAGAAAAAACATATCTCAATCGAATGCCAAAGCGCGAGGAAATCTATCGTAAACTACAACTGCTCATAATGAAAGGAGTAGTTGAAGAAGCGGAGCAATATTTTGTAATCAAAGAAGAAGCGAAGCCATGGTATCCGGCGATCTTAGTTGATCTTATACCAGAAAAAGAGAGAGAAAATTATGATCAAGCCGTGGAGTTTATGC
>BSBG01000093.1 GCA_030159235.1 Bacillus safensis | reverse complement strand
AATTCACCTTGTTTACCAGCCCAAAACCTTCGATTACAGAAAATGCCGTCATCGATATGACGTACCATTATCAAATGCTTGAGGCGATGAAGCTCGATAAGGAAGGCTACATGAACATTCATGTAGGGGGGGCGTACGGCGATAAAGAATCGGCTCTTCAACGCTTTGATGAAAATATCAAACAGCTTCCGGCTCATATCAAGGCGAGAATGACACTTGAGAACGATGACAAAACATATACGTCGCTGGAAACGCTTGGTGTATGTGAAAAGCATGACATTCCGTTTGTTTTTGATTACCATCATCATGTGGCAAATAAAGATGATGATGCCGCACTCGATGACATCTTGCCAAGAATGTTCGACACATGGACAAACACTGGCATTCCGCCCAAAATCCATTTGTCTTCACCTAAATCAGAAAAAGCCATACGCAGTCATGCAGATGGAGTAGATATGAACTTTGTCTTACCGCTTTTTCAAGCATTAAAACCATATGGTCGTGATGTAGATTTCATGATTGAAGCAAAATTAAAGGATCAAGCTCTGCTCCGTCTAGTCGAAGAGCTGTCAGCGATAAGGGGCAATCGGCGGACGGGCGGGGGAACCATTGAGTGGAAAACATAGAGAAAGGTTTACCTTTGTGCAAATGGG
>BSBG01000092.1 GCA_030159235.1 Bacillus safensis | reverse complement strand
GAAGTCCAGTGTGATACATCAACCGAAAGATTGCATAATCTCTATTAATAACAAGGGGTTTGACAGAAGTGAATGCACTATTTCGTAATGTTTTAAAAAAACTTCGCATATTATCTTTTGAGGGAATTGAAGTTTCCACTGCTATATCATCGGTTACATGTTTTTGAACAAACCACTTGTCTACAGGTTGTATTAATTTAACATTATACTTAATATCAGCTCTTTCAAGCTGTTTTCCAGCTTGTAGCTCAAGAGAATTTTGAGGAATCTCTGGATGATCAATAAAAAAGTTATAGAAGTTAGTAATGATATTAATATATCCTCTTCTTGTAGAGTGAGAAAGACCAGCATCAATTAAACCACTATGATAATCATTTACATCATTAATTGTTATTTCCCAGCAAGGTTTTCTGACTATATCAAAGAACCTTTTAAGCACATTTGATGTACCTTTAATCGTTGTTGTAGAGTGATTTCTGAGCTTCTTTGAAATTAAATAATGCTCGATAATTCTTTTATGGTCTCCTATCACCTCTGAATAGTCTATTAAATTATTATTCTCTGAATTTCGAGGTCGGCTAGAAGTAGAACTAATAAGTTTTAACGAGCTACTTTTACTCATAATAGCTTTTCCTCCATAATCAAACTTTTAATT
>BSBG01000091.1 GCA_030159235.1 Bacillus safensis | reverse complement strand
CAAAGGCTCTGTTTTCATCAAACAGAGTAAACGGAGGAGTCTGCACATTTTTAATCATTTTCAGCGGTCAAGTATGTAACTTTACTTGAAGACAGACAGATATCGTTTCTGTCTTTTTTTGTAATTTTTATTAATATAAAGAGAGAGATGAGTCTAGCCGTGTTTACTCTAGCCACAGATAGCAGCCTATTTGTGGTTTTTTTGATGATTTTCTTAACGCCTATTGATCATGACTAAATGAGCAATTGGAGGAAAAGAATATGAATAGACTAGAATTAAAGCAATTAGCCAAACATCACGGATTAGAAATTTTAGAGAATACCATCAAAATAAATGAATCAGGTGTGGATTTCCGTGTCGCACATGTCGAAGATTTACATGGTGATCAATGGATATTAAGAATGCCTCGTAGACCTGAATCAATGAAACATACCTTACAAGAAAAAAAGACATTAGATCATATGAGTAAGCAGGTTCACTTTCAGGTCCCTCAGTGGTCTATCTTTACAGAAAGTCTGATTGCTTATAAACAATTAGTGGGGGTACCGGCGGCTAGTATTGATATGGAGAAGCAATCTTATGTGTGGAGTTTTGATCAAACGAAAGTACCGCAAGCTTATTATGAATCATTAGGAAGAGTTCTAGCGAATGTACATTCC
>BSBG01000090.1 GCA_030159235.1 Bacillus safensis | reverse complement strand
ATGAGAAAGATATTCCAAAGAACATGAAGAAAGGTCCATCAACAGCTCTAAGAGTAGAGGGAGAGTTTAAAATAGTTATAAATGGCGAAGTATATTTTGAAGAAAATATCGCCTTATTAGAATTTTATGCATCTTTGCACGACTGGATTAAAAAGATAAAGAAAAAAAACAAAGTTACAGAGTATAGATATTACACAATGGAGTATGAGGAAGACGACCCCATTATTTCAGTAATACCATTTGATAATAAGGCTCGACTCACCACTATTTGGGAAACTCAACAGTTATATAATGTATTCGATCTTAATTATATAATTGAACAAATGAAGGTATTACATGAAAACCTTGGACGTGACATTGAACAACATTATAAAATTTCACTAAAAAACTTTATTGGAAATATCCCATTAAGAAAATATTGAATAGAGAAAGGAACTCCTGGTTAGGGGTTCTTTTCAATGTTTTAGTAGGATGTTTTTAGAGGAGGTGTATTTTTGATTTTATATTTCTTAGCTGGTTTTATAGGAATCATAATAGCCACAATTATGCTAGGTATTGAAATCGAAGGATATACGTTTTTGACAAGTTTTATTTTAAAGATGTTTGGGATGTCTATATTTGTAGGATCGATATGGCTAATAAATCAAAACAGAGAAGAATG
>BSBG01000089.1 GCA_030159235.1 Bacillus safensis | reverse complement strand
CTAAAGGATATTGCGATTAACCATAATAACCCAGAATTAGGAATTGTGAATGTAACTAATAATGAGGATAAAGAAATGCGTAGCTATGCCATGCTACAAAGTAATGCGATTAACTGTGTAAGGGGTAACGCAGCTCAAGCAATAGCTGAGTTATTATGGAATGAAAGAACTTTGTTTAAACAGCTTAAAGATACAATTGAAAGATTGGTATTTGATGAAAATCCAGCAGTGAAGTTAGCTAGTTTATTCGCATTATGGCCTGCCTATAATATTGAAAGAAAGTGGGCATCAGAGATAATATTAAATCAATATGATAAAGATTACAGGTTAGCAGGTTTCTATGATACGAAAAATATGCTCTTTTTGCTTTATCCTAAATATCGTGAACAAGTACTGAAAACTATAAAAAAATGCTACGAATCCGAAGATAAAGACCTAATTGATATGGGTGCAAATTGTCTTTCAGAAATGTTTATTTGTAATAATGAATTTTTTGAAATAATTAATAACGTAGATGCAATGAGTGAAGCACAAGCAAAAGCCATACTTCATATGGCTACTAACTATTTTAACAAAGGTGAATTTAATTCAATAGTAAAAGATTTAATACGTAAATTTAAGGCAAGTGCATTAGATCTCAGGATGCCAATTTCACGATTATTTTA
>BSBG01000088.1 GCA_030159235.1 Bacillus safensis | reverse complement strand
TGGTGGAGGATGACGGGCTCGAACCGCCGACCCTCTGCTTGTAAGGCAGATGCTCTCCCAGCTGAGCTAATCCTCCACTATGTAGGAATCTCTCGATCCGACAAAGATTATTATATACAGGTTTTCATCATTTGTAAAGGCTATATTAAAAAAATTTTATTTCAATTTTCATTACGTATTTCTTTTAACAAATGATCGTTATTTCACCTTTTTAAACAGCTGCTGTTCAATGATCTTCTTCCTATATTCTCTTTAAAAACGTTCAATTCCTTCAGAAATATCAGCAATCTATCATTTTTATACTTTATGATATAGGTATTCCTTTAGGCGTAAAGCATTTTTAGAAATAAAATAGGCTCACACATCTTCATTTTAAATGAAGATGTCTGCAGGCCCCTTATATAAGCTTATACTCTGTCTCTCTATTGATCTGTCATAGATAGTTTTATATGATATATGTTCTTTCTCTTTATTTTCAAGCGCTTTACATGCTGCTCTTGAAAATGAGATACAACGACGATCTTTCATCAAAAAAGTAGAATTAGATGCATGTACCCTCATCAGCACAAAAAAGATCAGTTCCATATGGAACTGATCGTTCTAGAAGCTTGGCGGCGTCCTACTCTCACAGGGGGAAACCCCCAACTACCATCGGCGCTGAAGAGCTTAACTTCC
>BSBG01000087.1 GCA_030159235.1 Bacillus safensis | reverse complement strand
GATATTATCCACATTAAATGTGATGATTTTAGCAAATCAAACATATGAAATGAGAATGCTGACCCCTTCTATATTTTCTTTGAGTGCTGAAAAAAAGAATATTTGGCTCTATGAGCTTTCTCAAACATCTCTTATGCAGTTTTTCTTATCAAAAATCCAGTTATTTTATTGTTTATTTTCTATACCATCACTCTTTCTACTTTTCTTTAATCTATCAATCATGGGTGTATATCACCTTTTTGATGTTCAGTTGCTCATTCAATTGGTGGCATTGTGGATTGGCTTTTACATTTTTCCATTGATTCAGCTGTATTTGTTTCCATTCACAACAAAATTCAATTTTATTCACGAGCATGAAATAGGGACAACCAATGAAGAAATAGAAGTTATCGATAAAGGACAGGCCTTTGCAAGGAATTTTCTCGTGCTGCCTTTCATGTACTATATGATCTTGACCTCTTTTCTACCTATTTTGCAGCATTCTACAAGTCTCATAAGCGTTCTGTTTGCTTTATATTTTGTGATCGTTTCAGTGATTTGCTGGGTGTTATGCCGCAAGACCATCTATAAAGGGATTGAATATGTTGAAAAAAATAAGATGTTTTATATCGGAGAATAGACTGATTCTACGCCTCGGTTACCTCTACGCTGCTATCTTTATTGCAGCTGTGCTAATCG
>BSBG01000086.1 GCA_030159235.1 Bacillus safensis | reverse complement strand
ATGACCGTTTGAAACTGATGATCACAGAGGACCGTGATCAAGACCGCCACCTGTTTAAAATTGAGCAGCCTGAAACAACTTATTACGCTGCATTTGTGCATCACGCACATTATGAAGAAGATCTGCATCAAGTCAATTCTCAATATGGAGAATTATTTAAACAAATAAGAAAACAGCAAGTGGACGCTGTCTTTTTTGGGGATACTAAACATAAAGAAGATGTCGAAAAATTATTGGGAGAACAAGCCTATTTTTATCTTGTTCCTTCTGACGAAGAGACTGTTTGGAATACGGCGATTCATCATATGCTCGAAAATCGTGAGCATAAAGATGAACTGAGAGGGATCGTTGACAGCATGAAATGGGTCTTGCGTGATCTAAGCTCTGAGCATCATGTTCTTCACCTTCAACTTGAGTTAAAAGATGAAATGAGTCATGCGGATCATGTGCAAATTGATTTCGCAGGATATGATCGAGTGAATGGAGCTGAAATCATCTCTCAAACAATCGATGAGAACCATCAAGTCAGCTTCCCAATCGGCCATTTTCAAACAAAGAAAAACATTGAAATCAACCAAACGAAATTTGTGGATTTTTACATTCGTTTTAAAACAGAAGAACTTCAAGAGGTTTTGCAGCGTCTAGAAATAGAAGGTGAGCTGCTTACGGGTAAGCCATAATCG
>BSBG01000085.1 GCA_030159235.1 Bacillus safensis | reverse complement strand
GGTCAAGTGGTCACGTATGAAAGTGGAACCTATATCGTGAACACAGCACCGCCAACAGGCACACCAGATACGTCACCAGATTATACGTTATTAGCTGCCGCAGGCGCGACTGGCGTTACAGGTGCAACCGGTACAGGAGCGACGGGAGTTACAGGAGTGACTGGAGCGACCGGTGCAACTGGAATAACCGGAGCTACGGGAGAAACAGGGGTTACCGGAGCAACCGGTGCAACTGGAATAACCGGAGCCACGGGAGAAACAGGGGTTACCGGAGCTACGGGAGCTACGGGAGCAACAGGAGTGACCGGTGTAACGGGTATTACAGGTTTAACTGGAGCAACGGGTGTAACCGGTGCAACAGGCGCCACCGGAGTCACAGGTACAGGAGCAACCGGCGCTACAGGCCCAACAGGAGTGACAGGATCGAGTGCGATCATTCCGTTTGCATCAGGTACACCTGCTGTCCTGACAACAATTGCGGGTGGTCTTGTTGGAACATCCAGCTTGATCGGATTTGGTAACTCAGCGACAGGTGTCAGTATTTTAGGCGGAGTAATTGATTTAACAGGCGCTGCAGGCACTTTACTCAACATGGCGTTCTCAGTTCCGAGAGCTGGGACGATCACGTCATTTGCAGGCTATTTCGGCACAACTGCAGCTCTTTCTTTAGTCGGGACGGGGATT
>BSBG01000084.1 GCA_030159235.1 Bacillus safensis | reverse complement strand
CATGGCTACGATCCGACTTCCATCAGCTGCATTGTCCATTGATCTATGTTTTTTGGAAATGAAGTGTGCGATCCCCGTTATGTATCAATCTAATTACCTCTACTGATTCATTTTATTTCATCCGCATTTACTATTTGAAAAACACAGCCTATCAAATTCGGAGGGATAAAATGAACATTAAAGAAAATGATCTTCCTGGGATCGGAAAGGAATTTGAAATTGAAACGAGAAATAGAGAAAAGATGACGATTGTGATTCATGATGATGGCAGACGGGAAATTTATCGTTTTGACGATGATGATCCAGATGAAGTGCTGTCTACCATTTCACTCGATGATGCTGAATCCCGGCAAATCGCTGCTATTATCGGCGGTATGGTGTATAAACCGCAGGCACTAGAAACCATTGAAATGGCCTTCAACGACTTGATCATTGAATGGTTTAAAGTGGAAAAAGGTGCAAAAGCGGTTGGACATACACTCGGTGATTTAGATGTGAGACAAAATTATGAAGTCACCGTGATTGCGATCATTAAACATACAAATGAAAAATTACTCAACCCTGGTGCCGATTCGATTATTCAAGCAAATGATACGATGGTCATTTCGGGCGAAAGAAAACACTTGAAGCGATTGGTACGTGATTTTCTTTCTAGAGGGGGAGAGTGATGAATGGATCATTTAGT
>BSBG01000083.1 GCA_030159235.1 Bacillus safensis | reverse complement strand
CGGGATTAATCCGGCAAGCATCCAGATGATAAATGGAATCTCCACACCGCCAATGACAATTGGCTGTCCTCCGCGAATGCCCATACCAAAAACAAACCAGTAAGCCAGCATTTGAATCAATGGATTTAAAAACTGCCATAAAACACCTAAATAATTCATCTGATATTTTGATTTTGTTTCATAAACAGCAAGTCGCATAATCAGCGGAAATGAGCTGATTTGCTCCTTTAGTATCGTCAACATTGCGTTCATTCTAATCTTCCTTAGATATAAGTTTTTGGGATTACTTTTTTAAAAAGCACCGCTCATAATTGTAACAGATAACGATACACATTTCATCTTATAACAAAAGTCATGCACGTCAAACTAGAAGACAAAAAACCCCTGAATCCTTTCAATCATAGATTCAGGGGGCATAAGACATTAGATAATTTGATGCTCTTTTAAGAAATCTGTAATTCTTTTCGTATTTTGATTATCGTTAAAGCTGTTAATTTTCAAGTATTTTTCTTTATATTCATCTTCCACGACATACTCATTCTCAATCGCATGTTTGACAATACGAATAAGCTCTTGAGTATTATATGCAATCGGTCCTGGTGCATTTTCTTCGTTAACAGGAGGAATCGCTTTATACTGTCTAATCAAGTAATCTTTTTCTTCCCAATAAAAAATAGGGTATGCTCC
>BSBG01000082.1 GCA_030159235.1 Bacillus safensis | reverse complement strand
GGCTTTATGAGAAAATCCAGCTCTCCGTCCAGCGAACATTCCGGCAGTGAAGTTCCCAATTAAGGTAAGAATCACAGCGCCGATCGCAAGCCAGAAGGCATCACCCAATGTAAACGGATCGATACTGAGACCAAAGCTGAAAAAGAACATCGCTCCAAAGAAATCTCTAAACGGAACCACGAGATGCTCGATGCGGTCTGAGTGCTCTGTTTCTGAGAAAACAAGACCAAGTAAGAGAGCTCCAATAGCCTCTGCTACATGAATCGTTTCTGAAAAGCCAGCGACAAAGAACAAAGCGGCAAAAATCACAATGATGAACACTTCGTTCGAACGGATATCAAACAACTTATTTAATAGTTTTGGCAGCTTCCGCGCAATGATAAAGAAAAGCATCATATAACCAAAAGCGATTAAAATCGATAATAAGGCACCGCCAACAGTAGTGGCATCTCCAAGGACAAGACCTGATACGACGGATAAATAAACGGCGAGGAAAATGTCCTCAAACATAATAATCCCTAGAATTAACTCTGTTTCAGGATTCGCCGTTCGTTTCAAATCGACAAGGACTTTGGCCACAATGGCACTGGATGAAATGGTGATCACCCCTGCCATAATGAGAACCTCAAGGAATCCAAACCCTGTGATAAAACCGTAGAGCAGACCTAAGCTGAAGTTGATCAAAATATAAAT
>BSBG01000081.1 GCA_030159235.1 Bacillus safensis | reverse complement strand
AATGGGCATTTTTCCGATTAATTGGCTTTGCCTAGCGGCTTCATACATGAGTTTAGCGACATTTTCCCTTGATACGGACATTTTAGCTGGCTGATCGCCGAATGAATAACCGTAAGATTGCCCTTTGTATTTGATATTAGGATTAATGATTCGAACGACTGTCCAATCCAGGTTTGATTGTTTAATCAGTTCTCCTATCTTCTTCATTTCGGCATAACCATTTGGCATGAAAAGTTTAGGTAGTATTCTCGGCAGTATCGTCGATAAGCTTTTCTTATCGTCTTCAGATTGCAAGGCTGGCGTCGCGAGTGTAATCAATCTTTTTTTGGTGAACTTCTTCATCGCTTTGACAATCCGGTTATGTCCGTCGGCAATCGGTGTGCCTTTTCGTTTTCGCGACAAATCAATCCCGGGGCCTAAGGTGCTTATCACGACATCAGCTTCTGAAACTGCCGTTTCAATAGCTGAAGTGTTCGTTAGTTCCCCCGTTACAATGCGTAAATTCGAATGCTTTTGCTTGATTTTCTCAGGGTTTCTAACATATACCGTAACGAAATCTCCGTTTTCTAATGCGAACTGTGTTAAAAGTTGACCGATTGCACCAGTTGCACCAAAAATAGTGATGTTCATGGTCTTCTATCTCCTTTTGTTATTCTGAATGATCACAATTATTTCCTTGATCAAAACTTTTTCGT
>BSBG01000080.1 GCA_030159235.1 Bacillus safensis | reverse complement strand
CCTTTGCAGAAATATCTGACGCGCCAAACATGACGGATGTCACAAGCACACTTGCCATACAAAGCCCTGCTCCAAATGACTTGACGTTCACGATACTCACTCTCCCTTTCGTTTCTTTTTGTCATTTAACTACATATTTAGACAAAAAGAAACGACCGTTTGTCCTATTTTTTTAAATTTTTCCATTTATTTGATCTAGTTGTCACAAAAAAGCAAAATAAAAATGCTTATGATCCTCTTGATAGTGATCATAAGCATTTCGTCCTTTATGTTTCTTCATCATATGCTGCAAGGCTTCCTGTTTTGTTTTTGTCTTCCTTTCGTGTGTGCTAAAATGCGGCATGTTTCCTCTCGACAGTTCTGGATTACGGCTCTGCTGCCTTTGGATATGCTCTCGTTTTTTCTTTGCTTTGCTTTTTCCCATTTGGCAAAACCCCTTTCGTTGACGTTATGATACACGATGTTACATAAAAAAGATAGACGTAAAAACGTCTATCTTTCTGTTTTCACCATATCAAGATGCGGAATCCCATCTTCATCATAAACATCTGAGACAGCCTTGAAACCAAATGATTCGTAAAATGACTTCAGGTAGGCTTGCGCCTGTATTTTGACACTTGTTTCACCTAGTTCACTAAGCTTTTCCAAAGCCTTGATGAGCTGCAGCTTTCCATAGCCTTTTTTCCGCTCAGCCTGCGTCACAAG
>BSBG01000079.1 GCA_030159235.1 Bacillus safensis | reverse complement strand
GCAGCTACTGGATTTCCTTTAATTCGACTGGTAATGCACGTGCCTCTATAAAGCTTATGACCATTTCTGTAAAAAGTTCTTTCTTTTCAAAAGTAAATGTATGCCCAATACCGGGAACAACGACGCCTGTTGCCTTCGGATGTGAATTCGTTATTTTTTTTGCTGACCGTTTCATGATGCCTTTTTCTTTTTCTCCCACTGTGACAAGAATACGTGCCTTCGCTTGCTGAAACGTGTCTGGGAGCTTGTAATGGAGGTTTTCTTGAAACATCGTAAGAAGGGTTTTCTTTTGCAGATGTTTCGATTCCGCCGCATAATGATGCAGTACATGTTGCGGGAGCCCCATCTTTTCGGCTTGGAGCTGAATAAACCAATCTTTTTTTAATAATGGATACGTCAGTGGCAAGAGGGGTCTCACCATGAAGTGGAGCCATGGCAAAGGCATCACAAGGGCGCTATTGATAACTGCTATGTCTACGATATCCGGCTCTCTTGATAACACATCAACGGCAATCTGCGCACCTAAAGAAAATCCAATCAGAATCACTTGACGGCCATTCGCGTTTTCCTTGATCCATGAGATGACTTCACGGGTGCTTTCATTCATTGAAAATATCTGTTCTTTTGCTCTTGTCCCGTGTCCAATGAGATCAGGGGCAAAGCATTCATACGTGTTTTTCAATATTTCAACCTGCTCCTGCCACA
>BSBG01000077.1 GCA_030159235.1 Bacillus safensis | reverse complement strand
AATTGGTCAAGAACATATGAAAAGCATCACAAATACATTGTCAAAAGGAAAAATTGTGGCAGTAACAGATGTGAATCAAGCGCAAGCCCAAGCGATTGTAAACGCATTACATTTAGATGCAACAGTCTACAACGATGGCCATCAACTCATTCAAGCTGATGATGTTGATGCGATTATCGTCACTTCTTGGGGACCAACACATGAAGAGTTTGTATTAGCTGCGATACAAGCAGGAAAACCTGTTTTCTGCGAAAAACCACTTGCGACAACAGCAGAAGGGTGTAAGCGCATTGTGAATGCTGAAATCGAAGCAGGGAAGTTATTCGTGCAGGTTGGATACATGCGCCGTTATGACCCAAGCTATCTAGCATTGAAAGCAACTCTTGATCAAGGAACTGTTGGTGAACCATTAATCATTCATTCTGCACATAGGAACCCAACAGTACCTGAAACTTATACTGGTGATATGTCAATTGTCGATACATTTATCCACGAAATTGATATTCACCGCTGGTTACTAAACGACGACTATGTGTCAGTACAAACAATTGCACCAAAGAAAACAAGTCAAGCAGCCGATCACCTTCAAGATCCAATCATAGTCTTGATGAAAACAAAACGTGGGGCACTCATTAGTGGAGAAATTTTTGTCAATTGTGAGTATGGATATGATATTCAGTGCCAAGTCGTTGGAGAAAAAGGAATTGCCAGTC
>BSBG01000076.1 GCA_030159235.1 Bacillus safensis | reverse complement strand
TGGGGACTTCCGGCATTAACGGGCATTTGGGCTTTTCTTTGGATTGAATTATTGCTGATAAAAAAGTATATGATTTTCCATGTACTATCTACTATGCTGTTAATTGGTACTTACTATGTCGTCTTTACTTATTTTTCAGATTGGCTGAATCTATTCTTGATCGTCATTGCGGCATCCGTTCTTTTTAGTTCATATTATGCAGGGATTGTAAGACACGCACAAACAGGAGTGCTCTACCTTTTTCCAGGTGTTTTATATCAAAAAATCATTCTGTTAGAGGTGTTTCAAACTTTTTGGCTGTATGCGTTCTACTTGATTTCTCTTTATTTGGCTGAAATTCAGGATGTATTGTATTGGACCTTATTTGGTGGAGGAGTTTATATATGGTTTTTGGCCATACGGCTCTTTGCCTTTATGCAGCCTCTGAGACGAGAAATGAGTTTTGCTTTGGCTGCCTATTATCGATCATTGCTATTTGCGTCTGTGATCAGTGCGATGGTCATGATTAGTATTCATCTCATCACTAATGGCTTGTTGACTACAATTGTATCCCTAGTGCCTGGGGCTGGATTTTATGTGCTTTGTTATCGATACCGTGCGGTTCATTAAAAAGAGGAGTTGATTGTAAATGAAACCAGAAAATAAGCTGTCTCAATCAGTTCAACAATTGGCCAATACAAAGGAAGTAACGATCGATCAAGCAATAGGTGATTTAAGAA
>BSBG01000075.1 GCA_030159235.1 Bacillus safensis | reverse complement strand
CGATCTCGCCGATCAATTAGCAGATCAGGAGACGCCACCTTCTATTGAAGGTGATAAAGAGGTGGACAACGGTGAAAATCCTGCTCAGCCGGATTCCGGAAACACGAATCAGTCGCAAGAAGATCTAAAAGCACTCTCGACTCGTTTAGATGAAGTGAAAAAGAAAATTCAAGAAAAAGCTGCCGCTCATAATGACGAATTGAAAGACAAAGTGAGTCAGATAAATAAAGAGCTTAAGGACCTTTCTGATAAAATAGATAAACTTGAAAAGATCATAAATCGATATAATGTGATGCCGAACGAAATCAAAAATCAGGAAGCGGCTATTTTAAGCAAAGTGAAAAATCTGCAGCAAAGAAATTCACCGATTAGTAATCTCTTAGATGATGATCTTTTTAAGAAGAAATTTGAAGTGAAGACAATAAACACTAAGAATTTAATGGAGTATTCCAATCAACTCTCTCAACTAGAAATGATGATTGGTGACTTATACGAACCACCAAATAACTCTTCTCTAATAGACACAAAAGGAGATGAGATTAAATCCATCCTCTCCATCAAAAAAGAAGAAACAGAAAACTGGGATAAGCTCAAAAACCAAATGCTGACATCAAACGATGATGTGTCTACTTTTATTGATGAGATGCAGAAATTTTCAGATGGTTATGCGGAGTACATTACGACTCAGCAGGCAAGCATGGAACAGGAATTACAAACAATTTCTGAAAGTGCGGA
>BSBG01000074.1 GCA_030159235.1 Bacillus safensis | reverse complement strand
CACGTAAGCAACTCCTTGGCTCACAGAACGACATGGCTACGATCCGACTTGTATTCGCCAAAAATGGTGATTTTTCATTCAAATATTCATGAAAAATAGAAATTCCACTAAAATCCAATAAAAACTGCTGTGTCTCATTCTACCAGTATAACAAGACATGTCGGCATTGATTTGGAGTGGATGGCTCAAATGACCTGGGAGCTATTGAAAAAATCGGGTGGTGTATTCGCCAAAAATGGTGATTTTTCATTCAAATATTCATGAAAAATAGAAATTCCACTAAAATCCAATAAAAACTGCTGTGTCTCATTCAAGTCGGATCGTAGCCATGTCGTACTGTGAGCCAAGGAGTTGCTTACGTGAATTGTCTTCCTAAGACCGCTTGGCCCCCGACTTGTATAACAAGACATGTCGGCATTGATTTCGAGTGGATGGCTCAAATGACCTGGGAGCTATTGAAAAAATCAGGCGGTGTATTCGCCAAAAATGGTGATTTGTCATTCAAATATTCATGAAAAATAGAAATTCCACTAAAATCCAATAAAAACTGCTGTGTCTCATTCTACCAGTATAACAAGACATGTCGGCATTGATTTGGAGTTGATGGCTCAAATGACCTGGGAGCTATTGAAAAAATCGGGCGGTGTATTCGCCAAAAATGCTGATTTTTCATTCAAATATTCATGAAAAATAGAAATTCCACTAAAATCCAAGTCGGAGGCCAAGCGGTCTTAG
>BSBG01000073.1 GCA_030159235.1 Bacillus safensis | reverse complement strand
CGTGGAACCAATCGGAAAAGATATTAAAATAACGGGCTATCCCGTTTATCAATAACAAACAGGCTGTCGAGATTTCCTCAACAGCCTTCTTTTTGTCTTCTAGTCTCTTCTCTCTAAAAACTCAATTCGATTCCCAAAAGGATCTTCTACATAAAACCGATTGACTCCCTCCAATGGCTCATCTTCTCTTATACGAATGTGATGCTTCAATAATGCTTCTTTTAATTCCGATAGACTCTTTACAAGAAAAGCTGGATGAGCTTTCTTTGCAGCTTGAAAATGTTCCTGAATGCCAATGTGAAGCTGATGATGACCGCATTGGAACCAGACACCTCCGCGTTTAGCTAGATTACTAGGCTTAGGTATTTCTTTCATCCCTAAAATTTTGCCAAAAAACAAACGAGCTTTCTCTTCACTGCCTTTTGGGGCAGCTAGTTGAACATGGTCGATTCCAAAAAAGTTTGACATATTCCTTCTTTCTTTCTTTTCTCAATTGGTTTTTCTATGTAGGGTTTCTTAAGTTTTGCGTTGCTGAGCAATATTTGATTCTCACTTCATTGGCGGGCTTGATACTTTGAGTCTTTCATTGAGGTGTTTCTTACGATGTAGGGTTTGAATGACAATTTTAAAAAACAGAACTCCCCTGGTAATGAAAGTTCTGTCTATCTAAGTGTCTCTTATAATAACAGTTGAAACCAAGACATATCATGTCAAGGTGTATGGGCGGTGATTCATTTT
>BSBG01000072.1 GCA_030159235.1 Bacillus safensis | reverse complement strand
ATGGCGTATCAATGATGCCTGGGGCGATACAATTCACCCTGATTTGATGAGCGGCATAGTCGATCGCCATCGATTTGGTGAGCTGGATGACACCGCCCTTTGTTGCGTTGTATGCAGGAATGTCAGGCCAGCCAACGAGACCTCCGACAGATCCAGTATTAATAATACTTCCGCTTTTCTTTTCAAGCATATGGGGCAATGTATGCTTACTCATAAGAAATACACCAGTCAGGTTGACCTGTAGAATGTGGTTCCAATCCTCCAGTGTCATCTCGTGAATAGGTGAGACAATTTCGATGCCTGCATTGTTAATCAAAACATCAATTGTCCCGAATTGGCTCAGCACGGATTGAACGGTTTTTTGACAGTCAGACTCATTCGTAATATCTGTTTTGAAAAACGCAGCATGTTCATGAGGCAATGATTCAATGAGTTGTTTACCGCTATCTTCATTGATATCAGCCACTGCTACTTTTGCTCCGTGCTCAAGGAAAAGCTTGACGGCGGCAAGCCCAATCCCAGACGCACCTCCTGTAATCAGGACGACTTTTCCGGCAATGTTCATTTCTTCACCTTAGGCGCTTTTGGCTTTAAGCGGTTATAGCGTGGAGGGAAGAAGAGATTAATAGACTTTGATGCTTCTGGCTTTGGATTAATGGCGCCATGATCTTCTTTTGGATCACAGAAGTAGGTCGTGCCAAATTCCATCTTTTCTGTAAAGCCTTCAATCGTCATATCGTACCC
>BSBG01000071.1 GCA_030159235.1 Bacillus safensis | reverse complement strand
GCCGGAGCCCAAGCGGTCTTAGGAAGACAATACAACTACCCAACCCCTTGGCCCACAGACCGACATGGCTACGATCCGACTTTCGTCGGCAGCGTCAGATGTGTATAAGAGACAGATGTGAAGATAAAGCATGGGTGTGAGTTTGATGTGTGACTTGCAATAAGGGAAGTGGTGATATTTTGAGAATGATTTACAGCTGTCTCTTATACACATCTCCGAGCCCACGAGACAAGTCGGAGGCCAAGCGGTCTTAGGAAGACAATACACCTAGCCAACTCCTTGGCTCACAGAACGACATGGCTACGATCCGACTTGTCGTCGGCAGCGTCAGATGTGTATAAGAGACAGGCTGACAGCCCTTTCCTGTCATTCACTTCTGATTGTCCAATCAGAACTTTTTCTACAAACACAAAGACAGGTGTATCTCTGTCTCTTATACACATCTCCGAGCCCACGAGACCGAAGTCGGAGGCCAAGCGGTCTTAGGAAGACAATACAACTAGCCAACTCCTTGGCTCACAGAACGACATGGCTACGATCCGACTTTTTCGTCGGCAGCGTCAGATGTGTATAAGAGACAGGTTATATACAGATAAGTAAAGTTAACTGTATTGTTATTGTTGTTATTATATATAAACCTGTCTCTTATACACATCTCCGAGCCCACGAGACCCAAGTCGGAGGCCAAGCGGTCTTAGGAAGACAATACAACTTGCCAACTCCTTGGCTCACAGAACGACATGGCTAAG
>BSBG01000070.1 GCA_030159235.1 Bacillus safensis | reverse complement strand
GGTTTACTTTTGCAGAAAAAATCAGCCGCAGATACTGTGTCAGGCACCTTGAAAACAACCATGGGCTTCTTAATATTAGGGGCTGGCGCTACAGTCGTCTCTGATTCACTCGGGGTTTTTCGAAAGATGTTCGAAGCAGCCTTTCACATTCAAGGGGTTGTCCCAAATACAGATGCTATGGCCGCCATTGCTCAAAAGGAATTCGGTACACAGACAGCACTTATCATGATTTTTGGTATGCTGGTCAATTTGTTACTTGCAAGATTCACACCCTTTAAATACATCTTTTTGACTGGTCACCACACGTTGTATATGGCGGCGATGCTCGCCGTCGTTCTCTCGACAGCCGGCCTGCACGGATGGCTGCTCATCTCTACTGGCTCAATGATATTAGGTGCAGCTATGGTCATTGCACCCGCAATCCTTCAGCCGTTTACGAGGAAAGTCACCGGAAGCAATGATCCCGCGCTCGGACACTTCAGTACTTTCGGGTATTTTACTGCGGGAATGATCGGCAAATGGGTTGGATCTCCTGAAAAATCAACGGAAACCATTCAAGTGCCTAAATCACTCGGTTTTCTAAGAGATACATCTGTTGCCATTTCGATTACGATGGCTTTACTGTTCTTTGCAATTGCACCGTTTGCAGGAATTCCTTATATAGAACAAATTAGCGGGGGTACGAACTTCGCTGTCTTCATTCTCATTCAGGCGATTACGTTTGCTGCTGGTGTGTACATTATTTTAGCAG
>BSBG01000069.1 GCA_030159235.1 Bacillus safensis | reverse complement strand
TTGATGTGTCCCTCCAATACATGAAGCTTGCCGATATCCAGCATCAATATGTAGAAGAACTGAGCGGTGGGCAAAGACAAAGAGCTTTTATTGCAATGGTGCTGGCGCAGGATACAGATTATATTTTCTTAGATGAGCCTTTAAACAATTTGGATATGAATCATTCTGTCGAGATGATGAAGCTCTTTCAGCAGCTCGTCAAAGATCTTGGGAAAACAATTGTTGTGGTTCTTCATGATATTAACTTTGCCTCTGTGTATTCCGATCATATCGTCGCCTTAAAAGATGGACAGGTCATTAAAGAAGGTGGAGTGGACGACGTGATTCAAACAGAAGCACTTGAACAAATTTATGACATGCGCATACCGATTGAAGTTATTCGTGGTGAGCGTATTTGCTTATATTTTTCTTAAAAAATGAAGAGGTGATTACGTATGAAAAAATGGATATGGATAATGACTGTATTAACAGCGATCGTGGTACTCGCTGGCTGCGGAAATCAAGGACAAACAGAAGGAATTAAAGAAGAAACTGTGACGGTAAAAGACATGCTGAATAAAGATGGTGTAAAGATCAAGAAAAACCCGAAAAAAGTGGTCGTGTTTGATATGGGAAGTCTTGATACTTTAGACAAAATAGGTGTGAATGTAACAGCTTTACCGAAACAAGCGGTGCCTAAATATTTATCAAAATATGAAGGAGACAAATATGAAAATGTCGGCGGATTAAAAGAGCCGAACTTTGAAAAAATTGC
>BSBG01000068.1 GCA_030159235.1 Bacillus safensis | reverse complement strand
GCCTATGGCAGAGGTCACAATGCCGGCTTACTTACCGATTGGTTTTCATTCCTATTCCTCCGCAATTTCTAATTATATCCCGCACATCTCAAGAATGTTTTATCACGCACTAAAAACGGGTGATCAAGAAACGGTCAAGGACATTTACACAACTGTTATTCTACCGATTAACCGGATTCGCCAACAGAGAAAGGGCTATGCCGTCTCACTCATTAAAGCCGGCATGAACATTATGGGACATTCTGTCCGCAATTCAGCAAGACCGCCTGTTGTTCCTGTAGAAAAAGTACACTATCAAGAACTAGAGAACATTTTACAGCACGCAATGGAACGCTTCCCGAAAAAAGCGGCTGTGAATTAACGAAAGAAAGGAGCTCATATTATGTCCACTTCAGTGAAACAAAAAACGTACTTCAATTATATCAATGGTGAATGGGTAAAGGCTTCCACAGGAGAAGTGATCCCCATTCAAAATCCTGCCGACAAAGAGGAGGCTGCTGGATATGTGCAGCGCTCAAGTCTCGAAGATGTAAACGGAGCCATCACTGCAGCTCATGAAGCAAAGACGATGTGGCGAGATTTATCAGGTGCAGAACGAGGACAATATCTTTATAAAGCAGCTGATTTGCTGGAAGAACGTCTCGATGACATTGCCATTACTGCTGTAAAAGAAATGGGTAAAACTCTGCCTGAGGCAAAAGGAGAAGCGGCACGCGGTGTAGCCATTCTCCGCTACTATGCCGGCGAAGGAATGCGCAAAGAAGGCGATGTCATTCCTTCTACTGACCGAG
>BSBG01000067.1 GCA_030159235.1 Bacillus safensis | reverse complement strand
TCTTTCTAGATATTTATTGATCTTATTTTGTATTCCCTGAATTCCATCGCCCTTGATAATTACTTCATTTAGATCTTCTAATTTTTCAGAGATTTGCGACGCTACTTTTGTGGGAATATCAGTCTTCTTCAATATTTGTTGTAACTGACCGGAAGATTTTTTCAACTCCGATGTTGCATCTCTAAGAGCCCCGACATATTCAATTCCAAATTTAGATAGCATATTAAAATCAAAAGCGACTGCAGTTTCTATCTCCCCACCGTAAATAACCCATTCGTATTCTTCCAAAGGGAGTCTAAGTTGATTAACCGGTTTACCTTGTTGAGGTGGATTTTCTGAAATATTTGCTTTTGGCCTATATTTATAAGTGAGTTTTGCTTCACCAGGATTTCTAGTTAACCATTTACTTGTTACACTTAGTTCGTTTTCTGACTCGATTCCTTGTAAGATAATCTCTATTTTTATTTCTGGCCATCTCTTCTCAATAATTAAGCCACTCCAAAAATCCTCTTGCTGAAGTATCCTTTTTGATAATGAGTAATTTCGATTGAAAATTAGATTGATACACTCTAAAAAATTTGATTTCCCAACGTTATTCTCTCCTATGATTATGGAAAGCCCTTTGTTTAAATCGACTGTAAAATCGCTGAAATTCCTGAAATTTTTAATGTGCACTTTGGCTATATACATGATTATCCTCCGATTTGATCATTTCTTTATTCCGTCATCTATCATTATTTCATGTAAAGCAAATTTTAGGTAAGGTCTTGTTCCTTCATAAGATAGTCCCAACCCT
>BSBG01000066.1 GCA_030159235.1 Bacillus safensis | reverse complement strand
CTAAAGAGAGGGGCGAGTCACATGAATGATTGGACCCGTGTGTTATGGGAACGCAAAGAACAATTGGGGCACGCCTTACTTGAGCATATTCAAATTTCTTTTATTGCTTTATTTTTAGCGATTTTGATTGCCATTCCATTAGGTATCTATTTAACGAGGGTTCCAAAGCTAGCGGAATGGGTCATTGGGGTGACGGCTGTCTTGCAAACGATTCCGTCGCTTGCACTGCTTGGCTTGCTGATTCCTCTCGTGGGGATTGGGCAAGTGCCTGCGATTATTGCGCTTGTGGTCTATGCCTTACTCCCTATTTTAAGAAATACATATACAGGCATTCAGGAGGTCGATCCTTCCCTGAGAGAAGCAGCGCTTGCTATGGGGATGAATCATCGCAAACGGTTATTAAAGGTAGAGCTTCCACTTGCCATGCCAGTCATTATGGCGGGTATCCGAACCGGAATGGTTCTCATTGTGGGGACCGCCACTCTGGCAGCACTGATCGGAGCTGGGGGATTAGGAAGTTTAATTCTGCTGGGAATTGATCGAAATGATATGTCTCTTATTGTCATTGGTGCGATACCAGCTGCCTTACTCGCTCTCTTATTTGATGTGGTGCTGCGAACCTTTGAGAAAATTTCTTTTAAAAAGACTGTGATTTCTGTGGCTGTTTTTGCTCTGATTGCAGGAGCAGTTGTCGCTGCCCCCTCGCTGTTTCAGCAAGAAAAGAAAGAAATCACCATTGGCGGAAAGTTAGGATCAGAGCCTGAGATTTTGATCTCGATGTATAAGCTTTTAATTGAAC
>BSBG01000065.1 GCA_030159235.1 Bacillus safensis | reverse complement strand
CCGTCAATACTAATTTGTACAGTTACATTGCCCAAATGACTAAGAAGTTCTACTTCTTCATTTCTCCAGTTTAGTCCATTACTAAACACATTTACATTCGTAAATAATGAGCTGGCAGCCATTACAATCTCTTTAAAACCTTTGATTAACTTTGCTTCACCCCCAGTTAAAGTAACATCAGCTACTCCCTGGGCTGCTAACTTTTGCATTACCTCGATCCATTGTGAACATGTTAACTCATTGGGATAAGGCTTCCCCGAACTGGCATAGCAGAATGAACAACCTAAGTTACAGGCATTGGTTAATTGCAGAGTACAGCTAATAGGTAAATAGGATTGTAGCGATCCAGAAAATTGAATTGGCTGATCCAATAACCCCTGTGTCCAAGCCTCTGTAAAAGGATGGGCACTCAACTCTTCACGCAACTGATCAGCCGTCAGCTCTTCTTTTTTAACGATCTCCCAAATTCGAGCAGTTTTACTTAAATCTTTATTCTTAGATAATAGAAATGCAAGTTGAGCGCCTCTCCCACTCAATCTAAAATAATACATCGATTTTCTATCTATCATGACGGCCCCATGAGGCTGTAAATGGATGCCTAATTCAGGTAACTCATATTCTGCAATTTGATTATTCGACATAAAAAACACCCCTTTTTATAGAATAAGGAGTTAGCAATGTATGCATAACTCCCTATGTTACTCATTAAAGAGCTCGCATTGCAGGATGTGGAAGTGCACAAAAAGTCGGATCGGAGCCATGTCGGTCTGGGGGCCAAGGGGGTGGGGGGGGGGCCGGGGT
>BSBG01000064.1 GCA_030159235.1 Bacillus safensis | reverse complement strand
ATAAGATGATGATATATGGGTTAGTTTTAGGAAAATAATAGTGAAATCACTTGAGTGTTGTAGAAAGGGGGCTTTTGCTTGAACCAGCCTGAGCACTTATTTGTTCGTTCAGAAAAAGATTTCAGGTTCTATCAGAATCTAGTGGATCATGTATTTAATCAAAATAAAAGGCTGCCGCAACAAGTCTTCCGTAAGAATTTTGATTGTTTTTTGTTTCAAGAGTTTGAGTGGGCATTAAGTGATGATATTTTACCTACAATCAAGAATTTATTAAATTCAACAAGTGATAGAGAATTTTTGACCGCAGTCCTTAAGCCAGATCCAGTTGATTATTATTTTAAGGAGTTTGGTTATTACAATTGGCTGAGAGCGAGTGTGAACATTTCCGGTGAGGATTATGTAAATGCACTATGGACGCACCCAAAAGGTTCTATAGCGGATAATATAATTACGAACTCAAACATAGTGGTTTGGTTATCCCGTTCTTTGCAGTGGGCGATTCTAGCAGATAGAGATTTGGAAATTTGTATAATAGGTATGGTATCAAAAAAAGATTGTCCCCAAAATATTTTATTAGAAAAAGGATGGAAACCACTGGATCATCCCGTTTTAGCAAATTGGTTAGAACTGTTATTGAAGGATCAAAAAACATTCAATGAATATTACAGTCAATTCTTATCAAATTATTCGTAATGTTACTTGTGGTTTAAATTGGGAAGTATCAATTACTAATGATAGACAAAGAAATGATTATCAGTAAAGTCTATATATAAAAGGAGCATAAGGCCATGAACATCAGCCA
>BSBG01000063.1 GCA_030159235.1 Bacillus safensis | reverse complement strand
AAGCCTGTCAAAAAAACGAAATGAATGTTGTAGAAGCGTCTGATGAACCGAAACAGCCTTATCACTTAGCCGTTCTCCGTTCTCCATTCTCCTAACCAATTTTTACTGCACGATGATTTTTATGGAGAGGACGGACAGGCTTTCCAATCAGAGAAGGACGTCATCGTCACCAAAAGTGAGAAAGCACCAACATTACACGTCGTTAGGCATGATTTGGCGTCTTTAATAGACTTTTCAATTACTAGATGGTTTCTTGGGGATGATGTCATCGATGCGCTGAAACAGCAGAAGAAATACCTGTGAATTTCAAAAACATTACAAAAGAATATTTAAATTTTCTTAAAAAAAGACGAAAACTAAAACATTGGACAAGATATCAAATTTGTTTCAATCTTAAATATTTCTTTGAGTTCATCCATGAGCTAGATGTATCATCCTTTACACAAATTCAAAGAAGTCATGTTATACAATACTTGACTTATTTAAAGAAGAAAAATTCACAAAAAACTGTTTATACACGCTCCCGCGAATTAGAATCTCTTTTTAAATGGGCATATGACAATAAGAAATCATTTTCTAATCCTTTGAAGAAATTAAATGTAAATTACTTTTCTCAAACTACTTCAGCACTAACTATCGCAGAACAAAAGGAATTAATCTCACAGTGGTTACAACCTGATTGCGACCCCCTTGAAGCCTCTATTGGATTATTAGCAATAGTTTACGCATGTTCACCAAGTCGGGTCGTAGCCATGTCGATCTGTGAGCCAAGGAGTTGGATAGGCCGGTTGTCTTCCTAAGAC
>BSBG01000062.1 GCA_030159235.1 Bacillus safensis | reverse complement strand
CCATTAAAATGATTACTCGATGTAAAAAATTCATCCTTATTGTAAACCCCTTTGATTTTTCTAGGCTCAACTTTTAGTATTAAGGTTTCCTTCAATTCTCCACTAAAATAATCTATATAAAAATCTCCAGGACAATTACTATGAAGGAATATATTATTTGCGAGTTCCATCGTACTTCGAGGTACTATTGTTAATTTACTTTTAAAATTAGTATTAACAATAGTGGGATCTAACAAATAACAACTTTCTCCACTCCTAATTGTAACCTTTTGGATTTTTAATATTCCAGTTTCTTCATCTTGACCTGTGTTCTCTTGGCCTGTGTTCCCTTGACCTGTGTTCCCTTGACCTGTATTATTTTTTTCATCATGGAAATTATTATTTTTAACAGCGTAGTCAATATTTATAGTAATATACAAAATATACTTATATATAATATCTAAAAATTTATGATAGTATACATTCTCAATGAAACCTCCACGTTCATTAGAGATTTTTAGTCCCTCTTCTAATTCATTAAAAGAATCAAAATTTACATAGCCATATACATTATGCTGTCTAAAATTATTGTTCTTTTTAACTTGGCTAACATTTGTTAAT
Source organism: Bacillus safensis (assembly GCA_030159235.1). GTDB lineage: Bacteria > Bacillota > Bacilli > Bacillales > Bacillaceae > Bacillus > Bacillus safensis_B. Next base: position 205 of record BSBG01000062.1, on the reverse strand, counting down.
TGAAGCCAATCATTGTTTTTATTTAAATAATTATATAATGCAAATTTATTGACATATAATCGAATTCCGGCTTCAAATTTGTGGAATTTTTCATTTCTCCGGTCTCTCTTCATAAACCATTTACCTTCAAAGTCAGGAATTGATATTTCTTTTTTTTCTATTAAACCATCTGTTAAGTAGTCGTCTAACGCAAATAAGTCGGGGG
>BSBG01000061.1 GCA_030159235.1 Bacillus safensis | reverse complement strand
AAGAAATTCTGGTTTAGTTAATTTACATTCATTTGAGAAGATCGATAAATGGTTTAGAGAAGACATTATTCACGACTTTTCTATAATAAGAAGCTGTATTATGTTAGAAAAGAATAAAAGTACCAGAGAGTATTATTGGGTGTGCTTATCTGACTTAATTAGGAAATATAGTAATACTAGAAGTTCAACTTTTAAGTTGCATATTAAAGAACAAACTAAAATCATTGATATGGAGAATAATCTCATAAATGATTTTTTTAATTCCATTGAACAGAAAATAAATTCGTTTGATCCAAAAAAGGAAAGTAATCAAAGTAAATTACTAATACAAGGAAATTCAATTATAGAAATGAATAAAATGAAGACTAATTCTATCGATTTTATATGTACATCACCACCATATGGAGATAATGGCACAACAGTAACTTATGTGCAATTCTCCATATTAAGTTTATTGTGGATTGATAATAAAGATCTGGAGATAGATAATGAACAATTGATAAAGAACTTTTCTGCAATTGATACATCCAGTTTAGGAGGTCGGATAGACTCAGCTGTTTCACAGTCAGAGGATATTCCTTCCTTAACTTTAGTGGAAATTCTTAAGCTAATCAGCATCAATAAGCAGAAAAAGGTAAAGAATTTTTTTAATGACTATTTTAATGTTCTCAGTGAAATGATTTGTGTTCTTAAGCAGGGACATTTAATGGTACTTACATTAGGTAACAGAAGAGTTAATAATAAGGAAATAAAGTTAGATGAAATTACAAAAGAATTTTGTATAAGTAATGGTATGAATATTGAGGCAGAAATAAG
>BSBG01000060.1 GCA_030159235.1 Bacillus safensis | reverse complement strand
AGTCCCGCTGAACCGACCCATAGTATTCTTTTATCCATCTTCATAAACACTTCCACAATCCGCCCTAAATCATCACTTGTTTCTGCATCACACACAAACCATTGATGACCATGCTTCAATAACGATGATACCTCATCATTCATTCCTTTGAGCTCTTCGCCGATTGTTTGTTGAGAAAGGTTTTTTGGTCTGACGTTCGTCTGCTCCTCAATTAAACCTGATATGCTGGATGTCAAAACTGGTGTTTTCGGATCCTTTGCTGCCTCTGACAGATGAACAGGCACTCCTTCCACATAATGTATGCCATTATTGGTTGCTCTTTGTGCATCTGGGTAGGCAGGTGCGATAACCGCCGCATCAAATGGGCCAATATCCATTAGTGCTTGCAGTTCAATTCCTATATTGCCTCTTAACGTTGAATCTATTTTTTTTAAGAAAAGGTGCGATTCATCTTGGAGAAATGGCTGCACCATTTGGCTGACCTCATGGTAGGCGTTCACTGAAGACATACTTCGTGAATCGGTATCCACAATCAGCACATCCTCTTTATACCTGTCAATGCCTTCAAATGACGGCTGAAACAGAACAGAGGCTGTTAAGCCCGCTTTGACAAATTGAACACCTGTATCGTTGGCACCTGTCAAATCATCCGCCACAATGATTACCTTTTGCTCTAATTTCGCTCCTTTTTTTAATAGATCGTTTGTCATTTAGACACCTCGGCCTCATTACATATTATTCCTTTAGCTTTCTCCATAGCGTCGTACGGTTGATATTCAACCGCTTTGCCGCCTTTGATTGATTCATATTTTCTTCTTCCAG
>BSBG01000059.1 GCA_030159235.1 Bacillus safensis | reverse complement strand
ATATCATACTCCCACTTAACCAAAATATTAAAGAAATTATTAAGAGTCGGTAAATGACTTCTTCTCCAATTGAACTTTGCAGGCTCATATTAAGCCCTTGTCTTAAGGTAAAGCCGGATAAGAACATACTCCTATTTGATAATTCTGGTGATATACGTAATCGATTCATTCTCTCTAACAAATAAAAAACAAGTGATGTGATACCTAAACTAATTATTCCGGCGCTAAGACCGATAAATATCTGGACAATGCTTTGATCTAGAAATTTTAGTCCTAATTCATTCACAAGAGCACCTCCTGCCAATGAACATATAAATACTACAAATCCTGTCAATAATCCTGCAAACAAAGTAGATAGTATGCCAAGTAATTGAACAGTATGAACACTCATCCTAGCATCGTAAGCATTTACTATCGTTAGTTGTATATCCTCCTTTATTGTGAGAGATTGCACTAGTACAATAATCAAACCCAGTATAAGACTTAATGTGATTTGAATTTGGACATTCATTAAGACTAAAACTAATATAGCAATGATCATCGCAGCGGCAGACCCTAACATACCTGAGATGCCAAAAGTAGACTCAACTTGTTCATCTCTTATTACTTTGTTCATTTGATCTGTTAGAATCTCTGTATCTGTGCCGATATAAGTGATCACACCAGATTGCATTTCAACTGTTACCTTAAGTCGAATATCTTCCTTTTCAGCAAGATACCAATACGTGTTGATTTCACGAAAATCCTCTTCTTTTGAACCTGAACCAGTTGGTTTGGTCTTAGCCCATAATCCCTTTGAAGAATAAGTTAATTGTTCTTTTAA
>BSBG01000058.1 GCA_030159235.1 Bacillus safensis | reverse complement strand
ATATGATTATGTTTGAATATATTTTGATTTTACTTATAGTTGCAACTTTGTTACTAACCGTCGTAGAGGTTTCAAAACTCAAGAAAGAAAATAAAATCCTCAAAAATGAAATTGAGGATTTAAAGAAAAACATTAACAAATGAAATTATTGGCCGCCTAGAAGGACGGCCTTTTTATTTAAAGTATTTTTACATTAAGTATATCTGCAAATTTTATTAAATTTGTATCAGAACGGCTATCTTTTACATGAAACAGTTTCTTTATGTGGTCCACGTATACAACTCGCCCCGAAATTTCTCTGGAAAACCCATTATCGAATAACTCAAAATTGAGGGGCATGTCCTCTCTCATTGCGGTTGCAATGGTGTATTCAAATTCTTCTAATTGCTCAGGACTTAGAATCGGCTGTTCAATTTTCTTTTTTGAAAGATGCAGTTGTCTTAATGCCTCATTATGTTCAGGCAAGATGAATTTCATTTTCCACCTGTTTTGATCCTTCCGATCATCCCACATACTATCACCTCAAAAGGAATTATAACCGAATGTTTGTTCTGTGTCTAAGTTTGAGTTATAATAAATTTATATACGGTTTACCCTGCGGAAACAGGGGAGGAAAATTCGTATATTTCAATGATTTACTTCTTTATCAATCCACTATTACTCATGTATTACTCACACGGCTCCTTTGCAGGAGCTCTTTTTTTGTTATTTTTGCGGTATCTTTTCGGTGCTTTGTAAATTTCTGTATGTAATAATATATGTAATATAAGGGAAATTCGTGGAAGGGGAGTAAGGGATGGAGAAAGTTCTTTCTTCACATGTTGGTGTGAA
>BSBG01000057.1 GCA_030159235.1 Bacillus safensis | reverse complement strand
TACCCTTTTGGCTGCTACTGGAGAAACTGGGCCTACGGGCCTACTGGTGTGACGGGTATCACTGGAGCTACCGGGCCTACTGGTGTGACGGGTATCACTGGACCTACTGGTGCGACAGGTGTCACTGGGGCTACTGGAACAGGTGGTTTTACAGATACAGCACTTTATGCTGCTAATAGTTGGCCCTACCATCGTTACTGTAGCAGGAGGGACGAATATTCCTTTGCCAAACTTTCAAAACATTACTGGTTTTACAGCAAACGGCACAAGTACTGTTTTTACCGTTCTGCTAACTGGTAAATATTATATTACGTATCAAATCAACACCACTACAGCTCTTTTGATTAATACACGTTTGCTTTTAAATGGAACAACTACTATTTCTGGTTCTGTTCAATCACCTGTTATGTCAACTTCATTAATCAACAACACTGTTATTGTTAATTTAACAGCTGGTAATACCATCTCACTGCAGTTTTTTGGGGCGGTTGTCACAGCTATTTTAGTTGGCGGAGGTGGTGCTGCTGGAGCAGCCTTGACCATCATACGTCTTAGCTAAACTAAAAAAAGAAAGGCTTTTTCAGCCTTTCTTTTTTATGTCTTCTATTACATTTATACACTGTTCAATATCATACGATTGCAAAAGATGAAAAATAGATTGGATGATTGAAAACTCTAAATTCCACCATTCTAATAACTGCAGTTTTTCGATTATTTCAGATGAAAATCGATATTTCATGAGCTGCTGGGGATTTCCTGCGGCAATTGCATATGGCGGCACATCTTTTGTGATCACACTATTTGCCCCGATCACGGCCCCGTTTCCTATACATACTC
>BSBG01000056.1 GCA_030159235.1 Bacillus safensis | reverse complement strand
AAAGTCTCATTTGGGTGATTTCCCTCAAACGAGACTTTTTTTGCATCACGTATTGTGACAGACTTATTTTTAGCATTGATCATAAAAACAATCCCCAAGTAGGCTTGAGTTTTCCTTATTAGGAGGTAAAAAACAGATGGACAAAATAACTGACCCATACGACACTTTCAAAACCAAAATAAGAACCCATGCGGCTTCGCTGCAAGAGTTGATGCAGAAATATAAAGAACATGTGACGGTGCGTTTTTTTGATGCAGAAGCTCTTCCAGATAAAGATTACACAGATTTTGTGATGTGTGAAACGGATGACCTGAAATTCTATCATTTTATGTGGGAAGAGATTAGAGATTCTATTCCTTACACAAGTGGTTATGTCAAAATTAAAGAGGTCATCATGGGAATGGAAAATGCTTTTCAAACATATGAAAAAGAATCTCTGAAAATGAATCAGTAATCGAAAACCACCTGATAGCAGGTGGTTTTTTGTACATTCTATTTTTTGGTATAATCAGAGGTAATGTAAGAACGGATAAATTTTTGAACTGAATCGGAGGTCCATATGAAACAGCTTTACATGAAGCAGAAAGTATTTAGTCTGAGCGGCAGGTTTACAGTAAAGGATCAGCAGGAGAACGATGTGTATTTGGTCGAAGGCAGTTTTTTGAAGGTACCGAAGACGTTTACCATTCTGAATACAGAACGAGAAGAAATCGCTGTGATTACGAAGAAAATGTTTAGCTTTTTACCGGAGTTTTTAGTAGAAGTTGGTGGTCAAGAGGTATTGACGATCAAAAAAGAGTTTACGTTCTTTAAAGCAAAAGATTCAATTGATGCGGCGG
>BSBG01000055.1 GCA_030159235.1 Bacillus safensis | reverse complement strand
GATGATTCTATTTTCTGTACTGCTGTATACAGTCATGTTCAAACGCAAAAATAAACACATTTTCTTACTTCTGCTTGTTGGAATTGTGTTTGGGACATTGTTCAAAAGTCTTTCTTCGTTTATGGAAATGCTGATCGATCCGAATGAATATCAGGTCGTACAGGATAAATCCTTTGCAAGCTTTAATCACATGAACACGGACATCTTACTGATCGCTTCTGTTTTATTTGCGGCGCTGTGTGTTTACATTTGGACATTCCGCTCCAAATTAGATGTCATGTCTCTTGGCAAGGAACATGCGGTGAATCTAGGCATTGACTACGACAGCATCACAAAAAAGATGCTGATCGTGATAGCTGTCCTTGTGTCTATCGCAACGGCACTTGTCGGACCAATTACGTTCCTCGGCTTACTTGCCGTAAACGTCGCACGAGAGCTTTTTCGGACATACCGGCATACATACTTGCTATTAGGCTCTTTATTTATCAGCGTGATTGCTCTTGTAGGCGGGGAATTTCTTGTAGAAAAGGTATTTACTTTTCAAACGCCGCTTAGTGTGTTGATTGATTTAGTCGGCGGACTGTATTTTATTTATTTACTGTTAAAGGAGAGTCGTTCATGGTCTTGATGAAGGGCGTCAGTAAGGCGTATAACGGAAAAACAGTGCTTCACGACACAACGATCAGTGTGAAAAAGGGACAGCTGACGTCTCTCATTGGTCCGAATGGTGCGGGGAAAAGCACGCTTTTATCCATCATGAGCCGGCTGATTCAGCCAGACTCAGGTGCAGCTTATTTAGAAGACAAGCCATATAGTGCATACCCTCCGCAGGAACTTGCAAA
>BSBG01000054.1 GCA_030159235.1 Bacillus safensis | reverse complement strand
CATGTACCGCACAGGCGATCTAGTGAAATGGACAGACGATGGTGAGCTAATTTATCTCGGCAGAATAGACCAACAGGTCAACATACGCGGCTTCCGTATTGAGCTGTCAGAAATTGAAGCGCAGCTCCTGACGCTGGATTCGGTCAAAGAAGCCGTCGTGACAACGGTCAAAGATGCGAGTGATCAAGATGCACTTATCGCTTATGTCATCGCGGCTGAAGAAACAACAACCCTGAAAGAAAGCCTAAAACGAACGTTGCCTGAATACATGGTGCCATCATGGATCATAAAACTAGACCAATTTCCAATGACGGCCAATGGAAAGGTCGATCTCAAAGCATTGCCAGCTCCTGATATCGAAGCGAACCAAACGGTATACGAAGCCCCAAGAGACGAAGTGGAAACACTGCTTTGCAGCATTTGGGAAGATGTCCTTGGCGTCAGCCAAGTCGGCATTCACGATCATTTCTTCTTCCTTGGCGGAGATTCCATTAAAGGTATCCAAATGGCAAGCCGACTCACGCAAGCGGGCTGGAAGCTCGATATGAAACTTCTATTCCAGTATCCGACCATTGCGGAGCTTCGCCCATATATTGAAGAAGCCGATCTTCTCACAGCCGACCAATCACCTGTCAAAGGAGAAGTCATATTAACACCGATTCAACGCTGGTTCTTTGATCGAAACTTTACGAATCAGCATCACTGGAACCAATCGATGATGCTTCATGCGCCAAATGGTTTAAATGAGAAAAACGTTCAGCAAGTACTAGAGCAGCTCATGATTCATCATGATGCATTGCGAATGGTGTATCCGCTCGAAGAAGGGCGCGTCATCCAGCGTCA
>BSBG01000053.1 GCA_030159235.1 Bacillus safensis | reverse complement strand
CAGCCGTCAACCAAAACCAAGCACCCAGCCCTCATACAAAATTCATTATGCTGACAGCCTACGATACATTCGATTACGCCAAGCAAGCGATGCAGGAAGGGGTGAAACAATACCACGTCAAACCAGCTGACAAGGATGAAACCATCGCAGCCATTCGATTTGTAGCAGCAGAGATTCAGCAGGAGGCGTCTCTGCGGCAGGAGGCAGCGGCCGATCAGCAGTCAAAGTGGCTTGAAGCGCATGTCATGAACGGTCAATCTTATACCGAAATGGAGTTTCAACAATTATTTTCCGAATATGAAGCAGGTCTTATCATTGCTGTGCAGCGGACAGAAGAAGATCAGCTGTTGATCGATTTACAGAAATCTGCACGATTTCATACGGTGCCGATTCAGATGGGGGGAGAACTGTTTACATGTCTCATTTATAGTCAGCAGGGACCAGGTCAGCTAAAGGCAGAGGTGCTGCAAGCCATTCGAGCTGCCATGACAAACGGTCAGCCTTCACCTGTCGTTGGCATAGGGCATCCAGTCTCAAACCCGCTTCATCTTCAGAAAAGTGCAGCAGAGGCGAAGCTTTCCTATTATCAGCGAAAAAAGAGTGGCGGCGTTGTTCGTTATGGCTTTTACCAAACAGAAGTGAAGCCCCGCCCATTGATTCATCTGCCGGAGCTTGCAGACAGCATGATGCAGGCGCTCGAGGAGGGGAGAAGAGAGGATGCGCTGGCTTTATTAGATGCCTTTGAAGTAGAGGGGGCGGCGATTTCGCAGGTAAAAGGACTGCTGATTCTCTTCAAATCACGCCTCCGGACAGAGCTATCGATAGTGACAAACAGCTCCGCAGC
>BSBG01000052.1 GCA_030159235.1 Bacillus safensis | reverse complement strand
TAAAGGTCAGAGACCTCTACTTCAATTCGATAGCTTTCTCCCAGCCATTTTTCGACATCATGTCCGTTTAACCCAAGGTCTTTAATGGAGATAATTAATTTCGTTGGGTCATAATCGTAAGTGGAAGCTGAACCGAGTACTTCCTTGCCAATGCAGGTAATGCCTTCAATTTGATTCAAACGGTCTCTCGCTGATTCAGCCAAACGAATGGCTTCTTGAGCTAGTGCCTTTCCTTCAGTGGCTAATCGTTTTCGAGCGACATCAAGTGACGCTAAGAGCAAATAAGAAGTGGACGTTGTCGTCAGCATACTCAAAATCGATTGCACTCGGTCTTTTGAAACAAGCCCTTCCTTCATATTTAAAATAGAGCTCTGCGTAAGAGAGCCGCCGAGTTTATGGACACTTGTTGCTGCCATGTCGGCACCTGCCTGCATCGCAGAGAGGGGAAGCTCATCGTGAAAATGTATATGCACACCGTGTGCTTCATCGACAAGGACAGGCACATCAAATGAATGGGCAATGTCTACGATTGATTTTAAGTCTGCTGAAATACCAAAATACGTTGGATTAATGACAAGCAAACCTTTCGCATCTGGATGCTCAATGAGCGCCTTTTTGGCTGATTCAGGTGTAATACCGTGAGAGATGCCAAGTTCTTTGTCTATTTCTGGGTGAATAAAAACAGGAACTGCGCCAGAAAATACAATCGCGGACATAATTGATTTATGGACATTACGCGGAACGATAATTTTATCTCCAGGCCCGCATACCGTCATCACCATTGTCATGATAGCGCCGCTTGTGCCTTGAATGGAGAAAAACGTATGATCAGCACCGAAGGCTTCAGC
>BSBG01000051.1 GCA_030159235.1 Bacillus safensis | reverse complement strand
CATTTAGAGGATGAACCAGTGAATTTAAATTTTGAAGGCTAGCAGACTAAATTTAAGAGGAGGTTCATTGCCATGAAAAAAATTGGTGCGATTTTATTGATCGCTATGAATTCACTCACCTTTATTTGGGGCCTTGGATTTTTATTTGGTGAAGAGGATTAAAAATGAAGATATGCACCCATAGGACAAAAAAAATCAATTAAAAAAGATATCCCTATCACTATCTCTTTTTTGTATACTTGGTATAATAGAAAAAATCAGAAAAATGAGAATGCGATGATAAGGAATAGTACTTGCCGAAATGTTTTCAGAAAGTTGCTGGTTGATGAGAAGCAACAACAAAATGGCAGGGAACTCACCTTAGAGTTGCCTTAGTGAAATTAAAAGTATTGATGTAGTTAAGGTCGGCCCCCCACCGTTATATGGGAAGGATATCAGATCAAACAATCTGTATCCGAATAAGGGCATGATAATGTTTATTTATCATGAAACAGGGGTGGTACCGCGTAAGAAGAAGTCTTTCGTCTCCAAGTTAAATCTTGGGGATGAAAGGCTTTTTTTATATTCTATTTTCTAGGAGGAATCGATCATGTTTAACCACAAAAAATACGAAAAGAAATACTTTTTGCCACCGAACCTTACGTATGATTGGGTGAAGAAAGAAACACTAGAAAGTGCTCCGATATGGTGCAGTGTGGACTTGCGGGATGGTAATCAAGCATTACCTATTCCTATGAACTTAGAAGAAAAATTGGAAATGTTTCAGTTATTAGTAGAGATAGGTTTTAAAGAAATTGAGATCGCATTTCCAGCTGCTTCTGATACGGAATTTAGGCTATTACGGACACTGATTGATCATC
>BSBG01000050.1 GCA_030159235.1 Bacillus safensis | reverse complement strand
GTTGTGTCACCAGAAGTCGGAGGCCAAGCGGTCTTAGGAAGCCAATTCTCGTAAGCAACTCCTTGGCTCACAGAACGACATGGCTACGATCCGACTTGATCGCAGTGACAGTGTTCTGTAATCTGGCGGTGTGCAGGTCGCTGGTGGGGATGAACCAGAGGACGGGAATAGTCCGGACGGAGTTGTGTGAGCAGAAGTCGGAGGCCAAGCGGTCTTAGGAAGACAATTCACGTAAGCAACTCCTTGGCTCACAGAACGACATGGCTACGATCCGACTTCTGTGTGTGTGTGTGTGTGTGTGTGTGTGAATGGGAGTTGTTTTTCTGAAAAAGGTATAGGCAGAGAAAGGAAAAAGTGAAGGAACCTATTGACACCCGCCCAAGTCGGAGGCCAAGCGGTCCTTAGGAAGACAATTCACGTAAGCAACTCCTTGGCTCACAGAACGACATGGCTACGATCCGACTTCTAACCCTAACCCTAACCCTAACCACCTGTAGGCAGAAAACACATAAAAATTACTTCACAAAAACTACTTCCAATCCACTCAGAATGGCTTGAAACGTGCTCAAGTCGGAGGCCAAGCGGGTCTTAGGAAGACAATTCACGTAAGCAACTCCTTGGCTCACAGAACGACATGGCTACGATCCGACTTGATGACGATCGCTCGTCAGAGACGAGTGACTGACGATGCTGCAGCTGCGCACACTGTCACACAAGCAGCACACGCTGATCACGGAGAGAGTTTTCTTTTCAAGTCGGAGGCCAAGCGGGTCTTAGGAAGACAATTCACGTAAGCAACTCCTTGGCTCACAGAACGACATGGCTAAGATCCGTCTTAAGATAAATCCTTTTTTTTATCCCAAAA
>BSBG01000049.1 GCA_030159235.1 Bacillus safensis | reverse complement strand
GATTCTCGTTTGTTCTCATCAAACCCCACTCCATTGTCTGCTATTTCCAAATGGATGTGATCACCTTGTTGTACGATCACTAACTCGACATGGCTTGCTTTGGCATGTTTTGAAACATTCGTTAAGCATTCTTTTATTATGTAAACAGTATGTTCAATAAAAAAAGGCGACATATTCTGAAGTACAGAGATCTTTGTGCGAATTGGGATATTCGTTGCTGTCGTAAATCGATTTACTTCATTTTTTACTGTTTCGGTTAAATCGTATTGATCATGACGATCCTTCCGAAGATCATCAATCACCATCCGTGCCTCACCTAGTGTTTTTCGCGCTTGGCTCATTGAGCCCTTGATAATGCTTTGAGCACGCTGGGTATTTTGATTCTCTAAATGTGCTTGAACAGCTTCCAATTGCATAATAATGCCTGCAAGCCCTTGTGCAAGGGTATCATGTAAATCTCTAGCCATTCTTTGACGCTCATTAGCAAGGGTTAACTCTTCCACCTGCTGATGTGCGAGTTCGAGTTCCTTTAGAAACGTTTGAGTTCGAATTCTAGCCTTTACTTGTCTAAAAAATAAGATAGAGTATGCAACGACCACAATAAGGATAAGAAATAAAATCGGAATGTAGACAGTCAGATCATCTGTATCATTAGCCAAAATAAGAGCTAGAAAAAAAAGCACATAAAAACAAAGTCCTGTCAAAATAATCTTTAATGTATGATAGTATACACCGAAGCTCTGAGCAATTAATACCGGTAAAAGACCAATTAAAATAACAGGAGAGGCAGCTGGCATAGCTAAAACACAAAGTAGAATAACGATTCCTTGTATGAAGAAATAAATACAAGGCTTCTTCTGGAACCAATAAAAAGACCACCAAT
>BSBG01000048.1 GCA_030159235.1 Bacillus safensis | reverse complement strand
AGAGGACTCCCCTTCTATGAAAAAAGAGCTTCAGAAAGCTTTTACAGCAGGCGTGATCGACGCATTTGGCGATGCGCAGAATGGACCAATTCCTCCAGATGAAGTGATTGATGAATCCTTCCATTCAAATGAACACATTGTTTATCATATTATGCTAAATGATGAAAAGGCAGGCGGCGTTGTGATCAAAATCAACCAAGAAACACATCACAACTCGGTTGATTTGCTATACATCTCATCATCCTCTCACGGCCGGGGCAGTGGTCAGGCAGCATGGAAAGCCATCGAGGCGCAATATCCAGAAACGATTGTATGGGAGGTTGTGACTCCATACTTTGAAAAACGCAACATTCATTTTTATGTCAATAAATGCGGTTTTCAAATAGTTGAATTTTATCACTTACACCATCCAGATCCAAACGCACATCATGAAGCACATCATGAAGCACATCAAGAAAACGCGCCTTTAGCACCTGAGGAATTTGAATTTTTTAAATTTGAGAAGGTCATGAAGAAAAATTGTGCAAACGTAGGATAACGTGTATTTCTTTTAAATAAAGTTAAAAACACTACCTAATAACAAGGTAGTGTTTCTTGAATCTTTCTAGCTTCTAATCTGACCGTCACCACTTAGAAGCAGCTTAGTTGTCGTAAGTGCAGGAAGTCCCATTGGCCCTCTGGCGTGCAGCTTTTGCGTAGAGATGCCGATTTCAGCTCCATAGCCAAGTGCGCCGCCGTCTGTAAAGCGAGTCGATGCGTTATGGTAAACGGCTGCCGCATCGACTTCGTTTAGAAACGTGAGGGCATTTTTTTCATCTTCTGTCACGATGGCTTCTGAATGCTTTGTGCCGTACTGATCGATATGGCTGATTGCTTCCTCAATTGAATCGA
>BSBG01000047.1 GCA_030159235.1 Bacillus safensis | reverse complement strand
GGGCAACCAGTGCATTTGTATTAACAGGTGTTTTATTAACGGCTTTATGGAGCAGCGGAGCGACTTCACCAGAAAGCGTCATCTATTTAGGGTCTGCTGCTTACGGAATGATGGGGACAATTACAGTACTTCTTTATCTATATACACCTGAAATTTATCCGACACGTATGAGGGTGATTGGAACGGCATTTGCTACAGCGTGGCTTAGGCTGGCCTCAGCGATCGCTCCTATTATGATAGGTTTTATTTTAGAGGTAAGCGGTGTTTCAACTATTTTTATTCTTTTTGCAAGTGTGACGGTAGTGGGAGCAATTCTTGCTTTTAAAATGATAGAAACGCGCGAGAAAGTATTAGAGGATATTGCGCCGTAAGTTACGCGTGCAGTGAAGAACTTATTCCAAAGAGGGTAGGTTCTTTTTTTATTCAGAGGATCTAAAATGCCTCACCTATCTTCGTTCATTTATCATATAATACAAACATGATCTAGCACTCCTTGTCGTAAGGAGAGACGTGTCACGAACATGAAAAGCAATACCTGTGAGACAGTGAAGATTAAAAAAGTCTACCGACAATGGTAGACTTTTTCTATAAGGTCAATTCTTGATTCCCTGAATCATTGCAGCTTTTAAACAGAAGGAAATGGGCTGATGCTGTGCATCGAATTGAAGCTGAAACAGCTGCTTTGTGTCAGGGTCTGCGGCTTGAAGGTGGGAAACGATCTCCTTTTGAATATTCTCTGGCGTGCGTCCACGTATAATCCAGTCCTTATAATCAATATGCAGGTCCCAGTAACGAATCTCTTTCTGAGTCAATTGGTTGTCATCGAAAAGCTCTTTCCATTCTGATAACGAGCTTTCCCGCACATGAGAAGGGTCTCTCAGTCTATTTAAGTGATTAATAAATGA
>BSBG01000046.1 GCA_030159235.1 Bacillus safensis | reverse complement strand
ATGTATGGACACGCAGGCCCACGAGAAGACTCTCTCGTGGGCTTTTTGACGAGGAAGGGGAGATTTTATTGAAGCTGGCGACGAAAATTATTATTGCCTTGTTTGTAGGTGCAATCACAGGATTGCTGCTCAACCTTTTTGCTCCAGATGTATTCAAAGTGTTAGACCCTTATTTATTTACACCTCTAGGTCAAATCTTCTTAAACCTGATTAAAATGCTGGTTGTGCCCATTGTATTCTTTTCGATCACGCTCGGTGTAGCAGGCCTTGGTGATCCGAAGAAGCTAGGCAGAATCGGCGCAAAAACCATTACTTATTTCCTGCTCACTACAACTTTTGCCATCATCATTGGCATCTCATTAGCCTTATTGATCAAGCCGGGAGCCTTCGGCAATTTTGATACAAAAGCGGCTGATTATTCCGCAGAGGAAGCCCCATCAATGGCAGACACACTACTCAACATCATTCCAACCAATCCAGTCCAATCGTTAGTTGAAGGAGACATGCTTCAAATTATCGTCTTCTGTGTATTTTTAGGTCTTGGCATAGCCATGCTTGGTAAAAAAACGGAAGGCTTGCTGAAACTGTTTGAACAAGGAAATGAATTAATGATGTATCTTGTCGGTGTTGTGATGAAATTTGCACCGTACGGGACATACGGTTTGATTGCAACGGCAATCGGCAGTCAGGGGCTGGATGCCATGAAAGCGATGGGACTTTACTTCTCGGTCGTGTTAATTGCGCTTATCCTGCATTTCTTCCTGACATATGGATCAACCATTGCTATCTTAGCTAAACGAAATCCAATGGCATTCTTTAAGGGATTTTCCCCAGCGATGGTTGTTGCATTTAGTACATCAAGCAGTAACGCAGTGCTGCCGGTATCAATGGAAACAGCGCAAAAG
>BSBG01000045.1 GCA_030159235.1 Bacillus safensis | reverse complement strand
CGATGGATCGTCCTTCTAAATCACTTTCTCCAATTTTCTTATAGGAATCGATCATAATGACCTTTTCCACCGTCCGACCTGCTTGTTCAAGCGATTGAACGAGCTCAAAGGCCAGATAGCAGCCGCCAGAGTAGCCCATCAAAGTCAGCGGTCCTTCAGGCTGAAGGTGCTGGATATGATGAACGTATTGCGTCATGCGGTGATCAGCTTCAATAAAGTCAAAGGCGATCAAACGAACGCTATCAAGCGTTTTGGCGGCTTCCTGATAGATAAAGCCGTAGCCAGGTAATGGCGGAAGAGCAAAGACTGTTGAAGTTTGAGATTCATTGAATACAAGATAACCGGCAGCTTCATGAACCTGCTGTTGAATATAACGGCTGATGGCTTCAATTGTCGGCGTCTCAAACAGCAAGTGAATAGGCACCTGAACATCGAATTCCTTCGACACCTTTGATAAAAGCGACATCGCTTTTAAAGAATGTCCGCCAATCTCAAAGAAATGGTCATCTGTACTGATATCATCTCGTTCAAGCACTTCACGCCACATGACAAGCAGCTTTTGTTCTACCTCATTGGCCGGAAGCTTCACATGGCTGTTTCCTTGAGGCGCCTCTGGCTTTGGCAGCTGACGTTTATCAACTTTTCCATTTGGTGTCAGCGGCATTTTCTCAAGTCTGATCAGCTCATGAGGCTGCATGTATGCCGGAAGTTTCTCCTTCAGCCCTGACTTGATCACATCCACTTTGTCCTTCCACTCATCCTCACACGTCATATAGGCGAGCAGTCTTGTATGCTGCGACGAGCCATGCTGATCCGTTATAAGGGCAGCTTGCTTTACGCCTGGATGCATGAGAAGGTGGGCTTCAATTTCTGTCAGCTCAATTCGGTGTCCGCGAATTTTCACCTGATC
>BSBG01000044.1 GCA_030159235.1 Bacillus safensis | reverse complement strand
GCGGCACTTCAAAAGGCAGATCGTTTATGGAAGAATGCAGCGTATCAAACCACAGCAAAAGAAATCGCACAAGCGTTAAAAGACAAAAATATGTATAGAGGCATCTTGTCCGATTATTATGATGCATCAACAAATCGAACTTCACACACAATCACACTCTCATATTTAGACCCAAAAGCAATCAAAGAATTGGAATCCCTCAAAATATTCACGAAACAAATGACGAGTAACCAATTGACCATTCTAAAACAAGCACCGAGAAAAAAAGGATTCTTTCCTAAATCCTATGACATAAAGAAAAAAGCCTATTCGTTTGATCGAGAAATCAATATGATTGATCAACTCTATACGGCTCTACATGCCGATCGTGCAAAGGTGAATACGTCCGCGATCATGAAATGGCTTAAAACGACTTTTAAAAAAGAAGGAAAGCTGTACGGTAGATATAAACTGAGCACATTGCAGCCATCAGTGACGTATGAATCTCCTTCTGTATATGCGCTGGTCATCTTGTATGCTCTTAAACGAAACGAACCGGAATTCGCAAAAGAGGTGTATGACCGCATGAAAGAATTACAAATTCAAGATCCTCTCAAGGATTATTATGGAGGGTACATGAACGAAAAAGACACACACTCATTTGACAACTTATTGCCTCTCATTGCAGAAAGGGAGCTTTTTAATGAATCGGTTATTCAGTAATACGTATCGTTTATATTATTCTCTGCTCCTCACGTTCGCAGGTCTTATTTTATTTATGGGCTACCTTGGCGTACATGATGCAGAGAGCTTTTTGATGATCACACTGACTTTTGTCGTGTTAGGATGCGGGATTTTATTTGGCATCTTACCAGCATTAATTTTTACCTTGCTGATGCTGTTCATTATAGGAAGTGCTATGTTCTTTACAG
>BSBG01000043.1 GCA_030159235.1 Bacillus safensis | reverse complement strand
ATTGATTATGGACAATATAGGAGGAGTCTCTCTTGTAAACCTTCCAAGATTTCTACAGGCATTTCCCTAACCTTGATATCATCGCCTAGGAAAAATAGCCAATTTGTTATTTCGGTTATTTCTTCTGAATGATTAACATCGATAAAAGTCTTTAAAATGGCTGTAGTTTGGTAAGGATTCGTATAAGAAATTGACATTTTGAAAGGATGGTATTTTTTGAACTGTGCAATTGCCTTTGGACCAAGTTCAAGGACAAGGTTGATTACTTCCTCCTGTTTACTTAGTTTTTCTAAAATCTTTTTCCTGCTTAATCTATTTTTTGTAGAGCATGGTTCTACATCTGTGAGGTTGTCGACAGGCAAAATCCGTTTCTTCTCTTCCTTTAAATCAAAGCCTTCAATCAGCCACAGGCTTTTTTCACGATAAAGATTCAAGAGGTAAATAGGATAGGACTTTATCACGTTCTCCTCTCTTATGGTAATCAGTAAATATCGATCCAAAATAAGCAGTTGGATTAATTTTTCTAACATGGGATGAGGGAGATCTGTCAAATCAAGCAGATCAGGATTATTCGGATTAGTCCCTTCAAATAGTAAGAGGCGATTTAAAAGAACAAGGTCATCTTGCTGGGTTTCTGAGATGAGTCCTAGTAATTTTTCAGCTAAAGACTGGCGACTCTCTAAATAAGGGAGTTGTTGGTTTCTCGTGGCCATAAAGGCAATAAAAAGAGCTTTAATCTCATTATCGGTAAAACGAACAGTTGGCAGGACAGAATTGTTCATCACAAAATATCCCCCGTCCCTTCCGACTTCTGCGACAAGCGGCATCCCCAAAGCTTCAATTTCTCTGATGTCTCTAATTGCTGTCGAACGAGAGATATTAAATTCTTTCATGATTTCAGAAATTGGAAAGTTGGCG
>BSBG01000042.1 GCA_030159235.1 Bacillus safensis | reverse complement strand
TTGGTCTTTCTGAGAATAATGTAAAACTTAAAAAAAAGATTGACGAAGTCGTTAGTCATAATATTTTAATTATAGCTGCTGCAGGTAATAAATTTGGTTTAAAAAGTGATTATCCTGCTCGTTATAATAACGTGATTTCTATTTCTGCTGTTGATTCTAAAAATAAGATATATAAATTTGCAGCTAAAGGAAAAATCGACTTTGTTTCTCTTGGTGTAGATGTAGAAACAGTGAAAATAAAAAAATTGGCTGAAGTTAAAGTTTTAAGCGGTACTTCTTTTGCTACAGCAAATGCTACAGGGTATATTTCCAAGCTAATACCAGATGACTTTTCGCTACCTTTTAAAGATATTCTTCACAGATTAAAACAGAAAACTCAAACGCTGAATAATGACGAACGAGATTCAACCTATGGTTATGGACTATTATTAAATAAGAATTAGGAGTATATGATGTTTAAGAATATTATTAAAGTAATATGTTTAGTAATGATATTTTCAATTATTGGACCTAGCATTTCTAATGCGACTATGAATTCAAATGAACATGACGAAATTAATTCAAATGCTATTAACACTCTACAAAACACGGGAGAATTGCATAGTACAGAGGTCATAAAAAACACGAATAATGAACAGGAACTTGAAGTAAGTGTTGAAAACGAAAATTTATTGATCAACAGTAAAGTGATTTTATCTCAAGAATCAGAACAATTACCAATGGTTGAGGCTGAAATTGTTGATGAAGACACAAAAGAGACTGTAAAATATAATTTTGAAATAACAGATATTGATGTTGCTGAAAAAAGTGACCCTCATCTCTTATTAGTGGATATTGAAACTGGCGAGGAGTACACAGTAAGTGACTCACAAATTCAAGCATCATGGTATCCTTTAGTAGTCGTAGCAATCTATATTGCT
>BSBG01000041.1 GCA_030159235.1 Bacillus safensis | reverse complement strand
CTAATCGAATGGCCCTTTCGTCTCCTGACATCACATAGCCGCTGGATGATTGATAGCGGAGCGTGATCTCCTGCTTTAAAAGCGCTTCTTTTAGCTGCTTCATATCCTCAAGCAATGTATTTCGGCTCACCTTTGTCATCTTCATAAAATCATCAATTCTTAGGCAATGCTCGCTGCATGCAATGGATAAAAGCAAGATGGCCCTTCGTTCCTTTACACATGGTTCATAATCGTGACCAATAAGGAGGGTGTCAGCTTTTTGAATGATGACTTCTTTTTCATGAGGATTTAAATAATAGCCCAGTTGGCCTTTTCGCTGCACACCACTAAGCTGATGAGTTTCCAGCCAGCTGTTCATTCGTTTGATTTCAGCGTAAACGGTTCGAGTCGAGACATTCATTCGATTCTGTAAATCTTCTATTGATAGATAAGATGTCGTATGAAGCAGCATAGATAGCAAAGTAGTGCCCCTTTTGGTTAAGTACAGTTGGAATTCCTCCCTTCTTCCCTTTGGTTATAAGTCTAATCAACTCACATCCATCAAAGAAGCCCAAATGTCTTCAGCACGTGCTGTGCAGCGATTGTGTGCTCTTTTCATAAGAAAAACACACATTAAGGCTTGTATACAAAGAGTCCTTTGTGTTTTTTAGCAGTTTAAGGAGCAATAAAAGCAAAAAACCTTGATTGGTATAAAGCCATTCAAGGTTTTTTCAATTCTTATCATCTTTTATTTTTCCTATACGTGACGATCAAAATTATTTGTTGTTTAAACTAAATCCGAAATCCAAATAGTTTTCAAATGAAAGACAGATACACCAATCCCCTTCTAATGATATAAAGTAGTGTTGCTGTGGGATATCTAAAACATAGACTAGTAACTCTTTTAAATGTTTTAATTCAAGCTGGTAGCCAAACTCTGTAAG
>BSBG01000040.1 GCA_030159235.1 Bacillus safensis | reverse complement strand
GTTTCTTTTTCGTCAAAATAAGCAGCTGTTCTACTAAAAAACTTTGAATACTTCGCATATGATCGACCCCTGTTCATAGAATCATGATGATCGATGCCGATGGAAAGATAAGGCTTCTAAAGCATACCATATGAAGACGTACATCAGGAAAAAACCTTTTATCCAGCTGATCACTCACCACAACAAACACTTATTCATTAATGAACAACTGTTTATTTATTGTTACTCATATTCTACTTTTTAGACGCATGACAATCAATTGTCAATCTGACCCTAACCGTTCATTAATAGACAGATAACGACTAAGTGTTCATCTCGTTAATGTCCAGACATGAAAAAAGACGAACTGGACAAGTTCGTCTTCTTAATTGAGTACGATTAAGGCTGCAAGCTTAGGATTTTTTGAATCGTATGCATGACCCCGCTCTCTTCATTTGAAAGCGTAATAAAATGAGCAGCATCTTTTACCTCTTGGATGGCATTTCTTACAGCAAAACTGTATTGAGCGGATTCCATCAGTTCTAGATCATTACGACCATCACCGAATGCCATCGTTTCCTCTTCTGTCACACCCAATATGTGCTGAAGCTGTTTCACGGTGGTTCCTTTGTGAACGCCAATATTGGCAATGTCAATCCACGTATCCTCTGAAGCAACAACATATACTTGTTCAAAGAATTCACTTATTCTCTCCCTTGTCTGTACGCATTTTGCCTCAGGATCATGAACGGTAATTTTCACAAAGTCATCTTGTATGTCTGCAAAGTTTGATACCTTGAGTACATTTGTATAAGAGCCCGTCACAAATCTCATTTCACTCTCAGATAAATGCTCATTGACCACTGCACCATCTTTCGTACATGCAATGATCGTCTGCTCTTTGCTTATCTCCTCCAGCTTATGGATGATCGATAAACCTAGATCATTTTTTAT
>BSBG01000039.1 GCA_030159235.1 Bacillus safensis | reverse complement strand
TCGCTAGGACATTGGCCAAAATAATATTGAATAGTCCAGGTCCGAGTATTCCCACAACCGCAAGAATCATCACCTCTGCTGGAAAGGACAGCATGACATCACACAGCCTCATCAAAACCCCATCCACCTTTCCTCGAAAGAAGCCTGCCATGAGTCCAAGTGCGCTGCCAATGAGCATCGTGATACACATCGTCAGCATAGCCGCAAGCATTGTTGTCCGAATGCCATATAAAAGCCGCGATAATACACATCTCCCCAGATGATCCGTTCCGAGTGGGTAAGTAAGACTGGTACCGGCATATTTTTGAAGAATGTTCGTAGTTGTTGGGTCATGTGGTGCTAACATTGGAGCAAACAGCCCAGCTAATGCGACAAGCGCTAACAGCCAGATTGAAAGAATCGCCATACGGTCTTTTCTTAATTGATGCCACCCTATCATTGTTGTCATACCTCCTTTCGCAATTGCGGATTCATGGTCATTTGCATCATATCAGCGATGAGATTGCACATAACAAACAGGAACCCCATCACAAACAAATAGGCTTGAATAATAGGGAAGTCAGCATGGAAAATAGCCGTTACACACAACCGGCCAACCCCTGGCCAAGCAAAAAGGTTCTCAATAATGACGGTTCCCGCAATGAGCTTTGGAATAGACATGCCAAGTGCTGTTACCGCTAATTGCAGGGCATGCCTCATGACTTTCAGTTGAACGGTTCGTTCCTTTAAACCACGTGCTCTTGCATAAAAAACAAAGGGCTCGTGCTGAAATTTTAGAATTTGATTACGTATGAGTCTCACATAGGTCGATAAGTAGCCTAATGATAATGTGACAGCTGGAAGAAGAATCGATTTGAACCCTTCCATTCCACTCGTATTAACCCAATTGAATTTGACAGAAAAAAGCCAAATCAACAAAATTCCCAGCCAAAAACTAGGCATTG
>BSBG01000038.1 GCA_030159235.1 Bacillus safensis | reverse complement strand
GGAGGCCAAGCGGTCTTAGGAAGACATTCCACCTATGCAACTCCTTGGCTCACAGAACGACATGGCTCCGATCCGACTTGATCGTACTATAAATGTCACTTGCGAAAAAAAATATAACCTTAAACCATGCTGGAGGCTGAGGTTACCTGGTCCCAAGGCAGGATGATGGGGCCGCTGAAGATGAAGGTGTAGCCCATAGAAGTCGGAGGCCAAGCGGTCTTAGGAAGACAATTCACGTAAGCAACTCCTTGGGTCACAGAACGACATGGCTACGATCCGACTTCACACACTCTCACACATACAGACACACTCACACTGTGACAACAGACACACACTGATACAGCAACAAACTCACAGACAGGAGGATGTGCACAAGTCGGAGGCCAAGCGGTCTTAGGAAGACAATTCACGTAAGCAACTCCTTGGCTCACAGAACGACATGGCTACGATCCGACTTGTTGGGCAGCTGTAGTTGTGGTGGGGGCAGGTGTGGTTGTTGTAGTTGGAGCAGCTGTAGTTGTTGTGGAAGCCACTGTGGTTGTTGTTGGGGCAGCTGTGGTTGTTGTTGTTGGTGCAGCTGTGGTTGTTGTAGTTGGAGCAGCTGTGGTTGTTGTTGTAGGAGCCACTGTGGTTGTTGTGTAGAAGTCGGAGGCCAAGCGGTCTTAGGAAGACAATTCACGTAAGCAACTCCTTGGCTCACAGAACGACATGGCTACGATCCGACTTGTTGTAGTTGGAGCAACTGTGGTTGTTGTTGGGGGAGCTGTGGTTGTTGTAGTTGGAGCAGCTGTGGTAGTTGTTGTCAGAGCCGCTGTGGTTGTTGTTGGGGCAGCTGAAGTCGGAGGCCAAGCGGTCTTAGGAAGACAATTCACGTAAGCAACTCCTTGGCTCACAGAACGGCATGGCTAGGATCCGACTTGGTGGCTTGAATGTTAATGCTGCGT
>BSBG01000037.1 GCA_030159235.1 Bacillus safensis | reverse complement strand
CAAAAAAACATCCAACTGGCTATTAAGTATCAGTGTTCTGATTGTTATAGGAACAGCTTTGCTGAGAGGAGTTTCTTACTCAGAAGCTGATTATCGCGGTTTCCCTATTGATTGGCTAGTTCTGCACGGACATCATGCTTTTGAATTTCTATTGTGGGGTTTTATACTTGACGTGGTCATTTTCTATTTTCTTTTAAAAATGCTTCTTCGTTTGTATAAAAGGGTGATGAAAAAATCAGCAACTTAAAATAGAGGAGGCCTTAAAAATGATCAATTTACCCCAAATCCCACATCTGCACGTGAACAAACCAGCCAGTGACATACATATCAAAGAGGCAGAATCCCAGCTAAACATGGTGCTGCCCCATGTTTATAAGGAACTGCTGAAACATACAAATGGATGTTCCATTGGCGGTGAGGTGCTTCTATACGGCACTGAGGACATTGCGGAACGAAATGCAACATGGGAGGTTCAGCAATATGCAAGCGGATATGTAGCCATTGGCGACGATGGCGGCGGGCAAGTATTTCTCATGCGGCGGGCTGAAGAGGAGAAAAAAGTGTGGATCGTCGATGCTGGTGTGATGGACCCTCAGTATGCGGAATTGGTCGCTGAAGACTTGTTGAGCTGGGTTAATGAGGGCTGTTTCATAGAAGTTTAGTCTATTAAGGAGATGATCGATTTGCCGTGGAATACATTGATCGCTGCATGCCTCGTGGTTGGGGTTCCTGTCGTTTTAATTGCAACTGTTTATTTCATCTCGAAAAGCAAGAACATGAAAACCAAATCATCCAACTGAAACGCTCTGTGACGCCAAATGTTATGGAGCTTTTTTGCATTCTCCCTCCATTCATCACATGGTATAATAAACACAGTTTATGAACGAGAGGATATGCAGGAGATGAAAAATGAACCTATTGAGTTACTGACACAGCCGAAATGGCGA
>BSBG01000036.1 GCA_030159235.1 Bacillus safensis | reverse complement strand
AAACAATCGAAAAAAGGCGGAAGCAACACGAAACAAAACAAAGGCCATCAGCCAAAGCACAAAACAAGCGGCAGTGCAAACGGGCAAAATGGTTATCATTAAATGAAAAAACTCCTCTGCATAGATGCAGGGGAGTTTTTATTTCGACAATCGTATATATCGCTTAAGAATAAAAGCTGTATCAGGTTTTGACTGGTAATGAGGATCATGCTGAAACCCTGCGTTTATCGCTACACGTTCACTTCTGACATGGCCAGCAGGACAAAAAATTTCAAATCCATCGACTTTAGGAGCAAAGGTATCTGTCATATATTTCACGATGGCTGTCACAATGCCCTGTCCCTGCGCGTCTTCATCAATCCAATAACCGATATTGCCTAATTGTTGATCAAATGTCAGACGGAACACAACGATTAATTGCTTGTTCAGCTGAATGCCAGCTTCCAACCCTTTTTGTTCATCGTAAGTGGTTTGAGTTGATTGAATAAACGTTTTGACCGCTTCTATGCTTTTGCAGTGATGAACCCAAGGCAGCCACTCCCCTAAATGGGCCTTATTCTTTTGAATAAGGCTAAATAGTGAGTCCGCATCATCTAATTGTAGAGATGCCAAAGTCAATTCATTTGTGATGTGATATGTAAACAACGAATGATCCCCCATTTTAGTGACTTTCCAGCACTGCCTGCGTTCTCCCAAATCGAACGCAGCAAAACACAAATAATATCACGATGCTGACAAGGTAAAGTAAATTCATTCCTTCAAACGTTTGCACAAAGAATCCTCCGAGTACCGGCCCGAGAATACTGCCTGCACTAAACGCCATCCCGCACATTAAATTCCCGGCGGGAAGAAGATGCTTTGGCAATAAGTCGGTCATAAAACTGATGCCAAGCGAGAAGGTAGAGCCTACAGCCATTCCAGCGATAAAGAAACAGATGGCCACAGCCAAAACGGATTGAATGAAAATCCCTGC
>BSBG01000035.1 GCA_030159235.1 Bacillus safensis | reverse complement strand
CTTGGAGAGATTGAATCCCCTGCTGAACATAGGGCCATACAAAAGCAACGATAAAAGCAATAGGAATCATCACAAAGAATCCGATGATGACAACAAATACAAGCCCCTGAAAAATCCCGAGCATCTCAGGCAGCTTTTGATCATAAAAACGATTATGAATCCAAATGACGATTCCAGATATCATCACCGCACCAATGATACTTGTATCCAGCGTAGGTATACCCGCAATTTCTTTTACTCCCGCTACGTTCTCGACACCTTGCGATAAATCAACGCCAAAAGTAGACGGCCAAAGTGTCAAAATACCATGAATATAATTGTTAAATACGAGATAAATCATCAAAGCTGCGAGCGTCGCACGTGCTTGCGCTTTTTTTGCAAGTGAGATGGGCAATCCAATCACAAAGGCCAGCTCCATATGATTGAAAATCGTCCATCCTCCGCTTTCAATCAGTGACCAAACCTTGTACCACATCGTACCTTCTGCAGCCATTTCCCCCATAATCGCTGGATTCTTACATAAAGTCGCGAGGCCGACAACAATACCAAAAAACGCGAATAAAAGTACAGGAACTACCATAGCACTGCCAAACCGCTTGATTACATTCATAAGCATAACCCCTTTGCTTGATCCATAACACCACTGTAAAGGTAGCGCTTACAAAAACCAATAGGTTTGACGTATTTAGAAATCAAGTTGTAACATTAGATTATATTTTCACAGGAAGAAAATATTTTCATGTTGGAGGGCACATCGCATGATACTGGACAAGCTGGTAAATGAATACTTCGAAGATTTAAATAAGAATGACCTGCACATTATTAAAACGATCCATGATCATCTTGAAGAAATGAAGACAATGAAAATTCAGGACCTTGCCCGTTTTGCTCATACTTCCATCTCATCCATCCATCGGCTTGCCAAAAAAATAGGGTTCGACGGCTACAGTGACTTAAAGTCTTATGTGAAATTAAA
>BSBG01000034.1 GCA_030159235.1 Bacillus safensis | reverse complement strand
CGGGAAACCGGAGCTAATACCGGATAGTTCCTTGAACCGCATGGTTCAAGGATGAAAGACGGTTTCGGCTGTCACTTACAGATGGACCCGCGGCGCATTAGCTAGTTGGTGGGGTAATGGCTCACCAAGGCGACGATGCGTAGCCGACCTGAGAGGGTGATCGGCCACACTGGGACTGAGACACGGCCCAGACTCCTACGGGAGGCAGCAGTAGGGAATCTTCCGCAATGGACGAAAGTCTGACGGAGCAACGCCGCGTGAGTGATGAAGGTTTTCGGATCGTAAAGCTCTGTTGTTAGGGAAGAACAAGTGCGAGAGTAACTGCTCGCACCTTGACGGTACCTAACCAGAAAGCCACGGCTAACTACGTGCCAGCAGCCGCGGTAATACGTAGGTGGCAAGCGTTGTCCGGAATTATTGGGCGTAAAGGGCTCGCAGGCGGTTTCTTAAGTCTGATGTGAAAGCCCCCGGCTCAACCGGGGAGGGTCATTGGAAACTGGGAAACTTGAGTGCAGAAGAGGAGAGTGGAATTCCACGTGTAGCGGTGAAATGCGTAGAGATGTGGAGGAACACCAGTGGCGAAGGCGACTCTCTGGTCTGTAACTGACGCTGAGGAGCGAAAGCGTGGGGAGCGAACAGGATTAGATACCCTGGTAGTCCACGCCGTAAACGATGAGTGCTAAGTGTTAGGGGGTTTCCGCCCCTTAGTGCTGCAGCTAACGCATTAAGCACTCCGCCTGGGGAGTACGGTCGCAAGACTGAAACTCAAAGGAATTGACGGGGGCCCGCACAAGCGGTGGAGCATGTGGTTTAATTCGAAGCAACGCGAAGAACCTTACCAGGTCTTGACATCCTCTGACAACCCTAGAGATAGGGCTTTCCCTTCGGGGACAGAGTGACAGGTGGTGCATGGTTGTCGTCAGCTCGTGTCGTGAGATGTTGGGTTAAGTCCCGCAACGAGCGCAACCCTTGATCTTAGTTGCCAGCATTT
>BSBG01000033.1:687-998 GCA_030159235.1 Bacillus safensis | reverse complement strand
ATTAAAGACGGAACGTAGCCATGTCGTTCTGTGAGCCAAGGAGTTGCTTACGTGAATTGACTTCCTAAGACCGCTTGGCCTCCGACTTACACTACACTCACACTACACTCTCACTACACTCACACTACACTACACTCACACTAGACTCACACTACACTACACTACACTACACTCTCACTACACTCTCACTACACTCACAAGTCGGATCGTAGCCATGTCGTTCTGTGAGCCAAGGAGTTGCTTACGTGAATTGTCTTCCTAAGGCCGCTTGGCCTCCGCCTTCAAAGTTGTTTAGTACCAGGTTGGGGTCA
>BSBG01000033.1:0-677 GCA_030159235.1 Bacillus safensis | reverse complement strand
CACACAACGAAACGACAGCCAACGACAACCAAAGTCGGATCGTAGCCATGTCGTTCTGTGAGCCAAGGAGTTGCTTACGTGAATTGTCTTCCTAAGACCGCTTGGCCTCCGACTTCCACATTTTATCTAGAATTTTCTCAATGGAATTTAAAATTCCATGATAATGGAACATGCCACCTGCTACACTGTTAATTGTATAGCTTGTTTTTGTTTTCAGCAACGTTCGTCCAAGTCGGATCGTAGCCATGTCGTTCTGTGAGCCAAGGAGTTGCTTACGTGAATTGTCTTCCTAAGACCGCTTGGCCTCCGACTTCTTTGTTTCACTTTTTATATTTCCTTTCTTTCTTCCCGCAATTCCAACCCCTTTTCCTTCTTCCTCTCCTCATTTCCCCTCCTCTCTAGCTCCTGTCATCACTACCCTAAGCAAAAAAAAAGTCGGATCGTAGCCATGTCGTTCTGTGAGCCAAGGAGTTGCTTACGTGAATTGTCTTCCTAAGACCGCTTGGCCTCCGACTTCTCGCTCACGTGCTCACATCTGCTTCATTTTCCTGAAAAACACAAAAAACTAAAAAGACTCCAAATGGCCTGAAACGTGCTAAGTCGGAGGCCAAGCGGTCTTAGGAAGACAATTCACGTAAGCAACTCCTTGGCTCTCAGAACGACATGGCTACGGTCCG
>BSBG01000032.1 GCA_030159235.1 Bacillus safensis | reverse complement strand
ACATTTCATTCGCCCAATGATAAAAAATGAAAAAACGTTTCCGTCGTTTTGGTTAAAGGGACCTATTTCATCCAAACGGGTACACCATCTCCTCCAGCAGTCAGAACAAGAACTTAAGCTTGAATTTGCGGATGAGATGCTGGATCAGCTCTCTTTGGATCTCTTTTTCTACTTCAAGCGGATGAAGCTGGGGCATGCTGTACACATTTCAAACGAAGAAAAGCGAACATTGCAGGAAACAGAGGAATGCTTGGCTGCTATTCGTTTCATGGCGCAGATTCAAAAAGAGTCCAGTCTCATTGTTCATGATGATGAGATCTATTTTCTTAGCACCCTATGGCTCAGTGCCAAAAAACAAAAACTTCCATCAATTAAAAAACCAGAAGAACATCTCATTCGCACCATCGCCAGGCAAATGATATTGGACTTTCAGCGATATGCTTGTATTTCCTTTCAAGAACCAAAAGCATTGGAGCAAAACTTAACAATGCATTTAATTCCAGCTTATTACAGGCTCATCTATCACATTGGTATCATCAATGAATTGACGGATTCTATAAAAAAGGCACAGCCAGAAGTGTTTGAAATCACTCAAAAAGTTGCTTGTCATTTAGAAAAGGCGGCCTGTTCAAAGTTGAGTGACCATGAAATTGCATATCTCGCCATGCATTTTGGCAGCTGGATGAGAAGAGAAGGAATTTCATCCATTGTCAGGCGTTCTGTATACATTGTCTGCGGAGAAGGAATCGGCACAAGTAACATGCTGAAAACTCAGCTTCTCGAATTAATCGGCTACATTGAAGTACGCGGACTGTTATCAAAGCGTGCATATGAAGAATTAACAGCCGTTGATGCAGATTTCGTTGTGTCCACAACACCTATTTCGTTTAAAGGAAAACCAGTTCATCTCGTTCATCCTATTTTAACTGCCTATGAGAAAAAAACATTACTTCAATACGGGAAAGGATCAGAAACGAAGATTGAAGAGGGGCATGTAAACGCTTTATTTAACATCA
>BSBG01000031.1 GCA_030159235.1 Bacillus safensis | reverse complement strand
AATACCCCTTTCTTATTTTTCTATGAACAGATAGTATTCCCTAAGAGGTATTTAGTCAAACGACTTGCCTTACTCTTTTGTAGAAAACGTATGTGAAAAGAATTGCACATACCACCATTTATTGATAAAAAGAAAATAATCAACGAACGAGAAATCATTGAAGAAAAGAGGACAGCCCATGACTTTACATCATTATATCGGATCAAACAAAGAACTGCCGCTTGGTACCATTGGTCAAAATCCTACCTATAAACCATTCTCTGAACTCAATATCAACATGTTTGATAAAAAACAAAAAAAGCCAAAAACCTATCAAAAAGAAGAACTTTTGATAGAAGTATTTGAAACAGAAGAGGATTTCGAAGGCATTCACATTGATTATCTAGATCCCGTCTATGAAGCGGTAAGAAACAAATTCACGCATCCTTTTGTTTATGAATTAGGCATCATTCATTCTCTTCGTGCACTTTTTAAATTCATTGAAAAAGAGCTGTCAAAAGGAGAAAGCATCGAAATCTATTCTTGTCTAGATGAACTGGAAACGAAAGAAAAGGATGATCAATTGGATGTAGAAATTGACCTAAGCAAAAAACGATTTGGAAAACATATTGATTTTAAAGGGATCGATGAACTGATTGATATGTTTGAATTAGAAAACTTACAATATGTGTTGGTGAAGAAGTAGAGAAAAATTGACATGGAACATCAAAATGCTGTGTTATTAGAGATTGTAGAAGCGTAACCTTGGTTAAACAAAGATCAATTGAAGTTATTAATAGAAAAACGCATATAAATGTAACACGGAGGTAGTTGAAGAAACCAAAATCCCATCAATTACCTCTTTGCAGATCATCGCAAACTTTTTCAAAAATTTCTATTGGTATTGAATACTTCGTTGTCTTATCATTACGGTAATTAACCACTATATCGATATGATATTGCCTTTTTTCAAATTCAATAATTGAATTCTCCCATCTATCTCTAACGGATATAACACAATTACCATTTTTCTTTTCCTTTTTCTGATAAACATAATCCATTTTATCTCTCCATTGTCGTAAGTAATTTTAAAAACGTATAAAAGTAGTTTCTACCATCAATACTTAATA
>BSBG01000030.1 GCA_030159235.1 Bacillus safensis | reverse complement strand
TCCCCCTGTGAGAGTAGGACGCCGCCAAGCTTCTAGAAGGATCAGTTCCATATGGAACTGGTCTTTTTTGTGTTTTTGAATAACTTACTTCTATATAAAAGGTTCGTAAAGTTGATTGCTCAATAAAACAAACTTTACGTCTATTTGAATTTCAATTTTTAATATTTAACATTGTCGTATGAATCAGCAGCTCAAATTCGTTCAGGAGCAACATCGAAACATCCCTTAGTCAGTTAGATGTCGAGAGGTTCTGTATAGGGGATACTACATAGTGAGGCATTCCAAAGACCATCATAGTCAGCTATTGTTGAAGTTTTAATTGAATAAGAGAGAAGAAGAAAGAAACCATACTAACTTAATTTCTCTTTTTAAAAATTTTATATTGATGATAAGGCTATTCAACATTTAAAGCATCAAAAAAATGATGTGAAACGATTTTTTGAAAAATAGCAAAGATCAGCATTGTTTTCACACTTTTTTATACGAAAATGATTTCTCAGAAAAATAAAATAATAAGAGAAATTCTTTTTGGGCGGTTTTTATCCAAAGATATATGAAATAAAAATAGAGTATGAAGCTTTAAAAATGATGTTTTTACAGAATTTAAGCCTTATTAGCGTTCTTTTTAACAAAAAAACATAAAAAAATGAAAAAAAGACTTTTAAAATGTTGAGACAAGTGGTAAACTTCTTTAGGTGCCTTAACGAAAGATAAAAAAACAACTTTAAAATAAATTCAAAAATTATTTTAAAAAAGTCTTTACAAACAATATCTTATCGTTATATAATACTATTTGTCAGATCGAGAGACATTCGAAACGACACAATATGGAGGATTAGCTCAGCTGGGAGAGCATCTGCCTTACAAGCAGAGGGTCGGCGGTTCGAGCCCGTCATCCTCCACCATATTTATTCTTACATAATGTTAGGATAGATAAAGCCGGTGTAGCTCAACTGGTAGAGCAACTGACTTGTAATCAGTAGGTTGGGGGTTCAAGTCCTCTTGCCGGCACCACTTTCATATGGTAAGATAGACAAGTCGCTTTTAAAGCGAGCCATTAGCTCAGTTGGTAGAGCATCTGACTTTTAATCAGAGGGTCGAAGGTTCGAGTCCTTCATGGCTCACCAT
>BSBG01000029.1 GCA_030159235.1 Bacillus safensis | reverse complement strand
TGATTTTAGCTGATAACATAAAATGCATATCAGAGATGTTGACAGTGATTGTCCATTTTTTTATTCATCTTCACCAATAAAGGAGACCCAGTGGATATGAACATAGACGATAATCAGTTTGAAATTTTACAAGAATTGGCCAAAAAGATTCACAAGCCCATCTATTTGTTTAACCAGCATGGACGTATTCTCTATACCTCGCACCCCATGATCACGAGCCCAGAATGGATGCACATTCTCCCCTTTTTCCAAAGCAGGACAACTCATTCTTTTTCAATGATACATGCAAAACAAACCTTTTCCATGTTTCCAATTGATCTAAACGAACAAACATGTGATTATCTGGTCATCCCTTCTTTCATTCACCCGCAGAATAAAACTTTGCATGGGATCATTGCAAAAGCAGTAAACGAAATGTCAATTGCACGTATGAGACAATATGCCGCCGTGCAAACGGCCAAGCGTGCTAGAAATGAGGGCTTTCGTAGATGGATAGAGAGGACACCGTCTTCTCAGCAAGATCCCTTACATTTCGCTCAGACGTTTGAATTAAACGCCGAATGCCGCTATCTATGTATGATCTGTCAGCTTGACGAGCGCAGTGATTCCACATGTTTTATGAAGCAGCAAATGGTTTTAGATCAAATGGTTGATCTGCTCGAAAGTGCACTTCCAAGCTGCCCATTTCCTGCCTTTCTGTTTGTCAAAGGTGATATGGGTGTTGTATTGATGGAGGAGACTGGCAGTTGGCCGGAGGTTAGCGGCAGGCTCAGCTCTTTTTTAAAACAGTTGCAGATGCTTGTTAAACTGCAAGTGAATCATACTATTTCTTTTGGGGTGAGCTTGACAGGCTGCCTCATCTCCCATCTGTCTGAAGGCTACAATGAAGCATTAGAGGCTCTTCAAACAGGACATCTCTCATCGCGTACTGAATATATTCAATTTTATCAAGCGAAGGATGTGCCAGATTTACTAAGGCTCATTCCAAGAAAGGATATGATCACGTTTCACCAGCTCCACCTTCACCCGTTATCTGAACCATCACAAGTCGATCAAAGCCTTCTTCACACCTTATCTGTCTATTTAGAAACCCATTGCCACATTTCAGAAACAGCCAAACGATTGTCGAT
>BSBG01000028.1 GCA_030159235.1 Bacillus safensis | reverse complement strand
GTAGCGTCAGGAATTCCAATGAAAAGAGTGGGGTCAGCGAGTGAAATGGCTTCATTGGCCGCTTTTATCGCATCAGAGGAAGCCTCCTATCTTACAGGCCAACAAATATCCGTCGTTGGTGGTTCGATGAAAAGTATATGACATCAAAAACCCGCTATATGCGGGTTTTTTGATTAAAGCGAATTGGAAGGATGCGAAGCCGGTCGATAAACAGGGCAAGCTGTTCAATTGGAGCAACCATTGAGATGCGGACATGACGGCTTCCATGTGCTCCAAACACACCCCCCGGCGTGACAACGACATCAGTATGTTCGAGTAAATAGTCAGCAAATGCATGAGAATGTTCAAAATCATCAGGGATTGGAGCCCATAAATAAAAGGCGCCAGCCGGACGTTCGATGGACCACCCTAGCTGCTTTTCTGCCTGACGGATGAAAAAGTGAATTCGTTCAAGGTAGACCTCTTTTAATGATTGTATGTGACGGTCATCACTTTGCAAGGCGACAGTTGCAGCTTGTTGAAATCCGCCATACATACTGACAAACACATGATCTTGGAAGGCGTTAATGGCTTGGATGATGTCCTCATTACCTACAGCAAAAGCGACTCTCCATCCTGCCATATTAAATGTTTTGGATAGAGAATATAATTCCACTCCTACGCTTTTCCCAAGAGGAGCGTTTAGAAAGCTTACGGGTTTTTGTTCATAATGAAATGAACCATAGGCAAAATCATGAATGACATGCAGTCCGTGAGCTGATGCAAAATCAGCAGCCTCTTCAAAAAATGCATCATTTGCCACAGCACCTGTTGGGTTATTCGGATAATTTAAGAAAAGAACCTTTGCCTTTTTGAGTACCTCCGGATCAATTGAAGAGAGATTCGGCAAATAGCCATTTTTCGATTCAAGTTTGATGCAGTAGGGCTTTGCGTCTGCCATCAAGATCCCAGAATGATATTCTGGGTATCCTGGATCGGGGACGAGGGCAACGTCCCCAGGGTCAAGAAGACACTGACTCATGACATAAAGGCCTGTTTTCCCTCCATTGAAAAGAGCAACCTCTTTCTGTGGGTCTATCTCAGGGCCGAACTCCTTTTTGTAGAAATCTGCAATGGCTTGCTTGAAAAAG
>BSBG01000027.1 GCA_030159235.1 Bacillus safensis | reverse complement strand
TGTCGTCAGCTCGTGTCGTGAGATGTTGGGTTAAGTCCCGCAACGAGCGCAACCCTTGATCTTAGTTGCCAGCATTTAGTTGGGCACTCTAAGGTGACTGCCGGTGACAAACCGGAGGAAGGTGGGGATGACGTCAAATCATCATGCCCCTTATGACCTGGGCTACACACGTGCTACAATGGACAGAACAAAGGGCTGCAAGACCGCAAGGTTTAGCCAATCCCATAAATCTGTTCTCAGTTCGGATCGCAGTCTGCAACTCGACTGCGTGAAGCTGGAATCGCTAGTAATCGCGGATCAGCATGCCGCGGTGAATACGTTCCCGGGCCTTGTACACACCGCCCGTCACACCACGAGAGTTTGCAACACCCGAAGTCGGTGAGGTAACCTTTATGGAGCCAGCCGCCGAAGGTGGGGCAGATGATTGGGGTGAAGTCGTAACAAGGTAGCCGTATCGGAAGGTGCGGCTGGATCACCTCCTTTCTAAGGATATATGGAGCAGCGTGCGTTTTCGTCTTGTTTAGTTTTGAAGGATCAACCCTTCAAAACATGTCTCTAGCGAGACAGGATTGTTCTTTGAAAACTAGATAACAATAAGTAATACATTCACATTGAATGCAATGCAAAGTTCATCACACATAGTGATTCTTTCTAAAGTAAGAAATGGTTAAGTTAGAAAGGGCGCACGGTGGATGCCTTGGCACTAGGAGCCGATGAAGGACGGGACGAACACCGATATGCTTCGGGGAGCTGTAAGCAAGCTTTGATCCGGAGATTTCCGAATGGGGAAACCCACTGCTCGTAATGGAGTAGTATCCATACTTGAATACATAGAGTATGAGAAGGCATACCCGGGGAACTGAAACATCTAAGTACCCGGAGGAAGAGAAAGCAAATGCGATTCCCTGAGTAGCGGCGAGCGAAACGGGAACAGCCCAAACCAAGAGGCTTGCCTCTTGGGGTTGTAGGACACTCTATACGGAGTTACAAAGGAATGATATAAGCGAAGAGGTCTGGAAAGGCCCGCCAAAGAAGGTAACAGCCCTGTAACTGAAATGTTATTCTCTCCAGAGTGGATCCTGAGTACGGCGGAACACGTGAAATTCCGTCGGAATCCGGGAGGACCATCTCCCAAGGC
>BSBG01000026.1 GCA_030159235.1 Bacillus safensis | reverse complement strand
ACTTTTCAGCATAAATGAGATCTGATTCACTAGGTTCTGCCTTAAGTTCTTTCACATTACCTTCTTTATCATATTTTATATAAGTCATCTCTCGACCAGCAATACACTCACATTCATATTTTTTATTTCCATTCTCAAAAAACTCGACTTGATATCCATCCACAGCGTTCTTCCTCATATACCCTATTTTTTTCACAAAGCCATTTGGATAAAATTCCACATACTTCCCCTGTTTAATACCTTTCTCTACATAGAAATAACTTTCAAGATGTCCGTTTTCGTACATATCATACGCTAGTCCAGTAAAGAGTTGTTCTTCCCCTCCTGAAGTATATTCCACAATTGCTAGTTCGTAGGGTCCCCCATACTCTAGAGATTTTTCAAACTCAGTACCACTTTCTAGAACTATCTTCTTTGACAATATATCATTTAACATATAAAAACCCTTTCAGTTTTCTAACTTTCAGCAAAATGAAAATATAGGTTAACTAAAATGAAATCTCCTTACCCACTGCTCAAGAAATCATTCCTAACACTTTCTTTTCGCATTCTAAATTTGCGTCTGTTTCAAAAAGGATTCACTTCGAAAAATGTTCTGTCATTGATCTTAACTAATGCTATTTACTGTATCACCAGAATCAATAGCATAAGGTTTTAAACCCACTTTTCCCCTGAAACACAAAAACCTCGAAAGGTTTTTAGCCATCAAGGTTTCTTGTATTTCATAATTCTCTAATTCAATGCATCTTCTAATGTTTTCTTTTCATGTTCTAACACACCACTTATGATAATGCCACATACTACCTCATCTTTGTCCAAAGCAAATCCTACTGTATCGTTTTGTAAAACAGACACTGTATCATTTTCTGAAAATAAAATTAAAACCTTATCTAACCCTATATATACGTCTAATTTACCTTTCTCATCTATATAGGTCTTATCATTATGTTCTTCTACTTGAAAATTTGGTACTCCTTTAATCACATTTATATTTTTGTTATCCAATTTAAAATTTTCCATTTTGTGTACATTTTCACTTAATGTTAGTGTAATTGAACGAAGGCTGCCTGTATATTTCCCTATACCTATTTCAATTAAAGATTTCTTAAAATCTCCCGTTCTCCAATATATCGTTGGCTCTTTTGATATATTCCAACTCC
>BSBG01000025.1 GCA_030159235.1 Bacillus safensis | reverse complement strand
CAATGCCTCCAATCAAGAACATCCATTTCCACCCAAAGCTAGGTACGACGAATGCGCCAATTTGTGCTGAAATCATTAATCCTAATGGAAAAATCATCTCATAAAGCATAAAAAAACGACCTCTTCCTTGGGCTCGGGACAACTCATTAATATATGAGGCTGCTACCGGCACCTCTCCTCCGACTCCAATCCCTTGTATAAAACGGAAAATAAAAAGGGCCATAAAATTACCTGAAAATACACATGCGATACTCATAATAGACATGAGGAACACCGTCCACTTTGCACTAAATACACGGCCGCGCCTTTCTGCTAACCATCCAAAGAAAATAGCACCAATCGCTTGTCCTATATAACCAGACCCAATAAGAAGACCAATCTGTGCAGGTGATAAATTCCACATGCCGATGAGAACCGGGAGAACAAACGCTAAAGATAGTGCATCAAAAGCATCAAAAAAGGTAGCAGATCCCATAATGATCCGAGGTTTTAAATGCCACCTCGAAAAAGGCACACTTTCCATCCTGGTCAATAGCTGTGAAGCTCTATCAACAACTTGCTCATCACGAGAATTTGAATTTCCGCTGAGTCCTAACGTCATGGTACCTCCTCCTTATTAGAGGAAATGATGCAAAAGTACATGCCGAAGAGCGCTGAAGAAATCGCTTACATTTTAAATCAAGCTGAAATTCTGCAGCGTTCATACGAGTTTTCAGCATCTATCACATCTTTTTTGGCGTTCCCGTGGTGCCCCGATCTATATAATACATAGGGAAAATATGCTCCATCGCCTCTAACTGTTCTCCTTCCAACAACTGTGTTAGTAAAGAAACAGCTTTTCTTCCCATTCCAACTAAATCAACATGAACAGAAGATAAAGAAGGGGTTAGAAAACTTGCAATGGGCACATCATCGGCACCAACGACAGACAAATCATGAGGTATTGACACATTTGCGTTTTCTGCCGCTTTCATGACCCCTATCGCCAAAAAATCTGAAGAGCAAACAACTCCAGTCATGTGCTGGTTTCCTTGGAGAAATTGAGAAACCACTTCTACTACTTTTCCCCCATCAAATTCATCTAACTCAAACACAAGCTCTTTGTTCATTGTTAATCCTAAACGTTTCAGTGTGCGCTCATACCCCTTGTAGTACCTCACGCT
>BSBG01000024.1 GCA_030159235.1 Bacillus safensis | reverse complement strand
AATTCAAATAACTCATCCGTATCTTGATTTATATCGCGCAAAAAACATTTAGAGAATTTATTATCGTCTTCCTGTGAATTAAATGAATATTTTTCAATGAAGGTAATATCATCAGCTTCAAAATTA
Source organism: Bacillus safensis (assembly GCA_030159235.1). GTDB lineage: Bacteria > Bacillota > Bacilli > Bacillales > Bacillaceae > Bacillus > Bacillus safensis_B. Next base: position 1,043 of record BSBG01000024.1, on the reverse strand, counting down.
GGACTCATACTTACAAGCAAATTAATAACTATATCTTTCTTAGATGGGGTGTTAAACCATTTCTCTAAAATGCCACATTGTCTAAGCAACTTAATATAATTGGGCTTGGAAAATATAACATTATTAATAATATGATTACCGAATATTTCATTTTCGCAGTTATTCACAATAAAATTTTGTATATTTTCATCTATATTATCTATCTGGTTTAACACCTCGAAGAAAACAAATTTGACAAAATACCTGATTTGTTTTGCTTCAAACATTTTTTGTCCAACAGTAATAAAATCATGGCTATCAATTTCAAATAAATTTTGCATAAACATTTGCACTTGATATCTTTTACCAGGTGTTTGTTTATCTTTAGCCCCAATAATATCTACGATATCTTCACCATCATAATATCTATGAAGCATCTTATCTGCTAAAAAACAGTCTAATATAGACTGATGAGCGTATGAAACTTTTCTATCCTGAATTATTAAGAAAGCATTTGAAGATAAGAATTCTAAGGTTGATTTATTTTCGTTTAATATACTTAAAGGAATAAATATTCTACTAGACTTTTCTAAAAAAGTTACCATCTTATCTTTAATCTGAGTTAGATTGTCTTCTCTCAATCCAAACACAAAACATTTTTCGGACAGCTGTCCCCACCATTCTGAGATCAAATGGCTTGCGGTAGAACATTCTGCATATACTTTGCCAGGGTCTAGCTGTTTCCAAATATATAAATTGCTTGGAATTCTTAGTATCTCTTTCAATTTACTTGTTAGTTGCTCATAACGCTTTCCAACAATACCCTCAACTAATTCCTCGTCCAACTCATTAACCTGAACCCTATCCCATTGAATAACGTCCTCTTTTGAATCATCTTTTTTAAATAATGCTCTAATATTATTATCGTTTTCCAAATCATGAGTTCGACACACAAAAACAACAGATATCTTGTTTTTTCTATCATTATTCAATGTCTCTACTTGATTAATAATCTGAGAGCATACTAATAAAGCATCTCTAGAATGAGCAAGAGTCCAGCGTAG
>BSBG01000023.1 GCA_030159235.1 Bacillus safensis | reverse complement strand
ATATGATCCTTTACGGCATGCTTCAGCAAGAAGAGTTGGCCATTTGGCTTATCCTGAAACGATCTTTATCAGACGGAGCAGCTATTCAGCTCATGGGGCAGCTTATGCACATCATGGAGCAAGAAACAAGCATTCCAATCCATCATCTTTGTATTGCTACACCCAATACGCATGAAACGGAAGATGCTGACCTTTTACACGAAAGATTAGGACAAAAGGTGCATGGGCTTCTTCAAACGTTGAATGCCATTCAAAAGTGAACCAAAATGGTTCGCTTTTTTTGTTGAAAACATCAACAGCTGCATAAAAAATGAACTTAATATAGCGAAAAATCAAAAAAGTGTTGCTAATTAAATCAAAATCCTTTTATAATAAAAAAAATGAAAGCGCTTAAAATATGACATGTTTAAAAATGCAACACATAAGAAAGGGAGGATTATTTGGACATTCAAGGGATTATACCAGCTATTTTGACACCGCTTACTGAGGAAGAACATTTTCATCCCGAAGTGGCAACGCAATTAGTGAATCGTTTGATCGAGTCAGGTGTACACGGCATCTTTGCTTTAGGCACAAATGGAGAGTTTCATTTGTTTTCAGAGGAAGAAAAGCTTCAAATTGCTGAAACTGTCGTGAAGGCTGTTGGCAGACGAGTGCCGGTATTCATTGGAGCAGGTGAAAATAGTACGGAGGCAACCATCAGGCTGTCAAACAAACTGGCAGATCGAGGGGTAGATGTTCTGTCTATCATTACACCTTACTTTGTTGCACCAACCCAAGAAGAGCTGTATGAGCACTTTCGTCACATATCTGAGAATGTGAATATTCCGATTCTGCTTTATAACATTCCATCTAGAACAGGAGTATCTCTAGCACCAGAGACGGTTGCTCGGCTCAGTGCACTGCCGAATGTGCTAGGCATTAAAGATAGCAGTGGAAACATTGAAAATATCAAGGCATATCTGGATGTCACAAAAGATGAAGATTTTGTTGTCCTTGCAGGTACGGACTCACTCATTTTGGATACCTTGAAACTCGGCGGAGCAGGGGCGGTCGCAGCAACTGCAAATGTACTTCCTGAAACTGTCGTTGGACTCTATGAATCTTTTCGAAAAGGGAAGCTTGACGAAAGTGAGCACTTCCAGAAGCAGCTGCAGCCATTAAGAGCAACATTCGGTTTAGGGACATTACCAGCGCCTTTGAAAAAGGCAGCAGAGCTTTATGGAATTCCGGTTGGCCCGCCCAAAAGCCCTGTAAAAGAGCTGTCAGGTGAGGCAT
>BSBG01000022.1 GCA_030159235.1 Bacillus safensis | reverse complement strand
GCTTTAAAGATCTTTGGATGAAATAGTTCGCATGATCTTCTGAGTTACCGGCATCGATCATTAATGTTTTGTTATTGCCAACGACCATACCTAGGATGGGGCGGTCGGTGAGTGATACTGGTGTGATGTACCAAAAACTCTGACCTATTTTTTTAATTGAGTGCAAAGGTGCTTCCTACTTTCTGTCATTATTTTTTAAATCACGTTTTTTCCCATCGTTCTACTGTTTAAGTATATCGAATTTCATTACTCGAAGTAGCACGCGAAGCCAATATTGTTACAATGATCGCGATTGCAACGCCTAAAGCCCCAGCCCAAGTAACGGAAGATAGAGAAACCCTCTCTACAAAGATACCTCCAATAGCTGCACCTGCGGCCATCGCCAATTGCATCATTGACTGATTGAGACCTAATAGTATACCTGATGACTCTGGCTCCATTGTAGCTAAGTGATATTGTTGAGTCGGGCCAGAAGACCATGCAGCAAATGACCATAATATTAAAATGAGCAATACTCCAACATAAGAATGCGTAACTAGTGAGAGCAATATGAGCATGATGACATGTAATGTCATTCCACTAATCAGCGTAAAATTCACACCCCATCGATCGGTACTAAATCCACCAAACTTTGACCCAACTATACTAGCAATTCCGAATACGAGGAGAACTCCACTCAGCAATTTGCTGCTTACACCTGATATATTTAAAAGGTAAGGGGATAGGTAGGTATAAGCAATTGAATAACCACCGAGCCAGAAAAAGGTGATGGCTAATCCCAACACTACTTTTGGTTTTTTAAAAAGAGCGAGTTGTTGAATTAAAGGTACAGGTTTATCCCCTTGGATTTTTGGAATCGTAAGAGAAATGATCACCATGGCTAATAATCCGAGTAAGGCTATTCCTCCGAATACAGCTTTCCAACCGAAGAAATCACTCGTCATTCTGCCCAGTGGGACTCCAATGATCAATGATGCTGTAAAGCCCATTACTACTGTAGCAATAGCGGTACCTTGCTTACCTTTTGGTGCAATTTTTTCAGCAATTGTTAATGCAGTAACTACGACCATCCCCGCTCCAAGAGCCATAATAATTCTTGACACAATAAATAATTGATACCCAGGGAGGACGAATGCAAGAATATAACCTAGAATAAAAACGCTAAGTGAAAATAACATTAACTTGCGTTTATTCATTCCCGATGTTAAAGCCATTAATACTGGGGTGAAGATGGCATACACAAGAGAAAAAATCGTAATTAACTGGCCAGCTGCAGCTATCGTAATCCCTAATGATTCAGAAATATTATCCAAAATACCAGAGATGATATACTCTGATGTACCAAC
>BSBG01000021.1 GCA_030159235.1 Bacillus safensis | reverse complement strand
GAGGTGACTCTTCCAGTTGAACTGACATGGGTGAATTTTCAAACGAGCAAAGACGCTCTTGGTGATTATGCTGAGAGCTTGCGTCAGTTATTTCAAGAAGCAGAAGAAGAACTGAATGGACAATTTCAATTGAATATTCAATAAGAGAAAAAGCAGCCGCTGCCGCAGGCTGTTTTTTGAGTTTTCGTCTTTTTTATACCGCTATTGAATATTTCACTAGATGTGATAATATATGAACTGTCGCTTAATTGATAATGATAATCATTTATGGCGGATAGAGCTTGATAGAAAGTGAGAAACCTGTATGAAGTTGTATCAATTAAGTTTGTTATTTGTATGTTTGGCATGTATATCTCTGTTTGTCGGCGTACAGGATCTGTCCATTTTAGAACTGTTTCATTTAACAGATGAACAAGTGCACACGTTAGTTTCAAGCCGCCTCCCGCGTCTCGTGAGTATTGTGCTTGCTGGTATGAGCCTTAGTTTATGCGGCTTTATTATGCAAAGCATGACGAGGAATAAATTTGTTTCACCAACCACTGCAGGAACGATGGATTGGGCGAAGCTTGGTATTTTAGCAGCAATACTTGTTTTTACACATGCGAATCCGCTTATGAAAATGGGGATTGCGTTTCTATTTACTTTAGCTGGGAATCTTCTTTTCTTAAAAATCCTGCGGCATATCAAGGTGAATGATACGATTTATGTACCATTAGTCGGCTTAATGTTTGGGGGGATTGTCAGTTCAATATCTACGTTTATAGCCTATAAATATGATTTGATCCAAAACGTATCCGCATGGCTTCAAGGGGATTTTTCTCTTATTGTCCAAGGGCGTTATGAACTGCTCTATGTGAGCGTTCCACTATTGATCATTGCGTATTTATATGCTGACCGCTTTACAGTGGCAGGCATGGGCGAGAGCTTTGCTGTCAACTTAGGTTTAACGTATAAACGTGTGATGGCAGTTGGTTTGGTGATCGTTTCAATGATTACGTCTGTCACCATTTTAACTGTCGGGATGCTGCCATTCCTTGGATTAATCATTCCGAATATTGTTTCGATCTACCGCGGCGATCACTTGAAAAAAAGCCTCCCGCATACAGCTTTACTAGGAGCTATTTTTGTTCTGATTTGTGATGTGCTCGGAAGGGTGATCATTTATCCATATGAAATATCGGTTGGGCTCATGGTAGGCATCATCGGGAGTGCGATCTTCCTGTACATGTTATTAAGGAGGAAACGCTATGCATAAGAAACGTATATTATGTCTGATTGCTGCCTTTGCAGCCGTGTTGATCGTAAATTTAATTACCTTTCAAATGGGGTACTGGGCGTACACAGTCCCAAGCCGTTTAAAGAAAGTGCTTGCGATGGCA
>BSBG01000020.1 GCA_030159235.1 Bacillus safensis | reverse complement strand
TCATGTTTTTCAAGTTTATCTTTTTCCATCTACATCCAAACCTCTAGTTTATTTACTGCAACTACCAGGGCCTTCACTGTTGCTTCTATAATATCCTTATCAATTCCAGCACCCCAATGCATTTTTCCTTGATATGAAATGCCAATCTGTGCACAGGCTTGTGCTTGGGAATCCTTTCCTAAAGAATTCTGTTCATAGACTTCCAAAACATATTCGAGATGAAAATATGCTTTTAACGCATTACTGATTGCATCTAAACTTCCAGTGCCAGTTCCTTGTATTTTAATTTGTTGATCATCTCTCAGCAAAGTTAAGGTAACTTCCTGCTTCTCTCCTTTATGAAATTGATAAACAAGCAGCTGGAAATGAGGGTGATAATCAACATACTGTTCTTTAAAAACATGATATATTTCTTCGACAGACAATTCCTTACTTGTCTGATCAGATACTTTCTTCGCTTCATAACCCATGGCTTCATTCATTTGATAAGGAAGTTGAATGCCATAGTTTGTTTCTAGGATATAACCTATGCCGCCTTTTCCAGACTGGCTGTTGATTCGAATCACATCCGTTTGATAATTCCTCCCCAAGTCAGCGGGATCTACTGGGATATACGGAACGTCCCATTTATCAACTTTATTTTCTTTTCTATATTTCATACCTTTAGATATCGCATCTTGATGTGAACCAGAGAATGCGGTGAAAACCATCTCCCCAGAATAGGGCTGCCTCTCAGGAACAGTGATTTTTGTTAGTTTTTCATATTTTTTACGAATCGCTTCTAGGTTATTGAAATTCAATTTTGGATCATAACCTTGTGAATACATATTCATCGCCAAGGTAATCAAGTCAACGTTCCCTGTACGTTCACCGATACCAAATAATGTACCTTCGATTCTTTCTGCGCCAGCTAGAACACCAAATTCTGCATCACTCACCCCAGAGCCCCGGTCATTATGAGGATGAACAGATAATGTCACACTGTCTCGGTAAGGCAGATTTTTGTGTATATACTCAATCTGACTTGCAAAGATATGAGGCATTGAATATTCAACTGTTGTCGGAATATTGATGATTGCTTTATGAGTTGGTGTCGGTTTCCAAATATCTAAAACACTATTACAAATATCTAACGCATAATCAACTTCTGTTCCTGGAAAGCTTTCAGGACTATATTGAAAATAAATATCACTATTTGTTTTTTCGGCAAGTTCTTTTACTAAAATAGCTCCATCAATGGCAATTTGTTTAATTTCATCTTTTGTTTTCTTAAATACCTGTCTGCGCTGCGCTTCTGAAGTCGAATTATATAAATGAACAATCGCTTTCGGTACCCCCTTAATGGCTTCGAAGGTTCGGCGGATAATATGCTCTCTCGCTTGTGT
>BSBG01000019.1 GCA_030159235.1 Bacillus safensis | reverse complement strand
GAAGGTGTCACGCTACTGGGAAACCAAGGAACCAATTATTTGTTTGATTATGCACCACAAGTGCTTGAAACGTTTCCAAATAAACATACAAATAGAGATTACTTTGTGAAATTCAACTGCCCAGAATTTACCTCACTATGTCCGCAAACAGGTCAGCCTGATTTTGCGACAGTTTATATCAGCTATATCCCAAATGAAATCATGGTTGAAAGTAAATCGCTAAAATTATATTTGTTCAGCTTCCGTAACCATGGTGACTTCCATGAGGACTGTATGAACATTATTATGAACGACCTGATTGAATTGATGGATCCAAGGTATATAGAAGTTTGGGGCAAATTTACGCCAAGAGGCGGTATTTCCATTGATCCGTATACGAACTACGGGAAACCTGGCACGAAATATGAGGAAATGGCAGAATACCGTATGATGAACCATGATATGTATCCGGAGACAATTGATAATCGGTAATTATTCCGCTGTGTGAGACGGAGTGTGAAACGAATTGGTGTCACATTAAAGTGGAAAAAGTCATACCTGAAAATACTCATGGGAATTGTATGAAAAAGTGTGACCTGAGGTGCAACCTGAACTGTGACTTTTATGCAGTGAAAAATTGATAGTGCAGAAGCAGATGAAGGCGTACAATTTGTACGTCTTTTCTTTTTTATCCGAAAGAAAAAATGCCTATTTAGAGATTATAGGCATTAAATATTATGATCATATCTTCATTTATTGTTTAAAGTTAAGTTTCTGAACCTTCTCTTTAACATTTGAAACAGCTCTTTTTTGAATTTCATCAAAGTTCTCCTGAATATAGTCCATGACACTTGTGATTAGAACTTCACTTTCAAAATTGACTATCTCATTTATTTCTGACTGTTCTTCATCTGTTAGGTGATGGTATTGATGTTGTTTAGCATTTACTTCAGCAGCTACTTCAATCCTCACTTTAGTTGTTCTGGTTGTACAATTTCATATTCACCTTCTGCATACTCTTGCTCCGCATAATGGCTCCCCCATTGACAGAGCTCCTGCAAGATAGGTTTAAGAGAGTCTCCAAGTTCAGTGGATGAATACTCAACCTTCGGCGGTACTTGATTATACATCTTTCTGGTCACAAGTCCACTGGCCTCAAGCTCTCTAAGTGTTTGAATCAGCATTTTCTGAGTGATATTTGGGATAGTGCGCTTTAATTCACTCGTTCTCTTTGGTCCATTCATTAAAAAGTATAATACAAGGCCTTTCCATTTTCCGCCAATCACTTCCTTTGTCACTTCAAACCCACAGCTGAATTTTTTCATGTCTAAAGCTCTGCATTCCACATTTATTACTTTTTAGTTACTATATCACAAAAAAGTGGGTACTTTCGATAATGTGCTTGCTGGAGGATACTATATCTTGTAAGTTGCTCTTCAAGTACTTAAAGGTACTAGACATAAAATAATATGAATTCTAAAGGAGTGTTAAGTATGGGTAAATTTGAAGGTAAAATAGCGCTTGTAACGGGAGGAACAAGTGGG
>BSBG01000018.1 GCA_030159235.1 Bacillus safensis | reverse complement strand
AGGAATTTGGCTGTCAATCTTGGCGTGTGATACTAAAAGCGCCTGAATCATGCCTTCAACAACTGGATTGTTTGCACTTAAGGCAATAATCCGGTGGAATTCTTTATCGGCTTCACCATAGTTGTTATCTGTACTTTCCTCAATCATTTCAATGGTTCTTTCTAATTTTTTTAATTCTTCATCACTAATTTTCTCAGCAGCAACGGTGACAAGGCCTAGTTCTAGTACCATACGAGCTTCTAGAATGGCTGGTAAATTATCTTGAGCCAGTGCGAGCATAACTGAAAATGGCTGATTGCTAATTTTATCATTAAAATATGTACCGCCTCGTGTTTTTCTAGTGATAACGCCTAATGTTTCAAGAGAACTTAAAGCTTCGCGCAACACAGGGCGGCTTACCGATAAAATATCCATGAGTTCCATTTCTGTTGGCAGTTTGTCACCAGCTTTTAATTGTCCGCTAGACAATAAATGAACGATACGTTCTATGACTTGTTTTGCTAATGTTTTTCGATTCACTGTTTCAAATTTAAGTTCATCCATACTTTCATTCACGAGTCATTCTCTCCCTTCAGTTGTTCAATTGTAAGACAAAATGAAGGGGAATACAATCATTTACAGTCAAACTACCGAATCAAACACGGTTTTTTCGGGTCGAATGTCCAGCCATTCATGAGATATTGCATCTGAATGGCATCATTTCTTGCACCAAGCTTCATTTGTTTATATAAACGGTTGGCTTCCTCTATCTTTTCTAGATCAATTTGAATACCCAGCCCGGGTTCTTGTGGCACTTTGACACGACCTTCTTTGATTGAAAGTGGGTTCTTGGTTAAATGCTGGCCATCTTGCCATATCCAGTGGGTATCAATCGCTGTTATATGACCTGGTGAAGCAGCGGCAACGTGTGTAAACATGGCCAGGGAAATATCAAAATGGTTGGTTGAGTGCGATCCCCAAGTCAAGCCGTTATCATGACACGTTTGAGCGACTCTAACTGAACCTTCCATTGTCCAAAAGTGCGGGTCCGCCAGTGGAATATCAACTGCATGTAATTGGATGGCGTGTGACAATTGACGGAAATCAGTTGTGATCATATTTGTAGCCACTTGAATGCCGGTAGCTCGTTTGAATTCGGCCATAATTTCTCTTGATGAGAATCCGTCTTCTGCTCCACATGGATCCTCTGCATATGCAAGCACATGTTGTTTTCCTTTGCAAAGCTGAATGGCTTCATCAAGAGACCACGCTCCATTAGGATCAAGTGTGATGCGCGCATTTGGAAAACGTTTTGAAAGAGATTCTCCATCTTCCACCTCTGCTTCCACAGAAAAGACACCGCCTTTTAACTTGAAATCCTGAAATCCATAGCGTTCATAAGCCGCTTCAGCCAAACGGACAATGTCCATCGGTGTTAGTGCTTTTTGACGCCTTAGCCGGAACCAGCTGCAAGATGAATGATCTTCTTTCAAATAGGGGAGAGGGGTTTTCATTTGATCCCCTATGTAAAATAAATACCCAAGCATGTCAACGACCTGTCTTTGTTGACCTGTTCCTAATAAAGAGGCAACCGGTTCTTCTAAAAATTGACCTAATAAATCCAAGAGAGCCGCTTCTATGGCTGTAACAGCATGTATTGTTGTCCGTAAGTCAAAGGTTTGATTGCCTCTCCCGCTTCTATCGAGGTCTTGATATGTTTGCTGCACCGATTGCAGGATGGCATGATATTGCCCAATTGGTTTTTGGAGGACAAGTCTGGCGGCTTTTTCAAGTGTTTGTCGAATGTTTTCACCGCCGGGAACTTCTCCGACTCCTTGACGGCCGCTGCTGTCTGTTAGTATGACAACATTTCTTGTGAAAAAAGGTCCATGCGCTCCGCTTAGATTCAAAAGCATACTGTCATAGCCGGCAACAGGAATCACCTTCATGTCAGTAATGTAAGGGAGATTGTTTG
>BSBG01000017.1 GCA_030159235.1 Bacillus safensis | reverse complement strand
AATGGCACATGCTGTCTCATAAGCAGACAAACTTTCTTTAAATGAATCTGGTGCGATCACAATTTTCATCCTAAAGCCCCTCTTTTCTTGTCATGTCCTCAGCCAAACAGCTGGAAAACGCCAAAAATAATGGTTGATACAACGGTTAACGTCAAACCGATTAATGATTCAAAAGGCATGAGCTTCAAACGCTCTTTGATATCCATTTGAACACTTCCTGCTGTTGCATGGAAAAAGCTCCCGTGCGGCATATGGTCAAGCACTGTTGCGCCAGCATGAATCATGGCTGCCCCTGAAAGAGCAGATACACCAAGCCCAATCAGCGTTCCGCTAAACACACCACTCGCGACCGCCGTTCCAGCTGTTGTCGAAGCGGTCGCGGCTGACATAAATATCCCTGAAGTTGGCGCAAGTAAATATGGAGGTAAACCCGATGCATCCAGTGCTTGAATAAACACATCTTTTAAGGACGAATTCGATACGATTCCTGCTAATGTACCTGTCCCTAATAACATGATCGCTACACCTGACATTTTATGAAGCCCCGACATCGCATAATCATTGAGAAATTTCCCTTTTTTCATGAAAAGAGCACCTACAATCCCTCCAATCGGTAAAGCGATCATTGGGTCTATATTGATTTGAAAAAGCGGTCTTAAAGCCAACAATAAAATGGTAACCAGCGGACCAGCCAGTGCTTGAAAAAAGGCAGGTATTTGAACTTTATTTTGCCCAGTTTCCTCTTCAAGATCGGGTGTCCCTTTGTTTGCAAGCTTTTTAGCTAATACATATGTAACCGCCAACCCGAACACAGCCGGAATGATTCCTGCAGCCATCATTGAAGTCAGAGGTACACCAAAAGCGTCTGAAGCGGCAATAGCATTCGGATTCGGGGACATGATATTTCCTGCCTTCCCTCCTCCAATCATAGCAAGGAGAATTCCCGTTTTTGAGAGCTTTGCGCGTTTGGCAATAGCAAGTGCGATTGGCGCTACCGTAATAACCGCAACATCTACAAAAACGCCCACTGTTGTTAAAATCATCGTTGCAAGAGCGAGTGCTAATAGTGCCCTCGCCTCACCAAGCCTTCTCACGATGGCCTCAGCGATAGATAACGCTGCACCTGATTCAATGAGAACACCAGCCAGTACACCTGCGGCCATAATTCTAAGGACAGCCGGAATCATGTCCTTCGCACCTTCCATCATGATGTTGACGGTCTGAACAATATCTACACCGCCAACCAATCCGCCTATAAATGCACCTGCCAGCATGCCATAAGCAGGTGATACTTTTTTTAGAATGAGAACAATCGCGATCACAAGCGCCGCCATGGCTCCCAGAGTACTTACCGTCACATCTCCACCCATTCTCAATCCCCCTAAAAATATCTTTCTCCAATTGTAAGCGTTTACCCAAAGGGATTGTGTTGTGAATCTGGATGAATTTTTTTAACTGACCACTCTACCGAATTGTGCATTTGCACAATCAAGATAGTTGAGTCATTAGCTGCGCCATATAAAGCTCGATTAACTGTTTTACATGACGAGGGTCTTTTCCGGTCAATCCTTGAATTTTGTCTAAACGATAACGCAATGTATTTCGATGAATAAATAAACGATCAACAATTCTTTGCAAATCACCGCCCTCTTCAATGTAAACCCTTAATGTATGGGCGAGCTCTGCTTCTTGTGTCAAAGGCTTGTAAAAGTCAGTCCATCGACTTTTCTTTTCAGCAATTCCCGCCATCATGAAGAAGCTTTCCAGCTGATAAGACTCAAAGAAATACATACTTTCCTCCGGATCAAGAGCCTTCCCTAACCTCAGGGCTTCTCTCGCATGCTGAAAAGAAATGGGCAGCTGGCTGATGTCTTCAGCGACAGTCCCTATCCCCACTAACACTTGGCCTCCAACTGCTCTTTGCATTGTTCTTTGCAGATGACCTGCCACCTGCTTTACTCGATGTTCAGGTATGGGCTGACTT
>BSBG01000016.1 GCA_030159235.1 Bacillus safensis | reverse complement strand
TTCTCTCAAAACTAGATAACAATGTTCATGCTTCACATTAGAATATAGGTTAAGTCCTCGATCTATTAGTATCTGTCAGCTCCACGTGTCACCACGCTTCCACCTCAGACCTATCAACCTGATCATCTTTCAGGGATCTTACTTCCTTGCGGAATGGGAAATCTCATCTTGAGGGGGGCTTCATGCTTAGATGCTTTCAGCACTTATCCCGTCCGCACATAGCTACCCAGCGATGCCCTTGGCAGAACAACTGGTACACCAGCGGTGCGTCCATCCCGGTCCTCTCGTACTAAGGACAGCTCCTCTCAAATTTCCTGCGCCCGCGACGGATAGGGACCGAACTGTCTCACGACGTTCTGAACCCAGCTCGCGTACCGCTTTAATGGGCGAACAGCCCAACCCTTGGGACCGACTACAGCCCCAGGATGCGATGAGCCGACATCGAGGTGCCAAACCTCCCCGTCGATGTGGACTCTTGGGGGAGATAAGCCTGTTATCCCCGGGGTAGCTTTTATCCGTTGAGCGATGGCCCTTCCATGCGGAACCACCGGATCACTAAGCCCGACTTTCGTCCCTGCTCGACTTGTAGGTCTCGCAGTCAAGCTCCCTTGTGCCTTTACACTCTGCGAATGATTTCCAACCATTCTGAGGGAACCTTTGGGCGCCTCCGTTACATTTTAGGAGGCGACCGCCCCAGTCAAACTGCCCACCTGACACTGTCTCCCTGCCCGATAAGGGCAGCGGGTTAGAAGGTCAATACAGCCAGGGTAGTATCCCACCGATGCCTCCACCGAAGCTAGCGCTCCGGTTTCCAAGGCTCCTACCTATCCTGTACAAGCTGTACCAACATTCAATATCAGGCTGCAGTAAAGCTCCACGGGGTCTTTCCGTCCTGTCGCGGGTAACCTGCATCTTCACAGGTACTATAATTTCACCGAGTCTCTCGTTGAGACAGTGCCCAGATCGTTGCGCCTTTCGTGCGGGTCGGAACTTACCCGACAAGGAATTTCGCTACCTTAGGACCGTTATAGTTACGGCCGCCGTTTACTGGGGCTTCAATTCGCACCTTCGCTTACGCTAAGCGCTCCTCTTAACCTTCCAGCACCGGGCAGGCGTCAGCCCCTATACTTCGCCTTACGGCTTCGCAGAGACCTGTGTTTTTGCTAAACAGTCGCCTGGGCCTATTCACTGCGGCTTCTCGGGGCTTTAACACCCTAAGAAGCACCCCTTCTCCCGAAGTTACGGGGTCATTTTGCCGAGTTCCTTAACGAGAGTTCTCTCGATCACCTTAGGATTCTCTCCTCGCCTACCTGTGTCGGTTTGCGGTACGGGCACCTCTCACCTCGCTAGAGGCTTTTCTTGGCAGTGTGGAATCAGGAACTTCGCTACTAAATTTCGCTCGCCATCACAGCTCAGCCTTTACGGGAAACGGATTTGCCTATTTCCCAGCCTAACTGCTTGGACGCGGATATCCAATACCGCGCTTACCCTATCCTCCTGCGTCCCCCCATTGCTCAAATGGTGAGGAGGTGGTACAGGAATATCAACCTGTTGTCCATCGCCTACGCCTTTCGGCCTCGGCTTAGGTCCCGACTAACCCTGAGCGGACGAGCCTTCCTCAGGAAACCTTAGGCATTCGGTGGACGGGATTCTCACCCGTCTTTCGCTACTCATACCGGCATTCTCACTTCTAAGCGCTCCACCAGTCCTTCCGGTCTGGCTTCACAGCCCTTAGAACGCTCTCCTACCACTGTTCGTAAGAACAGTCCGCAGCTTCGGTGATACGTTTAGCCCCGGTACATTTTCGGCGCAGAGTCACTCGACCAGTGAGCTATTACGCACTCTTTAAATGGTGGCTGCTTCTAAGCCAACATCCTGGTTGTCTAAGCAACTCCACATCCTTTTCCACTTAACGTATACTTTGGGACCTTAGCTGGCGGTCTGGGCTGTTTCCCTTTCGACTACGGATCTTATCACTCGCAGTCTGACTCCCAAGGATAAGTCATCGGCATTCGGAGTTTGACTGAATTCGGTAACCCGGTAGGGGCCCCTAGTCCAATCAGTGCTCTACCTCCGAGACTCTTACCTTGAGGCTAGCCCTAAAGCTATTTCGGAGAGAACCAGCTATCTCCAGGTTCGATTGGCATTTCACCCCTACCCACACCTCATCCCCGCACTTTTCAACGTGCGTGGGTTCGGGCCTCCATTCAGTGTTACCTGAACTTCACCCTGGACATGGGTAGATCACCTGGTTTCGGGTCTACGACCACGTACTCATGCGCCCTATTCAGACTCGCTTTCGCTGCGGCTCCGCATCTTCTGCTTAACCTTGCACGGGATCGTAACTCGCCGGTTCATTCTACAAAAGGCACGCCATCACCCGTTAACGGGCTCTGACTACTTGTAGGCACACGGTTTCAGGATCTATTTCACTCCCCTTCCGGGGTGCTTTTCACCTTTCCCTCACGGTACTGGTTCACTATCGGTCACTAGGGAGTATTTAGCCTTGGGAGATGGTCCTCCCGGATTCCGACGGAATTTCACGTGTTCCGCCGTACTCAGGATCCACTCTGGAGAGAA
>BSBG01000015.1 GCA_030159235.1 Bacillus safensis | reverse complement strand
GGTGGAGGATGACGGGCTCGAACCGCCGACCCTCTGCTTGTAAGGCAGATGCTCTCCCAGCTGAGCTAATCCTCCACATTATGGTGACCCGTACGGGATTCGAACCCGTGTTACCGCCGTGAAAGGGCGGTGTCTTAACCGCTTGACCAACGGGCCAGTTTGTCAAGTTTGTTGTTTCTGTGAAGCTGACAAAAGTTATTATATACAGGTTGTCCCCCTTTTGTAAAGGGGATTTTTATTTTTTTTATTTTCTAACTATTTACTTCCCATTAGTTCAACATTTCGACTGAAATATAATTTCAATATTCAAATATAATATTGAAATTTCATATCATACTCAATATACTGAAAATGAAGAAATAAGGAGGTATGTCACATGCAGCCATCTCATCTGCGTTCTTTGACAACAGAATCAAGAAACCCCAACACAATGGGAATTTCACAAGCAGATCCGCTTGAAATGCTCCAAATGATCAATGAAGAAGATATGAAGGTCGCTCAGGCAGTCAATCTTGTACTTCCACATATCAAAACAGCAAGTGACTTTGCCTATGAATCCATCTCAAATGGAGGCAGACTCGTTTATTTAGGCGCCGGAACAAGCGGCAGAATAGGCGTGATGGATGCTGTTGAATGCCCCCCAACCTATAGCGTCTCATCTGATGTGATTGTAGGCATCATGGCCGGCGGAGACTCTGCTTTTTCTCAAGCTGCCGAAGATGTGGAAGACAGTGAAGAAGCAGGCAAGCAGGATTTAGTACACATTCACCTGACATCAAAAGATACAGTCATCGGTATTGCTGCCAGCGGCAGGACACCCTATATCATTGGCGCTTTAAACTATGCAAAATCAATCGGCGCAAAAACAGTAGCCCTCAGCTGCAATGAACAAGCGGAAATTAGCGAGCTGGCAGACTGCGCCATTGAAGTCATTGTCGGACCAGAAGCCATCACTGGGTCAACAAGAATGAAAGCGGCATCCGCTCATAAAATGATTTTAAATATGCTTTCCACCTCAGTCATGATTAGACAAGGCAAAGTTTATGAAAACCTGATGGTCGATGTAAAAGTCAGCAACCATAAATTAAAAGAACGCGCCATCACCATTATTCAACATGTGACAAACACTTCCTACGAACAAGCCGTGAAAACTCTTGAAATGGCAGACTTAGAAGTCAAAACCGCTATCGTCATGCTCCAAACAAACACAGACAAAAAAACAAGTAAGGATTTACTCAACAAATCGAATGGCCACATCGACAAAGCGATCTTACGTTATCAATCATAAAGGAGGCAGAGCTCATGTCAGCAGGCGGACTTACCCTACTACACACAATCAAATCTAAGCTTCCCCAATCTGAAAAAATTATTGCAGACTATATCCTTGCCCATCCTGACAAAGTCATTAAAAGCACAGTACACGAAATCAGTCAGGCAGCCGGCGCAAGCAGCTCTGCCGTCATCCGCCTTTGTAAATCTCTCGGGCTAGATGGCTATCACGATCTAAAAATGCGGATCGCTGGAGACTTGATGCATGATGATAAACAAGGCTACAGAGATATCGAACAAGATGAACCGCTTCAATCCATTATTCAAAAAACAGCAGGAAACTCGATTCAATCGATTAAGGACACAGCTTCTATATTAAATGCAGATGCTTTAGAAAAGGCTGTTCAACTACTGATGCATGCAAACCAAATTCATTTTATTGGTGTTGGTGCATCTGGCATCGTCGCAGCTGATGCCCAGCAGAAATTTCTCAGAATCAACTATGCAGCGACAGCCTTCACTGACATGCACATCGCATCCACGGTCATCGCAAATGCAGATAAAGATGACATTGTATTTGGTATATCCTTTTCAGGCGAAACGTTAGATATCATTCAAGCCCTTCAGCTCGCAAAAGACAATCAAGTGAAAACCATTGCTTTAACGCATCCAGGTCATACAAGCGTTTCTGCTTTATGTGATGTTCACCTTTCGACGTCCGGTTCCAATGAAGCACCTTTTCGCAGTGCTGCCACTTCCTCTAGAATGGCACAGCTCTACTTAATTGATGTCTTGTTCCTCAGTTTAGCTTCCCGTCAATATGAAGAGACAGCGCAATATATCGACAAGACCAGGCATGCCATCCGCTCCATGAAACGAAAATCAAAGGGGGATTCAACATGAGTCATCAAAAGAAATATCAGCAGTTGGCGAAAGACATTCTTTCACTCTGTGGTGGTTCTGAAAATATCTCTTCCCATACACATTGTATGACACGTCTCCGAATTACACCGATTGATAATGAAAAAGTGCACATCGCAGCAATCAAAGAACTCGATGGCGTCATTGGCGTCGTCGAGGCAGAAACGCTTCAAATCATTTTAGGCACTGGTGTTGTCAACCAAGTATCGAGTGCGTTTGAACAGATGCTAAATGCCTCCGGCTCCTATGATTTAAAAAGCGAAGCGCAAAAAAACAAGCAAGCCATTTCACAAAAGAACCGCACACCGTTCAAGCTGTTCTTACGACGGATTGCCAGCATTTTTATTCCCATCATTCCGGCACTGGTTGCCTCAGGTCTTATTACAGGTATTACAAAAGCAATCGTGCAAGCGGGCTGGCTTGATGAAAAATCTCAAGCGGCGATTATTTTAACAGTTATAGGTTCTGGCCTGTTCGCTTATCTCGGTATATTGGTCGGAACAAATGCCGCAAAAGAATTTGGAGGCTCTCCTGCATTAGGCGCATTAGCTGGTATCCTCATTATTAACCCAGCCTCCGCAGACATTATGTTATTTGGCACAAATATTCTACCAGGCAGAGGCGGACTCATCGGTGTTCTTCTAGCCTCCATCTTTATGGCACTTGTGGAAACACGAATTAGACGCTTCGTCCCGCAATCACTTGATATCATCGTCACACCAACCATCACACTACTCATTACAGGCATTTTCACGTACGTTGTCTTCATGCCAGTCGGCGGCTTTATATCTGATGCCATCACCTCAGGACTGACTTATCTATTAAATATTGGCGGAATATTCGCTGGATTTGTTCTTGGTGCGACCTTCCTCCCTCTTGTTGTAACAGGACTTCACCAAGGGCTGACACCGATCCATATGGAACTCATCAATTCAATTGGAGATGACCCGCTCCTGCCGATTCTCGCTATGGGCGGCGCAGGACAGGTAGGCGCTGCATTCGCCATTTATATGAAAACAAAAAAGAAAAAACTCAAAAGAGCCATTGCAGGTGGACTTCCTTCAGGGATGCTAGGCATTGGTGAACCACTTATTTTCGGTGTCACACTCCCTCTGGGACGACCATTTCTCACCGCTTGTCTTGGCGCAGGAATCGGCGGTGCATTTCAAGCCTACTTCCAAATTGCGACGAAGGCGATTGGTGTATCAGGTCTCCCGTTAACCTTTATCGTTCACACACATCAAATGCTTCTATACTTAATCGGACTATTTATCGCGTATGCCGCTGGATTTTTCTTCACATACTTATTTGGATTTCATGATGATATGGCTGTTGAATTCGAGGATCACAATCAATAAGGAGGTCTAGATCTTGAAGAAATGTTTTCTTTTGATAACATGTCTGTTCATGCTCCTTGGATTACCAGTACAAACAGTTGCAACTAGCTCGCATCCTGTACCGTCTTTGTCTAAAACAGCACCTGAAGAATATCCCGTCTTAAAAAAAGCAAAACGACCGGAACAAGTAGGTTTTTCTTCCAGGCAGCTTAGGAAGGTTGATCAAATGATACAAGACGATATCAAAGCAGGATTTCCAGGAGCCGCGCTCATTATTATCAAGGACGGAAAGATCGTCCATCAAAAAGCCTATGGCTACCGGCAAAAATACGAAGGCACAACAGAGCTCAAATCATATAAGAAAATGAAAAAGGATACACTGTTCGATTTGGCATCCAATACAAAAATGTATGCGACCAACTATGCCCTGCAAAAGCTTGTTTACGAGCAAAAATTGGATGTGAACGAAAAAATACAGGCCATCCTTCCAGATTTTCGGGATGAATCAGATGCAAAGATAACCGGCAAAGACCAGCTTCGTGTAAAGGATCTTCTCACCCATTCTGCCGGTCTCCCTTCCAGTGTCTTATTCTATAGCAAAGAATCGGCTGGCTCTTTTTTCTCACAAGATAGAAAAACAACGATGAAATGGCTGCCAAAGGTGCCACTGCAATACAAACCAGGTACCCAGCACATTTATAGCGACATTGATTACATGCTACTGGGCATGATTATCGAGAAAAAAACAGGCATGCCTCTTGATCAATATGTAGAGTCAACGATTTATCGGCCTCTAGGTCTCAAACATACAATGTTCAATCCGCTGCAAAAAGGGTTCAAGCCAAAGCATTTTGCAGCTACCGAACGTTTAGGCAATTCACGAGATGGCGTCATCGATTTTGAAAACATTCGCCGGTACACTCTGCTGGGTGAAGTACACGACGAGAAAGCATATTACTCAATGGCAGGTATCTCCGGCCATGCTGGACTTTTCTCGAACACCTCAGATATGGCTGTGCTGCTCCAGCTGATGCTTAACAAAGGAGGCTATGGAAAAACAACCATCTTTGATCAAGCTTCTATCGATCTCTTTACAGCCTCCTCTGATACAAACCCAACCTACGGGCTAGGCTGGCGAAAAAACGGCCATACTGACATGGAATGGATGTTTGGAAAATATGCAAGTAACGAAGCCTATGGACATACTGGCTGGACCGGCACCATGACGTTGATTGATCCAAAACACAATTTAGGTGTCGTCTTACTGACGAATAAGAAACATTCACCCGTTGTTTCACCAGAAACCAACCCTAATCAATTTGAAGGTGACCTGTTCCCAACTGGTACTTATGGAAGCATCATGACCGCAATCTACGAATCTTTTAAGTAAAAGGAGGAATTCGATGTTGAAAGCTCTTTTCCCCGCTGCACTGGTTTTAGCCCTGCTAACCTCTTCCATTCCAACGGAAAAGGTTAGCTCTGCCTCTATGCCAACCGCCAAACAAATCGTTCAGAACATGTCGCTGGATGAAAAAATAGGTCAAATGCTCATGCCAGACTTTCGCAATTGGCAAACAAAAGATGAATCCGCACCTACAGGCTTCACAAAGATGAATAACGAAGTATCACATCTTGTAGAAAAATATCATCTAGGCGGTGTCATCTTATTTGCCGAGAATGTCGTTGATACGAAACAAACCGTCAAACTCACCCACGAATTTCAAAAAGCATCACCAAGCATTCCTTTACTCATTTCCATTGATCAAGAAGGCGGAATCGTCACAAGATTACAAAAGGGAACACATTTCCCAGGAAATATGTCGATTGGCGCCTCAAGAAGCAAGAAAAATGCATATGACACAGGAAAAATCATCGGAAAAGAATTAAACGCCTTAGGGATCAATACAAACTTCTCTCCTGTTCTTGATGTAAATAATAATCCAAACAACCCCGTCATTGGTGTCCGTTCCTTTAGCTCTGATCCCGCTCTTGTCACCAGACTTGGTCTTCAAACCATGAAAGGACTTCAAAAAGAAAAGACCGTTTCCACACTAAAGCATTTCCCGGGACATGGTGATACCGCCGTCGATAGTCACTATGGTTTGCCGCTCGTAGAACATGACCTAGATCGTTTAAAAAGGGTTGAGCTGTATCCGTTTCAACAAGCGATTAATGCTGGTGCGGATATGGTCATGACCGCTCATGTACAATTCCCTGCCATTGATGACACAACATATCAAAGCAAAAAAGATGGCGAGGACATCATGGTTCCAGCAACCCTATCAAAAAAAGTCATCACACATTTATTAAAAGAAGAGATGGGCTTTCAAGGCGTTGTTGTGACGGATGCCCTAAATATGAAAGCGATTGCAGATAATTTCGGACAGGAAGAAGCCATAGTGATGGCCATTAAGGCAGGCGTCGACATCGCTCTCATGCCAGCACCAGTCACCTCACTAAAAACAGAAAAAAACCTAGAAAATGTGTTCAATGCTGTAAAACAAGCAATTTTAAAGAAAGAGATTCCAATGTCGCAGATCAATGAATCTGTCGAAAAAATTCTTCAATTAAAAATCAAACGCGGCATTATTTCCTCCAAAAAACCAATCAGTCTTGAGAAAAAAATCAAGAAAGCCACTCAAGTCGTTGGGAAAAAGTCGCACCTTAAAGCCGAACAAAAAATGGCACGTGAAGGGATCACCCTGCTTAAAAACAACAATAAGACCTTACCTTTCAAGCCTAAAAAGAATGACAAAATCATGGTCATGGTTCCTTATGAAGATCAAACGAAAGCAATGTCTGTCACGATTGAGTCTCTCATCAAACAAAAAAAAATCAAACCTGTACGTATCCAGTCATATGCTTTTGCAGATAAAACGTTCTCCAAAGAAACAGCCAAGCTGATTCAAGAAGCTGACTATGTCATTACTGGCTCTTACGTTGTCCAAAATGATCCAGCTGTGAATGATGGCGTAATTGATGACAATGTCCTGGACCCGAAAAAATGGGCAACCGCCTTCCCTCGTGCTGTCATGAAAGAAGCAGCAGCACAAAACAAAAAAATGGTCATCGTGGGTCTTCGAAACCCTTATGATGCGGCAAATTTTGAAGAAGCCGATGCTTTACTTGCTGTTTACGGTTTTAAGGGCTACTCAAACGGACAATTCAACCAGCCAAATATTCCTGCTGGACTAGAAGTGATATTTGGAGCTGCATCACCTAAAGGGAAGCTGCCAGTTGATATCCCATCTGTCACTCATCCAAATCAAACCCTTTACCCATTTGGCTATGGACTCAACTTGAAAGGGAAACAGATCAAATAGGAGGGATTCTCTTGAAGAAAACAGCAAGCTTGATACTCGCAAGCATTCTCATGATTAGCACAATGACCGCCGCCTCTGTCGAAGATCAAGAACGAACAGACACAAAAAGAAAAAAAGCATCAGTCAAAACAGGGATCGAGACACTACTCTCAAGTAATCTTTCATGGCTAAAAGGGAAAAGGGTTGGTCTCATTACCAACCCGACTGGCATTGATGCAAATATGAAAAGCAGTGTCGATCTCCTATTTGACCATCCAAAAATCAAACTCACTGCTTTATATGGGCCTGAACACGGTGTACGCGGCGATGCACAAGCAGGAGAAGGCGTCGAATCGTATACCGATGAAAAAACAGGTCTTCCTGTTTACTCACTCTATGGAAAAACAAGAAAACCAACTCCTGACATGCTGAGAAATGTAGATGTTTTGCTGTTTGATATCCAAGACGTCGGTGCTCGTTATTACACTTATATTTACACGATGGCCTACGCCATGGAAGCCGCAAAAGAAAACAACATTCCCTTTGTTGTCCTAGACCGCCCAAATCCCATTGGTGGACTAAAAGTAGAAGGACCTGTATTAGAACCTGAGCACGCCTCATTTGTGGGACTCTATCCAATACCATTAAGACATGGCATGACCACTGGTGAGCTCGCAAACTTCTTTAACAAAGAGTTTCATATCAATGCTGATGTCACAGTCATCAAAATGAAAAATTGGAAGCGGCCCATGACGTTTGACGACACGAAGCTTCCGTTCGTCCTTCCTTCCCCTAACATGCCGACAGTGGATAGTACTTTTGTATATCCCGCCACAGGATTAATTGAAGGCACAAATGTCTCTGAAGGCAGAGGAACAACAAAACCGTTCGAGCTCATTGGTGCTCCATATATCAATAGCAGCGAGCTAGCAGATCATTTAAATCAGCTAAAACTAAAAGGGGTTCATTTTAGACCCGTTTCATTCACCCCTACTTTTTCTAAACATGCCGGAACGCTATCTCACGGTGTGCAATTATACGTTACAGACCGCTCTTCCTTCAAAGCGGTGAAAACGGGATTATCCATCATCAAAGCCATACACGATTTATATCCTAATGAATTTCAGTTCCTTCAAACAGGCAGCTTTGATAAACTCATCGGGAATGGCTGGATCAAAGAAGAAATCAATCAAGGGACTTCTATCAAAACCATCATGAAACGCTATCATCACGACCTCAAAACGTTTGAAAAAAAACGAAAGAAATATCTGATCTATTAAATTGCAAAAAACCTCCATCTCTCAAAGGATGGAGGTTTTTTCATGATAAAGAATTAGTCACAGCAGGTGCTTTCAGCTCAAAACGATTGAGTAAGAAGCCAAACAAAGCAGCAAGCACTTGCTGAAACAGCATGCCAATCACCACAGGGACAGCAACAGCAGGCGGGAAAAAGCTAGTAGCAAGCACAGCCCCCGCACTAATGTTTCTCATACCGCCCGTATACACGATGGCCACAATTTCTCCTTGAGTGCATTTCATCGCCTTTCCAATCAACCACGCAAATGCATATCCGCTCATCGCAATGAGAAACACAGTTGCTGCTTTGCTAAAAAATGCAGCATCCAGTTCACGCAAGTATGGCGCAACAACAGAACTGTTAATCGACACCACTACAAACAAGCCTATTTTTGAAAAAGGTGACAGTGTCTGACTGATCATTTTCGTCATCGATGGCTTTGCGTACTGACGAACGAGCATCCCTAAAATAGATGGAAGCACAATCATCCCAAACAGCCCTTTCATGATCGCCACTATGTCCATATGAACCTGTGTACCGGCCAAAACTGACAAGCTGGCTGGCACAATCAATGGTGAAAGCAATGTATCAATTAAAATGATGGATAACGTTAACCCAATATTTCCTTTATACATGGAGGCCCATATTAAACTAGAGACACCTGTTGGAATCACCATTGCAAGTGTCAAACCGGTGATCGTCATAGCGTCACCCGCAAATATTAGATGCCCCACTGACCAAGCATAAAGGGGCATCAGCACGTGCAAAATCATAAACGATAAAATCAAAGGCAATGGGTGCATCACCGTATGCTTTAAAGCCGAAAAAGTAGAAGATAAGCTCCCCGCAAAGGTCATAACAGCAAATACCCACGGCACCAAAAACGTAAAATCCTTTAAATAGGCCGCCAATAAAACTCCAAGTAAAACACTAAAAGGCGTAATGAGCGGCATCATCCGGCCGAGCACTTGGTTCAAACGCATAAGCATGCCGGCCACCTCCATCCTTCACTTTCTGATCTTTTCTATTGTAACAAACAGAAAGGCTTTTTTTAGAATCATTCACCTATTTACAAGCTTTCGACTTGAACAATCCATTCCAACTACGTCCACCTGAACACCAGCTGCTTGATCCCTTTCCTTTACACGTTCTATCGCTGCCACGCCTGATTCGTCCCATATACGCACTTCAGACAAATCAATCACAACAGATTAGAGATCTTTCCACTGATGGAACGCTTGGATGAAGTCAGTGACAGGAGACAAAGAAAATTTGCCCTTTAATTAGATAAATCCAAATGCTCTCCCATGTCTCCAACTGTTCTTACATCAATATAGCAATCATCGTCCTTGCAATGAGCGGGGAAGGTATCACTTTTATCACCATCGGCAATAAATAAATGACCAGCAAAGCACCGCCCCCCAATACGTCCCCAGCAATAAAAAAGGACATAAAAAAAAGCCTTCTCATCATCGAGAAACCCTGTCATATCAACATATAGAGGAAAGCTTCCAAGCGGGCTCGAACCGCTGACCTCTTCCTTACCATGGAAGTGCTCTACCTACTGAGCTATGGAAGCATGGCTCCGCAGGTAGGACTCGAACCTACGACCGATCGGTTAACAGCCGATAGCTCTACCACTGAGCTACTGCGGAA
>BSBG01000014.1 GCA_030159235.1 Bacillus safensis | reverse complement strand
ACCTATGAAGTTTCATAGGATTTTTTTATAAAAACTCGAATTAACAGGTACGTTTTGTCTTGTTTAGTTTTCAAAGAACTTGTTTACCGCTTCTGAAGCGACTAGAACATCTTACCACATCCAAGTTGTTAGTGTCAACAACTTTTTTGTTATTATGTTTTTTCGTCATCAGCGACGTATATTAATTTACCACCATACTGAATCAAAGTCAACAATATTTTGCATTAAATAATAAATTTTTCAATTACGACTAAAGCCGCTACACCTGGGATACCTAATAAACCACTAATTCCACTCGTTACAGGGTTAATAGAGACATGCAACCCTAGACTCTCACCAAATAGATTGAGGCAAAATAAAAAAAGAGCACCTGCCACAAACTTCACTCCGATAAGCCCTAACCATTTGAATGGATTCGCCTGAACACCTGACATAAACAACAATAACACAGCTAACAGGATTGACCCGATCACAATAACAGGTTCCATAATCCTCTCATCTCCTCTTCATATGAATAGTACAAGCATATGAGAGGACTATGTAAAATAGACCTGCTATCTCCAGTTGTTTAAACGTAAATTCCTCTTTTTCGCTTCTCTCAGATAGAAAAAGTACTTCGCTTGAGCAAGCTTTAATTCGAATAGAATGTCCAGTGAAGGCTCAACGCTATTTGCGACAAGCTTTTTTTGTCTGTTCCATTCTTCCTTTTGCTTAAAAAGCTGTTGAATTAATTTCTCATCGAATTCTTTTCGAATTGATTTTCTGCGAAGAAAACCCATGTACCGTACTTCTCCTTCCTACATCTCACGTCTGCCTTCTAGAGCCTTAGACAGTGTGACTTCATCCGCATACTCTAAATCTCCGCCTACTGGAAGCCCGTGAGCAATGCGAGAGAGTTTAATTCCTGATGGTTTCAACAATCTGGAGATGTACATGGCTGTCGCTTCTCCTTCAATGTTTGGATTGGTTGCAAGGATTACCTCTGTCACTTGATCATCTTGCAATCTTTTTAATAGGTCAGGAATTTTAATATCCTCTGGGCCAATCCCGTCCATTGGCGAAATGGCACCATGAAGCACATGATATAAGCCGTTGTATTCTTTCATCTTTTCCATTGCTATCACATCTTTTGGATCCTGCACTACACAGATCACTGATTGATCTCTTCTTGTATCTTCACATATATAGCAGGGATCTTGATCTGTGATATGACCGCATACCGAACAATATGTTAAATTACGCTTTGCATTTACAAGCGCCTTCGCAAAATCTAGTACGACATCTTCCTGCATGCTAAGAACAAAAAAAGCCAGACGGACCGCAGTTTTTGGTCCGATTCCTGGCAATTTCATAAAGCTGTCAATCAGCTTTGATATTGGTTCAGGATATTGCATCTTCAGTTATTCCTCCTAGAATAAACCCGGCATGTTCATTCCTTTTGTGAATTGACCCATTGTTTCATTCGTTAGCTCATCGACTTTTTTCAATGCATCGTTTGTCGCTGCAAGTACAAGGTCTTGAAGCATATCGATGTCTTCTGGATCAACAACTTCTTCATTAATTGCTACATCAACGACTTCTTTTTGTCCATTTACTTTTACAGTGACCATACCGCCACCTGCTGTACCTTCAAGGACTTTTTCTGCGAGTTCTTCTTGAGCCTTCGCCATATCCTTTTGCATTTTTTGCATTTGTTTCATCATTTTTTGCATATTACCCATTCCACCGCGCATATGAACACCACTCTCTTTCATTTTTATTAATCTTTAATTTCAATTAAATCGGTTCCTACTAACTTTTTTGCTTCAGCAATCAATGGATCCTCTTCAGCTGAAGTTCCCTGACCATCTGCTTGTTCATCCGGCTGATGATCTCTTAAAAATTCTTCTCTTATTTTACCCCATTGAGCGTCAGGAACGCCAACTAATTCCACTCTTTTTCCTAACATAGACTCTAGCAATTGTTCAAGATTGGTTCGAACACCACTTTTATCTTCAGCAACCATTTTACAATGTATCTCAAACTTGAATTTTAAAATAAAGGCATGTGAAGCAGCCGCAACTGGCTCACTGTCCGTTAATAACGCAGCGTGAGACACCTTATTCTGCTGTTTCAACTGGGCAAGGAGCTCTGCCCATTTGCCTTTAATTTTTTCTAGCTCAGGCCGTTTCGCTTCTTTTAAAATCTCGTGAATTCGGCCGACAGGTGCACGATAGCCATTTTTGTTACTCGTTTGAGGTCGAGGTGCTTCCTTTTTCTCTTGAGGGCTATGAGATTGAGACATTGGTACACCTTCAGCTTTTAGCCTTGATAGTTCCTGTTCCAGCCTGTTTATTTTATCCGTTAGTGCCGTTAAATCAGCATCAGCATGACCTTGTGTAAATCCTGCCGTTGACTGACACAGCTTTACAACAGCTACCTCAAAGAAAATTCTTGGATGATTTGTCCATTTCATTTCTTGGTGGCTTTTATTTAGGACTTCAATTGTTTCATACAGAAACTGAGGTGTCACACGATCTGAAAGCGCCACGAATTTTTCGTCGACCTTTACCTTTTCAAGGACACCCTCGAGATCTGGCGCTGTTTTATAAAGCAGCATATCTCTAAAGTAAAAAATCATGTCCTCTATTAATTTAGCAGCATCTTTACCCTGCTGGAGCAATTCATTTAATGTATCTAACGCTATTGCGATATTTTGATCAAAAATTGCTTCTGCAAGCTGACTAATGAAATGCTGAGATACAGCACCTGTAATGAGCAGCGCATCATCAATTGTCAATTGTTCACCACTAAATGAGACCGCTTGATCCAAGAGGCTTAGTGCATCACGCATACCACCATCAGCTGCACTAGCAATAATCTCCAGCGAGCCCTCCTGTACATTTAGGCCTTCTGCATCTACAATTTTCTCCATTCTTCCAACAATATCTTTTGTCGTGATTCGTTTAAAATCAAAACGCTGACAACGGGATATGATGGTAAGAGGAATCTTATGAGGCTCTGTGGTAGCCAAAATAAAGATACAATGAGCCGGCGGTTCTTCCAGCGTTTTAAGGAGGGCATTAAATGCACCGATAGAGAGCATATGTACTTCATCTATAATATAAACCTTATATGTAACCGCCGAAGGAGCAAATTTCACTTTATCACGTATATCTCGGATTTCATCTACCCCGTTATTCGAGGCAGCATCTATTTCAATCACGTCTGAAATTGAACCGTTCGTAATCCCTTTACAGGCATCACATTCATTACACGGTTCACTAACAGGTGACTTTTCACAGTTCACTGCCTTAGCAAAGATTTTGGCAGCACTTGTTTTACCTGTTCCTCTAGGTCCTGAAAATAAGTAAGCATGAGAAAACTTTTTCTGCAAAAGGGCATTTTGCAACGTTTTTGTGATGTGTTCTTGTCCAACAACATCCTCAAAAACTTGAGGTCTGAACACTCGATATAAAGCTTGATAACTCACAAATACGCCCTCCTCCATTTATCATCCTTTTCATTATACATGATGCACGGATCAATTCAAAAGCTCACCTTTATTTTCTAATAAGCGAAAATGATGATTTTAACAATAGAATTTCTACTTATTATGAAACAAAAACGTATTTTCTAAATTTCCGAAAAGACCTGCCACACCAAATAGAACACTAGTTCTCATATTAGCTAGCAAAAAAACAAATTACTCCAAAAAGTCTTTTTAGCAATTTGTATAACCAAAGCAGCTGAGCTATTCTTTGAGCAGCAACAAAAAACTCACCTAGATAAACTAGATGAGTTACATTTAATATTGATTTACCGTGCACCTTCTGTCGATTCGCTACCCCAAGCGTTACTTAAACAGTTAGCTCGGCCCAGGCAACCCTGCGGCACATGAGAGGTTTCACTTAATGCTGCTTCCTTCCGGACCTGACATGGTTCATGAATTCCCATTGCGCAGGACCCAGACGTCAACACCACTTATTTAAGGCAGACCTTGAAGTAAACGAACCTTGAGAAGGGATTCGGCCTCGCTAGAGCGGATTGCGAGTACAGGGCACCGCTACCTCCCCGCTTAGCACGGCAAAATAAATATTAAATTGTTAGTGACGCACACATAAGTATACCTTCTTACAGTTGAAATTGCAAACGACATCCATTCATTAACTTTTGGCTTGTTTCTTTCGATGGCGGAGATTTCGGAAGAACTGACTTAACAGCTCACCACATTCATTTTCAAGTACTCCACCGATGACTTCAGACTGATGATTGAAACGTTCATCATCCAGCAAATTCATTAAAGTACCTGCACAACCACCTTTTGGATCGTATGCACCAAAAACGACCTTTTTCACTCTAGAGAGTACAATAGCACCCGCACACATTGGGCATGGTTCAAGCGTAACATAAAGCACAGCATCTTCTAAACGCCAACTCCCAGTCGCTTTACACGCTTCATCAATGGCAAGTAATTCTGCATGTGCAATGGAACGCTGCTCACTTTCTCTCAAATTATGAGCGCGGCTCACAATTTGGTCATCAACAACAATGATAGCGCCAATCGGCACTTCTCCTATTTGTTCTGCTTTTAAGGCTTCAGAAATGGCTTCTTGCATAAACTGTTCATCTTTCGTCATAGCGCAGCTCTCTTTTCATGTTTTTTAAAAGGATATTGAGGTTAACATATTACCACAATCTTTAAAGGGGGTTTTATTTTGCCAAAGCACCAAAAGGCGCTGCTTATTATTGACATGATCAATAATTTTGATTTTGAAATGGGCCATGTGCTTGCTGAAAAAACAGAGCAAATGACATATAAAATTTTAGCTCTTAAACAACATGCTTTCAAGGAAGATTGGCCAATCATCTATATCAACGATCACTATGAACTTTGGAAGGCGGATATCCAAGCTGTTCTGGAAACATGCAAAAACGAAAGAAGCGCCCCTATTTTAGAGCAATTGGCACCATCTAAAGATGATTACTTCTTAATTAAACCTAAGCATTCCGCCTTCTACGGAACTGCACTAGAGACACTCTTAAATGAATTAGGTGTTCAGGACATCATTCTAACTGGAATTGCCGGAAACATTTGTGTTCTGTTCACTGCAAATGACGCATACATGCGAGAATACAATCTAATTGTACCTAAAGATTGTATCGCTTCAAACGACGACAGAGATAACGATTACGCTTTAACGATGATGGAGAATGTTCTTCTAGCAAAAATCACTAACGCTAAGGATATCACGAATGAAAATCAAACATGATTTATCCATAACCCTCATAAATTGTTAGCAATAACAAAGGGGGGCGTTGACTATTCAAATTTATGTTGTCAAAAGAGGAGATACTTTAAACGATATTGCCATGCGTTTTAAAACAACAGTTAATGAAATCATCCGTACTAACGATATCGAAACACCAAATCAACTCGTCATAGGACAAACAATTGTCATTCCAATTAGAGGCCAATTTTATGAGGTCAAACAAAATGACACACTTTATCAAATTGGAAGGCGGTTTCAAATCTCAGTGGAAGAATTGGCACGCGTGAACAGAATTCGACCTGAGGCGATACTTCCTATTCGCTTCTTGCTCTATATTCCACAAAGACCGAAAAGAAACATTAATTCAAATGCTTATATTGAGCCACGCGGAAACCAAGTCAGTGAAAACTTAAAGCAGGCAGCTAGAGAGGCCTCCCCTTACTTAACCCATTTAGACGCTTTTAGTTTTCAAGCACAAAGAGATGGGACTCTGCGAGAGCCACCGTTAGACCAACTATCTCAGATTGCCGCTCGGAGCAGAACTGTATTAACCATGGTGGTAACAAACCTAGAGAATGAAAAATTCAGTGATGAACTTGGACGAATTCTTTTAACTAACCAATCTGTCAAAACCACATTTTTAAATGAAATTGTTCGTGTTGCAAAAAAGTATCAATTCAAGGAAGTCCATTTTGATTTTGAATATTTACGTCCAGCTGATAAAGATGCTTATATTCAATTTTTAAGAGAGGCAACAACCCGTTTCCATCAAGAAGGGTGGACAATATCTGTTGCACTGGCGCCAAAAACAAGTAGTCAGCAAAAGGGTAAATGGTATGAAGCCCATGACTATGAAGCCATCGGTAGGATCGTCGATCATGTTGTATTGATGACCTACGAATGGGGATACAGCGGCGGTCCTGCACAAGCTGTCTCTCCAATTGGACCTGTCCGCCAAGTCATTGAATATGCACTGACTGTCATACCTGCCAATAAAATTGTAATGGGACAGAATTTATATGGCTATGATTGGACACTTCCTTACGTCCAGGGCGGCCCCATCGCTAAAGCTGTCAGTCCCCAACAAGCAATTGCACTTGCTAGACAGCATAATGTCTCCATCCTTTACGACGAAACAGCACAAGCACCTTATTTTCGTTATACAGATGCCAACAACAAAGAACATGAGGTCTGGTTCGAGGATGCTAGATCGATTCAAGCAAAATTCAACCTCATCAAAGAGTTAAATTTGAACGGAATTGCTTATTGGAAATTAGGTCTATCCTTCCCACAAAATTGGCTCTTATTATCAGATCAATTTAATATTGAAAAAAGAACGACATCGTAATTCATTCGCTCTATCTTATGGAAGGGGTATGGTACAATATACATTGGTTTGACAACTTTATAGATAGAGGAGAACGCCTATGTATCCTGCCCCTTTTATTGCAGTGGAAGGCCCAATTGGAGCCGGAAAAACAACTTTGGCTACAATGCTTGCGAAGGAGTTCCAATTTCCTTTAGTAAAAGAAATTGTAGAAGAAAATCCATTCTTAGATAAATTTTATGATGATATGGAGCAATGGAGCTTTCAGCTTGAAATGTTCTTTTTATGCAATCGATTCAAACAGTTAGAATCGATTGAAGAAAACTATTTGAATAAACAGCAGCCGATTGTCACCGATTATCATGTCTATAAAAATATGATATTTGCAGAAAGAACATTATCAAAAAAGCACATGGATAAATACAGAAAGATCTATCACCTGCTAACAGATGATCTACCTAAACCAAATGCCATGATCTATATAAAAGCCAGCCTTCCCACCTTACTCGAAAGAATACAGATGAGAGGACGCTCTTTTGAAGAGGACATCGACCCAGCTTATTTAAAAACACTCATTGAAGATTATGAGCTGGCCATTGAACATTTAAAACAGACTGAGCCTGGGCTTCCTATCATTACAATTGAAGGAGATCATACAGACTTCGTTTCCTCACAGCAAGATTACCAGCAAATTGTACAGAATATAAAGGAGCAAGTGCTATGAACAATATCGAAATACCAAAGGACGCAGTCATCACAATTGCCGGGACTGTCGGTGTCGGAAAATCAACTATGACCAAAAAAATAGCGGACAAGCTAGGGTTTCAAACCTCTCTTGAAAAAGTAGATGATAACCCATACTTAGAGCCCTTCTATTCAGATTTTCAAAGATGGAGCTTCCATTTACAGGTCTTTTTCCTAGCTGAGCGTTTTAAGGAGCAAAAGCGGATTTTTGAATCTGGTGGAGGATATGTCCAAGATCGTTCAATTTATGAGGACACTGGCATTTTCGCAAAAATGCATGCGGACAAAGGTACAATGTCTGAGGTCGATTATGAAACGTATACGAGTCTATTTGAGGCGATGGTGATGACACCTTACTTCCCTCACCCTGATGTCCTCATCTATCTACACGGGGATTTAGATCATATTTTACAGCGTATTGAAGAACGCGGCAGAGAGATGGAAACTCAAACTGACCGAGCCTATTGGGAAGAAATGTTTACGCGATACACCGAATGGATTGAACAATTTGATTTATGTCCAGTAATTAAAATTAATATCGAAGATTACGACTTACTTCATGATGAAAGCTCACTTGACCCTATTCTTCATGAGATTGCTTCGGTTATTCAAAAAAATCGCTCGACAACAAAATAAAAAAACCGCTGCATTTCAAGAATGCAGCGGTTTGACAATTTCCAATTTTTATGCTTGCGTTTCAATTCAACTAAGGTAAAAATCAATATGGCGGAGGAAGAGGGATTCGAACCCCCGCGGGCTTTGACACCCCTGTCGGTTTTCAAGACCGATCCCTTCAGCCGGACTTGGGTATTCCTCCGTATCGACAAGAATTAATATATCATATCTTTTTATTTGAAGTCAACATCTTTCCGAAAAAAATTTCAATATGTTATTTTAGCACGATAATTCACCTATAAAAAAGCAGCCATTGACGGCTGCTCTCGATCTATTTCGTATCCTGTCTCATTTCTTCAATAAACTGATTCATCTCTACTTTAAACTCATTTAATGATTCGATAATTTTCGTAAAGTCTGTCACTTGTTTGGCTTGTTCATTTGTTGAGCTGCTGATTTGTGAGATGTTTTCAGACAAAGTGCCAATGCTGTCTTGGATTTCTTTTAAAAATGTATTAATGGTTTCAGCCGCTTCCTTCGAGCCATCTGATAATTTACGTACTTCATCAGCCACGACAGCGAACCCTTTTCCATTCTCTCCTGCTCTTGCAGCTTCAATTGCAGCATTTAAACCTAGCAGATTTGTTTGTCTAGCAATCCCACCAATGGTTTTGACGACTTCTTCAATATTCGCAGATTTCTCCTCTGCTCTTCCTGCCTGTTCGCTTATTTCTAAACTTGTAGCAGCCAACTCTTGTGAATGTGCAGCAATTTGCTCAATTCCACCTTGGAGTTCTTTCGCTACTTTATTGATTTGCTCCATATAACCACTTAATTTCTTTTCACGATGATATGTAAATGCCACTAAAAAGGATCCAATGACTTTTCTATCTTCATCAAAAATCGGGTAACCTTTTACAGCAACTTCATAACCATATAGTGACTCTGATAAATGACCGTCATATTCTTGTCCTCTTAATGTCGTCGCCACATTTTGGTCTTCTTGGTTCAGTGGGTCCCCAACTTTCATACCAAAATCTATTGTGTTAGATGGGTAATAACAAAGCACCTTCTCTGTATCTGTTATAGCGAAAAGGATACTTTCATCTAGAACCTTCCTGATTATTTGAGCCATTTCAACATAATAGTCAAGCCTATTCAAGGTTATTCCTTCTTTCCTAGAAGATTTTAGTCTTTATATCGGCTAAATTTAGTAAAGCTGTAGGACTTTTGGTAAAAAGAATAAGATGCCATGGCGGCATCTTATTTCATCATTTCTTTATTTCCCATGTAAGGACGCAGTACTTCAGGAATCATCACTGTTCCGTCCTCTTGTTGATAGTTTTCTAAAATGGCCGCCACGGTTCTTCCTACAGCTAAGCCAGATCCATTTAGTGTATGAACATGCTCTGGCTTCGCTTTAGGCTCTGGACGGAAACGAATGTTTGCACGTCTTGCCTGAAATGCTTCGAAGTTACTGCAAGAAGAAATTTCACGATACGTATTTTGGCTTGGAATCCATACTTCGATGTCGTATTTCTTCGCAGCTGTGAAGCCTAAATCTCCCGTACACATGCTCATGACGCGGTATGGCAAGTTCAATAGCTGTAGCACTTTTTCTGCTTGATTTGTTAACTTCTCTAATTCTTCATAAGAATCTTCTGGTCTGACAAACTTCACGAGCTCTACCTTGTTAAATTGATGCTGACGGATGAGTCCGCGTGTATCTCTACCGGCAGATCCAGCTTCTGATCTAAAGCAAGCACTGAATGCTGCATAGTTGATTGGCAGCTGTTCGCCTTCAAGAATTTCATCACGATGCATATTGGTAATTGGCACTTCAGCTGTTGGAATGAGGAAGTAATCTTCTTCACGAATTTTAAAGGCATCCTCTTCGAATTTTGGAAGCTGTCCAGTCCCTGTCATGCTTGCTCTGTTGACCATATAAGGTGGAAGC
Source organism: Bacillus safensis (assembly GCA_030159235.1). GTDB lineage: Bacteria > Bacillota > Bacilli > Bacillales > Bacillaceae > Bacillus > Bacillus safensis_B. Next base: position 8,247 of record BSBG01000014.1, on the reverse strand, counting down.
ACTTCAGTAAAACCAAACTCATCCACATGTAAATCAAGCATAAAGTTATACAATGCGCGCTCTAAGCGTGCGCCAAGCCCTTTATAAAAAACAAAACGGCTTCCTGTCACTTTTGCTGCACGTTCAAAATCAAGGATGTTTAGCTCGTCAGCGACGTCCCAATGTGGTTTTGGCTCAAATGAGAAAGCTGGCTGTTCGCCCCATTTTCTCACGACCACGTTGTCATCTTCTGTTTCGCCAACCGGTACAGAGTCATGAGGGATATTCGGAATTGAGAATAGAATATGCTGCAGGCTTTCTTCTACTGTTCTTAACTCATCATCCAGTTTCTTGATCTCATCTCCTACCTCACGCATTTCTTGAATAATGTGATCGGCGTCTTTCTTTTCTCTTTTTAGAACGGCCACTTGCTGTGATACTTCATTTCTTCGGCTCTTTAATACTTCTGTTTTCCCGATTAATTCTCTTCTTTTTTGATCTAGCTCACCAAACTTATCAAAATCCGCTAAATCTTCGCCTCGGTGTGCTAATTTTTCTTTGATTTGATCAAAGTCCGTGCGCAGTTGTTTAATATCCAGCATGTGTAACACTCCTTTTTTTATCGAAAAATAAAAAGAGCCCTCATCCCATGAAAGGGACGAGAGCTCTCGCGTTGCCACCCTGATTGAAAACATGCAGAAGCATGCTTTCCTCTTTCCTCTGTAACGGCATCACCGTAAATGCTTACTTCTCTAATTTCAGCATTTCGCTCAAGGATGGATTCAGAATGCATCTTTCACCGATTCTCACCAACCATCGGCTCTCTGAGAAAGAGGGGCTTCTTACTATTTCCCGTCAACGCTTTTTCGATCTTTGATTGTGATTTTAATGTACTATAAGTTTTATCTCTTTTCAACCGTTTTATACAGCAAGCTTCGCTTTATAGGACTTCACCATCTCAACAAACAGCTGTGTTAACCGGTGATCGTCTGTCAGCTCTGGATGAAAAGAACAACCTAAGATATTGTTTTCTTTCGCCATCACAATCCTGCCATCATACTCAGCCATGATTTCTACACTATCCTGTGCGCTGATGATATGAGGTGCACGGATGAACACCCCTGTAAACGGCGCATCCAGTCCTTTTACTTCTAAATTTGCTTCAAAGCTGTCTACCTGTCTGCCAAAAGAATTCCGTGCAACAGATACATTTAACAGTCCAAGATGAGCATCTTCTCGATCTTCGATATGCTTTGCCAGCATAATCAAACCGGCACATGTCCCGAAAATCGGTTTCCCTTCTGCAGCGAACGCTTTGATCGGGTCAATGAATTGGTACGTATCCATGAGTCTTCTCATCGTTGTACTTTCTCCACCAGGGATAATCAGACCGTCAACGAATTCTAGCTCATCTACACGTTTGATGACCTTTCCTTTTGCGCCGCAGGCTTCAATCGATTGAATATGCTCTCTCACCGCTCCTTGAAGCCCTAGTACACCAACTGTCAGCATGTTCGTTTGCGCTCCCTTAATTACCAGCCACGCTCTTGCATACGTTCTTCTGGCAGTAAATTTGAAATTTCAATTCCTTTCATAGCTGTTCCAAGCTCTTTTGAAAGTTCTGCAATGAGACGGTAATCTGTGAAATGAGTTGTCGCTTCAACAATCGCTTTTGCAAATTTAGCTGGATTGTCTGATTTGAAAATACCAGATCCGACAAATACACCGTCTGCTCCAAGCTGCATCATTAACGCAGCATCTGCTGGTGTCGCAACGCCTCCAGCTGCAAAGTTCACAACTGGCAGCTTGCCATCTCTTTTGATTTGCAGCAATAATTCATAAGGTGCGCCAAGATTCTTGGCTTCTGTCATCAGTTCATCTTCACTCATAGCCGATACTTTACGAATCTGAGCATTGACCTTTCTCATATGACGCACAGCTTCTACAATGTTCCCTGTTCCAGGTTCTCCCTTTGTACGAAGCATAGAAGCGCCTTCTGCAATACGGCGGGTTGCCTCGCCTAGGTCTCGGCATCCACAGACAAAAGGTACTGTGTATTCATTTTTATTTAGATGGAATTCTTCATCTGCGGGCGTCAGCACTTCACTCTCATCGATATAATCAACACCAAGTGCTTCAAGAACACGAGCCTCGACGATATGGCCAATACGTGCTTTTGCCATGACTGGAATCGTTACTGCATTTTGTACTTCCTCGACGATTCTTGGGTCTGCCATACGGGCAACTCCGCCTGCTGCACGGATATCAGCTGGTACTCGTTCGAGTGCCATGACTGCCACCGCACCTGCTTCTTCTGCAATCTTTGCCTGCTCCGCATTGACGACATCCATAATGACGCCGCCCTTTTGCATTTCTGCCATTCCACGTTTCACTCGTTCAGTTCCCTTATTGCTCACAATAGTTTCCTCCCATTTGTCTATTCGGTTGATTCAACATCTTTATCATACAAGCGAGGAAGTATAACAATAAAGAGAATAGTATAACAATCCAACCGGCCGATAAAAAAGGATAAACCCTTTTATATAAAGGATTATCAGCTATAATTAGGTCATTTTCTCTTTTAAGTGTGATTTACATGCTATAATGCAACTATAACAATTCAATCTCATGTATAACAATTTTGCTTTTTATGGAGGGTTCTCATGCATATTGATATCCATCGACACTCTGATACATCTCTTTCAAATCAGATTTACTTTTCAATCATTGATCACATTCAATCAGGTTTGCTGCAGCAAGGAGAAAAGCTGCCAACTGTACGTGATTTAGCAAAACAGCTGAATGTGAGTCTTGTCACGGCTGCAAAGGCATACACACGATTAAAGGACGACGGATATTTAACGACTGTGCAAGGTAAAGGGACTTTTGTGGATGAGCTACAGGAGCGAGAAGACATCCCGGTTCCATCAACTACATCTTTCGATTGGCAATTGTCGATTCCAGATTATTTACCAAGGTCTCAATTCGCCCAGTATCACTATGTAGAGGAAGCCATTAATCTTTCTTCCTCTATGATCGATCCAGGACTTTTGCCAAACCGGTATTTAGAAAAAGAAATGCAGCATGTACTCGCCAGACATCCTCAAATCATGTCGAAGTATGGGGAAATACAAGGCGATCTTCAGCTTCGACAGGTGATTCAGTCTTTTTTAGAAAAGCTCAATGTATCTTCTACGCCTGAAAATATTCTTGTCACAAGTGGTTCTCAGCAAGGACTTGATTTAGTGGCACGTACATTTGTTGGACCGGACGATGTGGTCGTCATGGAGGCTCCGACCTATCCAGGTGCCATTGATGTTTTTATGGGGAGAGGAGCTAGAATCATTACGGTTCCTGTCGATCATGAAGGAATGAATATGAAGCAGCTTCAAAGCATTTGTGATAAATATAAACCGAAGCTGATCTATACGACTCCTACTTTCCACAGTCCAACAGGCGCCAGTATGTCGATGAAGCGAAGAAAACAGCTACTCTTACTGGCTCAAAGCATTGATTGTCTCATTGTAGAAGATGATCCTTATCGCGAGCTCTATTTTGAAAAGAAGCCGCCAGCACCTATTAAAAGCATGGATCATGATGGACATGTCATTTATTTACGAGGATTAAGTAAAACACTGGCTCCAGGATGCAGAATTGGGATTATCACAGCGTCAGGCTCTATATTTAACCGTTTATTAGCTGCCAAGGCCAATAATGACTTGGGTAGCCCTCTCCTTACACAAAAAGCCATATTGCCTTTTCTGACATCTAAGAAAATGATTGATCATACGAAAAAGCTAAGAACCGCCTTGAAGGTGAGACGCGATTTAATGATGGATGTGTTAACGAAACATGCACCGAAAGATGTTACGTGGCAAATTCCACAGGGCGGGCTCAACTTATGGCTTAGCTTTCCTTCCTGGGTCGATACACGAGCATTGTTGCATGAAGCACGTAAGCAGCAAATTACCTTTCTGCCCGGTTCTGTCTGCTATCCTGGGGAGCCGAAACAGAATTATATCCGCCTTAGCTTTTCTTATGTGAATGAAAAAGCACTGACGGAGGGCGTGGAAAAGTTATGTGATATTTTTCAACAAGCTTTGTCTACACCTCAAAACCAAAAACAATCTCTTTTCTTTTAACGATAAAAAAACTGCTCTCATGCATAGAGAGCAGTTTTTTTATTAGAACCAACCTTTTACTGTATCAACGATTCCGCCCCAAATGCCAGCGAAGAATCCACCTACACCACGCATTGCAAGGATGAACCAGTTAGCTTTTTCATCGCCTGTTTTCGTCACAAGCTCAACACCTGATTGGTCTTTATTCAAATAACCGTAGTCCTTCTCATCACCAGAATAAGAAGTTGTCAGCATGCCAACCTTCGTTCCTTTTTTAATAGGAGCTTCTAGGTTCTTTTTATCCATGTTTACTTTTGCTTTATAGCTCTTTTCATCACCAGTTTTTACTGGCACAGAGAAGGCTTCTTTCGTGACGACCGATACTTCTTTGTCTTTGCCTTTATCAACTTCAATGTTTTCATGCCCTTTGATCTGTTGACCTTTTTTGTACATTTCTTTCATCGAGAAGTTTTTAAACGCATAGTCGAACAGTTTTTTCGCCACGTCGAAGCGTGCTGTATGAAGATTCCCTTTTGCATTCAAGATCACTGCGATGACACGCATGTCACCTCGTTTTGCTGTACCTGTGAAGCTAGAACCAGCTGAATCCGTAGAACCTGTTTTCAGACCGTCTACGCCTTCATATTCCTTCACAAGTCCTTTAAGCATGAAGTTCCAGTTAGGCATGTCCATTTCATCATCTGTGCCTTCTCTGAACTTTGTTTTCGCAATACTTGCTGTTTTAAGAATTTCTGGATGGTCTTTGATGAGATGCTGTGCAAGCAATGCCATATCTTTTGCAGATACTTCACTTTCTTCATCAGGACCCGTACCTTTTGGCTGTTGGCCATGTAAGTCTTTATTTTCTAGTCCAGTTGCATTCACGAATTTGTAGTTTGTTAAACCAAGTTCTTTCGCTTTTGCATTCATTTTTTCAACAAATTTCGATTCTGATCCAGCGATCACTTCTGACAAGCCAATCGCTGCTGCATTTGCTGAATAAATAGCCGTTGCTTGATATAGTTCTTTGACTGTATACGAGCCATCTTTTCTCAAAGGAACGTTAGATAAACTGCGGTCCTGAGAAATTTCGTATACGTAATCATCTGGCGTATACGTTTGATCCCATTTCACTTTGCCTTCAGCAATCGCTTCTAGCAATAAATACTCTGTCATCATCTTGGCCATACTTGCAATAGGCAGTCTTTGTTCTGCGTTTTTACTATAAAGAATTTTACCTGTAGAAGCTTCAATAAGGATCGCTGCTTTCGCATTCACATTGAATGGATCTTCAGCCGCTTTTGCTTTAGACATTGGCGTAAACACTGTAACAATCAATGCCAGTGCAAGGATAGAGACCATAAGCTGTTTCAACATCTTGCTGTTCAATCGTCATACCTCCGTATTCATCTTTTTCGACGTATTTCATATATATTTAATCCACAAGGGCTTATTTCAACACAACAGTATAAATTTTATCACAATAAAGACAAAAAAAATAGACAGAGTCATAGACCCTGTCAAATGTAATTTGATTGTCACATTTTATCAAGAAATTGTGTAGTTTGGTGATTCTTTTGTAATTTGCACATCATGTGGATGGCTCTCACGAAGTCCAGCACCAGTCATGCGAATGAACTGTGCTTCTTCTCTAAGAGTACGTAAATCCTGTGTTCCACAATAGCCCATACCAGAACGAATACCGCCAACTAGTTGATATACTGTATCAACGACTGGCCCTTTGTATGGTGTACGACCTTCGATACCTTCAGGAACGAATTTTTTATTATCTTCTTGGAAGTAACGATCTTTACTTCCTTTTTCCATTGCAGCGACAGATCCCATACCACGGTAAACTTTGAAGCGTCTACCTTGGAAGATTTCTGTTTCTCCTGGGCTTTCAGATGTACCAGCTAGAAGGCTTCCAAGCATAACCGCATGTCCGCCAGATGCTAGGGCTTTCACGATATCACCTGAATATTTAATTCCGCCATCTGCAATAATAGCTTTACCATGTTTTCTTGCTTCTGTCGCACAGTCATAGATCGCTGTGATTTGTGGTACACCGACACCTGCAACAACACGTGTTGTGCAAATAGATCCTGGTCCGATACCGACTTTCACAATATCTGCTCCTGCTTCAATCAGTGCTTTTGTTGCTTCGGCTGTTGCAACATTACCGGCAACGATGTTAAGAGAAGGATACGTTTCACGGATTTTCGATACAGTGTTTAGAACACCTTGAGAATGACCGTGTGCTGTATCAATGACAATGACATCAACATTGGCTTCGACTAATTTTTTCACACGTGTCATTGTATCGCCAGTGATACCAACAGCGGCACCAACAATTAAACGGCCATGTGCATCTTTAGAGGAGTTAGGGAATTCGATCACTTTTTCAATATCTTTGATGGTAATAAGACCTTTTAACGTTCCTTCGTCATCTAAAAGAGGTAATTTTTCAATTTTGTATTGCTGTAGGATTTTTTCAGCTTCTTCTAAAGTTGTCCCAACAGAAGCTGTCACAAGTTCCTCTTTTGTCATCACGTCGCTAATCTTCATTGAATAATCCGAAATAAAACGAAGGTCACGGTTCGTAATAATACCAACAAGCTTTTGATCTTGTTCGTTGTTGACAATTGGCACACCTGAAATACGGTATTTACCCATTAAATGCTCTGCATCGAATACTTGATGCTCTGGTGTTAAGAAGAATGGATTTGTAATAACGCCGCGTTCTGAGCGTTTTACTTTATCCACTTGTTCTGCTTGCTGTTCAATGGACATGTTCTTATGAATAATACCAAGACCACCTTGACGTGCCATCGCAATCGCCATTTGTGATTCTGTCACTGTGTCCATTCCCGCACTGATAATTGGAATGTTTAGCTTTAATGTACTTGTTAACTCAACTGATAAATTGACATCACGCGGAAGTACTTCAGACTTTGCTGGAACAAGCAAAACATCGTCAAACGTCAAACCTTCTTTTGAAAATTTACTTTCCCACATTAGTAAATCCCCCTCTTTTCGGCAAAATATTATATGTAGATTATCAACTAGGAAACAGCATGTCAAGGAAGCAGCAAACAGTTGCAATTTTTAGAAAATATAAAGAGAGTGGAGGAAGAAGATGAAAAGTTCAGGATGGAAGGATTTAAAACGTTTTTACTCGCTCGAAACTTCCCAAAAGTTTCTATTTCAACAATATGAAAAACGGAACATTCAAGATGCGAACCAACAATCCTATAAAAACTGTGAACGATTTATTTACTTTTTAAAACATGGTCATACGTTCTACGAACAGGCAGCAATCGCGCCCCTAGAACTTAAGCCCATTTTATTGTTTTATGGAATGGCGCAGCTGCTAAAAGCATGTTTGCTGACAGTTGATCCCCACTATCCTTCTCAAACCTCTGTTTTAGCGCATGGCGTAACATCGAGAAAGAGAAAGAAACAGCATTACCGTTTTAGTGAGGATGAAGTAAAAATCCAAAGAAATGGACTATGTATGCATGTGTTAACGCACCTATTTCATTTAAATGGCCTGGAAGATGAGCGATTTACGATGAGCCATCTCCTTTCAAAAATACCTGAAATGGGTCATATTCTTGAATTTCAAAAACAGCCCTCGACATTAGTGAAAGTGGAAAAGGCTAATGGAATGATGATTCAGGATCATATTCCTTTACTTTATAACATGTCTGCTGAACGCTTTATTGAATATTTTGAGTTCCATACAAGTTGGAAACTCAAACAGAGAGAAGCTAAAAAACTGACGTTTGATGTATTCCTTGAAGAAAACCCTGCACTTGCTACTCATCTTCATTATGATTTAGAAATGGATCAATGGTTTATACCGTCAACACGAGATGCCTTTTTAGGGATTCCTGAGATCATCAGTCATTACTTATTAATGTATAACCTTAGTATGATTGCCCGCTATGAAACAGAATGGTGGTACGAGCTGCTGTCTCAATACATTAGTGATGATTACGTCATGATTGAACGATATATGGAGATTGCAGAAGAGAAGTTCCCAGCTTATATCATGATGCTGTTAGAAGAAAAAACAAAAAAGACCAGTTCCGTATGGAACTGATCCTTCTAGAAGCTTGGCGGCGTCCTACTCTCACAGGGGGAA
>BSBG01000013.1 GCA_030159235.1 Bacillus safensis | reverse complement strand
AGTTTCATAGGATTTTTTTATAAAAACTCGAATTAACAGGTACGTTTTGTCTTGTTTAGTTTTCAAAGATCATCTTCATTATCGCTCGTAAGCGACTTTAATATCTTAACATTTTGTATCGGTTAAAGTCAAGAACTTTTTTCAATTTCTTTTTTAACCTTGTTGCTGTTTTGCGGCAACGAATAATAATATACCATCTGGATTCTTTCCTTGCAATAGTTTTTTTAAAAAAAGTTTCATTTTATGAAAAATAAAAAGCGCCATAGATAAAATGGCGCTTTGATTATATATATTAGCGGTTTCTCATTTGTGGGAAAAGCAGTACATCTCTGATAGATGGAGAATTTGTTAATAGCATGATTAATCGGTCGATCCCGATTCCTAGACCGCCTGTTGGAGGCATGCCGTATTCTAATGCTTCAACAAAATCGTCATCCATTAGATGCGCTTCGTCATTTCCTTCTTCACGTTCTTTTAATTGAGCTTCAAAGCGTTCTCTTTGATCGATTGGATCGTTTAGCTCTGTGAATGCATTTGCATGCTCACGGCGTACGATAAATAGCTCAAAGCGATCTGTGAAGCGAGGGTCTTCAGGATTTTTCTTAGCTAATGGAGAAATCTCCACTGGATGTCCGTAAATAAATGTAGGCTGAACCAATGTTTCTTCTACTTTTTGCTCGAAGAACTCATTGATAATATGACCTACTGTCATGTTTTTCGTGATTTCAATACCGTGATCAGCTGCATGCTGTTTTGCTTCTTCTACAGACATCTCCTGCCAGAAGTCTACACCTGTTGCTTCTTTGACCGCTTCAACCATATGCAGTCTCTTCCATTCAGGTTTGAGATCAATTTCATCTTCTCCATATTGAATGGTTGTCGTTCCTAGTACCTCTTGGGCAATATGAGCAATCAGGTTTTCAGTCAAATTCATGATGTCTTTGTAGTCTGCGTAAGCTTCATACAGCTCGATCATAGTGAATTCTGGGTTATGACGAGTTGATACACCTTCGTTACGGAATACGCGGCCAATCTCGTATACTTTCTCTAGACCACCGACAATTAGGCGTTTTAAGTGCAGCTCGATCGCAATACGCATATATAGAGGCATATCAAGTGCGTTGTGATGAGTAATGAAAGGACGCGCTGATGCACCACCAGGGATGCTGTGCATTGTTGGTGTTTCAACTTCTAGGTATCCTTTAGAATCTAAGTATCTTCTCATGGCTTGAATGATCTTGCTTCGCATGATGAACGTTTGCTTGCTTTCTGGATTTACAATCAGGTCAAGGTAACGCTGACGATAGCGTTGTTCAACATCTTTTAGTCCATGATATTTATCAGGAAGCGGGCGAAGTGCTTTCGTGAGAACTTCAAAGCTAGTCGCTTTAATAGAAAGTTCTCCTACATTCGTTTTAAATACAGTTCCGGTTACACCAATGATATCGCCTAGGTCTGAGCTTTTGAATAATTCATAAGCTTCTTCTCCTACACTATCTTTACGAACATAGATTTGAATTTGTCCTTCTAAGTCTTGAATATGCGCAAAGCCGGCTTTTCCTTTTCCGCGCTTTGTCATCATACGTCCAGCGATTGTCACTTGAGCCGCCTTTCCTTCTAAGTCTTCTTTAGAAAACTCGTCATATTCAGCGATAATTTGCGCAGATTGATGAGAACGGTCATATCGTTCACCGAATGGATCGATACCCTCTTCTCTCATTTTATTCATTTTGTCTCGTCTGACCTGGAATTGGTCATTTAATTCTTCGTTATTAAGCCCTTCATTACTCATTTATATCACTCCAATAATGTATTTTGCAGAGAAAAGCAGAAAAACTGCCAGTACATGCACTAGCAGTGAGCTACAAAAAGAAAGATAGTCTTATCCTACTTTTATACTTTGAAGCTCTTTTGCCTCGGCCTCGATCGTAAAGTCATCAAGAACTTGTACAAGCTCCGCTCTCGTTTCACTTTGATTGATTTGATTTCTTACGTCAGCGTTGCCGCGGACCCCTTTTAAGTACCATGCTGCATGCTTTCTCATTTCTCTGACAGCCACGTGCTCGCCTTTCAGTTCAATGAGCCTGTCTAAGTGAAGTTTGCACACAGACATTTTCTCACGCACGTTTGGATCTTCTTTTAGTTCACCCGTTTCTAAATAATGAACCGTTCGATAAATCATCCACGGGTTTCCTAGTGCAGCTCTTCCAATCATGACAGCGTCCACACCCGTTTCATCAAGCATACGCTTTGCATCTTGAGGGGTTTTAACATCACCGTTGCCGATGACAGGAATTGAAACAGATTGTTTGACCTCTTTTATGATATCCCAATTCGCTGTTCCTTCGTACATTTGCACCCGCGTCCGTCCATGAAGCGCAACCGCTTGTCCACCTGCTCGTTCAACTGCACGGGCATTGTCGATAGCAAAGATATGGTCTTCGTCCCAGCCCATTCTCATTTTCACTGTAACTGGTTTATCTACAGCTTCTACGACAGCAGAGACCATTTCATAAATCTTGTTTGGATCAAGCAGCCATTTCGCTCCTGCATCACATTTCGTAATTTTCGGTACAGGACAGCCCATATTGATATCAATAATGTCCGCCGTTGTATGTTGGTCTACAAACTTTGCCGCTTCGACGAGTGTGTCTTTTTCCCCTCCAAATATTTGAAGGCTCAAAGGCTTTTCCCGTTCATCGATGTAGAGCATACCCATTGTTCTCGCATTGTTGATCAGGATTGCTTTGTCACTGACCATTTCAGCGCAGACTAAGCCCGCTCCAAACTCTTTGACTGTCAGTCTGAAGGCAGAGTTGCACACACCAGCCATTGGTGCGAGCACTACTTTGTTTTTAATCTCGATATCTCCGATTTTAAACATCTTTTCCCCTCCTTTCTTCTTTAAGAATTGGCGAAAGTTCTTCCACCGTTATATTTAAAGCATCTGCTATTTGACCAACCAATTGGTTTGTTGGTAATCGATTGCCGCGCTCAATTTCTCCTAAGACAGAGACAGAGATGCCCAGTCTTTTCGCGAACCCTTCCTGAGTATACCCTTTTAGCTTTCGGTATGCACGAATTCTTCTACCCCACATGTCTTTTTCCATATGCTTACACCTTCTTGGTCTGTTACAGCATTTATTTGTACTTCGTCTATTTCTGGGCAAATCTCACTCATCGGTACAAGAACGAATAAACGTTCGTACATTCTAGGATGTGGCACTATAAGTTGTTCTGTTTCAATATTTTCACGATTATAAAGTAAAATGTCAAGATCAGCCGTTCGCGGGCCCCATCTCACTTCTCTCGTTCTGCCTAACTCTTGCTCGATTTTCTGAGTAAGCGACAGTAGGTCGTGTGGATGAAGCGAGGTCGAGATTTTTACAGCCATGTTTAAAAAGTCATCTTGGTTTTCGTAGCCTACAGGTGTGGTTTCATATATCGATGAGATCAATTCTACTTGAACTTCTGGATGTTCGTGCAGTTTTTTGACGGCTTCTTTTAAATAGGTTTCCTTTTTCCCTATGTTTGAGCCTAAAGCGATGTATGCGGTATTGTTCATGTGCGTGATCTCGTCATTTCAATTGCAACGGACTGATAGTGCCCTGGAATTGGCGGATCTGGCTTAATCACCTTCACTGTACATTCCTGAACTGTCGGAAAGTCCTTTAACACTTGGTTTGCAATTCTTTCTGTCAGTGTTTCAACAAGATTGACTGGTTCACCTTCTACGATGCTTTTGCAGATTTGATAGAGCTCTGCATAGTTGATGGTCTCATTAAGGTCATCAGTTTGTCCGGCTTTACTTAAATCAAGTGAAGCTGTTAAGTCCACACGGAATCGCTGCCCCAATTTATTTTCCTCTGCAAATACGCCATGGTAGCCGTAAAATTCCATTCCATTTACATATACTTTATCGATGATAAGCGCCTCCCTTATTCAGCATGGCATCCATCATTTTTGCCATTCTTGCAATTTCTTTTACATCATGTACACGGACCATTGCACTGCCCTTTTGAATCCCAAGACAGACCGTCGCACCCGTTCCTTCAGTACGTTCTTCAGGCGGCAGGTCTAAGACCGCACCGATGAATCGTTTTCGAGATGTAGCTAGCAGCAGTGGATACCCAAGGTGGCAAAAATGTTCAAGCTCATTCATGACCTTCAGGTTGTCCTCTTTATTTTTCGCAAATCCTACACCTGGATCTAATATGATCATGTCATCACGGACACCCGCTTGTTTGGCAATTTCAACACTTTCTTTTAAATCTGTGATCATATCTGAAATGAGGTGTGTGTAGTTTCGCTCAGGGCGATTGTGCATTAAGATGATGGGCACATTGTGCTTCGCTGCCACATGCGCCATTTGAGGATCTGCCTTCGCTCCCCATACATCATTAATGATAGAGGCTCCAGCTTTCACCGCTTCATCTGCCACATGGGCTTTATACGTATCAATAGAGATCGGGATATCCAATTCTTTTGTGATCTTCTCAATGACAGGAATCACTCTTGAAAGCTCCTCCTGTTCTGAGACAAGTGCCGCTCCCGGGCGAGTTGATTCTCCGCCAATATCAATGATATGCGCCCCGTCTTCTATTAGCTGCGCTGCATGAGCCAGCGCTTTATCGACTTGATTAAACTTTCCTCCATCTGAAAAAGAGTCAGGTGTGACATTTAAAATGCCCATGACCAATGTCTTTTCTTCATAACTAAGGGTGTGGTGCTTGGCCTGTATGATTTTAGGCTGTTTTATCACTTGTTGTGTCATTGTGTCCACCTACTCTTTATGGTCTTGACGTTCTTTTGTGTATTGCATTCTTAATTTTGTTGAGATTGTCCGGCTGTCTTTGGGCAAGGCGATTTCTCCTATACCACTGAAAGGCACAACTCCCTGAACAGAATTGGTCACCCATGCCTCATCAGCTGAGAGCAAATGTGAGACTGGGAACCGTCCTTCCTTTAACGAGGCACCGATAGCGCGAAGCGTTTCAATACAGTATCGACGAGTGACCCCATTTAAAATGCCTGTATCACGTGACGGTGTATAGATCACATCACCTTTTCGCCAAAATACATTCGAGGTAATGCCTTCTGCCACATCATCCTCTTTTGTTAAAAAGATGCCTTCTAATGACGGGTCATTCCCCACTTCTCTTTTAGCAAGCAGGTTGTTCATATAATGATGAGACTTGAGACGTCTTGAGCCTTCTGGTGTGTTTCTCCTCGTTTGAAGAATGACTCCCTGCTTCTCATCTAAAATCGAGTCGGGCTGAAACGGAGAAATCATGACAAAAACGACAGGATCTTCATAAGGATCTGCAGAAAATCCATTGCCTCTTCCCGCAGAAACATTCAAGCGAATTCTCGCATGGCCGCCAGCAATTTGGTTTTTATTTAGTAAGGTATGAATGATGTCGAGTACAAATGGTTTCTCTATTGTGGATTCGATGCAAAGGTCACGTAACGATTGATTGAGCCTTTCAAGATGCCAATCTAACAGGAAAACTTGTCCTGCAAGGCTGGTAAATGTTTCGAATACACCGATGCCATATAGAAAACCATGATCAAAAGGAGAAAGAGTCGCGTCTTTCTCCTCTATATACTGACCGTTCAGATAAATGATCATGCGTTTATTTCATGCCCCTTTTTACGATAGGTTTCAATGAAATTTCTCAGCATTTCTTTTCCAAAGGACGTCATAATCGATTCAGGGTGGAACTGCACACTTTCAATGGGTAATTCTTTATGGCGAATCGCCATGAGCTCGCCTTCATTTGTGCTGGCTGTTGCATCAAAGCACTCTGGCAGCGTCTCGTTTTTGACAATTAATGAATGATATCTCGTTGCGACGAGCGGATTCTGAAGTCCCGTGAACACACCTTTTCCGTCATGTTTAATCTCTGACGTTTTACCGTGCATTAAGCGCTCTGCTCGAACGACATCCCCGCCAAAGACTTGTGCGATGGATTGGTGGCCTAAACACACACCAAAGATCGGAATGTTTCCTGCAAAGTGATTGATCGCCTCCATACTAATTCCCGCTTCATCAGGACTGCATGGCCCTGGAGAAATCATGAGAAAATCCGGCTTGAGCTCTTCGATTTCTTGAATGGTGACTTGATCATTCCGTTTCACGATCAATTCTTCCCCAAGCTCACCTAAATACTGGACCAGGTTGTACGTAAATGAATCATAATTATCAATCATTAATATCATACTCTGCTCACCTCTAACTCAAAATAGTCTCTTCTTTGCTCAACTGTAATGCTTTTTTCACTGCATAGGCTTTTTTAATCGATTCTTTATATTCGTGCTTTGGTACAGAATCAATGACGATCCCCGCACCTGATTGCATAAAGGCTTTTCCTTCTGTACAATACGCAGTCCGAATAACGATATTAAAGTGCATATCTTGATTGAATCCAAACCAGCCTATAGATCCAGTATAAAGCCCACGTCTTGTTGGCTCAAGTTCTTCTATGATTTCCATTGTTCTCACTTTTGGCGCTCCTGTAATCGTTCCACCTGGGAATACAGCTCTCATGACATCTACCGCATCACATTCATCACGCAGCTCCCCTTGCACATTGGATACAATATGCATCACGTGTGAATATTTCTCAATTGCCATAAATTCGTTCACTTTTACTGATCCATAAGTGGATACACGTCCAAGGTCATTCCGCTCAAGGTCAACGAGCATCACATGCTCTGCGCGTTCTTTTTCATTTTCAATGAGTTCTTTTGCCAACGCTTGATCCTCAGCGTCGTCCTTGCCTCGTGATCTTGTGCCAGCGATCGGTCTTGTTTCTAGCTGAGTTCCTTTTTTCTTAATAAGCAGCTCTGGAGATCCACAAACAATCTGGAAGTCAGGCGTGTGCAAGTACGACATATAAGGAGATGGATTGACTTGACGTAACGTTTTGTATAAGCCGTACGGATGAGTGTGAAGTTGTTCGTCTTGTCTGATGGACAAATTCACTTGGAACACATCACCGTTTGCGATATATTGCTTAATTTTCTCCACTGCTTCCCCAAAGGTTTCTTCAGTAAAGGGTGCTGCTGGTACAAATTCTGTAGAAGATACACTAACAGGTGATTGTCCTGTTTCCTCTGAAGGGCCTGTCCACTTTTGTTTCCATTCTTCGAGCCTTTGATGAACTTCACTAACAGGTTCTGCTCCCTCTGTGTGAGTGATCAGCCACAGCACGTGTTCTTCATGATCAAAGACCGCAACATCATTAAACACAAGGAAATAAAGATCAGGTGTTTGAAGATCATCAATTGACAGCATCTTAAAGTGTTCGATATATCGAGCATAATCATAGCTTAAAAACCCAATCGCCCCACCTTGAAAGTCGGGGTATTCGTCGTTCGTTTCGGTTTGAAGGGTTTGAAACCAATCCGTAAATGCTCTGAATGGATCGCCTTCTTTGAACAGGACCTCATCTTGATAATGGATGGTAGTCATTCCGTCTTTCCCCTTCGCTTTAGCGATCGGGTGAATACCAGCGATGCTATATGAACCGCCGCGCGCACTTTCAAGAAGCACATGGTGTGTTTCACGAGCAGTTAATTGTTCGTATCTTTTCAAGAATGCATCTTTTGTAAAAGGAATTTTGATGCCCATCGGCCTGCGTTGTGTCATGTTATCATCCTTTTTCATTTTCATTAATCTTATTGTAATGCAATCCAATTTATTTAGAAAATAGTATTTGCTTTCCATCTTCAGAATTCATGAAAAAACCCCAGCAAATGCTGGGGTGATTGGTTTAATCAAATTGATAAAGAGGTGTACTAAGGTAACGCTCACCATTACTTGGGATGATCGCTAGAACCTTTTTCCCTTTACCGAGCTTCTTGGCTGTTTGAAGTGCTGCGTAAATAGCTGCTCCTGAAGAAATACCGCCGAGAATTCCTTCTTCTTTCGCTGCTTTTCTTGCAAACTCAAATGCATCTTCGTTTTTCACTTGGATAATGCCGTCATATATTTCTGTGTTCAAGATGGAAGGAACAAAGCCTGCTCCAATCCCTTGAATTTTATGCGGACCCGGATTCCCGCCTGACAATACAGGGGAATCTGTCGGCTCTACCGCATAAAGCTGAATGGATGGGATGGCTTCTTTTAGAACTTCACCAGCACCTGTAATCGTACCACCTGTACCAACACCTGCAATGAATGCATCAAGCTCACCGTCAAACTGTTCAAGAATTTCTTTCCCAGTTGTACGACGGTGAATCTCCGCATTGGCTTCGTTGTTAAATTGCTGAGGCATGAAGTAACCATGCTCTTCTGCCAATTCTTCTGCTTTTTTGATGGCACCTTTCATTCCTTCTGCACCTGGTGTTAAGACTAGCTCTGCACCATAAGCACGTAAAAGGTTGCGGCGCTCCTGACTCATTGTGTCTGGCATAACCAAAATGGCGTTGATACCTTTAGCTGCCGCTACCATCGCAAGGCCGATCCCTGTGTTTCCACTTGTTGGTTCAATAAGCGTGTCGCCAGCTTTTAATGTACCTTTCGCTTCAGCATCTTCGATCATCGCTAACGCAATACGATCTTTTACACTGCTGCCCGGGTTCATATATTCAAGTTTCAAGTAGACATCTGCACTGTCTTCATCTACTAAACGGTTTAATTTAACGACTGGTGTATTTCCTATTAATTCAAAAACTGAATTTGCAATACGAGCCATCACTAACACCTCTATCTCCGAGTAATTTTATTGTATTAATATTAAATTATCAATTTCGAAAAATTTTGTCAATGCTTTTAGTCCTGCTCGCCATCGTAAAACCATGTGACTTTTGCTTCTTTCCAGAGGGTTTTGACATTCGCCTTTTCACCTAGATCTTCCATGGCGATCTGCCTTTTGATCTGATCTTTGACTTCTTCATAAGAGAAAGAGCGGCCCTTTAATTTTTCTTTTAACTGAATAATGGCATACCCGTTTTTGGTCTCAATCGGCTCTTTCGTCCATTCATCAGGCTGAAGCTTTTGAGCTTCTTGTATGTATAGGGCTGGGATACTCTCCTGCTCATCTGTCACAAATCCAAGATCTCCGCCGTATGGAGAGGTGTATCGGTCGATTGAGCGTTCAGCTGCCACAGCTTCGAAGCTAGACCCACCTTTAAGATCTTTCAATACATTTGCGGCCTCGCCCTTTGTCTTCACGACGATATGACGAATACGGTATGAATCTTCATATTGATATAAGTCCTTGTTTTTTTCATAAAACGATTTTGCTTCTTTTTCAGAAACTACGGCATCTCTTGTTAAAAGCTGCTCTAATAAAATTTGATAACGAATCTGTTCTTTCCATTCTTTTTCACTTGTATGTCCATCTTCGTAGAAATTATTAGACACCGCTTTGAGCATGAGCAATTCACGATTGATCTCTTTTGAAGACACCTCCAGCTTGTTTTCTTTCGCAAGCTGATTAACCACCTTCTGATTGATCATCTGTTCAAGTGTTGCCTTTCCGTAGCGGTCTTCCATTTTCTTTAACCATTCTTGACGTGTCACTTTCTCTTTTCCAATGGACGCAATTTCTTCACCACTCTTCCCGTTAGAAGAAGCCTGTGACATTTGTGATTTTGTTAATACATATGCAACGACAACGGCATTAATCATGAGCAAAACGAGAATAAATGTCCATACCACTCTTGCTTTTAGTCTCATCTTTCGTCTCCTTTCCTTTATAAAAAGAAAACCCGCTGCTTAGAGCTTAGCGGGTTAATTCTTCACGTAGCTCTTCTAGCTCTTCTTTTGTAAATACATACGTTTCGTTACAAAAATGGCATTGAGCTTCTGCTTGTCCGTCTTGTTCAATCATATCGTCAATTTCAGCTTTCCCTAGGCTGATAATGCCATTAGCAAACCGTTCTTTTGAGCAGTTACAAGAGAATTCGACAGGTACAGTTTCTAAAATTTGAGGTTTTTCACCGAGTACTTCTTCTAATATTTCTTCTGGTGTCATCCCTTTTTCAATGAGTTTAGAGATGGGTTCAATGGTTGACAACCGCTTTTCTAGTCTTTCAATGACAGCATCTTCTGTACCAGGCAACAATTGAATAATGAAACCGCCTGCTGCGAGGATCGAATTATCTGGATTGACAAGGACACCTACACCTACAGAGGAAGGCACTTGCTCAGAAGAAACAAGATAATAAGTGAAGTCATCTCCAACTTCACCTGAGACAATTTCCGTTTGTCCTGTAAAGTGATCCTTCAGCCCGATATCTTTGACAACACTTAACGTACCAGATGTTCCGACTGCACGTCTGACATCCAGCTTGCCATGTTCATTTAAGTCAAAGTGAACTTGTGGGTTTGAGACATATCCCCGCACCTGGCCTTTTGCGTTTCCATCGGCAATGATGGCACCGATTGGTCCACCGCCTTCAATTTTGACAGTTAATTTATTCTCGCCTTTCAGCATTGCCCCCATCATGACTGTTGCTGTCATCGTTCTGCCAATCGCTGCTGATGCAGTTGGCCATGTATGATGTCTTCTTTGTGCTTCGTTGATTGTATCTGTTGTGTTTGCAGCATATGCACGGACTTTTCCGTCATATGCTAACGCTTTAACTAAGTAATCCATTTGATTTAAACCTCCTATAATACACCGACACGATTACGCTCATAAATGAGTTGTAGTCCTTTTAATGTGAGGAACGGATCGACAATATCAATGCAGTCTGATTCATTTCCAATTAACGTAGACAAACCGCCTGTTGCAATAACTTTCGGTGTTTGTTTGGCTTGCTGCTTCATCCGTTTCACTATTCCCTCGACTTGGCCAACATATCCATAAAGGATACCGGATTGCATCGCACTAATGGTATTTTTTCCGACGATGTGATCTGGACGGACAATTTCAATTCTCGGCAGCTTCGCCGCTCTTGTATATAAAGCCTCAGTTGAGATGGTAATACCAGGTGCAATCGCTCCACCCATGTACTGTTTTTGTTCATTGATATAGCAGTAGGTTGTCGCCGTTCCAAAGTCTACCACAATGAGAGGCGCCCCATATAGGTGAATCGCTGCAACTGCATTAACAATTCGATCAGCCCCGACTTCCTTTGGATTGTCACACATAATGTTTAATCCAGTCTTCATCCCGGGCCCTACAATTTGGGGTGTTATGTGAAAATACTTTTCGCACATTCTTTCTAGTGCAAACATCATTGGCGGGACAACAGACGAGATGATAATTCCTTCTATTTGGTCAAACATCAGCCCCACGTAATCGAATAAAGACCTGATGGCCATACCAAATTCGTCTTCTGTTTTATGACGGCTTGTTTCAATTCGCCAATGGTAGTTTAGATCGCCATTATGATAAACACCTAAAACGGTATTTGTGTTTCCTACATCTATCACGAGTAACAACTTCATCACCACTTTGAATAGTTTCTCAAAAAGAGCATTTTTCGACTTTCTATCATACCATACACGAATTGAGTTCCATTTGTAAACAATTCGAAACCGATCCATTCATGAATCGAAATAAAAAAGCTGCCGGGATCACCGGCAGCTTTCTATAGAAGGAGATTAGATCTCCTCATCTTCTTTTTTCTTGATGTTCACTTTCACATCATCGTTTTTCTCTTCGTCATCTGCGTAAATACGCTCTGGAAGCTTTCCAGTTTCGTAAAGAGATTTAATTTGTTCAGCATCTAATGTTTCCACTTCGAGAAGGGCTTGTGCGATGATTTCTAGCTTATCTTTATTCTCAGTGAGAATTTGTTTCGCACGTTCGTAGCTCTCCTTGATGAAACGCTGAACTTCTTGGTCAATTTCGTAAGCGATCGCTTCACTATAATTCGGCTCGTTGTTAAAATCACGGCCAAGGAATACTTGACCTCCTTGTGCTTGACCGAATTGAAGCGGACCAAGTTTATCAGACATACCGAACTCTGTAACCATTCTTCTTGCAATGCCTGTTGCACGCTGGAAGTCGTTGTGAGCCCCTGTACTTACTTCACCAAACGTAATTTCCTCTGCAACACGACCGCCGAGCAAGCCGACAATTTTATCAAGAAGCTCTGGCTTCGTTTGGAAATAACGGTCTTCTCTTGGAAGCATGACCGCATATCCGCCTGCCTGACCACGAGGAACGATCGTTACTTTATGCACCATATCCGCTTCATCTAGGATCAGACCAATGACGGTATGACCTGCTTCATGGTAAGCCACGATATTACGTTCTTTCTTCGAAATGACGCGGCTTTTCTTCGCCGGCCCAGCGATGACACGGTCAGTCGCTTCGTCGATATCACGCATATCGATTTTCTTTTTGTTATGACGGGCAGCAACAAGTGCTGCTTCGTTTAGCAAGTTCTCAAGATCTGCTCCAGAGAACCCAGGAGTTCTGCTTGCAATGGCTTTTAAGTTCACTGTATCATCAAGCGGTTTGTTTTTCGCATGAACCTTCAGTACTTCTTCACGGCCAATGACATCTGGGCGGTCAACCGTAATTTGACGGTCAAAACGTCCCGGACGCAGCAATGCAGGATCTAGGATATCTGCACGGTTTGTCGCAGCAATGATAATAATCCCTTCATTGGCACTAAAACCATCCATTTCAACAAGAAGCTGGTTAAGCGTTTGTTCACGCTCGTCATGACCACCGCCAAGACCGGCTCCACGCTGACGACCCACTGCATCAATCTCATCAATAAAGATTAAGCAAGGTGCATTCTTTTTCGCATTTTCGAATAAATCACGTACACGTGATGCACCAACACCGACGAACATCTCAACGAAGTCAGAACCACTGATGCTGAAGAAAGGAACGCCTGCTTCTCCTGCAGATGCTCTCGCAAGCAATGTTTTACCTGTACCTGGAGGTCCTACTAGTAAAACCCCTTTAGGGATTCTTGCGCCAAGCTCTGCAAATTTACGTGGGTCCTTCAAGAATTCAACCACTTCTACAAGCTCTTGCTTTTCTTCATCTGCACCGGCAACATCTTTAAATTTCACACGTTTCTTCTCTTCTGTGTAAAGCTTCGCCTTACTCTTACCAAAGTTCATAACTCGGCTTCCGCCGCCCTGAGCTTGGTTCAATAAGAAGAAGAACAGAATAAAGATGATGATAAACGGAATGATGGTTGTTAGAACTTGCAGCCATCCATTTGTTTCAGGTGCTGGTTCTACTTTTACATCTGTATTCTTCAGTGCACTATAAATTTGGTCAACACCTTGACCATCTGGAACATGGGTAATGAAGTATTCATCTTTCTTCGCGCCATCTAACTGACCACGAATTTCATAAACCCCTCTAACAGGCTGAATGGAGATACTCTCCACTTTTCCCGCACTTAAATTTTGCGAAAATTTGCTGTAAGACATGTTCTCAGGCTTTTGATTAGGGGAACCTAACCAGCTGACTACCCCTATCACAAGTAATAAAATAAGTATATAAAAAATCGTATTACGAAAAACCCGATTCATTCCTTACCTCCTCCCACAGTAAGCACAACTATGTTCAATAGTATCATAGAAAATCATTCCAACACAACCAATAACCTCATGTATACGTACGCTGATTAGCCTTCGTAAACAGATGGTTTTAACACTCCAATATACGGGAGGTTTCGGTAACGTTCAGCGAAATCCAATCCATAGCCGACAACAAATGCGTCTGGTACTTCAAATCCAACATAATCTGCTTTGATGTCTGCTTTGCGGCCGCTTGGTTTATCAAGCAGTGTCACAATTTTAATGGAATTTGCTTTACGGTATCGGAAAAGCTCTACCAGATAGCTCAAAGTTAACCCACTGTCGATGATATCTTCCATAATTAAAATATCTCTTCCTTCAACTGAAGTATCTAGATCCTTAATGATCTTTACTTCTCCAGAAGATACGGTAGACTTTCCGTAGCTAGATACATCCATAAAATCAAGTTCTAAATATGTATCAATGTGTTTGATCAGGTCTGCCATGAATGGAAGAGCCCCTTTCAAAACACCAATAGCCAGAGGAAATTTACCATCATAATCGCTGGTTAATGCTGCACCCAGCTCCTTCACTTTTTGCTGGATCTCTTCTTCTGAGATCAAAATCTTTTCAATATCTTGTTTCATGCTTTTGCTTGCCCCCTACAAATTTTCGTGCTGTCTATATTGTAATACAATGAGATCGCTGTTTGTCATATCAATTTCTTCAAAAACAGATTTTTTCAAACCTGGGATCCAGATGATTTGATGATCCGAGTCAGTGACGATCGGCCAGCTGTCTCTTTTTGCAAGAGGCACTTTTTTATCAATAAATATATCCTTCACCTTTTTTGATCCATTCATCCCTTTAAGTTTGATTCGATCACCATTTTTTCGTGAACGAATGATCAAAGGAAGACGAACAGGATCTTTTTGAAGCAAGAAAAAATGGTTTCCGTTCCGTGCATCCTTCGGAACATGATTTGATACTACGATAGACTGTCCATTTGGGAGAAAAAGCTCTTCTCCGATCTCCACCTTTAAGTGAAGAGCATAAGACTGATCTAATACATGCGATCGTTCAAAGGTAAACATACAGTAATCATAAGACTTGACAGCTTGTAAACCTTTTGGCAAATCTAATGATCCAGACGGTTGATCGGTATGAGATAACCAGTCCAAAGTCCTTAGAATATGCTGGTTTGAAAACGCTGATTGAGTGTTTTCATAAAGATAGTTTAATATTAGTTGAATGCCTCTTCTTTGTAAAGGCAAAGGCAGGTCAAGCAAAGGCTTTGTTTTGATTTCAATTTGCTTAGGCGTTTGACTAGTCATCACTTGCTTCATTTGTTTCTTTGTTACGGCCTGCAAATATTGCTCATCCTCAGTCAGCATGTCACTTACAAACTGAAAGCTTTCATGTACACGAGGTGCTTCTTCTTTTAACACGGGAAGAATATGTCTTCTTATTCGGTTTCTCAAGTAGTCATCTGAGTGATTGCTTTGATCAATGACATAGGGCACATGTTCTTTTTCACAAGCTTTTAGCACATCATCCTTAGAGTATCCAATGAGCGGACGAATCAGCCACCCATTTTGAAAAGAGCGTTTTGCTTGGATACCCGCGAGTCCTATACCAACTGTCCCCCTTGCCAGCCTCATCATCATTGTTTCTACTTGGTCGTCTCCATGATGTGCAAGCGCTATAAATTGAGCGTTGTACTGCTCCATCAATTGAAGAAAGAAAGCATATCTGCACTCCCTTGCAGCTGCCTGTTTGTTTAAGCGGTTTTCTTTTGCATATTGGGTGACCTGTATGCGGGATGATTCAAAAGGGATCTCTTGCTCCTTACAGTAAGCCTTCACAAATGCCAAATCAGCAAGGGATTCTTCTCCTCTGAACATGTGATCTACATGGGCTGCAATCAGCTGAAAGGAACCTTTTCGACGCTTGTTAAGTTCATGCAGTAGGAGCATTGAATCCGGTCCGCCAGAAACCCCGACAATGACTGTCGTATTTTCAAGGTAAACATCATGTTTTTTCAAAAAAGTTTCAATTCTATTCACAACTTCCTCCTCACAAAGAGCAGGTAATTTAAAGATATACATATCCTATCACTTTCAGTAGCTCCAAGCAAAGAAGAAGCCTGCTTTTTTACAGGTCTATAGCAGGAACAAAACCACATATGCACAGTAAAGAGCAAGTACACTGCATACGATAAGAATCGTTTCAAAAAGTCCGCCTGCTTTTTTGCGTACTGGTGTTCTTTTTGCTGCTGCAGCTCTCGATCGTGATGTCACCTGCTGCTGTTGACTAACAACGGGTTTTTGCCCGTTTTTTTGTGGCTGCTTTTTTTGGCGCGATTTCCTTGATGCAATCAGCTGTCCTTCTTTCAGCATCGCACTTTTCATGTCTGCTGCTGATTGATACTTACCTTGTAGAGCACCCTTTAACACCCTTTCATATTTCTTTAATAAAGGATGTCCTTCAATGGCTCGATAAAGCTGTTTTTCTGGTTCTGCTCCTTTTTTGAATTCTTTCTTATACGCACAATTCACCATCACCATACTTAAGGCAAACAAATCATAAGATGGTTCTGCTTTTCTTGTCCCGAATCCCCAATAGCCACGATCAAAAAACTCGGTATACTCCTTGATGGCCCTGCCTGCTTTCGTCGTTCCTCCCACATCAATGCACCGGATTGTGGCTGGGGGACCTGAAACAATGAGATTATCCGGCTTTAAATCACCAAAAATCCAGCCTTCCTGATGTAAATGAGCTAGGCTAGATAAAAGCTGAATCATCAAAACAACAATCCATTCATCTCCCTTTTGCTTCACAAATTCAAGAAGTAATGGGCCTTTGACATACTCCATCACATAAAAGGAACGCTTTTGAGGCATACCGGGATAAACCGCATCATCCATATCATAAAAAGAAGGCCCCATGGTTTTCACAGGAGCCTTTGAAAAGGATTTTAATACATTGACTTCAGATGCTATGAGCATACTGTCATCACTCACTTTAAGGGCCGCTTGCCCATATGGCGATTCGGCCAGATAGACAACACCGTTCGCCCCTTTTCCCAGCTCTTTTACAATGCGATAATGATGATGGTGCCATTTCCCTTGAATCACCGTGCCTAACGGGATGTTAGAAGCCGAATTCATCATGCTCTTCCTTTGCTTCAAGTAGCCCTTTGCGTGAACGAACTGATTTGAAATGCTGGAGCGCTTCCCGAAGTGCTGGTCCAGTTGGGGTGATTCCTCCAGTGGTCAGTTTTGGGAAAATCGATGATAACGAATCGAATCGAGGTGTCCAATTCAACACAATTTCGGCGTCTGAGTTTTTCCCGGGAAATACACACATTCCAAACTGATTTTCACCAATCCTTGAATTTAAACTGATGGAGAGGTCGATGAGTGCTTCTTTGACGGTCGGCAGCTTCGGTTTCATACTTGCACTTGTATCGACAAGCACGAGTACTTGAAGGTGAACCGTCTCTCCTAACTCATCTACAACCTCCATTACTTCCCCGCGCTTATCAGGCGGTAGCTCTTCAATTTCAGTATCTTTGCCGAGAATTTGCTGCAATTCTTTATTCACAACACCTTGTAAGGTTTGTGTCATCGCTTTTTTCGTGACCATTTGTACTGTTTGAGATAACTGCTGGACGTAGACAACTTGATGGATGCCTCCTCCTGCGAGAGCAATCCCCTCTACTTCTTTCATCGCTTCATGATCGTGTCTGTTTTCTTCCATAATGCCAATAACGTTGACTGTAATCCCTTGTTCCTTTGCCAATGAGGCAATTGCAAGTGGATCTTCCCCGTGATTTGAGCAGCCATCTGTAATCAATAAGATTTGGTTGACGTGACCTTTTCGCATCTTCATTCCTCCTGGGATTGTAACTGAATGCTTATATCCCCATCATCGCCAGAAGAAATTCATATTATACGATATTTTAAGAAATCTCTTGTTTCTCAAGATAGAATGTACCGGTCGGAATAGATGCCCATTTTGGTGTGTTGTGGTCGAGCCTGATGACAACAACCGTCATATCGTCGTCAATTTGGCCCGCTCTCGTTCGAATGACCTCTTCCATTAATAAATCAGCAATCTCTTGCGGATCTTCTGTTTTAAAGCTTTTCATTTTGCGCTTCACCCACAAATCATGATTTTCAATATGCTTTGGCCCTTCAAAGATGCCGTCACTCATCATAATTAGCAGATCTCCTGCCTTCATCTGTTCGCTCACAACCTCCACTTCGAATTCATCAATAATGCCAATCGGCAGGTTGCTCGCTTGTACCTTCATCACCTGATCCCCCCGTTTAATAAAACTTGGTGTAGAACCAATTTTGAGGAACT
This sequence comes from Bacillus safensis, assembly GCA_030159235.1. Taxonomy (GTDB): domain Bacteria; phylum Bacillota; class Bacilli; order Bacillales; family Bacillaceae; genus Bacillus; species Bacillus safensis_B. The sequence goes on along the minus strand of BSBG01000013.1, from coordinate 37,426 downwards.
TACAGCTCGCATCCTGTAAATCAATGATCGATAAATCTAATGTTGAATAGATTTCATCCGTCGTTCGTAAAGATAAAATACTATTAATGGTTTTGATCGCCACTTTTTCATTAATACCTGACGCCAAGATTTTTTCTAACAGCTTAATCGTTTCATTGCTTTCAAAATGAGCCCTTGCTCCGTTGCCCATTCCATCACTAATAGCTGCGGCATACTTGCCCGCACCCAGCTCCATCATACTGTAGCTGTCTCCAGATACTAGCCCTCCGCCTTTCGCTGCATGCGCTACGCCTGTAGCCACTCGATATGATTTAGCAGAGCCAAATACAACGTGACAATAGCCTGTCGGATGCTCTGCACATTGCTCTGCTTTGACTAAAATCTGTTCTTCTAAAATATCAGAGAGCATTGGCGCGATGATTTTTTCACATTCCCCATGACCTTGGCAGTATGGGATTCTCATTTCAATATCGACATTCCCCTGCTCCAAGCTATAGATTTCTACTTGCTGAATTTCAATGCCAAAGTGCTGAAGCGCTTCTATCATCTGCTCTTCTTGAATAAAATGCTGTTCTCTTTCTCGTTTTATTTCCCGGGAAAAATCCTCCATTACTTGGGAGACCCCCATCAGCTGTTCTGCCACAAGACGTCTGCTGTCTTGGACTTTTTTCTTCAGTGTCTGGTTTGCTTTATAGTAAGCGATCTCCTCTTCGATCAATTCCTCGACATGTTTTGATTTTGAGCAGTGCTGGCTAAATTTCTTTTTCAATTTTCGGTTATGCTCATACGTTTTTTCATCGGATTCATGCATAACTTGTTTCATTAGTTCATAGGTTGTATCAAAGTTCTGCACCCAGCATTTATTTTTCTTATAGCACGTTTGACAGGATCTTTCTGTGATCGTACTTAAAAAAAGATCTACATCCTCTTCCTGCTTCTTCTCTTCAGGAATGGATTCGTAAAATGTCGCAAAACTCTCAGACAGCGCATGAAATACATGAGAAAATTGGTCTACCTTTTTTGCTGTTACATCTCGCACCTTCCGAGCATATTGCTGCTGCTCCTGTACATGCTCTACCGTACCAGGAATGTATTTCGCTACCTTAGAGGTGACTGATTGTGGCGTGAGCAAAAAGAGAGCGACCGCTATAAGTGATTCATACAGTGTGATCATGAGACCTGCTGATCCTTCCCCGTATAGTGAAATGAGTAAGGAACCCACAATTAAGCCAATGGCTGCCCCTATTTTCTTCCCTTCTTTCAGCAATCCGCCTAATAATCCTGAAAAAGCAAGGAGACTCATCTGATAAAGGTTACCAATATTGGCGAGCCCAAGAATTAAACCTGTTACGACACCGACCGTACAACCAATACTGGCTCCGCCAATAAAGGCAAAGGTCAGCACTACATAACGTGACAAAATGTGCTCTGCCTGCATCCCTTGAAATGTAATACCAGCAAGGCCAGTTAAAACTGAGGCAATTAAAATCATAAAACAGATGATTTCTTCAACTTTTAATGAGTGCTTGATTTTCCTGACTGTAAAAATCGGCAGGCTTTGAAGAAAAATCAATGTCAAAATGAAGGCCATTCCCGCTTCGACACCCGCCATGACATAATCGTAGCTTTGCACAGCACCCTGCTCTAGGTAAACAAACGCTCCCCGGGTGATCAGCATCGACAGCACAATGACAACCGGCAAGGTTTTCACCGGATCTTTGATGATGAAAGACACCACCTTTGACATAAGGAGAAACACAAGCAGCGACGCAAACACAAACAATGCGTTTTGAGGTGATATCGTCATCGCCCCAGCGAGTAAAGCAAGACAAGCAAGCATCGCCTTATCTCTTTTAATGAGCACCATGGAGCCAAAAAAAGGCAGAGCAAACGGCATGATTTCAGATAAGATAAAGGCTCGTCCTAATAAAAAGCCAAGAACAACGTAAATAAACCCTTTATAGAAAAAAAGAGAATGCGTATGATGAAGAAACAGGCTTTTCATCTTTTTTAACCCTGCACTGATTTTTTCAAACCCCGCTCCTGTTAAATCAGTTCTTCTTTCTAGTTTTTCCATCTTCTCATCCCCCACCTGATATTCGTTGCTTGTCATTATAGCGAAGGTGAAAAAGAAATTTTGTCAAAAGAAGTTGTCGTTTCCATAAAACGTTCGACGCTTTATTCGCCAAAGAGGCATACTTTCATGAAAGTCGATGTCTTTCATCAGAATTTTACGAAGGCACAAAAAAAACAGCCTTCCTATAGAAAGCTGTTTCGAAGATGACCCGTACGGGATTCGAACCCGTGTTACCGCCGTGAAAGGGCGGTGTCTTAACCACTTGACCAACGGGCCTTGCTTAATGTTCTTTTTTAAAAGGATAGCGGCGGAGGGGATCGAACCCCCGACCTCACGGGTATGAACCGTACGCTCTAGCCAGCTGAGCTACACCGCCATAATGAAAATGCGCCAAGAAGCACAAGAACTATAATACAAAGGATTCGCTTGTCCGTCAATAGGAAGTTTTAAATTAAATGACGAAATCTCAAAAAATGTCGTATGGATCATGAAAAAAAGCACCTGCGGACAGCAGATGCTTTGTTGTGAAAGATATATAGAAAGCAGCAACAAGTTAACCTCTTCTTGCTCCGCGTCCCCCACGTTTTGATTCCGTGTTACGTTTTAAAGATGTTAAGCGGTCTTCACTATCTTTTAAGAATTTGTTCATTTTTTGCTCAAACGATTCCTTCGGACGGAAATCATTTCTGCTCGGTCTTGCTTGTTGTTGAGGACGATCTTTTGCTTTTTTAATGGACAAGCCGATTTTACCGTCTTTTTCAACGTTAATCACTTTCACTTCAACTTGTTCACCGACTTTTAAATGCTCATTAATATCTTTTACATAGTTATCGGCTACCTCACTGATATGAACGAGACCAGTTGAACCGCCTGGCAACTCCACAAAAGCTCCAAAATTTGTAATGCCCGTAACTTTCCCTTGTAACTTGCTGCCAACTTCAATCGACATAAAAAAAGTGCTCCTCCTTAGACTTATAAAAAAATCTCATTTGTTCAATTATACATAAACTGAATTTTAAGTGTCAACAAGGCTAATCGCTCTTATTGCCCACATCAAAGATTTTTTCGCCTTTTTTGGACATATAATAGTCCCTCCGTGCCAGTTCGAGTACGTATTCCTTGCTTTTCAGCTTCTTAATTTCATCAGAAATATCTTCCTGCTTTGTTTGTAATTGCTTCAACTCTTTTTGAAGCGCAACCTTCTTCTCTTCTTTTTCCTTTAGTGAGGACGATTGCGACCAAAGGGCACTTGTCACCAAGACAGCAAACATGAGCACGATCACACCAAACACGGTAAGCCTTCTAAGAAGTCCACGACGTTTGCGTTTTAAGCGCTGTGCTTGCTGTTCCATTTGTTTTTGGTACTCATTTTGAATTTGTGCGATATTTCTTTTTCTATTGTTCAAGGTTGAAGGCCTCCTCTCTTACTTTGTCCAGAATTGTTTCCATTTCGTTTTGATTGTACCAGATAATTTCTTGGTACCTTGTAAAACTCCTGCTCCTTTTGAGAAAAACATTCTCATTGCTGTTCGCCATTTTTCGGGAATCCGATGAATAATGGTCACATTGAGTAACCAGATGAGCGGATAACAAACAATCGACAGCACCTTCCACACGAGCCGAAACGTAAAACGAACTAGACGTAAGAGCGAGTGGAGCAAGAACAGTATAGCACTTATGACCAATGTGATCATCCAGCGGATCGGCTGGAAGACGATCGACATGACCAGCCTTTTCAGGAAGAGAACAGTCTGATATACACACATCATGATAAACTTGAGAATGTTGAGGTACAGTTGTTTCATCAATGCCTGATACATCGAGAAACCTAGAGCAACGGCTAGAAAAATATAAAGCCTGAATTCCCCCTCATTTGTCAGTAGCAGGACATAGAAGAATAAGAGACCCTGTACCATCCAAAAAAGGAGATCGTGTATGACCAAAAGCCATTTTGCTGTTTTTTTCCGGTTCACAAACAGCTTGTACGTATCAAGCGATGCGCCCAGCCAGATGCCCATCGCCGCCATGGAAAGCATCGTATAAAACTGGACTGTTAGCGTCATTTAAACAGCTTGCTAAAAAATCCTTTAGCTTTCTCCCCGTGCTGCTCATCTACATAAATTAAATCAAAGACACGCCCTTTGATCGACACAACGCCCTTTTCGACGTCTAAGTTTTTCATTTGCAGATTTTCTCCGCGGATGACGAGAATCCCCATGACCGTCTCCAGCAGAAATTCTTCACTATCAAAACTTTCCACTTGTTTGACGCCGGTAATATCTAAATGCTTTCTGTTTCGCATTGTGACATTGTGCTCCGCTTCTGATGACAGCTTCGTGCCTTGAGGTTGATTATAATATTGATTCATTTATACATCCCCCATATCTCATACTTGCATGTTACTGCATTGTATGTGATAAGAGGGTCATTTAGAACAAGCCCTATTCTGCTGTTTTTTCTTCTTTTAACACAGTATACATGCCAGCTGCTTCTTCTTTTTTCGTTGTATCCTTTAACTCGTTGACTTGAACAGTCACTAGCTTTTGACCAAAGCGGATTTGAAGCTCGTCTCCTTCTTTCACGTCAGAGCTGGCTTTCGCCTGTGTTCCGTTAATAGAAATTCTGCCTTGATCTGCTACTTCTTTTGCCAATGTTCTTCTTTTAATTAAACGAGACACTTTTAAAAATTTATCTAGTCTCATGTGTGTTCCCCTCTTTCTATACGTTTGGCATCGTTCCATAAATCGTCCATTTCCTCTAGTGTTAAATCATCTAATGAACGTCCCATGTCCTTTGCTTTTTGTTCAATATGCTGAAAGCGCCGCATGAATTTCGTGTTAGCAGAAGCGAGCGCCGTTTCAGGCTCTAGGTGATAGAACCTTCCAATGTTGACGAGAACAAATAATAAATCTCCAAATTCATCTTTCATCTGCTTCGTTGCACCTTCGTCTGTCTTCTCTGCCACTTCAACGAGAAATTCCTGCTTTTCTTCTTCGTATTTGTTCCAAATATCTTGAACATCTGTCCAATCGAAGCCCACTTTGGCGGCTTTCTTTTGGAGTTTATTTGCCTTTGTTAGTGCGGGAAGTGTCGCCGGAATCGATTGTAAAATAGAACCGGCTCGCTCTGGCTTCTCCTGCTGCTTGATTTTTTCCCAGTTCGCGACCACATCTGCTGCCTCAGAAACATTCGTGTCACCAAACACATGGGGATGTCGACGAATCATTTTTTCTGTGACATGCTGGATGACATCATCGATTGAGAAATAACCGTCATCTTCGCCAATTTGAGCATGAAGTAACACTTGCAGCAGCACATCGCCGAGCTCTTCCACCATATGATCTGGGTCATCTTCATCTATCGCTTCAAGCAGTTCATAGCATTCTTCAATTAAATATGGTTTGAGTGACTCATTGGTTTGTTTTTGATCCCATGGACAGCCGCCCGGACCTCTTAATGTACGTATGATGTCACGGAAGGTGTCAAATTGTTGATAAAGCAGCTTTTCATCTTGAATCGGAGGTACATAAACACTCGTTAAGTTATTTATCGACACATCTCGATCAAGTTCAAATAAAGGAACGGCGGTAATCTGTTCCTGACTGCTTCCCGCTGCCGTCACAATATAGACTTCATAATCGTCAGGCAGCTTTTCCATCAGTGTGAGCTTCACATTCGAAGCTGTCATCTGGTCATATACCTGACAAATCAGGACATGCTGGGTTAATTTCAGGTCATCCGCTCTCATATCCCCTGCATCCACGAATTGTAATCCCTCGATGGGGTCAATCTGCAAGGAGTTAAATGTCGCATCTAAAAAGCTTTGTCCACCAGCAACAGACACCTCAATCCCACGTTCTTGCTGCTGAGCGACAAGTAGCTGTACGGTCTTTTCTGCCACAAATGGATGACCAGGTACTGCGTACACAATATCCTTTTCCGCCGCCTCTGCGAATAAAATTTCGGTAATTTCCTGATACACCAGATCAAACTGATCGTGCTTTTCATAAATTTCATCAAAAAAGGTCAGAGACGGGACCTCCTGCATCAACTCTGCGGTAAGCGGGTGATCCTGTGTTCTCATAAATACTTCTTTCGCCTGCTTCAGCTGCTTATATACACCGAGCGTCAGCTGATCCATGTCGCCTGCCCCGAGACCGACAACGGTTATCTTACCTGCCATTTTGATTCCCTCTCATCTGTTTAAAATATAAAATCTTATCTCCTAATGGAACAATTCTCCATTCCTCGTCCGTAAATACTTCTAGCTTAAGGATACTATATAAAAAGGCGCAACCACCAATAAAAACTGATGTCAGGCTCTCTAAAACGGAAAACGGACGTTTTTCAAAGGGGATGACCCAGGAAAACAGAGCCTGATACCCTATTAAGACAACAGCCATGAAGACGGCCGATAAAACAATTTTCACTGGGAACAGCTCTCTCAATGAAATCCATCCTTTATGCTTCAAATATAAAGCATTGAGCACCGCTGCTGTGAGAAAACCACATACAGTTGACCATGCGGCACCGTGTATGCCAAATAACGGGACAAGCGCAATCGTGAGTACCCATTTCACCAGCACACTGAGGACCACCACAACAGCGGGATACACGGTATGCCCGAGCCCTTGCAGTAAAGCCGCTTGCGTAATAGCAATCGACGTAAAGGCGATCGATATACAAAATATTTGCAGGGCATCAGTGCCTAAATCATTACGAAAAAGCATTGTATTTACTGGTGATAGAATACAAATCAGCCCGACAGCGGAACCAATTCCCAACACCGATGTGGTCTTAAACGATGTACGAATTTTTTGCCGTATCGCTGTATGCTCCCCCTTCCTTACAGCCGCTGATAAAAATGGTACAAGAGAGGTTCCAATGCTGATGGCAAACACCGTTCCGAGCTGTAAGAAAGGCTGACCTCGGTCATATACACCTTTCACCGCCTTTGCGGCCGCTTCACTCAGACCCTCGCTGCGCAGCAGCGCATACAAATGAAAGGCATCAATCATTTGCATCCATAAAATGAGCAATCCACTGACACAAATCGTCAATGTATACAGCACCAAACTCTTCAAAACATCCTTTTTCCGAAGTGTCGGCTGTTTGCCTGCCTTAAATGCAGTAGACTGCTTTCGATAGGTCAGCCAAAGGATAAGAAGTAAAATAAGTGAAGCCACACTTCCCGCGATAGAGGAGAACACTGCACCCGCCCCTGTTTCATAAAGCGAATAGCCATGCCTCACGAAATAGAAGGATAAGGCAAGCAGGACACCTACCCTGATGAGCTGCTCAACCAATTGAGAAATAGCCGTTGGAAGCATCAATCCACCACTTTGAAAAACTCCCCTCAGCATCACAGTGAGTGGCAAAAATAGAAACACAACAGCACTCATCTGGATGAGCAGAATTAATTGACTGTCTGCCATTAGGCTCGCAATTGTGCCTGCTCCTATGTAAAGACAAAGAAATAAAACCAAGCTCAGTAAAGTGAAATATACCAAGGATACCCTTGTAATGATCCGTCGATTCTCTTCCCCATGCTCACTCAAAAGCTTGGATACCATGACAGGAAAACCTGTTGTGCCAAGCATGATGGCAATGCCAAGGAATGGATATACCTGCTGATAAATATAAAACCCTGTGTCCCCTACGATGTTTTGAAACGGGACACGATAAACGGCACTTAGTACCTTTGATAACAAGCCTGCGATGGTCAAAATCACCGCACCCTGGAAAAGCCAGTGCGGCTGATTCACAGCATTTTTCATGGATGACTCCTTTATGTTCAATCAAAAAATAGATCTACAGTTAAACGCACTCATTATATCATACGTGAATGGAAAGCCGTTTCTTTCTAAGAAGTAGACGGTACATTTCTTGTTTTGTTTCATCCCATATAAAAAACCGACAAAATCAAATGATTTCATCGGCTTTCTTTCGTTTTATCAAAATGATATAGAATTATTAGACCTAATGTTCCATTTGACGGGCTAAGAAGCCAGCTGCCGTTTCTGCCGCTTTATGCTCCACTTCTCCCATTGAACGCTCTTTAGAAAATAAGACGACGGCGCCAATCGGATCTCCGTTTGCAACAATAGGTGCAATGGTATAAGCTGATACGTCATCATCAATACCATCGATAAGTTGAATTTCTTTTTTGCTTTCTTCTAACACAGAATTACGCTGATCCATTGTTCGTTCAAGTAAATCACTGATGGATTTGTTTAAATACTCTTTTTTCGAACTGCCGGATACAGCAATATACGTATCTCGATCACAAATCAGGATGGAATGACCCAAACTGTCGAATAATGCATCAGCATATTCCTTCGCAAAGTCTCCTAGCTCACTAATCGGCGAATATTTCTTCAAAATGACTTCTCCATCACGGTCGACGAAAATCTCAAGCGGATCTCCTTCCCGGATGCGCAATGTTCTGCGAATCTCCTTCGGAATAACCACTCTACCTAGATCATCGATACGGCGTACAATTCCAGTTGCTTTCATTCACTGCTGCCTCTCTTTCGTTTGATGATGTGTTGGGTGAATGGAACAAAAGCGTCCACTTTATGCAACATTCACCACTTGACCCTGAGTTTAGTATCCGTCACATCAAACGTAATATACACGAGAGACAAACAAAATTTTATGAAGATGGAATAGTTTCTTTTTTCACATCTTGAAGGCCTCGAAGCATACTCAGAACGACCTCAAGCCATTCCTCGGTCTTCTTACCCTTCGTTTGGACAGAAATAATCAGCTTGCTGCCTTCCATTCCCAAACCAATTTCACGTCCATATTTACTGCCAAGCTCAAATAATTTTTGACCGTCGATTTCACTGCTTGCTTGCTCATGAAGTGTGAGTCTGACAATGCCTTTTTCCATCTTAATCAGCTCCACACGTTCCTGAATTGCGTACACTTTCATCGTCGCAATCGTAAACAAGTCAGCCACCTCTTGCGGATATTCACCAAATCGGTCAATCATTTCATCCTGAAGCTCTTTTCGCTCTTCAATCGATCCAATGGCTCTGAACTGTTTATACATTTCAATCTTTTGCTTGCCATCGGAAATATAAGCGTCTGGGATGTAAGCATCAATTTGCAGATCAATTTCTGGCTCGAATTTATCTTGTGCCGTTGTATCTCCTCTTCTTTCCTCAATGGCCTCCTTCAGCATTTGAGAATAGAGGTCGAATCCGACAGAATCAATGAAGCCATGCTGCTGAGCACCAAGTAAGTTACCTGCTCCTCGAATCGTTAAATCACGCATTGCAATTTTAAATCCTGATCCGAGCTCTGTAAATTCTTTAATGGCTTGAAGCCTTTTCTCCGCTACTTCAGAAAGAACTTTATCTTTTCGATACGTGAAATAAGCATAAGCGACACGATTTGAACGCCCAACTCGTCCTCTTAGCTGGTACAGCTGAGATAGACCCATTTTATCGGCATCGTGCACAATGAGCGTATTCACATTTGGAATATCGACTCCCGTTTCAATGATGGTGGTGCTGACCAATACATCTGATTCACCTTCGAGGAAATTGATCATCACTGATTCCAGCTCGTTCTCACTCATTTTCCCATGTGCATAGCTGACTTTTGCATCTGGGACTAGCATGGAGATTTCATCTGCTTTCCGTTCAATATCCTCAACACGATTGTAAAGGAAGTACACTTGACCGCCGCGTGCTAATTCTCGCTCAATCGCTTCTCTGACTAAAGCTCCATTGTACTCGACCACATAGGTTTGAACAGGGAATCGGTTTTCAGGAGGTGTTTCAATTACCGATAAATCTCGCACGCCAAGCATGGACATATGAAGCGTACGCGGAATTGGTGTAGCCGTTAATGTCAGTACATCGATATTGGCTTTCATCTGCTTAATTTTCTCTTTATGTGTCACACCAAAACGCTGTTCCTCATCAATGATCAACAGTCCTAAATCCTTGTAGATGATGTCTTTTGAAAGAAGACGATGTGTGCCAATGACCATATCAATCGTTCCATTTTTTAACCCTTTTAACGTTTCCGTTGTTTCTTTTCTTGTACGGAAACGGCTAAGCTGAGCGATTTTAACAGGGTAGTCTTGGAATCGATCCATAATTGTATCAAAGTGCTGCTGCGCTAAGATGGTTGTCGGAACAAGCAGGGCTACCTGCTTCCCGTCAGCAATGGCTTTGAAGGCCGCACGAATAGCCACCTCTGTTTTTCCGTACCCCACATCTCCACAAAGCAGGCGGTCCATTGGACGCTCCCGTTCCATGTCCAGTTTGATTTCGTGAATCGAACGAATTTGATCATCTGTTTCCTGATAAGGGAACGCAGATTCAAACTGGCGCTGCATCTCATGGTCAGGCGAGAAGGCATATCCTTTGCTTGCCTCACGTTCTGCGTACAGCTTAATCAGATCATCTGCAATGTCCTGTACAGATGTTTCAACTTTTTTCTTCACGCGTTTCCAATCGCTGCCGCCTAGTTTGTACAGCTTTGGTTCTTTACCTTCTGAACCTACATATTTCTGCACCTGATCAATTTGTTCTACCGGTACATAAAGCTTGTCGCTTCCTTGATAATGAATATTTAAATAATCTTTATGAATGCCGCCGATTTCAAGCGTTTCAATTCCTAAATATTTACCGATCCCGTGGTTAATGTGCACCACATAGTCGCCGACTTGAAGCTCTGAATAACTCTTAATTCGCTCAGCGTTGGTCATTTTTTGCTTACGTGCCTGCTTTTTCACGCGTTTCTTGAAGAGTTCACCTTCTGTGATCACGGCAATTTTTGATAACGGCAATTCAAAGCCTGTTTGTAGCTCACCTTGTAAAATATACACCTGCCCGCTGACAAGCTCAGCATCCGGTTTCGCCAGAGCGGCTTCTATATCATAATCATGTAAGACAGACGACAGTTTTTCTGTCCGTTCTTCATCCGCACCTAAGAAAACAACCGTATATTGTTGTTTTTTATAGCGTTCAATTTCACTCGCAAGCACATTCATCTGCCCATGGAAATTCTGCATTTGCTTGCTAGATACATTGACAATATTTTGCGGATTTGTCTGCTGGACATGCCTCAGGAACAAGGAATAGTACAGAATTGACCTCGATTGCTGATTAATCAGTTCTTGGAACGGGAAAGAAAGAGATAAATCATGAAGAATATTGCCTTCTGCAAGCAGACTAATTGTCCAATCGGCTTCTTCCTGTTCAAGCTGTTCTTCCATCTCCTGAATTCTACTGATTTCATCTAAAATAATAATCGTATCCTGTGATGTGTAATCTAGCAAACTAGCAGGCTTTTCATAGAAATAGGATAGGTATTTCGTCATTTCCTGTGTCACGATGCCTTCTAGCAGCTTCTCTCGATCGGCAGAAATATTTTGATGCAGCAGCTCTTTCTGTTTGTCTGAGTTGAATTTTTTAAAACTTTTCGCAAGACCTTCATCCAGCTGTTCAATCGCTCTTACCCGCTCAGGACCCCTTACGATCAGCTCTTTTGCCGGGCCAATTTTAATCTCTTGAAGCGTCTCTATTGAACGCTGTGTATCTGAGTGGAAGGTTCGAATCGAGTCTACTTCAGTATCGAACAGTTCAATACGGATTGGATGTTCTTCCGTTAGCGCATAGATGTCAATGATTCCTCCGCGCACACTAAAGTCCCCAGGCGCAGCAACCATCGACGTCCGGTCATAACCGATTTGTACGAGCTGTTTTGAAAACGCCTCCAAATCAATTTCTTCACCAATCTTTAAATGGACCTGACTCTCCTTCCAAAGCTCAACTGGAGGAAGCATCCTGCGCACCGCAGCAGCCGGGGTGACAATAATCGGGTTTTCACCATTTGCCAGTCGATTCAGAACATCTAAACGCTGTGCTCTCAGCTCAGGGCTGGCCACCGCAATTTCTGAAGCGATCAGTTCATTGACAGGATAAAGAAGAACCGATCGATCCGGCATCACACTTGCTAGATCATCCGTGACCTTCTGCGCTTGATACAAATTGTGAGTCACTATAAACATCGGCCGCTTGAGTTCGTCTGATATCGCGGCTGTAAATAAAGATCTGACGGAGCCTGATAGTCCGGCGAGCAACTGTTCTTTTAACCCTTCCTTTAGCCCATTAAAAATGGACTGAAAATCATCACTTTGTTTGATAAATGATTGTATGTTTTTCATTTAGCTCCTCCTCCCTGCTTGTTTAAAACAGAAAAACGCTTTGGTCTAATATCTACACCAAAGCTTTTTTATTGAATAAAAGTATGATACTGATGGTAATCAGGATTTCTTTCGAGCGCCTCTTGGCAATCCTCACAAATGGTTTGTACATGTAAATCACCATTTTCCTTATAAGAAATCATATCGCTTCTTTCCTCATTTGTTAAGTGATGAAATCCAAGTGCTTCACTTTGGACAGCAGATTCATCTAGACTGCCAACCTTTACACCACAGTGCCGGCAGTAATAATGCAAAGCCATACGTGATCCTCCCATGCTGAGATTTTATGATCAGTATGTGCTTTGCTTATGATTCTTATACCTTCTTGTTAAAATCATTCATCACTTCTAAAAACGGCTTTGTTAAAGCCGCTTCACAAGCCTCGACAGACGATTGAATGGCTGATGCAATGTCAGGCTGTTCCTCTTCTAAGAAGCGTCCTAGTACGTAATCAACAACCTTCATGCCGTTTTGAGGACGCCCAATGCCGATACGAAATCGGTCAAACTCAGGTGAACCTAAATGTTGAATCAACGATTTGATTCCATTATGCCCGCCTGCACTTCCTTTTGTACGTAAACGAATCCGGCCAGTTGGCAAATCAAGATCATCATAGATTACTTTCAAATGTTCAAGGGGAATATCGTAATAGTCCATCAGCGGACGCACACATTCTCCTGATAAGTTCATATATGTAAGCGGCTTTACAAGTAGAACCTTTTGCCCCGAAACAAATCCAGTTCCAAATTGTCCATGGAATTTCGATTGATTTAAAGGGATGTCCCATTTTTTCGATAGTTCATCTATTGTCATAAACCCGACATTATGTCTTGTTTTTTCATATTCTTTTCCTGGATTACCTAATCCAACGAATGCAATCATGAAACCAATAACCTCCTTTGTCACACAGCACACGCCTAAAAAATGAGCCAATAGGATTGCCTCATGTAAAAACGTATGAATTCTTTTCATTCTAGCACAAAAGACGCAACCGCGGGAGGGTTACGTCTCTAAATGACCAGTTATTCTCCATCGTCATCCTTTTCTTTAATAGCTTCAGGTTCTTGCGGTTCCTGTTCACTGTCTGGCTCAGGAACCTCTGATTGCTGAGGCGGCAGAATGGATGCAACGACTTCTTCTGGATCGTTATTGATTTGATAAGATGACTGGACAGGCAGATCAGCAACTGTTAAGACATCATTGACTTCTAAGTGAGTAATATCAGCTTCAATATGCTGCGGGATATCTTTTGGTTTCGCTGTCACAGATAATTCAAATAGTGGCTGCTGAAGCACACCGCCATCTTTTACCCCTTTAGACTCGCCAATCAGCTGTACAGGGACATCCGCGTCAATTTCACGCTGTAAGTCAACGACTTGGAAATCAGCATGGACAAGCTCGTTTTTCAGCGGATCTGTTTGTAATTCTGTGACCATCACGGATTTCGTTTCACCGCTCACGTCTAATGTGATGATTGTATTCTTCCCTTCATCACGTAAGGTCTTTAATAAATCGACGCTGTCTAATGAAACAGCCAGGTTATCTGTATTTTTTCCGTATATGACACCAGGAACGTGTCCTGAATGACGGATTTTTTGCAGTGTGGAACGTTTGAAATCAGTTCTTTTATTTGCTTTTAAAGTTGCCATATTCAGCACCATCCTATTTCTTTTTTGTCACTACTCTCATAAATACCCATAACCGCATTATTTTAAACATGTTTGGCTGTAATTAATGACAGCAAAAAGACCCTAAGCTGATGCCTAAGGCCTTTTTTGATAAAAGAATTAACTAAAAAGGTAGCTCACAGATTCTTCTTCATGTACACGGATGATGGCTTCTGCAAGCAAAGGCCCAACTGAAAGTGGAATGAATTTTCCAACTTTCTTGTCATCAGTTAATTGAATACTGTTTGTCACAACTAATTCTTTAATTTTAGAGTTTGTGATACGTTCTACTGCTGGTCCAGACAATACTGGGTGCGTACAGCAAGCATATACTTCAGCTGCTCCATTTTCGACTAGCGCATTTGCTGCAAGTGTAATGGTACCAGCTGTATCAATGATATCATCGATCAGAATAGCCGTTTTGCCTTCAATGTTACCAATAATGTTCATGACTTCAGCAACGTTTGGCTTTGGACGGCGTTTGTCGATAATTGCGATTGGCGCTTTCAGGCGGTCTGCCATTTTACGCGCACGTGTCACACCACCGTGGTCAGGAGACACAACAACGATATCATTCAAGTTCTTCTGTTCGAAATAGTTTGTTAAGATTGGCACGGCCATTAAATTATCGATTGGAATATCAAAGAAACCTTGGATTTGCGGCGCATGAAGATCAAGTGCAATAACACGTGTAGCACCCGCAGTTTCAAGCAAGTTTGCAAAAAGCTTCGCAGTGATTGGCTCACGAGGCTTTGCCTTACGATCTTGACGTGCATATCCGTAATAAGGGATCACAATATTAACCGTTTTTGCAGAAGCGCGCTTTAGCGCATCCACCATAATGAGCAGCTCCATAATATGCTCATTGACTGGTGCACTTGTTGATTGAATGACATAACAATCACAGCCGCGGATACTTTCTTCAATATTGATTTGGACTTCACCGTCACTAAAGCGTTTAACAGAGCTCTTTCCTACATCAACTCCGATACGTTCGGCAATTTCTTTGGCAAGTTCAGGGTTTGAATTCAAAGAGAATATCTTTAAATTCGCATCAGCATAACGATTAGACATGGTAAACCTCCGGGTATTTGGATTATTTTTTATGAATATTTTTCACATAATCTTCTTTATTGACTTGTCTTGCTCTAGCAATAGACAATGCATCCTGTGGTACATCTTCTGTAACCGTAGAACCGGCTGCAACATATGCCCCTTTTCCGACAGTGACTGGTGCAACGAGGTTTGAATTACAGCCAATAAAGGCGCCGTCTTCAATCTTCGTTAAGAATTTGTTTTTCCCATCATAGTTGACTGTAATAGAACCACAGCCAAGGTTTACATCAGTTCCGACCTCTGCGTCTCCAATGTAGCTTAGATGAGATGCTTTGCTACGGTCACCGAAAACCGTTTTCTTGATTTCGACAAAATTCCCGATCTTCACTTCATCGCCAATTTTCGACAACGGGCGAATATGAGCAAACGGTCCAATTGTCACATCGACTCCAACCTCACTATCGCAGACGACAGATTGCTTAATCACTGTTCGATCTCCGATGACGCTATCAACAATTTCAGTGTTTGGCCCAATAATGGCATCTGCACCGATGTTTACATTCCCTTTGATGACCGTCCCAGGATAAATAACTGTATCTTCACCGATGACAGCGTCTGGCGAAATATACGTGTTCTCAGGATCAATCAAGGTCACACCATTCTTCATAAGCTGATGATTAATACGTCGCTTCATGAATTGCTCTGCTTGTGATAGAGCAATACGGTCATTGACTCCAAGTGTTTCTTCAAAATGCGGAGTTTGATAAGCTGCAACTGTTTGCCCTTCATTCTTTAAAATTTCAATGACGTCTGGCAAGTAGTATTCACCCTGTGCATTTTCATTCGACACTTGCTCAATCACACGGAAGAGATCTTCATTTGAAAAGCAATAGGTTCCTGTATTAATTTCATTCACTTGACGCTCTGCATCATTTGCATCTTTATGCTCCACGATTTTCACGACAGCACCTGTTGCGTCGCGAATAATGCGGCCATAACCAGTCGGATCATCTGCATATGCTGTTAAAATCGTGACTTTCGCTTGATGTTTTTGATGCTCGCTTAACATGGCTTCCATTGTTTCCGCTGTCAATAATGGCGTATCACCACAAATGACAATGGTTGTTCCCTTTTCCTGCGCAAGAAACGATTTTGCTTGTTTGACGGCATGTGCTGTTCCCAGCTGCTCTTCTTGAAGTGCATACTCACTTTTGTCTCCAAGCTGCTCTTTGACGTCCTCTGCTCCATGTCCAACAATCGTTACTAGCTTGGCTAAAGAAAGTTTTAACGCTTCGTCTGCCACATGCTCGACCATTGGCTTTCCGCAAACTGGATGAAGTACTTTATATAGCTTTGACTTCATTCTCGTTCCTTTTCCCGCTGCTAAAATCACTGCGAACCGCTTATCCATTGATTGGCCTCCAATATCCCTATTATCCATAGAAAAATATATCCTAAATAAGGACTGATTTCAAGGATACATAAGGAAGTACAATAATTTTCTAACAGATGAAACACATAAGACACATGAGGAAAAACGCAAAAAAGACAGCATTTAAAAGAAAACATTCATTTTCTCTTAAAGCTGTCTTTTTAGGTTCACATATGATTAAGAAGCTCCAGCTTCTTCATATTCAACTGTTTCTTCTTCTTCGCCTAAGCGATGATATTCATTTAATACAGCATCTTGGATTTTACCCCGAGTACTTGAATTAATTGGATGTGCAATATCGCGAAACTCTCCATCAGGCGTGCGTTTGCTAGGCATTGCAACAAACAAGCCATTGTTTCCATCAATCACACGAATATCATGAACAACAAATTCGTGGTCCAGCGTGATGGATGCAATCGCCCTCATGCGACCATCGGTATTCACGCGGCGTAATCTTACGTCAGTAACTTCCACAGTAGTCACCACCTTTTCCCAATATAAAAGCATTACTTAGGTATTCAACGATCGTGGTGATTCTCCTGCTCTTTTTTTAAACTTTTTTTGAAATATCGGGATATTTATACATTATTTGTCATTTAAGTGGCGACGCTTACATACCCAGCATGAAAAAAGACATCATGATGATGTCTTTTCCTGCATAAGATGAAACCAAACGGCTTTTATTGAGAGTGCCTGTTTTATTTCACTAATGCAACCACTTCAATTTCTACAAGTGCATCCTTTGGAAGTCTTGCTACTTCCACACATGAACGAGCTGGCTTATGTGTATGGAAATACTCGCCGTACACTTCATTCACTTCAGCAAATTGTTCCATATCTTTGATGAAGACAGTTGCTTTCACAACCGTTTCAAAGGAAGCACCTGCTGCTTCAAGTACGGCCTCAAGATTACGGAACACTTGATGTGTTTGTTCTTTAATATCTCCATTTACAAAATCTCCAGCTGGGGTTAATGGAATCTGCCCTGAGCTGTAAAACATGTTATTGACAATAATTCCTTGAGAGTAAGGTCCAATGGCTGCTGGTGCATGTTTGGTTTGAACAACTTTTGTCATATCAATCTCTCCCATTCAAATACATGTTTGATCAAAACTTACGCTTTCGAATGAAATAACTCGTGGAAATTGCCTTCATTGATCTCAATGATTTTCTGCTTCATATCTATAGTTGAAAGCTTTAACAACGAGACATATTCATCAACAAGACGTTCATTTACGCCTTCATCTTCTAAAAGAACACCGATCCCTGCAACATTTGCATTAAATTCCTCCAGTAAATTCATCATGCCATTAATGGTTCCGCCTGCTTTCATAAAGTCATCTATGATCAACACATTGGAGCCTTTGTCTAAGCTGCGTTTTGCAAGTGACATGGTTTGAATTCGGTTAGAAGAACCTGACGCATAATTAATACTGACAGTTGATCCTTCGGTTACCTTATTATCTTTTCTAACGATCACAACAGGCACATTTAAATACCCTGCAACAGAATAGGCAATTGGAATACCCTTTGTCGCAACGGTCATGACGACATCAATCGCGCGGTCAGCAAAGATGGTCGCAAACAGCTTACCGATTTTCGCCAGAATCGATGGATTGCCTAAAACATCGGTTAAATATAAATAACCGCCAGGAAGTACACGTTCAGGAGTTGATAATGCCTCTCCGATATCGTTTACTACGTCATCTGCTTCTTTTAGGTGAATCTTTGGAATATATTTCACTCCGCCAGCAGCGCCTGGTACAGTAAGTAATGTGCCTATTCCCTGCTGTTCGAAGGTCTGTTTGATAATCGTTAAGTCTTCACTAATGGAGGACTTCGCAGATTGATATCGCTCTGCAAAAAAAGTTAACGGTACTAGTACGTGCGGGTGGGTTAACAAATAATTTGTTAAGTCCACCAATCTGCCGCTTCGACGAAACTTCATGAACTTACCCCCAGAACCCGAATAATTTATGAATAATATAACTTAATATACGGATTTAATCAAGGGCATTTTGTTCGCCGATCATGCGGACAGCGTATACTTGATCACAAAATCCTCTCAGTCCGTTATATATTCTTTGTACCTTCGATTCATATTGAATTAAGCCAAACACAGTTGGGCCGCTTCCACTCATTAATACAGCATCAGCACCGAAACGCTTCATCTGTCTTTTGATCATATCTACTTCCGGATACATCTTTAATGTCACAGACTCTAGAACGTTACCGAGTGAGCCGCACATCTCTTTATAATTTTTCGCTTCAATGGCTTCAATCATACGCTGTACATTTGGGTGTTCTACTTTGCTTGCGTCATATTGTCTATAAACTTCAGCTGTAGATACCCCAATCACCGGCTTCGCCAAAATCACCCAGCAATGCGGCGGTGTCGCGATATGCTTCAGTTTCTCTCCACGTCCTGTCGCTAGTGCTGTGCCTCCGTGTACACAAAAAGACACATCTGAGCCGATTTCCGCTCCAAGCTCAGCTAGTTCATCTAACGTGAGATTTAACTTCCACAAACGGTTTAAACCGCGAAGCGCTGCTGCCGCATCACTGCTGCCTCCAGCTAAACCTGCTGCAACAGGAATTGCTTTTGTGATGACAATCGATACGCCTTTTTGAATACCGAACCTTGTTTTAAGTAATTTAGCCGCCTGATAAGCCAAGTTACGCTGATCATCTGGCACAAATCGATTATGAGATGATACACGGATTTCATCTTTGTCCAGCTCTGTCAGCTCTAGTCGATCTGCAAGGTCTATTGTTGTCATCACCATCTCCACTTCGTGATATCCATCCGGTCTTTTTCCATGAACATCAAGTGAAAGATTAATTTTCGCCGGTGCTTTTTCTAAAATACGCAAACATTTCACCTACTTCTCCATCTAAACATAAGTATCAATATTGTATCACATTTGATTGATCTGATGAATATTGGCTTTTACGCCCAGCACACTGACTTTTTCATCAAAAAAAGCCAGAGACACCCGAGGTATCCCTGACCGTTTCTCTATCGTTGATTCTCATCCTGAGCCATGTGCTGCTGAGCTAATTCAATGGCACGTTTGACCATGTTACCTGCGTCACGCGCACGAATTTCTCCCCAGCCTCCATTTTTGACGGTATCATAAAATCCAAGATCCTTCGCCAGCTCGTATTTGAACTCATCTGACATAATGCCTCGGCGTCTACCCAAACGAAACAGCCCCTTTAGTCGAGAATTCGAATCAGTGCCACTGCTTCTGTGGCTTTCTTATTTTGTATCGAATCCTTTCTTTTACCCCTTTCAAAAAATGGACAGACTCCCATTCAGAAAAAAAGGCAAAACAAAAAGCAGTAAACAAAAAGTTCACTGCCCATTAATAGGCGACTGAGCTAGCGGTATCATCGAACGTTAATTCGACCGTCTCAGTCAGTATATCTGCATAACTGTAAGAAACTCTTTCAAACGAATTCTCATCTTGATCTAATTGAATCACAAATACAGAAGGGTACGTTTCAGCTAAAATGCCCGAACGCTCAATTGTTTTACGGCGGCCTCCGTTAGCTTTTAATGTCAAACGTTTACCTAAGTTACCATCAAGCGATCTTTTGATGTCGGACAAAGTCTTCGCCATTGCATCCACCTCACTGAGATAATTATACAACAACAGCCCGTTTTTGTCAAATAAAAATTAAATTATATCAACCAACACGAGCCATTGTCAACAAAATAATTTTGACAAACTTCTACCTTTTCTCCTCCCTATTTTTCTCAAATTACGGTGAATTATGTATCCTTTTGAAATTTCTTTTTGAACATAAAAAAAACCAGACTGAAATCAGTCGGGTTATGTCGATTCATGGTCTCTTTTATAAGGCATACCTACCCTTAAAACACCCTTCGTCTCAATGCCTCCGAGCCCTTTTTCTCTTGTTAATGTATTACGAAGCACATCCCACACGTTGATTCGATCTACAAATGGAGTGAAGCTGATCTTCGCAACGATATAGACGGGATCGAGCGCATGGATGTTCACACGAGCAGGTGAGCTTGCAAAATTGGCGCCTGCTTGGATCAATGATTCGAAATGAGATTGACAGGCACCTGCAAAGATCACAAGCTGATCTAAATGAGGAATTTTCCTTCTTGCTTTTTGAACCGTTTCAACGAAATGGCGAGAATGGCGGTAGGCACCAATATCATTCACACCGCCCTTTTGTTTGGAATACGCATCATGTCCTGTAATGACCAAAATATCAGGTCGATATTGATCAATTAACGAGTCAATCATGCTTGGCATTTTCTTCTCATGGCAATGCACTCCGTACACAGGCACACCAATTCGTTCATATACATCTAAGCATTTCTTTAAGTATGAAGCATCTCCATCTAAATGAAGGACCTTTCCAGGCATGTGAAAATACTGCTCCTGATGCTGATATTGTCCCGACGTATAATACTCTTGTTTTTCACGCAGCAGCTGATAATCCTGTCTTAGTAGATCGAGCGATTCGTTAATTTTCCGTTCGTCGTCCTTCTCCCTTGTCAGCTGTTCCTCTTTTTGAATCAAGACGAGATCCGACATCTTGGCATCAGCAATCAGCCTCACTTCATTCCCATGCAATATGGCAGTGGCTTCGTGCTGATCTGTCTCATCAATTCGAATGATTCGAAACATAATATCCATTTGATAGGATGCCCTCGTCACCATATCTCCTATTTGAAATTGCATGCTTTTCACTCCACAATCAGGCTCATATCCTGTTGGTATCGTCTTGCATTGAAGTCGTCTTTCATATGTGCTGTTCTTTCTAGCCTATGCCCGAACAGCTGAAGTGGTGAAAAACAAAAGAAAAAAGCCCTTAAGATAGGACTTTTTGTAAGACATTCGACAAACGGGCAAATTCCTCAATGGATAATGATTCTCCGCGGCGCTTTCCATCAATTTCTGCTGTTTGAAGTGCTTCTTCGATCATGGCTTTATGTTTCTTACCATCAGGCAAATTGTTCATCAAGTTATTCATTAATGTTTTTCGGCGCTGACCGAAGCTTGCACGAATCAACTGAAAGAAAAACGCATCGTTTTCTACTGAAACAGCCGGTGTATCGCGAACAGTCAGTTTAATCACAGCCGAATCAACATTTGGCTGAGGGACAAAAACCGTTTTAGGCACAACCATCACTGTTTTCGCTTCTGTATAAAATTGAACTGCGATAGACAGCGAATTGTATTCCTTTGATGAAGGGACAGCTGCCATACGGTCTGCTACTTCTTTTTGCAGCATGACCACAATCCCTTTCAATGGAAGGTTTTCTTCTAGCAATTTCATAATAATCGGTGTTGTCACATAATATGGAAGGTTGGCGACGACCATCACTTCTTTACAGTCAGCAAAATTTTCTTCGATTACCTTTCGCACATCCGCCTTTAATACGTCTTGATGAATGATCGTCACATTATCATAAGGAGAGAGCGTATCGTTTAAAATAGGCAATAAACGCTGATCGATTTCAAAAGCGGTGACTTTCTTTGCACGTTTAGCGAGCTGCTCTGTCAATGCACCGATACCAGGACCAATTTCAATGACGCCAGTCTCATCTGTAATCTCTGCATGATCGACAATGCGATCTAAAATATTTGTATCAATTAAGAAGTTCTGCCCTAAGCTCTTTTTAAAAGAGAAACCGTACTTCTTCAGTATTTCCTTCGTTCTGACGGGTGTCGCAATATCTTTATTCATCGGCTTCCTCCTGCATGACGGTCTTTAAGGCCGCAATAAAATCATGTTTGGTTATTTGGAACATGTGAAGGCGCTTTTGCAGCTGCTTCGCATTGGTATATCCTATCTTTAAAAGCACACCTAGTCGTTCACGGCGGCGTTTCGATGCTTCGCCTCCGATAAGGCCTGCGTCAAATAAGTCGTCTAATGTAATGTCACTTTCCGATTCTTCCATTTCTTCATGGACATGGGCAAGACATTCCCGAATACTGTCTAAGGAAGCATGCTCGACGCCAATCCCCTTGTCCCGCTTCGCCTTCGCAAGATGTTTTGGCAAAAAAGCGTGTTTACAGCCAGGAACCGCCTCTGCGATGGTTTTACGGATCTTCTCACCAGGAAAATCAGGATCTGTTAAAATAATGACCCCTCTCGTCTCCTGAGCAAGACGCACTTGTTGAATGACTGTATCGCCAATGGCAGATCCGTTTGTTTCAATCGTATCTGCATCAACCGCCATCTTCACTCTAGCAGTGTCATCACGACCCTCCACCACAATGATTTCTTTAATTTTCATGTATTCCTCCGCTTGCAAAAACAATCTACATTTATTGGTTAAAAAATGAAACCTTTCATGCTGTTTTTGCGTCTAATTAATTAGAAAACAGTGCTTCTATTATAACCAAAAAAACAGAGGGTGCGCAAAGCCCTCTGTTCATATAAATGATTTGATGTGTTTATTTGAGCACTCTAATTTTCACTCGTTTATTTCCCCATTGATAAGCTGCCGACTTACTTGGGACGAACACATCAATTTTATTCCCTTTTATAGCAGATCCAGTGTCTGATGCAACGGCATATCCATAGCCTTCCACATACACTTTAGAGCCCAGCGGAATGACACTCGGATCAACTGCTATGACCTTTGCACCCGGATTTGCTTTTAAATTAAAGCCAGTAGACGTTCTGCCCGTACATCCAGCGCAGCTCGCTGTATAGGCTGTTGACGCCACATAAAATTCTTTTCCTGACGAATCATTGCTTCGTGAAACCACAGGAGACGCTTTAGGCTCCTTATTGGAAACTTGTGTACCAATAGCCACCAAACGGTCCTTACTATCTTTTTCAGTTACTTCTTTTATCAACTCTTTAGACACCACTTTGCCGTTTTCTTTCACAATGGCATAGTGCTTCTTCAATTTACCTTCTTCACCTTTTTTAAGCACCTTCTCTTTTCCTTTTTCAAGAGAATGATCCTTTTTATGTTTGGTATCAAAAGCAATTTTCTCTTCCACTACATCGGTGACTTTTTCCACCCGAGTGATCTGAATATCTGCGCTTTTTTTAGAAAGGTTACTATGTAACGCAGGTTTGATCTTATCGTGCTTCTTGAGCTTCAGCTCTTGTTGCTTTAAAAAGTCAGCGACCGTAGTCGAAGTGGTCCACACTTTTTTATCTTTTCCTCCATCATTTAAGCTGACCTGAAAGGCCTGCTGAACCACAAGATTCATATCCTTTTTAAGCTTGTCATTCTTTCCTGGAGTGACTTGATCGTGCTTCCCAATATCTATCTTCTCATTCTTCAATAATGCTCCAACCGTCTGATCTGTTGTCCATATCGTTTTCTCTTTCCCATCTAGGGTCAGATGAACCGGTATAGCCGCATCATACACAATGTTCATGTTGTCTTGAATCTTTGTATTTAGACTTGGAGAGATATGATCCTCCGCCTTGGTCCTTATTCCAAGGTCTGAAAGCAGCTGTGCTACTGTCTCTTCATGTGTACGAATTGTCTCTTCCTTACCATTGATTGAAATGGTAATAGACTGCTTAGTGAGCTCATGCGCACCGTAAGCCGTCCCAGTTCCAGCTAAAAGCAAGCAAACAACTAGTAATAAAACCTTGCCTTTTCCTAGCTTAACAGAAAACAGATTTTTCATTTTTTGTACGATGAAAAACGCCTCCTTCTCCTCGGAGAGATTATATAGAGTATCTCAAAACCTGTCAACCCTTCCACCCACTGTACAAAAATGCTCGATTGTAAACCTATTATGGGAGATTTATGGAAGGAAGGGAAGAAAGACTTATCGACAACTTATCCTATGAGAAGGCGCAAACGTGTAGAACTTTTTCGTTATGTTTCATAATTGGACAAGCTTAAACAAGGATTGACATCATATACTGTCAGTTTATACGGAAAATTTTTTTTGCATTTTCTGTTGTCAATTCAGCCAGCTCTTCAAAGCTGATTTCTCGCAGCTCCGCGATCTGTTCTGCGATATATTTTACATAACTTGGCTCGTTACGTTTCCCTCTAAATGGCGCTGGTGTTAAGTATGGGCAGTCTGTTTCGATCAAAAGCCTGTCACTTGGTATGTCCTTTACAACTTCCTTCGGTTTTTTGGCATTTTTAAATGTCACGGGTCCACCGAATGAGATGTAAAAATTCATATCCATACATGCTTTTGCAGTTTCTAAGCTGCCAGTAAAGCAGTGCATAATACCTCCAACCTCAGCTGCTCCCTCTTCTTTTAGGATCGTCACGACATCTTCCGTTGCGTCACGATTATGAATAATGATAGGCAGATTTAGTTCCTTCGCAAGAGCAATTTGGCGTCTAAAGACTTCCTTTTGTACATCTTTTGGCGACTTTTCCCAATAGTAATCCAGACCCATTTCTCCGATCGCAACCACTTTTTCGTGTTGAGATAAATCTTTGATCCATGCCAAATCCTCATCTGTCATATCAATGGCGTCGACTGGGTGCCAGCCAATAGCTGCATATATGAAGTCATACTCTTCAATTAATTCCATTGCTCTCGTAATTGTCGGTCGGTCAAACCCTACCACCACGATCTTTTCGACTTTTTCGCTTTTCGCTCTTTCGATCACCTGCGTTAAATCTTCATTGTATTGTTCCGCATTTAAGTGGGCATGTGTATCAAATAACATCGTTGAATGCTCCTTTCGACAATTCCTCTAAAAAACAAAAGGTGTTCGACGAAATGTTACACGTGGAACACCTTTGTTGATTTATAAAATTTTTGTTCCATTCGTTAGAGATTGATCTACTTCAAGAACCTGCAATTTACCATCAGTTTCTCCCGTTAAAATCATTCCCTGGGAAATTTCCCCTCTGAGTTTAACTGGTGTCAGATTCGCTACGCAAACGAGCTTTTTCCCTACTAATTCTTCTGGTTGATAATGCTTGGCAATCCCAGAAACGATTTGTCTTTTTTCAAATCCAAAATCAAGCTGAAGTTTTAAGAGACGATCCGCTTTTTTCACTGGGGCTGCTTCCAGTACCTGTGCTACTCGAAGATCAACTTTTGAGAAATCATCAAATGCAATTTCTGCTCCCTGCTCAGGTAATTCCGTTTCTTCCACTTCCACTTTTTCTTCTTCTACCTTAGGTGCACTTCCCTGCATTTTTTCTTTAATGTAGGCTACTTCTTCTTCAACCTCTAAACGCGGGAACAAAGGCTCTCCTTTTTGTACCGTCGCATGTTGAATTGCACCAAATGATAGAATACTATCCCAGCTTTTGAGCTTCACTTCTTCAATTCCAAGCTGGAAGAAGATTTTCTCAGGTGTTTTCGTTAAGAATGGCGTTAAAAGCACTGCCGTGATGCGCAGTGATTCTGCTAAATGATACATGACAGAATGTAGTTCTTTACGCTTCGTTTCATCTTTAGCTAACACCCACGGAGCAGTTTGATCAATATATTTATTGGTTCTGCTGATTAATGTCCAAACATTAGAAAGAGCAACCGAGAATTCAAGGTTTTCCATCGCTTCTTCATAGGCTTTGACGGTTTGCTCAGCTACTGCTTTCAGCTCCTCATCAAACTCATTAACAGGACCCTTATAGCTGCTTAATGTACCGTCAAAATATTTTTGCACCATTGCAACTGTACGGTTCAGCAAGTTACCTAAATCATTGGCAAGGTCATAGTTTACACGTTCCACGAATCCTTCTGGTGTAAACACACCATCCGCACCAAATGGTACTTCGCGAAGCAGGTAATAACGAAGGGCATCGAGGCCATAGCGATCGATTAATGTGACGGGATCTACTACATTCCCTTTTGATTTAGACATTTTGCCATCTTTCATGAGCAGCCAGCCGTGTGCGAAAATTTGTTTCGGCAGAGGCAGATCTAATGCCATCAGCATAATCGGCCAATAAATCGTATGGAAGCGCACAATTTCTTTCCCTACGAGATGTACGTTGGCAGGCCAGTATTTTTTATATTTTTCATCTTGATCTGTTCCATAGCCAATCGCCGTTAAGTAGTTGAATAATGCATCAATCCATACATAGATCACGTGTTTCGGATTGTTCGGAACTTTAATTCCCCAATCAAAGGTTGTTCTAGATACAGCCAAATCCTCTAAACCTGGTTTAATAAAGTTATTGATCATTTCATTCTTTCTTGATTCAGGCTGGATGAACGATGGATTTTTTTCGTAATAGTCGAGTAAACGATCCGCATACTTACTCATGCGGAAGAAATATGATTCCTCTTTAATTAATTCAACAGGATGGCCGCTGTCAGGGCTTTTCCCGCCAATGACTTCCCCTTTCTCATTACGCTCAACATCAACAAGCTGTGTTTCCGTATAGAATGTCTCATCAGGAATACTGTACCAGCCCTCATATTGATCTAAATAAATATCGCCTTGATCAAGCAGTTTTTGAAAGACCTGCTCAATGATTTTCGTATGTCTTTTTTCCGTTGTACGGATGAAATCATCGTTGGAAATGTCGAGTTTCTTCCATAATGATTGAATGTCTTCAACGACAGGATCTAAATACTCGAGCGGTGTAATGTTTTGTTCTTCCGCTTTTTGCTGAATTTTTTGTCCGTGCTCGTCTGTGCCTGTTAAATACATCACATCAAAACCTTGAAGACGTTTATAACGAGCCATAGCATCTCCTGCTACTGTCGTATAAGCATGTCCAATATGTAATTTGCCGCTTGGATAGTAAATAGGTGTTGTCAGATAAAACGTTTTTTTCTTTTCCGGCATGTCGGAACCTCCTGCGTGTGTGTAAATGTCAAAAACTCCCGCCCAATGGACGAGAGCGGTTATCATCATTACATGAAAATGTGTCAAATCATTCATTATATTTTGCACTTGTGCTTTCTCTATGATACCATCTTAGCCTTTAAGATCAAGCATATATACATAGAACAAGATGAAATGATCTAAAAATATGAGATTTTCGAAAAAAACGACAAACCCGTCGACATTTTGTCGAATATTGTCGTATGATATTGATCTCCAGATTTACATTTGGCTAATTTAGGGCAAAAGTCTTGTTAATCCGAACTCATCATTTCTTATATTTTCATAGAAAAAGCCCAAAAAAACCTTATATATCAATAGTTTCAAGGTCTTTTGACTTTAAGAGTCATATTTTACAAACAATAGTAAACAAAATGATTGACGATTTATGGAAACCTTGTTATGCTAGGAATGTAAGGAATTTGTCGAATAATGACGAAGATAATATTATTTTAAGAATAAGAACTTTTTGGGAGGAGAATGAAGATGAAATCTACAGGTATTGTACGTAAAGTTGACGAATTAGGGCGCGTGGTGATTCCAATCGAACTTCGCCGTACGTTAGGAATTGCTGAAAAAGACGCTTTGGAAATTTATGTTGATGATGAAAAAATTATCCTAAAAAAATATAAACCAAACATGACTTGCCAAGTAACAGGTGAAGTATCAGACGATAACCTTAAACTTGCTAATGGTAAATTAGTTCTTAGCCGTGAAGGTGCAGAGCAAATCATTAACGAAATCCAAAACCAACTTCAATCACAAAAATAAGTTGATATAAAAAAGGTTCTTGCACCGTTTGCAAGAACCTTTCTTTATTGTTCAATATGATAGGCATCGTATATCGTGCGTTTCGGCACACCACGTTCGACAGCTGTTCGTTTAATGGCTTCCTTCGACGTCAATCCTTCCTCTATGTAATGGATCACATGATCTTTTTCAGATAAGGACTCCCACCATTTTTCTTCATCCAGCTCTACTTCATCCTGGTCATTCCCTTGTACCACAAGACAGAATTCACCTCGGATTTGATTCTCCGCAGCCCATGTCAGAACGTACTCTAAATCTCCACGTATAAACTCTTCGAATTTTTTCGTTAGTTCTCTCGTAATGGCAATTTTTCGATTTCCCCACATTTCCTTCATTAAGGTCAGCGTTTCCTTTAACCGATGGGGTGCTTCATAGAAAATGATCGTTTCTTGGCGTTTCTTCAAGGCTTCAAGTTGTTTTTTCTTTTCTTTTTTTTGGCGGTCAAGAAAACCATAAAAGAAAAATGGCTGAGGCGCGATCCCTGATGCAATGAGTGCCGTTAGTGCAGCATTTGCGCCAGGTAACGGAATGACATAGCCTCCGATGCTAGTAAAGTCTCGAACCACCTCAGCCCCTGGATCTGAAATCGTCGGTAAACCAGCATCACTCACGAGTGCAATATGTTTTCCTTCTTTTAGCCATTCGATCAACTTGTGGCCGCTGCTGTCTTTGTTATGCTCATGATAACTCGTTAATGGTGTATCAATTTCATATACATGACATAGCTTCTTCGTCTGCCTTGTATCTTCTGCGGCAATATAGTCTACATCTTTTAACGTTTGTATTGCTCGAAACGTCATATCTTCTAAATTTCCAATCGGGGTTGGGACAAGATAAAGAATGCCCATGCCAGATTGACCATCAAAGCTTTTCTGTGTCTTTTTCATGTGCCGCCTCCTTTTCCATTCGCATTTCTTCTATATAAATGTCTTTCTTTTTCCGGGTCCACGTTTTGAAACGATATTCTTGCTGCATGGCTTCTCTTTTTGTCGCAAAGCATTCATGATAAAAAAGCTCAACCGGCCGTCTGGCTCTTGTATACTTTGCTCCCTTTCCACTATTGTGGGTCATCAGTCTTTTTTGTAAATCATTTGTATAACCAGCATAAAGACTGCCATCTGCACATTTCAATACATAGAAGTAATGATTATGCTTCTCCATACAGTATCGTCCTGATTTCTTCTGTATACTCATGATCTTCTCCATACACAAAAAGAGGCGGGAGAATTTTCAGATCTGGTTTTCCATCTTTTATGCCTTCTACTAAGATGGTATTGGCTTCTTTCCCCTGTTTGGGATAAACAAATTGAATTCGTTTCGGCTCAATTCGGTATTTCTTCATTAATTCAACAATCTCAAGCAGCCTCCCCGGCCGATGAACCATCGCCAGTTTGCCCCCTTGCTTCAGCAGCGTGGAAGAAACACAAATGACATCTTCTAATGTACAATGAATTTCATGCCGTGCAATCGCCAAATATTCATTTTCATTGATTTCATCCTTAGAGGGTGTTTTAAAATATGGTGGATTACATGTAATGACATCTACTTTGTGGTTGCCGTAGCGTTCAGGAATATCATTCAAATCACCATGAATCAATTCGATCTGGTGCTCAAGTTGATTATACGCCACACTTCTTTTTGCCATATCAAACAGCCGTTCTTGAATTTCAACACCTGTAATCGAAGCCTTAGATCGAGTCGAAAGCAGCAATGGCACGATGCCATTTCCTGTACAAAGATCAATGATCTCCCCTTTTTGAATCGGCACATACGCAAATTTAGCTAATAACACTGCATCCAATGAAAAGGCAAACACAGTTTTACTCTGAATAATCTTCATATCTTCGGCGAGCAAGTAATCTAAACGTTCATCTTCTCTTAACGAAACCATGATGTATCCTTTCTTTTCCTGTGAAAAAGGCTCCCGATTCAGCGGAAGCCTTTTCTCATTTTTTATTTAAAAATGACAGACAGAACAAACAGTCTCCCTCTTTACGAATACTTCCATAATGTACATTACAAATATGGAAGCCCTCCTGATATAACCGAGCCAGGTTATCATGACCTTCTCCTATATCAGAATGACTTGCCTTTTGGGCAGAATCATTCTCTGCCTCAAATGATTTGTCTCGATCGGACTGATCCAGACGTTCACGCAAGTGCTGATTCTCCATCTGAAGTTGATGATTTTCTTCAATCACTTCACCGATATGATTTTTCAAATCACCTAACTGGCGATAAAGAGAACCAATTTGTTCTTCTAAATTAATTACCGTATCAAATAGTTCCTTTTTATCCAAGGTGGCACACCTCGTTACTCAGTTGTTTGTGCAGATACAACGCCTTCTTGTAATAATTCTTCCCATGTATATTCTATCACTTTTTCTTGCCCTGTTAATTCAACTTGCAAAATTCGTTCTAAAATGTTGAGCCCTACTACCTTTGCAGAGCCATTAGACGTTTGAATCGTTTCACCGATATCCGGTAATTGTTCTTTCGCTGTTTCATACTCATCATTCTCATATTTCAAGCAGCACATCAAACGGCCGCAAAGCCCTGAAATTTTTGTAGGGTTTAACGACAGGTTTTGATCCTTTGCCATCTTGATAGACACTGGTTCAAAGTCTCCTAAGAATGTCGAACAGCAAAGCATCCGCCCGCAAGGACCTATACCGCCCAGCATTTTTGCCTCGTCTCTGACACCAATCTGGCGAAGTTCAATTCTCGTCTTGAAGATGGATGCAAGATCCTTCACCAGCTCACGGAAATCTACTCTGCCATCCGCTGTGAAGTAGAAGATAACTTTGTTTCGGTCAAATGTAAATTCAACATCAACCAGCTTCATTTCTAGCCCGTGTTCACTTACTTTCTGAAGACATGTATCAAAGGCTGTCACCGCAGCTTCTTTGTTTTCCTCAACGATGAGCCGGTCTCGTTCATCTGCTACGCGAATGACCTTACGCAGGGGGAGAACCACATCGTGTTCATCTACTTTTTTATTAGCGATGACCACTTGTCCGTATTCAACCCCTCTGACCGTCTCTACAATGACACAACTATCATTTTCTATATGAAATCCATTAGGATCGAAATAATAGATTTTGCCCGCTTTTTTAAAGCGAACACCAATTACGTTGTACAAGCTTATCCCTCCTGCAACATCAACACCAATTGCTCCATCAGCCCTTGGGCATTCACGTTGGATTGAAGTCTCTTTTTCGCTTCTAATACAGCAAGGATCTGGTTGGTCACCAGCTGCTGTGTGGAATGCAGCGCATGCTGCTTCATTGTCTGGAATAAGTCTTGATAAATGACTTTATCTTCATTTCCTATTTGAATCGACAATACATCACGATATATAAATAAAAGCATATCCAGACCTGTTTCTTGAAGGTCTTTCTCTTTGAAAAAAGGCATCCATTGATCCTGTATATAAAAAAATGCATGTTCTTTTCGCTGGTGTAAGACTTCATACAATTTTATCACTTTCGCTCTAGACTCTGCAAACTGATCATTTCGACTTAATTCGAGTGCTTCTGCTAAATTATTGGTTAAATTCGACAAAAGCCTTGCAAGGTGCTGAGATACGCCTTCTTGTAATAGCTGCTGCTCCAAGGATTGTGGCTGCAGCGGCTGAAAGCTGAGCATCTGACATCTTGAAATAATCGTATCCAGCATTTTATGCGATTGCTCAGTGATTAAAACCGCCATCGTTTCCCGATTAGGCTCCTCTAGGAACTTCAATAAACTGTTCGCGGCATTGACCGTCATTTTGTCCGCATGAAGAATCATATACATTTTCCGGTGAGATTCTACACCTGCTTTTGTAAATTCCTCCTGCAGTGCCTGCACTTGCGCCTTCTTAATCGATTGGCCATCAGGCTGCATAAGATGTAAATCAGGATGGTTGCCTGACTCAATCCTTTTGCAGTTTTGACAGGATTCACATGGTTTCACTCCTGATTCCAAACAAAAAAAGCTTTTAGCCAAAAGCATCGCTGCATCCAGCTTTCCTGTCCCTTTTTTTCCTTCAAATAAATAGGCATGCGCAAGTCGGTCTTTATCAATACTATTAAAAATCAGCCGCATGACGCGCGGCTGCAAATCATTCATGTCATCCCAGCTAATTGCCATGTTATCACTCTCTATGTGTAAAGGTTAATCAATAAACCTTTTATTTCTCCAATACGTTCAAGCAAATCAATAGATGGTTTCTCTTGGTCCATCATTTCCTCTGTTAATTCAATCAGCTTTTCATCTAAGGCTTTGACTAAAGCAAGTGTACGTGTGTTGCCATAAATGTCAAAGCTCCTTGATGTTTCTATATTTAACCCATTATCGACTGTCTCTTTCACAAAACGCTTCACAAGTCCCTTAAATCTAGCCAAATCCTTTAGGTTTCTTGACTTCGCCAGCTTTTTACCGAACACTTCGATATCGCTCAGCATGACCGTCAGCTGCTCTAAGCGCAGTTTTCCGCTTTGCGTCTCCATCGAAGCTTTAAAGGAGGCAGATGTCTGGCTTCCTTTCATCGCTTGAAGTTCACGCTTTTCTAAACGCAGCCGCATATCTTGATTAATTTTCACAGCAACCCATCCTTAAAATTGATGAAATTGTTCAACTGGCAGAATAAAGACAGTAGCTCCACCAACTTCAACCTCAACAGGGTATGGTACATATGAATCTGCATTTCCACCCATTGGGGATACAGGCGCGATCATTTGATCACGTTTACGGCAATTTTCTTTTATAAGCTGTAATGCTTTATCCACCCGGACATCATCACAACCAATGATAAAAGTCGTATTCCCAGACTTTAAAAACCCACCAGTTGAAGCTAATTTTGTCACGCCGAAATGATGTTCAGTCAATATTTTCAACAACTTGCTGCTATCTTGGTCCTGTACAACGGCAACAATTAATTTCATTTGATTGGCCTCCTTTGTTTTAGGCACAGGTGACATGCCGATGTCTTCCTCTATATTATAACAACGATTGGGAATTAGGTCATATTTGATTTTTCTTTAATGTGTCCTGAATCAATTGAAGAACTTCTTCATAGACAGCCTGCATCGGCTGAGACGCATCCACTACACGGAATCGTTCCGGTGATTGTGCAATGAGCAGTTCATAGCCTTCTCTGACCAGCTGGTGGAAATTCAGCGTCTCCTTGTCTAATCGATTTTTTTCTCTTCCTTGATTGGCGTCGATTCGCTTTAGCCCTTCCTCAGGTGTAATGGAAAAGTAAATGGTCATTTGCGGCATCGTGCCATTAATAGCAAAATCATTAATTGATTTGACTTCTTCAATTCCAAGTCCTCTTGCATAGCCTTGATAAGCAAGAGAACTATCGACAAAACGATCACATAGGACGGTGTCTCCGCGCTGTAAAGCCGGTTCTACTTTCTCAGCCAAATGCTGCCTTCTTGCTGCTGCATACAGCAATGCTTCTGTTTTCGCATCCATTTTTGTGTTTTTTTCATTTAAAATGACTTCACGAATCTGCTCTGCAATGTCAATGCCGCCAGGCTCTCGTGTCGCCATCACTGCATATCCTTGGCGTTCCATTTCTTCATATACTTTTCGAATCACTGTCGTTTTTCCGGCACCCTCTGGCCCTTCAAACGTAATAAACATACCGCTCATAGTGTCTCCTCTTCTATAAAAACATATAATTTTCTCTGATGAATCACCTGACTTGCTTGAACATGAACCTGATGTCCAAGTAAACGGCTTAACGACGCAATTTGATCTCTTTCAATTCGTTCTCCCTTAATCATCAAAGGAATACCAGGTGGATATGGAATAACCGATTCTGCACTAATCCGTCCTGCTGCATGTTCAAATGGGACAGCTTCAATATCCTGTCTTTGCTCATCGGGCTCCATAGATTGCACTTCATTTTGGATATGATCTTTTCCTTTAAGTAATGAATCACTTCGCTTAAGGGCCTGCTCTATCCGTTTAAAAGGAACATCCTTCTTTTGTTCTAAACCAAAAACAAGTAAAACCTGATGTTCGTCCGCAAGCTCTGGGTGAACCTCCACTGATTCAAGCACCCTTTTTAGTTCATAACCAGTCAGCCCTTTTGTCGATCGAATGATGCATTTTAATGGATCGGTCTTCAGAGAGTCTGACTCGACCACTTCAAGCTGGGGTATACAGTTGAACTCAGCTTTCAGCTCCGCGAGCCTTTTCATGATCCCATCCAATGTCCCTTGTTCCTTAATCTCCTCGACATAAGCTCTCGCCACATCTAATGAGGCCATAATTGGATAGGACGGAGAACTGCTTTGAAGCATCGTGAGGAATGTTTTCAAACGATTTGCATCAATTCTGTCCCCCTGAAGATGAAGGTATGACCCCATCGTCATTGCCGGAAGTGTTTTATGTGCTGATTGTACCACCACGTCAGCTCCATAGGAAAGAGCAGATGGCGGGAAAACGCCGCCTAATACAAAATGTGCACCATGGGCCTCATCAACCAAAACGATCATGCCCGCTTCGTGGCACATGTGAATCATCTTTGATAAATCAGCAGCATGCCCGTAGTAGTTCGGATAAGTCAATACGATTGCCCGACAATTAGGATATTTCGCTATAGCTTTTTTGACTGTTTCATCCGTCACATGTGTTGGAACATGCAGGTGTGGATCTATCTCAGCTTCTATCATAATAGGTGTTGCTCCTGCAAGCTCAATCGCATGGTAAACAGACTTATGACAATTGCGTTGGACAAAAATCTCATCTCCCGCACGACATGTAGCCATCACCATTGCTAAGTTTCCGACAGTTGTACCATTCACAAGGAAAAAACTTTGCTCTGATCCATATAACTTTGCCAATAAATGTTCTGCCTCTTGAATCACTCCAGTTGGATGATGGAGATCATCTAACCCTTCAAGCTCCGTCACATCCAGCTGAAGGATTGACTCATAATAAGTCCGGGCCTCATCAAAAAAGACATCTCCATTGTGATGTCCTGGAACGTGAAAAGAATAAGGCTTCTTTTCCGCATGTTGTGATAATGCTGTATATAAAGGTATTTTCAAACAAATCGACCCTTTTCACTTTAACGATATCTATGTCTATTATAACGTTCATACAAAGGAACTGAAAGGTGGATTCTCATTCCTTTATTGGTTGGTGATTCGTCATCTGCTGCTCTGCCTCATACATGCTGCTTTTCAATTGTGCCCGCTCTTGGCTTCCATGCTCTTTCACCTGTAACGTTTCCTGTAAGGTTTCAGCTAATTGACGTTGCACCTTTTTCAACGTATCTATAGGTACAAAAGCTTCCTCTTCAAGGAGCAGTCCCTGCTGCTTTGATACCTTTTGATATGTTTTTTGAATTCGATTCTCAAGAGCTGAGTTGGCACGCTGTTGAATATGCGTTAATGCAATCGACATTTGGTTGATCCATAGAGGAATAGACGCAGAAACAGTTGATTGAATGTGATTGGCCAATGTATGATTCGTATGCTGGATCATTCGAATTTGGGCATTACATTGCAGTGCAATTTGCCGACTTAACAGCAAATCATATTTCCGTTCCTTCAACCTCTCCATATATTCTTCCGCATTGACTTCCTGACTCATCAATTGTTCCTCTAATGTCTGATTACCAATACGCTGTGTTTCTGATATGACCTGCTCCTCTAATGTTGTTATTTTTGCTTCAACTGCTGCAACCTGCAGCGTCATCTCTTCGAAATAAGTTTGATTTTCTTCAAACAAACGCTCTAATAACATATGATCCGAGATTAATACACCTCTTGCGTAACGAAGCCTTGCTGATAATCTCTCGATCTGTGATTTTGCATGTTGAAAACGCGAAATAATCTCATGAGTAGAACGCTTCCCACGCTGAAAAAGCTTCAATAAAAAGCCCTGCTTCTTTGGAAGTAAATCCTCAGGTTCCACTACATGCAGCTGTTGCAAAAAGGCCTCAAGCACGTCTCCTATTTGATCGATATCTTTTTTCTCAACATATTTCATCATTTGTTGTGATTGTTCCAATAATCGTTCCTGGACACGTGTACCATAGAAAAGCAGCTTTTGTGGATCGTCAGGGATCTGCTTAGCACGCTGTAAGGCTTCTTGTTTCTCCGCATCAGATAAGGTATCAAACACCTGAAACTGAAGATCTGTAGTGGAGACAGGTGATGGTATGACATGATCTTCTGATTTCATCGAGTTTGACTCCTTTCACCTATTTCTTCATCATTTTATCTGCCACTTCAAGCTCAATATGAAGGGCTTCTATGTCTCTTCCTAACACTTGCTGTAAATCATTCGTCAATTGCTGTTGCAGCTCCGTCAGCGTCACTCGAGTTTGACTCAATGTCATTTCCAGCTCATGACTGCGATTAGGCTGATTATACAATAATGCATATTTTTCAGTTAGTTCAACGACAGAATCCAAGCTTTCGAAATAAAAACGCTGTGCATCATAAAATCGGTTCGGCTCTTTTTTGGTAATCGTATAGATTCGTCGTGCAAGCCGAAAAATTTCATAATTATGTTTGATCGTCTGTACGTTCTTCACAGCAAATAAAGCCTTCTTTAAACGTACGAGCTTTTGTCCTGCTTCTTTTAAATGCTGTTTGATATATACATAATCACTACGAGACAGTCCGTATTTCTTTAAAAACAATTGGAAAGCAGCCCATCTGCTCCCTGCAAACATCACGCCCCACCCCATCAACGCATACAGTATCGATAATCCAGCATGGTGATGGAAAACCCCAATACTAACGGTTAAAATTACAACCGAAAAAAAAGTAGAGAGGATGGCCCATATAAATGTATAAAAGATTGATTTCATGTTCATCGACTCCTATGAATAATCAGGCTCTCTGTTTATCTTATTATTAATTACGGGTGATGTCCAAACTAAGTTCCAAAAATCAGGCCCAATCCTTCATAGCTCATAAAAAAAGACCATCTAATGGTCTATGAATACAACGGCGGCGTATGAAGATTTTTAAGTTTTCTAACATAATCAGCATAGCTAGGATCCGAGGTTGATGTAGAAATTAACTTTCGCTCACAATCTCGACACAAAAACTGATGATATAAATAAATTCCTTTTGTTTTTTTCTCTTCACAAATCAAACAAATCGCTTCTCGTTCTTTTTTGCTCATTGTGACACCTCCACTTATAGCTTCAGTATGCCCTAGCACTTTCAATTGTATACAAAATTAAGAATGTTTTAGATGGTAGTTTAGTATATGTATCCATGTCAGATCGAGTGTTTGTTCCTTTTATTAAAAAAACAAAAAAGACCAGTTCCGTATGGAACTGATCCTTCTAGAAGCTTGGCGGCGTCCTACTCTCACAGGGGGAAACCCCCAACTACCATCGGCGCTGA
>BSBG01000012.1 GCA_030159235.1 Bacillus safensis | reverse complement strand
ATGAAGTTTCATAGGATTTTTTTATAAAAACTCGAATTAACAGGTACGTTTTGTCTTGTTTAGTTTTCAAAGATCATCTTCGCCGTTCTTAGCGGCTTTAATAATATAACATCTCGCTTCATCTTATGTCAACAACTTTTTTCAAGTTTATTTCCCGAAGCGTTTTGTGTTTGTCACTGTGTGTCAGCGACGATTAATAATATACCACGAAAATATTCTATCGGTCAACGCCTTTTCAAAACTTTTTTTGAAATAGTTTTATTGTGCATCTCAAACCCTTGTCCTGCATACAATCAAGTAACAATCTTGGACAAGGCAGGAGTGTTTGAATTGAGTCGATTATATGTGTTGCCTATTAAACGGCTGAAGCAAGTTGTCATTATTCTTGTAGCCGCCCTTGCAGCAGCAACCTTTTTTTATGTACAAAAGGCACCGCCGCTGTCGGTATTCAAAACTGAACATGGACCCCGAGCCATTTATAAAGGCGAGACTTCTTCAAAACATGTCTCTCTCACCTTTAATATTGGCTGGGGAGATGAGAAGGCTGTTCCTATATTAAATGTCCTTCGAGAGTACGATATAAAGAACGCCACTTTCTTTCTGTCTGCTTCTTGGGCTGAGCGTCACCCTGATATCGTGAAACAAATTAGAGAGGACGGCCATCAAATTGGAAGCCTTGGCTATGCTTATAAAAATTATAGCCAGCTTGAAGATAGTGAAATCAAGCAAGATCTTGTCCGAGCGCAGAATACCTTTCAAAAGCTTGGACTAGATGACATTCATCTATTAAGACCGCCAACTGGACAATTTAACGAAACAGCATTAAAAATTGCCACACAGTACGGTTATACCGTTGTTCATTACAGCATCAATTCACAGGATTGGCTGAATCCGGGTGTCGACCAGATTGTTCAGAATGTAAATGATCGAATGAAAAGCGGAGATATCGTTCTCCTTCACGCATCGGATTCAGCAACCCAAACCGCTCAAGCCTTACCAGCTATTTTGAAACAAATAAAAGAAAAGAATTTAAAAAACGTGACGGTTGGAGAACTGATCTCCAATACGAAAACAAAATCATCAGAGGTTAAGTAGCTTTCGCTTTTGAAAACCGCGGCATAGCTAACAGCTGAAACGCATTACAGCCTAATAGCGGGAATAGCATTAAATACAGCCAGTCCTCTTCATTGACTCTGAGCGCCGGGAACCATTCTAACGACGTGATGACGACCATAAGAAACATTGCGGAAACAAATGTTTTTTTAGAGGACTGCCGCTGTTTAAAATAAGCCACGATCAATGCAAACACGCCGATAAAGACAGGCAGCCACAAGTATGGAAAAAATGATTCATTCTCCCCGAAAAACAAAAACCGCAAGTAAGCTAAATCAAACAGTACAAAAATCACAAGAAACAGCTGAATCGTATTCCATAAAGAATGTGACTGGAAAATCTCTAACGCAAACCGGTGCACCGTCAAGAAGACAACAAACCCCATCTGACTAATTACACTAAAGATCATCCCTACACCAATGAACCAAAACAACACAGATGCGATCTCTAGAATTTCAAACGATATAAAAAGCTTCTGATATTTCCCCCACTCCAGCGCAAAACCTACCACGCTTGTAATGACCGCTCCAACAGCTAGCACAGAGAAGAAAAAACGAACTAAATCCCGACTTTTCATTGAATTGATCCAACCCCTATTTTTGTTATGTATAAATTCACGTGAAACATTCATATTAAAAGTAAGACATGTAACGAAAGGAGCCACAGTATGTCAAAAGGCATCTTGCGTATAATGAGCTGTTTTCTTCTTTTATCTCTAACAGCTTGTGCTCCCAAAACCCAATCCTCATCTAATATGGACTATGACGAAACAAAAAAAATGGTCGTCGATATATTGAAGACAGATGACGGTAAAAAGGCCATTCAACAGTTATTAAATGACGAGGCAATGAATGAAGCTTTGGTAATGGATGAACAAACTGTGAAAAAAACGATAGAGAAAACACTGACTTCTGATAAAGGCAAAGAGTTCTGGAAGAAGGTCTTTGAGGATTCTAAATTTGCCGAGACTTTCGCAAAATCCATGCAGCAACAGCATGAAAAGATGTTAAAACAATTAATGAAGGACCCTGACTATCAACAGTTGATGATGGATATTCTCAAGGATCCTGAGATGGAAAAGAAATACGGTGAACTGGTGAAAAGCAAAGAGTTTAGAAAGCACTTAGAAAAAGTCATTACGGAAACATTAAGCAGCCCTCTTTATAAAAAGAAATTTGAAGATGAGCTCAAAAAAGCAGCATCTGAAAGCAGCAGTGATTCCGGTTCGCAAGGCAGCGAAGGAAGCGACAGTTAAACATCACCCGAGTGAAATTCATCCACTCGGGCTTTCATTATGCTTTAACCGCTAATTGTTCAATGACTTTATTCGCAATGTGTCGATACACTTCTCCTGTCGGATGACTCTCATCATAGACAGAAGGCGCGAAATCATCCTCATTCCAATCAGGCTGTCTTAAAGGAATTTGGCCAAGAACCGATACACGCAGCTCTTCAGCCAGTTTGTCCCCGCCGCCTTTTCCAAAGACGTATTCCTTCTCACCTGTTTTTTTGCTTTCATAATAACTCATATTCTCAACGACCCCGAGCACCTCGTGATCTGTTTGCAGCGCCATTGCGCCTGCTCTAGCTGCAACAAAGGCAGCCGTTGGATGCGGTGTTGTGACAATGATTTCTTTACAGCTAGGTAGCATTGTATGAATATCAAGCGCCACGTCTCCCGTTCCAGGCGGAAGATCTAATAGTAAGTAATCTAATTCTCCCCACTCGACTTCGTGGAAGAAGTTATTTAGCATTTTACCAAGCATCGGTCCTCTCCAAATGACCGGTGCATTTTCTTCAACAAAAAAGCCCATTGAAATCACTTTGACACCAAAGCGCTCCACAGGTATAATTTTTTCCCCTTTAACTGTTGGTCTGACGGTGATTCCCATCATATCCGGTACACTAAAGCCATAAATATCGGCATCAATCAGCCCGACTTTTTTCCCTAGACGAGCCAGCGCTACAGCAAGGTTAACAGAAACGGTCGATTTACCAACGCCGCCCTTCCCACTCGCAATCGCTAAGAACTCAGGCGGATTTTTAGAGTTAAGCAGGTTTTCTTCCTCATCCTGTGCAGGCATAAACCTTTCAATTGTTTCCTGAGGCAGTTCTACAAAACGAAGTCCTACTGTGTTAGCACCAGCTGCTTTCAAGGCTTGTACGATGTCTTGCTGCAGCTTCATTTGCTCAGCAGTGCCTGTTTTGGCAATGGCCACCTTTAGGCTCACATGCTCTTTTTCAGGCTTTAGGCTGATTTCCTTGATGGCATCCAGCTCACCAAGCGGTATATGAAGGAAAGGTTCGTCCATCTTCCCAACTAGTTTTCTCACATCATCTTGTCCGATCATAGCAGAACCTCACCCTTTATTGAATTCGTTTACAATCCAAGTATATCATACATATCCTTACAATGTCTGTCCTGTTTGCCTGCAATCAAAAGGAAAAAAGCCCCTTATTCAGGCGGCTCTTTTTGCTCTGTTAAATATCTTAAAATGCCTTTATAAATGGAGGCAGCAATTTGATCCTGATATTTAGGTGTTGCCAGCTGACCCGCCTCTTTTGGGTTGGAGAGAAATCCAATTTCCACAAGGGCTCCTGGCTTTGTGACATTTTGCATTAAATAAATGCCATGGATCCGTTTCGCCTTTCGATCTGTGTTTTCAAGGTTCCTGCGTAATTCATCTTGAATAAACTTCGCTGCCTTTTCATTCTCTTCATACTTTCCATAAAAAAACGTCTGCGCCCCGCTCCATTTGTTCGATGGTATCGCATTTAAATGGATGCTTAAATAGAGATCCGCTTCAGATTCATTGATGATCTTTACGCGGTTCCTTAAATCCTCCGCTTTCTTTCGGGCATATCCCTTTGTATTCTTTGATGATAAATCAGAATCATCCTCTCGGGTCATGAGAACAAGCGCTCCCTGCTCCTGCAAGTAGTCACGTATCTTCATGGATACATCAAGGGCAATCTCTTTCTCAAGCAGTTCTCCTCCTACAGCCCCGCCATCTGGACCGCCGTGACCCGGATCTAAATAGATGATCTTCCCGCTTAGAGGCAAATTCCACGATTTCCACGAATCATCATTTAGAAATTGAAACCTGAATAAGAATAAGAGGACAATAAACCCAATTAAAAATCCTGTCCACTTCAGCTTTCTTTTCATCCCTGTCCCTCCCATACTCCATTATTTTATAGATATGGGACAAGGGCTGGAAATATGCTTAGTGCAGCCGAAGCTTGTTCCTTTTTTCTGATTCACGAAAGCCTTCCTGCCACCACATACTTAAAAATTCTTTCGCAAATGGATACAAACACGACATCTCCTGCTCCATTCGGAACATATTCCCCCAAGATTGCAAACACCCTGCCAGCTCTTCAACCAGCTCATTTTCCTCCCGAGTGAACCGCTTCTTGATATCGTCGAATGATTCACCATATTTACTCGACTCACCGTACCTTCCTCCAGCTAAAAAAGCTTCAATGGCGAAATCGATGCAGCCATCACTCATAATACCGGCAGGATCATCTGCAAATGGAAACAGCCTCTTCGTGAATTTCTCGGAAGCGACCGTCACTTGTTGAAGAGACAATGAACGCAGCAGCTTTTTTTCAAGCGTGACATCTCGTTTTGTTTTCAATTGATAAAATGAAAGCACTTCTGCCATGGACTGAACTCCTTTTTTCTTGTATTGTTCGTTGGTTTGAACAAATCATGCAGTTCAGTAAATGGAAAAAATGAAACAAGTGGTGGAAATGGGATATTGTGATAAAATGGGTTTTTATATAGAAAAAAGATAAAGGGGCAAAGTAAATGAAGAAGTGGATGTACATCCTACTACTAATGACAGTCATTCTATCCGCTTGTAGTAGTCAAGCTAGTGAGAAAGAGAGTGACATTAAGGGAATAGAAGACATTTCCTTAAAACAGCTATCTAAGCACAGAAATTCTTATATTGGAGATAACGGAGCAATCGGCGCTATTTTATCATATCTTCCAGGTCACGTGATTCGCGAATATGAAATCGCAGATGAAAAAAACCTAAAAGTGACATAT
Organism: Bacillus safensis; assembly: GCA_030159235.1. Classification (GTDB taxonomy): domain Bacteria; phylum Bacillota; class Bacilli; order Bacillales; family Bacillaceae; genus Bacillus; species Bacillus safensis_B. The sequence continues at coordinate 55,427 of BSBG01000012.1, read as the reverse complement.
GGCGTGAAGGAAAATGCCAATGATACAGAAGAACAATTTGATGCATTTTGGTTTGATGAAAAGGATACCGTTGAGAAAAACTACTTATATAATGCATTGGCACTTTTTATTCTTATCGATAACGTAGAGCAAGTGACACTTAGGATGAGCTCAAACGAGGAACAGTCCGTCACGTTTAAAAGACATCAGCTAGAAAAAAAGCTCCCTCACTCTTTTAAAGAGTACAAAGACGATACAGCGCTTTGGCAAAGGGAACTGGTTGATGGAGTTGTGAAGTCAAAAGAGAAACGCCAAGATGTATACAACACGTTTCCCATGCAGAAATAAAAAACAGAGAGGTGTTTCCTTCTGTTTTTGATGATTATGTAGTAAAAGCCTGAATCAAACGTTGTCTAAAGTTGTGATCCACTGCTGCAGTAAGCATAAATTCGTTGAATACTCCCTCAATCCAGTGAGAATTGTTCGCTTTCGGATCATTGATAAAAAGAGAGATGGATATAGAGGATGTATCTGTTCTTCGATATAAAGCAGCTGTGAAAACAAACAATGTTGCTCCGCCTTTATACCAAAGATATTGATCTGTTTCCGTCTTCAATGTTTCTCCCAGCACGATTTGGTTAAAAAGACTCTTTTCTTCTGTTGTTAACAGCTCGTCATGAAGACGTTTCATAAATCGTGCATATTGATTGGTTGTAGACTTTGTCATCTTTTGCGTTAGTAATGATTGAATACGCCAGCTTAATAGGTTCTTTTTCGTCATTTTTTCTTCTAACGCCTTTTTATGCTCTGAGTCATTTTTCATGATATTAAAAATCTCATTCATTAGAGATTTGTATTGTTCTTCGGATACACCATTCATTTGCTTTAATGCATCCCGCCGATTATTAGATACATAAGCGGACCACAAAATCATTGGCGTCAGCGGCATGAGTTCATCATGTTCTGTAAGATCTGCTTGTTTCATCTGATCATTGATCTTTTCTAAGCCCAGCCGGTCAATCAAATAATCCGTACAAGCATTCGAACTGACTTGCATCATCCCTTTGGCAACATCTAATAAAGTCGCATGCTCAGAAAAATCATTGACCTCAAGCCAGTACGTGTGAGCACCACCGTCTGTTCTATCAATATAAAACCGCTCTATATCAGACAATGCGACTTTTTCCTCTAGCTTGATGCCCCCGCTGGATACAGCCTTAACAAAATGAAATAAAACCACTAATTTCACCGTACTTGCAAGTGGTGTTTTTTGATCAGCAATCCATTCTAACACCACATCATCATTTTCAATGATTGTCACTGATACGTCCTTTTTGTTTTTTGTGACAAATGTCAAAAGATCTTCCTTCGTTTTCTTCATATCTCTTTTATACAGCAAGACTTGAACCACAACGTAAAGTATGACCACACCTATGACTACTAGACCGATTTTGAGTAACATGTTTCTCCTTTCCAAATAACAAAGAGTTTGCCTATTTAATATAACAATTATTTCAAATAAAGGAACAAAAAGCAATGATTCGTGAATCCCTTCGCTTCTTCTTTAGTAAAAACACCTTCCGAGATATACTTCATCACCGTCTCATCAGATGTATATGCATAGACATCATGCCAATCATCCTCAGTCAATGATCGAATGAAACACCTTTCTGTTGTAAGATTTATAAACACCCTCCATAGACTTCAATTTTTAACAGAAACCCTGCTATGATCCTATTTTATATGTTTCCAAATAGTAAAAAACAAAAATAAAAAAAGCACCAGCAGGATGCTGATGCTTTTCATATATGGTTTGTCTGTAACAAACCTTTGTAAAACGTCCATACAATATAAAATTGATTAACGTTTTGAGAACTGAGGAGCTCTACGTGCGCCTTTAAGACCGTATTTCTTACGCTCTTTCATACGAGGGTCACGAGTAAGAAGTCCAGCACGTTTAAGTGATGTACGGTACTCAGGATCTACTTCTAGAAGAGCACGAGAGATACCGTGACGAATTGCTCCAGCTTGACCAGAGAATCCACCACCGTGAACATTTACAAGAACATCGTAGCTGTTAGCTGTTTCTGTGATGTTCAAAGGCTGTTTCACGTCTTCGATTAAAGCAGCGAATGGAATGTATTCAGTAATTTCACGATTATTAACGACGATACGGCCTTCACCTGGAACTAAGCGAACGCGCGCTACAGAACTTTTACGACGACCTGTACCGTAATATTGAACCTGTGCCAAATTGTTAACCTCCCTTATAATTAACCGCGAAGTTCGTAAACTTCAGGTTGTTGTGCTTGATGTGGATGCTCAGAACCACGGTACACATTTAATTTTTTGAACATTTGACGACCTAGTGGACCCTTTGGAAGCATACCTTTGATAGCAAGCTCCAACATTTTTTCAGGGTAGTTTGTACGCATCTCAAGAGCAGTTCTTTGTTTCAAACCGCCTGGGTGCATAGTGTGACGGTAGTAAATTTTGTCCGTCAATTTCTTACCTGTTAATTCAATTTTCTCAGCATTGATGATGATGACGTGATCACCTGTATCAACGTGTGGTGTATAAGTTGGTTTGTGCTTACCGCGCAAAAGTGATGCTACTTCAGTAGAAAGACGACCTAGAGTCTTGCCTGCCGCATCAACAACTAGCCATTTGCGCTCAATTGTGCTTGCGTTCGCCATTGGTGTTGTACGCATGAGTTTCCCTCCTAAATAAATCAATGATTTTTCCTTGAATCAAATGCTACGTTCTATTTCAAAACACAAGATAAGTCTTCCGGGGCTTATTTGTGGGGTTGAAATACATACCATATGATATCTTATAACTTTCTGCTTCCTGTGTCAAGAACATGTTACACCTGGTTTAGTTGTCATAGAAAACTTCCCATAAATACAGTCCGTGACTAGGCGCAGTCTTGCCTGCCGCTTCGCGATTTCGGGCGGCAAGCATGGCTTTTATCTCCTCAGGGTGAAATTTACCAGAACCAATTTCAAGTAACGTTCCAGCAATAATTCGCACCATGTTGTATAAAAAGCCATTCCCTCTCACACGCATTTCAAGCCCGTCTGAGACGTTTTTCCACTCAAGGGCGTAAATATCCCTCACCTTGTCTTGAACCTCTGTATTGGCCGCACAAAAGCTTGTGAAATCGTGTGTCCCAACTAGGTGCTCAGAGGCTTCTCTCATTTTTTCAACATCCAGCCGGTATGGAAAGTGGCAGGTATACTGTCTCGTGAACACATTTTGGTGCGTTTCAGTTGAGACCTTATAACGGTACTCCTTCGAAGCAACACCAAATCTGGCATGAAACGACTCATCCACTTCCTCGGCCTTTAGAACACGGATGTCATCCGGCAGGAGGCTGTTGAGGGCAAATGGCCATCTCTCCATCGGGATCGACAGCGGGGTGTCAAAATGGATGACCTGTCCCTTTGCGTGAACACCGCTGTCCGTCCGGCCAGAAGCCACAATCGGAATCAGTTCATCCTGTTTGTGCATTCTTGCAAGGGCAGACTCAATCTCCGTCTGAACGGTTCGCTGCCCAGGCTGCACCTGATAGCCTTTAAAATGTGTCCCATCGTAGGATACGGTACATTTGACCTTCATCTAGGAATCACCTAATTTCTAAGAAGCACAAGAAGTGCTGTTAACAGGATGAATGTAAGCATCGTGAACGTGTCTTTCATTCCCCAGACAAGCTGACGGTATTTCGTCCGTCCTTCTCCTCCGCGGTAGCCTCTCGCTTCCATAGCAGTCGCCAGTTCTTCTGCACGCTTAAACGCACTGACGAAAAGCGGAACAAGTAGCGGAACGATGGCTTTCATGCGGTCCTTTAGAGGTCCGCTTGTAAAATCAACGCCTCGTGCCATTTGAGCCTTCATGATTTTGTCCGTCTCTTCTAGTAAAGTTGGAATAAACCGAAGAGAGATGGACATCATGAGAGCAAGCTCATGAACAGGCAATTTGATTTTACGGAATGGATGCAGCAGCTTTTCCATACCGTCTGTCACTTCTATAGGCGTTGTGGTTAACGTAAGAAGTGTTGTCATCATGATGAGATAGACAAAACGGAGTGAAATGAAGATCCCCTGCTTTAGACCTTCTTCATAAACATTCAGAAAACCAAAGTGAAATAGCAAGGCGCCATCTTTTGTCATGAAAATATGCAGAATAAAGGTAAACAGGACAATCCATAGAATCGGCTTCATTCCCTTGAGAATAAAGTATAGCGGCACCTGAGAAATTATCACCACAAGGAGGGTAAAGGCACCTAAAAGCCCATAAGTCATGTAATTATTAGCAAAAAAGACAATAAAGACAAAAAAGAAAATTGATAACAGCTTTGTCCTTGGATCAAGACGATGGACAAAGGATGAACCTGGCACATATTTGCCGATAATCATACTATCCATCATGATGTCGTGTCCTCCTGATAAAGAGCTGTTAAGGCTTCTGCCATTTCATCCATGGTCAGAAGCGGCCTTGGAAACGTAATGCCCAGCTTTTCTTCTACAGTCTGCTGGAATTTAATCGTTTCTGGGAGGTCGAGACCAAATGAAGACATGTCTGTACGATTGGCAAACAATTCTCTCGGCGTACCAGTCGCCTTCACGGTTCCTTTATGCATCACAATCATTTGATCCGCATAATGAGCGGCATCCTCCATGCTGTGTGTGACCAGGATCGTGGTGAGGTTTGCCTTTTCATGAAGCTCATAGAACATGTCCATGATTTCCTTCCGTCCGCGTGGATCCAGCCCAGCAGTCGGCTCATCTAGCACAAGCACTTCTGGCTCCATCGCTAGAACACCTGCAATCGCCACACGTCTCATTTGACCGCCGCTTAATTCAAAGGGTGATCGAGATAATAGGGATTCAGGAAGACCAACCAGCTTCAGCATCTCTTTCGCCTTTGCTTCAGCCTTCTCCTGAGGAACGCCGAAATTCATCGGACCAAAACAGATATCCTTGAGGATCGTTTCCTCAAAGAGCTGATGCTCAGGAAACTGAAACACGATACCTACCTTTTTCCGAAGGGACTTCAAATCCTTCTGCTTTTTATTGGCTTGTAACACTGTCTCTCCAAGCGCAATGCTCCCCTTCGTTGGTTTGAGCAATCCATTTAAGTGCTGTAGCAATGTGGACTTGCCAGAGCCCGTATGACCAATGACAGCGACATAGCTGCCCTCTTTGATGGAAGCATTGACATCATACAAAGCGAGACGCTCAAACGGCGTTTTCATTTGATAACGATGCTCTAATTCTTTGATCGTAATGTCCATAGCTCTTTCACCAATCCTTCTTGTGTCAAATGGGCATTTGCAAGCGGCACACCTTGCTGCTTCAATTGCTTGCTCAACCGATAGGAGAATGGCAGATCAAGTCCAATCTGAACTAGCTGTTCATCTAATTCAAATACTTCCTCTGGCGTTCCCTCGGCAAATTTCTTGCCGCCATTCATCACAATAACGCGGTCTGCCTTGGCGGCCTCGTCTAAATCATGTGTGATGGAAATGACAGTGACCGTTCCTTGTTCCTTCAGCAGTCTGACAGTCTCTAACACTTCTTCCCGGCCAATCGGATCAAGCATCGATGTTGCTTCATCCAAGATCATGATGTCAGGGCTTGCGGCAAGTACACCTGCAATGGCGACTCTCTGCTTCTGCCCGCCTGATAGATGGTGCGGCTCTTGATCAAGAAATTCCTGCATATTGACCTGTTTGACAGCCCAATCTACACGTTCTATCATCAATTCCCGCTCAACCCCGTTATTTTCTAAACCAAAAGCCACATCATCACGAACCGTTGAGCCAACAAATTGGTTATCTGGGTTTTGAAAGACCATTCCAACCTTTTTGCGAATATCCCAAACAGTCTCTTCTTTGAGCTCAATCTCTCCAACCTTGACTGTGCCAGCATCCGGTAAAATGAGCCCATTTAGCACACGGGCAAGTGTGGATTTACCTGAACCGTTATGACCAACAATGGCGAGCCATTCATTTTGATTCACATGCAATGACACTTGGTCTAAAGCGGGCTTGTCCGCATCCTTGTGATAACGAAATACAATGTCCTTTACGTCAATTAATGTCTTCCCCATCTCTACCGGACCTCCTCTCAGCTCAACCTCTTCTTTGCTTATTGCTAAAAAGCCGTAGTATCTAAAAAAGGGCATAGATCCAGTTATGAACTGTCCCGCCCTTTCTTAGATACACGCTATGTGATTAAACTAATTCAATGACAGCCATTGGTGCGCCATCGCCGCGACGAGGTCCAAGCTTCATGATACGAGTGTATCCACCTTGGCGATCTTCGTAGCGAGTTGCAACGTCAGCGAATAATTTTTGAAGTGCATCTTGGTTTGTTTCAGCGTTAGCTACTTCATTACGAATGTAAGCTGCAGCTTGACGGCGAGCATGAAGATCTCCGCGTTTGCCAAGAGTGATCATTTTTTCAACTACAGAGCGAAGTTCTTTCGCACGTGTTTCAGTTGTTTCGATGCGTTCGTTGATGATCAAATCAGTCGTTAGGTCACGAAGCATTGCTTTACGTTGTGCACTAGTGCGTCCTAGCTTTCTGTATGCCATGTGATGTCCCCTCCTTAATTAGAGATGCTGTATGAATAAAAAACACACGAAAATCCTAGTTCACAATGAAACTAGTCAATCGTCTTTACGAAGACCCAGTCCAAGTTCTTCTAGTTTCGCTTTCACTTCTTCAAGAGATTTACGTCCAAGGTTACGAACTTTCATCATATCCTCTTCTGTCTTGTTAGCAAGCTCTTGAACAGTGTTAATACCCGCACGCTTCAAACAGTTGTAAGAACGAACAGAAAGATCAAGCTCTTCAATTGTCATTTCAAGCACTTTTTCTTTTTGGTCTTCTTCTTTTTCAACCATGATTTCTGCATGCTGAGCCTCGTCAGTTAATCCAACGAAAATATTCAAGTGTTCAGTTAAAATCTTAGAACCTAGAGCGATCGCTTCTTTCGGTCCTGTGCTTCCATCAGTCCATACATCTAGTGTTAGTTTATCATAGTTTGTGATTTGCCCAACACGGGTGTTCTCCACTTGATAAGTCACACGAGATACAGGTGTATAGATTGAGTCGATCGGAATCACACCGATTGGCTGATCGTCTCTTTTGTTTGTATCAGCAGGATTATACCCGCGACCTCTTTGTGCAGTTAAGCGAACACGGAAGCTCGCATTCTTGCCAAGAGTTGCAATGTGAAGATCTGGATTTAAGATTTCAATATCGCTGTCGTGTGTAATATCAGCAGCTGTTACAGTACCTTCATCTTGTACATCAATTTCAAGCGTCTTCTCTTCTTCAGAGTAGATTTTGAGTGCAAGCTTTTTAATGTTTAAGATAATCGTTGTAACATCTTCAACCACGCCTTCGATCGTCGAGAATTCGTGTAAGACACCATCTATCTGGATCGATGTTACAGCTGCACCAGGAAGTGAGGATAAAAGGATACGACGAAGGGAGTTCCCTAAAGTGGTACCATATCCACGCTCAAGTGGCTCTACGACAAACTTGCCATACTTGGCATCGTCGCTGATTTCAACCGTTTCGATTTTTGGTTTTTCAATTTCGATCATCTAATAAAACCCTCCTTCAAAACGTCGAAACCTCGAATAGAATCATATGAGATTCCATCCGAAATTCCTCATTGTTTAGTCCCGTATGTGCTCAGGCAACGAGTCGTGTATTCGTCTCATAAATAACTGTATCATAACCCATTATTGACAGGGACACAAAATCTATACAAACAAATTACACGCGGCGACGTTTTGGTGGACGGCATCCGTTATGAGGAACTGGAGTTACGTCTCTGATTGCAGTAACTTCAAGACCTGCAGCTTGAAGTGCACGAATTGCAGCTTCACGACCAGAACCAGGACCTTTAACAGTTACTTCAAGTGTTTTAAGACCATGTTCGATAGAACCTTTAGCAGCAGTTTCAGCAGCCATTTGTGCAGCGAAAGGAGTAGATTTACGAGAACCTCTGAATCCTAATGCACCAGCACTTGACCAAGAAATTGCGTTTCCATGAACATCAGTAATCGTTACAATCGTGTTGTTGAAAGTGGAACGGATATGAGCGATTCCAGCTTCAATATTCTTTTTCACGCGACGTTTACGCGTATTTGATTTACGAGCAGCAGCCATTCTTTAACTACCTCCTTTACTTATTTTTTCTTGTTAGCTACAGTACGACGCGGACCTTTACGAGTACGCGCGTTGTTTTTTGTGTTTTGTCCACGAACAGGAAGTCCTCTACGATGACGGATTCCGCGGTAGCTTCCGATTTCAATTAGACGCTTAATGTTAAGTGAAACTTCACGACGAAGGTCACCTTCTACTTTAAGTTTGTCAATGATATCACGGATTTTACCTAGTTCGTCTTCAGTTAGATCGCGAACGCGAGTGTCTTCAGAAACACCTGCTTCTTTAAGGACTTGTTGCGCAGTCGTACGACCAATTCCAAAAACATATGTTAAAGAAATGACAACACGCTTATCACGTGGAATATCTACACCAGCAATACGAGCCATGATTTGGGCACCTCCTTGTTATTAGCCTTGTTTTTGTTTATGTTTTGGGTTTTCACAGATCACCATTACTTTTCCTTTTCTGCGAATAACTTTACATTTTTCACAGATAGGTTTAACAGATGGTCTCACTTTCATGTGTTTCCAACCTCCTTCTTCCGGAGTTGCTTTATTTGTAACGGTACGTAATTCTACCACGAGTTAAGTCATATGGAGATAATTCTACCGTAACTTTGTCTCCAGGTAAAATGCGAATGAAGTGCATACGGATTTTTCCTGATACATGAGCCAAAACTGTATGACCATTCTCTAGTTCAACTTTGAACATTGCATTTGGCAAAGTTTCTGCTACAGTACCTTCCACTTCAATTACATCGTCTTTCGCCATTCAAGTGTTCTCCCTTCTTCAAATCAGTAACTTGCTCTCTGATAAATGTCCAAATGAGAACATCTCAATTGTCCATCTACCACCCGACCTGTTTTGAATATACTGTTCTGAACTTCCGGAGATACGCAATCATAAAAGGTTATATGATTGATATTTTTTCTTAGGAGAATGAAATTTACGCTTTTCTCCGTCTGCGATTAGTACATGGCAGCCAACGAACAATCCGATGACACCTGTATACTGATCTTGTTCTTTCTTTGGACTATACAGACAACCTGCCCGATTTGGGCCTGAAAGGCTTCAGTGAAGACCTAAATCTTAGTCAGTATATCAAAACCTGTATCTGTAATCGCAATCGTATGCTCAAAGTGAGCACACTTATTCCCATCAACCGTTACAACCGTCCAGTTATCAGCCAATGTTTTCACATATCGGCTGCCTGCGTTCACCATCGGTTCGATGGCCAACACCATTCCAGGTTTTAGCCGCGGGCCTTTGTTAGGCGGACCATAATGAGGAATTTGAGGGTCCTCATGAAGATCCTGTCCGACCCCATGTCCAACATATTCTCTAACAACTGAGAAATTCTCATTTTCAACATACGTTTGTATGGCATGGGAAATGTTCGACAGACGTTCGCCTGGCTTTGCTTCCTGTAAGCCTCTATATAGAGATTCCTCTGTGACTTCCAGTAGTTTGCGGTCTTCATCACTGATTACCCCAACTGGATAAGTCCAAGCAGAGTCACCATGATAGCCATTTAATTTAGCGCCAATATCGATACTAATGATGTCACCATCACGTAAAACCCGTTTACCAGGAATACCGTGAACGAGTTCTTCATTCACCGAAACGCAAATGCTCCCGCGAAAACCATTATACCCTTTAAAAGATGGGATTGCACCCTGCTTTGTAATAAAACGTTCGGCAATTTGATCCAATTCTTTTGTCGAAATACCTGGTTTTATATGTTTCTTCAGCTCTTCATGAGTCAGTGCGACAATACGTCCAGCTTCTCTCATAATCTCAAGCTCGCGAGGAGTTTTACAGATAATCATTTATTTAATCCTCCAAGCAGGTCCTTGATATCTGCATATACATCGTTAATGTGCTTCGCACCCTCAATGTTTTCAAGATATCCTTTTTCTGAATAGAAATTCAGTAAAGGTTCAGTCTGCTTTAAGTTTACTTCAAGTCTAGTCGAAACGGTTTCTGCATTATCATCTGCACGTTGATAAAGCTCGCCTCCACACTTGTCGCAAACATTTTCTTTTGCAGGTGGATTGAATACTAAATGATATGTCGCTCCGCAATTTTTGCAAATTCTTCGGCCAGTCAGACGCTCCATCAAAGCATCTTTATCGACTTTAATATTAATGACATAATCAATCGTTCTGCCAAGGTCCTTTAGAATTTCTTCTAAAGCTTCAGCCTGAGCGACTGTTCGCGGAAATCCGTCCAGAAGAAAACCTTGTTCACAATCATTTTTGCCAAGTCTTTCTCTAACAATACCGATTGTGACCTCATCAGGAACAAGCTCTCCTTTATCGATAAAGGATTTTGCTTCGAGCCCAAGTTGTGTCTCCTCTTTCATAGCAGCGCGGAACATATCTCCTGTTGAGATATGAGGGATCCCATAATCATCAACAATTCGTTCTGCCTGAGTGCCTTTACCAGCACCCGGAAGCCCCATTAAGACTAAGTTCATTTCGGATTTCCCCTTCCTTACTTAGAGAGGTTGGGCAGCTGCCCAGCCCTCTGTTTTATTTCATAAATCCACGGTAATTTCGTTTCACTAATTGGCTTTCAAGCTGTTTCATCGTTTCAAGTGCAACACCTACAACAATGAGAAGACTTGTGCCGCCAATTTGTGCAGCGGAAGGTAATCCAGCGAATTGAATGAAAAAGATAGGAAGTATTGAAATCACGGCTAAGAAAATGGCGCCCACAAACGTGAGTCGGTACAAAATGCTCGTAATTCTATCTTGAGTCATTTTCCCTGGACGAACTCCCGGGATATAGCCACCCTGCTTTTGCAGATTTTCAGCCATTTGTTCAGGATTGACTTGGACAAAGGCATAAAAATATGTGAAAGCAACAATCAGTGCTACATAAATCGTCATACCGATTGGCTTAGTATAGTCAAAGTTGTTGGTTATCCAAGTTGTCACATTATTAGTTCCGAAGAACGATGCGATCGTCTGCGGAGTAATAATGAATGAAACGGCAAAGATGACTGGAATCACCCCTGCTGGATTCACTTTCAATGGAAGGTGCGTTGCTTGACTAGCAGACATTTGTGCACGGCCAGTTCCTTTTGAATATTGAATTGCAATCTTTCTCACTGCCATTTGAATGTAAATAACACCGACAACAATGACAAGAATGGCAATTACAATAAGGGCAATTTTTAGGATTTGCATGAACAACTGTCCATCTCCACCTACAAATTGTTGAGCATACACTTGTTTTAATGTTTGAGGGATACCAGCAATGATACCGGAAAAGATAATAATCGAAATCCCGTTACCAACACCGTGAGCAGTAATCTGCTCACCCAGCCACATTAAAAATGCTGTTCCCGCAGTGAGTACGACCGCAATTAAGAGATACGTTGAAACACCAGGGTTTTCAATCAGCATGCCTCCTGCCATATTGTTGAATCCATAAGACATTCCTAACGCCTGGATAAATCCTAGAACAATTGTAAAATACCTTGTGAATTGTGCTAATTTTCGCCGGCCAACCTCTCCTTGCTTTGACCACTCAGTAAACTTCGGAACAACATCCATCTGCAAGAGCTGAATGATGATCGAAGCAGTGATATACGGCATAATCCCCATTGCAAGAATGGAGAATTGGAAAAGTGCCCCGCCCCCAAACGTGTTGAGGATCCCGAAAACACTCATTTGATCCTGTGCCTGGAGAACTTCGGCGTTCACATTAGGCACAGGGATGAAAGCACCTATACGAAAGACGACTAACATTAAAAGAGTGAATATAATCTTATTCCGTATATCTTTCACACGCATAAAATTGGAGATTGTCTTAAACAAGTTAGATCACCTCGGCTGTACCGCCAGCAGCTTCAATCGCTTCTTTCGCAGAAGCAGAGAATTTATTGGCTTTTACAGTTAATTTTTTTTCTAATTTACCGTTGCCAAGAATTTTTACTCCTGCTTTTAACTTGCTTATTGCACCAGTCTCTAGAAGAAGTTCAGGAGTTACTTCCGTTCCTTCGTCAAAACTGTTTAATCTGTCTAAGTTGATTACCGCGTAATCTTTACGGTTGATGTTTGTAAAACCACGTTTTGGAAGACGTTGGAATAAAGGCATCTGACCACCTTCGAAACCAGGGCGTACACCGCCGCCAGAACGAGCGTTTTGACCTTTATGACCTTTACCAGAAGTTTTACCGTTACCTGATCCAATTCCACGACCAACACGGTTGCGTACTTTACGTGAACCTTCTGAAGGCTTCAATTCATGAAGTTTCATTTGGGCACCTCCTTATCGATTAAAAATGTTTTATTGTTCTTTAACAGAAACTAAATGAGACACCTTGTTAATCATGCCGCGGATCGCTGCATTGTCCTCATGTACGACTGTTTGGTTTGTTTTCTTAAGACCAAGAGTACGAACAGTGACACGCTGATCTTCAGGACGACCGATTACACTGCGTTTGAGGGTAATTTCTAATTTATTTGCCATTATTGTTCCCTCCTTATCCTAACAGGTCTTCTACAGATTTTCCACGAAGCTTCGCAACGTCTTCAGCACGTTTAAGTTCACTTAAACCCTGAAGTGTTGCGCGGATCATGTTGATCGGTGTATTAGAACCTAGAGATTTAGAAAGGATATCAGCTAGACCAGCAAGCTCAAGTACCGCACGCACTGGGCCTCCAGCGATAACTCCTGTACCTTCTGAAGCAGGCTTCAATAGAACGTTCCCTGCACCGAATCGACCGATGATTTCATGTGGAATTGTAGTTCCAACCATTGGTACTTCGATTAAATTCTTCTTCGCATCTTCAACAGCTTTGCGGATCGCTTCTGGTACTTCTTGTGCTTTACCAGTACCGAATCCTACATGACCGTTTTTGTCACCGACAACAACTAAAGCTGCAAAACGGAAACGACGTCCACCTTTAACAACTTTCGCTACGCGGTTAACCGTAACTAAGCGTTCTTCTAACTCTAATTTGCTTTGGTCAATACGACTCATTCGGATGTGTCCCTCCTTCTTTTATTAAAATTTAAGTCCAGCCTCACGAGCAGCTTCAGCTAGAGCTTTTACACGTCCATGATATAAGTATCCTCCGCGGTCAAATACCACGTTAGAGATTCCTTTTTCAACAGCACGTTTTGCAACAAGTTCGCCAACTTTAGTAGCAGCTGCAGCGTCAGAACTATTCTCGATCTTTAACTCTTTATCAAGAGTAGAAGCACTTACAAGTGTTACACCGTTAACATCATCAATTACTTGAGCGTAGATATTCTTGTTAGAACGGAAAACGTTAAGGCGAGGTCTTTCTGCAGTACCTGAAAGTTTCGCACGAACACGAGCGTGTCTTTTAAGACGAGTAGCGTTTTTGCTAGTTTTCGTAATCATCCGAGTCACTCCTTTCTTCACATTAAGCGATCTTACTTACCAGTTTTTCCTTCTTTACGGCGAACGAATTCACCTTCGTAACGAATTCCTTTACCTTTGTAAGGCTCTGGAGAACGGACAGCGCGGATGTTAGAAGCAAGAGCTCCTACACGCTCTTTATCGATACCTTTAACGATTACTTTCGTTTGAGATGGAACTTCCACTTCAACTCCAGCCTCAGGAACGATTTCAACTGGGTGAGAGTATCCAACGTTAAGAACAAGTTTGTTTCCAGATTTAGCTGCACGGTAACCGACACCGATAAGTTCTAAACCTCTTTCGAAACCTTTAGATACACCTTCAACCATGTTTGCAATCAAGCTACGTGTTGTACCATGTAATGCACGGTGTTCTTTATTTTCAGACGGACGGCTTACAGTTAAGATGCTGTCCTCAATTTTAATTTGCATATCAGGGTGAAAAGTACGAGTTAGTTCACCTTTTGGTCCCTTTACTGTCACTGTGTTATCGTTGTTTGTCACAGTAACTCCTGAAGGGATCTCGATTAGTTTTTTACCTATACGAGACATGCCAAGCACCTCCATTCATCTTAAACTTTTTTTACCATACGTAAGCAAGTACTTCTCCACCAGCTTGTTTAGCACGGGCTTCTTTGTCCGATAAAACACCTTGTGATGTAGAAATAATTGCGATTCCAAGTCCGTTAAGTACACGTGGTACTTCATTTGATTTCGCATATACGCGTAAACCAGGTTTACTGATTCTTTTTAGACCAGTGATAACACGCTCGTTATTTTGGCCATATTTAAGGAACATACGGATAATTCCTTGTTTGCTGTCTTCAACATATTCAACGTCACGGATAAAACCTTCACGCTTTAAGATTTCAGCAATTTCTCTTTTGATTTTTGAAGCCGGTACTTCTAGCTTCTCATGACGTACCATGTTCGCATTGCGAATACGAGTCAGCAAATCTGCAATCGGATCTGTCATAACCATTATTTAATAACCTCCTTCCCATTTATGGGGATTACCAGCTGGCTTTTTTAACGCCAGGAATTTGTCCTTTATATGCAAGTTCGCGGAAACAAATACGGCAAAGTTTAAACTTACGAATTACTGAATGTGGACGTCCACAACGTTCGCAGCGCGTATACTCTTGAACTTTAAACTTTTGTTTGCGTTGTTGTTTCGCAATCATAGACTTTTTAGCCACGATTTCGCCTCCCTTTCATTGATTATTTCTGGAACGGCATACCTACTTGAGTTAATAACTCACGTGCTTCTTCGTCCGTATTGGCAGTAGTAACGATAACGATATCCATACCGCGGACTTTTGTTACTTTATCGTAATCAATTTCTGGGAAGATTAACTGTTCTTTAATACCAAGCGTGTAGTTTCCACGACCGTCGAAAGATTTCTTAGAAATCCCGCGGAAGTCACGTACACGTGGTAAAGATACAGAAATAAGTTTATCAAGGAAATCGTACATGCGCTCTCCGCGAAGTGTTACTTTCGCACCGATTGGCATTCCTTCACGTAGACGGAATCCAGCAATAGACTTCTTCGCACGAGTAACGACAGGTTTTTGACCAGCGATAAACGTTAATTCTTCAACAGCAGTATCGATTGCTTTAGCGTTTTGAACGGCGTCACCAACACCCATGTTGATCACGATTTTTTCGATTTTTGGCACTTGCATTACTGATTTGTATTCAAACTTAGAAACTAATGCAGGTGTAATTTCTTTTACATACTTTTCTTTAAGGCGGTTCATGAGAAAGACCTCCCTTCCTTATTTACTATTTATCTAGAACTTGCCCAGATTTTTTCGCTACACGGACTTTCTTTCCGTCCTCAACTTTATATCCAACACGTGTCACTTCACCCGTTTTAGGATCAAGCGGCATTACGTTTGATACGTGGATCGGCGCTTCTTGTTCAGAAATTCCGCCTTGAGGGTTAGCTTGGGTTGGTTTAGAGTGTTTTTTCACAAGGTTAATACCTTCTACTAAAACACGGTCATTCTTAGGGAAAGCAGCAAGGATGACTCCTTGTTTACCTTTATCTTTACCAGAGATAACCACTACTTTATCGCCCTTTTTAACATGCATTTAATCGCACCTCCTTGAGTCGCGGATTGTATTCATTAAAGTACTTCTGGTGCTAGAGAAACAATTTTCATATAGTTGTTTTCACGAAGTTCACGTGCTACTGGTCCGAAGATACGAGTTCCACGTGGGCTCTTGTCGTCACGGATGATGACACAAGCATTTTCGTCGAAACTGATGTAAGATCCATCGTTTCTGCGAGCTCCGCTCTTAGTACGAACGATAACTGCTTTCACAACTTCACCTTTTTTGACAACGCCTCCAGGTGTTGCTTGTTTAACCGTACAAACAATGACATCACCGATGTTAGCCGTCTTACGTCCAGAGCCACCAAGAACTTTAATCGTTAGTACTTCGCGTGCGCCAGAGTTGTCAGCTACTTTTAAACGAGTCTCCTGTTGAATCATTAATGTTACCTCCTTTCGGAAAAAGAAATCCGAACTTTATTAGATAATAACAGCTTCTTCGACAACTTCAACTAGACGAAAGCGTTTAGTCGCAGATAAAGGACGAGTTTCCATGACCTTTACAATGTCTCCGATTTTTGCTTGGTTGTTTTCATCATGTGCTTTTAACTTTTTAGAGTATCTTACACGTTTGCCATAAAGTGAATGCTTTTTGTATGTTTCAACTACAACAGTGATGGTTTTATCCATTTTGTCAGAAACAACACGACCTTGATACACTTTACGTTGGTTACGTTCGCTCATGTTTGCGGGGCCTCCCCTCTAATTATTATTTATTAGCAGCGATTTCTCTTTGACGAATCACAGTTTTCATGCGTGCGATTGATTTACGCACTTCACGAATGCGAGCAGTATTTTCAAGCTGCCCAGTCGCTAATTGGAAACGAAGATTGAAAAGTTCTTCTTTAAGAGACTTTACTTTTTGTTCAATTTCAGCAGTGGTAAGGTCACGAATTTCATTAGCTTTCATTTGATTCACCACCAATTTCTTCACGTTTTACGAACTTCGTTTTAATTGGCAATTTGTGAGATGCAAGACGAAGAGCTTCACGAGCAACTTCTTCAGACACACCAGAAATTTCAAATAAAACTTTGCCCGGTTTTACTACAGCTACCCATCCTTCTGGAGCACCTTTACCGGAACCCATGCGGACCTCTAGAGGTTTAGCTGTGTATGGCTTAGAAGGGAAAATTTTAATCCAAACTTTACCGCCACGTTTCATGTAACGAGTCATAGCAATACGAGCAGCTTCGATTTGACGGTTAGTGATCCAAGAAGCTTCAAGAGCTTGGATACCGTACTCACCGAAATGTACTTCAGTACCGCCTTTTGCACGACCACGCATTTTTCCACGATGTTCTCTGCGATACTTCACGCGTTTTGGCAATAACATATTATTTTCCTCCTTCCGCAGTTTTCTTCTTAGTTGGAAGGACTTCTCCACGATAGATCCATACTTTTACGCCAAGCTTACCATAAGTAGTGTCAGCTTCAGCAGTAGCATAGTCGATGTCAGCACGAAGTGTGTGCAATGGAACAGTACCTTCACTGTAATATTCAGAACGAGCAATATCTGCACCGCCAAGACGACCAGAAACCATTGTTTTGATTCCTTGTGCTCCAGCACGCATTGTGCGTTGGATTGTTTGTTTTTGTGCACGACGGAATGAAATACGATTTTCAAGTTGACGAGCGATGTTTTCAGCAACTAGCTGAGCATCAAGATCTGCTCTCTTGATTTCAAGAATGTTGATGTGTACACGTTTGCCAGTTAGGCTGTTAAGAGCTTTACGAAGTGCTTCAACTTCAGATCCGCCTTTACCAATTACCATACCTGGTTTAGCCGTGTGGATTGTGATATTTACGCGGTTTGCAGCACGTTCGATTTCTACTTTAGAAACAGACGCGTCAGACAAACGCTTGCTGATGAATTCACGGATTTTCAAGTCTTCATGTAAGAAGTCAGCGTAATCTTTTCCTGCGAACCATTTAGATTCCCAATCACGAATGACGCCAATACGAAGACCTACTGGATTTACCTTTTGACCCACGGATTATCCCTCCTTCTTTTCTGATACAACGATTGTAATGTGGCTAGTACGTTTGTTAATTGCGCTCGCACGACCCATAGCACGTGGACGGAATCTCTTAAGTGTTGGACCTTCGTCAACGAATGCTTGAGTAATCACTAGGCTGTTAGCATCCAACTCGTAGTTGTGCTCAGCGTTTGCGATAGCAGATTTTAAAACTTTTTCAATAATTGGTGAAGCAGCCTTAGGTGTAAGGTTTAAGATGGAAACTGCTTCTCCTACTTGCTTACCTCGGATCAGGTCCATTACTAGACGTGCTTTACGAGGAGCAATACGGACTGTTCTTGCGACAGCTTTAGCTTGCATTTAAAAGCCTCCTCTCATTAGCGTCTTGTTTTTTTATCGTCACTAGCATGACCTTTGTAAGTACGGCTTGGTGCGAATTCGCCCAATTTGTGACCTACCATATCTTCAGAAATGAAAACAGGTACATGTTTGCGTCCGTCATAGACAGCGATTGTGTGACCGATGAATTGTGGGAAAATTGTAGAACGACGAGACCAAGTTTTTACGACTTGCTTTTTGTCAGTTTCATTCAATTTCTCGACTTTAGCCATCAAATGATCATCAACAAATGGTCCTTTTTTTAAGCTGCGAGCCATTGTGGAACCTCCCTTCGTGATTGAACTACGGTCCTAAATGAACCGTAGACAACCCCGTTACTTGTTTTTACGACGACGTACAATGAATTTATCAGACTTGTTGGTTTTCTTACGAGTCTTGAATCCAAGAGTCGGTTTACCCCATGGAGACATTGGTGATTTACGTCCGATTGGAGCGCGTCCTTCACCACCACCATGTGGGTGATCGTTAGGGTTCATTACAGAACCACGAACTGTTGGGCGTACGCCTTTCCAGCGAGAACGTCCAGCTTTACCGATGTTAATTAATTCGTGTTGCTCGTTTCCAACTTGACCGATAGTCGCACGGCAAGCAGAAAGAATCATGCGAACTTCTCCTGAGTTCAAACGTACAAGAACGTATTTACCTTCTTTACCAAGAACTTGAGCAGAAGTACCAGCAGAACGAACTAATTGTCCACCTTTACCTGGTTTTAATTCAATGTTATGCACAACTGTACCAACTGGGATGTTGATAAGTGGAAGAGCATTACCTGGTTTGATGTCAGCTTCTGGTCCAGAAGTAACTTCAATACCAACTTGGATTCCTTTCGGAGCAAGAATGTAACGTTTCTCACCATCTGCATAGTTTATAAGAGCGATGTTCGCTGAACGGTTTGGATCATACTCGATTGTAGCAACGCGTCCAGGTATACCGTCTTTATCACGCTTAAAGTCGATGATACGGTATTGACGTTTGTGACCGCCACCTTGATGACGAACAGTCAATCTACCTTGGTTGTTACGCCCGCCTTTTCTGTGAAGCGGTGCAAGTAACGATTTTTCTGGTTTGTCAGTCGTGATTTCAGCAAAATCTGAAGTAGTCATGCCACGACGACCATTACTGGTTGGTTTATACTTTTTAATCGCCATTTTGAATTTCCCTCCTTCTTTTTAAGATTTACGCTTCAAAAATTTCGATTTCTTTGCTGTCAGCAGTTAATTTCACGATCGCTTTTCTGCGACGGCTAGTCATACCAGTGTAGCGTCCAACGCGTTTAGATTTCCCTTTGTAGTTTTGAACGTTGACTTTCTCAACTTTCACTCCAAAGATAGTTTCAACAGCGTCTTTCACTTCTGTTTTGTTAGCTCTGACATCAACTTCGAACGTGTACTTCTTCTCTGTCATTAGATCAGCAGAACGTTCAGTAATGATAGGGCGCTTTAGAACATCACGAGGATCTTTCATTATGCAAGTCCCTCCTCTACTTTTTCAACCGCTGCTTTAGTGATCAGAAGTTTGTCGTGGTTGACAACGTCAAGAACGTTGATACCGTTAGCTTCAACAACTGTTACTCCAGGGATGTTACGAGCAGATAAAGCAACTGTTTCGTTTGCATCCGCAGTGACGATCAACGCTTTCTTCTCAACAGATAATCCTTTAAGGATGCCTGCGAATTCCTTCGTTTTCACTGCATCAAGAGTCAGATCTTCAAGAACGATGATGTTGTTGTCGATTACTTTAGAAGACAATACTGACTTGATAGCCAAGCGGCGAACTTTTTTAGGTAATTTATAAGAATAGCTGCGTGGTGTTGGACCGAATACGATACCGCCTCCGCGCCATTGTGGTGAACGGATAGAACCTTGACGAGCACGACCTGTACCCTTCTGTCTCCAAGGCTTACGACCTCCGCCACGTACTTCAGAACGAGTTTTTACTTTGTGAGTTCCTTGACGTAAGGAAGCTCTTTGCATAAGAATAGCATCGAATACTACGCTTTCGTTTGGCTCGATTCCAAACACAGAAGCGTTTAATTCGATTTCACCGTTAGTAGAACCGTTTTGGTTAAATAATGCTACTTTTGGCATGACTTGTTTCCTCCTTTCCTAAGAGAGTTATTTAGATTTAACTGCACTCTTTACAGTTACTAGAGATTTTTTAGCTCCTGGTACGTTTCCTTTGATCAATAGAAGATTGCGTTCTGCATCAACTTTAACGATCTCAAGGTTTTGGACAGTGATTTGCTCTCCGCCCATACGACCTGGAAGAAGTTTACCTTTGAATACACGGTTTGGATCAACAGGTCCCATTGAACCAGGACGACGGTGGTAACGTGAACCGTGAGTCATTGGTCCGCGTGATTGTCCGTGGCGCTTGATAGCCCCCTGGAATCCTTTACCTTTTGATGTTCCTGTTACATCTACGATATCTCCATTTGCGAAAATATCAACTTTGACTTCCTGACCAACTTCATACGCATCTAACTCCGCACCGCGTAATTCTTTTACGAAGCGCTTAGGAGCAGTTTCCGCTTTAGCAACGTGGCCTTTCTCTGGTTTGTTAGAAAGCTTTTCACGTTTGTCGTCAAAACCGATTTGGATTGCTTCATAGCCATCCGTGTCAGCAGTCTTCTTTTGAAGAACAACGTTAGCAGCAGCCTCAACAACAGTTACAGGGATAAGATCACCGTTTTCTGCGAATACTTGCGTCATACCAATTTTTCTACCTAAGATTCCTTTGGTCATTAGTCACACCTCCTATAATATGTGTTTTCTATTTGAATTAAAGTTTGATTTCGATATCTACACCAGATGGTAAATCTAAACGCATAAGTGCATCAACTGTTTGTGGAGTTGGATTCACGATGTCGATTAGACGTTTGTGAGTACGCATCTCAAATTGCTCACGAGAATCTTTGTACTTATGCACCGCACGAAGGATTGTGTAAACTGATTTTTCAGTTGGAAGCGGGATTGGACCAGATACACTAGCACCAGAACGCTTAGCCGTTTCAACAATCTTCTCAGCAGATTGATCAAGAATTCTATGATCATATGCTTTTAAACGAATACGAATTTTTTGTTTTGCCATTATTTTCCCTCCTTTTCGCCTACTTACGTTAGACAGTTCTCCGTGAGAAAAACCTGATCACCTTGCCATGGCAAAGCGGCCGGGTGTGTCAGCAACCTCTCACTTCATCGCAGTCAAAGACCAACATGCACTATTGTACCAAATTGATCTACGTGTTGCAATAATAAATCGGATAAATTTATGATTTGCACACTTTTCATATTATACAGGGATTCAGTCTATAAATCAAGCTTTCCCTGAAGATGATGTATAGCAGTCTTTCTCAGGATATAAATAAATTTATCTGGCTCCTCGATATGCGGAGAATGTGCAGATTCTTTAAAGGTGAACCACTCTTTGATTGGTGCATTTAGTTGATCAACATAGGGTTTTGATACAGCAGCTGGTGTAATCATATCGTGATCACCAATAAGAAAGTAGCACGGTATTAATATAGAAGAAACTCGGTATTGAATGCTCTCATTCATCAGTTCATTCCATAGCTTGTCTTGACTAAACTTCTGCCCTTTAAGGAACTTCCATTTATCTTTCAACTGATATTGCTTACTAAAAAGAAACCCGTTTAGCATTTGAAAAATCGGCTTCCATCTATGTGTGAGACCTACACTTGCAAACTCTTTATATAGAGAGAACAAAGCATGAGCTGATGTTCTTTTCCATGGAGGAGGCGTCAGTAATCGCAGACATCCAGTAAACAGTCGATTGCGGTGGAATTTCTTTAAAAGAAGCTCGTACGATACGATATCCTCCTTTAATACATCTACTACCTGACTAATTCCATAATAAGCATGGTATAGGTCTGGACGTTTATGTACTGCTTGTATGGCAATTAATGATCCCCACGAGTATCCTGCGATGTACAATTTTGAATGACCTAGATAAGAAAGGATCTTCTCTGTCAGTTCAATCGTGTCTTCAATAAACTGTTGAATGGTCATCGATGCAGCAGGCAGATTCTCTTGATAGGAAAGCCCCGCACCCCTTTGATCCCATTGAACAACTGTAAAGTCTTGATCAAGTTCCTCGTGAAAGGAATCAATATAACCGATTTGAGCCGAACCGGGCCCACCATGTAAAAATAAAAGCACAGGCTTCGTTTCACTCGACTCGTCTTCTTTCATCATAATCCATTGGTCAACCCCGCCGATCAACCATTTTTTCAAATATGTCTTAGCCATTCCAGTGATCCTCTCGGTTCCATTTAGATTCTATAGCTTATAGTAGCCGTTCTGATCTGGAAAAGCAAAAAAAGAGACCCTTTTGCAAGGAGTCTCTTTTATATGTTAATTACTTAATGATAGTTGAAACGACGCCAGAACCTACAGTACGTCCACCCTCACGGATAGAGAAACGAGTTCCTTCTTCGATAGCGATAGTAGAGATAAGTTCAACTTCCATCTCAGTGTTATCGCCAGGCATTACCATTTCAGTACCTTCTGGAAGATGTACGATACCAGTTACGTCAGTTGTACGGAAGTAGAACTGCGGACGGTAGTTAGCGAAGAATGGAGTATGACGTCCACCCTCTTCTTTAGAAAGTACATAAACTTCAGCTTTGAAACGGCTATGTGGAGTGATTGTACCTGGTTTAGCAAGTACTTGACCACGTTGGATATCTTCACGAGATACACCACGAAGTAGTGCACCAATGTTGTCACCAGCTTCAGCATAGTCAAGAAGTTTACGGAACATTTCAACACCTGTAACAGTTGTTTTACCGTTTTCTTCTTGAAGACCGATGATTTCAACTTCGTCACCGACTTTAACTTGTCCACGCTCAACACGACCAGTAGCAACTGTTCCACGACCAGTGATTGAGAATACGTCCTCAACTGGCATCATGAATGGTTTCTCAGTGTCACGCTCTGGAGTTGGGATGTACTCATCAACCGCATCCATAAGTTCAAAGATTTTTGCTTCGTAATCAGCATCTCCTTCAAGAGCTTTAAGAGCAGAACCTTTGATAACTGGTACATCGTCACCAGGGAAGTCATAGTCAGAAAGAAGGTCACGAACTTCCATTTCAACAAGTTCAAGTAACTCTTCATCGTCAACCATGTCACATTTGTTAAGGAATACTACGATGTATGGTACACCTACGTTACGAGAAAGTAGGATGTGCTCACGTGTTTGTGGCATTGGACCATCAGCAGCAGATACTACTAAGATCGCGCCGTCCATTTGAGCAGCACCAGTGATCATGTTTTTAACATAGTCAGCGTGTCCTGGGCAGTCTACGTGTGCATAGTGACGAGATTCTGTTTCATACTCAACGTGTGCAGTTGAGATTGTGATTCCACGTTCGCGCTCTTCTGGAGCACCATCGATTTGGTCATAAGCCATAGCTGTACCTTTACCAGATTTCTTATGAAGAACTGTTGAGATAGCAGCAGTTAGAGTTGTTTTACCATGGTCAACGTGTCCAATTGTACCAATGTTAGCATGCGATTTGGAACGGTCGAATTTTTCTTTAGCCATTCTAAAAATCCTCCTTAAAGGTTCATTGTATTTGGTATAGAGTGATAGAAAGTGATGAGTTACCTCTCACTTTCTGATCTTCAATAGTAGTTATACTTTAGTTTAAAGGCAAAATCAATTATTCACCTTTATTTTTTTTGATGATTTCTTCACTGATGCTCTTAGGCACTTCTTCGTAGTGATCCATGTGCATAGTGAAAGTACCGCGTCCTTGTGTGTTAGAACGAAGTGATGTTGCGTATCCGAACATTTCAGAAAGTGGAACCATAGCGCGAACAACTTGAGCGTTACCGCGAGCTTCCATACCTTCTACACGTCCACGACGAGATGTGATATCACCCATGATGTCTCCCATGTATTCTTCAGGGATAACGACTTCTACTTTCATCATTGGCTCAAGTAGAACTGGGTTACATTTGCTGACAGCATTTTTCAATGCCATAGATGCAGCAATTTTGAACGCCATTTCGTTAGAGTCAACATCGTGGTAAGATCCATCAAATAATTTTGCTTTGATGTCGATTAATGGGAATCCAGCTAATACACCATTTTCAAGTGAATCTTCAAGACCTGCTTGAATTGCTGGGATGTATTCACGTGGAACAACCCCACCGACGATTGCATTTTCAAATTCGAAGCCTGCGCCCTCTTCGTTTGGTTCGAATTCGATCCAAACGTGTCCGAACTGACCGCGTCCACCAGACTGACGTACGAATTTACCTTCAACTTTTGCACCAGAACGGAATGTTTCACGGTACGCAACTTGAGGAGCACCTACGTTAGCTTCAACCTTGAACTCACGCTTCATACGGTCAACAATGATATCAAGGTGAAGTTCACCCATACCAGAGATGATCGTTTGACCAGTTTCAGGGTTTGTTTGTGTACGGAATGTTGGGTCTTCTTCAGCTAGTTTAGCTAAAGCGATACCCATTTTATCTTGGTCAGCCTTTGATTTAGGCTCGATGGCTACATCGATAACTGGCTCTGGGAATTCCATAGACTCAAGGATAACAAGATCTTTCTCGTCACAAAGAGTGTCACCAGTAGATGTATCTTTAAGACCTACAGCTGCTGCGATATCCCCTGCGTATACAGTAGAGATTTCTTCACGGCTGTTTGCGTGCATTTGAAGGATACGCCCAACACGTTCACGCTTGTTCTTAGAAGAGTTCTTCACGTATGAACCAGAATCAAGTGTTCCAGAGTATACGCGGAAGAAAGTTAGTTTCCCAACATAAGGGTCAGTCATAACTTTAAATGCAAGAGCTGCAAATGGTGCGTCATCAGTAGACTCACGAACAACCTCTTCATTTGAATCTGGCAGGATACCTTTGATTGCAGCAACATCAGTTGGTGCAGGAAGGTAGTCAAGCACAGCGTCAAGTACAAGCTGAACACCTTTGTTTTTGAAAGCAGATCCAACAAGAACAGGGTAGAATTCAACATTCAACGTTCCTTTACGGATTGCAGCTTTCAATTCAGGAATTGTGATTTCTTCACCCTCAAGGTATTTTTCCATAAGCTCTTCATCAAGCTCAGCGACAGCTTCAATGAGGCTGTTGCGAAGCTCTTCAGCTTTGTCTTTATACTCAGCAGGGATTTCTTTTGCATCAGAGCGAGTTCCAAGGTCATCTTCGTAGAAGTATGCTACGTTATCTACAAGATCGATGATTCCTTCGAATTGATCTTCAGCGCCGATCGGCAATTGAATTGCATGAGCGTTCGCTTGAAGACGATCTCTTAATGTGCTTACAGAGTAAAGGAAGTCCGCACCGGTTTTATCCATTTTGTTAACGAATACGATACGAGGTACTCCGTAAGTTGTTGCTTGGCGCCAAACTGTTTCAGTTTGTGGTTCTACACCTGATTGTGCATCAAGAACAGCAACCGCACCATCTAGTACACGTAAAGAACGTTCAACTTCAACAGTGAAGTCTACGTGTCCTGGTGTATCGATGATGTTTACACGGTAACCTTTCCATTGTGCTGTAGTAGCAGCAGAAGTGATTGTAATACCACGTTCTTGCTCCTGCTCCATCCAGTCCATTTGTGAAGCTCCTTCGTGAGTTTCACCAATTTTATGGATACGACCAGTGTAGTACAAGATACGCTCAGTCGTTGTCGTTTTACCGGCATCGATGTGAGCCATGATACCAATATTACGAGTTTTGTCTAAGGAGAACTCTCTTGCCATTGGGTAATTTCTCCTTCCTTATTAGGGAATAGTTTTTTTAGTTTGGTATAAATCCTACCAGCGGTAGTGAGCGAATGCTTTGTTCGCTTCTGCCATTTTGTGTGTATCTTCACGTTTCTTAACAGCAGCACCAGTGTTGTTAGCTGCGTCAAGGATTTCGTTAGCAAGACGCTCTTCCATCGTTTTTTCTCCACGAAGACGAGCGTAGTTTACTAACCAGCGAAGACCTAAAGTAGTACGACGGTCTGGGCGAACTTCTACAGGAACTTGGTAGTTAGCTCCACCTACACGACGTGCTTTAACTTCAAGAACTGGCATGATGTTTTTCAAGGCTTGTTCGAAAACCTCCATCGCTTCATTACCAGTACGTTCTTTGATGATATCAAATGACTTGTAGAGGATTGTTTGTGACTTTCCTCTTTTACCGTCGATCATCATTTTGTTGATCAAACGAGATACAAGTTTAGAATTGTAAATTGGATCTGGCAAAACGTCTCTTTTTGCTACAGGACCTTTACGTGGCATCTGAATAGCCTCCCTTCTCTTTTAAAAGGATTTCTATCTGTCTTTCATCTCAGTATCATTGTCAGCTGGCTGACTCCACTGATCTGATATCAACTTCTAAAAACCCTTATGTTATGTTTGTATTATTTGCTTTGTTTAGGGCGTTTTGTTCCGTATTTAGAACGTCCTTGCATACGACCGTCAACTCCGGCAGTATCAAGCGCACCACGAACGATGTGGTAACGTACACCCGGTAAGTCTTTTACACGTCCGCCACGGATAAGTACTACACTGTGCTCTTGTAGATTATGTCCGATACCAGGAATGTAAGCTGTTACTTCAATCAGGTTTGACAAACGTACACGAGCATATTTACGTAGTGCTGAGTTTGGTTTTTTCGGTGTCATTGTACCGACACGAGTACAAACCCCGCGTTTCTGTGGAGATGTTACGTTAGTGTGCTCTTTTTTGAAACTGTTGTAACCTTTGTTAAGTGCAGGAGACTTTGAGTTTTCAACTTTACTCACGCGTCCTTTGCGTATTAGCTGATTAATTGTAGGCATGTTGTTATTCCTCCCTTCATAGCTTTTTTTATAACCCACATACCCAGGTGGTTCATCAAAAGGCAAAAAACAATGCTTTTGCATTTTAAACATGCAAAAACAAATCAAGTACGCTATAACATAATGGCAACAGCTGCTGCCCCAACTTCAATTCCGCAGGCTTTGCCGAGCTTTTTCATGGAATCTACCACTAAAATGTCTACACCCTTCTCTTGCGCTAGTTTCATTACACTAGCTGTTAAAGCAGGATCAGCATCTTTCGCTACGACGACTTCCTTTACTGAATCTCGTTTCAGAGCTTTTACTGTTTGCTTCGTACCAATAATAATGGATTGGGCCTGTGATACTTTATCATAAGACATCGAATATCCTCCAAAGCAACAGGTTTTATTTTGAGCACCTTGGTTATATTATCATCATGGAAGAAGGATGTCAATATCGTTTGACAGATTATCTTGACATCCTTCACCATTTTTGATGATTTTTATAGAAATCTCACGAGGAGATTACTCTACAGGAACCATGTCGTCAGACGGCTGTACTTGCGAAACCGGCTTAACTTTACGGTAGTTTGGCATTCCCGTTCCAGCAGGAACAAGTTTACCGATGATTACATTCTCTTTCAAGCCAAGCAGTTCATCACGTTTTCCTTTGATCGCCGCATCTGTTAGGACACGAGTCGTTTCTTGGAAGGATGCTGCAGACAAGAATGAGTCTGTTTCAAGCGAAGCTTTTGTAATACCAAGAAGAACTGGACGGCCTGTTGCAGGACGTTTGCCTTCGAATAGTACTTTTTTGTTCGCTTCAGTGAACTGATGTACATCAAGGAGTGTGCCTGGTAATACGTCTGTATCCCCTGCATCAGCAACACGCACTTTACGAAGCATTTGGCGAACCATTACCTCTACGTGCTTATCACCGATTTCTACCCCTTGCATACGGTATACTTTTTGTACTTCATGAAGCAGATATTCTTGAACAGCTGTCATATCAGTCACTTTAAGAAGTTCTTTCGGATCGATTGAACCTTCTGTCAGTACTTGACCACGAGTGACTTTGTCACCTTCAACAACTTTCAGACGTGCATTGTAAGGAGCTGTGTAAGAACGAGTTTCAACTTCGCCTTGAACCACAATTTCCTGCTGCTTGTCACGAACATCGTTAATTTCAGCAACGACACCATCAATTTCAGAGATGGTCGCTTGCCCTTTCGGATTACGCGCTTCAAATAGTTCTTGGATACGAGGTAAACCTTGTGTGATATCGTCTCCTGCTACCCCACCGGTGTGGAACGTACGCATTGTAAGCTGTGTTCCTGGCTCACCGATTGATTGTGCAGCGATGATTCCAACTGCCTCACCGACTTCAACGTCAGTACCAGTTGCAAGGTTACGGCCGTAGCATCGTTTACATACACCATGAGGCGTGTTACATGTAAATGCAGAACGGATCCATACTTCCTCAATTCCTGCTTCAACTACTTCAAGTGCTTTATCTTCATCAATTAGTTCGTTTTCGCCCACAATGACTTCGCCCGTTTCAGGATGAACAATTGGTTTTCTTGCAAAACGTCCGATAAGACGTTCTTCAAGTTTCTCAATAATTTCATTTCCTTCTTTAATGGACTTCGCCAAGATTCCACGGTCTGTACCGCAATCTGTTTCACGAATGATAACATCCTGTGCAACGTCAACGAGACGACGCGTGAGGTAACCTGAGTCAGCTGTTTTAAGGGCTGTATCGGCAAGACCTTTACGCGCTCCGTGAGTGGAAATAAAGTATTCCAATACGGTTAAACCTTCGCGGAAACTAGATTTAATCGGAAGTTCAATGATACGTCCAGCCGGGTTGGCCATCAGACCACGCATACCAGCCAGCTGAGTGAAGTTAGATGCGTTACCACGCGCTCCAGAGTCACTCATCATGTAGATTGGGTTGACTTCATCAAGGGACTTCATCAGTTTGCCTTGGATGACATCTTTAGAAGAACTCCAGATTGAAATAACTCTCTCATAACGCTCTTCTTCGGTAATCAAACCACGTCTGAATTGCTTCATGACGTTATCTACTTTTGCTTGTGCTTCTTCAAGGATCTTCTGCTTATCATCTAGTACGACGATATCAGACACACCAACCGTAATACCGGCTTTAGTAGAGTATCTGAAACCAAGATTTTTCATGCGATCAAGCATTTTAGATGTCTCAGTGATATGGAATCTTTTAAAGATTTCCGCAATGATTTTACCTAAAATACCTTTTTTGAACGGCGCATTGATTTCTTGTTTCTCGATTGCAGCTTTTATGTCCTCACCTTTTTCAAGGAAGAAACGATCAGGCGTTTTTTCTTCAATATTGCTCTTTGTCGGCTCATTCATATATGGGAATGATTCCGGTAAGATTTCGTTAAAGATCAGTTTTCCAACTGTTGTAATCAACAATTTAGAACGCTGTTCATCAGTGAATGTGACATTTTTCAACGAGCTAGCTGCAACAGCTACACGTGTATGAAGATGCACATAACCATTTTGATAAGCTAGAAGGGCTTCGTCAGTATCTTTGAAGACCATACCTTCTCCGATAGCACCTTTGCGCTCAAGTGTAAGGTAGTAGTTACCAAGCACCATATCCTGAGATGGCGTAACAACAGGTTTTCCATCTTTCGGGTTCAAAATGTTTTGAGCAGCAAGCATTAAGATACGAGCTTCAGCTTGAGCTTCAGCAGATAATGGTACGTGAACCGCCATTTGGTCACCGTCAAAGTCAGCGTTGTAGGCTGTACATACAAGTGGATGCAGACGAATTGCGCGTCCTTCCACAAGTGTAGGTTCAAACGCTTGAATACCAAGTCTGTGAAGAGTCGGTGCACGGTTTAGTAACACTGGATGCTCACGAATAACTGATTCTAAAACATCCCATACTTCTGGCTGCACGCGCTCAATTTTACGCTTCGCACTCTTGATGTTGTGAGCTAATCCTTTTTCAACAAGCTCCTTCATCACGAATGGTTTGAATAATTCAAGAGCCATTTCTTTCGGAAGGCCACATTGATACATTTTCAAATGTGGTCCTACGACGATAACGGAACGTCCAGAATAGTCAACACGTTTACCAAGCAAGTTTTGACGGAAACGTCCTTGTTTCCCTTTCAGCATGTGAGAAAGAGATTTCAATGGTCTATTTCCTGGTCCAGTTACTGGTCGGCCTCTACGTCCATTATCAATCAAGGCATCGACAGCTTCTTGAAGCATACGCTTCTCGTTCTGAACGATGATGCTTGGCGCGCCAAGATCTAATAAACGTTTCAGACGATTGTTACGGTTGATGACACGACGATAAAGGTCGTTCAAGTCAGAAGTAGCAAAACGTCCACCATCAAGCTGAACCATTGGACGTAATTCTGGCGGAATAACCGGAAGTACATCAAGAATCATCCAAGATGGTTTGTTTCCTGAGTTACGGAAGGCTTCTAACACTTCAAGGCGTTTAATCGCACGAGTACGACGCTGTCCTTGAGCAGTTTTTAGCTCTTCTTTCAGTGCATCTACTTCTTTTACAAGATCGATATCTTGAAGAAGTTTGTTGATTGCTTCTGCACCCATAGCTGCTTGGAATGTATTACCGTATTTATCTAAATAAGCACGGAATTCTTTCTCAGAAAGAAGTTGTTTCTTCTCAAGCGGTGTGTTGCCCGGATCTGTCACGACGTAAGAAGCGAAGTAGATCACTTCTTCTAACGCACGTGGTGACATATCAAGAACAAGACCCATACGGCTTGGGATACCTTTGAAATACCAAATGTGGGAAACTGGGGCAGCCAGTTCGATATGCCCCATTCTCTCACGACGGACTTTTGCCCGTGTTACTTCTACACCACAACGGTCACATACAACACCCTTATAACGAACGCGCTTATACTTCCCACAATGACATTCCCAGTCTTTTTGCGGTCCGAAGATACGTTCACAAAAGAGACCATCTTTTTCAGGTTTCAGTGTACGATAGTTAATCGTTTCAGGCTTTTTCACTTCACCAAAAGACCAAGAACGGATTTTATCAGGTGATGCGAGACCGATGTTCATATACTCAAAATTGTTCACATCTAGCAAGGGGCCTACCTCCCTTTTAATCTTCGGGTTATACCCTAGTCACTTGCTCTAATCGTTTCTTCTATTCTTTTGTGACTGCGTCACGTTCAAGATCGACAGGTGCGAGGTCTGCAGCATCTTCGTCATTAGATAACGCTAATCCGTCTGCTTTCTTCGTTTCCTCATCGTCTTCTAAATCTCTCATTTCTATCTCTTCTTCATCGCCAGATAGGATTTTGACATCCATACCTAAACTTTGAAGTTCTTTAATTAACACTTTGAATGATTCAGGGACGCCTGGTTCAGGTACGTTATCCCCTTTGACGATGGCTTCGTATGTTTTCACACGACCCACAACGTCATCCGATTTCACTGTTAAGATCTCTTGAAGTGTATATGCAGCACCGTAAGCTTCAAGTGCCCATACTTCCATCTCTCCGAAACGCTGACCACCAAACTGTGCTTTACCGCCAAGTGGCTGCTGCGTAACAAGTGAGTATGGTCCAGTTGAACGAGCGTGAAGTTTATCGTCAACCATGTGAGCCAGTTTGATCATGTACATGATTCCGACAGATACACGGTTGTCGAATGGTTCACCAGTTCGACCGTCATAAAGGACTGTTTTCGCATCACGTGACATACCTGCTTCTTCAAGCGTTTCCCAAACATCTTCCTCACGCGCACCATCAAATACTGGTGACGCAATGTGGATGCCAAGGTAACGTGCAGCCATACCCATATGAAGCTCAAGTACCTGACCGATGTTCATACGAGATGGTACCCCTAGAGGGTTTAACATGATGTCAATCGGTGTTCCGTCTGGAAGATACGGCATATCTTCTTCTGGAAGGATTTTAGAGATAACCCCTTTGTTACCATGTCGTCCGGCCATTTTGTCACCTTCAGAAATTTTACGCTTCTGAACGATGTATACGCGGACTAACTGGTTTACACCTGGAGGTAATTCATCTCCATCTTCACGGTTAAAGACTTTTACATCGTGGATAATTCCGCCCCCGCCGTGTGGAACACGTAGAGACGTATCACGCACTTCACGAGCTTTTTCACCGAAGATGGCATGTAATAGACGTTCTTCAGCTGTTAGTTCTGTTACACCTTTAGGCGTTACTTTCCCTACAAGAAGGTCTCCGTCTTTTACTTCTGCACCAATACGGATGATTCCACGTTCGTCAAGGTTGCGTAAAGCATCTTCCCCAACGTTTGGAATATCACGAGTGATTTCTTCTGGTCCAAGCTTTGTATCACGAGCTTCTGATTCGTATTCTTCAATATGAATAGACGTGTAGACGTCATCTTTTACAAGGCGTTCACTCATGATGATCGCATCCTCGTAGTTGTAACCGTCCCAAGTCATGAATCCGACCATCACGTTACGACCTAGAGCCAATTCACCTTTTTCCATAGAAGGACCGTCTGCAAGGATTTCTCCTTTTACGACTTCATCTCCAACACTTACGATAGGACGCTGGTTGTAGCAAGTCCCTTGGTTAGAGCGGACAAATTTCAGCAAGCTGTATTTGTCTAGGTTTCCTTTGACTTGTTGCCCGTCAACGTCTTCATAGCGGCGAATCCAAATATTTTTTGCTTCTACACGTTCTACAACACCTGGGTAGCGACAGATAACAGCAGCACCAGAGTCTTTACCTGATACGTACTCCATACCTGTACCAACAATCGGTGATTCTGGCTGCATCAAAGGCACAGCCTGACGTTGCATGTTCGCTCCCATTAGAGCACGGTTAGAGTCATCGTTTTCTAAGAATGGGATACATGCTGTCGCTGCAGAAACAACCTGCTTTGGTGAAACGTCCATGTAGTCAACGCGGTTTCGAGGAACAACTGTGTTTTCCCCTCTGAAACGAGCAATGATATTATCATCGATAAACGAACCATCTTCACCTAATATAGCGTTCGCTTGTGCTACTACGTAGTTATCCTCTTCATCAGCAGTTAAGTAATCGATTCTCGGTGTCACTTTACCAGTTTCAGGGTCAACCCGGCGGTAAGGTGTTTCGATAAATCCAAAGCGATTCACTTTTGCAAATGAAGATAGAGAGTTGATCAAACCAATGTTTGGACCCTCTGGTGTTTCAATCGGACACATACGCCCATAGTGAGAGTAGTGAACGTCACGAACTTCCATTCCTGCACGCTCACGTGTCAAACCACCCGGTCCAAGCGCTGACAGACGACGTTTGTGCGTCAATTCAGCAAGTGGGTTTGTTTGATCCATGAACTGAGAAAGCTGAGAGCTACCAAAGAACTCTTTGATAGAAGCGATCACAGGACGAATGTTGATCAGCTGCTGAGGCGTGATCGTGTTTGTGTCTTGGATCGACATTCTTTCACGAACAACACGCTCCATTCTGCTTAAACCAATACGGAATTGGTTTTGCAGAAGTTCACCTACAGAACGCAGACGACGGTTACCAAGGTGGTCGATATCATCTGTGTCACCTACACCATGAAGAAGGTTGAAGAAGTAACTGATCGATGCAATGATGTCAGAAGGCGTGATATTTTTCACAGCTTCCTCTACATATGCATTCCCAATTACGTTGATCACTTGCTCGCCTTCTTGATCAGTCGGTGCATAAATCTTAATAGATTGAAGTTCTACTTCATCTTCTACTACGCCACCATTTGGATAAAGCTTTCTAAATCCGATGCCGTTTTCTAAGTATGGAAGAACTTTATCAAGAACTCTTCTGTCTAAAATTTGACCTTTTTCTGCTAGAATTTCACCTGTTTCAGGATCAACTAACGTTTCAGCCAATTTTTGATTGAACAGTCTATTTTTAATATGAAGCTTCTTATTAATCTTGTAGCGTCCAACATTTGCTAGGTCATATCTCTTCGGATCGAAGAAGCGGGAGTCTAGCAAGCTTTTCGCATTTTCAACTGTTGGCGGCTCTCCAGGACGGAGGCGCTCGTAGATTTCGAGAAGTGCTTTATCTGCATTCTCTGTATTGTCTTTTTCCAACGTGTTGCGTAAATATTCGTTCTCGCCAATGAGGTCAAGAATCTCTTGATCAGAGCTGAAGCCGAGAGCACGCAAAAGAACCGTAACCGGCAACTTACGTGTGCGATCGATGCGTACATAGACTACATCCTTCGCATCAGTTTCGTATTCTAACCATGCGCCACGGTTTGGAATGACAGTCGCAGTAAAACCTTTTTTACCGTTTTTGTCTACTTTACCACTGAAATATACACTTGGAGATCGTACTAACTGAGAAACGATTACACGTTCCGCACCATTAATGATAAAAGTACCTGTGTCTGTCATGATTGGGAAATCACCCATGAACACATCTTGGTCTTTTACTTCTCCAGTTTCTTTGTTAATTAAACGAACTTTTACTCTTAGTGGAGCAGAGTAAGTTACATCACGTTCTTTTGATTCTGCTACAGGATACTTAGGATCCCCTAGGCTGTAATCAATGAATTCAAGAGAAAGGTTACCAGTAAAATCCTCAATTGGGGATATATCTTGAAACATCTCTCTAAGACCCTCATCAAGAAACCACTGATAAGAAGAGGTTTGAATTTCAATGAGATTTGGTAATTCTAACACTTCGCTTATGCGTGCGTAGCTTCTGCGCTGGCGGTGTCGTCCATACTGAACTAGTTGACCTGTCAACTGATTCACCCCTCAAATCATGCGTATTATATGTGTAAAAAGTATTTCTGTCTTTCAAATGTCAGTAAAGAAATACTTTTACAAGACAAAAGAAAAAAGGGTTTCTAAAATAAGAAAACCACATCCAAAAACAAATACCGATTTTATTAGTTTTCCCAAGTATGCATAATTTATACAAAATAGTTGTTTTTTAAGCCTATCAAGCAAAATATACACATTGGCATTTTATAATGTTAACACAGCTAGGAAACTGCGTCAAACTTTTTTAGCTTTGATAATATAGTAGCCCTTTTTTTTCAACACGACCTCAACTTCTCCAAAGAGCTGCTCTAATTTCTCAATCGCAGATGGTCCACCTTGCTTTTTCTGAATAACCACCCACAACTCACCTTCCGGCAATATATGATCAGCACTTTTTTCAAAGATCGCATGTACAACTTTCTTCCCTGCCCGTATTGGGGGATTGGTCAGTATAGAGGCAAAAGCAGCTGATGAATGAACATTCGAGAACAAATCACTTTGATAGATGCGAACATTATCAATGCGATTATGTTTAGCGTTTTCTTTTGAAAGTTCGACTGCTCTTTCGTTCACATCAATCATATGAATGGTACGGCTAGTCATTTCGTTTGCTAACGATAAGCCGATCGGTCCATAACCGCAACCGACATCTAAGACATCGCCATCCAAGTCAGGTTCTTCGAAAGCTTCGATTAAAAGCCTTGAACCAAAGTCGACTTCTTTCTTAGAAAACACTCCACTGTCACTTGTAAAAGTAAAGGTACGGTTTCTCAAGGTGAAGTCCCATGTCTGTTTATTGCTTTTCACTGATGGCTTTTCCGTATAATAGTGGTCACTCATGGTGAATGGACCTCCTCTGGATTCAATCGTTTCAGGAGATGAGAAAAGAAAAAGCCCGCCAGTAAAAGCGAGCTTTCCCAAAAGATTAGGCTAAGATTACTTAACTTCTACAGAAGCGCCAACTTCTTCAAGCTTAGCTTTAAGTTCTTCAGCTTCTTCTTTAGCAATACCTTCTTTAAGTGGTTTTGGAGTGTTGTCAACAAGTTCTTTAGCTTCTTTCAAGCCAAGACCAGTGATTTCACGAACCACTTTGATAACTTTGATTTTTTGGTCTCCAGCACCAGCAAGTACTAGATCAAAATCAGTTTTTTCTTCAGCAGCAGCACCGCCACCAGCAGCTACAGCTACAGGAGCAGCAGCAGTTACGCCAAATTCTTCTTCGATTGCTTTTACTAAGTCGTTTAACTCAAGTACAGTTGCTTCTTTAACTGAAGCAATGATTTCTTCGATATTTAAAGCCATTTGTAATTCCTCCATTTTAAGTTTTTTACGTCAAGTACGCATTAAGCGCCTTGTTCTTCTTTTTGATCTGCAACTGCTTTAGTAGCAAGAGCAAGGTTACGAACTGGAGCTTGAAGAACGCTAAGCAACATAGATAGTAAGCCTTCGCGAGACGGAAGTTCCGCAAGAGCCTTCACTTCTTCTACAGTCGCTACGTTTCCTTCGATGACACCAGCTTTGATTTCTAAAGCTTCGTGGCTTTTCGCAAATTCGTTGATGATTTTCGCAGGTGCGATAACATCTTCGTTACTGAATGCGATAGCGTTTGGACCTGTTAAGAAATCGTTTAAACCCGTTAATTCAACTTGTTCAACTGCACGGCGAGTCAAAGTGTTTTTGTAAACTTTGAATTCTACGCCAGCTTCACGAAGCTGTTTACGAAGTTCAGTCACTTCAGAAACTGAAAGACCGCGATAATCTACAATTACAGTAGACATACTGTCTTTAAATTTAGAAGTGATTTCATCAACGACAACTTTTTTAGTATCGATTGCATTGCTCATGGTTACACCTCCTGTACATTCATTGTGTAACACTTATACCGATTAGGCCATCACGTTCCTAACGAACGGTTCTCCATATAAAAAGCCTCCATCAAGACATGGAGGCTGTATATACAAGCATACGTTAACGTAAGACTGTGACATATACACCTCGGCGGGTTAATTAAGCCATAAGGCCCCTGCTGTCTACGGTATAAATGGACATTATTCTATTTTACAACATTTTGATATTATCAAAATGTTTGTGATAAGTCAAGAATTATTTTGCAGAGAAAGAAGATGGATCCACTTTCACGCCAGGGCCCATAGTAGATGTAACAGAAACGTTTTTCACGTATACACCTTTAGCCGCTGCAGGTTTTGCTTTAAGGATTGTGTCATAGATTGTTGCAAAGTTCTCAACAAGCTTTTCGTCCTCGAAAGAAACCTTTCCGATTGGCGCGTGGATGTTACCAGCTTTATCAACGCGGTATTCTACTTTACCAGCTTTGATTTCATTGATTGCTTTTTCTACTTCGAATGTAACAGTTCCTGTTTTAGGGTTTGGCATAAGACCTTTTGGTCCAAGTACACGACCGATCTTACCAACTTCACCCATCATGTCAGGTGTCGCAACGATTACATCGAAATCGAACCAGCCTTGTTGGATTTTAGTGATGTAATCAGAATCTCCAACGTAGTCTGCTCCAGCAGCTTCTGCTTCTTTTGCTTTTTCGCCTTTAGCGAACACAAGAACACGTTGAGTTTTACCAGTTCCGTTAGGAAGTACAACTGCACCGCGGATTTGTTGATCGTTTTTACGAGGGTCTACGCCCAAACGAAAAGCAACTTCTACAGTCGCATCAAATTTCGCTGTATTTGCTTTTTTTGTAAGAGAAACAGCTTCAGCTACATCATACGCTTTAGTACGTTCGATCAGCTTAGCAGCTTCTACATACTTTTTACCTTTTTTAGCCATTATAAAAATCCTCCTTATGTGGTTTTAGCGGAATAACCTCCCACGAATAAGGGTTGCGAACTTGTCAAAACCAAACTCGCAACCCAACAAGACAAAAAATTAATCTTCGATGACAATACCCATACTGCGTGCAGTACCTTCAACCATACGCATAGCTGATTCAACGCTAGCAGCGTTTAAGTCAGGCATTTTTGTTTCCGCGATTTCGCGTACTTTATCACGCTTAACAGTTGCCACTTTATTACGGTTAGGTTCACCAGAACCAGACTCAATACCAGCTGCTTTTTTAAGTAAAACTGCAGCAGGTGGAGTTTTAGTAATAAATGTAAATGAACGGTCTTCAAAAACCGAAATTTCAACAGGAATGATAAGACCAGCTTGGTCAGCTGTACGAGCGTTAAACTCCTTACAGAATCCCATGATATTAACACCGGCTTGACCTAGTGCAGGTCCAACTGGTGGAGCTGGGTTAGCTTTTCCAGCAGGAATTTGCAATTTAACAACTTTAACTACTTTTTTAGCCACGAGACACACCTCCTTAAAGTCCGTGATGTGGTAATAGGGGAATCCCCCTCCCACTCAACAACTTCATTCTTTATATGAATGACGAAATAACTAGCTAGCGATCTTGAGCGAACTCAAGACGTACCTTTGCTATATTACCACTTCTATACACTCATTTCAAGCTCTTTTGAATTACAATTTATCGATCTGCGTGAACTCAAGTTCCACAGGTGTTTCTCTACCAAACATATTAACGAATACTTTGACTTTGCTTTTATCGTAATCAATCTCTTCAATTGAGCCAGTGAAGTTAGCAAATGGTCCGTCGATCACCTTCACTGTTTCTTTCAATTCAAAGTCGATTTCTGTTTTGCGTTCTTCTAGACCCATTCTCTTCAGAATGGTTTCAGCTTCGCCTGGCAGCAGCGCAGTCGGCTTTGAGCCTGATCCAGCTGATCCAACGAATCCAGTGACACCCGGTGTATTACGAACGACATACCAAGAGTCGTCAGTCATCACAATTTCCACTAGGACATAGCCAGGGAATACTTTCTTCTTAACGACTTTTTTCTTACCATTTTTAATATCTGTTTCTTCTTCCTCTGGTACGACTACGCGGAAGATTTTATCCTGCATGCCCATTGATTCAACACGCTTTTCCAAGTTCGCTTTTACTTTGTTTTCATAGCCAGAGTACGTATGCACAACATACCAATTCTTTTCCATTTTAGATCAGGACTATTTAGTCCTTCCCTCCCCACATTTCATAATGTCTATTTGACGAATATCGAGTACCGGTAAATATTTTCAAGCAATTGAAAAAACCCGTAAAACGGGTTTTTTGGCAAGTCATATTATGATCTATTATAGCACGTTCAGCAGACCATTATTCAAGTATTAATGAATTAATTCGATTAATTGTGAGATTCCTATATCAAGAAAAGAGAAAAAGATTGCAAAGAATACGACTGTTAAAATAACAGTGATTGTGTAGCGGACCATTTCGTTTTTCTTTGGCCAGCTGACCTTTTTCATTTCTTTTCCGACACTTTTTAAGAAACTGATAATACGCATGTAAAAGACCTCCACAGATTAAAGAACGCAAATCTTACTTCGTTTCTAAATGTGTTTTATGTGAATTACAAGTCTTGCAATATTTCTTAACTTCTAATCTTTCAGCTGCTGAAGCAACACTTTTCATTGTCGTATAATTGCGGCTTCCGCAGTCTTTACAGGCTAGAGTAATCTTTTTCCTCATATTTACACCTATTTTCTCGACATCATTTCCTTAGTACCTTATCACAGTGTCGAAAAAGCTGTCAATATAGGTTTGATTAGAGACTAATCTCGCGAAGCTCTAAATATTTCTCTAATTTTCTCTTTACTCTTTGGAGTGCGTTATCAATTGATTTCACATGACGGTTTAAATCTTCAGAAATCTCTTGATAGGATCTGCCATCAAGATAAAGCACAAGTACCTTTCTTTCCAGCTCGCTTAGCAGTTCACCCATCTTCATTTCGATATCATCAAATTCTTCTTTGCTAATGATTAAATCTTCTGGGTTAAGAGCTTTAGCACCGGAAATGACATCCAATAATGTTCTGTCTGATTCTTCATCGTAAATCGGTTTGTCTAATGATACATAGGAATTTAACGGGATATGTTTTTGGCGAGTAGCTGTTTTAATTGCGGTGATAATTTGGCGGGTAATACATAATTCTGCAAAAGCCTTAAATGAAGTAAGCTTGTCCTCTCTGAAATCGCGGATAGACTTATAAAGTCCGATCATTCCCTCTTGGACAATGTCCTCTCGATCCGCTCCAATCAAGAAATAAGATCTTGCTTTCGCACGTACAAAATTGCGGTATTTTGTTATTAAATAATCTAGCGCATCACTATCTCCGACATGAACCCTTTCAATGACTTGTTCATCTTCCAACTCGCAAAATTGCTCTCTGATGGACTTACCCTTGCTGTTGTTTAGATTCACTTCGATCCCCCCGACCGCACCTAGATAGAAATATTATACATTAATGGTTGAAATATCGTCAAGCTATTCCAGATTCCCACGCCGCCATTTTTCAAACGTTTTCAATACATCTTCTGACAATTCAATCTTGGATGCTGGTTTATCAGAAGTAATCTTTTTGACCCTCATTTCAATCTTTCGTTCGATCACTTCAATCTCTCTTAAAAGCTCTCGAGCCGATTTCCGAAGAGCTCCTTGCCCAAAAATAGCCCATTGTTCCGTAAAATCCGAGGTCGCCACATGAATTTGCGTCCGAATATTATTCAAATCCTGCGCCAGCTTTTCAATCCGCTCATCAGCCGTTTCATTTTCCCTCGTAAAGATGACCTCTACCCGGTGATTGGTCCGCTTTTTTTCAATTCCTTTGACCATATGGGCATCGAATACGACGATGACTCGATACCCTGTATATGCTTGATATTCTGCTAGATGTTGAATCAGCACGTCTCTGGCTTCTTCAAAGCTGTTTTCCTTTAAGTGCTGCAACTGAGGCCATGCACCTATCATGTTGTATCCATCGACTAAGAGGATGTCCATCTTTATTCTCCTAACGGATAACGTTTTCGATACACTTCATACATCAATAGACTAGCGGCAACTGATGCGTTTAACGAAGTGACCTTTCCTGCCATAGGCAGTTTAATCAGAAAATCGCATTTTTCCTTGATCAATCGGCCGATTCCTTTACCTTCACTGCCGATTACAAGAGCCAGTGGCATTGTGCCATCAAATTGTCTGTAATCCTGTTTAGCAGACGCATCTGTTCCTGCGACCCAGATTCCTCTTTCTTTCATCTCATCAAGAGCTCTTGAAAGATTGGTGACTTTGGCAACTGGAATATGTTCAATTGCCCCAGTGGATGCTTTGGCAACGGTTGTCGTTAAGCCGACCGCTCTTCTTTTCGGAATGACAATCCCGTGTGCACCTACAGCATCTGCTGTACGCATAATAGATCCTAAATTATGAGGGTCTTCAATTTCATCTAAAATAAGAAAAAATGGCTGTTCATTCCGCTTTTCGGCGATTTGATACAGATCGTCCAATTCTGCATATTCATATGCTGCTACTTGTGCAACGATTCCCTGGTGCTGACCTGTTACCATTTGATCAAGCTTTTTCCTCGGAACATACTGAATGGTGATGTTTTGCTTTTTAGCGAGTTCAATGACCTGCTGGGCTTGTCCTTTTACAGTGTTTTCTGCCATCCAGAGCTTGTATAACTCCCGATCTGACTTCAGTGTCTCAATCACTGCATTTTTCCCAATCACATAATCATGTTGCTGACTCATTTGTCTTCCTCCCTGACGTTCCGATTTCAATCGCCTGACTAATCAGCTCTTCTAAGCGTTCGTCCTGCTTTTCAATAAATAAATAACCCATGAGCGCTTCAAACGCTGTACTATAACGATACGTTTGAACATCTGTGTTTTTAGGTACTGTGCCTGATTTTGCATTTCTTCCTCTTTTCAGCACCGCTTCTTCTGCTTCAGTGAAAAAGCCTTGCTGTTGAAGCGTAAATAAAATAGCAGCCTGAGATTTAGCTGAAACAATTTTGCTTGCTCGTTTGTGCAGTTCATTTGGTTTTGTCGCCCCCGTTTGGAGGAGGTGATGCCTCACATATACTTCAAAAATGGCATCACCCATATAAGCTAGCGCAAGTCCGTTCAGCTGTTTACCATCTTTCAGCTTTTCAAAATTCAACATGACCTATTCTCCTCTTTTCCAGCGAGTACCTTGAGGAGTGTCCTCCAACACAATATTCATGTTCTTTAATTGATCACGAATTTGGTCAGATAGGGCGAAGTCACGATTTCTTCTAGCTTCATTGCGTTTTTCAATTAACGCTTCTACCTCTTCGTCAAGCGTGTGTTTTTCTTCTAATGAGAAACCAAGAACAGACGTAATTTCTTGGAACAAGCCGATAAATGCCTTGATGACTTCCTCCGAAGTATGATCGTTTTCCATATAGTAATTCGCTTGTTTGGCTAATTCGAATAATACAGAGATCGCATTTGCCGTATTGAAGTCATCATTCATTTCAGAAATAAATGTCGCACGCTGCTCTTCAATCTTCTCCAGCCAGTCAGCATTGTCTTCCGTGATATTCGTGCTGCTCTCAAGGCGATGATGTAAATTGGCATACGATGTTTTGAGTCGGTTAAACGCGCTCTTTGTACTTTCTAATAAATCCATTGAATAGTTAATCGGGTGGCGATAGTGAACCGACAACATAAAGAAGCGGAGCACATCAGGATCTTGTTCTTTCACAATGTCATGCACCAGCACAAAGTTGCCAAGTGATTTTGACATTTTTTCATTATCAATATTAATATACCCGTTATGCATCCAATACTTCGCAAAAGGCTTCCCTGTCAAAGCTTCGGATTGGGCAATTTCATTCTCATGGTGAGGGAATGTTAAATCCTGTCCGCCTGCATGAATATCGATCGTATCACCTAAATATTTTTTAACCATGGCCGAGCATTCGATATGCCAGCCTGGTCGCCCTTCGCCCCACGGGCTATCCCAAGAGATTTCCTGATCCTTCGCTGCCTTCCAAAGCGCAAAGTCCAATGCATCTCGTTTCTTTTCACCTACACGAATACGAGCACCTGTTTTCAGTTCATCAATCGACTGGTGAGAAAGCTTTCCATAGCCTTCAAATGAGCGTGTGCTGTAATACACGTCGCCAGCTGCTTCATAGGCGTAGCCTTTTTCAATCAATGTCGCAATAAACGCAATGATATCATCCATGTTTTCCGTCACTCGCGGGTGAAGGTCTGCTTTTTTGCAACCTAGTGCACTAACGTCTTCGAAGTAAGCTTGGATAAAGCGATCAGCAATTGTCGGCACATCTTCTCCAAGTTCATTAGCTGCTTTGATAAGTTTATCATCCACATCTGTAAAGTTTGATACAAAGTTCACATCGTAACCGCTGTATTCTAAATACTTACGTACAGTGTCATAGACAATAGCAGGTCTGGCATTTCCTATATGAATGTAGTTATAAACGGTTGGTCCGCACACATACATCTTGACCTTTCCTGGCTCAAGCGGAACAAATTCTTCCTTCTTACGTGTTAATGTATTATAAATATTGATTGTCATGATTGTTCTTCCTTTCTGCTCAATGAAGCCAGCTCACCTTTTAGCTTTTCCATTTCTCGTTCCAATTCTTTAAAACGATCGGAAACTGGGTCTGGCAAATCTTGATGATTGAGATCACGATTGATTTTCTTTCCATTTTGAACGACCACTCGCCCAGGTATACCTACAACAGTGGAATGGTCTGGGACGTCCTTTAACACAACCGACCCTGCACCAATTTTGGACCCTTTTCCAACTGTAATAGAACCAAGCACCTTGGCACCTGTCGCAATGAGGGCATCGTCTAAAATGGTCGGATGCCGCTTTCCCTTTTCTTTCCCTGTTCCCCCTAATGTCACGCCTTGGAAAACAGTGACGTTGTCTCCAATTTCACATGTTTCCCCGATCACGACGCCCATGCCGTGATCAATGAAGAGCCGCCTGCCAATGGTTGCCGCTGGATGAATCTCCACCCCTGTGAAAAACCGGCTGACCTGAGAAATGATTCGCGCAATAAAATACAGCTTACGCTTATAAAATGCGTGCGCAATACGATGAGCCCAAATCGCATGAAGCCCTGAATAGGTTAGCACTACTTCAATATAGCTTCTAGCAGCAGGATCTTGATCAAACACAGTATCAATATCTTCTTTCAGCATTTTGAAAAACACATGCTCCCCCCGTTCTCCCCATCAATCTCTCTTAGACTTGCTCTCTTTTTGGACAAATAAAAAACGCCTCTGCCATATGACAGAGACGTTTTGAAAACGCGGTTCCACTCTGTTTAAAAAGCTGCTTCTGTTGCAGCCTTCTCAACTTAATCCCATAACGGAGGGTACCGCCCTTGCATACTAACTTACGTGTTCCTCAAGGGTCTTGAGGGTGCATTTCCAACGTCTGCCCATAAGTCTCTCTCAGCCAGTGGAGACTCTTTCTGTGATGGTCGAGTACATTGTACTTCTCCCTCGCAACGATTTCTTTATATTTGTTTAATGCGGTTTAATACCGTTTCTTTACCTAGTAATTCAATACTTTGCGGAAGTTCTGGGCCATGCGTTTGTCCTGTGACAGCCACACGAATTGGCATGAATAGTTTCTTGCCTTTATGCCCTGTTTCTTTTTGTACCGCTTTAATGGCAGCCTTGATTTCATCAGGTGTGAAAGATTCAAGCTGTTCAAGCTGGCCAGCAAAGGATGCCATGACTTCTGGTACTTGCTCCTCTGCTAGGACTTCCTTCGCCTCTTGATTATACTCAATTTTCTCCTTAAAGAACAACTCTGTTAACTCAACAATTTCTGCTCCATAGCTTAATTGTTCGTGATACAGAGAAATAAGCTTGCGAACCCATGTGTTTTCTTCTTCTGTCAGCTGCTCGCTTACCTTGCCTGCCTTTTGAAGATGCGGAAGTGTTAGTGCCACAACCTGATCAAGATCAAGTGCTTTCACGTATTGGTTATTCACCCATTTCAGTTTATGCATATCAAATAGAGCTGGTGACTTAGAAAGTCGGTTTACATCGAAAATGTCGATAAATTGCTCTTTTGTAAACAGTTCGTCTTCGCCTACTGGAGACCATCCAAGTAATGCAATGAAGTTAAACAGTGCTTCTGGTAAATAGCCTAAATTCTTATATTGCTCGATGAATTGAATAATCGATTCATCACGTTTACTTAATTTCTTGCGGTTCTCGTTCACAATCAACGTCATATGTCCGAATAGCGGAACATCCCAGCC
This sequence comes from Bacillus safensis, assembly GCA_030159235.1. Lineage (GTDB taxonomy): Bacteria > Bacillota > Bacilli > Bacillales > Bacillaceae > Bacillus > Bacillus safensis_B. Next base: position 10,599 of record BSBG01000012.1, on the reverse strand, counting down.
AAATGCATTAAAAATCATGATTTGTTTAGGGGTATTCGAAATATGATCCTCTCCGCGAAGAACGTGAGTCATTTCCATCAAATGATCATCCACGGCTACTGCAAAGTTATAAGTTGGCGTACCATCTTTCTTTACAATAACAAAGTCGCCGATGCCGTCTGTTTCAAATGAAATATCGCCTTTGACCATGTCGTCAAATGTGATGATTTCTCCTTTTGGCACTCGGAAGCGGATACTTGGTTCTCTTCCTTCAGCAATCAGCTTGTCCTCTTCTTCTTTTGATAAATGACTGCATTTACCAGAATATCGAGGCATTTCACTGCGGGCGATTTGGACTTCACGCTCTTCCTCTAGCTCTTCAGCCGTACAATAGCACTTATACGCCAAGTCCTTCTCTAACAGCTCGTCATAATATTTCTTGTAAATATTATTACGCTCTGATTGTCTGTAAGGACCATAGCCGCCGTCTTTATCAATGCTCTCATCCCAATCAATACCGAGCCATTGCAGGTGGCGAAGCTGGCTTTCTTCCCCGCCTTCTACATTACGCTTTTGATCCGTATCCTCGATTCGAATAATAAATTTGCCGCCTTGACTGCGTGCGAACAAATAGTTGAAAAGAGCCGTTCTAGCATTCCCAATATGTAAATGACCAGTTGGACTCGGTGCATAACGAACACGCACTTCATTTCCCATGAGTTTAACTTCCTTTCATCTGCATCATGTTGTCTGACACCAATTTTTTATAAACGTATTTTATCATCAAAACCCATTCTCATCAAAATGGATTTTACTTTTTCTGAAGAAGCACTGTTGCCTGTGAGGCAATTCCTTCGCCTCTTCCTGTGAATCCAAGTTTCTCTGTCGTTGTTGCTTTGACATTCACCTGTGTGACATCTGCCTCAAGCGCTTCTGCGATTTTCTCACACATTGGTTGAATGTAAGGTGCCATTTTTGGCTTTTGCGCCATGATGGTACAGTCAATATTCACAAGTGTGTAGCCTTTTTCTTTCACAAGTGCCCACACATGCTGCAGCAATTTAAAAGAATCTGCATCCTTAAACTCAGGATCCGTGTCTGGGAAATGCCGGCCGATATCTCCTTCAGCAATCGCACCTAGACAGGCATCTGCCACTGTGTGAAGCAGTACGTCAGCATCTGAATGCCCAAGCAGTCCCTTTTCATAGGGGATGGTAACCCCGCCGATAATGAGAGGTCTTCCCTCTGTTAATTGATGTACATCAAAGCCTTGTCCTATTCTTAACATGTTCTAGTACCCTCTTTCCGCATCCATAATTGCCTTGGCAACCAATAAATCATCCGGTGTTGTCAGCTTAATATTGGTATAGTCTCCTTGGACAATATACACATTCTCACCATGTAATTGTTCAACAAGGCTGGCGTCGTCTGTTCCAAGGAAGCCTGTCCGCTCCGCATATTCATGCGCCTCTTTTAAAATAGAATGACGAAAAGCTTGTGGGGTCTGGACTGCCCACAAGCTCTGACGTTCAATGGTTTGTTCCACTTTGCCTTCTTGAACGCGTTTGATTGTGTCTTTCACTGGTACCGCTACAACTGCGGAGCCTTTTTCAATCGCTGCTTTAACGAGCAAGTCAATCTGTGTATGCTTAATAAAAGGCCTTGCCCCATCATGAACGAGCACGATGTCCGCATCTTTCACAGCCTTTAATCCTTCGTATACACTTTGCTGACGTTCTTCACCGCCAGTGACAAGTGAAACAGGCGTTTGAAAAGCGTGTACCTTGAGTAGCCTTTCAAAGTCTTGACGCTCTTCTTCATTGATCGCTAGGATCATGCGTTTGCATTGTGAATGAGCGTCAAACACCTTTAGTGTATGAATGATGACCGGCATTCTTTTCAGCTCAATAAAAAGCTTATTGCGGCCGGCCTTCATTCGTTTCCCCTGCCCCGCAGCCGGAATAACTACTTCATAATACATGTTCGTTCTCCCTTTAGAGCGCCTTCTCCAGAAGTTTTGGCTTCGCAAAAATCATTCTTCCAGCAGCAGTCTGCAGCACACTTGTGACGAGCACATCGATGTCTTTTCCAATGTAATTGCGCCCTTCTTCAACCACAATCATCGTACCGTCATCTAAGTAAGCAACACCTTGGTTATGCTCTTTCCCATCTTTGATGACCTGTACCTTCATTTCTTCCCCAGGCAGTACAACCGGTTTTACCGCATTGGCTAAATCATTGATGTTTAACACTGCTACTTTTTGAAGTTCGCATACTTTATTTAAATTAAAATCATTTGTCACAACAACACCTGAAGTTAATTTAGCGAGCTTCACAAGCTTGCTATCAACCTCTTGAATGTCTTCAAAGTCACCTTCGTAAATTTCAACTTTGATATCCAATTCTTTTTGAATACGATTTAAAATATCAAGACCTCTTCGGCCTCTATTTCTCTTTAATACATCAGAAGAGTCTGCAATATGCTGTAATTCCTCGAGCACAAATTGAGGAATGACCATAACACCTTCTAAGAATCCAGTTTGACAAATATCTGCGATTCTTCCATCAATGATAACACTTGTGTCTAAAATTTTCAGCTTTTTATCTTCTATTTCAGGTTCATCATCAGCTGCTCCTTTTTTCTTGCTGACCTTTGCAGATCGGGAGAACAGCCCCATCATTTCTTCCTTCTTTTTAAACCCTACCTGAAACCCAAGGTATCCTAAAAAGAAAGCCAGGAAAATCGGAATAATGGTACCAAAAATATGATATGGGATATTGTTTAGCGGGATCACGTTTACAATAAGATATGCTAGAATAAGTCCAAATACTAATCCGAAACTTCCAGATATAAGATCAGGAAGAGGTGCCTTCAATAGAGAATCCTCGATCCATTTCATCCAATTAACCACATAACCTGTGCACCATTTGCCGATGATGAAGAACACAGCGGCTCCTATTAGTGCTGAAGAGTAAGCATTTGTTATGAAAGGTATGTCCTTTACATTTAACAGCAGAAATAACTCTGGAATGATAAAAATCCCAACAACTGCACCAAAAATGATAAAAAACGCCTGAACGATTCTTTTTAACATACCTTCACCTCCTTTATTTTTCATCTGTCAATCCACCTTCATCTGACATTGATATATGCTTAAGTTTCCTATCATCATTAACAGAAAACAAAACCATCATTAATATACCCATATTCATCCATTTTTAACCGTGATAGAGAAAAATTTCTCTTCTTAAAGCTGACGGTCGATATAATGTTTTTCTTGTAATCTTTTTAATCCTTTTTTTATCTTTTTCGCCCTTACTTCTCCAATTCCTTCTACTTCATCCAATTCTTGTACATCCGCTTCCATAATTCGATCGAGCACACCGAATGCTTCAACCACATTTTCGACGATTGGCATTGGCAGTCTAGGGATCTTGTGAAGTAATCTATATCCTCTTGTGTACACATATTCGTCAATATTTGTAGAAGCTGGATATCCAAGTAACTTGTACAGAATCGAATCGTCTAAAAGCTCGAAACTCGACATATCTTGGAGTTGTTTAAGCAGAACATACGGATCTTTGATCTTTTCTTTCACATAATCTTTAATAAATAAAGCCGCTTCCTGCTCCATATCGGTAATCAGCTCATTGACTTGCAGACGGATCAAGTGTCCCTCTGTTCCGAGCTCTTTGATATACATATTGATTTCATTTTTAATTCTGAGTACCATTTCGTAGCGATGCAGCACGGATAATACATCACCAAAGGTCACAAGCTCTTCAAATTCTAGGGCGCTTAACGCAGAAATGGCGTGATCTAAAATGGTTTTATATTTCTCAAGTGTTTGAATGGCTTGATTGGCCTTCGTTAAAATAAAGCCAATATCTTTCAGCGTATAACGACGATTCCCTTGGTATAAGGTAATGACGTTCCTCCGTTCAGAAATGGCAATGATTAGGCAGCCTGTTTGCTTCGCTACACGTTCAGCTGTACGGTGTCTCATGCCTGTTTCCGAGGAATGGATGGTTGCATCTGGCATCAGCTGTGTATTCGCATACAAGATTTTTTGACCAGAATCACTTAAAATAATGGCCCCATCCATCTTGGCCAATTCATATAAGTGTGCGGGAGAGAAAGCAGAATTAATGTGAAATCCTCCGTCTACCACACTCTTTACTTTGTCGTTATAACCAACAACAATGAGCCCTCCAGTATTGGCTCGCAAGACGTTTTCAATTCCTGCTCGCAGAGGTGTTCCTGGTGCCACAAACTGTACAATATCTAAGAGATCGAGTTCTCTCGCTCCTTTTTTCTCTTTTTCCATTTCTAAGATCCCCCTAGTGAAATTCGAAGTGCCTCCGCTACATTTTCTACACCAACTAACTCAATCCCTCTCGGCTTTTTCCATCCATCTATATTCGCCTGAGGAATAAACATTCGCTTAAACCCTAGTTTCGCAGCTTCCTGCACTCGCTGTTCAATTCTTGATACTCTTCTGACTTCTCCCGTCAGACCAACCTCTCCTATAAAGCAATCCGCTTGATGCGGCGCTGCATCTTTAAAGCTCGATGCAATACTGACAGCAATGGCCAAGTCAATCGCCGGTTCGTCAAGCTTCACACCGCCTGCGACCTTTAAATACGCATCTTGGTTCTGTAGCAGCAGTCCAACACGTTTTTCTAAAACCGCCATGAGCAGCGATACTCGATTATGGTCAAGACCAGTGGCCATTCTTCGCGGATTCCCAAAGCTTGTTGGGGAGATTAATGCTTGTATCTCGACAAGAACGGGTCTTGTTCCTTCCATTGAGGCAACAACACACGAACCAGATACACCTGCTGAACGTTCTTCTAAGAAGATTTCTGATGGGTTTAATACTTCCGTGAGCCCTTCCTCTCTCATTTCAAAAATCCCTAATTCATTCGTTGAACCAAATCGGTTTTTCACCGCACGCAAGATACGAAACGTATGATGCCGCTCGCCTTCAAAGTAAAGAACTGTGTCCACCATATGCTCTAAAAGGCGAGGGCCTGCAATTGAGCCTTCTTTGGTCACGTGTCCAACGATAAAAATAGGAATACCATTTGTCTTGGCAATCTTCATCAGCTGCGCTGTACATTCTCTTACTTGAGATACAGAGCCAGGAGCTGACGTGATATCGCTTTGATAAACGGTTTGAATCGAATCCACTACAACAAAAGCAGGTTTCATCTCTTGTATAGCAGACGTTATATACTCCATATCGGTTTCAGCCAAAACATGTAAAGAGGTGCTTTCTATGCCGAGGCGGTCCGCTCTTAGCTTCGTTTGTTTAATGGACTCCTCACCAGATATGTATAATACATTCTGATTTTTGTCTGAGAGCTGTGCTGATACTTGCAATAATAATGTGGACTTCCCAATCCCAGGATCTCCGCCAATGAGAACAAGAGAGCCTTTGACAATTCCACTTCCTAATACTCGGTTAAATTCTTCTAAATTCGTTTTGATTCGGGGTTCATCTGATGTTTCAATTGCAGATATAGGTGAAGGTTTTTGAATGGTTTGAACAGAATGATTGAAAGCACTTCGACGGTTTGCCGGCTCTTTGCGAACGACCTCTTCTGTCATACTGTTCCACGTGCCGCAGCCTGGACATTTCCCCATCCATTTGGCTGACTCATAACCGCACGATTGGCATATAAATTTTGATTTTGTCTTAGCCATAGATTGAAGAATACAACTCCTTATACTGGTCAGAAAATAAGTAAAGGGAGGCATACACCTTACTGGTATGCCTCACTCTTTTTTCTTACTATATTAGTTCGTAGCAGCCGTCGTTTTTACGACAATTTCTCCATCTTCCACATCTAATACGATATGTTGACCTTTTTCAATATTGCCCTTCAGAAGCTCCTCAGAAAGTCGATCCTCCACATGCTTTTGAATCGCTCTTCTTAACGGACGCGCACCGTACTCAAGATCTACACCTTCGTCGGCAATCTTCGCTTTTGCGGCTTCCGTCAATTCAATTGATAGGTCTTGTTCTTTTAATCGTTTTGTCAATTGATCAGACATGAGAGACACGATCTCTTTTAGATGTTTCTTCTCAAGCGAGTGGAAGACAATGATTTCATCAATACGGTTGATAAACTCAGGTCTAAACGCACGTTTCAACTCGCCCATCACTTTGCCTTTCATATCCTTGTAATTTTGACTTTCATCCTGCACGTTAAAGCCAACATATTTATTTCGCTTCAGTTCACTAGCTCCAACGTTTGATGTCATAATCAAAATCGTATTTCTAAAGTCGACGGTACGCCCTTTAGAATCAGTCAGACGACCATCTTCTAACACTTGCAGTAAGATATTGAATACATCTGGATGCGCCTTTTCAATCTCGTCTAAAAGTACAACAGAATAAGGTTTTCTTCTCACTTTTTCAGTCAGCTGTCCGCCTTCTTCATAGCCCACATAGCCTGGAGGTGACCCAACAAGTCTAGATGTAGAGTGTTTCTCCATGTATTCAGACATATCAATACGGATCATTGATTCTTCATCACCGAATATAGACTCAGCGAGTGCTCTTGCAAGCTCCGTTTTACCAACCCCTGTTGGTCCTAAGAAGATAAAGGAACCGATTGGACGTTTTGGATCTTTCAGACCAGCACGCGCACGTCTCACAGCTTTCGCAACAGCAACAACAGCTTCATCCTGACCGATCACACGAGAGTGGAGCAATTGTTCCATATTTAAAAGCTTATCTGTTTCCGTCTGAGCAATTTTTGAAACAGGTACTCCCGTCCAGCTAGAGACAACCATTGCGATATCATCTACAGATACCTCTGAATTCTCTTGTCCCTGCTTTTCTTTCCATGATTTCTTTGTAACTTCTACTTTTTCACGCAAACGCTGCTCTGTATCACGAAGAGAAGCTGCTTTTTCAAATTCTTGACTTTGAACAGCCGCATCCTTTTCCTTGCGTACTTCATCCAGCTTTTGCTCTAGTTCTTTTAGGTTAGGCGGTGTTGTGAAAGAACGTAGACGGACTTTCGAACCTGCCTCATCAATTAAATCAATCGCCTTATCCGGAAGGAAACGATCAGAGATATAACGGTCAGACAGCTTCACGGCCGCCTCAATCGCTTCATCTGTAATGGACACACGGTGATGTGCCTCATAACGATCTCTAAGTCCTCTTAAAATTTGAATACTTTCATCAACAGATGGCTGATCCACTTGAATTGGCTGGAAACGTCGTTCAAGCGCAGCATCCTTTTCAATATATTTACGGTACTCATCTAGCGTTGTCGCCCCAATACACTGAAGCTCTCCACGTGCTAAAGATGGCTTCAAGATATTAGACGCATCAATCGCACCCTCTGCTCCACCTGCACCAATGAGTGTATGAAGCTCATCAATGAAGAGAATGATATTTCCTGCCTGACGAATTTCGTCCATCACTTTTTTCAAACGATCCTCAAATTCACCACGATATTTCGTTCCCGCTACAACGGTTCCCATATCCAGTGTCATCACTCGTTTATCGCGCAGGATTTCAGGCACTTCGTTATGAATGATTTGCTGTGCAAGACCTTCCGCAATGGCTGTTTTACCAACACCAGGCTCACCAATCAGCACAGGGTTATTTTTTGTTCTTCTACTTAGAACCTCAATGACACGCTGTATTTCTTTGCTTCGGCCAATGACAGGGTCCAAGCTGTCCTCTTTTGCAATAGCTGTTAAATCTCTTGCCAAGCTATCTAGTGTTGGCGTATTTGCATTGCTGTTAGAGCCAGCCGCAGATGCACCTGTTTCATTGCTTCCAAGCAGCTGTAGGACTTGCTGACGTGCTTTATTTAAGCTCACTCCGAGGTTATTTAAGACACGTGCCGCGACACCCTCTCCCTCACGAATAAGACCTAATAGAATATGCTCTGTTCCTACATAGGAATGACCTAGCTTTCTTGCTTCATCCATTGAAAGCTCAGTGACCTTCTTCGCTCTAGGCGTATAGTGAGGAATAGCTTGAGACACCTCTTGCCCTCTTCCAATCAAGCTTTCGACTTCCTTTTGGATTTTATCTGAAACAAGGCCCAGTGCTTCTAACGCTTTGGCAGCTATGCCCTCACCTTCACGTACAAGGCCAAGTAAAATGTGCTCTGTACCAATGTTCTTATGGCCTAGGCGAATGGCTTCTTCTTGTGCAAGTGCTAATACCTTTTGAGCTCTTTCAGTGAATCTTCCAAACATCATATCGTTTCATCCTCCTGTCCATTCCTATGCATTTCTAAGCGCAGCCTTTCTCTAATAATTGCTGCTCGTTTTATATCTCGTTTATTTGGCTCTAAGGCTCCTCCTGAATATTGTTGAAGGAAGCCCGGCTGAGTCAAAATCATGAGTTCATTCAGTATATTACTTGAAAGCCCCTTAATGATACCTAAATCAATTCCAAGGCGCACATCTGACAAACACTTTGCTGTTTCCTTTGATTCAATCATACGACAATTGGACAAAACCCCTAAGGAACGGTACACTCTGTCCTCAAGTTCAATTTTAGATGTTTGATATAGTGCTTTTCGTGCAGACCGCTCTTGTTCAATGAGCTGCGCGGTCAAACTATTCAAGTCATCTACAACATCTTCTTCTGATTGACCAAGTGTCATTTGATTTGAAATTTGAAAGATGTTCCCTATTGCTTCGCTGCCCTCGCCATAAATTCCTCTGACCACAAGACCTAATTGATTAATTGCCGGAATAATCCGATTCATTTGTCTTGTAAGGGCTAATGCTGGTAGATGCATCATGACCGAAGCCCTAATACCTGTACCTACATTGGTCGGACAGCTTGTTAAGTACCCTCGCTTTTCAGTAAACGCGTAATCCACTTGCTCTTCAATCCAGTCATCTACCTGATTAGCCGCTTTTAGTGCATGGGCTAGTTGAAAGCCTGGGAACAAGCATTGGATCCGAATATGGTCTTCTTCATTCAGCATTACACTGATTTCTTCATTTTCAGAAAGTAAACAGCCACCAAATCTTGATTCAGCTAAGTTTGGGCTAATCAAATGCTTTTCAACAAGTACCCTCTTTTCTAAAGGCTGCGTTTCATTCATTCGGATCAGAACAAAGTTTCCAATGTCCTTCACTTCCTGACTAGCAAACTTCTGCTCGAATTGCTGGAGAACAGCTTCAGCCTCTTCTTGAGAAAACTGAGTTGGGAAACGAACATGCTCTAGATTGCGCGCTAACCGGATACGACTGCTTAGAACAATGTCACTTTCTGGTCCCTTTTGTTTCATCCACTGACTTAAAGCGTCTTGAATAAAATGCTGGAGCGACATGTCGTTAATCTCCCTCCCTCTGCTGAGATTGCTCATGCTCTAATGCACGAATTTGATCTCGAACTTCTGCTGCTTTTTCGAACTCTTCCTGTTCAATCAGCTGCTTCAGCTCTTGCTGCATTAACTCAAGTTTCCGACGGACATGCAGACTGCCGGCAATTCGTTTAGGGACTTTTCCATTATGGATTGTATTTCCACTATGGACTTTCCGCAAAACAGGGTTTAAATACTGATCAAAGGTTTGATAACATTCTGCACAGCCAAAACGGCCTGTTTTTCTGAACTGTTGAAAGGTTAAGCCACACTTAGGACACTGATCCACTTCTCTCGCTTCTTGAAAAATGGATGATCCCTTATTAGCACTTGTGGTGAAGTTAGGATCAATATTCAATAAGCCCGATAGTAAGTTGTGAATCGAGAAACCTTGGTTTCCACTCATAGCATATGAATCACTGTTTTCTTTTGCACATTGTTCACATATGTGCATTTCTTGTTTTTCTCCATTTATAACTTTCGTAAAGTGAAAAGTGGCTGGTCTCTCATTACATTCTTGACAAATCAATCTTTTCACCCGCTTTACTTTAATTTCAAAGCATTTAACATCGCTATCATCATCCGAGCCCGCAATTCATCTCGTTCAGGTAAATCGATATGCAAAACAGAACGGTCCATGACACTAATCATCATCTTAGCTTCTCTTTCAGATAAAATGTTATTTTCAACAAGACGCATGATGATATGATCAGATGCAGCCTGTGATAAACGATGATATATTTGAGAAATAATGTTGTTCAATAAGTCGACTTCATCATTCATTTTGACTTTAATGATGCGGATATAGCCACCGCCGCCACGCTTACTTTCAACGATATAGCCTCTCTCGCTCGTGAAGCGTGTATTGATAACATAGTTAATTTGTGAAGGTACGCATTGAAACTTATCTGCAATTTCATTGCGCTTAATTTCTAATATTTCTCGACCGTTCTGATCCAAGACTTCCTTCAAATACTGCTCGATGATATCAGAAATATTTTGTGCCACTCCGCCTCCTCCTCCATTGACTTTGACTATATTTGACTTTAACCTTACTATAAATTTTTTCGATCGATTTTTCAAGATAATCGCTCAACTAACAATATTATTTCCACATTTATATGGTGTCAAACCTCTTAAAAACACAAAAAAGACCAGTTCCATATGGAACTGATCCTTCTAGAAGCTTGGCGGCGTCCTACTCTCACAGGGGGAAACCCCCAACTACCATCGGCGCTGAAGAGCTTAACTTCCGTGTTC
>BSBG01000011.1 GCA_030159235.1 Bacillus safensis | reverse complement strand
GGGAACGTTTCAAGTACTTGTGGTGCATAATCAAACAAATAATTGGTTCCCTGGTTTCCTAGTAACGTGACACCTTCTAATTCTTCTGGTTTTCTTGTCGTCATGTTATCTCTTCCTTTCTATACGCCTCGTTTATTTCCCCACAATAATGTGTGCAGCTGCGGCAGCACTCTTACTCGGTTTAAATCTGGATCCTGGGCGACTTGATCTACTAGCGCTTCATATTTCTTTAATAAATGCGTTAATAAGTACGCATCATCACCAGTCGTCGTGTCATCATTTCCTACCTGTAAATAAAAAGGAATCTCTGGGTATTTTGCATGAACATCCTTGGCATAGGCTAGATCACGTTCATCAAAAATCACGACCTTCAGGCTTGCATGCTGCAATCTATTTCCGCTTTTCAGCTCATCTATGATACGTGTTAATTTTGTAAAATCTGTTTTCATATTCGAGCTTGGCGGCTTAGGAGAAATGGTTAAATCATCAATTTTCAAAAACCATTCCTGATACATCGTCCCCTGTGTTTCAAGCGCTGTATCAATTCCTTCTTCATGCAGCAAATCAATGAGGGATTCCATTTGCTTTAAAAGCGCAGGATTTCCTCCTGAAATGGTGACATGAGAAAAAGCTTGTCCGCCTATTCTTTTCAGCTCCTGGACAATGTCCTCAGCCTGAAGCCACTGAATGTCATGCTTTGCTGAGCCATCCCATGTAAAGGAGGAATCACACCAGCTACAAGAATAGTCACAGCCAGCCGTTCTGACAAACATTGTTTTTTGTCCAATAACCATTCCTTCTCCTTGAATGGTTGGACCAAAGATTTCTAATACGGGAATCCCTTTAGCCATTGATCTCAACTCGTTTCGGACGGTAGATGCAGTAGCTTGTTGGTGTCTCCCTGACAAAAACTTGAACGCATGCCGGCTTGTTCGCTAAAGTCGATAAATACGCTGCGACTTTGTCATGTACTGTTTTTGCCACAACTTCAGTGGTTGGCATCGCGTATCGATCGTCTGATGAGAATTCCTCATGATCATTAAGCAGCGTGTGATCGTATTTCCCATGAATAAGCTTCTTCAATGTACTGAAATTGACAAGAAAACCCGATTCATCTAGGTCGTCTCCCGCAATCGTGATATTGATGGTGTACGTATGACCATGTACACGGCTGCATGCGCCTGCATCTTCTCTTGGGATAAAATGGGCAGCTGATACATGCATATCTTTGTTCAATTCAAATGAAAATGGATGATTCGTTTGTGGATAGATTTGAGAAAGCATTTATTTCGCCTCCTTCATTTCCATATAAGTGTCATAGCCGTTTTTCCGAAGCTTACATGCAGGACATTCCCCGCATCCATCAGAAATGATGCCGTTATAGCAAGTGAGTGTTTCATTTTTCACAAAATCAAGCGAATTCAGTTCATCCGCAAGCTTCCATGTTTCTGCTTTATTCAGCCACATAAGTGGTGTATGGATCACAAAAGGTTTTTCCATCGCTAAATTCACGGTGACGTTGCAAGATTTCACAAATTCGTCACGGCAATCTGGATAGCCGCTAAAGTCTGTCTCGCAAACTCCTGTGATAATATGTCTTGCTCCGATTTGATACGCAAGAATAGAAGCAAAGGATAAGAACACTAAGTTTCTCCCTGGCACAAATGTAGAAGGTAGTTCTCCTTCTTTTTCCTCAATGTCAATGTCATCTCTTGTTAAAGCATTAGGTGCGAGCTGATTCAAAAGAGACATATCTAATAGATGATTCTTCACGCCTAGCTTGTCAGCGATTCTTTTGGCTACATCAATTTCCTCTTGATGACGCTGATTATAATGAAAGGTCACTGTTTCTACCTCTTCAAATTGTTGAAGTGCCCATAATAAACATGTCGTACTGTCCTGTCCCCCGCTAAAGACAACGACTGCTTTTTCATTTTTCAATTTCTGTTCTCCTCCTTTTTCAGATAAGTACAACTGTACAAAGCTGCATCTGAAAGGCTCCTGAAAACCCCTGTTTTTCTCAAAAGAAAAGACACCTTCACTTGTCTATGAGGTGTCCCAGCCATAAAAAATAAAAAATGCCACATCCAAGGATACGGCAAGTCCTTAGTTTTTTATAGAGGGTTTTGCTAGAACCTCTCCCGTTCTCACGGATTTTTGTTCAATTTTCACAGAAGATAGTGTACCACATATTTTTCATGCAGGCTATCCTTTCTTTACTTATCAAGCGATGCAGGTACTTTTTTTAAACAAAGAAAGAGGATAAAAAAGATACTGACATAACCAAAAATCGGATAAACCGTTGAAATGAGTGTACTGTAGCCAATTTTACTGATCACATAGCAGCATAGGAGAATAAGGGATATCGTCAAGATACTATTCATACGAATATACGCCCTCACCTGTCTTTCTAGCCCATATAAATTGCCTATAACAGATGTAAAGACTTCACCGAAAATCACGAATAAATAAATGAGATGAATCGAGTTTGCGACTTGATATACCACCTGAGCCATTGGAATATCAAACGCCTCCAGCATATCTAATGAAGAAAGAGATAAAAAGCATGCGAGTAAAATGAGTGTCAGCATGACGCCCCCGAGCACCGCTCCCTTTTTAATAACAGCTTCAGAAGTCATTTCATTTGCAACAGGTACTAACACTGCCTGAGACAGCGCTAAATTAAAGGCACCATATGAAACTGCCGATAACACCCACTCGCCATTACCCATGTGCAGCGCAAGAACATAACTTTCACTGCTGCTAAAAACGAATGAATCGAGAAATACGATCAATGAAAAGAAAATCAGCATTGGAACGACAAGAACGTTGACACCAAATAACCCTTTTGAACCTTTAAAGAGGACAATGACGCTCAGAATGATCGTCAAAAAGATCCCATACTCCTTCGATATGCCAAGCTGCTCTTCAAAAATAGCGCCTGCGCCAGAAATCATCACTGAGGTGACACCAAGTAAAATAAAAAACATGACCACATTAATATATCGACTCGCAGCTGCGCCAAATAAAAAACGATTCATATCTTGATAAGACTCTGCCTCGATTCGTTTCGAAATCAGCATCATTTTTGCACCAAGGCCAGTAAAAATAATACCGCTGATCAGAATTCCTAATAGTCCAATCCAGCCAAAACGAACAAAAAATTCGACGATTTCTTTTCCTGTCGCAAACCCAGCTCCAACCACTGTTCCTACATATACAAAGGCAAGCTGAAAAGCCGATTCATTTGAACGTTTCATGTGACCCCTCCGCACCCATCACTTTCGATTGTCTCTTTTTTATCCTATGAGACAAGTTTCTTGAAAAGAAGGACAAACCGTGATTAAATGCAAAAAAGGATTTTTATCTGCCTTTGAGCAAAACAGTTGAAAGTCAAAATTGGTCAGAGTATACTATAGTCAAAGATGGTCAAACAATAGACCATTTTCTTTAACATTCATTGGTCAAACAAAGTCAAACTTTATTTTAAGGAGGTCATGGCAAATGCGTTGTCAACATTGTCAAGTAAATGAAGCAACTATTCGCCTGAATATGCAAGTAAATTCGTCCCGAAGCCAAATGGTTTTATGTGAAGACTGCTACACCTCTTTGATGGAGCAGTCAAAAATGAAAATGGGACCTCAGCTGTTCGGAGGAAGTTCATTCTTCTCTCAGCCAACCGGGCACGCCCCAAATGTGGCGCAGCCAAAGCAAAAGGGCTTACTCGATGAGCTTGGTCGAAATTTAACAGATGGCGCTAACGCGGGTTTTATTGATCCAGTGATTGGCCGTGATGAAGAAGTCGCAAGAGTCATTGAGATTTTAAATAGAAGAAATAAAAATAACCCTGTTCTCATTGGTGAACCAGGTGTTGGGAAAACAGCGATCGCAGAAGGACTCGCACTGAAAATTGCGAGTGGCGATGTACCAAATAAATTAAAGAACAAGCAAATCTATTTATTAGATGTCGCCTCAATTGTCGCGAACACAGGAGTACGTGGTCAATTTGAGGAAAGAATGAAGCAGATCATCAAAGAACTGCAAAGCCGCAAAAATATCATTTTATTTGTAGATGAGATTCATCTTCTTGTAGGCGCAGGATCTGCCGAAGGGTCAATGGATGCCGGAAACATCTTAAAACCCGCCCTTGCACGAGGCGAGCTCCAGCTAGTAGGTGCTACGACATTAAAAGAATATCGCCAAATAGAAAAAGATGCTGCGCTTGAACGACGCTTCCAGCCCGTCATCGTGGATGAGCCAACACAAGATGAAGCAATCGACATCTTAAAAGGCATTCAAGATAAGTATGAGGCCTATCATGGCGTCACCTATTCTGATGAAGCCATTCAAGCTTGTGTTCAGTTATCTTCGCGGTATATTCAAGACCGTCATTTGCCGGATAAAGCGATTGATTTAATGGATGAAGCAGGTTCAAAAGCGAACCTCTCCATTGATGCAGCAAGTGAAGATGAACTGACAAACCGACTAGCGCAAATTGCCGCTGAAAAACAAGCTGCTCTAAAAGAAGAACAATATGAAAAAGCAGCGAAGCTTCGAGATGAAGAAGAAGCGATTGAAGCAAGACTTCAAAACAAAACAACTGACAAAGAACATGTCGTCACAGCAGAAGACATTCAGGCCATTGTGGAACAAAAAACAGGCATCCCTGTCGGCAAGCTGCAAGCAGACGAACAAACCAAAATGAAAGAAATTGACGTTCGTCTAAAAGCACGAGTGATTGGGCAGGAACATGCGGTTGACAAAGTGGCGAAAGCCGTGAAAAGAAGTAGAGCGGGTTTAAAATCGAAACATAGACCAACAGGCTCCTTCCTTTTCGTTGGCCCAACAGGTGTCGGGAAAACCGAATTGTCCAAAACGCTTGCTGAAGAATTATTTGGTTCAAGAGATGCGATCATTCGTTTAGATATGAGTGAGTACATGGAGAAACACTCGGTGTCCAAACTCATCGGTTCACCTCCTGGTTACGTTGGACATGATGAAGCTGGCCAGCTGACTGAAAAAGTGCGCAGAAAACCATACAGCATCATTTTGCTGGATGAAATTGAAAAAGCACATCCTGATGTCCAGCACATGTTCCTTCAAATATTGGAAGATGGTCGCTTAACAGACAGTCAAGGCAGAACTGTCAGCTTTAAAGATACAGTCATCATCATGACAAGTAACGCAGGCAGCACAGATAAAACAATCAAAGTCGGCTTCCAGTCTGATCAAGAAGAAGCGATTGAGGAACAATCATTGATTGATTCACTCAGCACCTACTTCAAACCAGAATTCTTGAACCGTTTTGACAGCATCATTCAATTTGATTCATTACACAAAGATGATTTAGTGAAGATTGTTGATCTTCTCCTTCATGAGCTGTCAGAGCAATTAAAAGAGCAGCATTTAACAGTCCATGTCACAAATGAAGCGAAAGAAAAAATCGCAGAGCTTGGATATCACCCAGCATTTGGTGCTCGTCCATTGCGCAGAACCATCCAAGAGTACGTTGAAGATCAAATGACGGAAATCCTGCTTGAAGAGGAGCAACTTTCTGGATTTACTGTGGATGTTGAACATGATGAAATTGTGGTAAAAAAAGGATAATCACATCCTTAGGATGATATGCATCTCCATCATGTGTCGGTGTCTAAGTTCCATCTGAACGCCGACGCTCCCCCGCCTCTTTTCCTTTACGATAAAAGAAAAAGAGGTGGATCACATGATGAATTGGAGCTATGATCTTGTCAAAATCATGTATGAAGAAAAATTAAAAGAGCTGCTTCATTTAGATGAAACAGCTCCAAACGATTAAAAGAGACTCCCTTTATGTAAGAGGGAGTTTCTTTTTGCGCAAAAAGAAAGCGCTTTCGTCAAAATTTCTTCACATAAAGTGGCTTAATTTTATATTCTGACTAAAACCCTTCTGGAACACACCGATATTAACTATAGAAAAAGATAGTTAAAGGATTTGGTGAGATAATGGACAAAACATCGTTAATTGGTATTATTTTAGCATTTATTGCACTTGGTGTCGGCATGGTCTTGAAAGGTGTGAGTCTAACCGCTCTTATCAACCCGGCAGCTATATTGATCATCATTGTTGGGACGGTTTCAGCTGTTGTCATCGCATTCCCTTCTAGTGAAATTAAGAAAACACCAATATTGTTCGGTAAAATTTTTAAAGACAGCCCGCTTCCATCCATTCAAGAGATGATCCCTCTCTTTTCAAACTGGGCTCAAATTGCGCGCCGTGAAGGTCTTTTGGCATTAGAAGCAAGTCTCGAGGAAGTCGATGATGATTTTCTAAAAAATGGTTTAAGCATGGCGGTTGATGGCCAAAGTGCTGAATTTATTCGAGACATCTTAACAGAAGAAGTCGACGCCATGTCTGAAAGACATCAGTCAGGCGCATTAATCTTTACACAAGCTGGTACATACGCTCCGACGCTAGGGGTACTTGGCGCCGTTGTCGGACTTATTGCCGCACTTGCAAACATGGGAGATATTGAAGCACTTGGACATGCAATTAGTGCTGCCTTCGTAGCCACACTGCTTGGGATTTTTACCGGGTATGTGTTATGGCATCCATTTGCCAATAAGTTGAAGCGTAAATCAAAGGAAGAAGTAAAGCTTCGTCTGATTATGATTGAAGGTATTCTTTCTGTTCTTGAAGGTCAATCTCCAAAAGTCATTGAACAAAAACTTCTTATGTACTTACCAGCAAAAGAACGTGCAAATCTTGTCATTGAAGAAGGAGAAAATCAAAATGGCTAGGAAACGTAAAAAACATGATCATGAAGACCATGTAGATGAATCTTGGCTTATCCCTTATGCCGATCTTCTGACGCTTCTTCTCGCCCTCTTCATTGTGCTTTTTGCATCTAGTTCGATTGATGCGGCAAAGTATGAACAGATGGCTAAGTCTTTTAATGTCGTCTTTACTGGCGGTACTGGTGTCATGGATCAATCTAGCATGAAAAGCACGGAAGAAACTGAACAGAGCGACCAAACCAAGAAATCAGCCGAAGAAGAGGAAGAAGCCCAAGCAAAGGCTCGAGACCAAGCGGTTCTCACAAAGGTCAAACAGCAAGTGGATTCATTCATTTCCAATAAGAAACTTGGTTCCAAGCTCGAAACAAAGCTCACGGATGAAGGTTTGCTGATTACGATTGAAGACAGTATCTTCTTTGATTCTGGCCGGGCAGTTATCCGCCCCCAAGATGTCCCGTTAGCAAAAGAAATCTCAAAGCTGCTCGTCATTAATCCCGCTCGTGACATTGTCATTAGCGGACATACAGATAATGTACCGATCAGAAATTCGGAATTTGAATCCAACTGGTATTTAAGCGCCATTCGTGCTGTGAACTTTTTAAATATTCTTCTTGAGAACAGCAACTTAGACCAAGAGAATTTTAGTACAAAAGGCTTCGGTGAATTCAAACCAATTGCCTCAAATGATACTGCTGAAGGAAGAAGTAAAAACCGTCGTGTAGAAGTACTCATTTTACCGATTGAGAAAAAAGCAAAATAAAAAAGGAAGCCAGCGGCTTCCTTTACAGATTGTTGACAAAGGGCTAAAATGATCTTTATTTTAGCCCTTTGTCTTCTTTTCAGCGTGACCTGAAAACCTTTGCAGTCTAGGAAAGACGAGCACTGGAGCGGATTTAAATTCGTGAGCACCAGCGCACAGGACTGACACCGAATGCGAGGGTTTGTCCGCACGCTGAAAAGGAAGCCAGCGGCTTCCTTTTTTATTTATTCTTTATGATCATATAAATGCTTTGCACGTAGTCCCACATGCTTGAGCATATCGATACAGGCATCCTTCTCTTCTTCGCTCAGGACACTGATCATCTCATGAATTTCTTTCGCATGATCTGGGAAGATGTCATCAAGCAAAGCTCGTCCTTGCTTGGTAATATGCGCAAAGGTCACCCTGCGATCTTCTGCACAAGCCTTACGACTGAGAAGTTCTTTCTTCTCCAATTTATCGACCACATACGTGATGCTGCCGCTTGCAAGTAAAATCTTATCACCAATTTGCTGAAGCGGCTGATCACCTTTATGATACAACAATTCCAGTACAGCAAATTCAGTTGGATTCAGTCCGTGCTTCACAATATGTTTGTTCATGTGATGATTAATTGAGCGATAGGCACGAGATAATACAATAAATAATTTCAAAGATTTTTCAACATTATGATTTTCCATTTTTTATCATCCTTTATGAAATGCAACCCACTAATGTGACATTAATAAACAATAAGTAAAATGTCAACATCTTGATCCATCTTTAGCATGAAAATGAGACCAGAACGAATCACCTAATTTTTTAAAAATCACACAAGTCATCGTAATAAAGATAGGTTCAATGCTATAATAAGTCTATTAGGTAATACGTTGGAGCGATGAATGATGAGTATACTGAAAGGGTTTTGGAAGAAGATCAGGCTTTACCTTATTTTGGTCATGCTTCCAACCCTAATCATTAGTTATTTTATCTATGAAAAAGAAACTGAAAAAATCGATTTAAAAAACAAACAAACTGCTACACTTATGTTAAATATTCACAAAAACCAAATGAATTATTTAATTAGTGAAACAGAAGCGAGATTAACTTCCCTTGCCATGGGATTTGACCAGCCTCTTGAGACGAAAAAAGTACAAAACATCCTAGAGAAAATCTATAAACAAGAACCTCGTTTTTCAGGTCTGTATCTCCTAGACAAAAAAGGAAATGTAACAGCAAGCACCACTCCGTTAAAGGAAAAAATCAACCTATCATTTAGAGATTATTTTAAACGCATTCAAGTGACCAAGCAGACCGTGATCACAGACAACTATGTGAGTCGAATTACAAAACAGCGGATTCTCTCCATTTGTGTGCCTGTTCTGGATGAAAATGAAGACGTCACCAATGTGCTGGTTGCCGCCATTCAAATTGATTATTTAAGAAACATTATGAATGTATTGAACCCTGATCTTCATTTTAAGATGCTGAACCAAAATGGACATGTCGTGTTTACAAGCGGGCCACAGCCAGTATCCGAAAATGACAGCACCGTGTCTACCTATTTAGATGAAAACAGCTGGAAGCTGGAGGTCTTTCCGCAGCGTGCTTCAACAAGTGAAGTGCTGTCTGTTATGCTGATCCCTTTATCCAGTGCTTTTATTTTATTAAATATTTTATTCACACTTGTCCAATATATCGTGTTAAGACGGCAAACTCAGCAGGAACGCCATCAAAACGAAGCGCAAAAGCTTGAATTGATTGGAACACTCGCTGCAAGTACGGCACACGAAATTCGCAACCCATTAACAGGCATCAGCGGATTTATCCAGCTATTGCAAAAGAAGTATCATTCAGAAGAAGATCAGCTTTATTTTTCTGTCATCGAGGAAGAAATTAAACGGATCAACCAAATCGTCAGTGAATTTCTTGTATTAGGGAAACCAACGGCAGAAAAATGGCAGAATAACTCTGTAAAAGAAATTGTAAGTGAAATCATGCCAATCGTTTTCTCTGAAGCGAACCTTTATAATGTCGAGGTGGATTTGCAAATCAATACGATTCAAGATGTTGGCGTGTATTGCACGAAGGATCATATTAAGCAAGTCGTATTAAATGTAGCAAAGAACTCTTTAGAAGCGATGCCAAACGGTGGTCATTTGAAGATTGTAATTGAGGCTGAAAAAGAACATGTCATCATTAAAGTGAAAGATACAGGTGAAGGCATACCAGAAGAGATGTTAAAGCATATCTTCCTCCCTTTTATTACGTCGAAGGAAAAAGGCACAGGTCTTGGGCTTGTCGTGTGTAAACGAATCATTTCGATGTATGGCGGGACAATTGATATTCAAAGTGATGTGAATAAAGGAACAACTGTCATCATCATGCTTCCTTCTGCTCACTCAGTATAGCTGAAGAATTCAGCCGGTTTTGCTTATGCAAGACCGGTTTTTTATGTCAATAAGAGGGACGGTTCACAGATAGAAGACTCATTTGAGATACAAGATCATGAAAGGAGGGGGCAGATTGTTTCTCATGAAAAAGAAGATGCTGATACTCATTCATCAGGTTGTCCAATTCTTGGCTATATTTAATTGTCGTCTCACCAGTGTAGCCCTCCTCTTGAGCAGCTTCTACCATCTGTTTTCGCTTCTCATCAATGGACATCAGCAATTGTTCTTTCCTTACATAAATATTCATGATCTCAGCTCCCGCAATGATTTCGACTGTCTATGCTCAAATTGATCTGACACCAAAATTATACTTTATTTGTAAATTAAATTAAATATGCTTATTTTATTTAATTTTTTACAGCCTAAAGACCTTTTACCCAATCAAATTTGGGGGTAAACTTCAAATTTGGCCAGGACTGACACATTGATTAAACAGAATTTTATCCTATGCAGAAGATCAAAATCAACTATTTTCTTTCTCATTTCATGTCTATTTTCCTAAAAAAAAGCTGATCTTCCGCCTCATGCGGAATGATCAGCTCTACATTAAACCGTTTCTTCCTCGTAAATTGGCACCCAGCCCTCAGTTGTGACAAATATGCGAACTGCGACCACTTTGCGATCCTCTTGAAGTGTAAAGTAATGACGAATATTTGGCGGCACAGAAATTAAATCGCCCGGATCCAGTCTTACATCAAAAAAGACGCCATCCTTGCCTTGAATAGCAAAGATTCCGTGCCCGCTCACAATAAAGCGTACTTCGTCATCTGTATGGTGATGCTCACGTTTAAAGTTTTGGAGCAGCTCATCAAGATTCGGCGTGGCATCAGATAATGAAATCACATCCTGCGCTTTGTATCCTCTTTTTTCAGATATACTTTGGATTTCCTTTTGGAAAACAGTCAAAATCTCTTCCTTTTCCTCATCAGCTAAATCATACTTTTCTGATAAACGGCTTGGCAGCTTTTCAATATCCCAATGCTCATAAATGACCTCTTGGTTTTCTAAATATGCTGCTACCTCTTGCTCGTTCTCAAGTAAGGTGTTCTCTTCGTTATGAATCAAAATTGTTGCCATGTGCTTTTCCTCCTTTTTATCTAACAAGCTGTTTTTGATAAAGCGCTAATTTTAAATGATAGGTAAATAAAAATTCATATGCCTCTAATACTCGCTTTGCTTCAAAGGCTGTTTTTCCCCACACAGTAATGCCATGATTGCGAATGAGCACAGCACCTGATGCCGACTTTTCTGTCAGATGTTTTGAAAATTGCTCTGCAAGATGCGGAATATGAGCTGGATTTTCAATAATCGGAATCGACACTTCTGCATCCTCTTCCCAATAACCAAGCGCTTTGATGATTTCGTTTCCTTTAAAACGAATCTCACCTTTATCCCCATACAGCTCAGACATCACATTATTATCGATTGTATGAACATGGAGGCAGCATCCTGCTTTCGTCCGCTCATACACGTATGTGTGAAGCAATGTTTCAGCTGATGGTCTAAGCGGCTCGTTCGGATCATGAGGCTGGCCAGCCGCATTCACTAACACAAAATCTTCTTTCGTTTCTTTTCGTTTATCTTTACCGCTTGCCGTCACCAAAAACGTGATTGGATCATCCGACACCTTGATCGATAAATTACCGCTTGTTCCGAAAAACCAGTCTCTTTGTGCCAGTTCACGTTTAACGTCTGCTAGCTCCTGCCAGCGTTTGCTTTTTGCATCTGCCATTCCTTCACTTCCTTTATTTGAACAAATTGCGTGTGTAAATCAACAAATGTGTCATACTCCTTATGTACGAGCCCAAGCTCTTGACATTCATTGAGCAAGTAGTCGCGTGCAAACGTGAGATCCGCATGTTTCGCCGCCTCGACATCGGTCACTGAATCTCCAATCATGATGATGAAGTCATTTTCATGAGTCAGCTTTCGAATGATCGAGGGCTTGCAGCATCCGCAGCCATTTTGACATTGCGTATCACAGGCATGCGGCCATTCAATCTGAATGTGGTCTTCTAGAAATGACGCATGATTGCAATAAATATCGTTTCGATCGACAAGACCTTCGAGGATAGGGTAGACAAAAAAGTCCATACCGCCGCTAAGTACATAGAAAGGAATGTCTGCTTTTTTTATCTCATCCACAAATTGTTTAAATCCTTCTCGAATCTCTGTATCCTCTAAAATAAACGACTGAATGGCTTCCTTCTGATCACTCGTCAGTAATTGAAACATCTGCCCGACGCCTTCTTGAATGGTGATCTCCTTTGACAGGACCCCATCCTTCAGCTTCGTCCATTCACTTGGTGCGAACTGTTTCATAATGCGGATGATATTATCATTTTTCGTAATCGTTCCATCAAAATCACAGCATACAATTGGTTTTTTCATTTATTCTGCTACCCTTCCCCAAAGATCAAGTGCCGCTTTTAAGTCTTGGCAAGAAGCTGCCTTATCCTCGATGGATTCTTCACGTATCACTGCATCAATGATCGAACGAAATGCTTTCCCTCCGCCGATGGCTCCCCGCGGATGTCCATGAATGCCTCCACCTGCGTTAATCACATGATCAAGTCCAAAATCTTTGATCAATACCGGCACCATTCCAGGATGAATGCCTGCTGACGGGACTGGGAATGTTTTTTGAACCGTATCCTCTTTTACGCAAGCTTCATAGATTCCAAGGGCATCCTTTTTCGGAAGTGCAACCGATCCATAAGGTGAGGGAAAGAGGCTCAAATCAGCACCAGCATATCGATTTAATTTGCCTAAAAGAAGAGAATGTGAGAATCCATATTCAGAAGAGGATGTCAATGCACCGCTCACTGCGGGATGCGCCATAATAGGCAATGGAATATCTGGGTCCTCAGCTAAGCTTTGCATCACATCAAGCCCGTAGGCAAAGACATTGAATAAGAGCGCATCTGCTCCGAGTTCAGCAGCCTTTCTCGCTCGATCCTTCAGGTCAAAGGTTCTGCCCGTTAAATTGACCGCATACAACGTGCGGTGCCCTGTCTCTTCATATGTTTCTTTTAAAATCTGTTTTCCTTCTTTGATCCGTTCCTCAAAAGGGGCTAATGGACTTTCAAATAAGATTTCATCGTCTTTGATGAAGTCAACTCCGCCTAATGCCTGTAAACGGAGCTGCTCTTTTAAATCTGCCATATCACGGCCAATGACGCCTTTAAAAATACTCATCAATAATGGTCGATCAAACACGTCTAATTTTTTTCGTATGCCATCAATTCCAAATACCGGTCCTGGCAGGCTTTTTTTAAACCCTTCAGAAAATTCAATATCGACTAGCTTCACTTTTCCGTCTAGTGAAAGCTTTCCAAAAATCGTCGTGAAAACAGCTGGTAGATCAGCTGAAAAGTTTACCTCAGGATAAGCAATAGTCACCACTGATTGATAGAGGCCATTTTCGGCTGGAGCAACCTTTTCTGATATTTTTTCTACTCGGCCTTTGTGCTTTTGAAGCTGCTCCTTTTTGAGCTGCGGCAAATCCGTCCATGATCCAACTGTTAAACCAAGTGCGATCTGCTCCGCTTTTCGGTTTATTTGTTCATCCTCTCGATGTGTTAATACGTATGTTGCCAGTAATTCACTCACTAGGAATCCCCTTTCGATTGCGTCATGCATATGTTCAATAAAAAAACCTCTTCAAAGTGCTTCATCAGCGCCTTAAAGAGGTTGTTTCGTGTAAAATCATCCGAATCTTATCTCTCAGCGCTTGCTGCAAGAATTAGCACCGTGCTTCATGGAAGTCGGTTGCCGGGCTTCATTGGGCTAGTCCCTCTGCCTACTCTTGATAAGAATATTCAATTTTCTTAAATATTGCCTGAATTATCGCACCATTTTTTTATGTTGTCAATGGCTTTTTTTCAAACAGCTTCAAGGCAGCAATACGCTGAGCGGCTTCTTGTAAGCGTTCCTCACTTGTTAAAAGCCCTACTCTCACGTACCCTTCACCGTGAGCACCAAAGCCATTCCCCGGTGCCACGACAACATGTGCTTTCTCTAATAATAAGTCAGAAAAAGCTTCAGATGTATATCCTTCCGGCACCTTTAACCAAGCAAAAAAGGATCCCTTTGGTGCACTGACATCCCAGCCAATTTCCTTGCAGGCAGCAATCCACACATTCCGCCTCTTCTCATATCGATCATTTTGAACCTGTACACACGTTTGATCGCTTAATAAGGCTTCTGCTGCTGCATCTTGAGTTGCTTTAAACAGGGAGACAAACAGATGATCCTGATAAAGCTCAATCGCTTCAATCACAGATCGATTCCCTGCTGCAAACCCTACTCTCCAACCTGCCATATTGTACGTTTTAGACAATGTGTAAATTTCAATTCCCGTCTCTTTCGCTCCATCTACTTGCAAAAAGCTGAGCGGCTTTTCCCCATCAAATCCAATGCCGCCATATGCAAAATCATGGACAACACATAGCTTGTGATCTTTTGCGAACGTCACGGTCTCTTCAAAAAATGCACGGCTTGCCGTAGCCCCCGTCGGATTGTTGGGGTAATTTAAGTACATTAATTTTGCCTTTTTCTTATCGTCCTCAGACAGCAAATCATAGTCAGGTAAAAAACCATTCTTTTCATGAAGAGGCATGGTCACCATATGAGCTCCAGCAAGCACGGCGCCTGACCAATAATCAGGATATCCAGGATCAGGGACAAGAAGCGTATCACCCGGATTCAGCAGACATTGCGGCAGCTCAACCAGTCCTGCTTTTCCGCCAAATAAAATCGCTATTTCCGTCTTCGGATCAAGCGTGACACCATATTCTCTTTTATAAAAGGCGGCAGCGGCCTCTTTTAATTTTGCTGTTCCACGAAATGAAGAGTATTGATGATTTTCAGGCTTTTCTACCGCTTCCTGCATGGCTTTTACAATATGCGAAGGGGTTGGCTGATCAGGATTTCCCTGCCCCAAATTAATGATATCCGCCCCTTCCTGCACTTTTCTCTGTACCTTTTGGACAAGGGATGCAAAAAATTGTTTCGGTAATTGTTTTAACACATCTGATTGCTGAAATTCCATTTCTTCACCTTCTATTCAAGTTACGTGACAATACAATCACTGTAATGGATTGTTTTATGAATTGTAAAGCAATTTTGAAAAAAGATTGACATGTTAAGCGCCGCTCTGATAATATCTTGAATTAAGAAATGCAAACAAACATGAAACAATTACATATTGATTTCTCTTATCGAGAGTTGGGCGAGGGATTTGGCCTTTTGACCCCAACAGCAACCGACCGTTAATACCACTGTGAAGTGGGGCGCAGCAAGTAAAGCGCCAAGACAATTGTCTTATAGGGCACGGTGCTAATTCCATCAGACGTATGTGCTGAGAGATAAGAGAGGCTTTGAGCATACACGCTATCAAGCCTCTTTCTCTCAGGAGAAAGAGG
The DNA here is from genome assembly GCA_030159235.1 of Bacillus safensis. Lineage (GTDB taxonomy): Bacteria > Bacillota > Bacilli > Bacillales > Bacillaceae > Bacillus > Bacillus safensis_B. The sequence goes on along the minus strand of BSBG01000011.1, from coordinate 93,942 downwards.
CTTTTTTATATGATTTGGAGGGGAAGCAATTGGTTACACTTACGGCATCATATGAAGAATTAACAGAGAGCTCGGCAGTTGCACTCGCAATTAGACTTGGCTTGATCCAAAAAAGCAGTCATTTGACATGTACTGAAATCGGTGACGGGAATTTAAATTACGTCTTTCATATTTTTGATCACAAACAAGAAAAAGGATTGATCATCAAGCAGGCCCTGCCCTATGCAAAGGTGGTTGGAGAGAGCTGGCCGCTTACATTAGACCGGGCAAGAATTGAAAGTGCTGCCCTGATCAAACAGTCAGAATATGCGCCGCACCTTGTACCAGCGGTCTATTATTCAGATACAGCTCTTGCAGTGACAGCCATGGAAGATCTATCACACTTAGAAATCGTCAGAAAAGGGCTAATTGCCGGAAAACAATATCCTCATTTATCCGATCATGTCGGAGAATTTTTAGGAAAAACACTTTTTTACACATCTGATTTTGCCACACATCCTAAAATCAAAAAACAATTTGTGAAGCAATTTACGAACCCTGACCTTTGTGATATCACAGAAAAACTCGTCTTCACAGATCCTTTCTTTGATAGTGAAACAAATGACTTCGAAGAAGAATTAAGAGAATCCGCAGAAGCACTTTGGGCAGATCTTGACGTGCAAGCTAGGGCAGCAGAACTAAAGCGTATCTTCCTGACATCAGCTGAAACATTGGTGCATGGAGATCTTCATACAGGCAGTATTTTTGCAAGTGAGACTGAAACGAAAATCATTGATCCAGAATTCGCTTTTTACGGTCCATTTGGATTCGATATCGGCCACTTTATCGCTAACCTGTTCCTGAATGCTTTATCTCGTGAAAATGAACACGAGCAGCAGCACCTTTTTGACCATGTCGTCAATGTATGGGCTACATTCAAAGAAGTGTTCACAAAAGCTTGGAAAGAAGACAGCATTGAAGCGTTTAGTGTATCGGACAGCTTTTTAGAAACAACCTTTAACCGTATTTTAAAAGAAGCGACAGGCTTTGCCGGCTGTGAGCTTGTTCGCCGAACAATTGGTCTTGCTCATGCGGCTGACCTTGATGCGATTCCATCACCAACTAGACGGATTCAGCAGAAAAAAGCAGCACTGACGCTCGGAACAACATTTATCAAACAATATCATGCAGTGGAAACAGCGTCTGACCTCGTCGCATTATTCCAGCTATCTGTAAAGGAGTGACGGGTTTTGTCAAAAGAATTTGAAGTTCCCCGTTCTGTCGAATGGGAAGAAAACCATATTAACATTTTGAATCAGCAAAAATTACCAGCCGAAACCGTATTTGAGCATTTATATACAAAGGAAGATGTATATGATGCAATTGTGACATTAAAAGTACGCGGAGCACCTGCGATTGGCATTACAGCAGCTTTTGGGCTGGCGCTCAGTGCGCAAGCAATTGAGACAGAAGAAATTGATGTTTTTAAACAAGAAGTCATTCGAATCAAAGAATATTTAAATAGTGCTCGTCCAACTGCTGTAAACCTCGCATGGGCATTAGACAGATTATTGCAACGCATTGAGCGTGCAGCGTCAGTGAATGCCGCCAAAACAGACCTTGTCCATGAAGCCATTCAAATTCAAATTGAAGATGAAGAAACATGCAGACAAATCGGTCAAAATGCACTCCAGCTCTTTAAATCAGGTGACCGTATCATGACCATTTGTAATGCTGGCTCTATCGCAACGAGCCGGTATGGAACAGCCCTTGCACCTTTTTATTTAGCCAAAAAGAAAAATCTTGATCTTCACATTTATGCATGTGAAACACGCCCTGTTCTTCAAGGCGCCAGGCTGACAACATGGGAGCTCATGCAAGGAGGCGTAGATGTGACGCTCATTACAGATAACATGGCCGCCCATACGATGAAAGAAAAGCAAATTTCCGCTGTCATTGTTGGAGCTGACCGCATCGCCCGTAATGGAGATACTGCGAATAAGATTGGAACGTTAGGTCTTGCCGTTCTAGCCAAACATTTTCACATTCCATTTTTTGTAGCAGCACCGCTTTCAACCTTTGATGTATCCACCCTCGACGGGTCAGATATTCCGATTGAAGAGCGCGACCCGCTGGAAGTAAAGGAATTAAACGGTGTCCCAATCGCACCGCCTGATGTTCAAGTATTCAATCCAGCCTTTGATGTCACTCCTTCCCACCTCATTTCAGGCATCATTACAGAAAAGGGAATTATCACATCTAACTATGCAAAAGAGATTGATGCTCTTTTCGCCGAAAGCATCTCACAATGATCACAAAAAAGCGCCATGTTCTTGTCATTTAAGAGCACCGCGCTTTTTTGTTTCTTGATTCGTTTTTGCTAAGATTTCTTTTTTCTGTTCTTCTGTCAAGACGTTCATTTTGACACATAATGACGTAACAGCAAACATTTTATCTTTTTTGCCCCAAAACATGCTAGCGCCCTCCTTTTTCCCTCAACCAACTTTTTTAGCTTAATAAAAGGATATGTCGCTTGACAAACATTTGGAACAGGTCAATCGATTTATTTTTGAACAAATGGGATGCCTTCTAATTCAAGTAGAACCGCTTTCATGTCTGTCTTCGTTCCTGCATAGCCCGTCAGAGACCGGTCTTTTCCAATGACTCTGTGGCACGGGATAAAGATAGGTAATGCATTGCGTCTATTCGCTTGTCCAATGGCTCTTACAGCCTTTGGATTGCCAATTGCCACTGCAATGTCTGCATAGCTTTTTGATTCACCGTATGGAATAGCTGATAGTGCCTCCCATACCTGCTCTTGGAACGGAGAACCCGTTTGCTTGAGCGGGAGATCGAATGCTTGACGTTCACCCTTGAAATATTCATCCAGCTGCTTTTTCGCTTCTTGTAAAACAGATGTATCTGCTTTTTCTACATGGGTTGTCTGTTTTTTTGCTAAAAACGGTTCCTCATCAAACATCACCTCGATGATGGCACCGTCCTTTTCTAGTATGTATAATGCCCCAATGGGTGCGTGATAGACGGTATAATACACGTTACTGCTCCTCTTCTTGTTTCTGCTGTCTTAGTGGCAGCGTAAGATGGAAGACGGTCCCTACGCCTTCCTCACTTTCTACCTCAATGGTTCCTTGATGCTCTTCTATAATTTTATAACTAACCATTAAACCAAGTCCAGTTCCTCTTTCTTTCGTTGTATAAAAGGGTTCACCTAGACGCTTTAGTTTATCCTCTGCCATTCCGCATCCTTCATCACGCAGTGAGATGACAATATGCTCCTCACCCTGCCTCTGTATGTTCACATACACATTTCCTTTTTGCGGCATGACTTCAATTGCATTTTTTAAAATGTTAATAAAGACCTGCTTTAATTGGTTTTGTTCACAATAAATCAGCGGAATCTCATCCATCACATTGAGGTGCATTTGAACATTGCCGAGATTCGCCTGGGCGTGCAGGAGATCCATCGTGTCTTTCACAATTTGCACGACATTTTTTTCTTCATATACAATGGCTTGCGGCTTCGCTAAAATCAAAAATTCTGTGATGATGGATTCAATTCTTTTAAGCTCTGATGTGATGACATTGAAATAGAGAGAATACTCCCCTTCAATATTTCCTTTTAACAGCTGGATGAAGCCTTTTAATGCTGTCATCGGGTTTCTAATTTCATGAGCAATTCCAGCGGCAAGCTCTCCGACCACATGAAGGGTGTCTGATTTTCTCACCCGCTCTTCTAATTCCTTCCGCTCTGTCACATCTCTAAAGATCGCCAAATTCATATTATGGATAATGTTTCGTTTAAAAGAGAATTCTAGTATACGCTGATCTGGATGGTTCAGGACAAATGGAACCTCATTGTCCATTTCATCTAATGACATCGCCTCGGCAGGCTCAGACAAATGTTCAATTTGAAAAGGCGCAAGGATGTGGAAAAGGTTCATTTCCGTTAAATGATCGTCTTTCAATTGGAGCAGTTCGCTTGCAGATGGATTGACTTCAATAATGCGGTATTGATTATCAAAAAGAACAATACCGTCCATTGATCCGTTAAATACTTTACGGAATTTGAGCTCATTTTCGCGCAGTTCCTGCTCCATTCTTTTTCGATCACTTACATTACGTAAAATGGTTAAGTGCTGTCCTTCTAATACCGCATGCTTTGATGTAAACTCAAGCTCTTTATACTGTCCATTTGCCATTCTGAACAGCAGCTCTTCCCTTATTTCATGATTCCGGAAATAACGTCTTCTTGTCGGTCTATATCTCTTATCAGATTTCACGAGAAAGTCGGTGAGTTTCTTGCCAATCAGTAAATGCATTGGTAATTCAAAAATTCTGCAAGCTGATTCATTCGCTCTCACAATCTCGCCATCATCCGCCCATATGATGATGGCATCCATTGCATTTTCAAAAATTTCTCTAAAGCGTTCTTCACTTTTTAACAGCTTTTCTTCCATTAACCTTTTTTCTGTAATATCCCGCATGATGGACATATAAAAACCACTCATGACATTTGACGTAATGGTGAGCTCAAATAATTTGTACTGGCCAGATTGAAGGGTAACAGGAAGCTCGCCCTTTGCTTTCCCTGTTTCTTTAAGTGACGTTAAAAGGTGCTGCAAAGCTGGAAGGTTTTCTTCTTCGACAAATTCATGTAAATAGCGATCGGTTAAATCCGTCTTTTGCAGCTCAAAGCTTTGACAGAAAGAATGATTAGCATCAATCATGCAGCCATCCTGATCAAATATGACCATACCGTCAATCGCTCGGTCAAACAAATCTTTGAAGAGCTGCTCATTCATGGATCGTTCTCGTTCTAGTATTTTCTTTGAGGAAATATCACGCATGATCACAATATATTGCTGATTCATGGTGTCATGCTCTGCGACAAATTCAATGTATTTTGTTTCGCCATTTTCAAGCTGAATGGAGATTTCTCTTTTTAACGTACCTTTTCGAAAAAATAGATCAAGTGAGCATTCAATTTTATCTTTCGGAATGCCGTATAGGAAATCTAGAACGGATTTATTGAGGAGGTCTTCTTTCGGTGTCTGTACAAGCCTGCATGTTGCCTCGTTAGCTTGGATAATGTTGAGGTGCTGATCAAATATAAATATGGCATCTAGCGTCTTATTCAACAGCATTCTTTGCTGCATCAACTCCGTACGCAAATATTCGTTCTCTTTTTCTAATTTTCTGATATTTCCTTCGGGTGTTAACCTTTTGCCATCGAGCGTTTCAGTCATTCTCTTACACTCCTTTTCCAGCCTCATTCCTCTACAATATTTCTACAATATTTTCATTGTTCCTTCATTCGACTCATAAAAAAAGATAACTTTTTACAAGAAGACTGTCTCATTTATTTCATTTGAATGACAGGATTGTATAACGATTCACTTTTCTTACACTTGTTTTACAACCATTCTACAATTTCACATCAATTAGCGAATTGAGCCAAAATGTATTTTAGAATGAGGCAAATAAGGGAAAAGTGCACTTAGAATATTTATGTTTTAGATCAAGCAGGAAAGGTGATGTTATGGCTTCTTCACGAGATAGTTATTTTGATAATGCGAAATTCCTTCTGATTTTTCTAGTTGTTTTTGGTCATTTGTTACGATCTTTCATTCATGATAATGATTGGATGCTCTATTTATACAAGTTTATTTATACTTTTCATATGCCCGCCTTTATCTTAGTTTCTGGCTTTTTTGCAAAAGGATTTAGAAAACCAGGCTTTATGAAAAAAGTCGCCGTTAAGCTGATCATCCCATATTTAATTTTCCAGGCGATCTACTCGATTTACTATTATCTCTTGCAGGATCAAAGCATGGCCAATTTAAATCCAATTGATCCGCAATGGTCTTTATGGTTTTTAATTAGTTTATTCTTTTGGAATTTACTGCTCATTCCTTTTTCAAAACTGCCGTTCCACTGGGCGATGATCGTCAGTTTATCGATTGCATTACTTGTCGGTTACGTGGACAGCATTAGCAATACGCTTAGTTTATCGCGTACGTTTGTCTTTTTGCCTATGTTTTTGGCTGGTTTCTATTTAAAAAAGCAGCACTTTGAATTCATCCGTACAAGCAAAGGAAAACTAGCAGCACTTCTTGTATTAATGGCTGTGTTCCTATTTTGCTACTTCTATGAATTTGATTATTCCTTCTTATTTGGATCAAAGTCGTATGCTTCACTTGGAGATGAAGGAATGATTGCGGCAATGAAACGTATGGCATGGTATTTGCTTGCATTTGGCGCCACATTTAGCTTCTTTGCATTAGTTCCAACACGCCGTTTCTTCTTTACAAAATGGGGCACAAGAACATTATATGTTTATTTATTACATGGCTTTGTGATCAAACTGCTTAGAACAATTTGGTTTGATGACTGGGCACTAAATGCAGCAAGTGTACTGATTTTATTACTGCTGACCATTCTGTTAACCTTTACCCTGTCCAGCACCTTTGTCAAAACCGTTGCACAGCCAGTGATTGAACTCAAAATGACCCATATCATGCGATCAATCACTGGCAGACAAGGCAGTTATATCAAATAAAAAACGACCCTCATTGGATCGTCAGATTGTAGAGAAACTTATGTTTTTCTACAATTTTTTTATTTTTCATTCTGTTGACCAGTGTGACATTCAGTATCTTTTTTAGGCTTCATCAACGTTTCAATCCATTTGCTGCTGTTGATATCCCCAAGCTCACTGCCAAATTCCTCTTCTAGAATATCTGGGTCCATCGGCTTTTTATGGTCTTTCATCTCTTTGCTCTTTACATGCTTTTTAGTCACGAGATGCTCCCCCTTGTTTCCCTTTATGAGAATTTCGGTTAGCCTGACGATCTCTTGAGTGTTCGTCAAATTGGGTTTGCCCTTGATCATGTGCCATACTTTCTGTCGGAGTCATATTATTTGTTAGTGCTTCGTTTTTCGCTGCTTTTCTTTTCATCTGAAATCAGTCCTTTTTTTGACATGTTTAGCTCTTCTCTTAATTGGTCAAAAAGTTCCTTCATTTGCTTGACCGTCACTGGCTTTTCCTCAGGTTTTAACTCATAGCCAATTTGTCCATTGGCTTCTAACGTGGCTTTTTTAAGACTGCTGATGTCCGTGATGCCTTGCTGCTTTAAGCGCATTTTAAATTGGTCCCTTGTGAGCCTTGTTTTCTTCAGCCTATGATCAAGCATTTTACCATCCTGTAAAATCACAACCGATTTGCCTGAAAGTAATTTTTCAAAAAAATCCGATTGAATCGACAGCTTCTCCATAATGACAAGTGCCACAATAAAGATTGCAGCTGCATAAATGGTTTCAAGTAAATTATGCTCAATAAAGGGTTGGATAATAATCGATCCAATTGAAATCATAATGACAGTTTGTTGTACAGTTAATTGACTAATGGATTTAGGCCCTGCTATTCTCAGCAGCAGGGTGCCAACTAGCAGCATCACAATTGCTTTCCATAAAACATCCAGCACGTCTCGTTCACCTCTTACCTATAGATTGCGAACATCTCATGTGATTTAGCCAGTTAGATAATGGAAATAAAAAAACAGCATTCGCTTGGAATGCTGTTTAGCCGATGATGACGCGCTCTTTCGGATAATGATAATTCGCTTCGCTTTCTCTCCGGCCAATTAAATATAAGAAGCTCGGAATGCCGATCCGTCCAATAAACATGACGACCATGATGATACATTTACCGAACACAGATAGATCAGGGGTGATCCCTAGTGACAGCCCTGTTGTTCCGAAAGCAGAGCAAACTTCAAATAAATTTTGAAGAAGTGTATTATGCTCTGTTAAAGATAACAGGAACGTAGAGCCAAATACCAAGATAAAGGCCATCATTGTCACCATAAGGGATTTATTAATATCCGCTTGATGAAGCTCTCTTTTGAAGATTTTAATGGACTTATTTCCCCTTGCAAAATGAAATAATGCGAGTAAGTTAAGGGCAAACGTAGTTGTCCGGATTCCGCCCCCAACTGAGCTTGGGGAAGCCCCGATAAACATAAGCATACATAAAAATAACAGCGTCGGTTCTGTCAGCTGGGTAATGTCTAATGTAGTCAGACCCCCGCTTCTCGTTGCAGTCGATTGGAACAAAGAATAAAACAAGATTTCGTGCCAGCTTTTCCCTAGAAAGCTGAACCCAGCTTCAAGTGCATATATTCCAATCGCTCCAACGACGACGAGACCGCCAAACGTAATCGTTGTGATTTTGGTAAACAATGAAAACGATGCGTGCTTTCGTTCTTGATTGAATAAATAATCCTTTACTTCCACGAGCACAGGAAAGCCAATCGCACCAAAAATGATCAGCAGCATCGTAATAAATTGAACGAAGTAATCATCTTTGTAAGGGATCAGCGAGTTCCCTGTAATATCAAAGCCCCCGTTGGTTGTCGCACTAATACTTGAGAAGAAGCCATGTAAGAAAGCTCCCTGCACATCGTAATATTTAAGGAAATACATGCTCAAAATGAGACCGCCGATAAACTCAATCAGCAAAATTAAATATAAGACATGCTTCATTAGTTTCACAATTCCTGATAAATTGCTCTGGTTTTGATCTGCCATAATAAGCTTTCTTTCTTTAATCCCGATTCTTTTTCGCATGACGAGCCATACGAAGGTACCGAGCGTCATAATGCCGATGCCTCCGATTTGCAGAACAAACGCAAGGATCCACATCCCAGTCACACTAAATGTTTGTGAGGTATCGACAACAGTGAGTCCTGTGACACTGACAGCACTCACCGCTGTAAATAAGGCATCAATGAATGTCCATTTCACTCCCTCTTGATGAGCCACTGGCAGGCTGAGAAGAATAAGTGACACCGTCACAGCAAGAAAATAATAAAGGGCAATCAGCTGGAACGCTGACAGCCGGTCAATTAGCTTTTTTATAGGATTCATTGTCATTCCTTCTTTTATCTATCTTTTCGAATACTTTCTCATTTTAATGAAAAGAGACATGATTTTAAAGCTATTTTATGCTTTATTTTCTTTTTCATCAAAAAGAAAAAGACATCCTCATGTAGAATGTCTTTTCGTCTTTCTTATTTTGCTTCTAGTCTTCTAATTCTTTCATTCAAATCAGGGTGTGTTGAGAAAAGAGAAGCTTTTCGTTTACCACTGATTTTCAGCGTAGCAACTGCTGTTTGATCATCATCTTTGATTCTTGATGTGTACGCCTCAAGTGAACGAAGCGCATGAATCATTTTGTCTTTACCTGCAAGGTCGGCCCCGCCACGGTCTGCATGGAATTCACGGTGTCTAGAATATGCAAACACAACAAGGCTTCCTAGGATAGAGAAAATGATTTGGAAAACAATCACAGCGATAAAGTGAACAATCGGCACAAGCTCTTCACGTGAAACAAAACGGCTTGCGATCCATGCCGCAATTCTTGAAAGGAAGACAACGAACGTGTTGACGATCCCTTGAAGCAGCGTCATCGTTACCATGTCACCATTCGCAACGTGAGCGACTTCGTGGGCGATTACACCTTCAACTGCTGCATCATCCATTTCATGAAGCAATCCAGTCGATACCGCAACAAGTGATCTTCTCTTAGAAGGACCTGTTGCAAATGCATTTACTTCAGATGACTGATAAATACCAACCTCAGGCATTTTAGAGAGGCCTGCTGCTCTTGATAATCTGTGCACGCGGTCAACAAGCTGCTGCTCATCATATGTTAATGAATCCTTTTCTGGATTTAACACACGCACACCCATCATCATTTTTGCCATCCAGCGAGACATCGCAAGTGACATAAACGACCCAACAAAACCAACAACTGCACTGAATACAAGAAGATAAAGTATATTAAGTCTTCCGCCTGCTCCTATATAAGAACCAACACCAGTTGTTGCACTAATAACCGACAGTACAATACCAATCGTAGTGATAACAAGAATGTTCGTTAATATAAACAGAAATATTCTTTTACCCATACATAACCTCCGCTGTCATATTAAGTTCAAATGAACTTATTAATAAAATTATAAAAATAAACGTCTCAAATTGCAAGGAAAAAGGAATCATTTTCTCTTTTTATCATAACGGTCTGAGCCCCGTCACTTCAATATTTAAGACATATGCACCAGCAGAAAAGTGAATAAATTGTGACGCACCTTCATGGTTTTTAGTTTATTTTGCATTTTCATCAAAAAGAGATTATGATGTTGAATTAGATCAACAATCACGTTTTTGACGTACAAATGAGGTGGAACATGGTTACTTTTAAATTAACGAGAATTGACATGACGAGACTTCTGTATTCTCTAAAAGGAGAGGGAGATCTGACTCCGCTTCAGCTTTTGAATCTATCTGTAAAAAATGACATGGATCATCACTATGATGAATTAAAAATTCCTTCTTTTTTTGAGAAGCTTGAACGGCGGAAGCAAAAATCAGAGCACGGTCTTTCTACAAATGAAATTGTTGAGCTTGGCAACTTGTGTGAGCTAACGTCTCTTAAATCGACGGCGATTCAAAATTGGATCAAACGTGATATTAAAGATATGATTGGCCATCCAGAGCTTGGTAAGAAGTACTCTATTGATCAGGTCGTTATTTTATTAATTGTCAGGGATTTAAAATCAGTTTTTGACTTTGATACCATTCGTTTGATTTTATCTGCCTTATTTAACACTATTACAGATCGAACAGATGATATTATTAGTCCAATCCGTTTTTATGAAGCATATGCGCACATCCTTGATTTTATTTATCACCATACTCAATTTCCGTTAAAGGAAACAAACTTACGAGAAATGACTGAGGTGCAGACAGACAAGCTTCATGAAGAGTTTACAGAATTGACGAAGAACCAATGGAATTTGATTAAAGGCATTATCAGCTCGACCGTCTTCTCTGTGTTCACTTCTCACTTGCAAAGTACAGCCCAAGAAATGATGTTTAATACGCTGCAGCTGAAGAAGGGTTAAAAAAAAGCCGAGGTGGCCTTATCACCTCGGCTTTTTTGTGCAGCAATTGCCAGCATAATTGTACGCCGTTTTCTTCAAAATAAGGAGGCGCAACAAACATGAGGTGAAAGGAGGAATATGAACATGGCAAATCGCAATCAACTTCTTGTTCCTGGGGTAGAACAAGCTCTAGACCAATTTAAATACGAGATCGCTCAAGAATTTGGCGTCACACTCGGTTCAGATACAGTCGCACGTGCAAATGGTTCTGTTGGCGGTGAAATCACAAAAAGACTCGTTCAACAGGCTCAATCACAAATGGGCAATCAATCTAAATAAAAACATGGTGAAATACGCCGGAGCTATTCTGGCGTTTTTTTATTGTTCGTATGTGTGCTCATGCCGGTTCTCGCGATAAGGAAACGGTGCACCTTTCCCTTTTTGCTTCGCAGGTTCTCTTTTTCGTTCAGCGGACGGCTGTTTCTGATCCCTGGCGTTTTTTTTTGCGTGTTTTTCCGCATCACCACGTGATGTGCTGTTCGGATGTCTTCTTTCATCAGGGTCAGTTGAGTGATTTTTTTTTTGGTCTTTATCGAAAGAATGGTCCTTTTCTTCCTTTATTTTTTTGTCTTTGCTTCCATCGTCATGTTTTGTTTTGTCTGGCTTTTGAACAGACCCTTGCTCTTCCCTCTCTGCTTCCTTCTGCTCTTTGTCTTCAGCTTCAGGAGCCTCTTGATCTGGCTGCATCTCTTCGCTATCGTCTGTCTTTACTTCTTCTTGTTTGTCTTGATCTGCTTGCTCTTCATCATGTTTCTTAGGATTTTCTTCTTTCAGAGCATCATTCTCTGCTGCGTCTTCATCGTTTTTGATGTCTTCTTGGTCTTTGTCTTGCATTTCTTGATTTCTAATATATGTTCCTGTTGAAATACCTGCCTTTTGAGCTTTTTCTCTTGTTTCCAGGTCACTTTCTACAGTTTCCAGCTTGTAATTGCGTTTTTGATATTCACCAGAAATGGTGTTAATTTTGCTTTTTACGTTTGTTTTATATGTATTGTCCTGCTTGTTTTCATAAACCGTTGAAATATAGATACTTTTAGAGTCATTCACATATCCTTGTTTGTCACAGTCATCTATAATTTCCTGCACGACTTTGGTCATGTCGTTTTTTTCTAAATTCTTCATACTTGCTAGTACTTGCTTCGCATCTTTATTCAGCGGTGTGACACCGATCACTTGATAATTGTGATCGAGCTTCAGCTCAAAGCTTGGGTTAATGTCAATCGTCATATACGCATATGCTTTTTGACTTGAGAAAGATGGCATCATAGTAAAAATTACGACAATAATCGCTGCAATTGATAGAATTCCTACATTTAACGGACGTAAACGAAGCAGGTCAAAAAAACCGGCTCTTTTTCTTTCGAGACGTGATTCATTCGGAAATGTCACTTCTTGACCGATTTCATAGTTTTGCTGTTCATATTTTGTCCGCAGAAATTGTCCATCAGGGGTCAGCAGCGTGACATATTTTTTGTTTTTCTCTACTATAATGCCTCTTCTCATGAATTAAGCACCCCTTTAAGGTAATCTTTCAAATACACATAATCACCTGTCATAATAATCGCCATCGCAATGATATATTTTCTATTTCTCTCAATCGTTTTGCGGCTGACTTCCACAAGCTTTTCCAGCTGTTTAACAGGCAATTGTTTTTTCTGAAATAAAATGGTTTTGAGCTCATCGTGTTCAACGAGTGTACGGGCTACTTTTATCGCATTTTGCCTAGCATCTGCATGCTTTGGTGAATGCTCAAGCAGCTCTTGAAACGTGAGACCGTATACGATCAATCGTTCTTTAAAATGTTCAATTTCTTCTCTTCTATGTTCTTGTTCAATCAAGCGCCTATATTCATTTGCAGAGAGCTCCGCTTCAATCATGCTTTGAGAGTATTCGCCATTCTCACTTTCTTGCAGGTCCATTTGAACCGTTGGCGCATTTCTCGCTTCCTTTCGAATATAGTCGATCACTTTTCTTTTAATAATTAATTCCGCGAAAGCAAGGAGTGAATTTCCTTTTTCGGCAGAGTATTTTTCTATCGCTTCATTAAAGGCCATTAAGCCTATGCTGAATTCATCATCTTTTTCATCAATATATCGTTTACAAACGGATGAAACCGTCTTAGCGACAAATGGTTTGTATTGCTCTATTAATGCATTTTGCAGCTCGATATCACCTTGTTGAATACTGATAGCCGACTGCTCTAATGTTTGCTTTTTCTTTCCTTTTTTAAACAAAAGGCTAAGCAATGGTTTCACCTCAGTTCTCCCTATATTACTCATTTATGATAGCTAATTTATGAGGGAAGCGCAAAGGAAGAAATGAGGAATTCATTTCCTGTTACTCAATTATGACATGTATGTCATCATCTACTTTACATTGTTTCGTCTAAAAGCAAAGAAATAAGGGGGTATCTCCCCCTTATTTGTAATATACGTGTTATGAAAATGAAATGATATTTCTTTCAGAAAACCTACTCTCCTAAGCGTACCTCTTGTTTCTCCTTGTTTTCTTGCTCGCTTTTTCTTGATGGACTTGATAAAAACCAGCCAAATGCTGCAATTGCGAGAAGCACCGTCCAGAAAATCACTTTCCATAAAGTTGAATGAATAAAATGAGACGATACGACACCAATAGCGGGGTGTGACAGTGTATAAAGCGTAAGCTTCACGCCTACCCACCCGACAATGACAAATGCTGCTGTTTCTAGGCTCGGTCTTGTTTTGAGCAGTTTCACAAAGACAGTTGCTGCAAATCTCATAATGACAAGACCAATGATACCGCCTAAAAGAATGACAATAAATTGACCGCCATCGAGTCCACCGATTTGCGGAAGACTTGTTGCCGGCAGTGTCACAGCTAAAGCGACGGCTGCTAAAATGGAATCTACGGCAAAAGCAATATCGGCAAGCTCTACTTTCACGACAGTTGCCCAAAAGCCGCTTTGCTTTACGTTTGTTTCCGACTCTTTTTTCTTAAATACGTGTGATTTTAAAATATGGTGAATGGAAATATAAAGAAGATAAATTGCGCCAATGGCTTGAACTTGCCATACATCCACTAAAAATGAAATAAGAAACAAAGAACCAAACCGCATGACAAACGCACCTGCAAGTCCGTAAAACAGTGCCTTTTTCCTTTGCTTTTCGGGAAGGTGTTTGACCATCACGGCCATGACCAGCGCGTTATCAGCAGCTAAAATCCCTTCTAATCCAATCAGTACGAGAAGAACCCACCCGTACTCTAAAATAATCGCTGCATCCATCATCATTCCTCCTTGTTTTATCTATTGTCCCACAACAGACAAAGGCTTATGAATGCAAAAAAGACCTTTGCCTGTAATGGCAAAGGTCTTGCTAGACATGTGATATGTAGAATCATGCCAACAAAGCCGATGGAACATTAGTCCATGTAATGACGACTTTGTTTCCGGTAAAAACCGGACGCTACTCCCCTTTGGCGGGATTAAGAATATTTAGATTACTTATATCATAATCAACAGACACTGGATTGTCAACAGGTGACTTTCACTTTGATCCAATGATTAGGCAGTTGGTGTTTCAGTTTTTCTTTTTCTTCGTTTTAGAAATAAGTAGAGAACAAACAATAACACAACTCCGATCCCAACTGGTAAAAGATATGGGTCTAACATGGCGCCAACCTCTTTCCAATTCTCTCCTAGCATAAAACCAAGATACACATACACAAACGTAATCGGTGTTATAGCCAAAAACGTATACAGACAAAAGACCCACACATTCATCTTGGCAATACCGCACGGGATGGAGATAAGCGTTCTGACCCCTGGTATGAAACGCCCGCTGAATGCGACGAACCCGCCATGCTTTTTAAAGAATGCATCCGATTTATCAAGCGACTCAGGTTTTATCAAAAAGTACTTCCCATATTTATTTAAAAAGGGTCTGCCGCCATAACGTCCTAACCAGTACAAAGTCAAAGGGCCAGCCACGCCGCCAATGGAGCCGGCCGCCACAACACCGATAAAGGCCATGTCCCCTTCTGAGACCCAGTAACCCGCAAGAGGCAAAACCACTTCAGCAGGTACAAATTCAATGCATAATGCGAGGAAGATGCCAAAGTACGACAAGTTCTTAAAGGCATCAGCTAATGAAATAATAAAATCTTCGATGTTTATCAATCCCTTTCACACATAATCATTTGACTGATTCTATCTCTGTTTGAATCACACCATCTATTAAACGAATAAAACCAAAGAAACGATTCGCTTTTCGTCGTTTTTTTACATGAAATTTGATTTTACTATAAAAGATGGGTGAAAAAAACGTCGATTTTTGTATTTAAGTGAAGGAAAAGTGAACACAGAGGCCTCTCGATCCGATATATTAAGTATATGTCTGTTTTAAGATACAGGAGGTTTTCTCACATGACCCATTTAACAGGAAGCTACAACGGCTGGCTTATCTTTCTGTCAATCGCTGTTGCCGCTGTCGCCTCCTACGCAGCTCTTCATTTAGCCAGCCGAGTGGCACAGTCAAGCGGTGCAAAGAAAAAGGTATGGCTGGTCATTGGTGCAATGATCATGGGAATGGGGATATGGTCGATGCATTTTATTGACATGATGACATTTCAAATGCGTGCTGGCATCACATATGAAACACCCTTACTGATTTTATCGATTTTGGCATCTTTTATTGGGTCCTTGATTGCTTTTTCAATATGCATTCAAAAGCAGGTCTCTAAAAGACGGCTGTTCATTAGTTCAATTACCATGGGCTCAGCTATTTGCAGCATGCATTATCTTGGAATGGAATCCATGGCCAATGTCTCAATCAGCTATAATCCAGTCCTCTTTTTTCTTTCGTTTTTCATTGCTGCAATTACCTCCTACTTCTCATTGAAACTCTTCTTTCGTGTCGATCTCACTAAAGATAAACGGAAGAATTTTCTTTTAAAGGCTTTTGGTTCAATGTTGTTGGGGGGTGCTATTGCAGGTATGCACTATACTGGTATGGCTGCTTCTACCATGTTTTTTCACTCTAATGGACATGCCGCTGGAGGTGGTTTTCTTGAAATGTCGCCATTCAGTCTTTCTATCTTCATCGGTTTAATGACACTTATTGTCCAATCACTGATGATCTTTGGTGCCTATATTGATCACCGGATCATGATACAGTCAGATCGGCTGAAAGAAAATGAGCAACGGTTTCAATCGCTCATCAAACATAATATCGATGGAATCATCGTATTATCTGTCAATCGAAAGGTTCTATCTGCGAATGACTCTGGTAAACAAATCTTAACATTGTGCAATTCTAAGATTGGTGATGATCTCAGCCAATACGTGATGCCGACTGAGTTGTGGGAAGAATTTATTTCCCAGTCAAAAAAGGCCATCACACGCGAAGCTGAACTGAAAACAGCTGATCGTTTTTATTATTATCATGTCACTTACATACCTGTTCATGTCAACAATTCTCTAGACAGCATTTATCTTGTTTTAAAAGATTTAACGCAGCAGCGGATTGCAGAAAAAGAAATTCATGTCATGGCACATTATGATGCATTAACAGAGCTTCCTAATCGCCGCCACGGGATTAACCATTTAAATGATGTTCTCTCCGCTCAAGAAGAGACAAAAACATCAACCGCTGTTCTATTTCTTGACTTAAATCGTTTTAAAATTATTAATGATGCACTCGGTCATAACATAGGGGACCTACTGCTGAAAGCTGCCGCAAACCGACTGACGCAATGTTTACCGGACAATGGCTTTATCGCAAGACTTGGCGGTGATGAATTTTTAATGATTTTCCCTCATCTGGAGCATGATACACTTAAAATTGAACAAATTACTAGAAATATCATCCGTCAATTTGAGCGTCCTTTTTTCATCCAGAACCATCAGCTCATTACATCTATCAGCATTGGGATCGCCATTTCTCCGCAAAATGGCAAAGACGGGATGGAACTCATGAGAAAAGCCGATATGGCCATGTATTTATCCAAAAAACATAAGCAAAGCCGTTATGAGTTCTTTACCGAATCCATGGAAAAATTGAGTGAAGACAGATTAAACCGAGAGCTCGAATTAAGGGATGCTATTCAAAGAGAACAATTTGTTCTTCATTACCAGCCGCAAGTCAGTGCCAAAACTAGAAAGATGACTGGGGTCGAAGCCCTGTTAAGAATGAAGTCACCGGATGGTTCCTTAAAGTCACCTGAGGCTTTTATTGAACTAGCAGAGGAATCAGGCCTGATCATTGATATTGGCAGATGGGTCATCGATACCGCATGTAAGCAGGCCAAAATGTGGTATGACGATGGACTAAAGATCCCTGTCGCAGTCAATTTATCTGCGAAACAATTCAATTCAGAAGACTTAATTGATTTGATCAAGCTGACACTAAAAAAATACGACCTGAAACCATCACTCTTGGAGCTTGAAGTCACAGAAAGTATGACAATGGACAATATTAAGCAATCAAAGCAGGTGTTAACGTCGCTGAAACAGCTTGGCGTTCGTATTAGTATTGATGATTTCGGTACAGGCCACAGCTCTTTAAGCTATTTGAAGGATTTACCTATTCATCGGCTGAAAATCGACAAATCCTTTATAGAGGATATTTTATGTGATTCAAAGTCTGAACAGATTACTGGGGCTATTATAGCGATGGGACACCAATTATCTCTTGAAGTCATTGCAGAAGGCGTTGAAACGTTTGCACAGTCCCAGCTTTTATCTGCCCAGGGCTGTGACGACCTGCAAGGATTTTATTATGCCAAACCGCTGCCAGCAAGCGATATTGAAAAGTTTATCGCCTATCCTGCGCAGATGGACACATAAAAAAGGTGCCAATTCAAGGCACCTTTTTCGTTTTATCTAAATAATAAATGTTGACTGTGAATGCCTGCTTTTTTCAATAGACTAATCAATTGCTCTTGTTCTTCACGCGTCAGACCAGAGAATGCACGTGCAATCCGAAGAGAGTGGATCGGGTAAATCTTATCAAGATAGCTTCGCCCTTTATCCGTTAAATGAGCATAAACCGACCGTTTATCCTTAGGGTCCTGTTCTCTTTCAATGAAACCATTTCGTTCTAATTTGTCAATTACGTACGTCACATTCCCGCTAACAAGCAGGAGTCTTGAGCCGATTTGCTGAAGCTTTTGGGCACCTCTTGTGTACAGTAATTCAAGAACGGCAAATTCAGTTGGATTAAATCCATGCTCTTTGCTGTCTCTAATACTGTGTTCTGAAACGCTTTTAAATGCTCTTGCAAAAACCTTGTAAAGCGTCATTGAACGTTCTACTTCTTCTTCGTTAAACGATAGTCTCATCACATATCTACCTCTTATAATATTTTTTTAACTTCAAGGCTGTCTTGCGGTGCAGTTGGAGCCTTTCGTAAAAAATAGAAGTACGTTTTTGAAAACCCTTTCAACCACATAAGTGACTCCATTCGTGTTATGTATAAGTTTTCGATATAAACTTTTAAAATCCTTCTTATTTTTCACAATCATCTCGAAAAAAAGCTTTTTCAGCAAACCATCAAGATGTGACACACTTTAACATAATCTGTAAAGACTCTGTGGTTTCTTACACTTCATTCGCCAAATTTCTACAAAATTCAATATTGCTATAATATTAAACACAAAAAAGAACCCTTTATGTGACATATGCACATGACAAGGGATTTTTACAGATAGCGCTCTGTTTTGTTGAAAAAGAAATGATACTCTTTTTTTAAGTCACTATTTGTCATGTTCTTGACCGTATCAGGGCTATAAACCCCTAATGAACAAAGCTGCTTCGTATAATAATGTCTTTCTTTAGCTAAAGCTTCTTTTAGTATACGCCGCACCGATTATCTCCCCCTATCAAGTGATTTGGATCGGGTGCTTATGAAGACCTTTTATACAAATCATTTTGTACGGCTCTTAGAAGAGCATGTGCATTCTGACCTGCAGCCTGCATGAATTGTTCAAGCAATTCATCCCTCTTCACATCTAATGCGATGATTTCTTTTGCCATACGAATGATCTGTGCTTGCTCCATCTATGCTCCTCCTCCTATTTCAACTCATCATCATTATATGCATCTGTAAGATGTATTGCACATCACCTGTTATCTTTCCTTCCATTGTTTTTTCATTTTTTTCGTTTTTGTGTTATATTTTCTAACAAACGTTAGGTTTTTTTACTTCTCGTTCTATATAATATGATGAAAAGACTTGCAGGGGTGAGTATATGACGCAGGAAGATGTATCTTATAAAGATAAAAAAGTTATTTCAATCGGGATTGTCAGTGAATTAACAGGGCTTTCTGTCAGGCAAATCCGATATTATGAGGAACGTAAACTCATCTATCCCCAGCGCTCAACAAGAGGCACACGGAAATATTCTTTTGCAGATGTTGAACGTTTAATGGACATCGCCAATAAACGGGAAGACGGAGTGCAGACAGCTGAAATTTTAAAAGACATGAAGAAAAAAGAACAAGCATTAAAAAGCGGACAATATAAGAAAAAAATGCTGGAAGGCCAGATTAACGCACACTTCCGGTACAAGAATCGATAAACAAATAAAGAATCGCTTACTCTTTAAAATTAAGGCTTTATTCGTATTGATTGTTACTAATGGCTTAATGAAAAAGAGACAGCTTTTTTGCTGTCTCCGTTATCAAACTAGAGCCCTTGGCAGTTTAAGTTTATAAATTCGCAACCTTTTACAGCTTAGAGTTATTTTAGTTAGAGTATAGTTTTAATAGCTCTTGTACTGGCAAACTATCTGTATTGTTCATGCCAACAAAATATTCTAATTGCCATTTCTGTGTTTCGATCGCTTGTTTGCTAGCGGGATTTTCCCAGCTAGGGTAAACTCTAATTGCCATTTTTCCTTTTGTCGTATCTGTTTTAAGAATGTTGTGTTTTACAAGAACTTCTTTCGGAAAAACGAATTGACCAAAATCATTTCCGCTAGTAAAGGTATTGATCACTAATAAATCCGTAGCTTTTTCATATGAAAAGGGTTGGTTTTTATTTTCCTCATCTTTTTCCCAAAAAGCAACAAACTGTCCTATCTTAGTAGGCGTTATTTTTGCGACTCTAAATCTAATCGATTTTGAATTTAGCTGAAACAAACCAGCCCCATAATCCGAATTTTGGACTTCTTCTCGGACAGCTTTTAAGGACAAATGATTAGGTTCATAAAACATTTTATTTACATATGTTAACACATTATAAAATTCATTCACTGCTTTACACCCCTTATTTCACACTAATTCCACCACTCTTCCAATCAACATTATCTTAATTTGAACGCAATGCCAAATTCAAACTAAGTGAAATAAGCTATATAAGCAAAATACATCAGTTGAAATTTCTAATATCGATTAAAGTTGTGAAATTTGCTTTTTTGCAGGCGTTCAACAACATTTCATCACATTTTATTTATAGGCAAATTTCTTATTCAATTCTAAGAACCATGCTATATCAAATACCCGTTTAGGTATTTCGTTGCTACTCCATTAAATCGTTCCATCCAATCTTTTGATCGTCGATGATAACTATATTAACGTGCTGAACGTGATAAATTTTATGTCGGACACGTGCATTGATCGTCTCGTATTTTAATCCTTTCATAGTCTATAGTTAGTTGCATATCTGTGCATCGTAAAAGCGGGAATATATGATGAAGTAGTAAAAAGAGAAAGCGATTGCTGCCTCTTTTTCAACTAAAGCACCTGTTAAGTGCAACGATTTAGTGTTCATCCATTCGTTCAGGAATCGAAACGGTTCGTTCATTGACCACATTCCCCGTGTTTAGAGTCGTTTTGGGTTCGATTAATAGCAAATGAACTTCCTCTTCAGCAATTGGCTGATGTTCAATTCCTTTAGGTATCACAATAAACTCTCCTTCATTAAGAGCTATTTCACTATCCCTAAAACGGATGACCAGATGCCCTTTACATACAAAGAACATTTCGTCCTCGTCATCATGGTGATGCCAAATGAATTCACCCTTAATCTTCACCATTTTAATGTATGAATCGTTCAACTCTCCACTTATTCTAGGATTCCAATAATCATTTATTTGCAAAAATTTTTCTTGGACATTCATCTTTGAAATCATTAGATTCCCTCCATTATGATCAAATAACAAGGTACGCAAAATCTAAGTTTTAGCATAACCCCCTTGTATCATTAAGTTTACATACTTCAATGGATCACGTAAAATCAAAAAATAATGTATGGATCATCACAATTAATGATGCAAAAAGGGAGAGTTATTTTGGATATTAAATCTTTGGAGGTATTTAAAGCAGTAGCAATTGAACAAAGCATTACAAAAGCTGCTAAGAAATTAAATTATGTGCAGTCAAATGTCACTGCACGAATACAACGTCTTGAACAAGAATTGGGTGTTCCTCTTCTATATCGATATCACAAGAAGATATCCTTAACGCCTGCCGGACGAGAACTGTTGCCATATGTAAACAAATTACTCTACGATTTCGAAGAAGCAATAGAAGCAGTAAAACTTTCCTCTACTCCACGGGGAACTTTACACATTGGAGCTATAGAATCAACTGCTTCTACAAGGTTGCCAAAAATTTTTGCAGAATATCATAAGAATTTTCCACAAGTAGAATTGAGCATGTATATGGCACCTACTGTAGATCAGGTGAGCGCCATTCTCAACTACAAGGTAGACGGCGCATTGGTAGATGGGCCAATTCTTCATCCGGATATCATCGAGTACCCTGTATTGGAAGAATCCTTAGTTCTAATTACAAGCTACTCCAAGGGACAATTCCAGGTAGAATCAATTTTACATGAACCATTGCTCTCGTCATTCGCACATTGCATTTATTTGGGACGTTGGCAGCAATGGCTAGAGAGCAATGGCTTTGCTCCTATGAAGGTAATGGAATATGGCACCTTAGAGGGCGTACTTAAATGCGTTGAAAATGGGCTAGGAGTCACTGTATTACCAAAATCTATGGTTGAATCTCGGGTGCAAGGCAGATTTACCTGTCATCCATTACCGGAACCGCATAGAATAGTGCCTACTGTATTTATAAGACGCCGCGATTCGTACATGACCAGTGCCCTCTCACGATTTATGGAGTTAATGGGCATAACTCATATGTGATCGGTGAATGTTTTAGTAAGCAAGGTTATTTATGGTGAAAAAAGAGGATAGAGAGCCCAAGGTTATTTCAGCTCTTCTATCCTTTTAAATAATATAATATCGTTATAGTTTTTAAAAAAACTTTTTATTTAGAGGAAGTATCCGTTCCTTCTACGACCCCTACAAAGTCAATCCGCACGCCGCCTTTTTCCGGATCTTCTTT
Source organism: Bacillus safensis (assembly GCA_030159235.1). Classification (GTDB taxonomy): domain Bacteria; phylum Bacillota; class Bacilli; order Bacillales; family Bacillaceae; genus Bacillus; species Bacillus safensis_B. The sequence continues at coordinate 71,601 of BSBG01000011.1, read as the reverse complement.
CACCCGCAGGGCAAGTGCCTTTTTCTCTCCGCTTTTATCATCTTCATAATTCGCATGGAACACATGAATGCTGGCCTCTTCCAATTGAAAATCCTCATACGAAAGCGTGTCTATGCCCCATTCTTTTTTCAATTTCAAAATGTCATTCGGGCTCGGCACCGCGCCTTCGACGTAGACATTTTCCATTTTTCTTTTATTTCCTTCGGTGATGGCTTCAAGCATATGCTCGGCAGCCACTAGCCTTCGGTCTTTCCCCTCGTCTTCCCTTTGACATGCACTAAGCAGAAGCATACACATCAAAATGAATAAGAACTTCTTCATATGTCTCTCCCACCTTCTCCTTAAAATGTAAAGGATGGAAGCGCTATATGCAATCTTTATTCAAAAAAAGACTGTAAAACGCGATGTTTTACAGTCTTAGTATGTGGACAAAGGGCTAAAATGATGTTTATTTTAGTCCTTTGTCTACCTTTCAGCGTGATCTGAAAACCTTTGAAGTCTAGGAAGGACGAGTACCGGAGCGGAGCGAATTGAACATTCGTGAGCACCGGCACGCAAGGACTGACACCGAATGCGAAGGTTTGTCAGCGCGCTGAGACTGCAAAACGCGAAGTTTTACAGAGTTCTTGCTACATAAGTGTATGGAGGAACGCTGTCGCAATTCCAAAATAGATCAGCAGTGATAAAATATCATTCAATGTTGTAATCAGCGGCCCAGATGCAATAGCCGGGTCCACGTTTAATCTGTGTAAAATAATAGGCACAACCGTACCTGCCATCGTTCCAATAATAAGTGTTGCTAGGAGTGAGGAACCGACAACAAAACCTAAAATCATATTTCCCTGCCACACCATTGCAACAACTGTAATAATGATTGAACAGACAATCCCAATATAAATACTTGTTCTCAGCTCTCTAAAAATCAGGCGCACAATGGTTTTTTTCGTTAATTCTTCTTTTGAAAGCCCTCTAATGACGACTGCAAGCGACTGTGTCCCTGTATTTCCTGTCATCCCAGCAATCATCGGCATGAAGAAGGCCAAAGCGACGACCTGCTGAAGAGTATCTTCAAAATAATTTAAAATACTGCCTGAAATCAGCCCAATGAATAAGAGCAAAATGAGCCACGGGAGACGGCGGTATGCCGCAACAAAAGCCGGCGTATCGAACGTAATATCTTTACCAGAGGCAGCAAACTTCTCATAGTCTTCGCCTGCCTCTTGAATAACAACATCAATGATATCATCGACTGTGACGATCCCGACCAGGACATTGTTCTCTTCCACAACAGGAATGGCAAGAAAATCATACCGTTCAATCAGCTTTGCAATTTCTTCCTGATCCTGAAAGGCACCGACGGCAATGACTCTTGTAAACATAAGATCCTGCACCTTTTCATCCGGCTCACCTAAAATGAGATCACGGTACGACAGAACCCCTACAAGCTGCTTTTGATCATTAATGACATATAAATAGTTAATCGATTCTGCAATTTCAGCAAGGCCTTTCAGCTTTACAACTGCGTCACGAACCGTATAATGCTGAGGAATCCATACATACCGGTTGGTCATGATCCGGCCCGCTGTCTCAGCAGGATAATTCATGAGAAGCTGGACGGCCTTTGATTCCTCTGCCTCCATGTTTGATAAAAGCTGATCTTTCAGCTCATCATCCATTTCATCAAACAAGTTGGCTAGATCATCATTATCCATTTTGTTTGTGACGAAGGTAGCTTTGTCTTTCCCTACTTTTTCAAGAACAATTTCCTGATATTCCCGCTCAAGCTCACCCATTATTTCCGTCACATCATCAACGGTTAAAAAGTTGAGGAAGCGGCCGCGGTGTTTTTCCGGAAGTTCTTTAAATAAATAGGCCATATCATATGGCTGAAGTTCTTCCATAATGTTTTTAAATTCTTTGCGTTTGCCATCTCTTAATAAAATAATGATTCTTAAAATGAGTTCATCGTACGTAATGTTCTGTATCATCGCTGTTACCTCCCCAAAGTCAGGAGATACCCGAATCCCTTAGAATGTGCGGGGGTCAGGATCTCCTCTATCTGATGCGTCAATCTGATCTTTTGACATACTCTCTATGTGTCTCGAATCGGGATGATCCATCCCCACACCTCCTTTTCTCATAAAAAAGCACCTTCAACTGAATGAAGGCGCTTTGTAAGCATGACAAAATAAACACTTGCTCCTTCAATCGTAGAGCTTTAGCACTGTATGGCATAGGATAAATCCAGCTGCATTAAAAATCACCTTATGTCGATGATTTCTGTTGACCCATTGGCGTCTTTGGACATTTTTGGGCAGCAGCGTATCTCCATACAGGAGCCTCACCTAACGAAGTCTCATATTGTTAACACACTGAGATTACAGAAAAAGCGGAATGATGTCAATAAGCAAGATGCCAAGATTCCTCATGTATCCGCTTACTTTTTTAAAAAAAGAGCGATGGACAGGTTGACCATCGCCATTACAGGTCTTTTATTCCTCTTCTGGCTGATTCATATCCTCTTGGGAGAGGAGATGAAAGGAATCATGCAAAAACAAAGCATATCCTTCTCCATCAGGATGCGGAACATATTCCGCATAGTCCATTGTCTGCTCTTCTTCTTTTTTCTTCATAATCTCTCGCCTCCTTTCCCGTAGTTTGTCCCAATGAAAAAACCTTACACATGAAAGTGTAAGGTTTGGTGATGGCTTAATCATCCCATTCTTGTTTTAGGATTTTGCCTGTTTTAGCGGAAATTTCAAAATCAACTTCCTCGCCGCTTGGTGTAGTGATTTCAATTTCGTAAATGTACACACCATTTTCTTTATCTAGATCAGAATCAGTGACTGTGCCTTTTACTTTTGCAAGGGCAATTTTTTCAGCCTGTTTTTTCGTGATCTTCACATTTTTCTTCTTTTCTTTCACTGGATCATTCAGCGCTTTTCCTGTTTTTGCATCAACATATACTTTATATTCAAAGCCGCCTTTTTTAATCTCGACCTCATACACCCATTTTCCTTTTTTGCGCTCAAGATCCACATCATCTACGTAGCCTTTGACTACTTTTAAGGCTGCTTTTTCAGCTTGTTTCTTTGAGACAAAAGATGATTTTTTTTGCACCACTTGCTCAGCATTAGCTGTTTGATTTGTATTTAGTGCTTGAAGTGAGAAACCACCTGCGACAAGAGTTCCCGTTAATGCTGTAGCTACTAGTATTTTTTTCATCATATTTATTTCCTCCTCTGTTTGATTTCTTCTATATCATAAAAAAACAAGATGATAAAGGAAGGAAAGAAACATGAGAATATCATGAGAAAAGGATTAGTTTTCGTACGTAATGCCTTCAATGTCTCCTGTATAGGCGTTCACAAGCACCTCTGCCTCTCTGCCGTCAGGCAAATCCAGCTCCACTTCAAACACGAGCATGCCACTAAAGGTTTCAAGATCGGCATCATCTACTGTCCCTCCGACTTCTTTTACAGCAATTTGAATGGCTTCTTCTACTGTTATTTTTGTGAGTTTCTTTTCTTTAGAGGCAGGCTTTTTCTTTTCTGCTTCGATCACCTTAAACGTTTCTTTATCAACATCGACTTGATACAATTCTTTTTTTGATTGAATCGTAAAGGTAAAACGATCTGCTTTTTCTTTCTTTTGAATCACGGTACCATTCACTTTTTTCACTGCCGCTTCTTCTGCTTGAAGTTCAGCATTTTTTTCATTTGGCTTTTGATAGCTTTTTAACTGTCTGATTTCTTTCATTTGACCGCTTGCAGAAGATGCAATGACCTGATAGATGCCATTTGAATTTTCCAGCGTCAATGTATAGTCTTGTTTATGATTGATTAAATCAATATGTGTAATGTTTCCATTGTAGTCTTTTGCGATCATTTTTTTGATTTCTGCTTCACTTAATATTTTTTGATCTATGGTTTGGATCATGAGCATGGCAAAGGCCGCAAGAATCACAAGGCATCCTGCGAGCGCAAGCACCATTTTCGTTTTTCTAGACAATGCAGCGCCCCCTTCCTATTTTCCTATTTTATAAGGAGGAAATGAGAAATTGATGAGAAAAGACCCATTTATTTCTGAAAAAGAATGGTCATAGTTGTCCCTTCGCCGATACGGCTGTCTACCTTCAGCTCGGCTCCATGCTCTTCTGCAATTTGCTTCGCAATTGAAAGGCCAAGTCCGGTTCCGCCCGTCTCACTGTTTCTCGCTTCATCCACACGGAAAAAACGGTCAAAGATTTTCGGCAGAACCTCTTCTTTTATGCCAATTCCTTGATCAATCACTGAAATAAATGGCTTGTCTCCTGCCTTTCCGCAGGTTACATCAACTGACTCTGCACTATATTTGACCGCATTATCAATCAAGATGGTCAAAAGCTGTTTGATTTTCTCTTCGTTTCCTTCCGCGATAAGCGGCTGATCTGTTTGCACATGAGATTGAATGGTTCGATTGGTCGCCACTTCAAGTGTATGACATATCTGCTTGCACAAATGACTAAGATCAACTGGCTTCATATCCAAGTAAAGCGGCTGACCATTTTTCGCCAATGTCAGCAATTGATCTGTCAGTCTTTTCATTTTTTTCGCTTCATCATGAATCGCTAGGGAGGATTCTTCTACAACCTCTGGACGTGTTTGTCCCCAGCGTTTTAGTAAATTGCTGTAGCTCATAATGACGGTAATTGGTGTCTTCAATTCGTGTGAGGCATCATGCAAAAATTGCTGTTCTTTCTCATAATGCTTCTCGAGTATTTCGGACATTTCATTAAAGGTTTGTCCCATTTGATATAGTTCATCCTTTGAATCGCCTGTTAATTCAATTCGTTTAAATGCCTTTTCCTTCATACTTGCTTTCATCGTATTGGTCATTCGACTAATCGGGCGAACAATTTGTTTGGTTAAAATGTGGCCTGCAAAATAGGAAAGCATAATTAACAAAATACCTGCAGCGATTAAAATCATTTTTAATAACGCTAAGTTTTCTTCTGTATTTTCGATTTCTTCATATACTTGAAGCGACACAATCTCACCATTTGTCCAAATAACTGGAATGGCAGCGAACGCAATCATATGCTGATTGTATTCTTTGATTTCTGCCGTCTGACCAGATTCATATGTAAAAGGTAGAGAGCTAAACGTTGATTCCTTTGTGACAGTCAGTTTTGACTCACCCGTTTCTGTCACGACACGGATCATCCCGTTTTGAGGCAGGTATGCCTTTAGCAGTTCTGAGGATGGAAGACCCTCTTCTTCTGATTTTTTTAACGCAATGGCAATATTCTCAGCCACTTCAGACAGACGGGACATATCTTTTTGGGTCAAGGTCATTGAAAAAATAAAATATATCGCCGTATGAAATAGCAGCACCATTAAAAACAAAGACAACGACGTATAAAGCTGAATCTTATTTTTTAATCTCATTCTTTATCCTTTCATCACATAACCCACACCTCTCACTGTGTGAATCAGCTGTTTTTCGAATGGGTAATCGACTTTTTTCCTTAAATAACGGATATAGACATCTACCACGTTTGTATCACCGAAATAATCAAAGCCCCAGACGGCTGTTAAAAGCTGATCTCTTGTGAGCACTTGCTGCTGATGTTTCAGCAAATGGACAAGCAGGTCATATTCTCTCGGTGTCAGTTCAAGCATTTGCCCCGCCCTTTGTATTTCCCTTGTTTTCTCATTGACAGTTAAATCTGCTATGCTCAGCTCTATCTCCTTTTCTTCTTGAGCATGTATATTCAATCTTAGCTGCGCGCGAATTCGTGCTAATAATTCCTCTATATCAAAAGGCTTTGTTATATAATCATTCGCCCCAAGATCGAGCCCGCTTACCTTATCAGGAACACTTCCTCTTGCTGTAATCAAAATAATCGGTGTTGATGTATTTGTCTTTCGAACCCTTCTCAGCACTTCAAGGCCGCTTAATTCTGGAAGCATGACGTCAAGCAGCACCAAATCGAAGCTTTCTTCTTCAAGAGCTTGAAGTCCGTCCATTCCTGTTTCTTTGACTGTCACCTCATATCCTTCATATTCAAGTTCAAGTGACAGTACCCTTGCAATTTTCTTTTCATCTTCAACTACGAGTATCTTCCCTTTGATCATCTCTATCTCTCCTATCTAAAAGGCAAGCTTGTCTTACCATTATTATATGTTGCCTTTATCATTTGGAACAGTCACAAACTTCACATCTTATTTTTTCTAAAGAAAGGAACTTACCATTGACCAAAAAGAACACACGTTCTATAATTAAGTTATTATCAACATACATATAGATGATGCTTTTTTACTCATTTATCGAAATGACAAGGAGGAACACTACTTAATGATAAGAAATGACAACATCACATTAACACACTTTTCAGAGACATATATAGAGGACTTAACGTCTTTTGATCTAGACAAAGAGCAAGCAAAATTCACTGCTTTACCAAGTGAATATTTTGAGTTCACTGAAGGACAATACAGAATTGTCATACTTCATGAGAAGGAACCGGTTGGCTTTTTTGTATTGCATGCCACTGATCGTGTTAAGGATTATTCAAATAACCCAAACGCTTTGTTGTTAACTTCATTCTCTATTCATCAGACGCAGCAAAGAAAAGGGTATGCCAGACAAGCCATGTCGTTATTAAAATCATTCGTCACCTCTGAATTTCCTACGTATAACGAGATCGTACTGGCTGTAAATCATCAAAATATCCCTGCTCAGACTCTGTATTCACAAGTAGGCTATCAGGATACAGGTAGAAGAAAAACCGGTCCAATTGGTGAACAGATCATTATGAGTTTGCTGTTAACCTAACTGTTCATGAAGCGAATACTAGGGAATGAAATATTTTTTGGGGAAAGTATTTCATTCTCGTTCTCCCTTCTCCTCACTACTCACCTATCAATTATTTTTGTTGTTTAGCAACACCATTTTTTTAGTTCTATTCACCCATTTTTATCTGTACAGGTGCAAGCTCACTATGCAGTATTTCCTTCATTTTCATATGATATCAAGAGTTTTCTTCAAAAGGTGAGCTCTTTCGTCAATAAGTGAGGAGAACTGCACTTTCGATCATAGATTGATGACTTGAAAAATGATTACAATTGACCCTTTCCGATCAAAAGTTTCTTTTATACAATAACATTACGCAGCCTGAATCTACTTTGAAAACAAAATAAGGAGGGCTTTCTTATGAAAGGTGAAATTCGCTTAATTCCGTATGAAGTAAAAGCCAATGTGATGGAAGCGAAAGAGACGCCGGAAAGTATTCAGGAGATTAAAGCACCCGAACTTTGGTCAAGTGGCTTCAAAGGAAAAGGCATAACCATTGCTGTCCTTGATACAGGCTGTGACACAAAGCATCCCGACTTAAAAGATCAGATTATCGGCGGCAAGAATTTTACCGATGATGACAATGGAGATGCTGAAAATGTAAAAGACTACAATGGGCATGGTACCCATGTAGCAGGAACAATTGCAGCAACAGATCAAAATGGCGGAATTTTAGGGGTTGCCCCTGAAGCCAAGCTGCTCATCGTGAAAGTTCTTGCCGGTGAAAATGGCAGCGGAAAATATGAATGGATCATTGATGGCATCAACTATGCCGCAGAGCAGAAGGTCGACATTATCTCTATGTCTCTCGGTGGTCCAAGCAATGAGCCAGCCCTGCAGGAAGCCATTCAAAATGCGGTAAATAGTGGTGTGCTTGTTGTATGCGCAGCAGGAAATGAAGGGGACGGAGATGAGCGTACGGAAGAGTTCTCCTATCCAGCAGCATACAATGAAGTCATTGCCGTCGGTTCTGTCTCCCTTGCAAGAGAATCCTCTGAATTTTCCAATGCTAATAAAGAAATCGACCTCGTCGCTCCAGGAGAAGACATTTTGTCCACGCTCCCTAACCATAAATATGGCAGACTCACAGGAACTTCAATGGCTGCCCCTCACGTTAGCGGTGCACTAGCCATTATTAAAAATGCCGAAGAAGAGGCATTCCAGCGAAAGCTGACAGAGCCTGAGGTCTATGCTCAGCTTGTCAGAAGAACCCTTCCATTGAAGCAGTCGAAAGCCCTTGTGGGGAATGGATTTTTATATTTAACTGCACCTGATGTCCTTTTAGAAAAAACATTGGAAGCAGATCTTTTATCTCTATAGCTTCAATAGAGGTCCTGAGAAAAGTAAGAATTTTCTCAGGATTTTTTTAATTAAAATTATTCAAAATTTACTTTGACGAAATGAAGTGAACGTTATATAATCGAACACAATAAATTCATAGTTTGAGAGTCGGTAATTCGATCACACGTCGAGTCTTAATTGGGAAGACCGGTGAGAATCCGGCGCGGTCCCGCCACTGTGAGTGAGGAGAGCTTTTCTCATGAATCCACTGTTATAAGAATGGGAAGAATGAATAGCTTATAGATTCACCAGCCAGGATACCAGCCGCTCTATCACATCAAACCCCCTAGGGTTGATAGGAGATGTCGGAAAAGCGTCAGTTATGCTAACGCCTTCTTTCCTACACACATTTTGTCTTTTTAAACCAGACATTTGCCCTCATCAATCCTGACCTTGAGTGTAAATGTCTTTTTATATTTAGAGGAGGAATTAGAATTGACAATTGTTAAAACAAGTAATCTAGGTTTTCCCCGAATTGGTTTAAACAGAGAATGGAAAAAAGCACTTGAGTCTTATTGGAAAGGTCAAACAGACCGCGAAACCCTCTTAAGCACACTGGATGAACAATTTTCAACTGCCATTAAAACGCAAATCGATCAACAAATTGATGTTATTCCTTCTGGAGACTTTACCTTCTATGATCACGTACTGGATACAGCTGTTATGTTCAATTGGATTCCAGAGCGCTTCCGCAGCTTAAAAGACCCGCTAGATACATACTTCGCGATGGCAAGGGGTACAAAAGATGCCGTCTCAAGTGAAATGACAAAATGGTTTAATACAAACTATCACTACATCGTTCCAGAATACGAAAAAAGCACGGAATTTAAACTCACACACAACAAACCGCTTGAAGCCTATGAAAAGGCGAAAAAAGCGTTTGGTGTTGAAACAAAACCTGTTGTAATTGGGCTTTATACATTCGTCTCGCTTTCTAAAGGCTATGAAGCAAATGAAGTGAAAGAAATTCAGCAGCGTCTAGTGCCGCTTTATATTCAGGTTTTAAAAGAACTTGAAGAAGCTGGTGTCAAATGGGTTCAAATTGATGAGCCAGCACTTGTCACAGCTTCAAGTGAAGACGTAAAAGCTGTAAAAGAAATCTATCAAACGATTAAAGAATCCGTACCTGCCTTAAACATCCTTCTTCAAACATACTTTGATTCAGTGGATGCGTATGAGGAGCTTATCACATATCCTGTTGAAGCGATTGGTCTTGATTTTGTCCATGATCAAGGGCGCAACCTTGATCAAGTGAAAAAGCACGGCTTCCCGAAAGATAAAGTTTTAGCAGCTGGTGTCATTGATGGAAGAAATATTTGGAGATCAGATCTTGGCGAAAGATTATCCTTTATTTCAGAAGTCATTGCTGACGTTCAGCCGAAAGAAGTGTGGCTGCAGCCATCAAGCAGCTTGCTTCATGTGCCAGTTGCAAAGCATCCAAGCGAACAGCTTGAAGAAAAACTATTAAACGGACTGTCTTATGCCACTGAAAAACTGGCTGAATTAACATTATTAAAAGAAGGTTTAACAAAAGGAGCAGCCGCTATTGATGCAGACATCACTGAAGCAGCACAAGCACTTCTTACCTTAAAAGAGTTCGCAAAAGGAACAAATGCGGATCTAACAGCAGAACGCAACAATCTTTCATCGAAAGATTTTAAACGCCCAGCTGCCTTTGAAGAACGCCTTCGTATCCAAAACGAATCTCTTGAACTGCCGCTTCTTCCAACAACAACTATCGGCAGCTTCCCGCAATCAGCCGAAGTGCGTAGTGCTCGTCAAAAGTGGCGTAAAAATGAATGGACAGATGCAGAGTATGATGAATTTATTCAGAAAGAAACAAAAAGATGGATTGATATTCAAGAAGAAATTGGCCTGGATGTACTCGTACATGGAGAATTTGAACGTACAGACATGGTTGAATACTTCGGTGAAAAGCTAGCTGGATTTGCCTTTACGAAATTTGCTTGGGTACAATCCTATGGATCACGCTGCGTGAAGCCGCCAATCATTTATGGAGATGTAGAGTTTACAGAGCCAATGACAGTGAAAGAGACGGTTTATGCACAAAGCTTAACAGAGAAAAAGGTCAAGGGAATGCTGACTGGACCTGTCACCATCTTAAACTGGTCTTTCCCAAGAACGGATATCTCTCGGAAAGACATTGCTTTCCAAATCGCTTTCGCTTTGCGTAAAGAGGTAGAAGCTTTAGAGAAAGCAGGTATTCAAGTCATTCAAGTGGATGAACCTGCGCTAAGAGAAGGTCTTCCGCTCAAAGAAAGTGATTGGGCAGAATATTTAAACTGGGCAGCAGAGTCATTCCGTTTATCAACATCGTCCGTTCAAAATGACACGCAAATTCATACTCATATGTGCTACAGTAACTTCGAGGATATTGTCGATACGATCGAAGACCTGGATGCTGACGTGATCACAATTGAACATTCACGCAGTCATGGCGGATTCCTCGATTACTTAGAAAAGCATCCGTATTTAAAAGGACTTGGACTAGGTGTTTATGACATCCATAGCCCGCGCGTTCCATCTGTTGAAGAAATGAGCCACATCATTGATGATGCGCTAAACGTTTGTCCGACAGATCGCTTCTGGGTGAATCCTGATTGTGGTCTAAAAACTAGACAAGAGCCTGAAACCATTGCTGCTTTGAAAAACATGGTCACTGCTGCTGAAGTCGCTCGTAAAAAGCTGGCGCAGCACGCATAATGGAATGCCTATCCCCTGCTGAACACGGCAGGGGGTTTTTATGTGCAAATTGTCCTGTCCGATCTTCTACTACGATGATTTCTTTTCTAGCATGATTCGTTTATACTAGAGAAGTCAGTCGAACAAAGGGAGGAAGACAATGAATCACGAAGATTTTTTACAACGCGCAATTGATCTTGCAGTAGAAGGAGTCAATAGTGGTAATGGCGGCCCTTTTGGAGCAGTCATTGTCAAGGATGGCCAGATTATTGCAGAGGGAAGCAACAATGTGACAACGAGTAACGATCCAACTGCACATGCAGAAGTCACAGCCATTCGAAAGGCGTGCCAAACGCTACATACATACCAATTAGAAGATTGTATTTTATACACAAGCTGTGAGCCTTGTCCGATGTGCCTTGGCGCTATTTACTGGGCTAGACCAAAAGCGGTGTATTTTGCTGCTGGCCATCAGGATGCAGCAACTGCTGGTTTTGATGACTCGTTTATTTATGAAGAAATCAACAAAGAATACAACTCAAGAAATATACCATTTTACAAACTGACACCTCAAAAAACCCTTGCGCCATTTGAAGCATGGGAAGCATACGATCAAAAGAAAGAATATTAAAAAAGACACCTGCTGTGAGCAGGTGTCTTCCACTATTACTCCGCCACTTCAAGCTCCACATCAATGTTCCCTCTTGTTGCTTTTGAATATGGACAGAATTCATGTGCAGCACGGACAAGCTCTTTCACTTTGTCATGATCAAGACCTTTCGCAGATACAATTAGCTTTACGCCAAGCTTAAAGCCCCCATCGCTTTCATCTTTTAAAAGACTGACATGTCCCTCTACTTCCGATTCTATCTCTATCCCTTGCTTCTTAGCTACTTGTTCAAGTGCGCCTCCGAAACAAGCTGCATAGCCTGCTGCAAATAATTGCTCTGGGTTTGTACCAGTCTCTCCTTCTTTCTTTGCATTAGGCATGACAATGTTATGATCGAGTACTCCATCTTCTGAACGAACATGTCCAGCTCTTCCATGCTGCGCCTTTACTTTTGCTGTGAATAATGGTTTCATCTTTATCTCCTCCTTCATCTATTGATCCTTTTCACGTTCTATTCATTTCTCAAACATTTTTCGCACATTGAAGAATTTTTCATTTTTCGTCTGTATTTATTTTAAAAAGGGAGAAAATCTTATACAATGATAAGTATGACAAAAAATAGTTGGTGACAGACATGACAAATGAATTCGAACATATGAAGCTGGAGAATCAGCTTTGTTTCTTGTTATATGCAAGTTCACGAGAGATGACGAAGCAGTATAAACCATTATTAGAAGAATTAAACATTACCTATCCGCAATATTTGGCACTGCTTTTATTGTGGGAGCATGGGACATTAAATGTGAAAACGATGGGAGAGCTTCTCTATTTAGACTCTGGTACACTCACACCCATGCTGAAACGGATGGAGCAAAATGGACTCATCATCCGCGAACGTTCGAAAGAGGATGAGCGTTCTGTAGAGATTCGTTTAACGGAATACGGCGAACAGCTTAAAGAAAAGGCCACTGCGATTCCATCTCACATGCTGTCTGGGACTGGCAGATCTGAAGAAGAGCTAAAAACGCTGCGCGCCTCTTTACATGAGCTTTTGCAAAAATTAACACAACCAAAAGGCTGAGGGAATGTTCCCTCAGCCTTTTATGATGCTTATTATTGTGCGACAGCTTTTAATTCTACTTCGATGTTTCCTTGAGTTGCTTTTGAATATGGGCATACGCCGTGTGCTTTATGAACAAGTTCTTCCAATGCTGATTGCTCGATTCCAGTTCCTTTTACTTCTAATTGAACGCCAAGTTTGAAACCGCCATCTGAACTGTCTTTTATTAAGCTTACATGTGCCGTTACTTCACTTTCAAAACGGATACGCTCTTGTCTCGCTACCATTTGAAGGGCTGAATCAAAACATGCAGAGTATCCTGCTGCGAATAATTGCTCTGGATTTGTTGCTTTTTCAAGTTTTTTTGCTCTTGGTGTTCCAGGCATTGCTACATCATGCTCAAGTACACCATCTGTTGAAACAACCTTTCCTTCTCTTCCACCGACAGCTGATACCGTTGCAGTAAATAAAACGTCTGACATGAATATAACCCTCTTTCTCTTTAATAATATTTTCTACAATTGAATTGTACACAATTTAAATTGTGGAGTCAATCAATAAACATTCTTTTTTAAGTTTTCCCCCTCTTTTCCTTTTTATGAGCATGTCCTAAAATGTTTAGACAGTAAAAAAAGCCCTTTAGCAAGGGCTTTTAGATGGTATCATGATGCGGATTCGGTTGTTCTAGTGTGTGGTTTCTGTTATCCGGGTCGGTATTTGCTGATGCCAGCAACAATGCCATGACGGTGATGCTTGTACAGACGACTGCCCATTTTTTAAAATTCATATAAACAATCCCCTCTCTGAATATAGATTCGAGCATGTTCCGCTTCCCCATAGAACATGGAAGATTTTTCATAATCCTCCATTTCATTATAATACTTCGCGGTATCTAACGCCAGCTCTTCTATATCTGGATACGCATAGGCAGACTCTAAAAAATGGAAAATTCGTTTAATGTGCTCAGCATCTTGTCTTAAATACAGTGCTTCTAAAAATATGGTCTTCTGAATATGAATGTCATCCTGAAGAGCTTCTGCTCGTTTCATACATTCTTCTCTGTAGTGTAATGCTTCTTCGTGATTTTCTTGTTTGTATAAGATCTGAGCGGCTGTATAAAGAGGGTCTATAGATCGACGAAGATGATCGGACTGATTTTGATCAAATAATGAGATGGATTCTTTCATTAACTCTAGTGCACGGTCCATGTCTCCCATTCGGTAATAACTGTTGCCCATATTAAACAAAGAGGAAGCAATGAAACGCACATTCTGAAACTCTCTTGATCTCGAAAGTGCTCTTTTAAGATGTGGTAATGCCTTTTCATGCCTTCTCATATCATCATAGTTACCGGCCACAATAAATTCACACTGAATGGTGCGAAGCGCGTACAGTTCATGCTGAACATAAACATCCAGCGCAAGTTTGGCATGATGCATCGAGATATGTGTTTGTTTCATGTGATAATATATTTCTGACATTTTAAAATGATATTCCGCACGTTCAATATCATCTGATACAAAAGAAAGCTTATGCTCTGCCTTTTGATAAGACGATATGGCAGCAATGTACTCTCTCCGGCCAAATTCATACATGCCTCTGAAAAAATGATAGTAGTATTCAAGCATGCCTGTGACATGCATTTGATGCTCATCTATTTCTTTCGAAAGCTCGGAAAAGTTGGCGCGAAGCTTTCCTTCCTTTAATGGCTTTAAATAATCGAGCATGACTTCATGCCTAAATTCCATTAAAGAAAAATAGAGAAGCAAATTCTGATCTTCTTCCATTGAATCAAGAGAGGTGCGAATTTCCTGCTTTAACTGTTCTGCTTGTTCTGAATTAAATCTGCGGATTAATTCATACCACTTGTTGATTTTCACCCCAATATCCGAAGAGGGAATGATTTTCGCCATACGTTGCCTTCTCCAATCTTCTCAAAATATAAAACATTACCATATTTTATCATACTTGACCGAAGAAATACAAAATATGAAAGGAAAAAGAGAGCCTGTTGTCACAAGACTCTCTTTTGAATTCGTTATTCTCTTATTTGACCTTGACCACGAATGATAAATTTTTCAGAGGTTAAGGCTGGCAGACCCATTGGTCCTCTTGCATGCAGCTTTTGTGTACTAATGCCTATTTCTGCTCCATAGCCGAATTCAAAGCCATCTGTGAAACGAGTAGAGGCATTATGATAGACAGCAGCAGCGTCGACAGCTGTTAAGAAAAGGGCTGCATGCGCATCATTTTCCGTAATGATCGCTTCAGAGTGCTTGGAGCTATATGTTTGAATATGCTGAATGGCCTCTTCAATGTTCTCTACAATTTTGATACTGACAATCGGCGCTAAAAACTCCGTTTCATAGTCTTCTGTAGTTGCTAATGTAGCACTAGGAGCAATTGCGCATACCGCTTCATCTCCGCGTATCTCTACCCCATTTGATTGAAGGGCTTCAAATAACGAAGCGCCATATGTTTTTGACCATGTTTCATGAATGACAATGCCCTCAATGGCATTACAAACAGATGGTCTTTGCGTTTTGGCATTCAGCACAATCTGCTCAGCCATTTCGTATTTCGCCGTTTCATCAATGTAGATATGACAATTTCCTGCACCTGTCTCAAGCACTGGCACAGTCGACTCTCTCACGACAAGATCAATTAAATTTTTCCCGCCGCGCGGAATGAGGACATCGAGGTACTCATTTAAGGTAAACAGCGTTTTCGCCGTTTCACGGCCAGTATCTTCAATCAACTGCACACTGTCTACTGGAATATCCGTTGTATGAAGTGCTTCATGAATCACCTTTACAATCGCTTTATTACTATGAATAGCAGAGGAGCTTCCTCGTAGAATCACAGCATTCCCCGTTTTCAAGCAAAGGGTGGCAGCATCGACTGTCACATTTGGTCTTGCCTCATAAATCATGCCAACCGTTCCGAGTGGCACACGTACCTTTTCAATGAACAGACCGTTTTCTTTTTGAATGGTTTCTAACGTTTCACCAATTGGATCTTTTAGCTGAATGAGTTGAAGGGTCGCATCTGCAATTGCTTCGATTCTCTCTTCCGTGAGCGTGATCCGATCAATCACAGATGAAGTGAACTGCTTTTCCTCCGCAGCCTGAACATCCTTTTGGTTCTCCTCCATTAAATAAGCTGAAGATGCTTTTAGTGCATTTGCGATAGCGTGTAAAGCAGCATTTTTTTGTTCCGTCGTTTTTAGCAGAAGCTGATCTTTGGCTGCACTTGCTTTTTTTGCTTTTTCAAGAACTTCATTCATCCTGTTCCCTCCTCAGTTTTGTACATGCTGTACCCAGTGATCTCGGTGTATGACTTCAGGTTTCTCTTTTGAAAGCTCGTCACTTCGCATTCCTTTAATGCCGAGAAGCTCATCTGATGCGTACAAGGTTTGTCCTTTACCAACTAATCCATTTGGACCAACGACTTCTACGACCTCTCCTTTAGAAAAGTCACCAGCGACATCAATGACTCCCGCCGGAAGAAGGCTTCTGCCGTTATGCAAAATTGCTGCTTCCGCTCCTGCATCGATCATGATCTTTCCAGAGACCGGTGAGTGGAATTGAATCCATTGGCGACGGTTGTTGACGGCTGATAAGTCCTGTTCACCGATATACGTTCCGTCACCTTGCCCTGCCAGAATGTGAAGCAGCTTGTCTTCCCCAGTTCCTGTGCCAATGAACACTTTCACGCCAAGTGAAAGAGCCGTTTGTGCAGCAGACAGCTTCGATTTCATTCCACCTGTTCCAACCTTTGAACCAGTGCTCTTCGCATATGAAAACAATTCTTCTGAAATGTGGGTCAGTACATCAAACCGGTTTGCCTCAGGATGCTCATTTGGATTTGCATCATAAATGCCATTAATGTCCGTTAATATGATCAATTGGTCTGCATGGATTAATCCACTGACAAGAGCTGACAGCATGTCATTATCACCAAAGGTAAGCTCCTCGATCGAAACTGAATCATTTTCATTAATGATCGGTAAAATTTTTCTTTCCAGCAGCTCCATCATCGTTGCGTAAGCATTTCGATATCTTGTTCGATCTGAAAAGTCATTACGTGTTAAAAGCATTTGTGCAGGTGTCATATGAAACTGTGAAAAAAGTTCTGTATATTTTTGCATTAACAAGCCTTGACCAACAGCTGCTGCAGCCTGCTTCCCTTTTAAGGTCACAGGTCTTGATGGATATCCTAAGCTGCCAAATCCTGCCGCAACGGCTCCTGACGAAATTAAAATGATTTCATGCCCTGCCTCTTTGAGCTTGGCTATAGCTCTTACATGATCCAACATCTTTTGTTCATCGATGGTTCCTTTTTGCTCCGTTAATGAACTGCTGCCAATTTTTATGACGATCCTTTGCTTTTTCATCCTGATTCCCTCCGCTAGCTATACCTTTAGACACAAAAAAATCCCTTTTTCTCCTTATGCAAAGGACGAAAAGGGATTTTCCGTGGTACCACCTTCATTGAATAAGCATGTGTCTGCTTATTCCACTCAACTCCTGTAACGCCAGGCCGCGCTTAGATTTTTCCTCTAAGGCTCAAAGGGCAGGTTCAGCAGCTGTCTGCGGCAAATGTTTCAGCATGTCATTCGCTCTCTTTACGCACCAGTTTCCTGCTTACTATTCCTTTTCAACGCTCGTTAATTTTTTTATATTATCACCAATTGCTAAAGAAAAGTCAAGCGGTCAATTAAAGACAATTGTTTTATTCTCGTGAACAATAATTCGATCTTCTAGATGCCATTTGACAGCACGTGCAAGCACACTGCGCTCAATTGTTCGGCCAATATTTTTTAGTGCTTCCGCATCATCCCGGTGATCTACACGCTCAATATCCTGTTCAATGATCGGTCCTTCGTCTAAATCATTGGTGACATAATGAGACGTCGCACCAATTAATTTGACCCCCCGCTCATATGCCCGCTTGTAGGGGTTTGCACCGATAAACGCCGGCAGGAAGGAATGATGAATATTAATGATTTTGTTCGGATGCTCTTCAATAAATCCAGGCGTTAAAATTTGCATGTACCGAGCAAGCACAACGGCATCAATGTCGTATTTTTCTAATAGTGCAAGCTGCTGTTTTTCTGCCTCTTGACGAATGTCTTTATTCGCCTTCACATAATGGAATGGAATGCCGAGTGCTTCGACTGTATCCTTTGCCGTTTCATGATTGCTGATCACAACTGCGATTTCAGCCATAAGATTTCCGCTCTGCCATTCCCATAAAAGTTCATTTAAACAATGAAGCTCTTTCGATACAAAGATCGCCAGCTTTTTCAGATCACTTGCACGTGATATGCTCCATGTCATTTGAAATGATGCGGCAATTGGCTCAAAGCTATTTTTCATCTGATTTAAGTTGGCTGAAATGTCTTTCCAATCAAATTCAATTCTTAAAAAGAACCGGCCGCTTTCATGATCTGTTGTGTATTGGCTGGATTCAATGATGTTCGCTCCGTGCTCAAATAAAAAGGAAGAAACAGCTGACACAATCCCAGGCTGATCCGGGCAGCTGACAAGCAATCTGCCTTTTTGCTCGTGCTTTTGTCTGTGTAATTCAAGTTTCTCTGTAATCAATGTTCTCATGTATCATGACCTCATTTACGTTTTCATTCTAATGAAATATTATACTGGACTGGAAAGAGAAAAAGCAATGAAGAGCCGTATTTTTTATTGAATATTCATTCAATTCTGTATCTGGCGTGATATAATGTGAATAGACCTTTTATCACAAAAGGAGTGATAGAGATGAAAAGCATGACTTTGTTTGGTAAAGTGAGCTTTTGGCTCGGCATCATATGTCTGATCACGGGTATGTATCTTTTTATGGCCGGTGAGAGACTCATTCCTTTACTCACGTTCGGTGTATGTTTTCTACTTGTGAGTCAGCTTTACCGCCGCAAAAATGAAAACGATTCCAATCATCATTCGATGTAACAAGTTGAGAAAGGGCTAAAATAATTTTTATTTTAGCCCTTTCTCTTCTTTTTCAGCGTGATAGAAAACCTTTGCAGCCTAGGAAGTGCAAGCACTGGAACGGAGCGAATTTGACATTCGTAAGTAACAGAGCGCAGACCTAACAAAGAATGCGAGGGTTTGTCTACATGCTGAGGCTGGCAGATGCTAGCCTTTTCTTATTCAATGATTTTTAACCCGACTGCCGCAGATAAAATCAGCGCTATAAAGAAAATACGTTTTGCGTCCTTCGATTCACCGTAAAACAGCATTCCGACAACAGCTCCTCCAGCAGCTCCAATTCCAGTCCAAATGGCGTACGCCGTTCCCATTGGAATCGTATTCATCGCAAGAGATAACATGAGAAAAGACAGCGTAAATCCAGCTGCTATGAATAAAATCCATTTGACATGTCGATCTTTTTGGAATTGATTCATCATAGTGACACAAAGCATTTCTAAAATGCCTGCCCCAATGAGTAAAAGCCAGCTCATGATTCAGCCTCTCCTTTCTTATCACCTGTTGTAAGCTTCAGTCCTAATACACCGCACAAAAGCATCACAATCAGCAGCAGTTTGACAAGCTGAACCGGCTCACCAAGCACCATGCCTAAGATGACCGTACCTGCTGTTCCAAGACCGGTAAAAACGGCATAAAGTGTGCCAACTGGCAGTACACTTGTTGCTTTCATGAGTAAATAAAAGCTGACGATAATACAAACAACCGTTGCACTCCATTCCAACATAGAATGGGCATATTTCAGCCCCATCACCCAGCCGACTTCAAAGATAGCCGCAATCAATACATTTCCCCACTTCATCCAATCTCTTCCTTTCTGAACGATTCCAAGCAACAAAAAAAGCCAGGAAATCAATCGTTTGATCAAATCTCCCGGGCTTTTATCCCTCCGTGTCCATATGGTCTCTATTGAAAAGACCCTATGTGTTTTCTCTCGGTCCAGACTGCATAATGCACGGAACCCTAGAAAACCAATTCTTTATAAGCAGATCTGACTTAGAGCAGATTCTGTGTCAAAATTGTATCACACCACGATAGACCGGTCTATTTCTTTGCTTTCCACCCGCAAATATACTTGTTCATTTTTCGAAAGAATTTTTATGGGAGCGCCGTATACTAAGAGTTAGAAACAGGTCAAAGGGAGGTAAGCGTAAATGACATTCCATTTATTTTTTATTACATTGACGATCCAGCGTAAATACAAGGACATGGAGACCATTCTTTACGAACAAGAAGTTGAAGCTTTTTATGAAGAGATGAAACAAAAACAACTAAAATATATGAACTAACATAGGAAATAAAAAGTGTCAAAAGGAGGAAATTGATATGTTTATGATACTTGCAATGCTTGATTGTTATACGAGAGTGAAGGATCAGGTTTAGATACGATCCCCATTGATCTCATCGCTGATATAATGAAATAAAATTGATGTGATGAACGTTCTGCTGCATTATAGATCAAATAATCCTGAAAAACATTTTATAGGAAATCAAGAGGTGAATCATATGATGATGACCGATGAACAAAAACACGAATTTTATCAAGCACTTATTGACAAGAATCCGCAATATGACGGCACATTCTTTGCCTGTATTAAGACAACCGGTATCTTTTGTCATGCCACCTGTACAGCTCGAAAGCCAAAATATGAAAACTGTGAGTTCTTCTTTACAGCGGAGGAAGCACTGCTGGCAGGGTATCGTCCGTGCAAGCGCTGCACACCATTAACATACCCAAACAGCATTCCCGAAGAAGTCAAAACACTCGTTTCAGCGGTAGAAAAAAATCCTGAGAAACGCTGGAAGGAAGAAGACTTTCGCCAATTAGGGATTCACTCCGCTACGGCTCGAAGAAAATTTAAAGACATTTACGGCATGACCTTTGTTCAATATGCAAGATCACGCCGAATGGGACTTGCCTTTAAAGAAATTTTGAACGGGAAAAAAGTGATCGATCAGCAGGTCAGCTTCGGCTATGATTCTTCGAGCGCTTTCAATGATGCATTTACGAAAATCATGGGCAATCCACCTAAAAAAGCGCAGGTTAACATTCTCTATGCAAATTTTATTTCCACACCGGTCGGACGGATGATCAGTGTGACAGATGCCACACATGTGTACTTACTGGAATTTATGGACAGGCGGGGACTCGAAAAAGAAATTGAGACCATGCGAAAGAAGCATCATGCCCGCATTTTAGTTGGAGAAACAAACGTCCATCAGCAATTGGCCAAGGAATTGACCTTATATTTCGAAAAAAAACTCACGCAGTTTTCGGTACCACTTTCGTTACATGGCACCCCTTTTCAAATGAAGGTATGGAACCAGCTCTCACGCATTCCTTCCGGCGAAACGAGATCCTACCGAGATCTAGCTACAATACTGGGCGATCCGCATTTGGTTCGGGCGGTTGGTAATGCAAATGGTGCCAATCAATTGGCGATTATCATTCCCTGCCACCGCGTGATTCAAACAAGTGGTGAGCTCGGTGGCTATGGCGGGGGAATTGAACGGAAGAAATATTTGCTTCAGTTAGAACAGCGTGGATAAAAAAACGGCTCTGCTTATTCGGTAAGCGAGCCGTTTCCTCCGTTACGGGTGATGCTGTATACATCAATGATTTGGTCCCATTTTGAAATGGTTTTTTCTTTTTCCATGCCCATTTTGAAAGCGACTTTCACCGACGCTTCATTCTCAGGACGAATTAAGCTGACCATCCGCCTGACCCTCATTTCTTGAAATCCATAGGTGAGACAGCCTTTTGCAGCCTCAGCAGCATAGCCATTCCCCCATGCCGCTTTCTTTAGCATATAGCCAATCTCAAGCTCCGTTTGTCCTTCGATATTTTGCAGAACAATCCCGCTTTGTCCAAGTGGTTCATTTGTTTCTTTATCTTCGATGATCCATAATGAGGTGTGATACATGCGGTCATTCTTTTGATTCCATGCAATCCATTCTTTCGTCTGCTGTTTATCCTTTAAAGAAGGATAATACTTCATTACTTCTTTATCTTGGAACAGCTCATCATATAAAAATGCCGCATCATATTCATTCATTGTTCTCAATTTCAGGCGCTCTGTCTCAAACACTGTCCTTGTTTGATGAGTCATGGATAGCCCTCCTTATTTACTTGCTAAAAATATCTCCGAACAATCCATTGGAATCTGGGGCAAAGTAATGGAAGCCCGCACCGGTTAAGCTAGCCGCCAGCGCTGTCCACATCATTAAACTGACTGTCATCCATACCGCGACTTGCTTTTTTTTCGTTCCGAAGCTCATGCACATCAAGGCTGCTAAATGACTGCCGATGATAAAAGGACCAACGAGCGCTAATCCAGGCAGACCGTATCGTTCCCAAATTTTTCTGGCCCGTAGCTGTTTTTTCTCTCCTTTTTCATCACCTTTCTCTTCTTTTCTCTTCAACCACCATGCTTTAAACCGGTCTACGAACACAATGAGAAGCAAGACTGTAAGAACGTTGCCGATGAATCCAATCACAGCCGTTGTCACAGGATGCAGTCCACTTAAGATGGCCAATGGGACGACACCAACCACTTCAAAAAAAGGCAAAGCAGCCAATACAAAAACGAGTACATATCCCCATACGATATCCAAAAACAGAACCCCTTTTCATTTTTGTCCTCTCCCCATTGTAATGATAAACACGATTCCATTTCTACATTTTTTTAGAAATAGAAAAGCACATCGTATGGGATGTGCTACATCGTATTTTCATTTTTCTTGTTTGCCCTGCGTAAAACAATGAGCATTAGCAATATTAAGATGACGATCGATAATAGACTTTGCAGCAGAAGCACGCTTGGTGATGTCCAGCCAATCCATTCGAATATGAGCTGCGGTCCGAAAAAGATGATTGGAATCAATGAAAAGACATTCGCCTTTAAAATCGCATTAAAAACAATGATACATAACAGCAGAAGCAAGATGACACCCCACCTTTGTCCTGAGGTAAGGACAAGTAGTGGTGTGCCGAGCTTTTGATCCAACAGTTTGATAGTGACCATTGAGGTCAGCTGAAAGATTCCTAAGATCCAAAAGTAGAGAAATACCCGGCGGCTTGTCTGAAAGGCAGACGCTCTAAACATCACAATGATCATGATGACATTGCCCACTAAAACGAGCGGATATCCAATCAAAGCAAACCAAGAATACGATAAGTTTTGACTAATCGCATCTGATAAAATCATGTAAAAGAGCGACCCAATTAAGAAAGCACTGACGAATGGAACCCAGTCTTTATGATCTCCCGACAGCTCTTTTGCGAGTTCATCAGCATAGCTCCTTGGATCTCCGCCAAACACATCCTCACCTGTTTTGCCATCTTTTTCAGCCTCAACCGCATGTGTTGTCAGTTCATCCATCAGCTCATCAATTTCGTCCTCATTTTTCCCCTTTGATATGAGATAGAGTTTCAGCTCTAGTAGGATGTGCCTTGTTTCTTTTGATACCATAACTTCACTTCCCTTTTTGTAATAAGCGGTTTACATTTTTTGAAAGCTCACTCCAGCGGGCAATAAACGCTGTGAGTGCTTGTTCCCCGGCTTGTGTGAGCGTATAGTATTTCCTTTTTGGCCCGCTTGCTGATTCTTTTGTGACGGTGGTGACAAGCTGTTCCTTCTGCATACGCAGCAGAATCGGGTAGATACTGCCTTCACTAATTTGATCAAACCCATAATGTGCGAGCTTCTTCGTCATTTCATAGCCATAAATCTCACCCTCAGAAATAATCGAGAGCAAGCAGCCTTCTAAAATTCCTTTTAGCATTTGTGTGGATGTTGTCATCATTGTTCCTCCGATTCCAGTACCTTGCATCACAAGATAGCTTCATCTTATCACACACTATCTTGCCATGCAAGATACCGTCCTAGAAAAAAAATCACCGCTTAAAAGGGTGATTTTTACGCCCATGGTTTATCTGTGCCAAGTGCGTCAGCCAGTGCCTTACTATGCTTACGGCGGCTTTTTCTTTCCTCTGCCCGCTGCTTCGCTGTTTGATGAAGCATGATCTCTTCCTCTGTTTCCGGCATCACTTGCGGGACTCGTTTAGGCTTACCGTTTTCATCTAACGAGACAAATGTTAGAAATGAAGTCGCTGCGAGTCTGCGTTCTCCCGACATCAAATTTTCTTTAATGACTTTAACGAACACTTCCATAGAAGACGTGCCGACCCATGTCACATAGGATTCCAAGCATACTGACTCCTTTTGTCCAATTGGCTCTAAAAAGTCAACAGAATCCATTGAAGCTGTGACCGTTTCACAGCGGCTGTGTCTCGCTGCCGAGATGGAGGCAATGTCATCTATATAGCTCATTAATTTTCCGCCAAATAAGGTTTGGTGGTTATTCGTATCGAGAGGGAATACCCTGCTGGTTTTGACAACTTTCGATTCCTTGCAGTATTTGAAATTTTCTTCACTCATCATCATAGCTCCTTCTTGCTGTTTTCTTAGATGCGGAACGACTTTTATTAAACACTATTCTTTTAGGTTTGTCTAAACTTTTTGCTTTAGTCTCGTGTGAGAGATTTTCTTTCGGAAATGTTTCAACCATGACGAGAACTAGGAATAATAGAACTATGAACGAACAAGGAGGCCATTTGATGGATTCGATGAGAGCAGAGCAAGTATACAAAATGCCGCAGTGCATGAATGAATATGACGATTTACATGAAGTCCTTTTATGCAGTCCCATTTATATGGAAATCAAACAAATTATCAACGAAACACAGAAGCATTTTGCACAAGAAAATATTTCTCAAATGAAAGCAGTCGCTCAGCATAAACAATTGATCCAGACACTAAAGGATCATCAAGTACAGCCCATCCTGCTCCCTGCGAATGACCGCTTCCCTGAGCAAGTCTTCACTCGGGATATTGGGTTTACGATTGGACATACGCTCTTTGTTTCAAGCATGGCCGCTCCAGTTCGGCAAGGGGAAGAACAATACCTCAAAGAGTGGGCACAGGCAAAAGGATGGTCAGTCGTCACACTGACAGACGGAACGATTGAAGGCGGTGATGTGCTTGTGGATCAATCTCGTGTATTTGTTGGCACGAGCAAAAGAACCAATCCAGCCGCCATCCATCAGCTCAAAAAAGAACTGCCGGATCACGATATCATACCTATTCACCTTCCTCCTCACATTTTGCATCTTGATTGTGTGATGAATATTCTGTCTCCTAATGAGATACTCATTTATCCTGAAGCGTTCAAGAAAAAGGATCTCCAGCTGCTCAACACGCATTATGATCTGATTGAAATAAGTGAACATGAGCAATTCACACTTGGACCAAACGTTTTATCCATTGGGCAGAAAAAAGTGATCAGCCTGCCCATCAATCAAGAAACAAATGCTGCATTAACCGCTCACGGGTATACCGTCATTGAAGTGGACTTTTCTGAAATTATTAAATCTGGCGGCTCTTTCAGATGCTGCACATTGCCTATTCGGCGTTCATCCCTCAAAAAAGCCAGCATGTAGAATAGCTTGTCTACTCGCTGGCTTTTTTCTGGCATGTCCTATTTTCTATCGTATAAATGACAGGCGACTTCATGTCCTTCCTCCACTGCTTGCAATGCTGGCTTTTTTTCCGCACACACATCCATCGCTGCGGGACATCTTGTTCGAAATACACAGCCGCTTGGTGGGTTTACTGGACTTGGAATTTCTCCTTTTAAAATAAATCTTTTGCGCCTGTCCTCTACGTCAGGATCTGGGATCGGGATAGCAGACAGCAGAGCTTGTGTATATGGGTGAAGCGGTGTTCGATATAAGGAATCACTGCTCGTCAATTCGACGAGATGCCCTAAATACATGACACCGATTCGGTCACTAATATATTTCACCATCGACAAATCATGTGCAATAAAGAGGAATGTTAACCCTTCCTCTTTTTGCAGTTTCTTCAGCAGATTCACAACCTGCGCTTGAACAGAGACGTCTAGTGCAGAAATCGGCTCATCTGCCACAATAAACTTGGGCGCTAAGGCAAGTGCTCTTGCAATGCCGATTCTCTGCCTCTGCCCTCCGCTAAATTCGTGCGGATAGCGGGTGGCGAAATCATAGCTTAATCCTACCGCTTCGAGCAGTTCTTTTACACGGGTAATCCTTTTCTTTTGACTGCCATAAAGCTGATGAATTTCCATTGGCTCCAGCATAATATCTTTTACAGACAGCCTCGGATTTAAGGAGGAATACGGATCTTGAAACACCATTTGAATTTGCCTGTTGAAATCAAATGAATCTTTTTTAGAAAGGTGATGAAGACTTTTTCCTTCATATAAGGCTTCACCGTCTGTTGGTTCATAAAGACGCATGAGCACTTTCCCAAGTGTCGATTTTCCGCAGCCAGACTCACCAACGAGACCAAAGGTTTCACCTTGTTTCAGCTGAAAAGAGACGCCATCCAGCGCTTTTAAGGTTCTCCCTTTAGATAGATGAAAATGTTTTTTGAGGTTGTTTACTTGTAAAAGTGGTTCAACTGCCATGATCGCTCCTCCTCTCGCTTGGTAAATACCGCCTTGCACCTGCCCATTCCTTTTCATATGAAGTGCCAGAAAGGGAAAGAAGCTCAATTTGTCTGCCGGTTTTAGGGGAATGAAGCATCATACCATCTCCCGCGTAGATCCCTACATGACGGACCGCTCCCTTTCCGTTTTCATTTGCAAAAAACAGCAAGTCGCCTGGCTCTAAATGGCTTGATGTAACCGGGGTTCCTTGAACTGCTTGATCACTTGCGTCTCTCGGCAAAAGATATCCGCATGCTTTGTACATGCTGTAAGAAAAGCCCGAACAATCATAACCAAAGCTACTCATGCCTCCCCATAAATACGAAAGGCCAATAAATTGCTTTCCTGCGTCTACAACATCTTTGCCGGTCAAAGAGAAAGCTTTCGAAACCAGGCGCACATCCGCTTTGTTGATTTCTCTCATACCTACTGGGGTCACAACATGAAATTGTTCATCTGCTTCTTTGACTGCTGCCAGCTCTGTTAAAAAACTAATCTCCATATCTGCTTCCCCGTTTTGATATAGCGTAGCTTTTTTCTGACAAACGATAAGAGATGTAGCTGACGCACTTCCCTCTGTTACTTGCTTTAACTGCTTAACAGGTATATAGCCTGGGTAGCCTTGCGGATGTTTCCGGCTGGCCTGCTGCGGAATGACAACTTTCATCCAGCCATCCGCCTCTTCTAATCCAATCACTCGTTCGCCAAGCAATACTTGCGATTGGATCAAATTTTCTTCACATAGAGCCAATTTTTCTTCATATGTTTGCTCGTCAATCCACTCGTTGATGTTGATGAAATCCTGAAGTACCTTTCGATCGGTGTCTCTCGGCGACTGCGGCGCTGTCCATACGTTAGCGACTGGAACCTTTGATTCATATATCATCACGAGACTCCTTTCACACCTTGAATGCCTAACCCATGATGTAGCGGAAAAAATATATCTTTTCCTTTGTACACGATTCCTCCGTCTATCATGTCCTCTTTCAGCATAAGCGGGGCATCAAAATCGCAGCGGGTGATATTCGGCTGGCTTGCGGCGAAATGTGCGGCGGCTGTAATGCCAAGCTTTGACTCAATCATACTGCCAACCATGCACTTTACCCCGTACGCTTCGGCTAGGGCATTGATTTTTAGCGCTTCTTTTATGCCACCTGATTTCATTAATTTTAAATTGATCAGATCACAGCTTCTCGTTTCAAGCACCTTGATCGCATCATGGAAACTGAAAATGCTTTCGTCTGCCATAATCAATGTATTCGTCGCTTCTGTCACACGGCGCAGTCCTTCAATATCTTCTTTTGGCACTGGCTGTTCTACTAATTCGATATTCAGCGCTTCCATTTTTCGAATGGCGATGATCGCTTCCTTCCACGTCCAGCCCTGGTTTGCGTCGAGCCTGATCTGAATATCCGGCCCGACTTTTTCTCGAATCCTCTTGATCCGCTGAATATCCGAGTGTATGTCATCCTTTCCTACTTTGATTTTTAACGTCTGAAATCCTTCAGCTGCGTATTGCTTTGCATCTTCTGCCATCTCATGCGGACGGTTTACACTGACCGTATAGTCGGTTTCGAGCTGAGCACGATATCCGCCAAGGTATTGATAAAGCGGAAGCCCTGCCTGCTTTGCCAAGCCATCATAAATGGCCATATCAATCGCAGCCTTTGCGCTTGTGTTGCATGCGAGCACGCGGTTCATGGCAGAAAAAATTTGTTCATACTCTGTCAAGGAAGCCCCGAGCAAAATCGGTCTGATCACTTCACAGATGGCATAGTCGATGCTTTCCAGTGTTTCTCCTGTAATCACCGATGTGGGGACTGCCTCTCCGTAGCTGACATCACCTTGATCATATGTGATGATGACGATTAGAGATACTGCGTCATACACCGTTCTTAAAGCGGTTTTAAAAGGCTTTTTTAGCGGTACACTCGTTCTGCATGTACGAACATCCACGATTTTCATTTGATCGCCTCTTTCGCTGCGACACCTGGAGAAATGTGCAGTTTTTTACCTGCCGCATCTAGTGCAGCCTGCACGCCCATCGGAATGGCAAAGTTCGGTGATGAATGACCAATCCGAAAGCCGCCAAGTGCAGGTTTCTTTTGCGGCACAAGATAGGTTTCCCAAAGCTGCTCCAAGGTGAGGGACTGGTCTTTCTTTTTTGGTTCACATCGATGAAAATCTCCAATGATGAATCCAGTCGCTTCATCCAATTTTCCAGCAGAGGTGAGATGCTGCATCATTCGGTCGATTTTATAAGGCTCTTCGTCAATATCTTCAATAAACAAAAGTTTTCCCTTCGTATCCACTTCAAAGGGTGTACCAAGTGTTGTCACGAGGAGGGCCAGATTTCCTCCTATAATCTCACCTGAAGCGGTGCCGGGGTAATAGGTATGAAGTGGTGACAAGTGATGCGTATACGTAAAGG
Source organism: Bacillus safensis (assembly GCA_030159235.1). Lineage (GTDB taxonomy): Bacteria > Bacillota > Bacilli > Bacillales > Bacillaceae > Bacillus > Bacillus safensis_B. The sequence goes on along the minus strand of BSBG01000011.1, from coordinate 43,084 downwards.
CTTTCGGTGTGAACAGCTGCAAAAAGGTGTCCTTCGTATAAGGATGGACCTCTTCAAGTCCCACATCAGAGGAAAGCATCGGACCATGAAAGGTCACAAGGCCGGTTTGCTGCTGGATGGCCGTATGTAAAAACGTAATGTCACTATAACCCCAAAAGATTTTTGGATTCCGGCGAATGAGGTCATAGTCAATGGCTTCTGCCAGTCTTCCAGTCCCGTATCCTCCGCAGGCACAAATAACCGCTTTGACTTCTGGATCTTGAAACATGCCATGAAGATCTTCCACTCTTTCATGATCACGCCCTGCTAAATAACCGTACCGGTGGTCAAGATACTTCCCTTTTTTCACCTTCAGCCCGAGGCTTTCTAAAAAGGCAATCCCTTTTGCTAATTTCAATTCATCAGGCGGGCTTGCTGGTGCAATAATTCCCACCGTATCCCCTGTTTGAAGTGCCGCTGGCAGTTGGTTCATGCCAATCCCCTCTTTCTCTTTGTTTCTTTCAATCTATGGGCTACTGCTCCATAACATGAACGAATAAAGGAACAGACGCTTTATTCCAAAGCGTCCGTGTTTCTCATTTATTACTCTCCATCTACTTGCGCCCATTTCAAATCGATATACCCAACGGGATGGCGGACAATACCCTTCACACCTTCTTTTTGTAAATGGACTTGGTTATAAAAATGAATTGGAATGATCGGTGCTTCTTCAATGAGAAGTGCCTCTGCCTCATGAAGGATGCTGTTTCTTTTTTGTTCATCTGCTTCCTGACTCGCCTTTTTAATCAGCTGATCATAGGTATCGTTTGACCATCCAGTCCGGTTCATCGCATTCCCTGTTTGAAAGCTCTCTAGGAAATTGATCGGATCTGCATAGTCTGCTAAAAATGAACTTTGCGAGAATTGGAATTTCAGCGCCTTTTGATCTTCTGCAAATACATTGGCTTCCATGTTTGCAAGCTTCACGTCTACACCTAACGCTTCTTTTAATTGCTGCTGGATGGCTTCTGCTTTTTTCTTGTTTTCTGGCTTTGTACTATATGTTAATGTGACGGGCGGCAGCTTCGAATAGTTCTCTTCTTTCAGCCCTTTTTCTAATAGCTTCGCAGCCTCACTCGTACCATGTTTGACAAGATCACCGCCAGCTTCTCTGAAATCCTCACCCTTTGAATCTAGAATACCCGGTGATACGAAGGCGCTAGCTGGTTTTTCTTCATTCTTCGTTACATAATCGACGATATCTTGCGGGTTAATCGCCATTTGAATGGCTTTGCGAATGTTTTTATTTTGAAAAGGCTCCATGTTCACATTGAGACGATAAAAGAACAGTCCGGCCTGATCTTCAATTTGTACATCTTTATTTTTTAACAGATTTTCACTTTGCTCCGCTGGGACAAAGGCAGTATCTAAATCTCCAGATTGATACATTTGATAATCTGTGTTTCGATCACTGATCATCAGCCACTTCACCTGATCCAGCTTGACTGTTTTTTTGTCCCAATACGTCTCGCTTTTTTCCATGGTGAAGCTCTCATCATGCTTCCATTCTGTCAGCTGAAACGGCCCATTCCCGACAAAAGTTTTGGCATCCTTTGCCCAGTTTGGGTCCTTCTGTGCTACCTTCTCATTAACAGGGAAAAAGGCTGGGTTTGCAGTCATATTTAAGAACGATTTTTGCGGGTATGCCAGTGTGACCTTTAGCGTTTTGTCATTTTCAGCACTGACTTTTACGTCTTCTTTCTTCCCTTTTCCGCTGTTAAATGCCTCTCCGCCTTCAATCATGTAAGCTAAAAACGATGCAGAGGAGCCTGTTTTCGGATCGAGCAGACGCTTCCACGCATATTCAAAGTCACCCGCTTTCACTGGATCACCATTCGACCACTTGATGCCATCCCTTAAATGAAACGTGTATGTTTTCCCATTCTCTGAAATCTCCCATTTTTCCGCCATGGCAGGAGATGGCTCATGCTTTTCATTTAGTCTCGTTAAACCCTCCATTAAGTTATTCAGTCCTTGCCACGATACATTATTAAAACCAATCGGCGGATCAAATGACGTAGGTTCGTTTTCGTTATTTAAGGTTAACACTTTCTTTGCACCTTGATCGCTTGATGATCCTTTACCTGCTTGCTCATTGGCTGTACACCCTGCAAGCAGCATGATAATAAACAAACAGACACTGATCATCCGCCCTTTTTTTCTCATGAAAAACTCCCCCTTTGTGTTGAAGATAAAAGCATTTGGTTCGCTCGCTCATCTTGGAGCCAGCAATGCACCGTATGAGTGGGTGAACGCTGCGTTTCATGCGGCATGATATGATCACACACTTTCATCGCAGCCGGGCAGCGATCGGTATAAGGACAGCCCTTTGGTGGAGCAAATAAATCAGGCGGGCTGCCTTCAATGGGAATGAGTTCGTCTTTCATATCAAGTCTAGGAACAGATTGCAGGAGCCCTTTTGTATAAGGGTGCTGCGGACTGTAAAAAATATCTCGCCTTGTTCCGACTTCAACCATTTTCCCTCCGTACATAACCGCCACTCGATCTGCGACTTGGGCTACGACCCCTAAGTCGTGTGTGATTAAAATAATGGTGACACCTGTTTTCCTCTGAATCTCTTTAAACAGCTCTAATATTTGTGCCTGTATGGTCACATCCAGTGCGGTCGTTGGTTCATCTGCGATTAGTACCTTTGGCTCGCAAATCAGTGCAATTGCAATCATAAGCCGCTGCCTCATGCCCCCGCTGAACTGGTGCGGGTATTGCTTTAACCTCTCCTTCGGCTGCGGAATGCCGACCAACTCAAGCATTTGTATGGCGGCTTTTTTCACTTCTTTTTTCGTTAGCTTTTGATGTTCCTTCGCCGCCTCCATCAGCTGATCCCCTATTGTAAAGGTTGGGTTCAGTGCGGTCATCGGATCTTGGAAGATCATCGAGATATCGACACCTCGTATGGCGCGCATTTCTTTTTCAGATAATGACAGCAAGTTGCGGTCTTGGAACCAGATTTCTCCCTGATCGATATTCGCGCTGTATGCCGGCAGAAGCCTCATAATGCTTTGTGATGTCACACTTTTTCCGCAGCCTGATTCTCCCACAATGGCAAGCGTTTCATTTTCATATACATCTATATTCACTCCGCGCACTGCATGAACTGAACCGCCGTATGTCCGAAAGCTGACGTGCAGATCGATGATTTGTAGAACTTTTTTCAAAGCGCCATCACCTCTTCATCTTTGGATCAAGCGCATCTTGCAAGCCATCACCTAAATTGTTAAAGCAAAACATCGTGAGTGAAATAAAAAATGCAGGAAAAAATAATCGCCACCAATGTCCATTGTCTGACAGCACAGTAGGTAAGGCATCATTCGCCATGACGCCCCAGCTTGCAAACGGCGCTTGAATGCCTAAACCGAGAAAGCTTAGAAACGCTTCAGCAAATATCGCGGTCGGCACAGTCAGGGTCATCTGGACAATAATCGGTCCCATTGTATTCGGTAGCAGGTTACGGCGAATGATTCGCAGGCTTTTTGCACCAAAGGTTTTTGAGGCAAGGACATATTCCTGACTTTTCAGCTGAAGCACCTGACCTCTCACGATCCTTGCCATTCCAATCCAACCGGTGACAGTGAGCGCTACAATAATGGTGATAAGCCCCGGCCCCATGAGCACCATCAATAAAATGACGACAAGTAAATAAGGAAGTCCGTACAGCACCTCGACAATTCGCATCATGACATGGTCATAGCGCCCGCCCTTATAGCCTGCAATGCCCCCATAAATCACGCCGATGGCAAAATCAATAAGAGCTGCCATGACGCCGACAAATAACGAAATACGGGCTCCATACCATGTACGTGTGAACACATCTCGCCCAAGCTCATCTGTTCCGAACCAGTGAGACGCTGATGGAGGCAGATTTTGCATGGAAAGGCGCTGCTCTGTCACACTATTCGGCGCAAGTAATGGGCCTAAGACTGCCATGACAAAAAGGAAAATCAGAACCGATAGACTAAACATCGCAAGCTTATTTTGCTTCAGCCGTCTCCATGTGTCTGCCCAATATGAAAGAGAGGGTCTTTTAATGGCATGGGCTTCCGTTTTCTTTTGCTCTCGAGGAGAAAACCATTCGTCCGGCACCTCATGATGCCGGTTCGGTTGATCGTGAAGATGCATGCTCATGCCTTTCCTCCTTTCTGATGCAGCTGAATCCTTGGATCAAGGAGACGATACGTCACATCTACAATAAAAAGAAGTGTGATTAAAATAATGCTGTAAAAAACAGTGGTTCCCATGATGACAGGATAATCACGGTTGTTAATGCTCTCGACAAAGTATTTTCCCATTCCTGGGATGGCAAATATTTTTTCAATGACAAAACTTCCTGTTAAAATACTTGCGACAAGTGTTCCAAGAATGGTCACAACGGGTAAAAGTGCATTCCGAAGTGCATGTTTAAATACAATTTTAAAGGGAGAAAGTCCTTTCGCTTTGGCAGTACGGATATAGTCCTGAGACAGCACTTCAATCATGCTTGATCTCGTTAGTCTGGCGATAATGGCCATTGGGCCGACAGCAAGGGCGATTGTAGGCAGGACCATATGCATAGGACTTGTCCACATCGCTGTAGGAAAGAGCTTCAAATTAACAGCAAGCTGCTGAATTAATAAGGTAGCAAAGATAAAGTTTGGAATGGATATACCGAAAACAGCAATGGTCATCGCGATGTAATCAATCAAACCATTATGCCGGAGGGCAGCCATAGCCCCTAGCAGGATGCCGGAGATGACAGCAATCAATATTGAGATAAGACCAAGTTCTAATGAGACTGGGAAGCCTCTCGCCAATAGATCATTGACACTTTCAGAAGGCTTTTTAATGGAAGGACCAAAATCAAAGGTAACGATGGATTTTAAATAGATGACATATTGAACATAGAGTGGTTCGTCTAAGTGATAGTAGCTTTCGAGGTTTCGCTGGACGGTTTCGTTTGTATTTCGTTCTTCATTGAAAGGCGATCCTGGGATGACCTTCATTAAAATAAACGTTAAAGTCGTAATTGTTAAGATCGTGGCAATCATCGCAATAAAACGCTTGAGCAAAAAGCTGGCCATCTGCTGTCTCCCCCTCACTTAACAAAATGTTGTACGTGCGGCAAGCTCTGTCATGACTAGCATCGCTTGATAGGCTTCTAATATATTGTCTGCTTGGTATGTCACTGTCGTTGTTCCTTCTATGATGGCAGTACCCGGCATTAAATTCGCCCATTCAGCTTGTCCATAATTGGCAAACTCAATCTTCAATAGCGGCTGATCAGGAGGCGTCAACGGCCTTATTTGATCAATCTGTTTCATCGCAGCTTCCACTTGCAGCGAGATTTGTTGATTGACTTTGGTAGGAGTTAAGCATTTCACAGCGGATCTTGATATCGTCTCTTTCACTGCCACTGTTTTCACACCTGGCATCAGCTTTTCTGCTTCAAGTGCTGCTTGATCATCTCCACAAACAAGTATCACGGGAACACCATAGTAGCCTGCAACATACGCATTAAAGCCCATTTCACCAATCGGATGATCATTTATGTAAAAATGTCTGACACCAAAGATCATACTGTGGGACATCACACCTTTCATTGATGCCCTTGCATGATAGCCTAAAAAAACAGCTGCATCATAGGTTTGATCCAATCCTTGCACCATTGAATAAGGCTTTACGTCACCTGATATGAGAACTGCCTCTTCATGCAGTTCTTCGATTAAAAGATTATTCATTTTAGAATGACTGTCATTCACCAAAATATCGGTTGCACCATGCTGAAGAAGCGCCTCTACACAGGCATTTACTTCACTCGTCATCATGTGTCTTCCCCGCTCATAATTGTGCAGACGCGAATCGACAAATGTATGATCAGCTAGACCAGTAATTCCCTCCATATCGACAGATAGATAGAGCTTCATTCCCATCCCCCTTTAATTAAACATAAAATTTGTATATATTTTTCTAAATTTTCTAAAAAATTATATGAGAACTTGATTGATTTTTCAATACAATGTCTAAAAATAAGGAAAATAGACTCAGATACTACAGGTCAAAAGAATAACAAATAAAGGATTTTTTTTACATATAAAACACCACTAACTATGTCTTTAGTGGTGTTTGTCTGCTTCGTTGATCTGCGATTTCAGCTGATCATATTTCTTCATGGTTTGTGTAAATAAATCATCAAACATTTGAGGTGCCTGCTTTTGAATGACCTCAGCACCTTCTCCTGTAATCCCACCTTTTGTTGCCACTCTATCGACGGTTTCAGCAAAGGTTAAGCCACGTTCTACAAGAACCTGCCCTGTACCTAAAAGGGCATACGTTAAAAATTCATACGCTTCCTCTAAGGAAAGCTCACTATTTCTCACAGCCGCTTTCGCCATCTCTTCAAAAATCGCAGCGATAAAACCAGGAGATGAGCTTGTCAAATTGCTCGCCGCATCAAACCGGTCCTCCTCTACTTCTCGGACGATGCTAAAAGCTGAAAGCAGGTGGTGCAAACGCTCTTGATCCTCAGGTCTTGCAGTTTCACCATGTGCAACAAGGGATACGCCAGTTCCTACAGCTGACGTGAGCGTTGGGATGTATCTGGATACTGGTTGAGTCGTATGCTTTGCTAACTTTTCTAATGTTACAGCTGCTGCAACTGACACAATATGTACCGCTCTCGTTGCAGAAGGCAGCTGATCCAGAACATCAAGTACAGCAAGCGGCGGCACGCACACAAACAATACATCACATGACGCAGAAAGTTCCTCTAATGAACAGATGTTTATTTCTGGATGTTTTTCTTTGAGGTGTTGCAGTCTCTCCGTTTCACTTCTTGTATGGATCATCATTTGACGGGCATCCAGCACTCCTTTTTCCAGCCACTTTTGCACCATCATATCAGCCATGCTTCCATATCCAATAATTCCGATTATCTCCACAGTTTAATCTCCTCTATTTTGCTTAAATTCACTACTTATTTTAACAATTTCCCACAATGTTTTCATTTTTATCCCACACTTTTTTCTTACCATCAAGTTAGTATCCATCACATACAGTACAACACCTTAAACACACACATGAAAAATAAATGAAAGAGAGTGATTCGAATGACACATCACAATGATGAAAAACAAACTTCTCACGAACAGCAAACAATGGAACAGCCGCAAACACAAAAGAAGAAACGAAGCGGCTGGTTTAAACCATTTGTCAGCGGCGTTGTGGGTGGTACATTAGCGTTAGGTATCTACGTTCTTACGCCATATGCTCAGCACTCATTAAACAATACAACAAATGATTCGTCAACGAAAACAGAAGCCGTATCGACAAATAACACAAGTGACAATTCATCAAAAACAACAGCCATCCAAACATCAAATTCATCAAACGGCATTTCCAGTATGGTCGAAAATGTATCACCTGCCATTGTCGGCATTACAAACTATCAAGCACAAAGTCAAACAGACACAAGCTTTGGCGATTTCAATACACCCTTTGATGAATCCCAGCAAAACAAAAGCAGTCAAGAGGAAAAAACCGGTACAGGCTCAGGTGTGATTTTCAAAAAATCCGGCAGTAAAGCTTATGTCTTAACAAACAACCACGTCATTGAAGGGGCAAATAAATTAACCGTGTCCTTGCACGATGGCCAAACCATTGAAGGAAAACTGATCGGAGCTGATCCACTCACTGATTTAGCCGTTGTAGAAATTAGCAGCAGCCATGTGACGAAGGTTGCGGCATTAGGTAATTCCTCCTCACTGCGTGCCGGGGAAACCGTCATCGCGATTGGAAACCCGCTTGGTGAAGACCTATCAAGAACGGTGACACAAGGAATTGTCAGCGGTGTTGATCGAACAGTCTCTATGAACACATCGGCAGGCGAAAGCAGCATTAATGTCATTCAAACAGATGCAGCCATTAACCCAGGGAACAGCGGCGGCCCGCTTCTTACAACAGACGGAAAGGTTGTGGGGATTACAAGCATGAAAATCTCCGAAACAGGTGTTGAAGGCATTGGGTTTGCACTTCCAATCAATGATGTCAAACCAATTGCTGAACAGCTTCTTGCAAAAGGAAAAATTGAGCGGCCATACATCGGCATCAGCATGCTGGATCTTGAACAAGTCCCAGATGTGTATCAAAAAGAAACACTCGGGCTAAAAAGCCGCCAGCTCGATCAAGGCGTGTACGTCAAAGAAATCGCCGCGGGCTCTCCTGCGGCCAAAGCTGGCTTAAAGTCAGAGGATGTCATTACTGCCATCAATGGGAAACAAATCAAAACCGGAAGTGAATTACGTCATGAGCTTTATACGAATGCAAAAGTAGGAGACACCGTGAACATCACCCTCATTCGAAACGGAAAAGAAGAAACAGAAAAGGTCACATTAACACAATCTGAATCTAAGCAGATCAGTTCCTAATGATAAAAGCAGCTCATGAACTGAGCTGCTTTTTGTTATGAAGACTGTATTGGCGTTAATCTTTGTTCAATTTCTGCTCGTTTGTGCTCTAGAAATGGCGGAAGTGCTAATTGATCACCAAGCTCATCCACCCCTTCATCGACTGTAAAACCAGGGCCATCTGTTGAAATTTCAAATAAAATACCATTTGGCTCTCTAAAGTAAAGGGCTTTAAAATAGAAGCGTTCCACAACACCAGAGTTCGTAAAGCCTGCTTTTGATATTTTGTCATACCATTTTTCCAGCTCCGCTGCATCCTCTACGCGAAAGGCGACGTGATGCACACTGCCTCTGCCAGAACGCTCAGAAGGCCCCTCTGCTTTTTCAATCACATGAATTTCTGTTCCTGCCCCGCCATTTCCTGACTCAAAAATGGTCACGATCTCACCATCATTTGATTGTTCACGTGCTCTTTCGGTGAAACCAAGGATGTCCGTTAAAACACGGATTGTTTTGTCCGCTTCTGCAACGGTTAATTCAACCGGCCCCAGACCTCTAATTGCAAACTCTGCCGGAATATCGCCATGCACTGGCGGTGAGCCTGCCTCTTGTGCGTTCGGTTCTACTGTTAAAAATAGCTGCTGCCCTTCTGGATCTTTAAAACGCAAGGCAGGTCTCCCGCCTCTCAAGGAAGCTGTTTCTTGCTGCACGCCTTTTTCTTCAAAGCGCTTTTCCCAAAATGAAAGTGCCTCTTCAGATGAAACGAGAAGGCCTGTGCTTGTAATTGCATTTGTCCCTTCCAAACGGCGGGCAAGCATTGGAATTTCAAAAAATGTAAGCTCCGTTCCTGGTGAAGCGACCTCATCTCCATAAAACAAATGATACATAGATGGGTCATCCTGATTGACTGTTTTCTTTACAAGTTTTAAGCCAAGAATTTGGCGGTAGAAATCTACATTTTTCTGAGCATTAGCTGTTAATGCTGATACGTGGTGAATCCCATTAATTTTCATTATGTTCACTCCTATTTCAAAATATCTCGAATTCAAGATAATATCCTTATGAATAAAATAGGTCATTTTTCAAGAAAAGTCAACCATTTGGCTGCACGTTTATTAGATGTTCGGATTCTGATGGTTAAATTAACATTAAATCAAAAATAACCTTCTATTGTTCGCTTTTAAGCTAACAATCATCCTAATATATCCAATAAATAAACACTTTTAAATACAAACACGAAAATCAGAAAATTTTTTTAATTCTTGTTTTCCTAAAATCGTATTACAATGAACAAAATACATGTCACAGTAACGTACGAAAGTGATGCAGGAGGTCGTGTGGAATGAACAAAGAACAACCAGCGTTAAAACAAGACATCGGCTTATTTTTTGCCCTATCTCTTGTCATCGGAACCATTATTGGGTCCGGCGTCTTTATGAAGCCAGGCAACGTCCTTTCCTATTCTGGAAGCTCAGACATTGCATTATTCGCTTGGCTGTTAGGTGGAATCCTAACCCTAGCAGGCGGACTGACTGTCGCTGAAATTGGTACACAAATCCCGCGAACCGGCGGTCTGTACGCCTATCTTGAAGAGGTGTACGGTGAATTTTGGGGCTACTTATGCGGCTGGGTGCAGATTATTATTTATGGCCCTGCCATCATCGGTGCGCTTGGTCTTTATTTTGGTTCATTATTAGCCAATTTATTTTCTCTTTCTTCTTTATGGTCTACAACGATTGGCATTATGACCGTTTTATTTTTATGTGTCATCAACGTGATGGGAACGAAATACGGTGGATTTGTGCAAGGGCTGACCACCATTGGAAAGCTTGTCCCAATTGCCGCTATTATTGTGTTTGGCTTGTGGAAAGGAAATGAAAACATCTTTATGGCAGTCAACGATAGTATTGCTCAAATGAACTTCGGTGCAGCGATTTTGGCTACGTTGTTTGCCTATGATGGCTGGATTTTACTTGCTGCGCTTGGCGGTGAAATGAAAAACCCTGAGAAGCTGCTTCCTCGTGCGATGGCCGGCGGGATTTTAATCGTGACGGCTTGTTACCTCTTTATTAATGTCGCACTTTTGCACGTACTGCCAGCTGATCAAATCGTCCAGCTGGGTGAAAATGCGACAAGCACTGCTGCTACAATGCTCTTTGGGCCGATTGGCGGTAAAATCATTAGTATTGGGATCATCGTTAGTATCTTTGGCTGTTTGAACGGGAAGGTTCTTTCATTCCCACGTGTAATTTTTGCGATGGCAGAACGAAAGCTAATTCCATTTGCCAATGCGATTTCACGTATTCACCCTACCTTCAAAACACCTTGGATTGCTGTATTTGTGCAAATTCTGATCGCCATTGTGTTTATGATCGTCAGTAACCCAGAGAAGCTGTCTGAGGTGTCGATTTTCATGATCTACATCTTTTATGTCATGGCCTTTTTCGCCGTCTTTAAGCTGAGAAAACAAAACAGCGGAATGGAGCGTGCCTATAGTGTACCCCTTTACCCGCTGACACCGATCATTGCGATTATCGGCTCTTTATTCGTCTTAATTAGCACTATGATCACCGATTGGAAAAGCTGCCTCATCTCTATGTTAATCGGAATCGCTGGACTGCCTATTTATTATTATATGAAAAAAACACAAAATAAAGCAGAGCGCTAAACAGTGCTCTGCTCAGATTGTTGACAAAGGGCTAAATGATCTAGATTTTAGCCCTTTGTCTTCTTTTTCAGCATGATAGAAAACCTTTGCAGTCTAGGAAGGACGAGTACCGGAGCGGAGCGAATTTGACATTCGTGAGCACCGGAGCGCAGACCTGACACCGAATGCGAGGGTTTGTCTACATGCTGAACAGAGCGCTAAACAGTGCTCTGCTTTATTTTTTATATTGCTTGATCACTTGGTAAGATTCGTTTAAATATCTCATGAGCCGGTATGGCTTACTCAGCACGCGGATTGGGAGTCTAGAAATAAATCCATTCAGATTCGCCTTATATTCCTGCGTCATCCGCTTCGGCTTTGTCGCTATTTTTTCGTATACTTCCTTGTAAAATTCCTTCATGATGTCGACTTGTACACTGATCTTCTGATGGCACTCTGTACACTCAACGCTTTTCATCTGATCATTCACATAAACGATGCTGTGGAGGGTCTCTTCTTGGCACCGAGTACAATGAAGGTTTGCTTCCATTTCGGTTTTCTTCAAGATACACAGCTCCTTTCTCGTTTGATGTTTCTCTTTTTATATACAATTCGTTCGCTGCCTATCGTTTATTGGACAGATGCTTCTTTTAAAATAGCTGCCGCTGTTAGTTCGTCTGTCACTAGGACTTGGATAAAGCCGCCATTCAAAGCCCCTAAAATACTTTCCGCTTTATGGGTTCCTTCTACAACCGCAATGACCGTTTTGACGTTCTTTAATTGTTCCAGTGATAAGCCAATGACCTTTTGGTTCAGTTCATCTTGGACGGGTTTTCCTTCTCCGTCAAAGAAACGAAAGCCAATATCACCGACAGCCCCTGATTGCCTTAAACCAGACAAATCCTCTTCTTTTAAATAACCGACTGTTTTTAAAGTTGATCCTTTATGCGGGTTACCGATACCAATGAGGGCAATATCCACATTTTTGCCTTCTTCAAGCACAGCTTCTATATCCTGCATCGCCATAAGCCGCTCTTTTAACTCTTCTGTTTCTAAAATCGCAGGGGCATATAAATAGGAGCATGTGCCATTCATCTTCTTCGCCAGCTCATATGCCAGCTGATTGGCATGAATGTCGACGGCCTGTCTACCCATTCCGCCCTCTAAAGGAATGACCTTCACATCGTTTCTTCGTTCAAACGGGTATTCCTTTACAAGCTCAGCAAGCGTCGTCCCCCATGAAATGCCGATTTTCTCCGCATCTTTCATGTTTTTAGAGAGATAGTAGGCGCCTGCTTGACCAACTGCTCGCTTCACCATTTCAGACATTGTCCCAACACTTGGGACAACGACCGCATCTGTTAATTGAAAGGTTGTTTCTAGCTGCTTTTCCAGCTCAACCGTATGAATACTTTCGTCTTTAATGTACACTTCAACGATTCCCACATCTTTTGCTTTTTGTAAGAGCTTTGAAATGACTGGTCTTGAAACATTGAGCTTTTTTGCAATTTCCTGCTGCGTCCACCCGTCTGTATAATAAAGATGAGCAACTTTGACGAGTTGCCGTCTTTCTTCCCAATTCAACATGTGACATCATCCTTTTAATATACTATGATTACCAGTATACCAAACATTCGTTTCCAATTGGAACAATTGTTATGAAAATGACAAAAAGAGCGATTAATTCTCCGCTCTTTTTCCCTCAGTATATTTCGGTTGATACGTTCTCCCGCCGTCTAACAGGATAATTTGCCCGTGCAAATAGCTTCCCTCGTCACGTGTGAGAAATAAAGTCAGTCCTGCGATATCATCAGGCTTTCCTAATCTCCCGATTGGAATGAGTGATTGCAGCTGCTTTTTCTCCTCTTCAGTAGGATATAGCGTATCAAGCATTTGAGATTCAATCACGCGCGGGGCAATCACATTGATGCGGATATGTTGCGAGCCTAGTTCCTTTACGAGCGAACGCATCAGACCGAAAGCGCCTGCTTTTGATGCGTAATACTGAATACCGCCGCCTGAACCAGTTATGGCAGATCCCGATCCAATGATGACAATACTTCCTTCTTGACGTTCACATATATAGGGTGCCAACGCTTTGATGCAATAATAAAGACCATATAAGTTCACAGCCAGTGTCTTTTTCCAAAGTGAAAAATCGACCTCTAAAAAAGGAAGTGATTTTGTCATCCCTGCTGAATACACAAGGTGAGCAATACCGCCCAGCTCCCTTTCAGCTGCTGATATCATTTGCTGAACACTTTCCCACGATGAAACGTCAGCTTGAAACGTCAGCAGCTGAGGATGCTGTTTCTTTAAGAGCGAAAGCCCCTCTTTATCTATATCTGATACGGCGACTGGGTGCCCTTCTTTTAAAAAACGCTCAGCAATTTCTTTTCCGATCCCTTGGGCACCGCCAACGATGAGAACTGGTTTTTGATCATTAGCCAGCGCTCTCACCCCCATCTAGCATAATCGCTGCGCCATCTGTAAATGCACCATACGATGTACTTAGGAACACCGTCATATGGGCCACAGTCTCCTTCATTTGCTCTGTATTAGGAACCAAATGGAGAGGAGGCGGCAACAGCGCAAGCACCCGTATGCCTTTGTCTTTAAATTCTCTTGCTAACCCTTTTGTCATGGCATTCAGCATAGAGTTTGATGTAGCATGTGAGATCCCGCCATCACCTGTGATACTGCCTGATGACGATATGTTAATGATGCAGCCTTGTTTCTGATCAACCATATGCCATACGGCGGCTTGACTGGAAAGAAAAACTGTATTCACAGCCGATTCCACTTCTTCCACCCATTCATCAGGACTCACTTCATCAAGCTCCGCGCCCGCTCCTTGCTCTGTTTGATTGACCAAAATATCCAGTTTACCGCATGTATCAATAACTTGCCTCAGCATCTGCGCGGCATCACGCGGTGTTTCTAGCGGGTTCTTGATGATACTCGCTTGACCGCCCATTTTTTGAATGTCTTCACGAATGGTTTTAGCCTTTGATTCATCATGAAACGTGTGTAAAAAAACATGTGCACCTGCCCGGGCTAAAGCCAGGCAGATGACTTCTCCAAATCCATCTGTGCTACCTGTCACAAGTGCCGCTTTCTGATGAAGCTGGACGTGCACATGCATCTCCTCCCTCCCCTTGTTTGTCATTTATTTTCTCAGCTCACTCACGATATGAAGGGCTGCTTCATAAAAACCTTCTGAGATGGTCGGATGTGGATGAATCATTTTCGCCATCTCTTCTGCTGTTCCTTCTAAATACATAAATGAGGAAGCTTCTGAAATCATCTCTGTAACGTGCGGACCAACCATCGTCGCACCAATCACTTCACCATAAGCTGTATCGTATACCAATTTAATAAAGCCTGTTTGCTCACCTGCCGCTAGTGCTTTACCACTTGCCGCTAAATCAAATTGTTCTGTTTTCACATGAAGCCCTTTGGCTTTTGCCTCTTTCTCAGTCAAACCGACACTTGCCACCTCTGGTAATGTATAAATACATCTAGGCATGATATCAGCATTCATTTTTTCAGACACGCCGCAAATATTACTGACCGCAACAGCAGCCTCTGCCATTGCCGCATGAGCCAGCTGATATCCGCCGGCAACATCCCCAACTGCATAGACACCTTCCGCACTTGTCTGCATCTGATTGTTCACCTTGATAAACGGACCATCCAGATGAAGATCAAGCTGGCTGACGGCTGATACATTAGGTTTTCTTCCTACACAAACAAGCAGTCTTTCCGCCGTAAAGATGTGCGTTTCTCCTTTGTCATCTGTTGCATGAACCGCTTTGACTCCTTCGCTTTCTGTCACCTCTGTCACAGTGGTTTTCTTCGCGATATGGATGCCTTTTTTCTTTAATTCTCTTTCTAAGAGCTTAGATGCTTCCTCATCCTCTTGCGGAATTATGGACGGAGCTGCTTCAATAATGGTCACTTTTGATTGAAGACTTTGGAAAATACAAGCAAGCTCAAGTCCAATGACACCGCCGCCAATGATGACAACAGAGGCAGGAATATCTGGGATGTCAAAGATCGTATCACTTGTATCAAATTGAATGTCTTTAAGCCCCGGTATTGGCGGAATGGCAGGCGAAGATCCAGTAGCAATGATCAGCTCGTTCGTTTCAATTAATGCTGAACCTTCTTGTTTTTCAATCTCAATCCGGTGCTTTGTCACAGCAGTACCTCTGCCGTTATATACATCAATCTTTCCTTGCTTTAATAAAAAGGCAATTCCGCCTCTGAGTTTTTCAATAACGTCATCTTTGCGCTTTCTCATTTTATCGAAGGAAAGGATCATGTCACCTGTTTCGATTCCCCAGCTTTTCGCCTTTTCAATTGATTCAATGACTTCTGCATGTTTGAGCAGTGTCTTTGAAGGGATACAGCCCCGATTCAAACAAGTACCGCCTAAAAAATCCTCTTCAATCAATGCGACCTTCCGCCCGCGCTCAGCTGCTTGAAGGGCAGCAGTATACCCGCCAGGCCCTCCGCCAATGACTGTCAGATCATACGTTTTCGTCATCCGATTCATCTCCTACATTAGCAATTCAAATGGTTGTTCAAGCACTTTTTTAAGGTCTGTTAAAAAGGCAGCCGCTGGTGCGCCATCTACGACTCGGTGATCAAATGATAAACTCACACCCATCATTGGTCGCACCTGAATTTCTCCATCTATCACAACAGGTTTTTCTTGAATGCGCCCAACCCCTAAAATCGCTACTTCTGGCTGATTAATGATTGGGGTAAAGGTATCAATGGCATACATACCTAAGTTACTAATGGTAAATGTGGACCCTTTCAGCTGGTCTGGCAACAGTTTTTGGTCACGTGCATTTCGGCCAATTTCTTTTGCCTCTTTTGTCAGCTGTTTTAATCCTTTTTGGTTCGCATGAGAAATGACAGGAACCATTAAGCCGTCTTTCACTGCAACAGCGAGGCCAATGTGTACATCGTCATGGAAATGGAGCTCATTTTGTTCAAATGTCATATTGATGTGCGGGTGGCGCGTGAGTACGTTGCTGACTGCATGAATGATAATTTCTGTGAATGACAATCTGTAGCCTGTCTCTTTTTCAATCGCTGGCAATAGCTGTTTACGCACTTCTTTCGCTTTTGTCATATCGATTTCACTTGTTAATGTAACGTGAGGTGCTGTAAAGGCACTTTGTGACATACGTTCAGCGATCACTTTTCGCATACCAGCTAGTTTTTGTGTTTTCACTGGAGCAGTGCCTGTTGTTTGTACAGCTGCTGCCGTCACATCACTCTTCATGATTTTTCCGTGTGCGCCAGATCCAGCAACATTCGCTAAATCGATTCCTTCACGAGCAGCGACTTTTTCTGCAAGTGGTGACACGCGCTGATCTTTCTCACTCGAATGGACGACCGCCTCGACGTCCCGCTTTTGAACTCTGCCTTTTGGTCCAGTGCCAGATACCTCATGAATTGCCACATGATGATCCTTTGCCGTTTTTCTCGCAGCAGGCGTAGCACGTACTTTTTCACCTGACGTTGTCTCCACTTCTGCTGATTCAGATGATTCAGATGATGATATTGTTCCGCTGTCTTCAGAAGATTCTCCATCTGCCTGTGCTGGCGGCTCGCTTGGCACCTGTTCATTTGCCTCTCCGATGTATCCAATGACAGCATTGACTGGAATTTGATCATCAGCTTCATAATATTTCTTTAGAAAGATGCCATCATCATAGGCTTCCACTTCAATATTGATCTTGTCTGTCATAATTTCAAAAAGAGGCTCACCGATTTCAACCGAATCTCCTTCTTCTTTAAACCATTGAAGCAAGGTTCCGATCTCCATCGTACTGCTTAGCTTCGGCATAAATATCTCTTTTGGCATGATCTTCTCCCCTTTATTTAAGAGCGCACAAGCTCTTTTGCTGCTTCAATAATATCTGGCACTTGTGGAATGACCGCTTTTTCCAGCGTTGGGTTGTATGGTACTGGCACCGCAAGACCGCCAAGTCGTTTAATTGGAGCATCTAAATAGTCAAAGGCGTCGCTTTCCGCTATCATACTTGCAATCTCTCCGCCGTAGCCGCCTCGTTTTACCGCTTCATGAACCACAATACATTTACCTGTTTTCTTCACAGATTCGATAATGGTTTCTTCATCTAATGGGACAAGTGTTCTTGGGTCAATGATTTCGACATCGATTCCCTCTGCTTCTAATTCCTTCGCTGCTTCTAATGCTTTGTGTACCATAATGGCTGTTGCTACAATCGTGACGTCCTTCCCGCTTCTCTTCACATCTGCTTTCCCTAGAGGGATCGAATATTGCTCTTCAGGCACTTCTCCGATTGTTTTATATAAAAGCTTATGCTCATAGAAAATGACAGGGTTGTCATCATCCATTGCCGCTTTTAACAGTCCTTTTGCATCATAGGCTGTTGAAGGCTGAACAACCTTTAGTCCTGGAATATGTGCCATCCATGCTTCTAAGCTTTGTGAGTGCTGCGCTGCTGCACCCGTTCCTGATCCTGCTGGTGTTCTAACAACAAGCGGCACCTTTCCTTTTCCGCCAAACATGTATCTTGTTTTAGCTGCTTGGTTCACAAGCTGATCCATTGCAATTGTAATAAAGTCAGAGAATTGAAGCTCTAAAATCGGACGCATGCCGGTTAAAGCCGCTCCGACTGCACCTCCTGCGATGGCAGCCTCTGAGATGGGTGTATTGCGTACACGCTCTGGACCAAATTCTTCAATCATGCCGCGCGTGACCCCAAAAGCACCTCCATAAACGCCGATATCTTCACCTAAAATGAACACATCTTGGTTTTCTCTCATTTCCTGACTCATAGCCTCTCGAACGGCTTCTAAATATGAAATCTCTCTCACTGTTGTTTTTGTCACGTGATTCCCCTCCTAATTAGGCGTATACATCCTCTAATAGTGTGTCAATTGACGGTTCTTTACTGTTTTTGGCGAATTCTACAGACGCTTCAATTTCCTGCTTCGCTTCTTCCTGTAAGCTTGCTGCCTGCTCTTCTGTCAAAACATTCAATTCAATCAAGAGAGACTTAAAGCGTTTGATTCCATCTTTTTGTCTCCACTCTGTCTCTTCTTCACGTGTACGGTATTTTTTCGCATCACTCTTAGAGTGACCCTTCCAGCGATACGTTTTCATTTCAACGAGTGATGGGCCTTCTCCAGCTCTTGCACGGCTGACTGCTTCATCTACTGTGTTCATAATTTCGACCATGTCATTTCCATCCACCGTTTTTCCTGGCATTCCGTAGCTTTCTGCTCTTGTTGAAATGTCCTCAATGTTGATCATTTCTTTCACAGGGCCAGACATGCCATACTGGTTGTTTTCACAAATAAACACAACTGGCAAATCCCAAATGGATGCAAGGTTTAATGCTTCATGGAAGCTGCCTTCATTTGTGGCACCATCTCCGAAGAAACAAAGAACAACAAAGCCTTCCTGCTTCATTTTAGATGTGAGCGCTGCACCTGTTGCCAGCGGGATACCGCCGCCAACGATTCCATTCGCTCCAAGATTTCCTTTTTCTAAGTCCGCAATATGCATTGAGCCGCCTTTACCTTTGCAATAGCCGGTTTCACGTCCAAACAATTCAGCCATCATTTTATTGACCTCGGCCCCTTTTGCAATACAGTGACCATGTCCACGGTGTGTGCTGACAATCTTATCTTCATTCTTTAACACGGCAATCGATCCAACAGCTGACGCTTCCTGTCCAACACACAAATGAGTGGTTCCATGAATAAGTCCTTTTGCAAAGAATTGATCGACCTTTTCATCAAAATATCTCACTAACCACATTTGTTTATATAAATCTGCTAATTTCTCATGACTAATCTGTTCAGGCAAAGTGATTTGTTTTTGCATTTCTTCTCTCCCCTTTACATTTGTTCTTATGTGTTACATTTGTAATTATCATACGTTTAAGTGTGATCGAAGTCAAGCATTTCCCTCTTATTTTTAAGCGTTTTCATTTTTTATCAGAAAAAAAGAGAAAGGCAAAGCCCTTTTCCAAAGAACTTCTCTTTCTCTTTCGATCTCATGCGCCCTCATTCATCTGGATACATCATGATTTTGACACTCTCACCCTCAGGATGCCTCGCACATTCTATCGCCTGAAGCAGCTCACTTAACGGATAGCGGTGCGTCACCATCTTTTCAGTGTTTACTACTTTTGTTTTCAGAAGCTCAAGGGCTTCACGATAGTGATATGGATGCGAGGAATAGGCTCCTACTACCTTCACTTCATCATTGAAAAATCGTTCAGCAGGAATGTCCACATCCTCCTTTGGAAAATGAGCAAATACCAAAATGGTACCGCCTCGCGCTACAGCCTGAAACGCCTCTTTTAAAAGCGCACTGCTCCCAACAGAAATAATGACGAGGTCCGCTCCCTTTCCATCTGTTTCTGTCATCACCCGGTTTTCCAAGGGCTCAGATGCTGGATGGAAGGCGACGTCTGCTCCTAAACTCCTCGCTTTCAGCAGCCTGTTCTCATTCACATCTGTTATCATCACTTTTCCAGCCAAATAATATTTGGCGAGCTGTAATTGAATACAGCCAATTTGCCCCGCTCCAAGGATCAAGACGGAATCTCCTGGATGAACAGGTGCTCGTTCAAATCCGTGCAGGCAGCAGGCAACCGGTTCAACCATCGCCCCTTGCTCATATGATACGTCTTTCGGAAGCTTACCCATCGTATGCTTGACATGCAAAGCAGGTACACGGATATACTCTGAAAACCCGCCTGGCTCTACATTTGTGGCTGTAAACTGCGGACACATGGTATAGAACCCCTTTTGACAAAAGTCACAGGTGAAACAAGGTACATGATGCGCCACATATACCCTGTCTCCCGTTTGAACTTTTGTCACGCGCTTGCCGGTCTCGACAATATCGCCAGCGATTTCATGTCCAAGCACCGTTCCAGGAGGGACTGTCTCATGCGTTGCTTTGTAAATATCCGTACCGCATAAACCACAAGCTCTCAGTTTTAACAGAACTTCATCATCGCCAATGACTGGCCGGTTCCGCTCCTCATATCGAATGTCCTCTGAAGAATAAAAGACAGCTGATTTCATGTAGCTGCATCCTCCTTTTCATCACCCTTCGCAAAATTCTGTAACGTTTGAACAAGCTGCTTGTACTCACTCATCTCACTGGATATCCAGTAACGCCCTCCGAATATCCGGGCTGGCCCTACCCTGACATAGACTTTCCCGATATGAGGATATGGCTTTAAAAAAAGCTTTCCTTTAATATCAGACACAGCATATGTGTGCCACCTGCCAAAAGCTCCTATCTTCAGTTTATCTTCACTAATGATGACATTTGTCGGCTGGTTCAATCCTGTGATACTAGAAAGCATGAGAATAGGAAGCGTATAAACGCCTAACACAGCTAACGGCTCAGGTCCTGCTGACAATAACGTATAAAGAGACCAGAGAAAAAACAGACAGATGAGCACGGCCGGTAGAAAAATAGACAATACAGCAGACGTTCTGCTATAAGCATGATGCTGCATGAGACTTCCCCCTTTCAGGTCACATGGAAGGAGCCGCATAAGCTCCTCCATGCAATGGTGCTCTATTTGATATGATCTATGATTTTTTCGATATCCTCTTCAATGCCAAAACCCGTTAAAAAGGATAATGTTTGAATCACAGGTGTCCCTTTTGTATCACTCACAGGCGTTGTTGTAACAATTAAATCAGCGCCCTCTGCTTTTTGCGGGACTTCAGAAGCCTTACACTGTTCCACCACGACATCATATCCTTTTTCCTTTAACGTCTCTTCTACCTTTTTTGCCACAACCGTTGATGTCGCAACTGCCGTTCCGCATGATACTAATATTTTCTTCGCCATTAGAATCCCTCCAGCTCGTTTATTGTTCTTTCTGATCTAAGCCCATTTCTTTCGCATATTGCTTTTTAATATCGTTTCGCACCCAGTACCATAGAAGCGCATAAGCCAGAGCACAGATAATCGCTGCAATAAAGTAAGGGTTGCTCGGATCAAGAAGTCTCACCATGATCCAAGGAATGACGTGAGAACCAAGGTCAATACCTGAAATCATATTTGCCCCCTCTGGGAAATCAAAGCCGACTGCTTTCCCCATTGTTGTTGCAAGCGGTGCAAGATTCGTTGCGATAAAGAAGACAATCATTAATGTGAAAATACTGTTAATAAGGCCGCGAATAATATTTCCACGAGCGGCTGCTACTGCCCAGACAACTGTAAATGGCAGAACCGATAAGTCAGCAAACGGTAGCATGCCATTGTAAGGTAGAACAACAGCGAGCAAAATCGTAATCGGCACCATTAAAAGGGCTACCGCCATATTCGCTGGATGACCAATGACAATCGCTGTATCTAAGCCAATATAAACATTTTTTCCTGGGAAACGCTTTTGAATATAAGAACGAGCGCCCTCAGAGATTGGAATCAGTCCTTCCATTAATAACGCAACCATTCTTGGCATTAATACAAGAACTGCTGCCATTTGAATACCAAGCGTCATTACGCCTTTTGCATCATAGCCGCCGAGAAGACCAATAATGATACCAAGTATGAGACCCATCACAAGCGGTTCGCCAAAAATGCCAAAGCGTTTCTTCAATGTTTCTGGATCAGCATGAATTTTGTTTAAGCCAGGGATCTTATCAATAATACGGTTAGACGCATACATAAGCGGTGCGAAGTTGACCGTTTCAGCATGAGCCATCGATACGCCTTTTAATCCGAAATGGTGTTCGATTGTTGGCGCCGTCCAATCGGCTAATTTAAGCGTGATCGCAGAGACGATCAAGCCAACAGCAAGAGCCAAGAACATATTATGATAAGCGTAGTAAGTAACAGAGGCTGCGAAAATTAAATGCCAGAAGTTCCAAATATCCACATTCAGCGTTTTCGTGAAATTTACGGACAACAAGATCACATTTAACAAAAGCACAAGAGGAATCATGAGCGGGGCAACAGGTGTACCAAATGATATGGCAGCGCCAATCGGCCAGCCAACATCCAAAATATCGAGCTTTAGGCCAAGGGAATTAACCATGGCTTTTGCTGCTGGCCCAAGGCCGCTCACGAGCAAATTAATGACAAGATTGACACCGACAAATCCAATTCCGATCGTAATACCGGCTCGGAAGGATTTCTTAAAGCCTTGCCTTAAAATCATACCGAAAAGCGTCATAATAATCGGAAGCATAATAGTTGGTCCAAGGTCTAATATAAAATCGACAGCTTGCTTGATCATACATCCACCTCCTAGATTTTTCAGATAAAGCGCTTACATTGTTCCGTGAATGGCTATTGATTTAGTTCTTTTTGAAGTACATCAACCGCTTCTTCATAAGAGGTCAATTGAGACAGCTTCGTCATCACCTCTTCTTTTCTAAAAAGTGTCATGAGCTTCTCAAGCATCACAAGCTGCTTGCTAGGCTCAGAGATGGCTAGGGCAAACACAATTTTGGCTTGCACTGTTTCATCAGGGCTTCCCATTTTATGAAAAACGACAGGTTCCTTTAAAGTAGCTACACTAATCGCCGGTTTGTTCACATGCTCAGGATCTGTATGCGGAATCGCTACCCCAAAAGTTGCAAGTGGAAGGCCTGTAGGATATGTTTTTTCTCTTTCAAGCACTGCAGGTAAATAGCTCGATTTAATATACCCTCCAGCTTCTAACCGCTCTGCTAAAAAAGTGGTCACCTCCTCTCCCGAAGATGCTTCAAACTGCAGCTTAATCAGTTGTTCATCTAACTCAAACAAGTTGTTCAAACAACCACCCCTTTCATTTGTTATAAATGTGAACACATGTAACAAAAAGAAAGAACATTTTAGAACAGAACCTTTTATAAAACGCTTACAATATTGAGTTCTTAAAAATGTTCAATGTAGTTACCTTTGTAAAGATATTATAATATTCTAAATTATAAGTCAATGTTCCTAGGAATATTTTTATAAAAAAAAGACGCAGGCATCACTGCATCTTTCCCTCCTAATCTTCTATACTTCTTGTTAAATGTGGCTTCCTATATCTAAAAATTCAGATACGAATAGATTATCTGTTTGCCCTGCCATTTCTTCTTTTGTGCCAATTTTTTCGATTCTTCCTTCATTCATCACCACGACACGATCAGCAATATCGAACGCTTCTTCTTGATCATGTGTCACAAAAATGGTGGTCATTTGAAAATCGTGATGGACTTTTTTCAGCCAATGCCTTAATTCTTTCCTCACCTTTGTATCAAGCGCACCAAAAGGTTCATCTAATAAAAGTGCCTTCGGCTGAACAGCTAGTGCGCGCGCTAGTGCTACACGCTGCTTTTGTCCGCCTGACAGCTGCTCTGGATATCGCTGCTCATACTGCGTTAGCTGAACGACCTTTAAAAGCTCATGTACCCGCTCTTTGATGTCTTTTTTAGACAGTCTTTCTCCTCTAGGTTTAATTTTTAGCCCATATGCGACATTATCAAATACCGTCATATTTCGAAAAAGCGCATATTGCTGAAACACAAAGCCGATCTGCCGCTTTCGCACTGGAATGTGCGTGTAATCCTGATCTCCAAATAAAATCTGCCCGTTATTTGCATAATCAAGGCCTGCAATGATTCTTAATAAAGTCGTCTTTCCAGAGCCAGATGGTCCTAGTAAAGAGATCAATTCACCATTTCTTATAGATAAATCCACGTTTTGCAAAACCTTCGTCTGACCAAATTGTTTTGATATTTGTTTTGCTGTAATCCCCAAGACCGATCCCTCCATTTATGTTGACCGCTTGCCAAGCCGATGATCTCTTTGCTGAATGATTTGCTTGATGATTAAAGTGATGACTGCCACAAACGCCATGAGAGATGCCACAGCAAAAGCAGCTTGGAATTGGTATTCATTGTATAAAATTTCAATATGAAGCGGCATCGTATTGGTCATCCCTCGAATATGACCCGATACAACCGACACGGCACCAAATTCACCAATCGCTCTTGCCCCGGCTAAAATGACACCGTAAAAAAGAGCCCACTTGATATTTGGCAGTGTCACAAGAAAAAACGTCTTCCATCCGTTTGCTCCAAGCGTGAGCGATGCTTCCTCCTCATGAATGCCTTCATGCTGCATAAACGGGATTAATTCTCTTGCAATAAATGGAAATGTGACGAATATGGTTGCTAAAATCATGCCTGGCACAGAATAAATGACCTTCCACCCATTCGCCATAAGCCAAGGTCCTAAAAGCCCGTTTGAACCAAATAAAAGGACAAATACAAGTCCAGCAATCACAGGCGAAACGGCAAATGGAAGGTCAATCACAGTCGTTAGCAAACGTTTTCCGCGGAAGTTAAATTTTGTGATAAGCCATGCTGCACTGACCCCAAAGATCATTTGAAGCGGCAAGGTAACGATGAAAATGAAGACGGTCAATTTGATCGCCGCTAGTGTATCTGGATGAGAAATAGCCAGAAGGTATGAGCTCCACCCTTTCTCAAATGCCTTTGAAAACACGGCGATCAGCGGCATGAGTAAAAATAAAATCAAAAAAGCATACACCATCGTAATCAATAGAATTTTCACTGCTTTAGATTCCGTTACAGGACTCTTATACCGGGCATGATGCCGACGACTAAGCTCTCTCTCCAATGGTTTCACCTCACATATACTTGTTTTTTCCGCTCAACATACCACTGTATCCCATGAATCAATAACAGGATGAAAAACGAAAGAAGCAGCATTAAGCACGCAATCGCTGCTGCACCATGATAATCATACTGTTCAAGCTTGGACATGATCATCAGCGGTGTAATCTCTGTTTTAAACGGAATATTTCCAGCAATAAACACAACAGAGCCGTATTCACCTAGTGCTCTTGCAAACGCAAGTGAAAATCCAGTTATCACCGCCGGAAACAAGGTAGGCAGCAGCACATGAAAAAAGGTCTGTCTCCTTGTCGCACCAAGGATGGCAGCCGCCTCTTCCACTTCCTGCTGCAGCCCTTCTATGACAGGCTGCACGGTTCGAATGACGAATGGAATGCCAATAAAAATAAGTGCCAAAATAATGCCAATCGGTGTGTACGCCACCTTCATATGCAGAAATTGGCCAAGCCATCCATTTGGAGAATAGAGGGTGGTGAGGGCAATACCTGCAACAGCCGTCGGAAGAGCAAAAGGCAAATCGATGAGAGCATCCAAGATTTTCTTTCCATGAAATGAGTACCTGGCAAGAACCCAGGCAATCAGTACACCAAACCCAGCATTGATGAGAGCAGCTATAAAGGAAGTCGTCACGGTCAGCTGAAGCGACTTCAATACCCTTGCATCGGTAAACACCTTCCAAATTCCCTCTGCTCCTAATGAAGCCGTCCAAATAAATACCATGGATAAAGGAACGACAACAATCGCACTCACATAAACGAGGGTCACTCCAAGGCTCAGCCCGAATCCGGGCAATATACGTGTTCTTTTATTGGCGGCCTGCGCTTTCTTCATCACATCGCCCCCTATTTTTGTCCGCTATATATTTGATCAAATAATCCGCCATCATCAAAAAATCTTTTTTGGGCCTTTCTCCATCCGCCAAACGCTTGATCAATTGTCACCATATCAATCTCTTTAAATTGATCTTTATATTTGTGTAAAATTTCTTGATTTCTAGGGCGATAATAGTTTTTCGCCGCAATTTCCTGCCCTTTTTTAGAATATAAATAATCTAAATACGCCTTCGCCACTTTCTCTGTTCCTTTTCGTTTCACATTTTGATCGACGACAGCAACTGGCGGCTCCGCTAGAATACTAATCGATGGGGTGACAATTTCAAATTTGTCTTTGCCTAGTTCATGCTGTGTCAAATAGGCTTCATTTTCCCATGCAATTAATACATCCCCAAGACCACGTTCCACAAAGGTCGTTGTGGCTCCACGCGCTCCTGAATCAAGGACCTCGACATGCTCATATAGCTTTTTGACAAAATCCTTTGTTTTTTGTTCATCTCCTTGAAATGTTTTATCCGCATATGCCCATGCAGCCAAGTAATTCCATCTCGCACCGCCGGACGTTTTTGGATTCGGCGTAATGATGGACACACCTGGTTGAATCAAGTCATCCCAGTCTTTAATATTTTTTGGATTTCCTTTCTTTACAAGAAACACAATGGTCGATGTATAAGGTGTTGACTCGTTTGGAAATTTCTGTTGCCAATCTTTCGAAAGCAGTCCGCGATCTGCAATCGCATCAATGTCATACCCTAGAGCCAGTGTTGCCACATCTGCCTCAAGTCCATCAATAATCGATCTTCCTTGCTTGCCTGATCCACCGTGAGACTGCTTAATGGTGACATCATCACCAGTTTTATCTTTCCAATACGTGTGAAAGGCTTGATTGTATTCCTGATACAATTCACGCGTAGGATCATACGAAACATTTAAAAGCTCAACCTTCCCCTTTTGATTTGAGGCTTCGTTTGCGTTTGAGCATGCAGCACTCGTCACAGCCAAGACCACTAGGATGGTCACGATCGAGATCCTTTTCCACTTTTTCACGTTATCCCGCTCCCCTGTTATCAAATAATAGTGACACCAACCTTGCCGTTTCATACGCAAAAAAGACTCTTAGCCACCTGAAGTACATTACAGTCCTGTACTTCAAATTGCCAAGAGCCTTCGGTTGTCCGATCAGCTATGTATGATTGATGTTAGTCTATATATTATTCAAACTATTCACAGGTGTCAACTGTGTTTTTTGTCATTTAGACAAAAAAGAAACGCCTTCTTGAAGAAGCGCTTCTTTTACCGGGAAATGTTCTTAATCGGCAGATAGCTTTAAATTAACACCAACAGCGGTTCCATTTCTCGAGGAGTCCGCTACGCCAGTAAATGTCCCTGCTTTTCGATCAATTAATAAAGCTTGCACATTGCCTATATCAATAGGCGAACTGCCAAAACGGTGACCCATATCATTTAGCTTCGTTCTCACATCAAGGGGAACACCTACTTCGTAACGATAAGAAGTTGTACTGTTTGTATAAATCCGCGGCTCTTCCACCGCATCTTGAAGCTCCATGTCATATTCAAGCAAATTCAGGATGGTTTGAGAAACAGAAGCAATGATGGTCGTTCCTCCGGGTGAACCAACAGTCATGACCGGCTTATTGTCTTTGAATATGATGGTCGGGGTCATACTGGATAATGGACGCTTATTCGGCTGAACTTCATTTGCTCCGCCTGGCCTTGCGTCAAAATCTGTCAGTTCATTGTTTAAGAAAAATCCATATTCAGGAACAAGAATCCCTGTACCAAATAACTGTTCAATGGTTGTTGTGAATGACACAACATTTCCCCACTGATCGGCAACGGTAAAGTGAGTGGTCTCACCAATGGTTTTATCTTCTGGCTGTGGGACAATTGGGGATGGGTTTTTTTCATCCTCATACGCCCATGGATCTCCTTCTTTCGGGTTATTAATCTTTTGATCTAATTGAATGAGAGAGGCTCTTTCTGAAATGTAATCATCGTTTAGTAGTCCTTTTAGTGGAACATCTACGAATTCGGGGTCGCCGGCATATGCAGCACGGTCAGCATAGGAGAGATGCATCGTTTCAGCAAGCAGCTGATACTTTTCGAATGATTTGGGGTCATATTGAGATAGATTAAAGTGATCTAGTATTTTGAGTATTTGCAGCATAAACACACCGCCCGAGCTTGGTGGAGGCATACTTGCAAGCTGGTATCCTTTATAATCCCCCCAGATAGGCTTGTCAGTCTTGACCTCATAATCAACAATGTCATCAGTTGTCATCGTTCCGCCAAAATCTTGGACTGTATTTGCAAGTGCCTTCGCTACTTTTCCTTCATAAAATGCTTTGCTTCCTTTTTTTGCAATGTGCTTAAATGTTTTCGCAAGACCTGGCTGTACAAGCAGATCGCCTTCTTTGAGCGGCTGATCATCTGGAAGAAAGATTGGCGCTGCTGCCGTTTTTTTCAGCTTTTCTTGATGATCATCAATGGCTTTTGCCAAGACAGAATCGATTTCAAATCCATCCTCTGCAAGCTGAATGGAAGGCTCAATCAATTCCTTCATCGAACGGGTCCCCCACTTATCTAATGCTGCCTCGAGGCCTTTTACTGTCCCTGGAACACCAACAGCATTACCGTGTGTGGATCGCTCAGCGAATGGGATGACTTTTCCCTCATCTGTTAAAAACATGTCAGGTGTTGCGCCCTGTGGTGCTCGTTCTCTACTATTGATGATGGATGTTTCTTTTGTCTTCCCATCATAAACCATCATAAATCCTCCACCGCCAATTCCAGACATCATTGGCTCTGTCACATTCAGTGCGTACTGGATGGCAACAGCAGCATCTACTGCGTTTCCGCCTTTCTTCAATACATCCGCGCCCACTTCTGATGCCAACGGATGAGCAGTAGCCACCATGCCATCTTTCCCAACAGCTACTTTACTCCCATGAGATTCGTTCGCATTGACTTGGCTGACAGGCAGAAAAAACGAGAAAATAAACAGACATATGGACAAAACAGTTAGAGAAATGCGTTTCATGAACAACACCCCTTCCATATTCTTACTTTGACCTTACCGACTTCTTGACCAGAATACAATAGATTTTTCTAAAATTTCAAAAATTTTCATCCTATCATCCTATATCACCCGAATTAAACGTTGATTTTCAAAACATATGTCATAAACATTCATTAGGAACAAAGACATATTATTTCCAAATAATCGGCCTCTAGGTATAATAAACACATCACAAAGGGGGAAAAAACGGTGAACAACAAAAGTAGATTGTTTTGGGAACACTATTGGAAAGAGAAATCAGAAAAAACACCTGCTGACGCGTTTGTTTCGGCGTGGGCATTCGGATCAGATCCAGATCATTTGCTTGATCTTGTAAAGCAAGGGAAAAAAACAGCTACTTGTTCTGGACACCTGTTTTACGAAAAGGAACAGGAGCCGCTTCCAAAGGCCGGACAATATGCGGTCATTTTGGACAGCCAGGAAGAGCCAAAAGCCATTATTGAAATCACACATGTAGATGTCATGCCAATGAATAAAGTCCCCGAATCATTTGCACAAGCAGAAGGTGAAGGCGATCTATCTTATGACTATTGGTACAGAGCTCATAAAGAATTTTTCACAGACGCACTCCAATCATACGGATTAGATTTCAAAGAAGATATGCTACTTGTCTGTGAACGATTTAAGCTGATTCATTCAGCTACTTAACCTTTAAGCGGCGTCAAAAATGGCCCGCTTTTTTCGTTTCTTTTCCTCTTTCTGAAAAAGGTGTGTTGAGATCACATCTTTAGGTCAGAATAAGATCAAATAGAAAAACTGAAGAAATTTTCGACTACACCTGTTTTTTTTCGACAAAAGAATATATAATTATTTGATGTGTGCATTGTCTCATTTATACAATGGAGGGTTTTTACATGTTAAAAAGGAAAAAAGACAAGTTTTCCGTCTTATTAACGGAAATTGCTAAAAATTTAGATGAAACGGCTGAGTATTTTGTTAGCTATAAAGTAACAAATCAAACCACTCTGAAAGAATTTTCTGACACATTGAAGGAATATGAGACAAAAGGTGATAATCATGTTCATACCATGATTAAAGAGCTGAACAAAGCCTTTATTACACCGATTGAACGTGAAGACATTCTTCAATTGACGAATAGCCTAGATGATGTTTTAGATGGAATTGAACATTTTTCAGCAACATTGGAAATTTATTCAATCACAAGCTCTGACGAACATATCGACAAATTCAGCCACTACATCAGAGAGTGTGCGAAAGAAATTTTAATCACAATTGAATTACTGGCTGACAATCGCTTGAAAGATATTCATCCGCACGCAATCAAGATCAAAGAGATTGAGCATAATTGTGACAATCTTCATCGTAAATCACTAAAGAACTTGTTTGGAAAAGAAACAGATCCAATTAAGGTGATTCAATACAAAGAAATTTACGAAACACTTGAAGAAATCGCTGATTCCTGTCAAAGCGTTGCCAACAATCTAGAAACAATCATTATGAAGAATGCGTAACGGGGTTAGTTAAACATGGACACATTACTCATCCTTACCATATTTATTGTCATTTGTGCACTTGCTTTTGATTTCATCAACGGATTCCACGATACAGCAAATGCCATTGCCACTTCGGTTTCAACGAAGGCGTTAAAGCCTAGACATGCTATTATTATGGCAGCGTTCATGAACTTCTTAGGAGCAATGACATTTACAGGTGTGGCAAAGTCCATTACAAAAGACATCGCAGATCCTTTTACACTTCAAAACGGTTCTGTCGTCATTTTGGCTGCTTTAATTGCCGCCATTACTTGGAACTTGCTTACTTGGTATTACGGGATTCCGAGTAGTTCTTCGCATGCACTGATCGGATCAATTGCAGGAGCTGTTATTGCCTCTGCCGGTTTTGGCGCTTTAAACTATTCGGGATTCATTAAAATCATTCAAGCACTTTTGCTTTCACCTATCCTAGCTTTCGTATTGGGATATATCGTGTATACCATTATCAAAATTATATTTAGAAATAACAATCTCGCAAAAACAAATAAACAATTCCGACGTGTTCAAATTTTAACTGCTGCATTGCAATCGTATACCCACGGAACAAACGATGCGCAAAAAGCGATGGGAATTATTACGATGGCTTTAATTGCAGGTAATTTGCATACAACAGACGACATTCCTTTTTGGGTACAATTCTCTTGTGCGCTTGCAATGGGACTAGGTACTTCTATTGGCGGCTGGAAGATTATCAAAACAGTCGGCGGTAAAATCATGAAAATTCGTCCAGTTAACGGAGTATCTGCCGACTTAACAGGTGCAGCTATCATCTTCGGTGCGACATTTATTCACTTACCTGTTAGTACCACTCACGTGATCTCATCTTCTATTCTAGGTGTAGGTTCTGCACACAGAGTCAAAGGTGTAAACTGGGGTACGGCAAAACGTATGCTTATCACTTGGGTGATCACATTACCGATTTCGGGAACACTAGGAGCTCTTATATACTTTGTATTAAACGCGATTCTATAATATCAAAGGCCTGTCTGACAGGTCTTTTTTTATTTGTCTGCACATTCAAACCCACTTTTCTTATCGTCCATTTTTTCATGAAGCAGGGTTTCCAATCATATCCATAGAAATAAAGTAAGTATCCATCTGTCTATGGGAGAGAAGAACATGCTATTATTTTTTCAATTGACCGTGTGGTTATTGCTAGGTGCTCTTGCTGTATATGTATTTGCCGTATGGCGCTTTGAACAAAAAGTAAAAGAAAAGATGTTTGCCATTCGTAAAACGTGGTATTGGATTTATGTAGCTGGTGCTGTTGTGTACTGGACAAATGACCCTTCTTCGATCTTCACCGATTGGATGCACTACTTGATTATTGCTGTTTTTTTTGCATTAACCGATGCATTCATCTTTCTCAGCTCTTATCTTAAAAAACTCGGAAATCACGAACTGGAAACCGACACCCACCAACTCCTAGAACAAAATAACGATTTACTTCATTCTTACCTCAATAAGCTAAAAACGTACCAATACCTATTGAAAAACGAACCGATCCATGTATATTATGGAAGTATAGAGGCATATATAGAGGGCATTGAGCGACTGATCTATTCTTTTGCCGACAAGATGAATATTCAAGCGGTGCTCTGTCCATACGATTCGAAGGTACAAAAAGATGACCTGCTGCGGACACTTGACCAACGAACTCTCATTCAGGCAAAGCTTGACAGGCAGGAAGTATATTACGATGATTTCGGTCATCTGGTGCTCATCCCGTTTTCTGTAGCAGATGCTCATTTTGTCATTAAACTCACCTCTGATGAGATTGTCACCGAGTTTGACTATTTATTAATGACATCACTTACAACAATTTATGACCTAATCTTGCCTGACGAAGAGGAAGGTGATGAAGATGGACCACGCACTTCAAGGGGATAACAACAATCGTAAGAAAAACCCTTTTAAGATTTTAAAGAAAAAGCGCCATATCAGTATGGCCGATTACAAGGTAAGTCCCCATACAGAGCGAATTTTCAAAAAGAATGAACAGCTTCTGGATGAGTATAAAAATAAAAAGGCTTGATCACACTAAAGGACGCGGAACGAAACCCGCGTCCTAATTCCATTTTCACATAGACTTGCATACAATAAGCTATCCACTGCAACAATTGAGGTGCCAAAATGAAAAAGAAAATCAAACAACTGAGATATGTTCAGTTTGCCGAATATCAGCCATCCCCATATACTCGTCGATTAAATGAAAAAAGTGAGACAGTCATTCAATCATACAAACAGAAACACTCACTTATTTAACAGTTCAAGCAGCTTTTCCTTCGTTTTAAGGCCGTATACCCCGTCACTTGTCAGCCCGTTCATCAACTGAAAACGCGCCACGGCATTCGCCGTTTTTTCTCCGTAAACTCCATCAATCCCCTTATCAGCAGCTGTTTTATCAGGATAAAAATAAACAGCAGCAAGCGCTTTTTGAACTTGGCGTACGTGCTCTCCCTTTGTCAGAGGAGAAGTCACCTTTAAAACCCCATCTGGCAGCTCATACGTCATTTTTCCATCGTTACGATAAATTTTGAGAACCTGTCCAATTTGAATCTTATTCGGGTCACTAATGTTATTCCACTTCTGTAAATCTTGAACTGTGACGCCATGAGATTTAGCAATACTTGTTAACGTATCCCCGCTTTTGACAACATACGTGATGACCGTCTCCGGATCTCCTGCCGTTTCAATTCCTTTTTTAAATTCATCCCATGTAGCGAGGAGCAGGCGTGGACATGCTTTTCCAGACCAATGCTGATGTGTGACTACATTAGCTAGTGGAATGTTATGTTCTTTTAACAGCTTTTGGATAAGCCATTGCGCATGTTTGACCGCTTGCTGGAAATTCCCATCTTCATTCTCACAAATTTCAATTCCGATCGACTTTCGGTTACCATTGCCTTGTCCGTCCCCTGCATGCCAGCCATTTTCGTTTAGCGGCAGATGCTGAAAGATTTCATGATCATCCACTGTAAAGTGCCAGCTCACCTCTGTCGTTGGGCGTTTCACATATGCCGCATGACTTTTCGCATCCGCTCCCTTTGACGTGTTTGCTGTGTTATGCACTGTCACATACAGCGGTGTCATAGCGTATCCTGGACGGTTCCCATTTCCAACTGGAATAAAATCTTGATAAATTTCTACCATGTTCTGCACTCCCTTTTGCTAAATTGAATTGATCTTGCTCATCAATCGGTGGCATTCGTAAGACAAAATTTGTTTGTTTTAGTCATAAAACTATGGTAAAATTTGAATAATCCACTCTTTTTAGTAGTGGAAAAGGTAAAAATGAAGAAAAAAACAGGAATCAATCCCATTTTTTCTTGATTTTATGTTAAAATTGTTAAAAACAAGCCGATATTAAAAGTAAGCAATAGCTTACTTAGCTATTTAGTCCTATATGGACTTTTCTTTTACACCAAAAATAGAACATACGTTTGTGTGGAGGTTTTTAAATGACTGGTTTTTTAACCCATTTAGAAGAAGATATTAAGCGGTTATATGCCCAATTACAAATAAGCGGTCCTGCTTATAGAGACATGCAAAGGATCGCTTCTGAATTTCATGTATGGGTCCACTACGAGGATACTGGTAGCATGATGATCAAGCATCAAGGTCTTTACAGTATTATTTTAAACAGATCTCTATCGCCAGAGGAACAATGGCAGGATTTTGCCCACGAGCTCTGTCATGTGCTGAAGCATACAGGCAATCACTTCAAGATGCACAAGCTATTTCGAGAACTGCAGGAGTTCCAGGCAAAACAATTCATGTATCACTTTTGTGTACCGACCTTTATGCTGATGAAAATGAAGCTTCCTAACCTTCGACAGCAAGCCATTTTGTATATTGCACAAACGTTTCACGTTACCTTGGCTTTTGCTGAAAAACGGCTTGCCTTATTCGAACAGCGGAAAGCAGGCATTCGCTTCCAGAAAGAATTTACTTCTTATTTAATGAAAGCGGAAAAGGTTGCGGAAAAAGAAACCGTTTATCAAACGTAAGCCTCTGCACATAAGACGAAAAAAATTTATCCATAAAGGTTTAATACTTGCTTGAGTACATTTGTGTAACCATAAAATTGCTCATTTTGTGTATCACGGCGATAACGCCGTCTGAAGTCTTGGAAGAAAGCTCTTCTTTGCGCTTGACTGATTTCAAGTTGTACACTTTTTCCTGTCAGACATTGATTATTAATATTGTGAGGATGTGTTCCAGAAAAGCGATCAGATTCTGATAAAAGCAATGCTTGGAAGCCATTAAGCGTTAAACGTTTCACTGTTTCTGCCGCTTTTTCTCTGTCTGTACCCCCCACTAATGTTTGAAGCACCTCGGTTTCCTCGTAGCCATGGAGCGCAAACGTATAATGATGGGTATGCACTAGAGAAAGGCAAATCGGTTCATCGAAACGTGTGCTTGTAATGTGAAGCACATGATTGCCTTTCACTTTAAGGCCTTCAAATAAATACATAGAATCATCACTTGCGATTTCATGAATGAGCTCACTCACGCCAGGTTCAATTCCTCCGGCATGAGGCGACAAAACTAAAAGCTGGTCACCTTTTCGCTCATGGAGAATTTGATAATCGATCCCCTTTCTTTCATGAGCGGAAAGCTCTTCATAACTTTGATACGTATCAATGATCTGCTTCATTCCATCTTCCCCATTTCTCTATATGAGCATAAGTCTACTGATCCCAAATTCTTTTGTAAAGGGGGTTTCGAATGATCTATCTACATGAAAACCCCCTTAAAATTTCCTTATTTTTACGGATATTTGTTGAATTTTGAGAAAAAATGACCGATAATTAAAATGAATAGAACTTTTGGACTATATGAATCTTTTTTCATTCTCTCTCATAAATTAGAAATATGGTCATCTACATCTGGAGGAATTCATGTTAAAAAAGAAAGCCACCATCACCCTTGTCATCTTAATCCTCAGCTTCGCTGGTATCATTTATTGGAAATGCTTTTCTCTTCAAGGCGTATCTCACGGCACATTCATCCGCTCAATGACATCACCCGACGGAATGTACATCATCAACACCTATCGGCATAGCGGAGGCAAACTAAAGAAGAACGCAGTCAGAGCAGAAATTGAAAACAAACTGACCCACCGAAAGAAAACGATTTACTGGAAATACCCTGATAAAGACCCGCTCATTAAATGGAAAAATGGACA
This sequence comes from Bacillus safensis, assembly GCA_030159235.1. Taxonomy (GTDB): domain Bacteria; phylum Bacillota; class Bacilli; order Bacillales; family Bacillaceae; genus Bacillus; species Bacillus safensis_B. The sequence goes on along the minus strand of BSBG01000011.1, from coordinate 7,678 downwards.
GCTTGTTCAAATTGGACATGAGTCTTTAAATATTGTAAAGGGAGAAACATACGATTATCGCTTTGATCAGAACAAAAGAAAATAGCGTATCAAAAAAAACGAATCCCCTCAAGGATTCGTTTTTTACGTTGACATCACATGTTGCATAAATTCTTTCATTTCTTTACTCACCGTAGTTAACCGCTCTACAATTTCGCTAAACTCTGTGACAAGTAAAGCCTGTTCTGATGATGAACCTTTCATATGATCCATACTCTCAAGTAATGTATGTATATTGGACGAAATCCCTTGTAATGAGTTTTCAATGTTTTCTGTTGCACGTGAAGTTTCACTTGAAAGCTTTTGAACCTCATTTGCTACAACACTAAAGCCAGCTCCCTCTTTTCCTGCTCTGGCTGCTTCAATTGACGCATTCAATCCTAGCAAACTTGTTTGTTTCGAAATCCCTTTAATCATTTTTGTAATATCGGATGTTTTTTTCGAGCTTTCAAGTGTTTGCTGCGTTTGTAAGGTCATTTCCTCACTCGTCGCTGAAAGCTCCTCTGAATGCGCCGCTACCACATGTACCTTTTCTTGAATACTTTGAATGATGTCACTTAATGACTCCATATACGCTTCAAGCTCTAATTGATTTTTAAGCGGAAAACCTAAAGCGAGTGCACCAATTGCTTGTTGATTTTCATCTAAAATAGGCATACACATTGAATTTAATGGCGTTCCATACACCGATTCAGGCAAAGATATATTTGATGTCTCACCTCTCAGCGCTTTTTTCAAATTCAGATCATCTGGTTTAATGAATTCACCAGCCCGAATTTGAAAATCAAGATCTTTCGATGGCAAATAAAGCAAAAATTTCTCTCGATCAGTGACACCCAGCGTCACTTCATTTTTTAAAATCTGCATGATATAAGGTGCTGCAGTTACAATGCTCTGTAGTATATCCAATTTCTCTACCCCCTTATTAAGTTTATCGGTCGTTCTTCTTAAATTAGTAGTTGTTTCTTAAAAATAATGATGATATTTGAAGAAATTCTTCATATTTACGAGTAAAAAGTAGGACATTTCCTTTCTATATTCAAGCATAAATTTGCTATAATTAATAAATCAACATATGGTGAAATGGTCATGTAACCATTTTAGATAATTATTGGAGGCGCATGTTGTGACACAACCCATGAAATATGAGCGGGCGATCGTTATTGGCGGAGGTATCACCGGGATGCTCGCTGCAAAAGTTTTATCAACGTTTTATCATCAAGTCTTGATTATTGAAAAGGATGAACGGCCAGACTCTCCTGAGAATCGCCTCGGCACTCCTCAAGCCTTTCATCCACATAGAATGCTGCCACTTGGCAAGCAAATCGTTGAACGTCTATTTCCTGGTTATACAAAAGAGTTACTGGCGATGGGCGGATTTAATACGAGGCATCAAACCTCTCGTTTTATTACAAAAGATGGCGAATTAACATTCACTGATCAAGAAGAAACCGCCGTCACAAGACGCGCCATGCTAGAGTGGGTGCTGATGCAAAGAATGGTAAATGAGGAAAATGTGCAGATTTTAGAAAAACATGAAGCCATCTCGCTTCGGTTTGAAGAGGGAACAAATCAAGTTACGGGACTGATCGTGAAGGACCGGCAAGTAAAGCCTGGAAGCATTCATGAAATGAAAGCAGACCTAGTGATCGATACATCTGGAAGAATGTCTAAATTGCCAAAATGGCTGAAAGATGCCGGACTGACCTTACCACAGACTGATGAGTTAAGTGTGTTTCTAGGATACAGCACAAGATACTATCGAATACCCAAAGAGGCGCCACACATGCAATCGATGGTTGTAGTTGGCCAGCCTCATCAAAAAATCCCAACAGGGCTGTTTGAACGGGTAGATCATGATTTAGTGGCTGTTCTTCTCTCTGCAGCCGGCGGATCACATTATCCAACGACGGATGCTGATCAATTTGATGCAGAAACCGCAGCACTTACCCATCCAGCAATAGCAGAAGCCATCACGCATTTAACGCCCAATACAAATCCAAAAGGATTTAGAGTCCCTTCTTGCGTGAGACATCACTATGAACAAATGCAGGATTGGCCAAGTGGATTATTGGTAATGGGCGACTCCTTGTGTACGTTAGATCCCATTCACGGGCAGGGCATGACAAAGGCAGCCCTAGAAGCACAAACACTTGACCGTATGCTCAAACAAGCACAAAAAAATGAGCAGCTCTCTTTTGAAAAGGACACACTACAACAAATGCAGCGCGTCAATGAACTTGGCTGGTGGCTATGTGCGATTGCTGATATGGCATGGGACGGTGTGGAATTAAAAGGAGAAACAACCATTCCTCATTTGACATTCATACAGGAATTTTTAAATCGCTACGTACAATACGCCATTGTCACAAAACAGCCTGAATGTCTTGAAGCGTATCACCGCATGCATTCTTTCTTAACAGAACCGAGAGAAATCATCAACCTAGAACAGCTGCACAACATGATTCAAGCTGACAGCTCTGGAGAAACCGCCGAATGGTGGAAGCAATGGGATCAAAAGAACGATGAAGGCAACCGATCTTTTTTCCATGAAGCCGTTCCTGACTTTCGTCTAGAGCACTTGCTGTCATTAGATTGAAACAAAAAAAGCCCCTTTAATGGGGCTTTTTTTGATTAACGTAATAATTGAAGCACGTTTTGCGGCTGTTGGTTTGCTTGAGCTAACATTGCTTGAGATGCTTGAGAAAGAATGTTGTTCTTTGTGAACTCACTCATTTCTTTCGCCATGTCAACGTCACGAATACGAGACTCAGCTGCTGTTAAGTTTTCAGCAGAAGCACCAAGGTTGTTGATTGTGTGCTCTAGACGGTTTTGGACTGCACCAAGTTTAGAACGCTGGTCTGAAACTTGTTTGATCGCTCCATCAATGATTGCTAATTGGTCGTTAAATCCACCTTCTTCACCTGCTTCAATTTCGGCGAAATCAGTTACTTTAATAGTAGAAACTGTTTTATCCTCAATTCCAAGTTTATCAGCAGACATTGCTTCAATATGAACTGACAATTGCTGCGCACCGTTAGCTCCAATTTGGAAAGTTAATTTCTTCGGTTCTCCGCCTTCTGGCTCAGCAGCAAAAGAACCATCAAGAAGTTTTTTTCCATTGAATTCAGTACGATCAGAAATACCATTCTTATCTGAACCATTACCAATTTCCTGAACTAGTGCATCAATTTCTTCTTGAATCGCACCAAGATCTGTCTCATCCTGAGTACCCGTGTTTCCAGCTTGAACCACTAATTCACGTACACGTTGAAGAATTGAGTGAGTTTCAGTCAATGCACCCTCAGCGGTTTGAATAAGAGAAATACCGTCTTGTGCATTTTTCGTCGCCATTTCTAATCCGCGGATTTGTCCACGCATTTTTTCAGAGATTGCAAGACCTGCTGCGTCATCTCCTGCACGGTTGATTTTAAGACCAGAAGAAAGCTTCTCCATGTTCTTTTGCCCTGCTCCATTGTTTGCAGACAAACGGTTCAGTGTGTTGAGTGCTGCGATATTGTGGTTAATTCTCATTTCCTATTACCTCCATGTGTTTGAACCAATTGAACATCCTTGCCCAAAAGTTCTAAATTAGAATTTTTTTGTAAGACTTACAATCCATTTATCGAACTTTAATGGAAAATGTTTAACAAAAAAGGAATAAATAAGTAATAAGTCTCATTCATTATGATCGTTTCGCTAGAGTTCACCAATTTTGAAGGTCATTATTCATATTTTAACAGAGGGAATTAAGAATCATGAAACTGGAGAAAATTCGAAGAAAAAAGCATATAAAAAAAAGCCCCATAAAGGGGCCTGTCATTAACGTAGTAATTGAAGTACGTTTTGTGGCTGTTGGTTCGCTTGTGCAAGCATTGCTTGAGACGCTTGAGAAAGAATGTTGTTCTTTGTGAACTCACTCATTTCTTTCGCCATGTCAACATCACGGATACGTGACTCAGCAGCTGTTAAGTTTTCACCAGAAGCACCAAGGTTGTTGATTGTGTGCTCTAGACGGTTTTGAACTGCACCAAGTTTAGAACGTTGATCTGACACTTGTTTGATTGCATTGTCAACGATATCTAATTGATCATTGAAACCACCTGCAGCACCTGCAGCAATAGTTGCAAAATCAGTTACTTTAAGAGCTGAAACTGTTTTAGTTGGATCAGCTGGATCTGTTCCAAGTTTATCAGCTGACATTGCTTTGATGTTTACATCTAACTTTTGCGCTTTGTTTGCACCAATTTGGAAAGTTAATGTAGCTGTTTCAAAGTCACCATTTAACAATTTTTTACCGTTGAATTCAGTACGATCAGAGATACCATTTTTATCAGTACCGTTACCAATTTCTTGAACTAGGTTATTAATTTCTTCTTGAATTGCACCAAGATCAGTTCCATCTTGTGTACCAGTATTTCCAGCTTGAACGACAAGCTCACGAACACGTTGAAGGATTGAGTGAGTTTCAGTCAATGCGCCTTCAGCTGTTTGGATAAGTGAGATGCCGTCCTGTGCGTTTTTAGAAGCCATTTCTAATCCGCGGATTTGTCCACGCATTTTTTCAGAGATAGCTAGACCTGCTGCATCATCCCCTGCACGGTTGATTTTAAGACCAGAAGAAAGTTTCTCCATGTTCTTTTGGCTCGCACCATTGTTTGCAGACAAACGGTTTAATGTGTTAAGTGCTGCGATATTGTGGTTAATTCTCATTTTCTATTACCTCCATGTGTGTGGGACCTGACAGACGTCCTTGTCTGAAAAAAGTCCTTGTTTCTAGGGCTTATATACCCTGACAATTCTTTTATCGGATTATTTCACAGGATGTTTAGCAGTTTTTAATATTTATTGATCAATTTTATATAACTTTATTCACTATTTAGTTTTATAAAGATTACTATTATGTTATTCGTTCAAGTGATTATTACATAGCTTGTATTAAATTTATAGGAACAAAAAAGCCCCATATAGGGGCCTGTCATTAACGAAGTAATTGAAGTACATTTTGTGGCTGTTGGTTCGCTTGTGCAAGCATTGCTTGAGACGCTTGAGAAAGAATGTTGTTCTTTGTGAACTCACTCATTTCTTTCGCCATGTCAACGTCACGGATACGAGACTCAGCAGCTGTTAAGTTTTCACCAGAAGCACCAAGGTTGTTGATTGTATGCTCTAAACGGTTTTGAACTGCACCTAGTTTAGAACGTTGATTAGATACTTGTTTGATAGCTCCATCAACGATATCTAATTGCTCATCGAAAGAAAGCGCGCCTGTAGCAGTAGGAGTAGCAAATTGTTTTACATCAATGTTTGCTACTGCATGGTCGGCAATAAGAGCACCATCATCATCAAGTGCACCTAGTGCTTTAGATGACATTGCCTCGATGTTCACATCTAATTTTTGTGCTTTATTTGCACCGATTTGGAATGTTAATGATTTTGGTGTAGTAGCAGTTGCACTGAAAGAACCGTCAAGTAGTTTCTTTCCGTTAAATTCTGTACGGTCAGAGATACCGTTTTTGCCAGAACCGTCACCAATTTCTTCAACTAGGTTAGCAATTTCTTCTTGGATAGCACCAAGGTCAGTTCCATCTTGTGTACCAGTGTTACCAGCTTGAACGACAAGCTCACGAACACGTTGAAGGATTGAGTGAGTTTCAGTCAATGCACCCTCAGCGGTTTGAATAAGAGAAATACCGTCTTGTGCATTTTTCGTCGCCATTTCTAATCCGCGGATTTGTCCACGCATTTTTTCAGAGATTGCAAGACCTGCTGCGTCATCTCCTGCACGGTTGATTTTAAGACCAGAAGAAAGCTTCTCCATGTTCTTTTGGCTCGCACCGTTGTTTGCAGACAAACGGTTTAATGTGTTAAGTGCTGCGATATTGTGGTTAATTCTCATTTCCTATTACCTCCATGTATGTGGGACCTGACAGACATCCTTGTCTGAAAATAGTCCTTTATTCTAGGGCTTTTCAACCCTGACAATTCTTTTATCGGATTATTCCATAGGAAGTTTAACATTTTTTAATATTTATTGATCAATTTTACATATCTTTGTTCACTATTTAGTTTTTTTTGACGATCACATAGCCTGTATTAAATTTATAGGAACAAAAAAAGCCCCATATAGGGGCCTGTCATTAACGAAGTAATTGAAGTACGTTTTGTGGCTGTTGGTTTGCTTGTGCAAGCATTGCTTGAGACGCTTGGGAAAGAATGTTGTTCTTTGTGAACTCACTCATTTCTTTCGCCATGTCAACGTCACGGATACGAGACTCAGCAGCTGTTAAGTTTTCACCAGAAGCACCAAGGTTGTTGATTGTGTGCTCTAAACGGTTTTGAACTGCACCAAGTTTAGAACGTTGATCTGAAACTTTTTTGATTGCACCATCTACGATGTCTAGTTGCTGATCAAATGTAAGTGTTGGTGTAGCAGCAGCGAATTGTGTAACATCAATGTTAGAGACCGCTTGACCAGCTACAAGAGTTCCATCTGCTTGAGTAGCACCAATTTTATCAGAAGACATTGCTTCGATATTTACATCTAATTTTTGTGCTTTATTTGCACCGATTTGGAATGTTAAAGTAGCTGTACCATTAGCAAAATCACCATTCAACAATTTTTTACCGTTGAACTCAGTACGATCAGAGATACCATTTTTATCAGTACCATTACCAATTTCTTGAACTAGGTTATTAATTTCTTCTTGGATAGCACCAAGGTCAGTTCCATCTTGTGTACCAGTGTTTCCAGCTTGAACGACAAGCTCACGAACACGTTGAAGAATTGAATGAGTTTCAGTCAATGCACCCTCAGCTGTTTGGATAAGAGAGATACCGTCTTGTGCGTTTTTAGAAGCCATTTCTAATCCGCGGATTTGTCCACGCATTTTTTCAGAGATTGCAAGTCCTGCTGCGTCATCTCCTGCACGGTTGATTTTAAGACCAGAAGAAAGTTTCTCCATGTTCTTTTGGCTCGCACCGTTGTTTGCAGACAAACGGTTTAATGTGTTAAGTGCTGCGATATTGTGGTTAATTCTCATTTCCTATTACCTCCATGTATGTGGGACCTGACAGACGTCCTTGTCTGAAAAAAGTCCTTTATTCTAGGGCTTATCAACCCTGACAATTCTTTTATCGGATGTGGTTATAGGATGTTTAGCAGATTTTTAAAAAAATATCGTATTTTTTTATGACGTTAATCCTAATTTTAACAATTTTACCAAAATAAAAGCTACTGACCTATTATCAGCAGCTTTACAATTTATGAATATCAATATTGTTTGATATCAAACATTAAGATATTTTGGTACACAACGTAATCTTTCTTACTTGTGAAAGGACCTTTATTGTGTTCATCATTGATTTCATAGAAGTTCATTCCAATTCCAAAGCTTCTTTCTTTGTACCAATTAAGAAAATCGTTGATTTCTTTCATTGAGAGCAGATAATCCTTTTGCAGTCCATTGATCATGGTAATCGAAAGTATGCCTTTCGCAGTTTCTCCTCCGGGTTTTGTCCCGTCCTGATCTTTTGGTTCTTCGGTTGTGCCATCACCAGGTTTTGTCCCGTCTTGATCTTTTGGTTCTTCTGTTGTACCGTCACCAGGCTTTGTCCCGTCTTGATCTTTTGGTTCTTC
>BSBG01000010.1:256-125660 GCA_030159235.1 Bacillus safensis | reverse complement strand
ATTTTTTTATAAAAACTCGAATTAACAGGTACGTTTTGTCTTGTTTAGTTTTCAAAGATCATGTCCGTCGTCTCTCATAGGCGACTTTCTTAATATAACATTTGAGCACCGTGTGCGTCAAGTGTTTTTTAGAATTTCTTTTTGTCAGCTTTTCTTTCGAAGCAACTCAGTTGCTCGTTAGCGACGTTTAATAATATACCATCATAATATTCATGCGTCAATATCTTTTTTTACAAAATATCCTCGATGATAGATTTTTTGCCCCTTTGTCTCAATCGGCTCGACTTGAACGATTCCTTTTTCCACAAAGAAATCAATCATGACGCTAAGGTCAGGTGTGAAATGCTTAAGGTCAGGATGTGCAAGAAGCTCACCAAAAAGCCATATATCCTTCTGTTCCATCACATGACGCAAATGAGCGGCACCGATTTCTGCTTTTGAATGGATCAAAAAATCATTTGCTAAAAATAAGAGTTCCAAACGCTTATGCAGACTTTCGTGGCTTTCAATCAGTTCTGAATAAAGTTTATATACTTCCGGCTCCATATGACGCACTTGATTCCAAACCGTCACTTCTGGGTGGAAACCTTTATCAATCACTTCAATACGTGCCAAATGATGCAGGGCATGCACAATGGAATTATATGCATCAAGGAATTGATTTGACTCAAAAAATGCTTTTCCTTCTATATATCTGCGAATGAGCTTGCCATATTCTAAACCGATTTTGAGCTTGCGGTTTGAAAACGGGAATGTACTTAGTTCATCAATTAAGTTGAAGATATATTCATTTCGATCAAACAGAACTTTCCCATTCAAAATCCAATCAATGATTCGGCGGTTAGTGCCGAGGGTAATCCATTCCTTCAGCTGATCATCTGTGACAACATTTAAAGAGGCTGTTTGGTAATCGGATTCATAGTGTTTGATAAATAATGGCTCTTCCGCTTCTTTTACGATGACTAGAAGTGCTGTATCAAAGTTATCCGTCTCAGAAGATACTTTATGCCTTCTTTCTACTATAATCACAGCTAATGTGTCTGGATGGCTTGCTCTCTCTTGATAAATAGGACGGAGAAGATTTTCCATAGTGATTCCTCCAATACTCGGGTGTAAAGTTCTTCTCTAATGCTATGTATTTCTCCTCATAGAATCAAAATTCCTTCAATACATGAAAAAAGTTCATTGAATCATTATAAGCAATTTATTCACAAAACTCTATAACTAATTCAAACGGAAAGGTAAAATGTGCTATATTGGAGATAAGGGGGACTAGGGATGGCGAAATACTCCAGTAAGATTAATAAAATCAGAACATTTGCACTTAGTTTGGTTTTTGTTGGCTTTCTGATCATGTATATCGGTGTGTTCTTCAAGGAATCGATCTGGCTGTCGACTTTCTTTATGCTGCTCGGCGTCTTATCGATTGGATTAAGTACAGCCGTTTACTTTTGGATTGGTATGCTTTCTACGAAGGCAGTTCGTGTCGTGTGTCCAGGCTGTGAGAAGGAAACAAAAGTGCTTGGGCGGGTGGACATGTGCATGCATTGCAGAGAGCCGCTTACACTTGATCCAGCATTAGAAGGTAAAGAGTTTGATGAATCCTACAATCGAAAAAAGTCATAAAAAAAGCTGACCATTTAACCGGTCAGCTTTTTCTTTAATGATTTTCTTTTTTCGCACATTCTTGACAAGTTCCATAGATCTCCAAGCGATGATGACTGACTTTAAAGCCCGTCACATGGGATGCAAGCTGTTCAACTTCATCAAGGCCAGGATAGTGAAAGTCCACGATTTTTCCGCAGTTTTCGCAAATCGCATGGTAATGGTCAGATGTCGCAAAATCAAATCGGCTTGAGGAATCACCATACGTTAATTCCTTTACTAATCCAGATTCCCGGAAGACTCGTAAATTGTTGTAAACCGTTGCGACACTCATATTTGGGAATTTTCCTTCAAGTGCTTTATATATATCGTCTGCGGTTGGGTGAGTCATAGAATTTACGAGAAACTCCAAGATGGCATGGCGCTGCGGAGTAATTCGAACACCGGTTTCTTTTAGAGCATCTAAAGCGTCTTTTAGTTCGTGAGCAGCCATTTCATCATGCACCTCTCTTCAAAAATATTCTTATATTGTAATCTTTATAAATAGTGTACCCCCAGAGCCGAAACTTTGTCAATTACAATCCTCTTTTTTACCTATTCTTCTTTACAAAAAAAGACCGGCATGTCTGCCGCTCTCATCCTGTGAGGATATTAAGCGTGAGCTTTCAATTCCTCAAGCGCTTCCTCTACGTGGTCTTTCACTTTTACTTTTCGCCATTCTTTCACAAGCGTGCCTTCTTTATTAATAAGAAACGTTGAACGCTCGATCCCCATATATTCTTTGCCAAAGTTCTTTTTCAGCTTCCATACCCCAAAGGCTTCAGACAATTTCTGTTCATCATCTACAAGGAGCAGGAACGGCAAATTATGTTTTTCTTTAAACTTTTGGTGCTTGTCCTGTCCGTCTGGGCTCACGCCAATAATGACGGCGTCTAATTCTGCAAAGCTTTGATGACGATCACGGAAATCGCACGCCTCAGTTGTACAGCCTGGTGTCATATCTTTTGGATAAAAATAAAGGACTATATGTTTTCCTTTAAAATCAGAAAGCTTTACTTTCTCTCCATTGTCACCGGTTAATTCAATGTCAGGTACTTGCTGCCCTACTTCGATTGTCATGATACAATCCCTCCAACCTATTTTTTCATTAGCCTATCTAATTTTGAGAGGATATTCAACTAAGGACGCTTGCATCGGCATGTTAAAATAATGATAGACGACGTGATACGTTGAGATAGGAGGCTATTTATGAAATTCACAGAATCAGAAAAATTGCATCAAGAGGCGCTGGAGCATATTGTTGGAGGTGTCAACAGCCCGTCTCGTTCATATAAGGCAGTAGGCGGCGGTGCACCCGTTGCGATGGAAAGAGGAGAAGGCGCTTATTTTTGGGATGTTGACGGAAACCGTTATATCGATTATCTGGCAGCATACGGGCCAATTATTACAGGACATGCCCACCCTCATATTACAAAAGCCATCACAAAAGCGGCTGAGGCAGGTGTCCTTTACGGTACGCCAACGAAGCATGAAGTCACTTTTGCTAAAATGCTAAAGGAAGCCATGCCTGCTTTGGACAAAGTTCGTTTTGTTAATTCAGGTACAGAAGCGGTAATGACAACGATTCGAGTGGCTCGCGCATATACAGGCAGAACAAAGATCATTAAGTTTGCTGGGTGCTACCATGGCCACTCTGATCTTGTGCTTGTGGCAGCAGGCTCTGGTCCTTCCACTTTAGGAACACCTGATTCAGCGGGCGTGCCAAAGAGTATCGCCGATGAAGTCATTACCGTTCCATTTAATGATATTGACAGCTATAAAGAAGCATTAGATCGATGGGGCGATGAAGTAGCTGCTGTCCTTGTTGAGCCAATTGTCGGGAACTTCGGCATCGTGGAACCTAAGGACGGTTTCCTGCAGCAGGTCAATGACCTCACACATGAAAAAGGCGCACTTGTGATTTATGATGAAGTCATTACCGCTTTCCGCTTTATGTATGGCGGTGCACAGGATTTGCTTCAAGTAAAACCTGACCTCACTGCATTAGGAAAAATTATTGGCGGCGGACTTCCTATCGGCGCATACGGCGGTAAAAAAGAAATTATGGAGCAAGTTGCTCCACTTGGACCAGCCTATCAAGCGGGCACGATGGCAGGAAATCCTGCATCCATTCTTTCTGGCATTGCCTGTTTGGAATTATTAAAAGAAGATGGTGTTTACGAGCGTCTTGATCAGCTTGGCGCTATGTTAGAAGAAGGCATTTTAGCGCATGCCAAAAAGCATCAAGTAGATATTACAGTGAATCGCCTAAAAGGGGCTCTCACAATTTATTTCACAAAAGAAACGATTGTGAACTACGAGCAGGCTGAAAATACGGATGGCGAAATGTTTGCCCGCTTCTTCAAATTGATGCTCACGCAAGGCATTAACCTCGCTCCTTCTAAATATGAAGCTTGGTTCTTAACGATCGCACATACTGAAAATGATATTTCTGAAACGCTGGAAGCAGTAGATCATGCGTTTGCACAGTTGAAACATTCATAATAGAGTCTAAAACAGGCGTAAAAGTATGCGCCTGTTTTTTTATTGACCAGCTCTTGTTTGTCAAAAACGTGCGAATCTGTTACATTTCTTCTCAATACCTTCTTTTGATGTTTTCATGAACTTTCAAAAATCACTTGAATATTTCGGAAGACCGCTGTATATTACTTAGTTGTTTCATCAAAATATTGATGATAAATGACGAGTGATCATCTATTATCGAAAAGAAAGGAATGCAGGGACAAAACCAATGAAACTTGGAGCCCGTATTTTAAAAACTGGTATTGCCATTGTACTCGCGCTTTACCTGGCAACATGGCTTGGGTTGCCAACGCCCGTCTTCGCGGGAATTGCAGCTGTATTTGCTATCCAGCCATCTATTTATCGATCTTTTTTAACCATTGTTGATCAAGTGCAAGCCAATATTATTGGAGCAGCGCTTGCCATTACGTTCGGTCTGCTTTTTGGCACAGGACCGGTCATTATCGGTTTAACCGCCGTCATGGTCATCGCTATTAATTTAAAGCTGAAGATTGAACACACGATTCCGATTGCACTTGTTACCGTTATCGCAATTTTAGAAAGTGCAGGGGATCATTTCCTTTCCTTTGCCTTAATTCGAACAGCTACTGTGGTGTTAGGCGTTCTTTCTTCATTTTTAGTGAATTTAATCTTCCTGCCGCCAAAGTATGAAACAAAGCTTGTTCATCACATTATGGAAAATACGGAGGAGATTTTAAAATGGATCCGTCTAACTTCAAGACAGTCTACTGATCATTCCACCTTAAAAGATGACATCGATCAAATAAAAGAACGCATGATCAAATTAGATCACATTTACTTGTTATACAAAGAGGAACGAAGCTATTTAAAGAAAACAACCTATGTAAAATCAAGAAAACTCGTTTTGTTCAGGCAGGCCATTATGACATCGAACCGCGCTCTGTACTTGCTGAAAAAGCTTCATAAATTAGAAAATGAAATTCAATTGATGCCAGAGCATTTCAGGGAAAGCTTAACGGATGAGATTGATTATTTATTGTATTGGCATGAGCGGACCTTGATGAAATTCGTCGGAAAAATGAAGCCGCAGGACGATGAATTTCAAAATGAATGCTCTCTTCGCCTTGAGACGTTAACGAAATCATTTATTCTGCATCAGCAAAACCAAGAAAACGACCTGCTCGATTACAATATGCTGAATGTCATGTCCAGCATCATCGAATACCGTGATGAACTAGAGCATTTAGATACATTGATTACAAGCTTCCAGACGTATCACCCAAAAGACAGTGAAATCGAAACAGAAGAAAAAGAAGCATAAATAGAAAAGACCGATTATGAGAATCGGTCTCAACGTGTAGACAAACCCTCGCATTCGGTGTCAGGCCTGCGCGCCGGTACTCACGAATGTCAAATTCGCTCCGTTCCGGTGCTCGTCCTTCCTAGACTGCAAAGGTTTTCTTTCACGTTGAAAAGAAGACAAAGGGCTAAAATAAAGATCATTTTAGCCCTTTGTCAACAATCTGAGACCGATTATGAGAATCGGTCTTATTTTATTTTCTTCATTTTAGGATCCAGCGTGTCTCTTAATCCATCTCCCATCAGGTTAAAGCCCAAAACCGTCAGCATGATCGCTATCCCTGGAAATAACAATGTCCAGGGGGCTTGAACGAGATAAGGCCGAGCATCGGCGAGCATTTTCCCCCACTCTGGACTTGGCGCTTGTGCACCCAATCCTAAAAAGCCTAAAGCAGCTGCCTCAATAATCGCTGTTCCGATCGCAAGTGTCGCCTGAACGATGACCGGCACCATGCTATTTGGCAGGATGTGACGCAGCACGATCCGGCGGTGTGACATTCCTACCGCCTTTGCTGCCAGCACGTATTCTTCTTGCTTAATACTCAGCACTTTTGAACGAACAAGCCGTCCAAAGGTTGGGACATTAATAATCGCAATGGCAATAAGGGCATTTTGTAAGGAGGGGCCTAAGATGGAGACAATAGCAATCGCTAATAGAATGCTAGGAAAAGCGAGTAAAATATCAAACAGTCTCGAGATCACAGCATCTAGCACTCTTCCGCCATAGCCTGCCATCAATCCAAGCAATGTACCTAAAATGACAGATCCGAGGACTGAGAAGAAGCCAACCCATAAGGAAATCCGCGCTCCATGGACAACTCTTGAAAATATATCTCTGCCGAAATCATCCGTACCAAACCAGTGCGCAGCTGAGGGTGCACTAAATCGCTCACCGAGTGATTGTTCATTGATTCCATAAGGAGCAATGAGCGGTGCAAAGATTGCTAGGATGAGAAATAAAAAGACTATTACACTGCCGATAACCGCCAGCTTGTGCTGAAAGAACTGCTTCAACGATTCAAGAATCAATGATTGAGCGCGTTCTTCTTTTGGTTGAGGTGGTTCAAGCTCTTTTTGCGCTTCCATATTGTCACTCTCCTCCCCTAATATTTAATCCTTGGATCAATCACCGCATATAAGATATCCACAATGAAATTGATCAGGACAAATATAAGCGCAACGACGAGAATGCCTGTTTGAATGACTGGATAATCACGATAGCTGATGGCGTCATATATATACCGTCCAATTCCCGGCCAAGCAAAAATGGTTTCTGTTAAAATGGCTCCGCCAAGCAATAGTCCTGTTTGAAGTCCAATAATGGTCAAAATCGGAATGAGCGCATTTTTTAGGCCATGCTGATAAATGATGAAAAATGAACGTACTCCTTTTGCTTTTGCTGTTCGAATAAAGTCTGAATGAAGCACTTCCAGCATACTTGCCCTTGTAATCCTCGCAATAATCGCAGCAGGAATTGTGGCAAGTGCTGTACTTGGTAATATCAAATGCTTGATGCTGTCAGTAAATTGATCAAACCGGCCTTGTAAAAGCGTGTCCAGTGTATGAATATACGTAATCGAATCTACTGGATTCCTTACGTTTTCTCGGCCCGTTGTCGGCAAGAGACCTAATTCAATCGAGAATAGCCACTGCCCCATTAAGCCTAACCAGAAAATCGGCATGGACACTCCGATGAGAGCAATAAACATTGCGACATAATCAAAGAAAGAATGCTTAAACCAAGCACTAATGATTCCGGCATTCACTCCCACAACAATCGCCAGCACCATCGCAAAAAAGGTCAATTCTAACGTCGCAAATAAGTAAGGCTTCATTTCCTGGGCAATAGCCGCTCCTGTTCGAATGGAAGTCCCTAAATCCCCTTTTAAAAGGCCCCACATGTAATGACCGTATTGAACATACCACGGCTGGTCTAAACCGAGCTGGCTCGTTAATTGTTCTACTGCCTCTTTCGTTGCCCGCTGCCCTAAGATGACCTGCGCTGGATTCCCAGGTATAAACCGAATAATTGAAAACACGACCAATGTCATTCCAATCAGGACTGGGATGAGCATTCCTGCCCGTTTCATACAATAAGCAAACAAACAGCTTTCACCGCCTTTTTCTTTGTTTGAATAAGGGAGATCCATGATCTCCCTTATTTGCTTATTCGAAATACACGTCGGTCAAAGCCTCTGAACCAGTTGGATGTGGCTGGTAGCCTTTTAAATCATTAGATGCTGCAAGCATTGGGATTGAATGAACCAATGGAATCCAAGGCGCTTCGTCATGAATGATTTCCTGCGCTTTTTTATACAGCTCATTTCGTTTCTTTTGATCTGTATCTGTTTGCGCCTCAATTAAAATGTCATGCATTTTATCGTTTTTGAAGAATGTATAGTTGTTGCCGCCAATGCTGTCTTTGTCCAGCAGTGTGTAAATGAAATTATCCGGATCGCCATTGTCCCCTGTCCAGCCTAATAAGAACACATCTGCTTCTCCTTTACTCGCCTTATCTAAATAGGTCGCCCAGTCATATGTCACAATTTCTGCTTTGACGCCTACCTTTTCAAAGTTGGATTGAATGACTTCTGCTACCTTCATCCCATCTGGCATGTATGGACGCGGTACAGGCATCGCCCAAAGCTTGATGCGAAAGCCGTCAGGGAAGCCCGCTTCTTTTAATAGTTCTTTCGCTTTTTCTGGATCATACGGATATGGCTCTATGTCGTCATTGTAGCCTTCTAAAGCTGGCGGCAATGGATTTTTTGCTGGCTCAGCAAGTCCGCCATAAAATGACTCAATAATGGATTCTTTATCGACGGCGTAATTGAGTGCCTGACGAACCAGCTTGTTATCAAGCGGCTTTCTTGTGACGGTCAGTCCGATATAGCCTACGTTCATCGATGGTCTTTCAATGAGCTGGAGCGCTTTGTCGGTTTTAATGCCATCTAAATCTGACGGATTCACGCCATCCATTAAATCGATCTCGCCTGTTTTCAGGGCATTTAAACGGGCAGAGTTTTCTGGAATGGAGCGGAAGATGATTTGATTCAGCTTTGGTTTATCCTTCTGCCAATAATCCTCGTTCTTTTCTAACACGATACGGTCATTTTGCTTCCACTCTTTAAACTTGAATGGTCCTGTCCCTACTGGATTTTCTCTAAATGAAGACCCGCTTTTTTCTACTGCTACCGGACTTGCAATGCCAAATGGTGACATGGCAATATTTTTGAGGAAAGTCGCCTGCGGGCGCTTTAGCTGAAATTCAATTTCATGCTCGCCTTTGACGATGATGTCTTTAATGACATGTCCTTTATCTTTTTTATAGCCACCAAACATGCCATAGTAAGGAAATTTTTCTGCATCTCCATTCATCCAGCGGTCAAAGTTGAATTTCACTGCTTCTGCGTTAAAGTCTGTGCCATCGTGAAATTTCACACCTTTTCTTAAATAGAATGTGTACGATTTCCCGTCCTTTGCAACATCCCATTCTGCTGCGAGGCCGGGATGGATGGTCGTGTCTTTCTCACCGTAATTCAAAAGCTTTTCAAACATATTCTCTGTGACCTTGAAGGTTTCGCCTTCTGTCGTTGTGATTGGATCTAGTGAAGTGGAATCTCCACCTCTGCCAAATACGAGGGTATCTTTTGTTGCTTTTTCTTCTGATGTCGGTGAAGATGAGCATCCCCCTAAAAAGAGCGCCAGTGCCAGCACAAAAATGAAACTACTGAATAACCATGTCTTCTTCATTGTGTTCCTCCTTTTGATATAAATAACATGCAGCCGCATGTCCCGGTTCCTCCTCATACAAGGCAGGAACTGCTTTTAGGCATTTCCCCCATCTTTTTGGGCATCTTTTGTAGAAAGGACAGCCACTGCGTTCCGTCATTGTGATCTCTTCTGCTGACACATCTTGCGCCTCTAGTACGTGATCCATATGTGGAATGGATTTCAGAAGCAGCGATGTGTAGGGATGAAGCGGGCTGTGAAACACGTCTTCGGCAGGCCCCATCTCAACAATACGGCCAGCATACATGACGGCAATCCGGTCGCTCATATACCTGACAACACCAAGATCGTGAGAAATAAACAAATACGTCAGAGAAAGCGTCTTTTGCAACTCAAGCATTAAATTTAAAATTTGTGCTTGAACGGATACATCTAAAGCGGAAACTGGTTCATCAGCAATGACAAGACTTGGGTGAGTAATGAGTGCTCTTGCGATACCAATGCGCTGCCTTTGTCCGCCGCTGAATTGGTGCGCATAACGCTCCCCATAGGAAGGATCAAATCCAACAATGTGCAGCATCTCTTTTACCCGTTTCCGTCTTTCTGCTTTCGTCCCATGCCGGTGAACAATCAGCGGTTCCTCTAAAATATCTTTGATTTTCATTCTTGGATTTAAAGAAGCGTATGGATCCTGAAAGATCATTTGAATGTCTTTTCGTAAGGAACGCATGTCTCGTTCTTTCAAAAGGGTGATCTCTTGCCCTTTCAGTTGAATAGAGCCTGACGTCGGTTCAGTCAATCTCATTAGGCTTTTGCCAAGTGTTGATTTCCCGCAGCCTGATTCACCAACAATGCCAAGCGTTTCCCCTTCCTTCACGTGAAGGGACACTTGATTTAAAGCCAAAGTCGATTGTTTATGTTTAGAAAAAAAGGCGGCTGTGTCATACCGTTTTGTCAGCTGATTCACTTGCAAGAGTGGGTGACTCAGTGTCTTCTCCTCCTTCCATTAGAAAACATGCCACGCGGTGATTCTGTTCAATGGATTGTAAGGCTGGATCTTTTTCAAGACATTGCGCCATTTGATATGGGCAGCGTGGTGCAAATTGACAGCCGGACCGGATGGCCCCTGGCTTAGGCACATGACCTGCGATAGAGATGAGTTTTTCTTTTTTCTCTTTAAACGATGGAACTGAGGCGAAAAGACCTTTTGTGTAGGGATGCAGAGGTTTTTGAAAAATACGGTCAACGGTTCCTTCTTCTACGATTCGACCGGCATACATAATCATGACTCGCTGGCATATTTGCCGAACGACACCTAGATCATGGGTAATAAATAAAATAGCGGTGTCCATCTCTTCGTTCAGCTTTTTGAGCAGACGAAGGATTTGCGCTTGAATGGTGACATCCAGTGCAGTTGTCGGTTCATCAGCGATCATGAGCTTTGGATGACAAAGCATTGCCATCGCAATCATGACACGCTGGCGCATGCCGCCTGATAATTCATGTGGATATTTTTTAAGTAACGATTCGGCTTGCTTCAACCCAACTGTCTGAAGCAGATCAACTGCCTTCGTTTTTGCTTCTTTTTGACCGATTGCTTGATGTGTAAAAAGAGCTTCCGTCATTTGTTTGCCGATGGGCATTAATGGGTTCAGGGAGGTCATTGGCTCTTGAAAAATCATCGAAATGTCATTTCCTCTTACCTCTCTCCACTGTTTCTCTGAAAGCGACAGCAGATTTTGCCCATCGAATTGAACCTCACCCGTTGTGTCGGTTTGCTGATTCAATCCCATTAATGACATCGATGTGATACTTTTCCCGCAGCCAGATTCGCCAACAATCCCTAACGTTTCCCCTTTTTGAATCGAGAACGATATGTGATGGACGATGGGCACTTTTTGCTTTTTTTGCTGAAACGCAATGGACAGCTGTTTGACATTTAGCAGCACGTCTTGTTCTTTCACATATTCACCACCCCGTCATACTTTTTAAAATTGTATTGAGACAAGCTGGGAAATATGTCATGTTTTTGACAAGCATAAAAAAGCCTATCCGCTAGAATCGGATAGGCTTTTACTAATTTAATGTTTGAATGGTAAATAAATGGCGATAGTGGCTGTCTCGGTTCATTAATTCTTCGTGTGTTCCTTTTTCCACAATTTCGCCTTTCTCCATGACCACAATTTGGTCAGCATGTGTAATCGTCGATAAACGGTGTGCGACAATAAAGGTTGTCCGGTCCTTCGCTAGCTTTTGCATCGCTTCTTGAATGTAATGCTCACTTTCTAAATCGAGAGCAGACGTTGCTTCATCTAAAATCAAAAGCGGTGGATTTTTAAGAAAGACTCTTGCAATGGAAATCCGCTGTTTTTGACCGCCTGACAGCTTTACACCCCGTTCTCCTACTTTCGTGTCATATCCTTCAGGAAGAGACATGATAAAATCATGCGCATTTGCCGCTTTTGCAGCCGAAACGATTTTTTCAAAAGATGCTTCTGGGTCTCCAACCGCAATATTTTCTTTAATGGTGTCGCTGAATAAGAATGTATCCTGCAGCACCATTCCGACTTGATTTCGAAGGCTTCTTGCTCTGTACTCTTTTATATCGATGCCGTCAATTTCAAGTGACCCGTTTGTGACATCATAAAACCTTGGGATTAAGCTGACGAGTGTCGATTTACCTCCACCGCTCATTCCTACAAGCGCAACTGTTTGTCCTTTTTCTATTTTCAAGGAGATATTGTGCAGAATCTCTTCCTGTGTGTGTTCATAACGAAACGACACATTTTTAAACTCTACCTCTCCTTTTAAATGATTGGCTTCTTTTGCATTCGGCCGGTCTGTGACTTCATATGGCTCATCAATAAACTCAAAAATACGATCCATTGATGCCACCGACTGAGTTAAAGTCGTGGATGAGTTAATGAGACGACGAATCGGGTTATACATCCGGTCAATATAGCCGACAAAGGCAATCATCGTCCCAATTGAAAGTGACCCGTTAATTACGGTATAGCCAGCAAATGCAATGATTAATAGCGGCGCAATGTCAGTGATGGTATTGACGACGGCAAAGGTTTTGGCATTCCAATTCGTATGGTTGATCGCTTTGTTTAGGAAATTTTTATTTTCATCATGAAAATTCTCTTGTTCATATTCTTCAATCGCAAAACTGCGAATAACTGGCATTCCTTGTACCCGCTCGTGCAAATGCCCTTGCACTTCAGCCAGCGCCTGTGACCGCTCTTTTGTCAGCTTACGAAGCCGTCCGTAAAAATACTTTACTGCAAACGCATATAGCGGAAAAATAATGACAGACACGATGGTGAGCTTAAGATCCAGTGTACACATAATAGCGATTACGATCAGTACAGTCATCATATCCAACCAAATGTTCATGAGACCTGTGATGACAAATTCTTTTGTCTGCTCCACATCGTTGATCACTCTTGAAATAATTTCTCCTGTTCTTGTGTTGGCATAATAACGAAGACTTAGCTTTTGAATATGCGAGAACAGCTTTTCCCGAATATCAAACAATACTTTACTGCCTGTCCACTGCGCGTAGTATTGTCTATAGTATTCAACAGGCGGCCTCATCACTAAAAATAATACGAGCATAATTCCCATCATGATCAATAAAGATGATGTCTTTTCTTCAGGCGACCCCGAGCCTTGAATGACATCATCAATAACATACTTTAAAAGCAGAGGCAATGTTAACGGAATCGAGAATTTAATCATCCCGATGACCATTGTTAATGCAATCTGTTTCTTATACGGTGTTACAAAAGCCATGTAGCGTTTAATGACCCCCATGTAAATCTCCTTCCCAATCTATCAGTGCCTCTTATCCGTACGCAGTCAAAAACCTGTTAGCCTAAAAAGCCAAACAGGTTTTTTGATGCTCTTGCTTATTTTGTATAATGTAAAAAACGTTCATACCACATATCCACAAATTCAGGAGCAAACGGACCTTTCCTCTGGTGAATCCAATGCAGTAATGTATTCAGATGCTCTCTTAAGATGCTATCGATTTCTTTTGGATAATTCATCTGCCTCTTATGATCTGCATATTCGTCCTCATCCAAAATATTGTACGTCATGTCTGGAAAGACTTTGACATCTAAATCGTAATCAATATACTTAATTGCTTCTTCATCTGTTGCAAAAGGAGAGCTAATGTTGCAGTAATAATATACCCCATCATCTCTAAGCATCCCAATTACATTAAACCATTGTTTTGCATGGAAATAGCAAATAGCCGGTTCTCTCGTCATCCAAGTACGACCATCGGATTCAGTCACCATTGTACGGTCGTTTGCACCAATGATACACAATTCCGTTGCTTTTAGAATGGTGGTTTCATTCCAAATCCTGTGGATCAAGCCATTGTGTTTATAGCTTTGAATTTGGATGGTTTCTCCTTCCTTGGGATAGCCCATATTTTCTCCCCTACTTTCTATAACAAACAAACCTAACAGTCCAAAGACCTAATTTCCCAACTACACATGTCTCTATTATATTATACCGTTACATCATTAAAAAATGAAATGAAAAAGCCATTCAACCCAATTGAACGGCACACTGACTTACATCACGCTAGAACTCTTTTCCAACTGTTTATATGAGTTGATGACCTCTTTTGTCTGTTTTGTAAATAAGGTTTGTACTTTTTGCAGTTCCTCACGTTTCTGTTTGATTTGATCATGAAGCCTATGCCACTCTTCTTTTTTTTCATTCTGACGTAATTGTTTTTCTGTTTCTAAGCATACATCGAGTTCTCCCTGCACATCGAGCAGTTGATCCATGAGCTGCATTTGTTCTTTTACAAGCTGATCGAAATCAGACATCTAACTCCTCCCTTTTCATCGAATCCACTTTTTGTCTGTATACCATTTCTTGAAAGAAAGAGGAAATCCTTTGACTGTTTATGTAGAGGTTTTACAGGTTTTGTCGGATGGTGGTGAGAGGCAAAAAGAAAAGCACTTCATTCGTATATGAAGTGCTTTCCTCTGTTTCAGTGATTAGCTGTTTTGTTGTTTGTTTTGCTCAGCTTTTTGGTTGTATTTTTTTACGTGCTGTACGTCAGTCTCGCTAGCAAATTCAGTGCCATATTGACCACCTTGTGCAGCAGCTTGGTTTTGTTTCTTCACTTGTTGTGCGTTTGTTTTGTTTTGTTGTTGATCCATCATTATCACCTCCACGCACATTAATTTGTGCAGAAGGTGTACATCCTATTCATGATTTTTTTAAACAAGTAAAGAGCGTCCGCCATCCACAATAATCGTCTGGCCTCTAATCATGTCTGCCTTGCCTGATACAAGGAATTCCACGCTGTCAACCATGTCTTTAATTTCCACCATTCGGCCGGCAGGTGTGTTTTTCTTCGCATCTTCTAAAAGCTCTTCTCGGTTCGGGAAGTGTTTAAGCGCATCTGTATCGATCGCGCCGCCTGATACAGCATTGACGACGATATTTTTTTGTGACAGCTCAACAGAAAGGTAACGTGTCAAAGCTTCTAGTGCTGCTTTTGATACGCCGACTACTGTGTAATTTTCAAGGTAGCGGATAGAGCCTAGTGAGCTAATGCTAACGATATGTCCGCCGCCGTTTTTCTCCATTAGTTTCGCCGCTTCTTGTCCGCAGAATAACAAGGCTTTCGCATTGATATTCATTGTCCAGTCCCAATGATTTTCTTCAAGGTCCATAATTGGACGCTGAACACCTGAAGCCGCATTGTTTACAAATACATCTAAACGGCCAAAGGTTTCGTCGATTTGCTGAAACATGTCTTTGATTTTTTCAGGCTGGCCTACATTGGCTTTAACAACCAATGTTTTGACACCCATCGCTTCAATTTCTTCCGCTGTTTCAAGTGCGGCTTTTTTGCTTCTCGCATAGTTAATGACAATGTCATATCCTTTTTCAGCGAGGCGAAGGGCTACTTCTTTCCCTACTCCTCTGCTGCTTCCTGTAATTAATGCACATTTACGTTGACTCATTATGGTTCATCTCCTGATTTGAATAGTTTTCGTTCATTCGCTTCACACTAATAGGAAAGTTCCTATTAGGAGGTTACATTCATGTATGTCGGACGCGATTTAAGCCAGCTTGGCATGATGTCCAAGAATCAATGGAAAGATACTGAGCTTGCTTACTTTCATCATGCTTTCCAACAAATTTTACCTTATTTGAATGAAGAAGGGCAATCTAAGTATCGAGAAATCATGTCAGAAATCGAAAACCGCGGGGGATTGCACAGAAATGAAGCTGATTATACCCACGGTACAACAGTTAAATATGACTAGGCTGCTCAAGTGCCAGCTTCCAAATTTTTTGGTGTGAGACTGGCAAAGCATATGCCTCAAATTCTTCTGTTGTGACTTTTTTCAGCATCGTGTCATCAGATACAGAGGTAACTCGTCCAAAGAAAACAGAAATATTCCAGATGAGGTGGGTAAATACATGCTGAATGGTGCCTTCTAAATCACCAAGCTCCGCTTGTACACCTGCCTCCTCTTTTAAGAAATCAATCAGCTGTTCTTTTTCCGTTTTTCTTCCCTTCATGGTTTCCATGTTAGGGAATTCCCATAAATTCGCAAGTAGGCCTGTACTTGGCCGCTTATGAATATATAGGTTGCCTGCATCGTCAAATAACACCGCTGCTGCCATTGATTTCGCAGTCGGTTTTTTCTTTTTGCTTTTCACTGGGAGATCATGCTGAACGCCTTCCTCGAGTGCCGAGCAATGCATGTTTACAGGACAAATGAGGCAGGCAGGGGATGTTGGGGTGCAAATGAGCGCACCTAGCTCCATCAGCCCTTGATTGAATTCTGACGGCTTTTCCCGGGAAATGAGCTGATCGACCGCAAATTCGAAAATGTTTCTCGTTTTGGGTTTTGCTATATCGTCCCATATGGACAAGATACGGGAAATGACCCTCATGACGTTGCCGTCTACCGCAGGGTACGGCTTGTTATAGGCGATACTCAGCACTGCGCCGCTCGTATACGGGCCTACACCTTTGAGCTTTGAAAATTGCTCTTTCGTATCAGGGACAATGCCCCCGTAGGTTTCATATACTTCTTTCACAGCTGCCTGTAAATTACGTACTCGTGAGTAGTAGCCAAGACCTTCCCATGCTTTCATGACTTTTTCTTCATCAGCTAAAGCCAGATCCTTCACAGTCGGGAATTGCTCCATAAACCGGTTGAAATACGGAATGACCGTATCTACTCTCGTCTGCTGGAGCATCACTTCTGATACCCATACGCGGTATGGATCTTGATTTTCACGCCACGGCAGTGTTCGTTGTTCTTTTTCATACCAATCAATTAAATCATGCTGAAAGCCCGCAATATCTTTGCGGTCCAGCCTTTCTTGAATGTCTTTCATATCTATACTCCTTCTCATTGAACCGAGGGCTAACGTTCTGAAAAGAACCTTATTTGTTGTATACTGTTTGTAGATACGTTAACATGTTACATTAAATCGGGATAAAGCAAAAGTGATTTTGCACATAGTCTTGATGAGAGACGTATACTTTGTATGATTGTTCCTAAGCATGACAACTAGGAGGTAATCAATTGGACACTGGTACTCATGTAGTAATGGGCATTTCTCTTGGGGGACTTGCACTTTTAGATCCAGCCGTCAGCGCAGATCCACACATGGCACACGCCGTGATGATTGCGACAATCGCCGGCTCCCAAGCACCAGACATTGATACTGTGCTAAAACTAAAAAATAATGCGGTTTATATAAGAAATCACCGAGGATTTACACATTCCATTCCGGCTGTACTGTTTTGGTCATTGCTGATTCCGGCTGTGATTTTCCCATTTGTGCCGGGGGCGAATTTACTTCACCTTTGGTTATGGACACTATTAGCCGTTGTTCTTCATGTGTTTGTGGATATATTCAATGCATACGGCACGCAGGCCATTCGTCCATTTTCGAAGAAGTGGGTAGCGCTAGGGATCATTAATACGTTTGATCCGTTTATCTTTTTTACACACCTTGTCGCCATAGTCGTTTGGGCGATTGGCGGACATCCCGGCTATACGTTTATTACGCTGTATGCGGTGATTTTCTGTTACTATATCGTCAGGGTCATTATGCAGCTACAAATTAAACGTCAACTGCGTGCACGATTCGATGAAATTGAAGAGATTATCATTTCGCCTACAATGAAGTTCAGACAATGGCGCATTGCCGTGAAATGTAAATCCTCTTTCCATGTTGGGCGCAGCATGAATGGAGAAGTCGTCATTTTAGACACCTTTAACCGGGTGCCGGTCCCTGATACTGAAATTATGAAAATTGCTAAGCAAGATGAAAACATTTCAGCCTTTCTCTCCTTCTCCCCTGTCTACCGGTGGGAAGTGGATAAATACAAGGATCATTATGAGGTGCGGTTCATTGATTTACGCTACCGCAGCAAAGGTCATTATCCTTTTGTCGCGATCTGCCATATCGACATGGACCACCAAATCAAAAATTCCTATACCGGCTGGATTTTCAGTGAAGAAAAACTGCAAAAAAAATTAAGACTCGGCTCTGTGTGAGCGAGTCTTTTTTTGTACTTTACTGTTACAACTTCGTCATATATTCCACAATAAACTCCCAAAAGCCAGGTCCTTCTTGGTAAATCAGCCGGTCTACTTTTTCGATGAGTTTGATATAGAGTTCTTGTTCGAGGTCTTCTCTTTCTTGATATGCCGTGTTTTGTAGTTTCTTTTTGATCATGGGTGTGAAGGTTTCAATGAGTTCTTCCATTTCTCCATTGGTCATTTTGTCTTCGTGCACGGACATCTCCCCCTGTTTCTTCTTTTAGTTTGTTGAGTGCTTTTTTGTGAATGTTTGAGATGTTTTGTCTTGTTTCGCCTAACCGATCGGCTATTTCTTTCATCGTTTGGCCTTCGACATAGATTTGGGTTAGGACCATTTTTTGTTTGTCTGTGAGCTGCTGGTAGGCCTTGTACAATGTTTGATCTTGCAAGTGCTCCCCTAAGTCTTGCTGGTTAAAGAGCACGGCTTCATACGTATCTGTTTGAACAGGGTCTTTCAATTCTTGCGTATCAGGATGATCGAGTATGAGCGGAAAACGCTGCTGCTTCTTTTTTACTCGTTTGTCAAAGTCGACTGAAAAGATGCGTATCATTGTGGAGATATACTTGATGATGCGGATTTTCTGATAGAACTGTTTGAACTCGGAATCTAGTTTTTTCGCATTTTCCTCGTTTGGCTCTTCCATGACCTGCCGGAGCAGCTGCTCGTTTTTCGGGTTGCTTAAAAACTGCTGAATGAGCGGGTGATCAATGATTTCCTTCCATTTTGCTTTCAATAACAGCCGATAATCCATGTGCATCCTCCCCTTTGTTCCCTCTACTAGCATTAAGTGGACAAAAGTTAAAAAAAGTAAACTTCGTGAAACGGGTCTAATGGTTCATTTTATCCCCCTCTGCTTTCCTTTTTCTTCTTTCATACCACTTATATAGAAGACGAGTATCCGCTGGGGGGTGAGACAAATGGAGACCTTTTTTTCAGAGGAATGGCTGAAGCAGCTCGGTCAGGCTGGCTTCCCTGCCATTTTGACAGTGTACTTGCTGACACGCTTTGAACGAAAGTTTGATGAATTAAGCAAGCTCATCCAACGATTAGTCGCTGCTCAAAAAAATGATGAATCAGATTGACATCTGCTTGATTCGTTTCACCTTATGAAAACGAGGGCGAAATGAAAGGCCTTTTGTCACCTCACACCATACGATGTTGAAAGGGGATTTTATCATGAGTGAAAAGCAAAATGGAATACCACAGCCGATTCGAGGAGAAAAAGGAGCAACGGTCAAAATTCCACGTAATCTCGAGCGGGACAGACAAAATCCAGATATGCTCACACCGCCAGAAACCGATCATGGAACGGTCTCCAACCTGAAATATTCTTTTTCTGATACACACAATCGTTTAGAAAAAGGCGGCTACGCCCGCGAGGTAACGGTCCGCGAACTGCCGATCTCTAAAAGTCTTGCATCTGTTAATATGCGGCTAAAGCCTGGTGCGATTCGTGAGCTGCACTGGCATAAGGAAGCGGAATGGGCGTACATGATTTATGGGGAAGCCCGGATTACATCGGTTGATGCAGAGGGGCGCAATTTTACAGAGGATGTAACAGAGGGTGATTTGTGGTACTTCCCTTCTGGCCTGCCGCACTCTATCCAAGCACTTGAACCGGGAGCTGAATTCTTGCTTGTGTTTGATGATGGGTCATTCTCAGAAAATAGTACGTTCCAAGTAACCGATTGGCTTGCCCACACGCCAGAGGAAGTCGTGCTCAAGAACTTCGGTATGACAAAAGAGAAGTTTGACAAGCTGCCAGAGAAAGAAAAATATATTTTCCAAAAAGGAATTCCTGGTTCCCTTGAATGTGACAAGGTGAAAACAGAGCAAGGAGAAGTCCCGAATTCCTTTAAATATGAGCTGTTAAAACAGGAGCCGATTACGTCAAGCGGCGGACAAGTGTGGATTGCGGACTCTACCAATTTCAAAGCGTCTAAAACGATTGCATCCGCTCTTGTGAAAGTTGATCCAGGTGCCATCCGCGAGCTGCACTGGCATCCAAATACGGATGAATGGCAATATTTCATTTCTGGAAAAGCACGAATGACGGTATTTGCTTCTGATGGACATGCGAGAACCTTCAACTATCAGGCCGGAGACGTTGGTTATGTCCCATTTGCGATGGGGCATTATGTAGAAAATACAGGCGACGAACCGCTTTATTTCTTAGAAATCTTTAAGAGCGATCATTATGCAGACATTTCACTGAATCAGTGGCTTGCAGTCACACCGAAACAGCTTGTTCTTGATCATTTAGATCAAGGCGAAGATTTCTTAAAACTGCTTGATACTGAAAAACATCCTGTGATCGCTGCGCCTAAAAAAGAGGATTAACATATGACTTCCTGCAAAAAGGCTGTCCTTTTTGCAGGTATCTTCATGTAAAGGAGTGTTTGTTCAACTATGCAGCAATCTGTTCACGCTTTATGGCAAGGGATGAAATGGCTCATGGCGGCGTCGGCTGTCTGTTACATATTTTTGTTGTTTTGTGTACTGTTCTTTCATTTAACAGGTGCTTTTTATCAATCGATTTTATCGATGCTTTTATTTATGGGCATCTATGTCGTACTTGGGATCTCCTTTGAGCATGTGGAGCATGTGCTCATGAGGGTTGTTAGAAAGTGCCGCTCCAAAAAAAGCTCCATCGTTTTCTATGCCATTTCCATTCATCTCTTGTTTATTTGGGGTGCTGTCTATTTATCAGATGAATTAGTGGGCGGTATTTTACTGTCTACTTCTGAGGAAATCCTCTTTGCCCTAAGTCTTTTGTTGTTTCATTTTTTGTTTGATTATGCGACGTTTTCGTTTGAGAAATAAGCTTAGTGATTTGCCTCATATGATGGATATCATACTCAATCAGCCCTTGGAAGATAAAAAAACACCACTTATGATGAAAAGTGGTGTTTCTTATGTTTTCTTCGTGCATATAGGATCGCACCGATCAAACTGACGAGTGAAATCAACGCAAGAATTCTGATATAAGGCGGATAGTAGGTTAGCACAATCTCGTTTTTGCCTTTTTCTATTGGAAAACCGATAAAGCCGTAATTGGCTTGTTCAATATCAGTTTGCTGTCCGTTTACTGTGAGCTCCCAGCCTTTTTCATATGGTACTGGCAGGATCATATAATTATCGCCGCGCTTGTTGTCATAAGAAATCGTAAAGCGGTTGTTTTCAAGCTTCACTTGCTGGCTGCCATCATCCTGTTTTTCTTTTTCATATGCTTGTTCTAGGACGCGGTAAGGCTCTTGATATAGCTTCAGTTGATTTAGCTCGTATGTCCCTTTTGGTACTCGAATGGACAGGATTTTTTCCGCAGGGACTCGAATCGTTACTTCATTGACGCCTGTTTTGTAGATGGATGTATTGCTTTTTCGTGAGGTGACGTAGTTGTCAACGGATAACTGAAATCCTTTGTTCCGGTCTGTCCGCTTCACATAAAAGCTCACATACACATCTCCAGCGCGGGCCATATCATCTGGCAGCGTGATATTCAAGCCGCCCGTTTCTCCGTATACATCAAGAACGCCATGTTCGTATATAGCTTGTTCCGTATGAATCTTTGTATCCTTGACCCGATCAGGCGTGCGCTCAATTTCAGCGTTTCCTTTTTTGTCTAAAATCACACCTTGCAGCATCGCATGCTCTCTATCAAGTGCTGAGGCATTTTTTAAGGATTTTTCTGAATAAATCGTGCTTGTTGTTCTTGCAAATGGCAGCGGCCGTGTATTTTCATACACTTTATAATGCTCGCTTTCCAATATTGGCTTAAAATAAGCCGGCGGTGAGTAAGGCATCGCGCTCTTTCTCATATAATATTTTCCGTAGGTCAGGCTGTATAAATTCGCCCTGTCCCCCATTGTTGCATAACGGCTGACACTTTCCCGTCCCATATCGATTTGCAGGTCATTCCAGTAGAAATTGAGCAAATGCTGATTCAATATACTTGAATACGCGCTCATGCCTTGAAAGCCTTCAAATAACGGGGTATTGTTGCGCACGCCGTTCATCCAATCAATCCGGGCAAGCGGATCTTTTGAGGAGCGGCTTTGAATCTGCTGAATGAGCTTCATTTGCTCATGTCCAGCATACGCCTCACTATTCAGATACGTATCTGACACGCTCTTAATATTGCTTCTTTCAGATAAGTAGCCTTGCTGATACACGCCTGCTGTGAGTAAGCTGACAACGATAAGCACAGCTGAAAAGAGACGAAGGTGCTGACGTTTTTCCGGATGGATCAAAAGGAAAAACAAGCTAATCACAAGCAGCCCTATGCCTGTAAATACAACAACATCCATGTTTCCCTTTGCTCGTTCTGATAAGATGACAGCAAGAAGAAACACGATCCAAGCGCCTAAGACCGCACGCTTTTTCCACTTCCACTCGATTTGCGAGAAATGCTTAATGGTGAGGGCTACGACCGCTCCAACTGTAAAGGCAAGGATGTACTCAAATCTGTACTGCGGTGCAGAAAAACCATTAAATACGCTCGCCATCTTTGGACTGTAGTGAAAAATGATGAGCAAAACGCTGAGCGATGTAAACATGAAAAACCACCTGTTCCGATAAAGCGGAACGAGGAACATACAAATGAGAAAAATCACAGGCAATAAATACACCCTGCTTGTAAACAGCAAATGATCATGCAGATCAAACCAAGGTATGGATTGATCATATGGCGGTCTTATATTATTGAGAAAGCCATAAACAGACGGGATAAAAAAGGCAGCACTGATCCCAAAGGATAACAGTGTAGAGATCGCAAGCGTCCAGAACACCTTCCACCCGTGCTCCTCACTTCGAAGCTTGATGAAATATCTGAAGACAAGATACATTGCTAAAAAGATAAAATGAATATAAGCGAAGTAAAAATTATTAATCAGCATCAGGCTGCACGCCAAAATAAACCAAGCCGGCTTACCCGTTTTGAAAATCCGTTCAACCCCAAGCACAAGCAGCGGGAGCCACATCATACTGTCAGTGAAAAACTCCCAAAATGTTTCATGCCGAAAATACACAATAGACAGTCCGTAGATTGCGGCGCCTGTTAATGCACTCAGCCTTTGCTGAACCATTGAAAGAAGCACACGGTAAGCGATGAACAGAATAAGCGTCAGCTTCATCACACTCAGCCAAATGACGGCATTTGCCCAGAAATGAATGTCCGTTGACTGGATAAGATGAAGCGCATTCATCAGCCAGATGACAGCAACTGTGATCATAAAGACAGTCGACGTTGTGAAATAATAACCTAATTGCGTATATGTACCGCCGCCTAGACCGAATTGATAGGAATAAAAGAAGTTCCCTTTAACGTATTCATCGTAAAGCAGTTTTTTAAACGGCAGCATTTGTGAAATGCCGTCCCCATCTCCTGTCATGTACCGCCCTTGCGTATATTCATATAAGAAAAAGGAGTGTCCCAATAAAGCGAGAATGAGGCACATTCCAATGATTATCCATCTACGTTTCATCATCTAAATCCCTTCCACAAAAGATCCACTGTTCTTTGAAACAAAACAACCCAGCAAGCGATTCGTGCTTGCCGGTTATTTGACTCCACGTTATTTAAATAACTGCGTTAACACTCGGTTTTGTTCCTTTGAGCTTGTCTCTTGTTCCATGACATTTGATTCTTGAATTAAATAATGCGGCCTCTTTTTCGTTTCATAATAGATACGGCCAATATATTCTCCAATCACGCCTAGACTCAATAGCTGGACACCTCCAAGGAAAAGCACAGCCGATATTAAAGTAAAATAACCCGGTACCATAATGCCCGTTCTAACGATTTGAATAAAGGTGGCCACGATGTAAATCAATGAGAGAAATAAGATCAGTATGCCCGTATAAAAACAAATTCGCAGCGGGCGGTTGTTAAAAGAAATGACGCCATCTATGCCGTAGTTAAATAACTTCTTCAGTGACCATTTTGTATCACCATGCTGTCTTTCTACATTTTCATAATAAATGACCTTTTCTTCAAACCCAATCCAGCAAAAAAGCCCTTTTGAAAAACGATTTCCCTCTTTCAGCTGAAGCAATGCATCGATGGCTTGGCGTGAAATTAAACGGAAATCCCCGACGCCATCACGCAAGTCCACTTCTACTACCTTGTTCATCACTTTATAATACATGGATGATAGGTAAGAACGAAGCTTGCTGTCCCCTTTGCGGTTGCGTTTAGCAATGACTTGATGATAGCCTTCTTCATACCCTCTAACAAAGTCTTGAATTAAATACGTTGGGTGCTGCAGATCGGCATCCATCATAATCGCAGCTTCTCCTTTTGCATGTTCAAGACCTGCCAGAATAGCCGCTTCTTTCCCAAAATTACGAGAAAAGGAAATATATTTGACCTTTGCACTTTTGCGAGAGAGCTCTCTCATGTATTGAAGCGTGTTGTCTTTGCTTCCATCATTCACAAAGATGATTTCAAAGTCATAATGAAAATCGCGAAACTCTTCCTCGAGTGCCTCAAAGATTCGTCTGATGTTTTCACCTTCATTGTAAGAAGGAATTATAACAGAGAGCAATTCACGTTCCATATCGCACCTTCTCTTCACTTTTTTCACATAGTCTGATATGTTCATTATTCCTTTTTTGTTAGAAAACGAAACACTTTTTTATTATCCATAAATTACATGTCCCTTTAATCGTTTCATTATATCAGAGTTTTATTTCCAGTGATTTTCGGTAAGATGAATTTAATGTAATTTTAAGTTTAACCATTGTAAAAAGCCTGTAATTCTTATCACAGACTAGGTCATGCTTCATAAAATTGTTTGTTTATTTATATATTTTCCTATTTCTTGAAAAAGATGAGCAAAAGTGAAAAGGGCACTCTTTTTAGTGAAGCAGCCCTTTGCTCTGCCCTTGCAGATGCTCGTTTGCCTTCGATTGTTTATTATGAAATAAATGCAGCTGCGCACCGTAGCTCTCAATCCACTCTTTAACAATCCGTTCTGTTGTTTCCTGTCCTTTATATTTGTGGCCAGCCTTTGCATAGGTCGTTTCAAAATCACTCCAAAGCAGCTCTACCCATGTACGTGCTTCGTCATATGTCAACATATTGTTTTTTTCCATGAGTTGTTCTGTTAGTCGCTCAAAGTATTGTTCCATGTCGGTTCCTCCTTCATCTAGCAGAAAGTGCCTTTTTAAAAAAACTTCTTTTTTCATATACTACCCTTACGTCTTCAAAAGACGCAAATGATTTGTATTGTTTGGAGGGAATCAATATGCGTAATAAAGCAAAAGGCTTTCCAAATCAGGTAAATCACAAGTTTGAAGGCGAACCAGACGCCACAGATGCTTATGCATCTAAAAGGCCGAATGGTGAGACGAATACACGTCCACAGGAACGTATGAGGGCATCAGGGAAACGCTAATTTTTCCAAAGGGAGTGCTTGAGATATGAGTTCAAATGGGAAATCGTATATGGCAGACTTTGTTCAATTAAGGACAACCGCTTACCCTCAACCATGGGCGAATGCAAAGCATTCTGCCTCTCAGGTCAACGGAGAAACGCAGCAAACGCAGCACGACATCGTACTTCAGAACAACGTCCGTAAACAGCGTTCGAAGTAAAGAAAAGGACTGATCTCTAGGGATCAGTCCTTTGTCTTCTTTTCAGCATGATAGAAAACCTTTGCAGTCTAAGAAAGACGAGCACCTGCACGCAGACCTGACACAGAATGCGAGAATTTGCCTACACGCACCTCTAGGATCAGTCCTTTTGCGTAAGCATTGAAATCGGCAGGGCATCTTCCTTATTTGGAGCCGATACTCTGTATCCCCAAGCAAATACGCCATTTAGATATTCCACGTAAAACTGCTCGTCAGTATCTTTGATTTGATAAGTCGTTTTGGTTTGAATTAGGGATGGATCTAATAAATAGGCTTTGGCCATATCTATTTTCCGTTCTAAAACAGCATATTCATTTACAATGCCTAGCTGCTCAGCCTTTCGTGCTTTTTCAGAAAGGGTAGCAATCTCCTGCTTCAATTCGTATTCTGTCATTTCACTATAGCGTTTTTCCATCTGTCATTCCCCTTTGTCTAAAACGTGATCAATTGTATCGAGATCAAAGCCTTTTCTAAATAAAAATTGCTTCACTTTCATCTTCTTTTCAAATGATCCGTCATATCCTACCTTACGTTTTGCCTTCTCCATCATATAAAGGAGAGCCTCTTCTTCCTTTTCCTCTTCTTGTCCATCATAGGCTTCTTGAAGGGCTTTATCAATTACCTCAAACGAAAAGCCCTTTCGCTGCAACTGCAGCTTGATGCGCTGCTCGATCTCTTTTGCAGAACGGTTTTTTTCTTTTTTGACAAGCTTGAGAACCTGCTTCACAGCTTCCTCCAGCTGTAAGTCATCAGGGTATTGCGATAGCGCCTGTTCAATGGTGTCATCGTCTATCCCTTTGAGCTTCAATTCTTTTTTTAGGACAGACGGCCCTTTGCTGTTCGTTTTTCGGTGGGTGCTTACATATGCTTCTGCAAATTCAAAATCATTTACATACCTATAATTCTTTAATTTGTGTATAATTTCACTAATAGCAGGAGCTGGTATTTCTTTTTTCGCTAAATAATCGGTGACTTCTTTCACTGATCTCATGCGATATGATAAATAATCAACGGCCTGCTGGAAGCCTTTTTTCACTGAATCACCGAATTGAATCTCGATGATATCGGCTTCATCCAGCTCTTTTCCTTTTTTCAAATCGTGCTGGACAAGCACATCTAAATCAACGCTAAAGGCGTACTTTTCATCAAGAAAGATATTCACCCGCTCTGTATTGTTTTTCTGAGCGGAAATTTTTGTAATATAGGGCATCCCGTGATCACTCCTTTTTTCAAACAGTCAGGATGTTTCTTCTGAATCAAAATTGTGAAAGATATAGGTATGTATTTG
This sequence comes from Bacillus safensis, assembly GCA_030159235.1. GTDB lineage: Bacteria > Bacillota > Bacilli > Bacillales > Bacillaceae > Bacillus > Bacillus safensis_B. The sequence goes on along the minus strand of BSBG01000010.1, from coordinate 98,881 downwards.
AGAGGAGAGATGTCAATTGAATATCGCCATCACCGGAGGAACCGGTTTTATCGGTCAGCACATCACAAAAGAGCTCGCTGCCGAAGGACATCGTCTATATATTTTAACAAGAAATCCAAAGGAATCCGAACAAAATCATTTACATTACGTGCAGTGGCTGACAGAAGGAGCTGCGCCAGAGAAAGAATTGCCTGCCATCGATGTCTGGATTAACCTTGCTGGAAAATCCATTTTCACACGCTGGACAGACAAGGCAAAAGAAGGCATCCTCTCCAGCCGTCTTCAATCAACACAGGAGGTCAGACGCATTATAGAGGCGCAGGAATCAAAACCTTCTGTGCTGATTCAAGCAAGTGCTGTCGGAATTTATGGCACGTCTCAAACAGGAGATTTTACGGAGGAGTCACCTCCTGCGGATACTGATTTCTTAAGCCATACATCCAAGCTTTGGGAAGCTGAGGGGCAAAAGATTGAAGCACTCGGCATTCGTACGGTCTACACACGCTTTGGCGTCGTATTAGGAGAAAAAGGGACACTGCCACTGATGGCATTGCCATATAAGCTGTTTGCCGGCGGAACAATGGGCTCTGGCACACAATGGGTTTCATGGGTTCATGTCGAGGATGTGGCACATCTCATTCATTATGCCATTCAAAACGACGACATTTCAGGACCACTTAATGTCACGTCTCCGAATCCTGTTCAAATGAAGCAGCTCGGACAAACCATTGCCTCTGTCCTTCACCGTCCTCATTGGCTGAAGGTCCCATCTTTTGCGATGAAAACGGTACTTGGTGAAATGTCATTACTTGTTTTAGAAGGTCAGCGTGCTCTGCCGAAAAAAGCGCTGCTTTCTTCTTATGGCTTTTTGCATCCTGAACTAAAAGAAGCGATTTCTCATTCAAAGGAATAAAATTTGTCAAAAACACCCACCCTATTAGAAATGAGATAAGGGGGCGATTTTGATGAAGAAAAAAGAACACCAGCCTACTTCGAAGCTGAAGAAAACTCAGGAAGTCCTGTATCAGCAGGAATTCAAAAAAGCGGAAAGAGCAGCAGAAAAAAGAAACAAATAAAATGGATATTCCACTCCAACAAGCACATAACTAAAGTGATCTTGTAAAGGAGGGAAAGGCTTTGAAAAAAGACCAACACAAAAAATCCAACCATGAGCTCGCGGCACAAGAGACGGATGGCGAATATGTTGAATTTTCCAAAGAACTTGCAGATCCAAATGATATAAAAGCAATGGCACGTATGAAAGCAGCCGATCAACGCGCCAAAAAACAATAAGTAAAAAAGCAGACCTTATTCAGCGGTCTGCTTTTCTTTTATTTGATTTCAGTAAGAAGACTTGATGCTTTCTGACGTGATTTTTCCTCAGGTACCTCTTCTGGATAACCAATATGAAGGATCGCAGCAAAACGCTCGTTTTCCTTTAATCCCATGTCTTGTTGAAAGGCTTTATCGTATAAAATTCGGCCGCTCTTCCATACCATACCGATCCCTTGATCCCAAGCAAGCAGCTGCAAATTTTGAATGAGCGCACTCACGGCGGCAAAATCATCATTTCTCACCACAGGGTTTTCGTCTTCTTTTAGTACGACAAGTAAAAGCGCTGGAACTTTTGAAAAGTAATCTCTATAATAATTGAGCTTTTCTTCTTTTGCATCTGGATTGTTGCGCTGAAAAAAAGCAATGAAGCGCTCTACAAAAGCCGATTTTGCTTCATCTGTCACCGCATATAGAAAGCGCCATGGCTCAGTGATTTTATGATTCGGCGCATAGACCGCATCCTCTAATAGCGGTTGAAGCTGCTCAATGGTCACCGGCGTTTCTTTAAATTTCCGAATCGTTCGTCTATATCTGATAGCGTCTCGAACCGATAACGCTTCTGTTTGTTGTTTGATTTCTGGCATATATGTCATCCTTTCAATCCATCTTAATTGAAATTGATTCTCATTCACATTATAAACATCATTTCGTGCAGTTGCAAATTGAGTATCCCTCCTCCTCGTCTGCTAAATAGTTGTTCGACTTTTTCAAGTAATGTTACAATCATATTACGTTTTAAACAAATTTTGAGAAAACAACCAAGATGATGAAATGATATCAAGTATTCCCATTTCGTCTGATTTGGTTATTTTGTCAAAGGCTTTCAACCATGATTGGAAGGGAGGCTTCTGGATTGAAAATCAATATTGGACAAATCATTAAGCTCTATCGTTATAAACAAAATATGACCCAATCTGAATTGGCAGAAGGAATTTGTTCTGTCTCTCATTTAAGTAAAATTGAAAATGGCTCAAAGGAGGCCAATCAAGATACGATCAATCTGCTGCTCGAACGGCTTGGCATCAGCCAAGAAACGCTGTCACAAAAGGCGCGGCACCTGCTGTCACTCTTAGATGAATTTCAAATGAATATGTATTTCTATGCACTTGATCAGGCTGAACAAAATGCGGAAATGATCATACAGCACGAGGAACAGTTCTTTTCACTAGATTTAGGCATTCAGTATCATTTGTCCTTATTTCAATTTTATTTATTAACGGACAAACAGCCGCTTGCCTTAAAAACACACCGCGTGCTCAAAAAATTCGAAAAAACCTTTATTGAAACGGAAAAAGAAATTTTTGAATATCTAGACGGGATTCATCAGATTAAAAATGGTCAGCTTGAAGAAGGCTTAAAAAAGTTTGAAAGCTGCTTTTCCTACGCGTCAGTTGAACAGAGTGACCTGTATTATCACTATGCAAAAGCACTTGGGAACCTGGGACATCTAGGTGATGCACTTGAAGCGACACACCAAGCAATGGACTTATATAGACAAAAGAATAATTTCAAACGGATTATTCACTGTACACTCATTCATGGCGTGATCTCACTTGAACTAAAAGCCTATCAAACGGCGAAGAAATATTTAAAGGAAGTCATTTTGCACACGTCCCTTCACCCTGATAATTATATTAAAATGACAGCATATTTTTATTACGGGGTGCTCTTAAAACGTGAAGGCGATTTCTCTTCAGCTGTACCTTATTTACTAGATTCACTCAATTACTTTAATCAAGAGCAAATAGACGACCGTTACTGTGAAACGCTGTATGAGATTGCGACATTGTATGCTGAATATGAACGTAAAAAAGCACTTCCCTACATACATGAGCTGTTAAAACAGCCTCGTATTCAGCCTAACTGTTTATATATGATCAAAATATATAAATTGATGATTGAGGAAAATCCTCTTGATTTGAAAACCTATTTGGTCGAAGCAGCTCTTCCTTACTTTGAGCACAATGAACTTCACAGTGAATATTTGTTTGCTCTTCGAACCTTGCTTACCTATTCGGGTTCTGAGCTTGATGAGCAAGCGTATAAATCCTACACAAAGAAGCTACTTGATCATTTAGCAGCCTATCTTCCCTATTACAAAAAAGCATGACCTTCTGCCGATCGAAGGTCATGCTTTTTCTATTGTTTAAATGGTCTTTTGCTGGTCTGTATCAGGATGATTCACCTGTTCGACAGAATGAATGTACCGTCTTCTTGCAAATAAATCGTACGCATGCTGTCCAAAGCCCAGCCAAATGCTGAACACGATGAATGGGACCGTTCCCCATAATGCAGGGATATTGCAAGCAATACGCAGCCAAGTATAGATCCCTGAATTTTTTTGATTTTTGGCTAAGGAAATAGACACGATTCGTTTTTCTGCCTTCTCTTCACTTATTTTATTCAGCCTGAGGAGCTGCGAGTGCCTAAAGGATTCAAAGTGAATACGATTTTTCCAATCAAGCGATTTTAACAAGTCAATCGCTTTAGCACATGAAGGACTTTGTCCGTCAAAAAACACAAGCAGCCTAAGTGATTTGATGGAACGCTGTTCTCTTTTTTTCGATTCAGCGAGCTTCTTTTTTTCTTGATCGAGATAAATGATTTTTTTCATAAATTGATCGCCTGTCCTTTTCCGTCAATTTTTAGTTCGTTCAAAGGAGATTACAACTAGATTACTATAGTTGCTGGGCCTCTTGTATTGGGAAAAAGCCAACCACCGTGCGTTATATGAGCCTTTAGATAAGGGCAAAATCGCTGATTTCATGGCATATATGAGGTTTTTCAACTAAAAGTGGTTGGGAAAATCATGGTGCTTTGCGGTTTTCTGCGGCATTTGATAGAATTCTGCGGTTTTTCTACATCTTTATGCGGTGTTTTGTAGGTAAAACGCAAAAACAAGATAAAAAAAGACTACTTCCCATTGCGGCGAAGTAGTCTTTTGGTTTATATTTTTTCCAAAACTTCTACTATTTCTTTCTCAATATCTTTCCATAAGTAACGGTCTGTCGTATAGTGATGTGCGGCTTCTTTCGCAAAAACCTGAAAAGCTTCTTTAAAATCAGGTACATCTTTGTCCGGTTTTTTCTCGTCAACAAAGCGCTGTGCTTCTGCTGAGCGGGGTCCCCATTTCCCCACTTCATTCCCGTCCTGATCAATGATGACGATAATCGGAATCGATCTTGCGGTCCCGTTCGTTAAATACTGATCCATCAGGTCTAGATTCTCATCCCGAATGAAATAGCGCACATCAATGAGTGCTTCATTTGCAATACGCATGAAAATTGGTACATTGACCATCGCATCTCCGCACCAATCTGCTGTGATGACAAGCGCTCTGAGCTTTTTCTTTTGCAACTTTTGAAGCAGCTCTTTTTCTTTTTGATGAATTGAGTATTGGTTGTACACCGTGAGCAGATTTTCTCGGTTTTTCTCCATGCTGTGTACATATGTACGTTCAGCTAATCCCTTTTTAAACCATTCATTTAATGTCATATGAAATATCCCCCTTATCCTTCGATTTTATCACCTTTGCTCTTCTTTTGTCTAAAAAAACCTTCACCTAGTGAAAGGTAAAGGTCTATGATTTATGGACGCCGGTTTCGATTTGGTTCCATCCCGATCAGCTTGGTGACAAGCACCATTGTGACAGGCAGTGACGTATTCTTTTTATACGCTAAGTATTTCCCGCGCCATTCAGGTTTATATTTCTGTTTAAACGACCGTAACCCGCTGAAGCTGTACATATATCGGACATTGTTGAAAATGACACTCGCCAAACGCTCCGTGAGAAAGGACTGATTGAAGGTACCCACATTCGATAAAGGTGCCATTCCCATGTTAAAGGATTTATAGCCTTTTTCTTTCGCCCATTGAAACAAATGGATAAACAGCGCATCCATCATTCCGTTCGGTGCATCATGCATATGACGCATTAAATCGATGGATATCTCTCCTTCTTGATACATCGGCATCAATGATACAAAGGAAATGATCTGCTCTTGTTGATCCTTTAGAATCGCAATCGGTGCTTTTTGAAGATAGTCTTTTTGAAAATAGCCAAGCGAAAATCCTTTTTCTTTTTTCTTTCCGAGCCAGCTGTCAGAGATCTGTTGTAGGGTTGAGATCAACTCATCTGAAAAAGGCGGTTCCAGCATTTCAAAGGTGTAGCCTTCTCGTTCAAATTTATTGGCTACAGCTCGTAAATTTGATTTTTTCTTACCTGACAGAGAAAAGGTTTCTAAATCGACTATGGCTTCTTCCCCAAGCTTAAAGAAGTGAAAGCCTAAGTCATGATAGAGAGCCATCCCTTCCCGTTCTACTTGATAAAAAGCGACACGGTAGCCTGCTTTTTCCGTCTGTTGTAAAAACTCTTCAAGCACAAGCGGATAAGACGACTTACGCCCAGATGGATCACCAAGCACAATGACGCAGCGGCCAATTCGTCCAAACTGAAGCATCGCCTCTCCATCACTTGAGAAAAATAGTTTTTTATCGCCTAAAAAGCCAAGATGACTGAGGGCATTTCCGCCCTTTTCCTCTAAAAACGATTTTAGTTTTTCATCATCTGCTTCTTCTCCAATCGGAATTGCTTTTTTATTAAAAATCAATTTACTAATGAAGAAGAAAAGTGGTACACCGATGAGAGCAATCATGCTTGTCATCGTGATATGCCGTTCATTATGCACCAAGTAATCCTTACTCAAGAAATGCCCGATTTTTGTCCAAATAAAGTTGCCAATGACATTATAGTTAAACAAAACAAGTAAATATCCAGCCGTAGCCGCTACAAACTGATTCAAAGAATAAGGTGCCTGCTGCTTCACAAATTGATTTCGAAGAGAGAAAAACACAGCCATGATGACTGGCAGAATAAAGATCAAGCTTAGGTTAAACCCTTTTAACAAAGTAAAGACAAAACCACCTGCTAAGGAGATCATTGTCAGTACATATGATCTTTTCGTTCTTTTATACACTTCAATGGACAAAATCATAAGAATGATCCCGAACATTAAAGAAAGACCATTAAATCCTGATAACAGAAAGTGTGGAATGCTGGTAATCACACCTAATCGATCGACTGGAAGCACAACAGACGCCATAATGAGAAGGCCGCTTCCAAAGGTTAAAATCGATAAAGATCCGTACAATAAACGGATTAATAAAGCACGGTGCAAAACAATTAAGACGTTCGTTGTTTCAATAGCAGGTGCCATTCTCGGATTGCCTTCAAGACGTCTAAGCGTGGTACCCGTTAAATCGTAAGCGGCTATACAAAGCCCTAGGATAAACGGGAAGATCGAGTACACGAAGCGGTACAAGACGAGTGCCGTCAGCACCATCTCTTTATCGAACCCGATATACTGCATGCTGAGTAAAAAGATGAGGTCAAATGAACCAAATCCGCCCGGAACCATACTGATTAAACCACCGATTGACGCAATCGCAAACACGCCTAGTACAATCCGGACATCGACGTTCATTCCCATAGAAACGACAGCCATATACATGACAAGACCAGCTGCCAGCCATTCTAAAAATGAGGCACCGATATAAGCATAAATCGGATGCTTCAGCCCATTTTCACCGCTCTCGATCGAGCTTTTTCGAATTGATGCCAAGACGATGTATATCGGTACAATACAGGCAAAGATAATGACAAATGCCCATAGCCACGGCTCCTGGCTGATGATACTTTCTACAGGAAGCACCCTGATCAAGATCAAATCACTGAAAATTGATAAGCCTAAAAGGACAGAGGAAGTCAAAAGGGCAATGCCTTTTAGCAGTTTTTTCGTATCTGTTATGTACTCCTTGTATAGAAGCGTTCTAAGCCCTGCTCCTGATAAACCACCGAATCCAAGGACACTGTTAAAGGAGTTCGCAATCCAAGAAATGCGAATCGTTTTCCAGCTGCTGATGGGCATATCAAGGCTTCTACGTAAAATAAAATCATATAAGGACATCGACAAAACCGCGACAAGTCCAAGAAAGACAAGAATAAACAAGTCCATTCGATTCAAGCTGTCAATAATATAAAATGTTTTTTTAATGGAAAGGCCGCTCAGCTCCTGCTTGGCGACAAAGATCAGGACCAGGATAATCACGATCGGAAAAAGCATTTTTAAGATCGTCATACCCGTTTTTTTGTTCCACATGTTTTCCCAACTTTCTAGGTTGCTCATTTATTTCAACTGAACATTATTATACAACAAATACCACTTGATTCATGCAGTTTAACTTTCAAAAGCTTGTCGAACCTTTCAATTAGAAGTAAAAATCAGTAATATAAAGAAAAGAGCCGCTTAAAGGAAGTGAACAAGCGTGGAATATAATATTCATGACACCACCGTATTAAAAGAAGAGATTCTATCTCCAGAGGAGAAAAAGACTTGGGTTCTTTATATGAAAGTGCTCACAGCTGCAGGCCTTGGAGATGTTTCTGAATGGATGAAGCTTGATATGAGTATGCCTCAAATGAAGGTACTCATGCTCCTCAATAACCATGGCTCTCTTAAGGTATCCGAAATCGCTGAAAAAATGGGTGCTTCTTTGTCCAATATGACAGGTCTGCTAGACCGGTTAGAGCAGTCTAACTTTGTTGAACGAAAGCATTCCGAGCGTGACCGGAGAATCATTGTCGTAGAGCTGACAGAGGAAGCGAAAAATATTTTCAGAAGTATTTATCAAAAAGGACACGAAAAAATCAAAAATTCCCTGCAACGGCTCAATGATGAGGAAAAAGAAAAAGTCAATGAAGGGCTAGCCATCTTAGAAAAAGCACTGCGTCCTGAACGCGGCTAAACATGAAAAGAAAAAAGACGGTCACTTGAGGTCCGTCTTTTTTATTTCTTCTACTTGTCGATCTGGGGTAAAAAGATATTTGCGAATGACTTCCCTATCGTCCCATAAAAGATAGCCTAAACCAATGATGAGAAAAAAGATACTGATCCACGTACCGCCAGGGAGCACTTCTTCAAGAAGCTGAAATTTATTTACCTCATCATCAAAGCTCGTTCTAAAATAATGAATCTCAAAAAGAACGTATTTCGCTATATAAAACAATGCCGCCATACAGATAAACATGGCGCCGACAATTCTTCTACCAGACATGCGTTTACTCCTTTAACTCCAATGATTTCTTTTGATTAATTCTGTAATATGGGCAAGGTGATGATTTGAATGCCAGACGTACATTCCTGTTGCATCATATAAAGACACCGTTTGTTGATCGGCTGGGTGATAATAAGACGCGTTGAAGTCTTCCTCGGACATGCCACGCAGTAAAGTGACCCATCTGCGATGAAGGCTGCTGATCAAAGGCAGTGATAAACTGATAGATGCCTTGCTGTCAGGAAGTGAGGCAAACCCCTCCTGATCATATGGACGGATATCTGGTGTATCTTCTGTGAGTGCAAGCTTGAATCGTAAGTATGCATTCAGATGACTGTCTGCTACGTGATGAACGAGCTGACGAACGGTCCATCCTCCTTCACGATAGGGTGTATCCAGCTGATCATCTGTCAACTGCGTAGTCACCGCTTCATACTGTTCGGGAATTGCAGCCAACTCATCCATCCATGCCTCAAGCTGTGCTTTCGTTTTTGTTTCAGCCGGTTCATATAAGCCAATCGGATATTGCAATGATGTCATTCGTCCTCTCCTCCCTCAAACCCTTCCAGTACAAATTTCCCAATCATCTTTCCTTGCTCAACCGTTTGGTGTGCCTGCTTTAAATGAGCAGCATTGATCGGGCTTAGAACCTTAGTTAATGTATGCGTGATTTTTCCCTGTTCAAATAATTCGCTCACCTCTGTCAAAAGCTCATGCTGTTTGATCATGTCTTCTGTTTCGTACATAGGACGTGTAAACATGAATTCCCATACAAACGCAGCACTTTTGTTTTTGAGCAATTGAATGTCCAGGTTATGCTGGTTTTCGACAATAGTACAGATCGTGCCTTGCGGTTTTATTGCTTCTGCCATGCCTTTGAAATGTCCGTCTGTATCATTTAAGCATAAAATGAAATCCACTTCGCCTATTCCTTTTTCCTCAAGTTGCTCAAGAAGCGGCCGATGATGATCAATGATATGATCCGCACCTAATGTCTGGCACCACTCTTTTGTTTCAGGTCTTGATGCTGTAGCGATCACAGTGGCCTTCGCTAATTTGGCTAGTTGCATGGCGATAGAACCAACTCCGCCAGCGCCTCCAATGATCAGCAAGGTTGATCCTTCAGCATTCCGCTTCATATGCATCCGGTCAAATAAAGCCTCATAAGCCGTAATTGTTGTAAGGGGCATCGCGGCTGCTTCCGCAAAGGAGAGATTGGCAGGCTTTTTCGCTACAATTCGTTCATCCACAAGCTGGTATTCACTATTTGAGCCTTGACGTGTGATATCTCCCGCATAGTACACGTGATCACCTGGACGAAATAATGTACACGCTTCGCCCACTTCAACAACTGTACCACTCGCATCGTAACCAAGGATTTTCAATTCTTCTTCCTTCTGATCCTTTGGTGATCTCACCTTTGTATCAACTGGATTCACTGACACAGCCTCTACCTTCACAAGTACATCCCTGCCAGACGCTTTAGGCTTTGCAACCTCCTGATCAATCAGGCTTTGCTCATGCTCGATCGGCAAATACTCCAATAGTCCAACTGCTTTCACTCGCTCGCACTCCCTTTCTCCAAGCTTTCTTTCCACATTTTATCATAATTTTCTGATGTTTATGGCTGGATCGAACGAGGGATGGCACATTTATGACCTCTTTAGAGCCTTTCGCTCCCTCGCCATGTAAGAAGGACGTGCCCTTTGCAATGAAGGGACATAAGTGAACCAGCTTTTGGATTTAAAAAATAGCTGAACGTAGTAAAACTGAATGTGCTGTAGGAAATAGATCATCATTAGAAAAATAGCTAGTGAAAGAGTGAGGAAATCATCCCCTCCCTGAACCCATTCATTGACAAAGAAAACAACAAAACCGATCATAACCAGCTGTTCTAACCTTTGCACAATCTGGACAAAGACGTGCCCGCCTTTTGATAGGTCGCCTGACTGGTGCTTCCTTATCTTTCTCGATTTATAGAACCAAATGATACTTTCTGTTAGATAATGAATCATAAAAAGAGCGATAAGAGCGATGAATATAGGTGATGGGGTATAAAGGACTTGCAAAACGAACGGAAACACTAAAAAATAACAGAAAACCAATGCGTGTCTGACGGATAAGAGAAATAGTTCTTTTTCTATAGATGTTTTCATCTGTTTCACCTCCATTTGTACTACGTTTCATTTGCCGAAAAGTTTCCCACATCTATCAAAAAAGGATGCCCCCAAAAAGGCATCCTTCATGAATCAAACTTAAAATGCAGCGCTTAGGACAACAGGACCTTGCGGAAGCTTGTTATCCTTTTTTGGTTCAAGGGTCACAGCCACGGTATCCCATGATTCGCTTGCTTCTTTTTCAGATAACGTATAGGTGATGGTTCCTTCCCCTTTGTTATCTGTTTTAAAGGCACCAGCTGGCACTGGCTGATCTCCTTTAATGAGCCACACTTGATAAACAGCAGATGAGTCAATCTGCCCCTTTAAGCCGTCTGCACTCACAACAAGCTCTTTTTTACCGTTATGCTCTATCACTGAAAAAGCACCTGTAGTATTTGGTGATGCGGCCGATGCCAGTGATTTTGTGGCAACAACTCTGACAGGTTCTTCCGCCTGCTGTTTTCCATTCGTTAAGAAATACACATTTCCAGCTGCTGAAATGAGAAGCAGTGCGGCAACGAGCGGCAAGAGCCACTGGTTTCGTTTCTTTCGCAGCGGTTTGATGTCGTTTGGCTCAGGTACGGCCTTCAGCTCTTTTCTATGGCTATGCTTTTCTTCAACTGTCTCTTCTTCAAACACCTGGGATAAAATACGATCTTTCATCCCTGCCGGAGGTGTTTGGCTATCGGCTAGAAACGGAATGTCAGACATGAGCGATGTCAATTCTTCAAGTTCTTCTTTGCAAGCTGAGCAGTGCTTGATATGCTCTTCAAATTGCGCTTTTTCTTCTCCTTGTATATGCCCGTTGAAATAATCTATGACTTGATGTTTACACTGAGTCATGCCTCTTCCTCCTTTCCTTCGCGAGACAGTTTCGATCGCAAATGCTTCAATGACAATCGAACCCTTCCCTTCACCGTTCCAATGGGGATGCCTAGCTTTTCGGCAATGCTCTTTTGTGTCATTCCTTTAAAATAGACATCTTCTATGATGGTTTGCTGTTCTTTTGACAATGTAGATACTGCTTCACGTATGATTTGTTTTTCCTCGTTCCATTCCACTTCTTTTAATACATCTTCTTGATGATCAGCTAAATATTCAATATGCTCATCTTCCAGTGCTGTCTCGTTCCGATGCTTTCTTAGGAGATCAATGGCCGTGTTGCGTGACATCATGAATAACCATGAGGAGAATTTCCCTTTATCCGTATGGTATTCTCCTATGCCACGCCAGAGCTTGATAAAGACTTCTTGAAGCACTTCCTCCGCAAGCTCACGGTTTCCAGTCATTTTATAAATAAACGAATATAACACACGTTCATAGCGATCGTACAGCACCTCAAGCGAGGGCTTGTGACGATCATGTTTGATCTTGTGATACAGCTCGAAATCTTTCAGTGTTTCCATGGTCATCTCCTTCCTTTTTCATGAGAAAGAGCATGCGCATTCATCATGAAATCCTTCATGTATTGCTTATTACTCGACTTGCTGAAATAAGCCTACCTTGTACTTTACTCTTTTTTAAAAGAGAAAAAAAGAGCGGTGAAAAAGGAAGTGTGCTCCTCATGAGAATGTACATACTTTACGACATAAAAAACCATTTGGATCACTCATGTCATAAAAGTCAAGATTCCATGTGTGACCATTTTCTATTCAATTGATTTTAGCAAAATCCCTTCTCTCTCAATTCCATTGAGGTAGAACGCATTCTTTCCTCATGGCATAATAGGGTGTAAATTTGGAGAACTGGAGTGTCCGTAGATGGTTGTGACGATTGTTCTTTTTTTATTAGCAGGATTGGCGGAAATTGGCGGAGGCTATCTCGTGTGGCTTTGGCTGCGTGAAGCAAAGCCTGTCAGCTTCGGGATCGCCGGAAGTCTCATCTTGGTCGCATATGGCGTCATTCCTACCTTCCAGCAGTTCCCGACTTTCGGACGGGTTTATGCTGCCTATGGCGGTGTTTTTGTCATTCTGGCTGTGTTTTGGGGATGGTGGGTTGATCGAAAAACACCTGATCTCTATGACTGGATGGGTGCTTTGATTTGTTTGGCCGGGGTCAGTGTGATGTTATTTGCGCCTAGAAACTAGGGCAAAAGATTACAATACATGTCATGAGAAAAAAGCCGGCGCTCTTTTGCCGGCTTTCACATTTCTCCTAATGGACTTTTTATGCCCCGAATTGTGTTTCATAAAGGCGCTTATATAAACCATTTTGCGTTAGTAATGTTTTGTGATTTCCTTGTTCTGCAATGCCACCTTTTGTCACAACAACAATTCGATCTGCATGTTGAATAGTTGCAAGGCGATGCGCAATGACTAGCGTCGTTCTACCTTCTGAAAGCTCTTCTAGTGATCGTTGGATCGAAGCCTCTGTTTCAGTATCTAGTGATGAGGTCGCTTCATCCAGTATTAAAATAGGTGGATTTTTCAGGAAAATACGTGCGATTGATACACGCTGCTTTTGTCCACCTGACAGCTTGACGCCTCTTTCACCAATCATTGTATCAAGACCTTCGGGCAGGGATTCGACGAGTTCTTTTAGCTCTGCTTTTGAAACTGCCTGCCATATTTCATCCTCAGTTGCATCAAGCTTTCCATAAAGAATGTTCTCTCGAATGCTCCCATTAAATAAATAGACGTCTTGTTGGACTATTCCAATTTGTTGACGCAGTGAAGACAGCTTCATCTGTCTACTATCAATGCCGTCTATCGTAATGGTTCCAGATTGCCATTCATAAAACCTTGGTAATAAACTGCATAGCGTTGATTTACCAGCACCGGAAGGACCTACAACGGCAACTGTTTCCCCTTGTTTGATTTCCAGATTCATACGCTCAAGGATCAAATTGTCCTTCTCATAACCAAAGCTGACATCATGAAATGTAATTTCACCTTTTAGCCCATCGACATGAATCGCATCAGGGACGTCCTTTTCGTCTGGGGCTTGATCTAAGAGCGAAACAAATCTCTTAAAACTTGCGACTCCCTTTGGATACGTCTCAATGACTGAATTAATTTGTTGAATGGGTCCTAAAAAGATTCCAGATAGCAGGACGAATGAAATGAATTCGCCATAGGTCATATTTTTTTGCATCACAAACCATGTCCCGCATACAAGTCCAAAGATGGTGACGCCCTTCATAAGCAGGTGACTAATCGAAGCGTGTAGTGCCATCATTTTGTATGTGGTTAATTTCGTTTGTTTAAACTGTTCATTGTGTTCAATAAAGCGATCAACCTCATGCGTTTCATTCCCAAATGCCTTCACTACTCGAATTCCGCTCACATTATTCTCAACCCTTGCTTGGAATTGACCAATACTTGAAAACATGTGATCAAAGGCAATCGACATTTTTTTCGTAAAATAAACTGATAGACCTATTAAGAATGGGACAATGAGAAACGTGAGGACGGCAAGCTGCCAATTAATTGATAGCATCAGGGCAAATGCACCTGTAAGAGTCATCATTGCAATAAATAAATCTTCAGGACCGTGGTGAGCGACTTCACCAATATCCATTAAATCGTTTGTCATGCGTGAAACAAGCTTTCCTGTTTTCTTTTGATCAAAGAATCGAAAAGACATTTTTTGTACGTGGGTGAATAACTGACTTCTCATATCTGTTTCAATATTGATACCTAGCTTATGTCCAAAATATGTCACCACATAATTCATTGCTGAGCTGACAACATAGACTGCCAGTAAAATTCCACTCCAAATGAGAATCATTTCCCAGTTTCTGTTTGGGAGAAGGTCGTCTACAACCATACTGATCGCAAGTGGAAATGATAATTCAAGTAGTGCCGCTATGACGGCACAGGAAAAATCTAATATAAACAGCCCCATATATGGCTTGTAATAGGAGAAAAATCGTTTTAACAAAAAACAGCCCCCCTACTTCTGAGATAAGTCAGTCAATATCTCTACGTATTTTTCTGCTTGATTGGCGATAGCTATTGGATCGAATGGCCAGAAATACGTAATATCCAAGTCATGTACTTGATTCTTTTTCACTGCTTTTAAGCTTTTCCATATTGAATTGTTCTTATCGAATGTACCTCCGTTGGCTTCATCAACAAATATATAATCACCTGCATACTTTGGTAGCACTTCATATGAAATTTGTACTAATCCTGACTTTCCATTTAAAATAGTGTCTGCAACCTCTTTTGGCGGCTGAAGCTGCAATTGTTCGTAAAGTGCTTGTCCACCTCGATAGATACCATTCCCATACACATAGACATCATTTCTAAATGCACCCAAGATTGACACTGTTTCGCCTTCTTTGATGACTGTTTTCACTTTCTTTCTAGCAGCTTCCATACGTTGATCAAACTTTTTCAAAAACGCTTTTCCTTCTTCTTCTTTATTCAAAATGCCGGCTAATGTAGTGATCTCTTCTTGTGAATCTTTAAATACACCGAACGGATAAACAATCGTTGGGGCAATCTTTCTGTAGACCTCAAGTACCTTTTCATCGTCTACAGCTGAAATGATGAGGTCTGGTTTTAAGCTTGCCACCTTTTCGGCGGAGCGTTCATCACTAATGTCTGCCACCCCATCCACTTTGCCTTTGAGATGTATGTTTTTTAAATCTTGAGTTGTGGCGCCAACCGGTTTTACCCCTAGTGCAATAGCACTACCCAAATAGCCATCTACGAGAATACGCTTTGGATTTGCTGGAATCTCGACCTTGCCTTTCACTGTGTCAACTGTTTTTGTTTTTTCTTCGGCTTTTTTACTTTCTTCTTTTTGACCGCAGGCTGCTAGTGCAAACATCAACACTAAAGCCATTAAACTAAGAAATATGACTTGTTTTTTCATAACTGCTTTTCTCCTCCATATCATGATGAATAACTGAGAACCATTATCATTTATTTGTCTCTCGTATTCTATCAACCGCTTTTCTATCGGTCTATGGATAATCGTCATAACTTGTTTATGGACAATTGTTAGATACTCTTATTCCTTTATTAAAAATTGAGAGAATCGTTTCATGATTTCTATCGCCCGTTCCCCTTCACCAAATCTAAATTCTTCTAGTTTTAACAGGTAGAATGTATCATTTTGCACTGCGGGTAAATTACGCAGGACATCACTTTCCTTCATACGTTTGTCCATATGCCTGTACCATCCATGCCGAACAGCCACAATAAAAAACATATGATCTGCTGCATAATCTGCTAAACGCTCAAGCGGAATCACAACATGTTTATCAGGTTTCAGCACCTCCTCTTGAATGGCTTCAGGGGGCATCAACCCCAACGTTTTATATAGGTTGATTGCTCCCCTCGCATGAAAAGACCACATATACACCTTGTCATGTCCCCTTATCTCATATAAAGCAACCGTTTCCTTTTTTTTGAAAAACGGCGTCAAGCGAGCTCTTTCCTTCTGTGCTTGCTTCTCATAACGCTCCACCCATTGCTTTGCTTCTTCGTTCCTTCCGATGAGGCTACCTAAACAAAGCACCTCCTCTACAGGACTCAGGCGACTATATGGAAAAACAAGCACAGGAGCGATTTTCTCCATGCGTTTCATCCATTCTATATTTGTATAGAAATAATCAGGCATTAAAATGAGGTCTAAGTTCATATCCTTCAAAACGTCGTCAGGTGTATGCTCATGAATGACGATAACATCACTGAGTTGACCTTGAAGCACATCTGAATAAAGAGCAATATCTTCTTCCATGCAAATTGGTTTCACTCCAAGCGCAAGCAAAGAGCCTACAAACTGAAAAGCGGCAATTCGTTTTGGTTGGCGGCTCAGTCGATACTGACTAGGCGATCTGCCCGCTTTTTGACGAAATTTTCTGCTGAAATAGAGGCTATCAGTATAGCCTACTCTTTGTGCAATCGCCTGAACCTGTTCATCGGTTTTGAACAATAGCTTTTTTGCTTCATCCATTCGAATTTGTGCAATATAATCTGTGACACTCATCCCAACGCTTTTCTTAAAAAAAGTTGAGAAATAGCTTTCATTAAAGCCCATTTTATGTGCTAAGTCCTTACGGGTCAGTTCTTGTTGGTAATGCTCTGCAATGTATTGAAGAATCATTTGAATTGAATAATGATCAGCATCCGTTGTTTTTTCATTTTGTTGCTGGAATATTTGCAATACTAGTTTTAGTAGCTTCACTCGGCTACTTTCTGAATAAGAGGGGTCACTTAAACGTTTAATATGATGAAATAATACCGGTGAGCCCATCACCACTTGCCCGTTATCAGGCAGTGTATCATAATTGATTTTATAAATTAATTCATCATCAGCATCATTTGTGAGCATGTAATGTTCAAATGAAACGGCAAAAATTGTGACTTGCTGATTAGATAAAGAACGGATGACAACAGGGATGTGAGATCGTATAAACAGGCTATCCCCACCGTCAAGTTGGTACTCCATTCCTTCTAACTGAATGACAACGGTACCATCAGCTGTTAAAACGCTTGGAGATTTTGTCTGCCATCTGTTCGTTTGTTTTGCTTTCAGACACATCTGAATTTTTTTTTTCATATGTAACATCGTTTCCATTTGTGCGTTCATCTACAGATACCTCCTTTCAGCGATAAAAAAGGTGATGCCGTTGCGGCACCACCTTTCTTGTTTTGTTTTCTTTATCGATCTGCACCGGCTGCCAGCAATTCTTTGTTTTTTTCCTTAAAACGTTCATTATGAGAAGATACATACGCCACTTTCTCCGCATCTGGTTCGATATATAATTTCGCACTATTTAGTGCGTTCACACCATCTACAAACGTTCCTGCAATCAGGCGGACCTTGCTTTTATGTGTACATAAATCACCTACTGCATACACACCTGGTAAATTGGTCTCCATCTGTTCATTCACTTCAATGAGCCCCCATTCACCTTGCTTTAATCCCCATTCTGCAAGAACACTTAAATCGCCTTTCATGCCGTGGTTGACAATGACTGCGTCTGTTTCAATACGTTCTTTTTCACCTGTTTCTAAATGCTGAACAGTGACAGCTTCGATTTCTTTTCCGTTACCATGTAGGTCAGTTAATTCATGTGGGGTTAAAATACGTGCACTTGATGCTCTCATATTCGCCACGTTTTTTTCATGTCCACCAAACATATCTCTGCGGTGTATAACAGTAACACTTTTCGCAATTGGCACAAGGGCATTTGTCCAATCCACCGCAGAATCGCCGCCCCCGGAGATGACGACTCTTTTTCCAGCAAAGGTTTTGAGCTCCTGAACCGTATAATAAAGGTTTGTTACTTCATAGCGATCAGCATTTTCAACCTCCAGCTTTCTTTGAACTGGAATACCATGCCCCATTGCCAAAATCAAGGTTTTGGTTAAATGGCGATCACCATTTTCGGACGAAATCAATATATTTCCATCTTCTAAGCGATGAAAGTCTGTTATTTTTTGATTTAATGCAATGACAGGTTCAAATGTTTTGGCTTGCTGTTCAAGCTGTTTAATTAATTGCTCTCCTCTTGTCGGCACTAATCCGCCTACATCCCAAATGACTTTTTCCGGATACAGAAGGATTTTTCCACCAAGGTTTTCGTTGTACTCAAGTACCTTAGTCTTTAAGTCCCGCATCCCACTATAAAAGGCGGTATACATTCCTGCTGGACCGCCGCCAATAATGGTGACGTCAAACAATTCAAGCTGATTTGTCATTTGAGTCCCTCCAGTGTTTCATCGATTGATCTATTTATTAGTGATATTGATTCTCATTATCATATATACCTATTGTAGTCTACTCTTGTGAAGGGAATCAATAGCTTTCTGCAAAAAAAAGAACAGGACGAGCGCTCACTCGTCCTGTCATCTATCACACAATGGTTAAACCAAGGTCTTTTAATTCAAGCGAAACAAGTCTTGCAATCGCATCTGCACCTTCTTTTGTAAAATGCGTGCGATCCTCAATGCCTGTTGACAGCATAAAGTAAGAGGTCGTTTTCTCTATGCCGGAAACTTGATAGAACTGAAGACTTACAGTATTTAAATCAACGAGTAGAACCTCTTCTTCATCGGCTAGTTCTTTCATAGCGGCACAGTAATCAGGGAAATCATTGATAAATTCTCCGTCTTTTTCATGAAAACGGCCGACTGGAGTGAGTAAAAGTGGTGTTGCCCCTTTTGCTCTTGCTCCATGAATATATTGAGACAGGTAGCTTTTATACGTCGTGAAAGGATCTGTATGCCGCTCAGGCTTCTCCTTTGAAGCATCATTATGCCCCATTTGTGTGAAAAGCCAATCTCCTGGCTGAATGTCAGCCAATATGTCATCAAGGCGTCCTTCTTCAATGAAGGTTTTTGAGCTTCTTCCACCAATGGCACGGTTGTCGACGTTAACGCCGTTCGCTGTATAGCGGTGTAAAAACTCTCCCCATCCTCCTTGAACAGGACGATCTGGGTAAGATGAAACGGTTGAATCACCAGCTAAATAGATGGTTGTCATGTTCATACGCCTCCTTTTTCATTGAGCCACATCATCCGAGCGATACGGACACCCTAGTGGCTGCTGAAAAAATATGGAACAATCAGCATCGCTACTTCAATTATTCTCTTTTTAATGGTCAAAACCCTTCTTATCGGTAGATGTGAATGGTTTAAATATGCGGCGGAAGTTCTATTTTTGTCTCCACTGCTTGCTTTAACGCCTGAAGCATATAGCCAATTCCTTTAAATGGAGCCAGCGGATAAATCGCTTTTTGATGAGGATGTAATAAAGGATCGATCACCTTTCGATATTTCTTCCCGCCTAGTACCACCAGTTCATCATATGCGAAAAGATTTTTTTCATGAAATTGCTGGCTCAGTTCTTCTCGTGTCATCTGTTCAGCATGCGGTGTACCAAAAGCCACATCATAATTTTCATGTATGATATCATCTGCTTTTAAGAATCCGTGCTTCGCAGATAAGATCAGCCAGTCTGAAAAGAATGTTTGGGCATAGCTTTTCGTCCGCTGATGCAGGGGGCTTAAGTAAACAAGGTCCGCCGGCTGACTCCCTGCCTCTCGGTTGACGTCCCATATTTTCTTCGCGCCACATGGAATGATACAAACTCGCTTCACTCAGGTTTTCTCCTTCCTTTTTCGATACATTTGATACACGATACAGCCTAGCACTGTGCCAAGTGTATTTAAAAGAATATCATCAATATCGCTGCTTCTTGTAATGATACCAGATTGCGAGAATACCCATTGAAACACTTCAATCATTGTTGACAGGAGAAAGCCACTAAGAATTGCCTTTTGCCAGCGCATCGTCCGAAAGGCTTGATAAAGAAAAAAACCGAGGGGTACAAATAACAATATGTTCCCTGCCAAATTTAAAAAGACGAGATTTGGATAGCCGTGATGGTAGGCATGGAGATTTTGATAAATGGATTGCAAAGGCATGAGGTTGACACTCACCTGATCCCTTGGGGCGGAAAAACGGTTTGGGAAGACCGTCAAATATAATAAAATATTCGTATAGATAAATAGACAGGCAAGAACCAACTCTGTTCGAAAATAGATAAAACGTTTGTGCTTCTTTGCCTGTCTGTATCTTATATGTAGATAGAACGGGACGAGCAGTAGGAAATAAGCAATGGAAAACATAGCACTAGATGTCATACGGAGAGCTGCCCCTTTCTCACATGATGCTTGACCATATTTACAGCTTATTCAAGCTTTCTCCCATCTATTCATCACTTATTCTCACAATGAATGAAGAGGAAATCGTATTGACAAATCGTCATTTTTTCGATAAACTGACTGACATTCAGTCATTTAAGGTCGGTGATCATGTGTCAAAACGAGAAAAGATTATGCTTGCTGCGATTGATGCGTTTAAAGAAAAGGGAATCGAAAAGACAACCATTTCGGATATTGTAAAAGCAGCAGGAGTAGCGCAAGGAACGTATTATTTATATTTCCCTTCAAAGCTGTCCGTCATGCCTGCGATCGCTGAACATCTGATCGCACAGATGGTGCCTGCGATTGAAAAGGAATTAACTCAGCATGCGGATGTCCTTGATCAAGCAGATGCGCTTGTTGAATTCATCTTCTCTTTTACAAGGCAATACCGTGATGTTCTTGCCCTGACCTATTCAGGCTTAGCTGCCACCGAGCATTTAAAGGAATGGGAAGATATTTATGAGCCAATCTACAAATGGGTTGCTGCTTTTCTAGAAAAAGCAAAGCAGGACAAAAGAGTCCGTTCGAATTTGAACTGTCATTACGCAGCGAAGTTTATTATCGGACTACTTGAATCATCAGCTGAGCAAATGTATTTATTTACGGAAACAGATACAGAAGAGGTTCTGATTCAAAAGCGAGAGGTGAAGCAATTTCTTCTTTACGCACTTGGCATAGAGACACCTTAACATAGTACAGCACTTGCTGTACGCTCTTTTTAGCTTCAAAATGACGAATCGTCAGTTTTAGGAGGAAATCGCATGAAAAAAAGCTGGATGTATGTCGCACTCACTTGTTTATTCGAATTACTTTGGGTGTTTGGTTTAAATAAAGCAGATGCTGTGTGGGAATGGGCGGTCATTATCTGCCTCATTCCGATTGATTTTTATTTTTTAATGAAAGCCTGTGAGAAGCTGCCGACAGGGACCGTGTACGCCGTGTTTGCCGGAGTCGGAACGATCGGTACATCTTTGATGGATTATGCGCTGTTTGGCGGTTCGTTTTCATTAGAAAAGCTCTTATTTATGGGCATTTTAATCCTTGGAATTTTTGGACTGAAAGTGTCTGATGGAGCTGCACATGAGCAGAAAGGAGAAACGGTTTAATATGGGTTGGTTTTTTGTACTGTTAGCCTCTGCCTGCGAAATCGGCGGCACCATTGGTCTCAATATGTTTAGTAAGAAAAAACAAATCACGACAGGTATCCTTTTTGTCGGCGGGTTTGCCTTATCCTTTTTGTTTTTATATGCCTCGTTCTCTTCCGTTCAAGTATCCGTCGCCTATACCGTTTGGATTGGACTTGGAACGGCGGGCTCTGTTTTGTTTAATATGATTTTATTTAAAGAGCCGAAAAACATGATTCGTATTCTGAGCCTGCTGCTGATTGTGATTGGTGTGGTTGGGCTGAAGCTGTTTGCGTGATTGAATGACAAAAAAGGAAGGGAGTTAAAACCCCTTCCTTTTCGTTTCGTTTAATGTGGATCGTGCTGCTCAAGCAATAGATCCATTGCGTAAATCGATTCGCCTTTCTCATCCAATAGAAAATACACAATCAAAGGCTCTCCAAAAGCTGCTGTCTGCTGCGTGAACAAAACACAAGTAAATTTCTCGATACCAATCGGAAGCTTTCTTCTTAATAAAGGGTGAAGAATAGGTGAAGCCCGAATTGTATCTACATCAACATCCCAACGTTCGTTTTTTAAAGTTGGATATTGCTCTGATAACAATTGGTGTAACATACCGGTCGTGAGCGCTGCTTTTCCATCGCATCCATCATTTATTATGTTGGTTTTATACATCCGATGGCTGCTCACTCTTTGAAGCGTTGATTCGTATTCCTTTTAAGACAAAGCGTTTCTGACCATCAAGTGTACAAGTGATCAATGTCAGTTCATTTTTCCCGCGATCCTTTAATACATCCACATCCGTCGGTTCTATCGTAGCAGAGCTGACAATTTGATATTCGTATGTTTCAGCTTGATGATGTAAGACGACTTTTTCTCCTTTAGGTACCTCTGGCAGCTGCCGGAAAAGCCGGTCGCCTCTATACCCTCTATGGCCTGCAATCGTGAAATTTCCTTCACCTGGCATTTGATGAGATTTGATTTGAGTCAGTGCAATGCCTAAATTTTCTTTTGATGTAACAGGAAGCACTTTTTCGTTTAAATCAATTGACGGGATCTCTAGTTCCATCACATCTCGCAGGTCTTCTTCTGACACAGTTAAATGTGGAATAGAAGAAAGGGCATCAGTTTCATTTTCTTCAATTAACTTTAATGCCTGTTCCATTGCTGCTGTCTCTTGAGAAGTTCGCCACTCATATAGAAAAGGAACGGAGATGAGCATCAGCCCCGTGACCATCAAAAAGCTACCTAATAAGGTTCTTTTTTTCATCAATACACTCGTTCCTTCCTTCTACTGAATAGTTCTTCTTCTGACAACAAGAAGAACAGTTCCAGAAGCTACTAGTAAAATCCCTGCATACATCAAGTAACGCAACCATTCTTCACCAGTCTTTGGCAGCTCACCGTTTGAGTCATGGGGCGGATGTTGATCCCCTTTATCTGAGGCTGGAGGATTCGTGTGGTCTTCTTCATTCTTCACTGGTGCATTTTTCACAATCATTGTCTTGATCTCCACTTCGCCCATTTGAATCGTAAAAGCGAGCGGTTTCTTTAAAGCTACATAACCATCTGGCGCTTTCGTCTCTGTGAGTATATAATCACCAGGTTTCAGCCCTTTGACAATGGCTTCACCGTCTTTTGCAGTTGTCACAGATTTTATGGTTTTCCCGGCTTTTGTACGAATGTCAAAGGCCGCTCCTTTTAAGGTTCTATCTGTCTGCTGGTCTACCTTTATGATACGCAGACTTCCTAAGATCAGGTGATTCTTCGCCGTTAATTGAAGCGGTTTCTGCTGATTTTTCTCAATCGTAAACAGGATCGGCTGAGCATCCAATTCATAGCCATGAGGCGCTTTCGTTTCAACGAATTGATATTCTCCCGGTTTTAGATCGTTGATGTGAAGCTTTCCTTTTTGGTCCGTTACAAGTGATGTCTTCAACGTTTTTCCTTCTTTACTCAGAAGAGTAAACTCTGCATTTTCGAGCGTATGTCCCTCGTCATCCACTTTGGTTAGTTCGACTGCTCCCGGCTTCAGTTTGTTGATCATTTCTACTATTGCTGGTTTGTCTTGACCTAAACGAATCGTAAATGAGATAGGTGTCTGATCCAATTCATAGCCGGCAATGCTTGCTGTTTCGATAAATTGGTAGGTTCCCGGCTTCAGTTGATCGACCGTCAATTGACCGTTTTTGTCTGTCTTTAATCCTTTGTTGATACGCTGATCATGCTCATCGAACAGATCAAAGGTCACTCCGCTGAGCAGCTGACCATCCTCCCCTTTTTTCTGAAGCTTCACAGCACTTGTCATCCTGATATTTTCTTTGGTGACTTTAACCATTTGATTTGGGTTGAAATCGATCTTAAAGTCCACTGGTTCTGCATCTAATTTATGTCCAAAAGGAGCCTTCGTTTCAACCAATTGGTAAGCGCCTGGTTTCAAATCGTTGACAGTGATGATGCCTTTCTCGTTTGTTGTTAAACCTGACATCAATTCTTTGCCATCGTCATTGAAAAGTGTAAATTCTGCGCCTTTCAATCTTTCTTTTTCTTCTCCTATTTTTGTGAGTTCTACAGAACCTTTCTTGAGCTGATTGATTGCCTCCACTTGAATCAATTCTTTTTGACCTAATTCAATTTGAAAGATAAGTGGTTTCTCACTCAATTCATAGCCTTCAAGACTCTTTCTTTCAACAAATTGATAGGTTCCTGGTTTTAGACCTGCGAAGATGATCTTTCCATCTTGATTGGTTGAAATTCCTTCTCCTCCTGCCACTATTTTTCCTTTGGCATCAGATAGATCAAAGACAACCCCTTCTAATGATTTCCCATCTTCGCCTTTTTTGTGCAGCAGCACTCCGCCTGTTGTGCGGCTATTTTCTTTTGTCACACTGACCAGCTTCTCAAAGTTAAATGGAATAGCAAAAGTGACAGGTATTTCGTCAAGCTCATGACCGAATGGAGCCTTCGTTTCAACAAACTGATAGGTTCCAGGTTTAAGATCGCTTATTGTGATCTTCCCATTCCGATCTGTGACGAGACCCGTTTCAATCTCTTTTCCATTTGCATCTAAAAGCTTGAATTCTGCTCCTTCAAGCAGATCATTCTTTTCACCAAGCTTCGTGAGCTGGACAGCTCCAGTTTTGAGATCATTGATCACTTTTATCTCTGTCGGTGTTTTTTGTGCCACTTCAATGGTAAAAGGATAAGGTTTATTTTTCTTTTGGTAACCATCAATACTCTCTATCTCTACAAGCTGATATTTGCCCGGTTTGAGGTTGTCGACCAAAAGCTTCCCATCTTCATCTGTTGTCAAGTCTTTACGCACAACATCGTCATTTTGATCCCTGACTTCAAATCGAACACCTTGAAGCTTCTTGCCATCTTCCCCTTCTTTCATCACTTCTAATGCACTTGTTTCATATAGGTTCTTCTGTGAAATGATGACTGGTTCTTTTGGATCGAGTGGCACTTCAAATTTGATTGGCGTTTCATCTAAGACATAGCCATCAGGTGCTTTTGTTTCAATGAGCTGATACGTTCCTGGCCTTAGTTCGTTAATTGTGATCTTGCCATTTTTTCCAGTGACAAGCTGTTCATTCAGCTCTTGCCCTTCTTTATCGAGGAGCTTGAACTGTGCACCTTCTAGTCTCTCTCCACCTTCACCTATTTTACTCAATTCAGCAGAGCCTTTGATGATGTCATTTACTGCGGTTACAATCGTTGTTTCTGTTTGATTTTCTTTAATGGTAAACGGCCATTTTTGCTGATTTAATTGATAGCCTTTCGGTGCGTTTGTCTCCACAAAATAATAGGAACCTGGCTCAAGATGTTTGAAAAGAATTTCTCCTTTTTCATCCGTTTTCAAATGAGTTTGGACGGTATCTCCAGATTCTTTTTTCAGTTCAAATTCTGCATTCTCTAATGCCGCACCTGTCTCTTTGTCTTTTTTCGTGAGCTTGACATGCTGGCGGATTTCTTGGTTTTGCACCGTCATGCTATTTCCTGTTTTTGCTTGATCTCCTGATTCGTAAGGCTGATCAATTGATACATGTATCGGTTCCTTGTTCTTGATATAACCATCAGGCGCTTTCACTTCTGTCACGATATAGTCACCATACAATAGGCGATCAAAGATGAGCGATCCCTCTTCATCTGTCACCTTTGTTCCAATGACAACTCCACTCGCAGCATCTGTAAGGGAAAAGCTTGCTCCTTTTAGCGCTTTACCACTGCTTGCATCTACCTTTTTAATGGTTAAAGCACCAATCGATCCCGTGCCATCTCCCATACCAGCGGTGCGTTTTACAACGATAGAGGCTTCAGATTCTTTTTTGATTTCTTGAACATTTTCCCCTCTAAACGTTACTTCGTTTTGAAGTGTACTACCCACCTTATCTAAAATGAGAGATTGGTATTCTAAAATATATGGTCTCGTGATTTCTTCTTTAAATTTGAGTTGAAAAGAATCTGGATCGAATTCAAGGTCTAACTCATAATCTTTCCCTTTTTCCAGCTCTTTTTCTTTTGTCACTTGCCCCTTTTCATCTATTGTCGTTGAATAGAGATGAAATGAGTTTTCTATTATCGCTTGGTTACTGCTTGGGTGATCTATAATCGTCGCATCTTGGACTGTTGATTGGCCAAAGTTGATATTCACTTTCCAATCAATAACTTTCCCTTGTTGATTTCCTGATTTACTCGTGTATTTTCCTCCATTTGGAATAGACACCACAGCATTTACATCTGATTCTTTTGTTTTTCCATTATAAAGGGTCGCTTTATTTTCGTAGGTTTTCTCTACTAAATCCATTCCTTCAACACTAGTTTTATATGTGATTTTGTATGGAGAATCAATGGCTTTTTTGAAAATGACTTCGAACCCTGTTTCTCCTTTTTCATTTTCAAGGAATTTGATGTCATAATGTTCTTTCGCTAATACCTCTTTTTCTTCCGCACCATTTTCCCCGCCATGTAAATCAAGCGAGTAGACGGTGATTGAATCTTCAAGCAAACGCTGATTTCCTTGAATGAAATCCTCGATTCTCGCCTCTTCTAGATGTTTCAAGTTATAGTTCACACCGATATTCCATGTGATCTCTTTTTTCTTTGCATCATATGTTCCGTTCTTGAAACCATTTGATTGCGTGTAAGTATCAGGGGTGAAAACAGAATGATTTTCCTTTGTTAATTCCTTACCATCTTCATTGATCCATTCAAGCTTTACATGATTTCGTAGATTTTTTTGATCTTTATCTGCTCTTTTTTCATAATCAAAGGACGTTGTATATGTGACGGTATGTTCTGTCTTTATTTCTTTCGTAAATTGAATTTCAAATCCATTTTCATGTTCAATGATTTGATAATCAGTGCCCTCTTCAAGCACTGTATTCCCTGTCATGACCTTCAAACTATCCTTTTGTAGGGTCAATCCTTCATTTGTAAACGTATCTTTTAATATCAGATTGTTCATCGTTTGTTGATCTTTGTTGAAGGTGATACGCCATGGAATGGTCTTGTTCTTGTAATTCGGTGTTTCGTGATTTTTCGTTAGGATTTGTTGATCAATTCTTTGATTTGCTTGTTTGCTCTCTTCGCCAGCTGTCACAGTATTGATAATCTCTTCTGCTTCGAAAATCCGATCGGTTGCTTTTGTTTGATATGTGATGAGATAAGCTGATTGAATATCTCGATTGAATTGTAAAGTAAATCCGTTTTGTTCATCCTTTTTTTGAGGTTGAACCACATAGTTTTCAAACGCTTTTGTTCCTGCTTCGTTGCCATTTTGATCAATTGTGACTTCTTTGACTTGAATTGAATCAGATATCAGCGCCTGTGTGCCGTTAAAGAAGTCTTCTAACAAAGCGTCCTTTTGAGCCAGCGTTTTTTCGTTATAGTTATACCGAATTTCCCAGGTAATCGTTTGTGTGACTGGATCGTAGTGCGCGGCTTTTTTATTTAAAGGACTACCTCTTGTCACATTCACGGTCCCTTCTGCTGAACTGATTACTTTATCACCAGAAACAAGGGACGCTTGATTACGAAATGCAGACTGATCTTGATTTGTAATGTCCGTTTCATACATTAAACGGTAGGCTAGATGCACGTCATCTTTAAATTCAATCGTGAAATCTTGACCATCTGCTGTTTGACCGATTGTGTAGTGGTTTTCGTCAAGCTGCTCACCTAGCAATGTTTCTCCATTTAGCTTTGTATCAACTCGATAAAGCTTGATTGAATCTTTTTTCAATGCCTGACCTTCTTGAATCGGATCTAATAGCTTCGCTTGTTTCACATCGTCTAAGTCCATATTAAAATCTACTGTCCATTGAATGGTTTCAGCATTGTAAGATCGATTTGGTTCTCCCTTTTTAGAGACGTTTGGACCATTTGGAAGGTATTGAATCGGGATTGATACGTTATCCTTGCCTTCAATCGGGGTAATGATGACTTCTTTTTCTTCAGTGATGACTGTTTGTTGATCTAATTGCGTCCAAACTTGAAGTGTTCCATGAATATTTGAATATTGTTTAATAAAATCTGTGAACTCGATGGTGGCATTTCCGCTTTCATCTACAGAAAAATAACCAATGGTTGCCTGATTAAACTTCATCTCGAGACGATCAATTTTTTCGTAAATCACTAATTCATCTGGCACCTTGAAATGGAATTCATCACCGCCATTGTAGCTATGTCCATTCGGAATGGCCCATTCATAGTTAATTGAAATAAGTGAGTTGATATCAGGTTTTTCAACTGAATTCCCTTCCTGATCTTCAAAAATTAATTGCGCATCAGTGAGAAGATTTTCTTTGATCACCACTTGTTGTGAAACACTTTGCAGCCCTAAACGCTCAGACACGTTTACCTTGTTTTTTAGCAGCTCATCTTCTTTGTTGTGTTTTGATTGAGCAGTTTCTTGCTTCTTAGCTGCTTTGTCTTTCTCCGGTGAGGTTGAGTTATCTTTTAAAAGTCCTTCTTTTTGCTCGTTTTGCTTTGTTTTCTCTTTTTGCTCAGCTATACTGCTGACATCGATATCTATAGATCCTTCTAAATTTGGATCAAGCTCAACATCTTCTTTAAATATAACCGTCACTTCATTTTGTTTTGAAACGGTATACTCGCCAACAGGTATTTGATTGACAATAATCGGTTCTTTTTGCTCTTTTTCTACTTGGATTGTTGAAGGAAGAGAAAGGACATACGGATCATCCCGTTTTAGCTCAATTCCTTTTATTGACCAATGGACAGTGGCTTTTCTTATCAGATCGTCTTCCATGTGTGATAACTTGTTTCCTTCGACATCAGCAAACTCAATATTTCTATAAATGTCCTCTTGAATTTCTTTGGCCTCTACCTCTGCAAAAGGCAAGATTCCTAAAATACTAGACTGTATGACTAATACAATCATGAGAGTCAGTGACAACATCCTTTTCAATACATTCACCCTTTTCTATCATCAGTTTTCAATAAATATCCACAAAATCAGTTGTAGTGTCTGATAGACTCACTCCGTTTCTGTTCACATATTTTCTAAGAATTGCATCTTAAGACCCTATAAACTCAATCAGATGATCACGAAGGAAAATGGTGGATAATGGATAAAGTAATTGAATAGGGATCTATAGAAATGGGGAATAGTGAGAGGAACAATTAAAAGAACATGAATGAAGTTTCTATTTATACTGGAATGAACAACAATTTATGTATACATGCTTATATCAGCATATATTCATTTAAGGCTCGTTCATATAAAACGAGTATGTATCATATATGGTATGTATGGTGAGACAGTTCAGCATCAGATAGATCGCATTCCTCTCTACTCCCATCCATATGGTAATCAAAAATCCCTTGCTTTTTATTCTTACATTTACCATTTAAACAGCAAAAAAATAAACAAAATATCTAAAATGATCCATTTATGTGAGATAAATGACTTATTTTCAACCTTTTAAAAGAAAAAAATGGCGAATCAGCTAATAATATTTGTTTTCGTCTAATTTTTTTCTCATTTATCATCAAAAGCGAAGACAAATCCATATAGCGTAAACAATACAATCATTTCATGCCTATTTTTAGGAGCACATGTTCTTTATCTGAACTTAACAATATGAAGAGGCAGACAAAAGAAAGGGGTTAATGGTTGGATGGACCTCATTGATAACAAATCAAAAAGATGGATAAACATTTTAAAACTGCTTGTATCTAAAAATAAGTGGTGGACTCTTCAAGAGGTATCAGATGAAAAGATTGGCTCAGTTCGCGCAATCCAAAGTGATTTAGAACAAATGAAATCGTTCCAAACAGAGAATGGTGAGCCGTTAATTCGCATAAAGCCGAGACAGGGCATATCCATTTGTTATACCCAGACGATACGAGTGGACTACTATATCAAAGAAATTTTAAAAGATACGATTGAAATTCGATTAATTGACGGCATTTTTTTCGGAAAAAATATAACGTTTTATGAATGGATGGACACGCTTAATATCAGTAGGTCCACATTGTATAACACCATTCATAAAATCAATTCCATTCTTACATCCTATGACATTGAATTACGCCCAGACAGCATGCAGTTCCATGGGAATGAGAAGGAGATCCGGCAATTCTTTGTTGAGTTTTTATTTGAAGTGTATGGAAGCCGGCTTTGGCCATTTGATGAGATTCAAAAGC
Organism: Bacillus safensis; assembly: GCA_030159235.1. GTDB lineage: Bacteria > Bacillota > Bacilli > Bacillales > Bacillaceae > Bacillus > Bacillus safensis_B. The sequence goes on along the minus strand of BSBG01000010.1, from coordinate 68,804 downwards.
AAGACGCTGTTGACTTATTACAGGAGCTATTTCAGATGATCGAAGTCCATGTTCCAGATATCGCTATTGATAAATACTGCTTATGGATCGGTGTTTCCATTCACCGAATAAGAAAAAATTTCACGATAAGACGCAACTATACATATTCAATGAATGAAGAAAAGCAGACCGCTGCAGGCAAAAATATCTATGGTCAAATTAAAGCATGGGAAAAGCACATTGCCCGAATGACAAAAAATATATTTGATATTACACTGGATCATCACGAGTTTGTCTTTTTACTATTGATCGAACCAGCTATTGGTCATTTTAAATCAATTGAATCTGTTGAAGAAAAATTGATGTTCTTTCAGTCACATACACCACGCCTCTTTGAGGCCATTCATTCATTTATCAATCAATTGGAGTTGATTTTTCATCAAGAAGTGGCTAATCGCAAGGTGCTGACACTCCTTCTTCTCCAATATTATGTGTATTCTAATGAAATTACCGGGAGAGATGGATTCCTTTTCAAAAAGAAATCGCGTTATTTATCAGAGGTGAAAAAACAGCTTCCTTACTTCTATTCGAGGATTACCCATATCATTCAGGAGTTAAAAACAGATGATATACTCGCTTCCTTTGTGAAGAATGAACGAGAATTGATCCGTATCATTACGTCTAACTGGAGAGGGCTTGTTCATTTGGAAATGGAGAGGAGAAACGTGTTGAATATTTTTGTCATATCAACATTAGGCTATAATCATAGTTTGTTTATTGCAGATTTAATTAAATTAAACTTACCTCCTCTCATTCACATTTTCACAAGTCCTGAAAATACATTAAATGCTTTGACGATGGATCATCTTGGGATTGATATGATTGTGACAGATACTGAGCTTCCTCATCAATTCGAACGATCCACGCTGCTAATCAACTCTTTTCCAACTAAAAAAGAATTGGACAATTTGCATCGGCGAATCGTTGATATAATCGACTGATTTTCATTAAAAAAAGCTGCTGAGAAACTCTCATCAGCTTTTTTCTCTTTTAGCTTCTGCATTAATGAAGCGCTAGTTGTTCATTCATCAAATCAATGGCATAGAGCGATTGCTCGTATTCATCTAATAGAAGGTATACTTTGAGCGGTGCAGCGGTTTGATCTGTCTGCTGCGTAAATAGGACACAAGTGAATTTTTCGATCCCCTCTGGCAGCTTGCTTTTCAGAAATGGATGAAGAATAGGAGAGATTCGAAGGGTATCAACATCTTTCAGCCAAAGCTCATCTTGTAACGAAGGATAATGGTCAACCAAAAACTGACGAAACACTTCCAATGTACTCAAGGTAGATATCCTCACTTTCTTCTATCATGGCTTCAAACTTACCTAATAACAAACATGTTCAACTCATCCTTTGATCTAAAGACCACCTATTTCCGCATACTACTAGAGACACGATTTCGTTTTCTTAGAAAATCATTTTAGATCCACTGTACTGTCATGAATGTTGAATATGTATGACGTTTACTTTATCTCAATCTCTAATGACAACCGATGGACCTATGATCATATTCTTATCTGTTTCTTTCGTGAAGAAACGACAACTTCCTGCTACAAAATCCCATTTTTCTTCAAAAATAGGAGGATGAGACAAAAAAGAACAGCTCCTCGCTGTTCTAGAAGAAGTTGTAGATGAAGGTTTCCTCTTTTGACACATTAAAGGTCTTTCAATGAAATGACCTCGCCACTAGCTGCATCTACGCCATCATGGCAATCGAGCTTTCCACATAAAACATATTGTTTTTGCGCATCGTCATAGACATAAATGGGTGTAAGTTTGAGGCGTTCTCTCAATTTTTCAAAGGCCTCTTGCTTTGATATGGTCATTTCACTAGCCGCTTGAGAAGGATTGAGTATCCCGCACACTTGAAACATCTCTTTTTTATCTATGTAATTAACGGCTTCAAAAGTGCTGGCATCAATGAAGATCTTAATCTTATCCATAAATCCACAGCCTTCTTGATCATGCGTTTTTAATATCGCATGGATATATCCATGCTCACGATGGAGTGTTTTTAGCACCCATTTGCCTGTATCCTTTGAGTAGTTTTGCGTCAAAAAGGTTCGTACTGCTTTTATGCACTCCGCTTGCTCTTCTTTTGTTATCGGGAATGTATCTGGTGAAGGCTCCAGTGAGAAGGCTTGTTCCGCTGTAATGTCCTCGTGGATATTCATTTCCTTTTTTTCAAAGGCTTTGTTTAACGATTCATTCCACTCCATGACCTGATTCATGTGTATACAATGCGTTTCTTCACGCCCTATTTCAAACGGTAATGTTCCTGTCCCATCGTTTTTCACATAGATTTCTTCTAACGCATAAATAGAGCGAATTCGATTCTGCTCGAAGGATGGCCAATCAAATCGCTGCACTTGCTGCTCGGCTAAGTTCTCAATCATATCAACGGAAAGCGCATATTCTTCAGCTCTTAGGAGATTTTTTGCCATAAATGACCCATGATGTGTAAAGTGAATGAGCTGCCCATGTTCATCCCATTTCACCTCGATTCTGCCTGAAGGCGTCACTGTTACATCATCTACTTTTTCTTCAAAAACAAGTTCGGCTTTTTCCTCCTGATGCATGTGAAAGTGCTCGCCATAGATCAATCCTGTTTCTTGTTCAATCCATTGAATGACATGAGCTGGATAAGGGCTTTTAAATGTAATACCATTCTGCGCATAGGTTTTGTCCATGACAAAAATAACCGATTCAACCTTACCTGTATTGAAATTCACGTCAATCACAACTGTGCCGTCTGGGTTTAAATCGTCGTCCCCAGTTTCAGCTTCATGGGAGGGAAACCATTCCATATTCAATGTATAAACCGTTTCATTGAACATATTGACGTAACGATGAAAACTGTGTCTTTTTAGATGGTACAAATCTAAACCAAATTTCATCCTTGTCTGATCGATCAGTTGTTGGATGTTTGCATTCATTTATTTCACCTCAAAATGATTCAGTCTTATGGAAGAACAAAGATGACGATAAAGCCGAAGATGACGATCGCTGTTAATAATCCTAAAACCATTGACACCATGTTTGTTTTCTTTGTAAAGCCTTTTAATTCACCTTCAGTCGACCGGTCGATTTTTCTAAAGCGATAAAGCATGCTTAAATTAATAAGGGCTAGCGTTACAAATAATAAGAATATTAAAAGCATAGGTTGTATGTTTAAGAATGGATTTGTTACATCTTGGAAGCTGAATGACTGAAGGAACATCAGACCACTTAATACTACTCTTGAAATATTTTCTGCCTTCTTTTCTTTCTCCCACTCTTCCCCCAATTTTTCTTTTTCATAAATGGCTATCTGCTCGAAAAGGGGAATGAAAGACTTTGTTGATCCTTTTTTAATAAAACCATAAATACTTAGAAAGAGCATAATAATTCCTAAACAAAGAAAGAAATGTGTAAATCGAATGTCAGACATTTGAATCAAGATAAAAAAAGCGACGATCATGATGCCGGCTATTAAATTAGAAACGACTATTTGCTTTGATCTCATCATTTTTAATGCAGCTTGTTCCATGTAATACTCCTCCTCGTTTCAAATGTTTCTGTTAAGCGCTCTATCTCTATTACGATTTTATTGAAAAAATGTTTCAATATTTCCCCTTTCCATTGCAGAAATGGAAAGACACCCATCATTCAATGGACGTCTCACCCTTCGTAATGAAATCATCACAGCATGTCTTGAGCCACTGTTCTGTCTTTTATTTGCTCAGCTGCCATGTGTTTAAAGTTCTCAATCGACAGCTGCTTTGACGTCTTTTCTCCGTGTTGTCTGATATTCAGAGTGTTGTCACGCATTTCTGTATCGCCAATGACAGCGATATATGGAATTTTTTGCATTTGTGCTTCTCTCATTTTATAGCCAAGTTTTTCATCCCGCTCATCGATTGTGACTCTGATTCCGATACTTCTTAATTGCTGCTGCACCTCTAGACAGTGATCAAGGTGAACAGTTGAGACAGGGATGATTTGTACTTGCACTGGTGCTAGCCATAACGGGAAAGCGCCGGCAAAATGCTCGATGAGAATACCAAGAAAACGATCAAGAGAACCAAAAATGGCACTGTGAATGACAACTGGCCGTACCTTTTCATTCTTTTCATTGATATATGTTAAATCGAATTTCTCAGGCATTTGAAAATCAAGCTGAATTGTGGCGCATTGATGGCTCCGCTTTAGTGCATCTTTAATATGAAAATCGATCTTCGGGCCATAAAATGCCCCATCTCCTTCATTTAGCTGATAGTCAATCTTTAGCTGATCAAGCACATTTTTTAGCGCTGATTCAGATAGATCCCAAATGGCATCATCCCCTAAGGCCTTTTCTGGACGAGTGGAAAGCTCGACTGAATACTCAAACCCAAATGTCCGATACACATGATCAACTAATTGGAAAATTCGTTTGATTTCAGCTTCGATTTGATCTTCTCTTAAAAAAATATGGGCATCGTCTTGGCAAAATGTTCTGACCCTAAACAATCCATTTAACGCTCCGCTGAATTCATGACGATGCACCTGACCAAACTCAGCCATTCTGATTGGAAGGTCTCTGTATGAATACAAGCTGTTTTTGAACATGAGCATATGCCCTGGACAGTTCATCGGTTTTAAAGCAAAGCTTGTATGGTCAACTTCTGAGAAATACATGTTTTCATGATAATGATCCCAGTGCCCTGACTTTTCCCAAAGCTCTTGGTTCATCATAAACGGCGTACTCACTTCTTCATATTGCGCGTTGCCTCGCACTTCTCTTGAAAAGGCCATTAATTCATTTCTGACAAGCTGACCTTTTGGTAAATAAAACGGCATACCTGGCGCTTCTTCTGAAAACATAAATAGAGATAATTGTTTCCCTAATTTCCGGTGATCACGTTTGTTTGCTTCTTCCATGAAATGAAGATAATCAGCTAGATGTTTTGGGTGTTGAAATGCCACACCATACACTCGCTGCATTACATCCTGATTGCTGTCTCCCCGCCAATAAGCCCCTGCAACACGTGTGAGTTTAAAGGCTTTTAAGTACCCTGTAGAAGGTAAATGGGGACCACGGCACAAATCGATAAATTCTCCTTGCTGATAAACTGTAATTGCTTCTTGAGAGGGAAGACCTTTTAAAATATCTAGTTTATATGGATCATGTGCAAACAGCGCTTCCGCTTCTTCGAAAAAGACCTCCTTTCTTTGGATGGGATGATTCTCGTTAATGATCTGTTCCATCTCTTTTTCAATCACCGCCAAATCCTCTACGCTTAACGTTTGATTGAGCTTCATATCATAGTAAAATCCATTTTCGATGACGGGTCCTATACCTAGTGTGACATGGTCAAATAACCTTTTCACAGCCTGAGCTAAGACGTGTGCAGATGTATGGCGCAGCACTTCAAGCCCTTCTTTTGAATCCAGTGTGACTATTGACAGCCCAGCATCGCTGTTTAGCTGTTCATTTAAATCAACCATTTGACCATTGACCTTCCCTGCCACTGCTTTTTTTCTTAAGCTCGGACTAATAGAGGAGGCAATTTCTGCGATCGTCGTACCTGCGGAAAACTCCTTTACCTTTCCATCTGGAAATGCAATCTTCACCATGTTTTCTCTCATGACTGACACACCTTTCATTTTTTTGAAATAAAAAAACACACCCATCCCTCATAGAGGGACGAATGTGTGATCCGTGGTTCCACCCAAATTCCCATAACGCGTATTCGCTTTATGGCTCTGGTGCCGTAACGTGGCATTGACGGTATTGGATACTGCAATTTTCCCCAATACAGCTCAAAGGTGGTAAGTCAACTTTTTCTGCGTTAGGAAGATTTCAGCGTCACTTCCCTCTCTGGTAACCGATAAAAGCTGCTCATGTCCTTTTCAAAGCAATGATCCTATATGAGTGAACAAAAAAACACACCCATCCCTCATAGAGGGACGAATGTGTGATCCGTGGTTCCACCCAAATTCCCATAAGCGTATTCGCTTTATGGCTCTGGTGCCGTAACGTGGCGTGGACGATATTGGATACTATGATTTCCCCAATACAGCTCAAAGGTGGTAAGACCATTTTCCTGCGTTAGGAAGATTTCAGCGTCACTTCCCTCTCTGGTAACTAGTAAAAATAGCTCATGTCCTTTTCTTCGCTTTTAATTTCTCCATATCTTACATGATGATGGTGGATCATGTAAAGGATTATTTTGTGCAGTGATAACGAAATTCATTCTTTAAATGTAATATTGCGTGTATTCACTTGGGCTGTATTCAATTTGAAACGCAGGAGATAAGGCTCGTTTCACTTCTTCAGTGATTCGCTCTCCTTCTTGATTGAACTTTCTTTCCATGTCTACACCATTTGGCAGCAAATCATCGGTTTCTTCGTCAAACCAGCGGCCATACTGTATATTCCAATTCCATAACTTTGAGAAAAGGGTATCACTCATTGGTACATCATCTCTTTCTAAATGACATTGACAATGCCCGCAATGAAAAGGTTCACCACCGTAATCTCCTTCAATTTTCACAAAAGGATGATCTACAAACTCTCGACAGCATACCCATTTTTTGAAGTTCTGACCGAACTCTGTCAGTTTAATCGAGTAATAACGCATGGAAGTTCGTCTCCCTATCATGTCAAAAATCCCTTGATCAATTAATGTCTTCAGTCGATATTCAATAAAATCATCGCCGATATACTGATCTAAATGACCAATGACTTCTCCTATTAGACGTGGAGTTACGATGTACTCCTCTTCTGGCGCGGACTGATGAAGCCGCTTGGCCATTTTCACTAAATAAGCATCAAATTCATCTTCTGGTACGCTGATCGTTTGTCCTTTTTTCCATATCCGCAGCGTATGATTTTCTTTAGCAAGTGAAAGCCATTCGTTTTGTAATCTTTCTCTCTCTTCTTTTGTCACTGGGTGAATATGCTCTTTACTCTCATACAAAATTTTAAATTTTTCAGATGCGATTTCTCCGGAATGTCGAAGGATCATTCTTCTTGTATTCGTATTGAACAGCTGATCAAATGCTGTCGTTATATTGATTACAGACAATTCAATGCTTTTCTCTTTTAATAAATAGATAGCATATCGCAAGGCAATTTGCTCATGTGCATTACTGCCTGTCCAGATGAGTATACGACTGCCAGCTTTTATTTCTTTTATTTGCTGAAGCATTCTATGCTGATCGTTGACCATGTCGTCAAAATAGCCAAATTCATTTGACATCACGTTACGCAGCCATTCTATACGGTTCGCTTGTCCTTCATGTTCGTGTAAATTTAGAAGTGGTCCAATTGAATAGATATCATCAAAAGCGATGACATCATCTATTTGTTTTTGCTTCATTTCACGTATTGCTTGTTTTAAACTACCGGCAGCTGCCGCCCCAAATATGATATGTATCATCATTCGTCTCCCTTTATCTTACATTTTATTTCATCTTCACCTATTATTGGTTCTTGCGTCAATTCTATTGAGTCAATTTCATTCAAAAGTATGACAACGATATAATAGATTTACAGAAAGAATAAAAGCCGAAACGATGAGACTAGGTTTTTCATAAAAAACAAAAAGCCCCAAGTAATGGGGCCCATCTACGTACAAAAAATTCAACTCGCTCTAAGATTTTTTTCTGAATGTTTTATTGATAGAAATCTCCTCAAAAAAAGAATGTCATTTCATATCATAATTCACAAATTCTCCTTCACAATCGTTCTCTTGGCTTTCTTAACAATTCTGCTAGTCGCTTTTGTATTAGAATCCTTTGACCACTGTTCGCACAGGTTTCGTACCCAATTTGGCTGTGTTTTACTAGCGTCATTCAGCCAGTTTCCTACAGAATCTTGAACATATGTTGATGGATCAGATTTGAGATAATTTAGAATAGGCAGTGCCCTTTCTGGCTCTTGTTTTAATAACTCAATATGCTTTGTCCATACACCTCTCGGACGGATCGCCTCGACAGAGAATCGGCGAATATTTTCATCCTCGCTTTTTGCCCATTCTGTTAAATGTTCTATACTTTGGTCGAGCTGATGACTTAGATTTTCTCTCACTGACATCCAAGCAATTTCTCGAACACCAAAATGATGATCAGCTGCAAATGGCTGAATGTACACTAGTTTCTCTTCTAAAGAAGATGAACGCTGTTTGTTCATATAAGCAGCCCAACAGCGGACGCTATCAGATATATGGCGACTGCAAGCCTGTATGACTTCCACTCGTTTCTCCTCATTTTCACCCTGTAGCACTTCATCTAACAAATGACCGATAAGACGAATTGCTTTCATGCCTGACTCCGCTTTTTGTTTGGCAATTTCAGATGAAAGATCGTTTAAATGTTTGTCTAAACCAATGGACGGCAATACATGCTGTAATAGATTCATATGATTGACGGCCAGCCATTCAGTTAAATTGACACTCTCTATCTCTCCTTGATTCAAAAGGATCAAGACGTCATGAGGAATGTCACTTCCTTTTCGAGCGCCTTTACGATGGATGATCTCCTCACTTATTGACATGATGTATTCTCTCCTGTCTAATAGTACTTTTGTATGACATTCATTATTTTTGGACCTCTAAATTGATGCCTTCATTCTTTGGATATTTACTCCTATTGTAGCAAATAAACTTCCTCAACTGTGCATTCTTCAAATCAAAAAAAGAACTACCCGAAATCAGTAGTTCCCTCAATAAAAAATTGAATATATTACCTTCCTTGCTCCATCACTTTCAAACTCTTATGCTGAGAAATACGATCAAACGCTACCATCAGAATGGTCATGAGTAAAGCGAGAAGAACTGTCCCAGCACTAATCCAGCTTAGGTTCAATAGAGATGTCCTGCTTAATACAAGCCCCCCTAAACCCGAGCCTAAAGCAAATCCGAATTGAATAAATGATGTATTGACACTTAATGCGATATCAGGAGATTTGGGTACAAGTGTTACAAGATATAGCTGCTGTGCTGGTGATGTGCTCCATGTCGCGATCATCCATATCATGATGACAGCCACCATGATCACAAGATTTCCTGTCACAAATGCTAGCAGCATGAGCATGATGATTTGCAGGATGATTCCGGAAAAAATCGTGAATATTGGACCCTTTTTATCTGCTGCAACCCCTCCAAGACTGGAGCCTAAAAAGCTGCATATTCCCGCTAGTAATAAAATGCCGCTGATTTCTGTGATGCTAAGGTTTGCTGCTTCTTGCAGGAAGGGGGTTAAATAGGTAAATAAAGTGGAATATCCTCCTACATAAAAGAGTGTCACTGCCACCGCAAGCAAAATTCTCTTATCTTTTAATATTGATAATTGCATCCCAAGCGTCACCGGTTCTTGTTCTTTCATCGAAGGGATGCGCTTATACACAACAATCAGCGGAATGAGCGTGATCAATCCGATGGCTGCGAATAATGCTTTCCATCCGATCATGCTGCTTAGAAATGTTCCGATTGGCACACCTAAAACCAAGGAACTGCTGAGTCCCATTAAAATGATGCCAATGGCTGTGCCTCTTTTTTCTCGTTCTACAAGACGAGTGGCCACAGCCATTGCCACCACAATGGCCGTTCCTCCACTAATTCCTTGTAAAACCCTTGTCATCAGCACCATTTCAAACGTATGGCTGACACTTGTGATGATATTACTGACAATAAAAATGATCAGCATCCATGATAATATTTTTCTGCGGTCTATATTGATAGTCAGTGCAATGACAATCGGTGCGCCGATTGCTGCTGAAAGCGCTAATGATGTGACCAATAAACCAGCAGCTGACGTTGTGACATGTAAATCTGCTGCGACCATTTGAATAATTCCTGTAATGATATATTCGATCGTACCAATTAAAAAGGCTGCTAGAGCAAGTAAATAGACCACGGCTTTATTTTTCATAGTGACGTTTCTCCTTTGGGCAATGTTTACGATTTGACTTCATTTTTAATCGGAATTTGAATTTCAATGAGTCTTCCTTCTTCATTTTCAGACAATGGGTAATAAATCTCTCTGCCCGGCTGATCTTCTTTCACGCGGTATCCATTATTTTCGATCCATGTCGCCAGGTCAACGCAAGCAGTTTGTGCGGATGGAGAATGTGAATGAAATAATAGTGTCGCCATGGCTTCTTCAGCAGGTAACGAGCGCATCGTGATTCCCTGAGGAAGAGAGCACCTCAACGATTTGATGGAATACCCTACCTCAAATTCAAACTCACTTTCTTTTTCCAGTGATTCCCTCCACAGCACGATTTGTGGCTCAGAGATCCATTCTTGCTGATGTTTATGTAATAAATGATGAAACGTTTGAAAGAATGAAGGGATCTCGTCAACAGTTCCATTGGATTGGAAAGACATGATGCGTTTGCTTTCAACAGATTTGATGATGACCTCCTGTTCTTTTTCAACACACCCCTCTCGTTTGATGAGGTGCATCCGCTCCTTAATACGCGCTAATTTCTGCTGTTCTCTCTCGATCAATTGCTGAATCTCACTTTCTTTCAAGAGAAACATACCCTGAATCTGCTCGACAGAAATATCTTCACGAAGAAGCTGACTTATTTGCTTTAACGTAAAGCCTAATTCCTTGTACAGAAAAATCCGATTGACCTCAAGCAGCTGCTCAGCTGAATAATATCGGTATCCAGAATCTTGATCGATCTGCTTCGGCTTTAATAAATCAATTTGGTCATAATACCTTAAGGTTTTGACAGGGACTTTACTTAACATAGAAAAATCACCGATTTTGAACATCCTGTATCTCCTCCGTTTTATTGATCTGATCACAGTATAAACCTTTCAGTAAAGGGGAAAGTCAACAGAAGAATTTAAAATACAATTGATTCGCATATAAAAAGCCCTATCTAAAATAGGGCTCAGATTGTTGACAAAGGGCTAAAATGATCTTTATTTTAGCCCTTTGTCTTCTTTTCAGCGTGATAGAAAACCTTTGAAGTCTAGGAAGATCGAGCACTGGAGCGGAACGAATTTGACATTCGTGAGCACCAGCGCGCAGAGCTGACAACGAATGCGAGGGTTTGTCTACACGCTGAGCCCTATCTAAAATAGGGCACGTTGTTTGATGGACTTTATTTGTCCTCCAAAATACGTTTAGCTGATTCTAGTGCTGAAGCAGCTTTAGGCCAACCGATATAAAAACTAAGATGTGTGATGACTTCAATCAATTCGTTCTTCGTTAGACCATTTTCCTTTGCAAGATGTAAATGGTATTCTAGCTGATTCAGGCTGCCAGTACTTACTAAGGCTGAGACTGTAATCATACTTCGATCTCTTAGAGAAAGCTCTTCTCTTCGCCACAAATCCCCAAAGAGAACTTTTTCGGAGTACTCAACAAATGCTGGAGCAAAATCTCCGAGGGTTAATTTCACAGTTGGCTTAATTGGTTCATGCATACCTATTTCCTCCTCCATTCATTCCGTTACTTGATCATCTGAGCAAGTCCTTCTCCAAAGGACCAATTCTCCAAGCCCGTCTCAACCAGCATAATAAATACATTTTCTTTCGGTATATGGAGTTGGTCATACAACTGATCAGCTATTTCCTTATATAAAGACTGCTTCTGTTCCTGAGTTCTTCCTGAACCACATGTAATCTGGATATACAAGAGACCCTGATCCCTCTCATGACGAAGAAGATAATTGGGGTCATAATAAAATTCTTCTTTCTTATGTGAACTGAACACCTGAAAGTAGTCTTTTTCAGGAACATGAAATTCTTTTATCAGAGCCTTCATGATCGTTTGGCTAATAGAAGCTAAGTTTTCTTTATCGTACTCATTTTCAATATAACTGACTCTTACAAATGGCATATGAATGTCATCTCCCTTTTTCTGTCTTACTTCATTCTACGTCGCAATACTTGTTTTGTATAATTGAATAATATATAAAATAGTATTCATAATTCGAATGGAGATTATTAGAAATAGACTTACCTGCGGAGTATTATGTAAAGTTGAATTTTTTATTGCCTGCACTGCACTTTTACTTTCTTGCCGGACGCCCAGTTTTTCAAAAACTCCGGTATCATGAACCCTTTGCTTGTTCTCTGTGCAGTGATGTATGAATTTATTTCTTTTCAATTCATTAAAATTTTACAGGGTGTGCCTTTGTTTTTTTGTGAGTCATTTTCCCCCCCAAAAAACACAAAAATTTTTAATTGCCTATATTGATAATTCATAAGTCCTATGATAGGATTGAGTAAGCGTATACAGAACGGGTTGTAACTGTTAAATCAGGCAAAACCGACTACCTTAGAAAAAGGTAAGGTTTTGCCTTTTTTTTATTATCGGAGGTGTTCAAAGTGAAAATTGAAAAAATCCTAAACAATAATGCAATTGTTTCAATAAAAGATAAAGAAGAAATTATCATCATTGGGCGTGGAATTGCTTTTAATAAACGTGTAGGTGATGAGATCAATCAACAACAAATTGATAAAATTTTCACTTTGGAAAACGAAGATATAAAAAATAAATTCAAAACCTTTATCACTGATATGCCTATTGATTATATGGAAATATCCGAAAAAATCATCGCATATGCAAAGATGAAGTTAGGCAAAAAATTAAATGAAAGCATTTATTTACATTTAACAGATCATATCCATTTTGCAATTGAACGTTATAACAGCAACTTACCAATAAAAAATGGTTTGCTCTGGGAAACGAAACAATTATATAGGGAAGAATATGAAATTGGCTTAGAAGCGTTAAATATGATTTGTGAAAAATTTGGCGTCATTCTGCCAGAGGATGAAGCTGGTTTCTTAGCACTTCATTTTGTGAATGCTGAATTAAATGAAGAAATGAACAACGTTCAAAACATGACAAAAGTTATGCAAGAAATACTAACAGTCATTAGGTACCATTTTAAGGTTGATTTCGATGAAGATTCGCTAAATTACTATCGGTTTATCACTCATTTGAAATTTTTTGCACAGCGATTAGTAAAAGGTAACCATTATATTAATCAAAATGATGATGATTTATTTGAGGTCATTAAAGCAAAGTATCCTGAATCCTACCTTTGTTCAGAAAAAATAAAAAAATTTATTGAAAATAAATATACGTATAATTTAACAAACGAAGAAATGATGTATTTAACGATTCATATTGAAAGAATATTGAAAAATCAAACAAATAAAATCTAGGGTTGTCACCACTAGGGCAAAACCTAAATTAAACGAACTCAATTGAGTGTTTAATTTAGGTTTTTTTATTTAATCATTTCAATAATCACTAGCAAAGACATTCAAAAAAGAGGAGTGTTTAATTATGGCTGATTCGCGATTTGCTAAAGAAATTTTGCAAAATGTTGGGGGCGATGAAAATGTTTCTAGTCTCGTTCACTGTGCTACTCGCTTAAGGTTTACATTAAAAGACGATACGAAAGCAGCTCCAGAAGAATTAGAAAATATGGATGGGGTTCTAAAGGTTGTAAACAGCGGTGGAGAATTTCAAGTAGTCGTTGGACCACATGTCTCAGAAGTATATGAGGAAATTGTAAAGGGCGGTAAGATTCATACAGGAAATGTTCCTACCCCATCAAACAAAAAGGAATCATTGTCTTCAAAAATATTTGGTATCATATCTGGAACCTTTACACCATTACTAGGTGCACTTGCAGGTTCAGGTATGTTAAAAGCTCTTTTAATTCTTTTAACAATGACCGGGTTGCTCTCTAAGGAAGACAGCACATATTTCATTTTATCTGCAGCTTCCAACGCTATCTTCTATTTCTTACCGATTTTTGTAGGGATTACGCTCTCCACTAAACTTGGTGCAAATCCATATATCGGTGGATTAATTGGAGCAGCTTTGTTAGAGCCAAACTTCACGGGGTTATTAAATGTCGAAGGTGACGTTACGTTTCTTGGAATTGCAGTAATCGTAGCAAATTATTCAGCTTCTGTATTTCCAATATTCATCGCAACTTCTATTTATTCATTATTAGATAAGTTTTTGAAAAAAACGATCAACAAAAATTTACAGTTGTTTTTAATTCCTATGATCTCTTTATTAATTATGGTTCCTTTCACGATACTTATTTTCGGTCCATTTGGATTATATGTGGGTACAGCAATTGGCGATTTTATCACGTTCATAAGCGGAAAAAGTGGCATTATTACAGGAGTCGTTTTGGGAAGTGGATGGACATTCTTAACACTTCTTGGAATCCATACAGGCCTTGTGCCAATCATGATACAAAACCTAGCGCAAAATGGGGTGGATCCATTAGCTGCTATGACAGCATGTGCTGCGTTTGCTCAGATGGGGTTAGCATTAGGGATCTTTTTACGTACGAAAGACAAACAACTCAAACAATTATCCGGTTCAACATTCTTGCCTGGATTTTTAGCAGGAGTAACTGAACCTATTCTATACGGTTTATTTCTAAGGTATAAGAGAACCATTCCTTATGTTGCAATCTCTGGAGCAGTCGGAGGTGGAATTATAGGGGCACTTGGAGCTAAAAGTGTCGCATTTGCATTTCCTAGTGTGTTTTCAATACTCTCGGTCTCACCGATGGTATATTATGTAATTGGAATATCGGTTTCATTTTTATTAGCAGCTCTCCTCACTTATTTCTTGGGTTTTGAGGATAAAGGAACAAAGAATAGCATAGAAGATCATGAAACAAAAGAAGTGAAGCAAGAAAAAAAAGAGAACATTCTCAGCCCTATCACTGGTCATGTGAAGCCTCTAAGCAAGGTACATGATTCCGTTTTTTCAACAGAAATAATGGGAAAAGGGATCGCAATAGAACCTACTATTGGAGAAGTCATTTCACCCGTTGATGGCACTGTTACAACTTTATTTCCTACAGGACATGCGATCGGAATTACTTCTAATTCTGGAGCGGAAATACTCATTCATGTTGGTATAGATACAGTGAAGCTGGAAGGTAAACATTTCACTACGATCGTAAAACAGGGAGATCAAGTGAAAACCGGTGACCAATTGGTTCAATTTGATATTGATAACATTAAAGAGTCAGGTTATCAGATTACAACACCAGTCATTATAACGAATACTGATGCGTATCTAGAAATCATTGAAACAGCTAGTTCTACTGTATCAGCAAAAGACAAATTGTTGACTTTAATAAAATAAAAAAGGAGGAAGGACAACTTCCATTGCCCTTCTTCTAACATCCTTTATTGGAGGAATAATCATGAAAAAAGAATTTCCAGAAGGTTTTTTATGGGGTGGAGCTGTCTCCGCCAATCAAGTTGAAGGTGCCTATAATGAAGATGGAAAAGGTTTATCTACTGCAGACGTTTTGCCTCCTGCTCCAGAAAGATTTAAGTTTTATGATGGAATCATTACAGATATTAACCTGCAAGAAAATCAATATTATCCTACTCATCAAGCGATTGATTTTTATCATCGCTATAAAGAGGACATCGATTTATTCGCTGAAATGGGTTTTAAATGTTTTAGACTTTCCATCGCTTGGTCCAGAATCTTTCCAAATGGTGATGATTCTCTTCCAAACGAAGCGGGGCTCCAGTTCTACGACAATGTATTTGATGAGTTACTGAAACACGGAATAGAGCCAATCGTCACGATTTCACACTTTGAGATGCCATTTCATCTGCTGAAAAAATATGGCGGGTGGAGAAATCGCCAGTTAGTACAGTTTTATGAAAAATACGCGATTACATTATTCGAAAGATACAAAGATAAAGTAAAGCATTGGCTGACTTTTAATGAAATCAATATGATTGCACACGTTCCATATTTAGGTGGAGGTATTGTCATTCATAAAGGAGAAAATAAAAAACAGGTTATTTATCAAGCAGCGCACCATCAGTTTATTGCAAGTGCTCTTGCTGTAAAAGCCATTAGAAACATTATTCCAGATGCAGAGATAGGTTGTATGATAGCAGGATTGGCTACCTATCCTTATACATCCAAACCAGAAGATTCTATAAAAGTCATGGAACAAAACAGAGTCACTTTCTTCTTTGGAGATGTTCAAGTGAAAGGACAGTATCCTTACTTTATGAAACGCTTTTTCAAAGAGCACAATATAGAAATAGAGATGTTGCAAGGCGATAAAGAGCTTCTAGAACAGAACACAGTGGATTACATCGCTTTAAGCTATTACAGCAGCACTACTTATAGTGCAGATCCAAAACACTCTGAAGAAGCGGCGGGAAACATTTTTGGAGGAGTGACAAACCCATATGTGCCAGTATCAGAGTGGGGATGGCAAATTGATTCTAAAGGGTTAAGATATGCTTTAAATCAATTATTTGATCGATATAATAAACCGCTATTTGTTGTCGAAAATGGTTTAGGCGCAGTTGATCAGGTTGAGAAGGACAATGTGATTAACGATGATTACAGAATTAACTATTTAAAGCAGCACCTTGCTGAGATGAGAGAGGCCATCGAGGATGGTGTTGATTTAATGGGATATACAAGTTGGGGGCCAATTGACCTTATTAGCTCGTCCACAGGTCAAATGAAAAAACGATATGGCTTCATTTATGTAGACAAAGATGATCATGGAAAAGGATCTTTAAATCGTTATCGTAAAAAATCATTTTATTGGTACAAAAAGGTGATTAACTCTAACGGTGCTGATTTAGATTAGAGAAATTAAGATAGAATGTTTAGAGTGAGCGTATACAACATGAGTACATCAGGCAAAACCCATTACCTTGGAAAAAGGAGGGTTTTGCCTTTTTTCTCTATATCCTCCTCCCGATTAGGAAACGAGGCACTTATAAAGATGAAGGGGAACTTATTTTGTATAATTGAATAATATATAAAGTAATATTCATCATTCGAATGGAGATTATCAGAAATGGACTTAAAAGAGTTAAAAGCTTTTCAAGCCGTGATTCAGGAAGGAACCTTCTCAAAAGCCGCTCAAAAATTGAATTATGCACAGTCAACCATAACGAATCAGATCAAACGATTAGAAAAGGAGTTAGGATTTCAATTGTTTGTAAGAGGATGGGAGGCTGAATTAACCCCTTCAGGACAATTGTTTGCCAAAGAGATTGATCAGCTGATACTCCATTGGCATTTTGTATTAGAGCAATCACAAAAACTTCAAAAAGAAGAAATCGGAACCTTGAATATAGGCATCATAGAACCAATTGCTGCCACTATTCTTCCTTCCGTCCTTCAAACATTCAGAAAGCAAAAACCGAATATCACATGCCACTTTATCATCGGTAATACAGATTTCCTTCACAAGCAGCTACTCAAGGGGGAGATCGATTTTGCTATTGCAGGGGAACCCGTGATGAACACACTTCCGTTTGAGGAGTTGTACAAAGAGGAAATGTTTTTTATTATCGCAAAACAGCAGGCAGATCAAATTGGAACGATTTCATTCATCAAGGACCTTTATGAACAGCCTTTGATCATAGGCGGGGAAAGTTGTTTATATCACATGAAGTTACAAAAGGAACTTTCAAGAATAAATGTGGAGCCCTTCACTTATACTGTCAGCCAAATTTCAGCCATTCCATCATTTCTAAAGGGATTTCCATCTGTCGGAGTCGTCCTTTCCTCTACCCCATTGTCAGACGAGTTTGTGAAAGTTCCAATTGAAATGGAGGACCCTTTTATCCCGATAGGAATCTTAACTCATAAAGACCCCCATCTCTCTCTGGAAAATACCAAGCAGCTGCTGCTTGATCTATTTCGTCAAGAAGCGGAGCAATTCACATGCTCGTGATCTCGTATCAAAAACAAAAAACCTAGATTTCATACATCTAGGTTTTTCAATCTTTCAAGCCATTTTAAGATCGCTCCACTTTTAAAGAAATTGAATATGGCTCTCTCACTAAATCGCTCAGCTCTCAAAGCCCCCATGATGAGAGCAAGTACACACTGCGCATTTAAATTTGAAATGTCCACATGCTCCATATCGTTCGTTCCCCATTCAATGCCATTTTCTAAGAGGATTTCTCTGTAGCGGGTAAGTTCCATTTCTTGATGATGTTCTGCAAAGGTATAGACATCTTCGATAAAGTGACGGACCGTTTCCGAGTAATTCACAAAGGGCATCTGGATCGGATGTTCTGCTGTTCCATCATTTTCCTGATCGATCACCCATTCTCCGATACGATCCTCCTGAAGCATTGATATGTATTTTGTTAGAATCTCGAATTGATTCATTCTTTTCCCCCTCTTTTCATGAATTAGTTGATAAAAAAATCCGTGATCATCCTACCAGTTAGGAACCAGTATTCAAATCACGGACAGTCTTATTCACTTCACTTTTTACACTCTTACCATTGATACAACTGTCTCCACATGCGCGGTATGCGGGAACATATCGACTGGCTGCATGTATTCGATTTTGTAGTCTTTTGACATGTACTCAAGGTCTTTTGCTAGTGTGGATGGGTTGCAAGAGACGTAGACAAAGCTTTTTGGTTTGACTTGTTTGACGGTGTCTAAGAAAGTGCGCTCACAGCCTGTTCTTGGCGGGTCGACGACGATGACATTAGGACGGAAGCCTTCTTTGACCCATTTTGGCAGCCAATGTTCCGCTGTTCCTGTCACATATGTCGCGTTTTTCATGCCGTGTTTTTTGGCATTTTTCTTGGCATCATCAATGGATTCTTTGATGACATCCATTCCTCTTACTTCTTTGGCGCCATCTGAGAGCCACATCCCAATGGTTCCAACGCCGCAATATGCGTCGACAACCTTTTCTTTTCCAGTCAGTTTGGCTGCTTTTTTCGCTTCGTCGTAAAGCTTTAGCGTCTGCTTCGGATTCAATTGGAAGAAAGCACGTGCACTTAGTTCAAAGGAAACGTCTCCTAAAAATTCTTGGATGACCATATTGCCAGCTAAGTGAGATGTCTTATGACCGAAGATAACTGACGTTTTTTCCCCATTGATATTGTGCATAATGGATGTCACTTCTGGCAGTCGTTTTTGAATGGCTTCGGCGATTTCTTTTTTCTTTGGAAACTCAGGTTTTGATGTGACAAGAACGACCTGTACTTCACCTGTTTCAAAGCCGACACGCACAACAATCGAGCGTACGTCGCCTTTTCTTGTCCGTTCATTGTAGACCGATACGCCGAATTTCTCTAAAATTTTGCGGACAACGCCCGTTGTTTTGTTCGTTTTTGGATGCTGGACGATACATTCCTTGATCGGTACAAGCTTATGAGAATTAAGTCCATAAAGTCCTGCAATGATGTCCCCGCTGTGAGAACGCCCTACTTGGAACTGGCTTTTGTTTCGGTAGTGCCATGGATCTTCCATGCCGATCGTTGGCCTAATATCAAGTTTTTCAACCGATAGCTTCGTATGTCGTTCCATCGATTGAATGACAATATCACGTTTTTCCTTAAGCTGCTGCTCGTACGCCAAATGCTGAAGCTGACAGCCGCCGCACTGCTCGTATACTGGGCATGGCGGCTTGACTCGATGCTCAGAGCGCTTTCGTACTTTCCTGACCGTACCTTCTGAAAATTTTGCTTGGACATTCGTGGCTTCAACCACCACTTCTTCACCCGGTAACGCGCCTGGGACAAAGACCACTTGCTTTTTAAAATAACCGACCCCTTCTCCATTAATGCCAAGGCGTTTAATGGTTAGTGGGAACTGCTGTCCCTTTTGCAAAAGGGCACCTTGCTGTTTTTCTTTCACTTTGTTCTCTCCGTTCTATTTGAACCCTTGATAGGTTGTCTTCATTTTATTCCATCTCATTAGTATATCACGACTTGTACAAAGAGAGAAAATGCCTTTCATTTATTTATCTGTCTCAATGCTTCTCCATAAATATAAAGAAGCGTAGCTTAAATATGGGGTCCATTCCTTACTTAGCACTTCCATCTCTTCTTTTGTCGGCTTTTCAGGCAAATCAAAATGCCGTTTGATTGCGTTTTGAATCCCGATATCTGCCACTGGAAAGAGATTCGATCTTCCAAGCCCATTCATGAGGACATTTTGAACCGTCCAAGGTCCAATGCCTCTAATTGGAAGAAGACGTTCTTCCACCTCTAGATCAGATAAATCATGTAATTCGTCTAAACAAAGAGAGCCGCTCACAATTCGTTTCGACACATCGATGACATATTCCGCTTTCCGCTGACTAAATTGCAGCTGCCTCAAATCCTTCACTTCAAGTGATGCGATGGTTTCTGGTAAAGGATCAAACCATACGCCTTCTATCTGCTCGCCGTACGTATGGACAAACCGTTTTGTAAGCTCGTAAGCAAACGAAAGATTAAGCTGCTGATGAATGATGCATTTCATCAAACAATGATATAAATGAAAATCGAGCATGAGCGGCGTTCCAATATGCCGCTCAAAAATGGACGCTAGATTCGTTTGAGAAAAATGGTCATGCACGGCGCGTAATTGATGCTCCATGCCAAATATCCGTTTCACTTCAGAATGGATGGGTTCCTCTGGGCCATTTGCTTGAACCCGAAACGAAGGCGCTTTTTTTGTTCCTGTTGCTTGAACGACCGCAATGTACGGCTTATGATCCACCCTCAGCGGTACTTTTATTTCTCTTTTATCCAAATCGACCGCCTTTAATGGATCGCTCGACATTCGTCTGAGCACTTGATCGAAATGATACGGCGGGTCTACCACCAGATGTTTTTCCCACATATTTCTCTTCCTTTCTGCCAACACACGCAGATATGATTGTTTCATTTTGCATGAATGATTCTCTATATTGAATACTTTTAAACATAAAGAGTACAAGAATTTATCAGTTATATCTTCCTTATTTGTGGTCATTCTCCTTTTGGATAGACGAAAGTTTTTAGTCGAATTCAGCTAAGGTTCGACAGAAGTCTTCAATATTTTAGGATCATTTTCCTCAAATTAGAAATAGAACCTCTGGGTGATATCTTCCATCCTGAAAACATTTGTATAATTATGACATATCAAGGAGGTGAACAAAGAAATTAGCGGATTAGGCAATCATTTATTATATCTTGCAGGAACATATTTACCTCATTGATAACCGGCTTCACCTAGTTTCACATTTTACAAAAAAGAAGACCCAAAATTTAAAAACAAAGGAGATCCGACCAATGAAAAAAACCATTCTTTCTATTGCCCTTGCCACTGCTGTTTCTTCGACCCTACCAGTATTCGCTGACGCTGCTGAGCCAAAAACTTCAGCACCTGTTTCTACTACACTTCAGCAAACTGTCTTAAACAAAGCTGCTGAAGGTAAAGCAGGAACGACGGCTAGTCCTAATGTTAACGTAAACTTTGATGTTCTTGGAATTGCCAATGCAATTGTAAACGCAGTAAACGCCAATGCAAACCGTTCTGGATTCGTTAAAAGCGTGATGGAAAGCACATTCTACGCTGCTGGCGGCAGATATAATGTCATGGTCTTTAACCTGAGCCAGAACTACGAAGACCGTTTTAACGGCGTCAAAACTTTCGCTACTGCGAATCTCGGAAATGTTGTTTACGGTATTTGGGTATTTGAAAGCGGTACATTTAAAAACAACGGCGATGGCGGCTGGGATAACTGGGCGTTTAGAGGCTGGTTTGACCGTCAAGATAAATTCGTTACTTTCCATCGTCCTTAATTCTCGGTTTTATTCATCAATCATACACGCACATTCAACCGATCTCATTTCTGAGATCGGCTTTTTTATGGAGAAAACGTATAAGTTCACCTGTACTGCTTCATGATATAATGCAAGTCTGGAGGGGTGCACATGCTGAGAAAACTTGCAGTGACAAAAAACGGTGACTTGATTGAACATGCAACATTGCAGCAGCTTTCAAGCCCCGATATCGCCTGGTATTGGATTGATTTTCATGCGCCAACGGAAAAGGAAGCAGCGCTTTTAAAGGAATATTTTCAGTTCCATCCGCTTGCGATTGAAGATTGCTTCCATTATTTACAGCGGCCGAAGCTTGATTTTTATGAAGGGTATTTATTTTTCGTGCTGCATGCCCTTAATCAAAAAACGCTTCGATCTGAAGAAGTCGATCTGTTTGTTGGTGAAAACTATATCGTGACCTTTCATTTGAAGGAAGCGCCATACATTGAACATGTCATTCGAAAGCTTAAAGGATCTGAAAAAGATAGAAACAGCGGACCTGAGCATATTGCCTACATGCTGATTGATCAGCTTGTTGATGATTATTTCCCTATTATTTATCAAATAGAGGACAGGCTGAATGAAATTGAAGATGAAGAAGGTCATAAAACGTATGGCACGTTGATGAACGAAGTATTCGGAATCCGATCCGATTTGCTCAAGCTGCGAAGAACGATTATCCCGATGAGGGACCTTTTATATCGTATTGTGAACACAAACACAATGAAAAGCGATACAAACCGCCAAGCGTATTTTAATGATATTTATGATCATCTTTTGAAACTAACAGAGATTGTTGAGTCGAACCGTGATATGACAGCCGATTTACGAGACAGCTATCAGACGCTGAATTCCAACCGGATGAATGCGATCATGATGACATTGACCATTGTGTCGACGATTTTTATTCCATTGACCTTTATTGTTGGGGTGTACGGAATGAACTTTGATAACATGCCTGAATTACACTGGAAATACGGCTATTTTGGCGTGCTGATTTTCATGGGTCTGCTCGTCACAGGTATGCTTTTGTGGTTTAAGCATAAAGGATGGTTCAGGATTTTTAAATAGTGTTTTGAGAGATGTACTTGGGAGGCAGCTCATATGGAAAACTGGATTCCACTGACAGATAAAGAACTAAAGTACGTATGGAAGACATTTTATCGAGATTTCAAATTTAAACCAAGCATCTCTCGCTTTCCATCTTTTCAAGTCCCCTCTCCTTTTATCACATACGATATTTCAGCCTACTTTGAGGAATCTTCCCTTCTACTTGCAGATGAAGATTTTGAAAAGAAGGCGTTACTTGTTTTTTAGGAGCAGATCAAAACAGATGAATATATGCTGGCACTTGATTGGCAGCACGAATGCTACTGGATCACACCACATGGCTCATTTAAAAAAGATGCATTTGGAGAATGGACAGTTCCTGTGCTCCCAAATGGGGATTACTATTTCTTTTTATCTAAAGAGATGGATTGGGGCTTGCTAGGGCATCCTTGGGAGCAAAGCATCACGATTTTCGGTGAGGGCTTAATTGACTCTTTTAAACGCCATCGTCCCATTTTGTTTCAACGTCAAATGAGAGAAGGATAAACAAAAAGCTCGCAGATTTCTCTGCAAGCTTTTTTCTATAGCTGCGGCAAATGCCATACCTTTTCAAGCATGAGATCGTCTAGGCTTTTAAAGGAATATCCTTGTTTTTTCAGAGCGGTGATGGCATCATCCAGCGCTTCGGCATTGTCTCTTGAAACGGTATGAAGCAAGTAAATGGCACCTGGATGCGCCTGCTTCATCATTTGATCGTAAGCATACTGTTTTCCTTTTTGGTGATGGATATGCCAGTCCACAAACGCTACGGACCAGAAAACGGTTTGGTAGCCGAGCTGTTTCGTTTCTTTTAGTACCCTTTCGCTGAACACACCGCGCGGCGGACGTAGGTAGAGGTTATCCTGTTTTCCTGTGATTTTGTACACAGCTTCATTGACACGGTCCAGCTCTTCTTTGATTTCTTTCGTACTCTTTGTTGTTAAATCTGGATGGTGATAGGAATGGTTTCCAATGATATGCCCTTCCTCTGCCATCCGTTTAACAAGCCCGGGCTGGTCCTTTACAAAGTGACCTGTCACAAAAAAGGTGCCTGGTACTTGATGTTTTTTCAGCACATCTAAAATTTTAGGCGTGTACCCATTTTCATAGCCGTTGTCGAAGGTAAAATAAATCTCTTTCTTTTTCGTATTTCCTAAATAGAAGGCATCATATTTTTTTAAGAGTGCCGTCAATTCCTTGCCGGCATCTGGCGGCTTGTGTTCTTTGCTCTTCGCAAATCCCCAGTTGATAGGCTTATTAGAAACGGCTTCCGCTCCTGAGAGTGGCATGGAAACAAAAAGCGCACATAAACAGATAAGCATGTATTTTTTCATTTACGTCACTTCCTGGTTTTTCTTCTATTGTGCAGAATAAGACCGAGACTCATACACGAATTCACCTGCCAATTTAAAGAAAAAAGCCCGCATTGCGCGAGCTATTCTTCCTTCCAATCATTTTTAAACCGTTCATATTTCGCTTCCAGGTCGTCAATCATCTGGATTAGTCTGTCTATATCTTCAACGTCTGTTGATTCAGGATCTAATGAGTCAATCACATTCATAAACATATCTAATCGGTTCTTTAAATAATCAACCTGCTGCTCTTTGCTGTCTGCTGCCTTGCCCATAGATACACTCCCTTTAGCATTTGTTTATAGCTTATCTTTTTTTCCCTTGTAAATCAATTGCATCCCCCTTGCGTATAACAGGGATGAGGCTTAAAATTAACTGTTGGCGGGTCTACGTTTGCCCGAATGAAAAGGAGATAGATACCATGAACCTAAAAACAGCACTTCGTCCGATTACACCTGCACACGACCCTTGGGAAGCCTATCTCGATGTGCAGGAATACGGAGAAATGAAGCTGACAAATATTGAATTTACGACAACGACGTTATGTAACATGAGATGTGAGCATTGTGCGGTTGGCTATACTTTGCAGCCAAAAGACCCGAATGCATTGCCGCTTGATCTGCTGCTTCGCCGTTTAGATGAGGTACCGCTCCTGCGTTCCCTTAGTATTACAGGCGGAGAGCCGATGCTTTCTCTTAAATCCGTGCGGGAATATGTCGTTCCTTTATTAAAGTATGCCCATGAACGCGGCGTCCGTACACAAATCAATTCAAACTTAACCCTTGATTTAGCGCGATATGAAGAAATTATTCCATACCTAGATGTCCTTCACATTTCACATAACTGGGGTACTGTCGAAGAGTTTGCAACGGTCGGCTTTGCCATGATGGATCGAAAACCAACCTTTGAACAGCGCGAAAAATTATTTAACCGCATGATTGAAAATAGTCAGGCACTTGTCAAAGCAGGTGTAACAGTATCGGCTGAAACCATGCTGAATAAACGCACGCTCCCTTATATCGAACACATCCACCGGCAAATCGTGGAGGAAATGAAATGCCAGCGCCACGAAGTTCACCCGATGTACCCAAGCGATTTTGCTAGCGCCCTTGAATCATTGACGCTTCCGCAAATGCGGGATGCGATTCACCAGCTGCTTGATATTCGTGATCAGAACACTTGGATGCTGTTTGGCACGCTGCCATTTTATTCATGCAGCACAGATGAAGAAGACCAGCGCCTCCTCAACCGATTGCGGCAGGAGAAAAATGTCACAGTCCGAAATGACCCTGATGGCCGCTCACGATTGAATGTGAATATTTTTGATGGGAATATTATTGTGACAGACTTTGGCGATACACCGCCGCTTGGAAATATTGCAACCGATACATTGCAATCAGCTTATACACGCTGGATGGATACGAAATTAGCGAAAGAGCTGAATTGTCATTGTTCAAGCGTGCAATGCCTCGGTCCGAATGTTCTCGTGAAAAACAGCTATTATCAAGATGTTGATTTTACTTCTCGAACAGCCAGGGGGTAACCAATAGATGGATGATACATTTCTGACAGTGGTCAAAAACAAATACATTGAAATTCTCCTTGTTGGACTCGTTCTTTGGCTTGCCGTCTTTTTGATTAACAAAGCCATTCAAATTTTCTTTAAACGAACGGAATTCATCGAAGATAAGAAGAAGAAAACAATCGAGAGCTTGGTCAAATCCGTTACGAAATACACCGCTTCGATTTGCTTTGTGCTCTATGTCATTTCTCTCTTCTTTCATGACTTTGGGAAAATTCTTGCGGGTGCTGGTGTTGCTGGGATCGTCATCGGTTTTGGTGCCCAGACGCTGATTCGTGATATTTTAGCAGGCATTTTCCTCATCTATGAACGCCAGATTCATAAAGGAGATTATGTCACAGTGAATAACCTCTTTAATGGAACCATTGAAGAGATTGGTCTCCGCTCTCTACAAATTAGAGAATGGAGCGGCAAGCTGTTAACCATTTCTAACGGAGATATCCGGCAACTCCAAAACTATAACATGCACTATATGCGGATCACGGAGTCAGTGTTAATGAGTGCGAATCAAAATCCAGATACCGCCTTTCAAGCACTTGAATTAGCCTGTGATCATTTAAATCAAATGCATCATGATTATCTTAAAAAAGATGAATTTCAAAACGCCATTGAACCCTTTCAGGTGCATGGAATTATGGGCCTGAATAAGCTGAATCGCGGGATTGAAATCACAGTGAAAGGAATGGTCGAAGACGAAAAATACTTCGAAGCCGCCCTCGCTGTGCGAAAAGAAATGATCAAACAACTTCATCAGCATGATGTCAAATTACTCGAAGATCTCGTTTATCCTCAGCCGGCAAAATAACCTCATTTGTGATGGGGTTATTTTTTTATACATGCTACTCACGCCAGCAAAGACTGATGTCTTGGCTCTTTTTACGTTATTAGATCATGGATGATTCGGTGTGACGAGCTGAATCGGGCTCACGAAAAACATGAAACGCTTGAACGAGTTGGACACATCCGCTAACAATTCTCTTCATTTCAGCCCTCTTACTTCTATCCTCTTGACTGATTCATGTATAATAGAAAGCAGAATGATTTCATGCAGCATGGGGACCCTCATACTGTGTATTTACTAAGTGAAAGAGAGTGAATAAGATGGGTCGAAAGTGGAACAACATTAAAGAAAAGAAAGCATCAAAGGATGCCAGTACAAGTCGTATTTACGCAAAATTCGGGCGTGAAATCTATGTGGCTGCCAAACAAGGTGAGCCAAACCCAGAATCAAACCAAGCACTTCGTTTTGTCCTAGAACGTGCAAAAACATATAGTGTTCCAAAACACATTGTGGACCGTGCCATTGAAAAAGCCAAAGGCGGCGCGGAAGAGAATTTCGATGAGCTGCGCTACGAAGGATTTGGTCCAAACGGATCAATGGTCATCGTTGATGCCCTCACCAATAACGTGAACCGTACAGCTTCAGATGTTCGAGCAGCATTTGGGAAAAACGGTGGAAACATGGGTGTAAGCGGCTCTGTAGCTTACATGTTTGACGAAACAGCTGTCATCGGTGTCGAAGGGAAAAGCGAAGAAGAAACGCTTGAGCTTCTAATGGAAGCAGATGTTGATGTACGCGACATCATGGAAGAAGATGAAACGGTGATTGTGTACGCTGAACCAGATCAATTCCATCAAGTTCAAGAAGCATTCAAACAAGCAGGCGCTCAAGAATTCACTGTCGCTGAAATCACGATGCTCCCGCAAAACGAAGTGACGTTAGATGATGAATCTAAAGCACAATTTGAAAAGCTGATCGATGTATTAGAAGAGCTTGAAGACGTGCAGCAGGTTTATCATAATGTGGATTTAGGGGAATAAAAAACTTAAGCCATGGTAGTCGTTGAGTTCATTCAACTTCTACTATGGCTTTTTTATTTTCTCAAAAAATGTAATATATGTATAATATGTTAATTTATACAATTTTTAAGGAGATGAGTTTCATTTTTAAAACATGGTGGTTTTCTTATTATGGATTTATGATCATCCCTTATCTTGGCCTATGTCTTATTTTCAACGACTTACCGATATTGACTAAAGTTATCTTCTTTCTTTTTATCATTTGGTATTTATATAACGCCTTTGACTTTTACAAAAATGAACTAAAAAGAAAAAAAGAGAAACCCTATTAGCAAAAAACAGTCATCTCCTCTGTTGATAAGAGGAGATGACTGTTTTAATTCATCCCTTGAAACCCAAACGTCAGGTGATCCTGAACAGGAATCCAAGCGCCGATACCTTGCGAGGTCACGTTTTTCACGACGAGTTTGCGTTTATTTCCTTTTAGCACAAGGTACACTTCTCCGTATGTGACCTTTCCTTTTTCATTAATCGCTGGTGCATAGGCATGAAGCAATGCTGCTTTTTTCGGAGAGACGTGGTATGACTGATCTCGCTTTGTTCCTGCGCCAATCACGGTGTCAAAAGCGAGGGGCATCTTTGTTTTTTGAATGGCTTTTTGCATCATCAATGTTTTCACATCTTCTGGGTTTGGCACCTTTGCTGTGAGCCCGCCGCTTACTTTCACTTGCTGCTTTTGAACGTATTTGCCAATGGCTGTTTTGTTGCCGCCTCTGTTATCAATATGGTTCGTATTCACCTTTTTGTATTCCCAGTTGGCGACCGTTTCGTTTGAATCATAGCTCAGCGCCCATCTCCCAAGGAAAATGGTCGCGCGATAGCCAACCGCTAATGGCGTCCCTGAAATACTGGATTCATTCAGCATTTTAATCAAATGAGTATTCTCAATCGGCACATTTGTTGTTTTGAACAATTCAGCCGTCAGCTCGCTTGGCTGAAGCAGGGGCTGGTCCTGTGAAGCATTCGGATACGTATTCTCCTTTGAGATACTTGCGACAGAGGATGGCACTTTAAATGGCTTTGCCGCCTCCGCTGGAAAGCTGTATAGAAAACTTAAGGATAAGAGAACAACAAACATGATGCGGGGCATCT
The DNA here is from genome assembly GCA_030159235.1 of Bacillus safensis. Taxonomy (GTDB): domain Bacteria; phylum Bacillota; class Bacilli; order Bacillales; family Bacillaceae; genus Bacillus; species Bacillus safensis_B. The sequence continues at coordinate 40,202 of BSBG01000010.1, read as the reverse complement.
TTTTCATATCATCACTCTTTCTCATTCATTTTTCCATAGTATTTTCCCGAAAGTCGTCCCTTATCCACAAAAGATTATAAAAGGAAAAATCCAATCGCCATAATGAAATAGGCAGCAAGTAATGTGGCGCCTTCAAACCAGTTTGTATCACCGTCATTTGATAAAATGACCGTGAGTAACACAGACGATGCCATGGCAATGAGTTCTGGTAAGGAGAAAATGAGCGGCATCTGCTTGTCAAAAAATAGAGAGCTTATGACAAGAATCGGCGCGACCATCATGGCAACCTGAAGCGTAGAGCCGAAGGCAATTTCCACGGCTACATCCATTTTGTTTTTATACGCCATGATGACAGCAGAGGCATGTTCTGCTGCGTTCCCGACGATGGCCACAATAATGACCCCGATAAACAGCTCGCTCCAGCCAAACTGTTCTCCTACTGTATCAAATGTATGAACAAGGCGTTCTGAGATGTACGCAACGGCAATCGTCGCAAGCAGCAAAATGACAGTGGCAAACTTCCCAGACCATTCAGGTGTTTCTTCTTCTGTCTCTGCTTCCCCTTCCATGCCCTCCTGCTTGGCAACATAGACCCCGCGGTGGCTGACCAGTTTAAAATAGAGCGCTGCTACATAAAGCAAAATCATGACGATGCTGATTCCAATGCTTAAAACAAATTGCTTATTCTCTGCCATCTCCATTGAAAACACTTCTGGAACGACAAACGCTACAATAATGGCAAACATGAGCAAGCCAGAATTGTGTCTTGCATCGTGAACATTGAACACTTGGCGTTTATATTTTAATCCGCCAACGAAAAAAGACAGCCCCGCCACAAGCAGTAAATTCCCGATGACCGATCCAGTTAATGAAGCAAGTACGATAGCCGTTAAGCCTTGCTTTAAAGCAAAAAACGAAATAATTAACTCCACTGCGTTCCCAAATGTGGCATTCAAAAGTCCGCCAATTCTTGGTCCTGCAATGATGGCAAGACTTTCTGTGGCTCTTCCCATAAAACTAGCAAGACCAATAATGGCGATACAATAAACGGCAAACATGACGACCTGCGGGAAATGAAGAACACTGCCAATCACCGATAGCGGAACACCGATTGCGACAATCACAAGAAATAAACGATTCATACAGCCATTCTCCTTTACATATGTCTGACTGTTATTCTTTCGTGAGTGCCGGCATCATATACATTTAGATTCGCTCGTGTGAAAAGGTAACCTCAATACTTCCTTTCACGGACTGCACCATAGAACAATGCTTCAAAGCAAGTGTGATGACTTTATCTATTTGTTCATCAGATGTACTGATGTGAATAAACGTCATATGTAAATGAATGCGGGATATCTTGTTTATAGCGCCTGCTCTCGTCGTTTCAGGTGTAATCGTCAGCCCTTCAAAGGATATTCGCTTTTTCCGGCATACATGAATAAGCATTTCTCCAAAGCAGCCAGCAATAGCTGAGGTGAACAATTGATAGGGCCTGTATCCCGTTTCTTCTTTTCCTGAAATTTGCAGCTGTCTGTCATCGATATCTGCTATCCACCGATCCTTTTCGTGTATCAGCTTCATTCCTTTTCCACCTTTCTATTGAAACCCCTATGGTTCCATTGTACGATGAAAATATGAACTTGTAAGGAGCTTCTTATGTCGAGAATTCATTTTATGATTTTAATTTTACTTGTATCCGTATCTGGTTTTTCGCAGGGAGCATTACTGCCTGTCATTTCAATTATTTTTGAACATGCTGGCACTTCTCCTACGTTAAACGGACTGCATGCCACAGGCTTATATCTCGGTGTGCTGCTTGCGTCTCCTTTTATGGAAGCACCGCTTCGAAGGTTTGGATTTAAGCCATTAATCGTCATTGGAGGCGCTGCTGTCTTTTTAAGTTTGTTTAGCTTTGTGTTTATTGAATCTTATGTCGTTTGGTTCTTCCTCAGGCTCATGATCGGGATTGGTGATCATATGCTACATTTCTCTACACAGACGTGGGTGACCTATGCTTCGACATCGAGAAACCGTGGACGAAATATTTCATTGTATGGGTTATCCTTCGGACTCGGTTTTGCCGCTGGCCCCTTTTTAACGCCGCTTATTGAGATCAATCCATCCTTGCCTTTTATTGTTTCTGGTGCCGTTAGTTTATGTATTTGGCTGCTTGTGTTTGTTCTAAAAAATACATATCCAGATACAGGCGAAGTGCAAACGTCAGAGCAGACAAACAGCTTGAAGCGCTTCAAAAAGGCCCTTCAATTTGGCTGGGTCGCCTTTATGATGCCATTTTGTTATGGCTTTTTAGAAACGACGCTCAATAGTAATTTCCCTGTGTATGCACTCAGAAGCGGCGTGACAGTAGATGCAGTTGCATTTATTTTACCTGCGTTTGCCATTGGGAGCATTGTCTTTCAGCTTCCTCTCGGGATGCTCAGTGACCGGTTTGGCAGACGCCGCATCATTTTATGTGTCACACTTGCTGGATCATTCTTTTTCCTTTTAGCAGGGATTTTTATTCAATCGGTTTTGGCTGTGGCGATCTGTTTCTTTATTGCCGGAATGGCGGTAGGCTCGACCTTCTCACTTGGCATCAGTTATATGACGGACTTATTGCCAAAGCATCTGCTTCCTGCCGGAAATTTAATGTGCGGAATGGCATTTAGTGCAGGGAGTATTCTTGGGCCGGTTCTCGGAGGATTCTTTGTACAGGCGTTTGAAGGAATGAATTTACTTTACCTTGTCAGCATTGTGATATTATTTGTGTTTTGCTGTGTTCGATTTGGGCGGACGACGGCGGTGCTGGATAATCCTCATGAATCCCTTTCTAATTAAAAAACTCCCCTGCGCACTATGCAGAGGAGTTTTTTTCATTTAATGATAACCATTTTGCCCATTCGCACTGCCGCTTGTTTTGTGCTTTGGCTGATGGCCTTTGTTTTGTTTCGTGTTGCTTCCGCCTTTTTTCGATTGTTTGGACATATGTGATTCCCCCATCCATTAAGATTGAACATGTTCGTTCTTCTTTAGGATTCCCCGATTTCTTCATACCTTGCCTGGTACGATTTTACGCTTATGTAAAAGCGCATTGAGCTCGCCGCCTAAGATAATCATGATGCCGGTTAAATAAAACCAGATCATTAAAATAATGATTCCCCCAATGCTTCCGTACATCGCACTGTAATTGGCAAACTCGCCTACGTAAAATGAGAACAGCATACTCACGAAAATCCATCCAATCGACGCAAACATAGCGCCTGGCAAAACAAACTTCAATTTCAGCCTGATGTTTGGAGCAAAATAGTACAAGGATGTAAACACAATCAATAAAATCAGCGGGCTAATGATCCACCTCATGGCCGTCCATATGGTGAGAAATGCCTCTGACTGCCCAATTAATTTAGCGACAAATAAACCAAGCTCTTTGCCAAATACGGGGAGCATTAAAGCGAATATAATGGTCAAAACCATCGCTACCGTTAAGATGATGGATGTTAAACGTACGAGAATGAAGGATCGATTTTCCTCAACTTCGTAAGCATGATTAAATGCTCTGACGACGGCATTAATCCCGTTAGATGCAGACCAAAGGGCGGCAATAATCCCGAACGACAATAACCCGCCGTTCCGGTTATTCAGCGTCTGTTCCGCAATGGATTCAATCATCGAAAGCGCCCCTTCTGGCGCATAACCAGAGATAACACTAAGGACATCCTTTGACGTCAGCGGTAAATACCCAACAAGCGTCAGCACGAAGATGAGAAACGGAAATAATGAAAGCAAAAAGAAGTAAGCAAGCTCAGCAGATTTTGCCGGTCCTTCATGTAGCAAAAAGCGTTCAATTAACGCTTTAATAAAACCCATACGCCTCATCTCCAATAATCAATCTTTCTATTTTGATCGAAAATGATCCTTTGTTTCTTCAATAATCTCTAATACCTTTGGTGTTGTTTCCTTTAACTGATTGACTTGTTCATTTAAAAATGACAAATCATCTGAGATTGTTCGCATCAGCTGCTTCGTTTCTTCCATTTTTTCTTTCATGCAAGCTGATATCCTGCCTGGCTCCTGGCGGTACTCACTCAGCTTTTCCTGGCAGTCATTCCATTTGTCTTTGAGTGCAATTCTCGTTGGCCGATGAAATAATGTCAGCAATGCGCCGCAAGCTGCTCCTATCACAGCTCCTCGAAGCACGATTTGATTTTTCTCTTCCATCTCATCTGATCTCCTTTCAGTTAAAGGTGTTTCTCTTTCTTTACATACGTCAAGAAACGGTCAATTCCTGTTTCAATTAAATCATGTACTTCCTCAAAGTTTCCCGTGTAATAAGGGTCTGGCACATCATCTCGATCGTCGTCTTCAACAAAGTCAAGAAGACGGCCAATAAAGTGATGTTTCCCATAGCCAGCTATACTGCGAAGTGCCCCTACATTTTCAGCATCCATTGCCAGAATATAATCGTATGTAGTGATATCCTCATCTATGAGTTGTCTTGCGGACATCCCTTCATAACTGATCCCTTTTTCATCAAGCAGTTTTCGTGTTCCTTCATGCGGAGGACTGCCTTGATGCCAGCCGCCAATGCCTGCTGAATCAATGACAAAGTACTCACTCAGTCCTTCATCTTCTACTCGTTTTCTAAACATCGCCTCTGCCATTGGTGATCTACAAATATTTCCAAGACAAACGAATAATACATGAATCATTCTTCATTCTCCTCCTATCTTTTCCCTAAGAGTGCCTTTCGAAAACCTTTTCTCTATCATATCAAGCCCTTTTTCTTTTGAAAACTTTGCAAGAAAAACTCTCACCGGCATTGACACATTATACAAAAAAAGGTGACACTTTAGGAGAATTCCACAAATAAAGGGGGATACTTATGGGATGGGTAGAACAGATTGTCAGCAATATCAATGATGTATTATGGGGACCGCCGCTTTTGCTTTTCATCGTGGGGACAGGAATTTACCTTACCTTTCGCGTGCTCTTCATTCAAATCAGGCTACTCCCCTATTCGCTGAGGCTTGCATTTTCAAAGCAAGATAAGACATCAGAAGGTGATATTTCTCACTTCCAAGCATTAATGACAGCTCTTGCTGCAACCGTTGGAACGGGAAATATTGTAGGGGTCGCCTCTGCTGTCATTGCCGGCGGACCGGGCGCCGTGTTTTGGATGTGGTTTGCAGCGTTCTTTGGAATGGCAACAAAATATGCTGAAGCTGTTCTCGCCGTGAAATACCGTGTCAAAAATGAAAAAGGTGAAATGTCTGGCGGGCCGATGTACTATTTGGAGCATGGCCTGAAGCAAAAATGGCTGGGGGTGCTGTTTGCTATTTTTGGTGCCACGGCTGCCTTTGGGATTGGGAATCTCGTGCAGTCCAATTCGATTTCTGGTGTCATGAATTCAACCTTTCAAATTCCAACATGGATCACAGGCATAATCATTACGGCTTTTACTGCACTCGTCATTTTAGGCGGGATTAAAAGCATTGGCCGTGTAACGTCTATTTTTGTACCGGTGATGGCTTTATTCTACGTCATCTGCGGACTGATCATTCTTGTCATGAATGCGGAGCTTGTCCCAAGTGCCGTCGGGCTCATTTTTTCAGACGCATTCACAGGTCAAGCCGTAGCAGGAGGCGCTATCGGTACGGTCATCCGTTGGGGTGTGGCGAGAGGCGTATTTTCCAATGAAGCAGGTCTCGGATCATCCCCTATTGCGGCGGCCGCTGCAAAAACGGATATGCCAGCTCGTCAAGCCCTTGTGTCAATGACGCAAGTATTCATTGATACGATGATTGTTTGTTCGATTACAGGGATCACAATTGTTATGGCAAATATGTATCAATCAGAGAGCAGTGATGCGCTCACTTCCGTTTCCTTTTCTTATTTCCTCGGGCCTGTCGGCTCCATTATTGTCGCCATCGGTTTATTGCTGTTTGCATACTCTACCATCATTGGCTGGTCTTATTACGGAGAGAAATGCTTTACATACTTAGTCAAAGACTCGTATGTGATGTATTACCGCATTTTATTTGTCATCGCTGTCTTTTTGGGCGCTGTGTTTAAAAATAACCTCGTCTGGGGTGTGGCGGATATGCTAAATGGGCTGATGGCCATTCCTAACTTAATTGGCCTCATCGGTTTATCAGGGGTTGTCGTATTTGAATCCAAACGAATCATTGATAAGATCAAACAGGAGAAAAAAGAGAAAAACATCTCGGTGTCGTCTTAATTGCCCTTTTATTCTTTTGCATTTCTGTTAAAATAGACATGTTATTCGACACATATGCAGGAAAGGACGTGCCGCCCTTGTCAGAGCAAAAAGCGGCTGAAGTCAATCAGCTGATTGAAGACATTTCGCAAAAGTTAAATATGCTGAACATTGGAGTCATCAAAGCCGAGGACTTCAGTCCAGACAAGTACGAAGATATCGAGTTTCTACACCAAATGGTGATGAAAAAATCTTCATTCAGCCCAAGTGAAATGCAAGCCATCGCAAGCGAGCTAAAAAGCTTAAGAAAATAATTGTTACATCATGGACAGAAAAAGCCAGCACCCCGCAAGGTGCTGGCTTTGTTTATCCTGTCAAAATCGCTTATTCCGCAAGCAGTTTTAATGATTCACGGTTAAATGCTGGAATGTCATCAGGTGTACGGCTTGTCACAAGCTGATCCTGACAAACGACAACCTCTTCGTCTTTGAATTTGGCGCCTGCGTTTTCCATGTCTACTTGAATAGATGTATAGCCAGTTGCGCCTCTGCCTTCGAGCGTCTTCGCTGTAATAAGCAATTGCGGTCCGTGACAGATCGCAAATACTGGTTTTTTCTCATCCATAAATGCTTTTGTAAATTGGACGTAGCGGTCATCTGCACGAAGAATGTCTGGTGAGAACCCGCCAGGAATAAGAAGTGCATCGAAGTCTTCAGGCTTCACGTTATCAATAGACGCATCCACTCTCACTTCTGCCTCTCCTTGCTTCCCTTTGACTGTTTTTCCTTTTTCATTTTCAATGACTGTCAATTCATGACCTGCATCTTTAAAGGCTTTTGCAGGCTCGGTGAATTCAACATCCTCAAAGTAATCTGTTAATACAACTGCAATTTTCTTACCCATGTAGAAACCTTCCTGCTTGATTATCGTTCACACTACACAATATACCCGGACATATCGAAATCAAACATCCTATCCCTATCAGAAAACCCCCTATGACAAAAATGAGTATTTTGACTCATTTATATTTCCTCAACAAGGTAATTCGTATGATTTATGTTATCTTTACAATAATCTGCAAAAAATAACTACAAAAGTTAACGAAACATTTCTACAATAGGTATTGTGGTCAAAAAAATTAGAAAGGCGGAGATCAGGTGAAGAAGCAAGCACATAGGTCTAAACGAAGAAAAAACCTGTCTATTCTGCTCACTACCATTATGATGATTAGTCTCATTCTCCCAGCAGTACCTACTCATGCAGCAATAGAAAACGGCAATGCCGTAAAAGTCAGCATCTTAGCCACAACTGATGTTCATGCGAACATGATGAATTACGATTATTACAGCGACAAAGAAACAAATGAGTTTGGCTTAGCAAAAACAGCCGAGCTGATTGACAAGCACCGTTCACAAAATCCAAACACACTCCTTGTTGATAACGGAGACCTGATTCAAGGAACCCCTCTTGGAGAATATGTTTACAAAAATGAGAAAGACAGTATCATCAATCAAACAAAGGTTCATCCCATTATTCATACACTTAACAAACTAAAGTACGATGCAGGAACACTTGGCAATCATGAATTTAACTACGGATTATCATTCCTTGACGGTACCATTGCGGGCGCCAACTTCCCGATTGTCAATGCGAACGTCAAAAAGTTAAATGGAGAACATCGTTTTACGCCTTATGTGATCCAAAATAAAACCTTTAAAGATGCAAACGGAGCCTCACAAACTGTGAAAGTTGGTTACATAGGATTCGTTCCACCACAAATTATGACGTGGGATAAGAAGCATTTAGATGGACAAGTGCAAGTGCAGGATATCGTCGAATCTGCCAATGAAACCATCCCTGAAATGAAGGAAAAAGGCGCAGATGTCATCGTGGCTCTTGCCCATACAGGAATTGAAAAAACCGCTTCGCCTAAAGGATCAGAAAATATGATCTTTGACCTTGCCACAAAAACGAAAGGCATCGATGCGATCGTGTCTGGCCACCAGCACGGCACATTCCCAAGTGCTGAATATAGCGGCGTCGACAAATTCGATGTATCAAAAGGAACGATCAATGGCATTCCAGTCGTCATGTCAAAAAACTGGGGAAGCTACCTCGGAGTGATTGATTTAACACTCGAGCCTGACGGCAGTAATTGGAAGGTCACAGACGGAACTGGAAAGATCGAATCGGTTGCTGGAGTGACATCTGAAAACAGCACTGTGACAGATGCCATTCAAACAACGCATCAAAACACACTTGATTATGTGAGAAAACCTGTTGGTAAAACAGAAGCAGACATTAACAGCTTTTTTGCTCAAGTGATGGATGACCCTTCGATTCAAATTGTGACAGATGCACAAAAATGGTATGCACAAGAAAAAATGAAGGACACAGCGTATAAGAATTTACCGATTTTATCTGCAGGTGCCCCGTTTAAAGCCGGCGGTCGAAACGGTGTGAATTATTATACGAATATCGCCAAAGGTGATTTAGCGATTAAAAATATTGGTGATCTCTACCTTTACGATAACACTGTACAAATTGTCAAACTCAAAGGCAGTGAAGTGAGAGACTGGCTAGAGATGTCTGCCGGACAGTTTAACCAAATCAAACCAAACAATTCAGAGGAACAGCCTATTTTAAACGAGGAATACCGCTCGTATAACTTTGATGTGATCGACGGTGTCACATACGAAGTCGATGTGACGCAGCCCGCTAAATACAGCACATCTGGCACAATCGTCAATAGCGATGCAAACCGCATCAAAAACCTGTCGTATAAAGGAAAACCTGTCTCTGACAATCAAGAATTTTTAGTTGTGACAAATAACTATCGTGCCTCTGGCGGCGGAGGATTCCCGCATCTCACACAAGATAAAGTGGTGCTTGCCTCAGCAGATGAAAACCGCCAAGTGCTAATGGATTATATTATCGAACAAAAAACCATCAATCCAAGTGCGGATCAAAACTGGTCCATTGCACCGGTCAAAGGCGCAACAGTCACATTTGAATCTTCTGTTTTGGCAAAACCGTTTGCTAAAGAATCAAGCAGCGTAGACTTTGTTCGTAACGCCAGCATAGATGGTCTTGGCGTGTACAAGCTAGCCTTTAAAGAGGATGGCACAACAGAACCGCCTGCGTCAGACAACTGGAATTTAACGGTGATGCATACAAACGACACACATGCCCATCTTGATGATGCAGCAAGACGCGCAACAAAGATTAAAGAAGTTCGGGCCGAAAGCAAGAACAATATTTTATTAGACGCTGGTGATGTCTTCTCTGGTGATCTATATTTCACAAAATGGCAAGGTCTTGCTGACCTGAAATTGATGAACTTAATGAAATATGATGCCATGACGTTTGGTAATCATGAATTTGACAAAGGTCCTTCTGTTCTTCGTCAATTCCTGACAGGAGATGCATCAGATGTAGATGCGAAAAACCGTCATCAATTTGAAAAGCCAACCTTCCCGATTGTGTCATCAAACGTTGATGTCTCTAAGGAAAAACAATTGAGCGACTTAGTGAAAAAACCAGCCTCATTTAAAGCTGGTGAGAAAAAAGAAGCTGGAATTTACCCATACATCCTGCTCGATGTAAACGGTGAAAAAGTGGCTGTATTCGGCTTAACTACTGAAGACACAGCCATTACATCCAGCAGCGGACCTAACATTCAATTCAAAGATGCGTACAAGAAAGCAAAAGAAACAGTCAACACCATTCAAACAGAAGAAAAAATCAATAAAATCATTGCTTTAACACATATTGGCTATAACCGTGATCTTGAGCTTGCTCAAAAGGTAGACGGCATTGATCTCATCATTGGCGGTCACACGCATACCCTAGTTGAAAAATTAAAGGTCGTCAATAAGAAAGAACCAACGATTGTCGCGCAGGTGAAAGACTACGGACAATTCTTAGGAAAAGTAGACGTTGCTTTTGATCAAAAAGGGATCGTACAGCCAAAAGAATCTTCTTTTGACCTCATCACCATCGATGACTCTGTCAAAGAAGATGCAGATGCAAAAGCGATTCTTGATCAGTACAAGGCGGATATTCAAGATTTAAAAACCGAAAAAGTCGGGACAACCGATGTTCTTTTAGATGGACAGCGTGAGCACGTTCGTGCGAAGGAAACGAATCTTGGGAACTTTATTGCCGATGGTATGCTGACGAAAGCGCAGGAATCTGCTGGTGCTGATCTTGCCATCACAAACGGCGGTGGTATCCGAGGCAGCATTGAAAAAGGAGATATCACTTTAGGTGACATTTTAACGGTCATGCCATTTGGAAACACCCTGTATGTTGCAGATTTAAAAGGCAGTCAAATTAAGAAAGCACTCGAACAAGGTCTGTCAGGCATTGAGGAAGGCGGCGGCGCATTCCCTCATGTAGCCGGTATTGAATATACGTTTACACTTAGTAAACCAGCTGGCAGCAGACTCATTGATGTCAAACTGAAAGACAAAAATGAAAAACTGACTGACATTGATGATCAGAAAACATACCGTGTGGCGACAAACGCATTCGTCGGCACAGGCGGCGATGGCTACAGCGTCTTTACAGAAGCCTCTCACGGCGAAGACTTAGGCTATGTTGACTATGAAATTTTCAAAGAACAAATTGAAAAAGCAAACGGGCATATTTCTCCTGTCATCGATCATCGAGTGAAAGAAGTATTCCTTCCTCGTGCGAAAGGAAAGGGCGCCTATGACATTCAAGATGATGAGAAATTCCAAACGTATGTACAGCATACAAACAAAGCTTTGCTCTATTTAGACAAAGCGAGCGAAGCGAAAAACGTTCAATTGTCTCTTTCAAAGGCGCAAGTTGCCGAACTGAAGAAAAGAGAGCAAGATCCAAAGGTCACCATCTATCATGATAAAGTGGGACTTGAATTACCGCTCTCTAATGTGTCCGAGAAAAGCGCAAATATACAGATGACAAAGACCGCTAAGGTGAAAAACGCATTAACGGATACGTATGATTTCCAAATCAAACAAGATCAGAAAAAGGTTTCTACCTTTAAAGATCCTGTTACACTATCCTTTACATTAGACGAGCCTCAAAAGGCAAAGAAACCTGGTGTATATTATGTAGATCGCAAGAAGAACCGTTACGCTAAAACAAGTAACGGATCGTTCGAAAACGGAGTTGTATCAGGTCAAACTGAGCATTTCAGCGAATACACCGTACTCAACCAAAGCGGAGCAGCTGGAACAGCCCCTGATCAAACTGGCGGAGACGACGGCACATCGGCGCCAGGCGGAGGTTCAGGTTCAGATCCAAACCAAGATGGAACTGGACTTCCAGGCGGCACATTGCCAAATACAGCAACAATGATGTATACAGCTGTATTGATCGGCGTGCTCATGCTCGCCTCAGGCGGTATCCTTTATTACTACCAGCGCAAACGTACAAGAAAAAATGTATCATCTTAAAAGAAAAGGACAGAGCATCAAGCTCTGTCCTTTCAGCGTGTAGACAAACCCTCGCATTCGGTGACAGGCCTGCAAAGGTTTTCTATCACGCTGAAAGGAAGACAAAGGGCTAAAATAAAGATCATTTTAGCCCTTTATCATCAATCTTGGGATAAATAAATCCAATTGCGCTCGTCAAATTCTTTCACATCATTTGATCCTATATGACGTAGCATTCTATTAAAAAACGTGATGTCATCTTCATCATCGACAGCATATAAATCCTCTTGAACATAATCTCTCGTAATGAAGTTCGTTAAGTTCGTATTATTCACAAATTCAGCAAAGTACGATTGGACAAGAGTTAAATCCTCTTTACTTAACTTTTCATCGTTAATAATTGAAATATGAAACACATTTAAAATCGCTTGTATATCTTCTTCATCCATATAACATAATGGGTCTAATTTTCTATCTTCTTCCGTAAACGGTTTTCGAGTATCTTCAATGATGACGTAACATAAGATTCGATGATCCTTCATCACGCTAAAAATTTCTAAATCCCGTAATTTTAGTGGTCGATTCAGTCTAATCATATTTCCTCCTGAAATGATAGCCTCAGCTCTTTTCTCGTGTTCCTAAAACCTGAAATAGACAGAGCATAGACCCTGTCTATTTTTCTCTTCTGGCAAAGTCAACAAACCTGAAGCGGTCTAACCGGTGACGGCTTTCTGTGTATTGAAATAGACTTGTATCCTCTAAGAATACATAATTCTTGACCACTACGACATGGTCGAAACCGTTCAAATCAAGATACTTGGCGTCCTCTTCTGTACATGGCTCTACCACAAATTCCTTTTGAGCATAGCTGATGGATACACCGAGTTCGCCTTCAATATACTCATAGATTGATCCTTCGCATATGTCTTTAGACAATACGTCCACATACTTTTGCAAAAAGTAGTCTTTATCTAATATCACTTCTTCCCCGCTAATATTGCGAGATCGAATGACTTTCCAGACGTCCGCCTGTTCGTTTATTTTCAGCTGAGACTGAATATACTGATCTGGTTTGATTAAACCAAATTCATGAACGGTTGTGACCGTCTTTCGGCCAAGCGTTTTGGAAAGCTCTTTAAAGCTGACAAGACCTGATACAGGAAATTGCATTTTCTCCCGATTTAGCAATACAGAGCCTTTCCCGCGGATTTTTTGGATATAGCCATTTTGCACAAGAATATTTAATGCCTTTCTCACCGTCTCCCGGGACGTGTCGTACATGATGGAAAGCTCATGCTCTGATGGGAGGATGCCTTTATCCTGCCATTCACCTTGCTCAATTCGTCTTGCGAGTTGATCATAAATCACTCGAAACTTATTCTCTTTCATTTTCCCTCCGCCCCATTTTCTAGCGTTTGGTTAAATGATAAACGATTGACTCATACGGACGCAACGTAAATCCCTTGATATCTGCCGGCTCATCCTCATAATTGGATAACAGGACTTCTCGCTCCATCTCATTCGCAGCCTGCACAAGCTCATCAGGAAGCGTAAAGTCCACCTTCCCTGCATAAAAGTGGTTGATCACGAGGAGCTTCTCATCCTTGTGTTCTCTAACATAAGCAAAAATCTTTGGATCTTCTGCTAAGAGTAAGGTGAAGCTGCCATATGTGATCACATCAAGTTCTTTACGCAGCCTGCAAAGGGCTTGATAATGATAGAAAATGGACGTCTGGTCTTTTAATGACGCTTCGACCGAAATGTCGTTATTGGCTGGCTCAATCCAAGGAGTTCCTTTTGAGAAACCAGCATTCTTTTCAGAGGTCCACTGCATCGGCGTTCTCGCATTATCTCTTGATTTGACCTGTAAAATCGCCAATGCTTCTTCTTTTGTTTTCCCCTTTTCAAGCATGACTTCGTACATATTGAGTGATTCGATATCGCGGTAAGACGAAATGTCCTCAAACCGAGGATTTTTCATACCAATTTCCTCACCTTGATAAATATACGGAGTCCCTTGCATGAGATGAATCGTGGTCGCCAGCATCTTTGCTGATTTCTGGTGATACATGTCATCATCACCATACCTTGAGACGATACGCGGCTGATCATGATTGCACCAAAACAGTGCATTCCAGCCGCCCTCATGCATTTTCGTCTGCCAATCAGCCAAAATTGACTTCAATTCTTGAAAATCAAATGGTGAGATCGCCCATTTTTCACCATTTGGATAATCCACTTTTAAATGATGGAAGTTAAACGTCATATCCAGCTCCTGCCGATCAGGTCTTGTATATCGAATGCAGTCTGCGATATTCGTTGAAGACATTTCTCCAACTGTCATACTGTCGTATTTTGAAAAAACCTCTTGGTTCATTTCATGCAGAAATTCATGAATTCTCGGACCGTCCGTATAGTACATGCGGCCGTCACCCTGCACAGATTGACCGGCATCATCTAAAAAGCGTTGATCCTTTGAGATATTGTTGATGACATCCAGCCGAAATCCGTCTATTCCTTTTTCAAACCAAAAGTGCATGATGTCATATACTTTCCTGCGCACCTCATCATGCTCCCAATTGAGATCCGCCTGAGTGACATCATATAAATGAAGATAATAATCTCCTGTTACTTTGTCTAGCTCCCAGGCTGGACCGCCAAATTTCGACTGCCAATCATTTGGCGGAGAACCGTCGGCTTTTGGCTCCTTCCAAATATAATAATCTCGATAAGGGTTATCCTTTGACCCACGTGAGGCTTGAAACCACTCATGAAAAATGGATGTATGGTTGACTGCTAGATCCATGATGACTCGTATTCCCCGCTCATGCGCTTCCTTCAGCATGTGCTCAAAATCAGCCATTGTACCGTACATGTCATGGATTTTTGTATAATCACTAATATCATAGCCGTTGTCATGCTGTGGTGATTCATACATTGGTGTGAGCCAAATACAATCCGCCCCCAGCTTTTTGATATAATCAAGCTTTTTCGTCACGCCATTGATATCGCCTGTACCAGACCCCGTTGTATCTAAAAAGCTCTTCGGATAAATTTGATAGACCACCGCTTTTTTCCACCACGGTTCATTTGTTTGTTGCTTCAATTTCCTTCACCACCACTAGTTAAGTTCTTGTGATAAATCCTTCTTCTTTTTTAGTTTTGCATATAAAAGAGTACCGATGAACGGGACAATCAGCACAATCACCATTCCTACGGCAAATGCGCCCCAATATTTTGGGATAATCGAGAAGATTCCTGGAATGCCTCCAACCCCAACTGAGCTTGCCAGCACCCCTTGTGAGGCGATAAACATACCGGCTAACCCTGAGCTAATCAGTGCAAAAATAAACGGGAAACGATAGCGCAGGTTGACCCCAAACATGGCCGGTTCGGTAATTCCTAAATAAGCAGAAATACTTGATGTCAGTGAGAGACCTTTTTGCTTTTCATCTTTTAAGACAAACATCATTGCAAGTGCAGCTGATCCTTGTGCAATGTTGGACAGTGCAAGCATTGGCCATAGGAACGTGCCGTGCAGCTTTGAGTTAATCAATTGAATATCAACCGCGAGGAACGTATGGTGCATTCCTGTAATCACTAACGCTGCATACAGTCCGCCATATAATAGACCGCCAAGTGCTGCGAATTGCTGGAATACGGCTACAAGTCCAGATGTTAAAATGTTACCGATCGCAAATGTAACAGGTCCAATCACGATAAATGATAAAAATCCAATGACTAATAACGTAATCGGTGCAACAACTAACAGTTGAATACTTTCAGGTGTCCTTTTTGTAATAAATAATTCCAGCTTAGCAAGTAAATAGGAGGCAACGAGTATTGGAAGAACCTGCCCTTGATAGCCTACCTTCTGCACTTCAAGGCCAAACAAATTCCAGACAGGAATGTCTCCGGTCTTCTCAGCTGCTCCATAGCCCCACGCATTTAACAAGTCTGGATGTACGAGCATCAGACCAAGGACCATCCCTAAAAGCGGATTCCCTCCAAACCTCTTTACAGCTGACCAGCCGATTAATGCTGGCAGGAAGGTGAAGGCAGTGCCTGCAATTAAATTGATCATGCTCGCTAAATCAGCCCATGCCGGATACACATCCACAATCGATTTTTGATCGAAGAAAATATCAGGAGCTGTTAAAATATTGTTAATCCCCATTAATAAACCAGCTGTAACGATCGCTGGAAGAATCGGTATAAAAATATCCGCAAGCGTTTTCACAGCACGCTGCAATGGATTCAATTTTTGATCAGAGGCACGCTTGACGTCCTCTTTTGTGGCTTCTCCAATTCCCGTCTGTTTCACCATTTCTGCATATACTCGATTGACGACCCCTTGGCCGATGACAACTTGATACTGACCGTTTGCTGAGAAAGATCCCTTCACTTCTTCAATTTGTTCAAGCGCTTTCTCATCCACCTTGCCTTCATCTTTTAGCACAAAGCGCAGCCTTGTGACACAATGTGTGGCTTGATCAATATTTTCTTTGCCACCAATGGCTTTCACAATCTGATCTGCCGCTGCCTGATAATCAGCCATGCTATCCCCTCCGAGATCGTTTTTTTATATAAGAAAAAAGAACCAACAAACTTGTATATACATGTTCAATTCATATTTTATATTTGTATATACATGTAGTCAACAATAAAATGTAGCGCTTTCATAAAAAAAGCTCCCTCCATATGCTCAGAGAGGCAGCGTGTCATCATCTTTTTTTATGCTCTGTTAATTTCTCGTAGACCTTGTGTTTGTAAAAGGAGGAGGCTGGACGGGCAAACGTTTGACGCTTAGATGTGAGTTCATCGAGACGTTTCTGTTTTTCTTCACAGATGAGAGATAGTTTCTTTCTTTCCTCTCCATCTATACTCGATTGAAGTAACTCTTTGACAGTCATGAGTTCTTTTTTCAGCACTGTTTCTTCCCCGGCATATCCGGCATTTTTCATGATGCGGTAGCCCATTCTGAGTTCTTCTGGTACATGAGCAGCGTCATCTTTTGGCAGAGGTTTCCCAAAGCCAGATAATCCTTCAAAAGCCCCGTTATCCATCGCTTTTTTGATCCGTTCTTCTGATAATCTCTGCGCAAAATCCATAGCGTTTCTCCTTTCGCCGCAAGTATTTGATTAAGCATAGCAAAAAAGCTGACTCTCTCACAAGAGTCAGCTTCATCGTCTAGACAAACCCCCTATTACGCTGAAAAAAGAGACAAAGGGCTAAAATAAAGATCATTTTAGCCCTTTTTCGTTATTTCTTGTCGACTTTGAAGGTTGAAACCATATGCGCTAAGTCCTCTGACATGTCAGAGAGCTGTTCAATCGCACTTGAAATTTGCTGCATGCCAGCACTTTGCTGTTCTGTTGCTGCTGCCACTTCTTGAGAACTGGCTGCATGCTCTTCTGATACAACAGAAATTTGTTCAATCGATGTCGATATCGTTTGATATGCACGTTCAACCTGCTTGATGGATTGGAGCAGATTGTTCGTTCTGCTTGCAAATTGAGACACTCCGTCGTAAATACCAGCGAAGTTCTGTGACGTGCCTTCCATTTGCTGACGCCCTTCTTCCACTGCTTTACTGCTTTCCTCTACACTTTCAAGGACACGCTGGCTGTTTTCCTGTGTGCCGATGACGAGGTCTGAAACAGTTTTAGCCGCATCCGCTGATTGCTCAGCTAACTTGCGCACCTCATCTGCCACAACAGCAAATCCTTTTCCTTCTTCCCCAACACGTGCCGCCTCAATTGAAGCATTCAGTGCAAGCAAATTCGTTTGCGCTGAAATATCGGTAATAATGGAGATGACACTTTCAATCTCCGTTGAATGTGATTGTAATTCTTCTGCTGCCTGCTTTGAGTTCGTCATCTTGTCATGTAACATATTGAGATGCTCAAGCACATGCTGCACTAGTTTTTGACCAGATTCTGACTGCTCTTGTACATCTGATGAAACTGATTTCATTTCATCTACTTCTTTTGTGACGCCTTCGATTTGAGTATCAATTTCTGCCACGGATGTCGTGCAATCCGTAATATTTGCAACAGAATCGTTGATTCCTTCACTCATATTCGTCATGGCTTCTGACACTTGCTGCGCACTTTGACTTGATTCATTCGTCACAGTGCGAAGCTGTGAAGACATTTTCGACACTTCACTAGATGAATGTGAGATTTTCGCAATAAGCTCTTTGATCCGTCCCTGCATCTTTTGGAAAGAGGCGGCTAGTTGGCCGATTTCGTCTTTACTTTGAACCTCTACCATTCCCGTTAAATCACCGTCAGCAATTCGGTTCGCTGATTCCATCAATGAACGTGCTGGTCTCGCAATTCTTCTACCCATAATAAAGGAGAAGAACAGTCCGCCGATAAGCACAATAGCAGATGCAACTGTAATGTAGATTGTCAGCTTCTTCGTTGTGGCTGGAACAACTGACGCGTCTAAATCAATCCCTAAAATTCCTGTCAGCTCACCGCCCGAATCTTTGATTGGCAAAAAGACTGATTTATGTGTGCCAAACGAATCTTTGTAAATATCACTTTTGACCATTTTATCCTCAGAAAGAGCTTGTTTCATCTCATCTGAAAAAGCGTAGTCTTGATCAAAATCATTGTCTTCCCCAGTTAAAACAATAATTCTTTCTTTACCGCCTTTATTAGATAACACGTATAAGTTCTCAAGCGTATGATCTTCTTGAAGCTCCGTGAATTTCTTTTTAATCCCTACATAAAGCGGATCATCCTTCCCGCTAATAGCAAGAACGTTTCCATCCATATTATCGATTTCTTTTTTCGCTGTATCGATATCTGCTGTTAATCGATAATCAAATTGCTTTAATAACTGGGATGATAAATCTTGGCTGACTAGATAAAATGTTAGAACGAATAATGCAACAGTTGCGAGTAATGTTACGACAACGACTGACATGATTTTAGAGGATACTGTGTATCCTCCAAATTTCCTTTGTTTCGCCATTTTTCCTACATCTCCACTCTCAGATTTGATTTAAGCATATACATGTTCAAATTGTTCACAAACAGATGCAATCACATCTTTTAAATAAGATACGATATGAGGGATATGCTCTGGTAACGTATAAGGTGAGATAACAAAAAACTTACTAACACTTAGATAGAATTCTTGATCTTCTTTTGAATGGACAAGTAAAAACTTCGTTGTATCGCCAAAGAACATCTCGTCTCTTTTCTCTCCAAGCTTTTCAAACAGCATTTTGTTCAATTCATTGTTCCGCTCAATTTCCATTGAAGTCGCTTCGCCAGAAATCTCTTCTTGAAAGCGCGGTGAGCCGTCTAGATAAATTCTAAATAATGTAGCCATTCCTACATTGTCATCATTCACGACTTCGGCTTGCGGAATTTCTTGACTAAGCGTTTCTCTGAATGCTAGGTTCACTTCTAAGAATTGACCGAGCAAGCGCTGGTAGCCTTCAATTCCAAACGTTAACAGCACACTCAGCATGCTGATTGAGCTTCCCATTCTTGTGCATTCTAGTGTATAACCCGTATGGTATTCGCCGTAGCCTCTATGTCCAACATATGGTGTCTCTTGTTCTTCCAAGTCTAAACGCTTTAAGTCAGCAGCGTTTTTCACTAAGAATAAACTAGATGTGTATGGTGTTTGACCGAGCTTTTGAAAATCAAAGCACATCGAGTCTGCAAGAGAAAGATGCTGAAATTTCGCTTTGATTTCTTTTAGCATACGAAGAACACCGTCTGAGAATTGCAGCGGGTTTTCAAATACATCATACTCATTAAAGAAAGCAAAGAATCCGCCTAGCGCTGAATCCGCATGAATATGCGGCACCTTTAGACCATACTTCTCAGCTATAGCTTCTGCTGTTTCACGTACCCCTTTTACATCATCAATTGCAATGGCATCTGTTGTACCAGTTGTTGCCACAATATAAACGGGAATTCCGCCATCCTGTGCAACACGTTCCATTTGACAACGCAAATCTTCCATATCCATTGAATGATCTTTATTTGTCTTAATTCTGATCAAGTTGTCTGTGCCAAGTCCTGTTGCTTCCATTGACTTAAATAAGCTGTAATGTGCAGCATCAGAACAAAACGCATAAAGATTTTGCGGAACACCTTTTCGCAATGACTCCGGTGCAGCTTTTGCAACCGCTAAACGTAGTCCTGAGAAAATGGCTCCCTGACCTCCCCATGTTGTGTATCCCCCGCTCACACTTGGATCATATCCGATGAGCTTAGACATCATTGAGACCACTCTGACCTCAGCTTCTGCACCCGCTGGTCCATAAACATCCCATAGGTTGTTTCCATTTACCAGCATTGCTGTCAGCATGCCTAGAATTCCTGGTGTACTTGCCATTGGCAAAATGTTCGTGAAGAAATACTTTGTGTGGTATGGATGGTTATGTAAAAGCTTCAGTAATTCTTCATTTACAAGTTCCGCTTGCTGGCCGTTCACCGGAATTTGACTTGTTTCAGTGAGCCTTTTGTAAAAATCCTCCCCACGATTCTTTTCACCTTTTAGGTGTGCACGGTTTGGATCTTTTAGGTGATCAACCCCTGAAATGATCTGCTCCATTAATTTGATGAGTTCTTTACGCTCTTCTGCATTTCCGTCCTCACTCGGAAACCAGTTCTGAACGAGGTTCTCTGCTCGTACAGTCATATACTATCAATCCTTTCAATGGAAGATTTCCTGTCACTGTCTATATCGACCCCCATTCAAAAGTTTATAGTCTCGAATGTTCACTTAAGTATATTTAGATAATTTGTTCACAATTTAAAAGAAATAAAACCCTTAAAAAACATATAAAAATGATTATGCTCACGAAACAAAAGATATATTAATATATCAATAAAGAGGAATTTTTATCCATTCGTTTTTTCCATTTCAATGCTCATTTTTCTCACTTTATCTTCATAAACATGAATAAACACTGGAAATACTCTCTAAATGGCCATTACAGAAATCAAATTAATTCTTTAGACTTGTGTCTTTTTACCTGTTTTATTGATATAACAACTGGGAAATTACAGAATTTTCTGTCAATATTAGGTTGATTTTCACAAAAAGTTTTTGATGTCCTTATATTTTCGTTTTCTCTCCTTTTAGTGCTCGGACAGGCCGCTGACGTTCTTCACAGGTTACGACTTTTCTATTTACGTATTTCGTGGTATATTCTAATGGTTCGTTTTCTTTCGTTCCGCCTCTTCCGTGTATCGGAGAAAAGGAGTGTTTATATGAAAACATTTATTCAAAAAAGAGGTCTCGGCTTCTTTGTGATTGCAGCCATCTTACTGTGGCTCAAAACATATTCAGCGTATTTAATTGAATTTAAACTTGGTATATCAAATGTGCTTCAGCATATTTTGCTTTTCGTGAATCCTATTAGCTCCAGCTTGTTCTTTCTTGGCTTTGGTTTATTGTTCAAGAAAAAATGGCAGCCTGCCGCTATCATTGTGATTCACTTTTTCATGTCTTTTTTACTTTACGCAAACATCGTGTACTATCGATTCTTCAATGACTTTATCACGCTGCCTACAGTGATGCAGGCGGGAACGAATGGCGGACAATTAGGTGATAGTGCATTTTCACTCATGCGTTGGACTGATGTGTTTTACTTTATCGATACAATCATTTTGATCGTACTCGCAGTCCGCATGAAAAGGCAGCAGCAAACAAGTACAGCGACTGTACCTGTTCAAAAGTCAAAATCGTTTAGACTCGTCCTTGTGTCCTCTGCTGTGATCTTTGTAGTCAACTTAGTCGCTGCAGAGATTGATCGTCCAGAGCTTTTATCAAGATCGTTCGACCGCAATTATTTAGTCAAATATTTGGGTGCTTATAACTTTACTGTGTTTGATGCCATTCAAAATGTGAAATCAAACAGCCAGCGTGCTCTGGCAAATTCAAATGACGTAACAGATGTAGAGAATTATTTAAAGGCGAACAGTGCTGATCCAAACCCTGCATATTATGGGAAAGCAAAAGGCATGAACGTCATTACAATTTCTCTTGAATCTCTGCAAAACTTCGTCATTGATTATAAAGTGAATGGAAAAGAAGTAACGCCATTCCTTAATTCACTTGCTCATGATAACAAAACGTTTTACTTTGATAACTTCTTCCATCAAACAGGACAAGGAAAGACATCTGATGCTGAATTTATGATGGATACTGGGCTGTTCCCATTATCACAGGGCTCTGTTTTTATTAACAAAGCGCAAAACACATATCAAGCACTTCCTGGTATTCTGAAGAAGGATCAATACATGTCAGCAGAATTCCACGGCAATACGAAAACCTTCTGGAACCGTAATGAAATGTTTAAGTCGTTTGGATATGACAGATTTTACGATTCTGAGTACTACGATATGAATGAGCAAGATACGAAGAACTATGGGCTGAAAGACAAACCGTTCTTCAAAGAATCTATGCCCATTCTTAAAAGCATGAAGCAGCCGTTTTATTCGAAATTCATTACGCTCTCCAACCATTTCCCATTTGGAATGGATGAAGGTGATACCGATTTCGAACCTGGTGACTTTGGAGACTCTGTCGTCGATAACTACTTCCAATCGGCTCATTATTTAGATGAAGCCATTGAACAGTTCTTCAACGACTTGAAAAAGTCAGGTCTCTATGACAATACAGTCGTCATTATGTACGGAGATCATTACGGCATTTCTGAAAACCATAATGAAGCAATGGAAAAAGTGACAGGACAAAAAATTGGAGATTATGAAAATGCTCAGCTTATGCGTGTGCCGCTCTTTATCCATGTGCCTGGCGTGAAAGGTGGACAGATTCATAAATACTCTGGTGAAGTTGATGTCGCACCAACCCTTCTGCACCTGCTCGGCGATGATACGAAGAACTATTTAATGTCTGGTTCTGATATCTTATCGAAGAACTTCAAAGAGCTTGTGCCATTTAGAAACGGTGACTTCGTGTCTAAGGACTACACAAAAGTAGGCAATAACTATTACAGCAACAAAACAGGCGAGAAGATCGAGCCGACTGACAAGGCATCACAAGAAAATGAAACGGTGAAAAAGATGCTGGAGACTTCTGATAAGATTGTCACCGAAGATTTACTCCGTTTCTACAAGCCTAAAGGCTTTACACCAATCGAACGCAACGATTATGACTATACAAAGAAAGTACAGGATGAAGAAGATTCCTCTTCCGCCAAAGATGAATCCAGCTCTTCTTCAAAATAACTTTCTCAATTTAAGAACCAGCCGATCCTTGATCAGCTGGTTCTTTTCACGTTTGATCGTTATTGTGCCGGGTATAGAAGAAGAAGGAGGGATTTATCATGAAGAAAACAGCAGCTTTTGTCGTAACTGCCTCACTTGCTTCGTCCGCCCTATTCGGTTTCAGCCCTGCGGTTTCAGCACACTCCCTATCCAAAACAGCAGCAGAACAATCCGTTCTCCAAGGTCCGAAATCTGCGCTTAACAGCATTTATCAACTGGCACATAAAGGACAAATGCCTTACTATGCAAAAGGACTCAAAATAGGCGTTCAAACCAAAAAAGACGTTCATCATCAGCTCGGAAATCCATACCCAGAAACAGGTCAAAGCAGCTTTGATGTATATCATGCCGAAATGGGGAATTCTGGATTTGCTTTTCACTATGATACAAAAGGCAAAATTGACGAAATCCGTTATTTCGGAACGAATGTAGAAAAAGAAACGAATATCGGCGGAATGACCCCTTCGCTATTAAAAAAACAGCTTGGGCCAGCAGATTCAGTGAGTACCATCCCGCAAACAAAAGAGAAAAAATATGTCTATCGAACCGGTGATTATGAGCTCGAATTTATCGTTGGGCATGATCCAGATATAAAACAGCATGAGCTCGCCGTTCTGCATATCAATCTGATGAGAGCACATTCATAAATAAAAAAGCATCCTGAACGTTCACTCAGGATGCTTTTCTTTATTATGATGCCACTTCTAACTGCGGCTTTCTTTTCAGTTTTTGTTTGAGGACTGGACCTGCTACATAATCAAGACCAAGTTTTCCGGCATTTCCTTTCGCTGCCATGATGAAGACCGCGATCAGAAGAAGAAGCGGGTTAACAGAGACGGTTCCAGCTAATAAGAAAGAGACATTCATCACGCTTCCAAAAAAGGCTGCTGTTGTTGTGAATAATCCGACAATTAATCCTAGACCTACTAACATTTCTCCCCACATGACCATGGTGCTAAATAATCCAGCATTTGGCAAAGCGACATTTTCTAAAAACCATACATAGAACGGATACACAAGATGACCATCTTTGACGACAGGTTCAGATATCGCAAATTGCAAATACCCTGATGCATCGAATCCACCTGTTAATTTTCCAATACCAGATGTCAGCCAAGTCCAGCCGATATAAAGTCTTGCTGCCAAAAGGATAACTGCTGCCCATACATTCGTTTGTAAGAATTTTGTAAACATGATGATGCCTCCCTTTAATTTATGTGAAATATTTCACATTATCTTTATGATCTTATTATACTACCTAATCTCTCATTTGTGATCCTTTCTACATATATATTCACAAATTGTTCATGAATATCTAATTGAGGTAAACTTTTCCCTTGCTAAATCCGTCTAAGTCATTTCAGACAGTGTAAAGGGGTTTCATTTTATATGAAAACATTATTCCATTTTGGTTATTTACAGGCCATCTCATGTCTATTTCCCGTCATGATCTTCACGACGCTTGCCCTATCAAAGACGGTGTCTATTCCTTTTCTTCACCGGTATGATTTTATTCTACTGCTTTGTCTCATGGCTCAGATTCTGATGCTGGCGCTGCGGCTGGAGACTTGGACTGAGCTAAAGGTCATTTGTCTATTTCATCTCATAGGAATTGCTTTAGAAATCTATAAAGTACATATGGGCTCTTGGTCCTATCCCGAAGAAGCTTATACAAAAATATTTGGGGTGCCTCTGTATAGCGGCTTTATGTATGCGAGTGTGGCTAGTTATATTTATCAGGCATTTTCACGACTGCATGTAACATTGACCGCTTGGCCTCATCCATTTCTTTCAATTGGAATCAGTTTGTGCATTTATCTTAATTTCTTTACACATCACTGGCTCTATGATTTCAGGTGGTGGCTGACATTGCTGCTTGTTGTTGTATTTCGAAAAACAGCCGTTTCGTTTCAAGTTGGTTCGTCTACCTTTCGCATGCCGCTTGTTGTTTCATTTCTCCTGATTGGCTTTTTCATTTGGGTTGCCGAAAATGTCACCACCTTTTTAGGAGCATGGCAATATCCGAATCAGCAGCACGCTTGGTCCATTGTTCATCTAGGGAAAATTAGTTCATGGTTCTTACTCGTTGTCATCAGTATTGTGCTAGTCATTGAACAGCGCAAACAAAAAAACGTTCAGCCCATTTGACCTGGCTGAACGCTTTTTTTTAATCTCGATCGACTTCCTTGCGGAGATCATCTGCGACAAATTCTACATTCGTTCCAATGATGATTTGTACGGAAGTTTTCCCTGAGGTCAGTACCCCTTTGGCACCTGCTTTTTTCAATGTACCTTCATTTAATAAATTGGTATCCTCTACTGTTAAGCGAAGGCGCGTCGCACAATGATCAATGGTGGTGATATTGTCTTTGCCGCCAAGTCCCTCTACGAGCATACCCGCTCCTCTTGCCGGCACCGTATCATCCGCTGCGATATCTTCAATGTCATCATCTTCCCTGCCTGGTGTTTTTAGCTTGAATAGTTTAATGAGGAAATAGAAAACGACAAAGTACACCACACCATAAATGACTCCTACTATAAGGAGCAGAACCGGTTTTTGCGCAATGCCGAAGCTTAAAACATAATCAATGGCACCTGCTGAAAAGGCAAAGCCGCTATGAATCCCGAGAGTGTTCACAATAAAGAGCGAAAGACCCGTTAAGACAGCATGGACACCATATAAAAGTGGAGATAAAAACATAAATGAAAACTCAATTGGTTCTGTGATCCCTGTAATAAATGATGTAAGCGCCATCCCAATCATCAAACCAGCTGTTGCTTTTCGTTTCTCAGGCTTTGCCGTCACAACCATGGCGAGACATGCCGCTGGCAGACCAAACATCATCACTGGGAAGAATCCGGTCATAAAGACTCCAGCGCTTGGATCTCCTTTAAAGAATCGCGCTAAATCCCCTGTTACCCCGCTGAATTCCCCGAATTGAAACCAAAATAAATTATTTAATACATGGTGAAGTCCTAATGGAATCAGCAATCGGTTAAAGAAACCAAACAGCCCTGCACCCGTTGCCCCAAGGCTTAAAATCCATTCCCCTAAATCATTGATCACACCCTGAATCGGAGGCCATACATATCCGAAAACGGCTGCTAATAGAATGGTGAAAAGTGCGGTCATAATAGGAACAAGCCGCCTTCCGCTAAAGAAACCTAAGTATTCCGGCAGTTTCGTATCCTTAAATTTGTTATAAACATATCCTGCTAAAAGTCCGCATAAAATACCGCCCAATACCCCCATATTGTTCGTTGAGTTAATTGACGTTGTACCTGCTGACAAAATAAAATAAGAGATCGCACCTGATAATGCCGCTGCTCCGTTCCCATCCTTTGAAATACCAATCGCTACACCCATCGCAAAAATTAAAGCCAAATTCGCAAAGATTGCATTCCCTGCCGCATAAACAAACGGGATATTGAAGACATCCTCCCGCCCTAAGGCCAATATAATTCCTGCTGCTGGAAGTACAGCGATTGGAAGCATAAATGATTTCCCTAGCTTTTGAAAAAACTGAAATACCATCTGATTTCTCCCCCCTTTGTCATCATCATGACCAAATCGTTCATGATGTTCATAAAAAATATATCATATGCACATCTAGTTATCTATACCAATTTGTCCACATGCTTTTAGATTCCGCTCTTTACTCTTTTTGCGTAAAATGTGGTAAGCTATTGAATAGAATGAAGTTATAGAAAGCGGGAATGAACAGTGATTGTCAAACATGATCATGAGTTAGAAGCCTTAAAAAAGGTCGGCCGAATTGTCGCTTTGGCAAGAGAAGAAATGAAAAGCCAAGCGAAACCAGGCATGACTACAAAAGAATTAGATTTGATTGGAAAAAAAATATTAGAAGAGCATGGAGCGAATTCAGCGCCTGAAAAGGAATACGATTTCCCTGGTACGACTTGTATCAGTGTAAACGATGAAGTTGCACATGGTATCCCAAGTGAAAAAACCATTTTACAAGAGGGCGACCTCGTGAACATTGATATTTCAGCAGAGCTTGACGGATATTATTCCGATACGGGCATTTCATTTGTTTTAGGGTCAGGTGATGCTCGTCTTGAAGCATTATGCCAGTGTGCGGAGGATGCGTTCCTTGAAGGATTAAAGCATGCAAAAGCCGGTAAAAGACAAAACCAAATTGGCCGTGCGGTCTACAATACGGCTAAAGAAAAAGGGTTTACCGTCATTAAAAACCTGACAGGACACGGGATTGGGAAAAGTCTGCATGAAGCACCCAACCATATTTTAAATTACTATGACCCATTCGATAATGCTTTGTTTAAGAATGGGACGGTTATTGCCTTCGAACCTTTCATTTCAACAAATGCTGAATCAATTTATCAGGCTGATGACGGCTGGACATTTAAAACACCAGATAAAAGTCTAGTCGCACAGATTGAACATACCATTGTGATTACCAAAGATGAACCGATTATTTTAACAAAGCTTTAAACAATCGATCCTCTCCTTTGAATGGAGGGGGTTTTTTAGTATCCGTTTCACGAATCTGTCACGACTAAACAAAAATGCCTGTGGTAAAATAGGCAAAGATATGCGAAAGGGGTCTTATTTGATATGTGGTTTATCATCATAGGTGTTATCTTTTTCATCGAAAGTATTATCTTAACGGTTGTAGGTATTAAGAAAAAACAATCCATGATGACATATCTTGGTGTTATCATCATGATCATGACGGTCGGCATGATCCTCGTGACCCTCAACCCGCCAAATTCATAAATCATGATTTCCAGCATATACATGGATCATAGGCAGATAGAATCAGTTTTCATTTCTTGACACCTGCACACTTTTCACGTCATTTTTTAAGGTGTTACAATGCAGGCAGTTTCAATTGAAAGGAGTTTTCTATCATGCATTATGGTAGCAAAGGCTGGTATGTCGCAGAATTAAAGAAGCTTGGTGTGACCAAGCATGAAGGAAGAAAGCTTCAAAGCTTAAAAACATATTTCCTTGCAAATCTACTTGAGCAAAAGAAACGCAGCTCATAAGCTCTGAAAAGCCGTACATCTTAAAATGATGTACGGCTTTTTTTAAATGTGCTGAATTCGTTTTTCTAATGATTTCCTCACCACATCTGCTAAGGCATCTACTTCAAGAACGGCTTTCAGCCGTTTTGGACTTGTTTGACGATATTTGACTTCATTCACTTCATGAACCGTAATCTGATGGGACGCTTTTTCTACTAGTACAAGCGATGCATCAGGCGGGACAATGCCTTCTTTCAGTACACGTAAATAAAAGCCTGTATACCCTGTTTGCTGCACTTCCTTTACAAGCTTCATGTTGCCATGCTTAAGAGATAATTTCACACACGGCTGTCTTGGCTGGCTCACCTCAACAAGTGCTTCTCCAAGCTGAAACACATCGCCAATACGCACATTCGTCTCTACTAGCTGGCGCACTGTCACATTCTCACCGAACGCAGCTTCCTGTAACGGAACCCCTAAAAATTGCTCAAAGTAAGCATAATGATCGTATGGAAAGACGCAGACCGCTTTATCATGGCCCCCATGATGAACCAAATCTGCTTGACCATCTCCCTCAAAATTGACCTTGCTCAAATACACAGGCTCATGAATTCGCCTTTTGTTGATGGCTGTTTTGATTTCTTTTCCGTTCGCATAGGTGATGATAGGTTGTCCCACTTGGATTCCTTCTATGTCGTATCTCTTCTGTCCCACGATCACCATCTCCTTTGGTTGTCTCATTGATTATATTTTACATCGTTTGACAACCAAATCAAAGTCGATGCGTGAAGACCCAATACTGGCTATGGTACGATGAGTAAAAAGGAGAGATAATCATGATTCATTATCACGCCATTGTAAAAGGACGGGTGCAAGGAGTCGGCTTTCGTTATTTTGTTCAGGGAGAAGCCATGAATCGTGGAATGAAAGGCTGGGTGCGCAATACAGATGAAGGTCATGTCGAGTTAAAGATAGAGGGTGAGCAGCAAGAGGTGACTGACTTTTTAGAGACTGTCAGAAAAGGAAGTCCTTTTTCCAAAGTGACAGATATGCAGATGGAGCCGCTCACTGAGTTAGCTCATTATAAGGATTTTCGAATAAGATCATAAAAAAACCTAGCTCTCGCTAGGCTTTTCTGTCTCATGATAGGGCTTTTCCTGATAAAAATAGTTCGGTTTCACAATCGTATTGTCGTAATGCTTGTGGAAAATGTGGGTAGCAGCTGGTGATACTGGCGGAATCAGCCATGTCCAGTCACCAGTCAGCTTGCGGTCAGCCTTTTCTTCCTGCTTTTCAAACTGCTTGAATTGATGTGCTGCTGTATGGTGATCGACAATGGTCACCCCTGCTTCGCGATAAGAATGGAGGACGGCCACATTCAATTCGACAATGGCTTTGTCCTTCCAAAGGGACGAATTCTTTGTCGTGTCTAGTCCTAAAATAGAAGCGACTTTTTTCAGCATATTGTAGCGGTTTTCATCTGCTAGGTTACGTGCGCCAATTTCTGTGCCCATATACCAACCATTGAACGGAGCAGCATTGTAATGAATACCGCCAATTTCTAATTTCATATCAGCAATAATCGGAACCGCGTACCATTTCAGTCCTAAATCACGAAACCCTTCATATTCAGGATGGGTAATGTCGACTTCTTGGACGATGTCTTTCGGCAGCTCAAACAGAACAGGCGGCTGATCCTTTAGCTGAAACATGAGAGGGAGTATATCAAAATGTGTACCTTCCCCTTTCCAACCATGAGCTTCACATAACTTTGTTAATTCAAGAGATGCTTCGTCACCGATGATGCCATATTCCGTCTCATAGCCTGCATAACGAACGAGCTGATGATTATATATAACAACTTCCTTCTGCCTGTTTTTCTCTGGGGGGAAGATCGTGATGGACGGTTTGATTTTTCCGCCATTCGTCGCATACTCAATATGATGAAAGAGTGCCTCTTTCACCTCATCCTCTGTCTTGACATGCCGGCAGTCATGCACATGCAGGGTCGACCAAAACAAACGGCCAATGCAGCGGTTACTATTGCGCCATGCCATTTTCGCCCCGTGCGCTAGTTCCTCTCGTGTATGAGTATAAATACCTTCAGACTCGATTTCTTTTTTTATTTCATGCAGACGTGCTGCTTTCTCTTCATTTGACTTGCTTAATTCTTCATAGCATACAGAAATAAAAGCTTCTGCCTCATGCCACAACGCTTCTTGATTACTCAAACATACTCGCCTCACTTTAATACGAATATATCCATTGTAGCCGTTTCTATTAATAAATTCACTCGTTTCAAACCATTTTTTATCATATCATCCGACCATTGTCCTTAGACAGCAGATGAATCCATACGCTTAAGGGTCTTTTGGAGCCAGCGGACATAGCCTTTTTCTCTTTCAATTGCCCTTGTCAGCACTAAGTAATGCCCAAATTGCGCCGAATGCAGCGATTCAGCAGAAGGGTCTTCCTCCGTTAAAGCATGCAGTTTCTGTTCTAGCATGTCTACTTTCTTGGTGCGTTCTAGCAGTTGATGTGTAAACAGGTCAGCCGCTTCTTTTTTGTTCATGGAGGAGATGAAAAATGTTTTAAGCATGAATTCATCCTTTGTTGTTTCCGGAATCGGGTCTTTTATTCTTAACCACTGACGCAATTCTTCTTTTCCTGCCGCTGTGATTTGATAGACCTTCTTCTCCAGCTTTTTTCCTTGTATGCGAATATCAAATTCAATAAACCCTTCCTCTGTGAGACGCTTCAGCTCAGGGTAAATCTGGCTGTGCTTCGCACTCCAAAACTGTCCAAGGGAATCCTTAAAATGTTTCGTGATATCATATCCCGTCAGCTCACGCTGATCTAGTAAGCCAAGAATGGCATATTTCAATACTCTCATGGATGTGCCTCCAGCGCTTATTCTTTGACAATAGTATACCATAGACTTTAAAATAAACATGTAAATCACGACATGTTTGAAACAACATCATTCTAATGAAAGAAGGAATCGACATGGATCAATTCGTTGGGCTTCATATGATTTATACGTATGAAAATGGCTGGGAATATGAGATTTACATCAAAAACGATCACACCATTGATTACCGCATTCACAGCGGAATGGTTGGAGGACGCTGGGTCCGTGATCAAGAAGTAAATATTGTCAAGCTGACAAAGGGCGTATACAAAGTCTCCTGGACAGAACCAACTGGAACAGACGTCTCTCTGAACTTTATGCCTGAAGAAAAACGCATGCATGGCGTCATCTTCTTCCCAAAATGGGTGCATGAACGTCCAGATATCACTGTTTGCTATCAAAATGACTATATCGACCTCATGAAAGAATCTCGTGAAAAATACGAAACCTATCCGAAATATGTTGTCCCAGAATTTGCGGACATTACGTATATCCATCATGCGGGTGTGAATGATGAAACCATTATCGCAGAAGCACCATATGAAGGCATGACAGATGAAATAAGAGCTGGACGAAAATAAAAAAAGCGGCACGCACTGTGCCGCTTCAGCGTGTAGACAAAGGGCTAAATCATTTTAGCCCTTTTTTATTGAATGCCTAACGTCTTTTGAGGAAGCAAGTAACGATAGACTGGCAGTTCATCCCCTGCTTTTGAAGCAATAAAACCTGACGACATATAGCTGTCCTTTGATTCTGGTTCAAGGGCAAGTGACAGCATGTTGGTTTGCGGCTGTGCCGTGACATATACCTTCGTTCCTTTTGGCAGCTGACGTTTCTTTTCAATCATTTCCGTCTTAAGTTGAATATCCGTTTTGCTCTTTTCCTCTCGTTTTGTCACCTTGTAGGCTTGTACCGGCACCTTCATGCCAACCGGCAATGTGACACTTTTTAGTCCTAGTGTTCTGAGTTTCCTTTCTACTCCTTCATGACCCGGAAGAATGAGATATGCTGTCGGCCGTTCTCTTGTCAAAACTGGAACAGCATCGCTCGCACTATGAAAGCGTACAGGAACATTGGTGGTCTGTCCTTTCTCAATATCAACCATTTCCAGCGTGTCATCAACAGGTGATTTGAAAGCATCTTGAATGACGACTTGATCGTCATCATTTGGATGAAGACCTTTTTCCACAAGCTTCAACCGCTCCGTTACCATTTGATGCTTGATCTGTTTAGCATGATTCACTGTGGTCTCAATGATTTTTTCATGAGTCGTGACTTGTGCTGCAACACGGCGGACAAAGTCCTCCCTTCCTATTCCAATCCCTCTGCTTTCTACTAGAAATGACAAGGCTGGCGAGAGTGCAAAGGCATTTCGGCCAATTCGCGCATCTGTTCCGCCTTCATAGATGTCGATCTTGCCATCCTCTCCTCTTGTGTTTGTATAATACAAATCGTTAGAAAACCCTTGATCCGTCAGCGTTTCACGAACTCCGTTGACATATAATTCATTTGACGTCAGCCTGATGCTTTCAGGAATGTTTAAATTCTTCCCTGATAAGATAAGCAAATCATGATATTTGAGGGCGCCTGATGAGCCGATATCTTCAAACTGCTTTTGACCTACATCGTATTCATGAGCATCAATGACCACTTCTGGTGCGTACCGATTAAATTCTTGATGGAGAGCTGTCAGTTCTGGAGATTCTAATGTCATATGATCACGGTTTCCATCCAATCCATTTGTCAGTCTGCGGTCAAAAGCATAAGAACCATCAGGATTGATTCTTGGGACAATGATGATATTGACATGATTGAGTATACGCTCTCCTTCTTCACCTGCTAATCGTTTTGCAATGACGAGAGCAGATTCACCAGAGGCTGGTTCATTTCCGTGTATTTGCGCTTGGAGCCAGATTGTTGGCTTTTTTGAAAGTGGAGTGATGCGGCGATCCTTTGTAAAATACAGGGCCGAGATGGACCTGCCTTCAATGGATGTTCCAATCTGTTTCTGCGTGGCGTAAGGACTTTTGCGGACTATGTCTCGTAAGAATGCTTGAAGCTCTTCTTGTGTCGTAAATGCTTCTCCTTTTTTCTGAAAGGCAGGGGTATCAAACGTCTCGTCAGGCTCAGGGTACAGCTTTTTCACTGAGGCTGGCTGTTCGTAACTCTTTCCATAATAAGGGGTTTTGGCATAAGCTGAAGCTGGGGTCACCATCGACAAACTTCCTGCTATGAGGCATAAAGCAGCAAAAAGAATCGTACCTTTTCGTTTGGACATGCTATCCTCTCCCTTCGTTGATTTGCATTATAAAGAAAAAAACAGTAAAAGTGTCAGCATTTTTCAGAAATATATCTTTTGGAGGAACAGGCATGTCTTTGTCTAGGACAATTGAATGGAGCCTGCTCGGCAATATGACCTAAAAAAAGTGCCTGCTTGTGCAGCAGACACTCTTTTATCTACCAGATGGAAATGGCTCCGATGAGAACCGCCACGACGGTCATAGCGACGACTGCAAGTACAGCCCATTTCATCCCAAATTTCTGATGCTGATCCAGTGATACACCTACAAGTCCAACAAGTAAATGAGTCGATGGAACAAGTGGACTTAACATATGAATCGGCTGACCAATAATTGAGGCTCTGGCAATCTCAATTTTATCGACACCGTAAGCTGCCGCTGTTTCTGATAGGATCGGCAGTACACCATAAAAGTATGCATCATTCGGCATAAAGAAAGTAAAGATCCCGCTTGTTAATGCAACAATCACTGGAATAAAGCCGCCAAGCTGCTCTGGAATCGCAGAGACAATCGAAATCGCCATTTCATCAACCATTTTCGTTCCAGTTAAAATACCTGTAAAAACACCTGCCGCAAAAATCATTGACGCAATGGCTAAGACGTTTGTTGAGTGAGCTGCAATTCGCTCACGCTGCTGGTCCAAGTTCGGATAGTTCACGATAATTGCGACGCAGAATGCAAGAACAAATAAAACAGTTAAGCTGACTTTTCCTGATACAAGAAGCAGCACCAATAACAAGGTAAGTGTTAGGTTAAACCACCAAAGCTTCGGTCGTTTGATGTCATCTTGCAGGGCTGCTGCCATTTCATTTGCATGAATCGGTTGATCGAGTTCAATGACACCGAGACGTTTTCTTTCGGCTTTTCCAAGAAAGTATGCCACAACAATCATACTCAAAACCCCTGCGCCAATGACTGGAATCATCGGGCCAAATAAAAGGGAAGGGTCGACGCCAAGTGCACTCGCCGCTCTAGGTGTGGCTCCTCCCCATGGAATCGTATTCATTATCCCCATACCAACTCCAGCAATTCCCGCTAAAATAATCGGACGAATGCCAAGCAGCGTAAACAAAGGAAGCATCGCTGTTGTTGTAATCATGTACGTCGTTGTCCCATCACCATCAAGTGCCACAAGCATCGTCAGGACTGCTGTTCCGACAACAATTTTTAATGGATCGCCTTTAACGATTTTTAAAATTTTCGCTACCATCGGGTCAAATAATCCCGCATCTATCATAATGCCAAAGTACAAAATCGCAAACATGATCATGACCGCTGTCGGTGCGACTTGCTGCACACCTTTGACAATCATGTCTGAAATTTCAGTAAAATGAAAACCTGCAATAAGAGCAAATGCAATCGGTGTTAATACCAATGCCGTTAAAACAGACATACGCTTCGTCATAATCAACACCATAAATACTATCATCATAAGAAATCCTAAGATCGCTAACATGTTGTTCACCCCTTATATTGTATACGCTTTCATTAATTTATTGGAATCCCATTTCCAACCCTTTCAGTCATCATATATGACGTTGAAATTGAAGTAAATATTATGAATTTTAATTCTTTTTCGGTCGATAAATGCTTTTTGTTCATTTTGTTCAACCATTGTTTTTTGATTGCATGAAAAAAAGCGATCTCATTCGACCGCTTGTAGATTGTTGACAAAGGGCTAAAATGATTTTTATTTTAGCCCTTTGTCTTCTTTTCAGCGTGATAGAAAACCTTTGCAGTCTAGGAAGGACGAGTACCGGAGCAGAGCGAATGTGAGATTCGTGAGCACCGGCACGCAGGACTGACACCGAATGCGAGGGTTTGTCTACGCGCTGGAAGCGGTCTCACTCGACCGCTTGTTCTCCTTGTATCAATTGCTCATATCGCCTCAATTGATCTTCCATAAAAATCTTTGCCTCTTTGCTGTTCATATAACGACCTGTCCAGCCTTTTTGCTTTAATTGATTTTTCCATGACTTCGTTTGAGTCATTTTTTGAAGGAGCTGATCCCATTCACGAATGTCATGCTGACTCATTTGTTTTGAGCCCATTACACCCCGCCAATGAGAAAAGATGAGCGGAATGCCTTGTTCTTTCCAAGTCGGCACATCGTTAAAGCCCTCTAAACGCTGATTCGTTGTAGTCGCAACGAGCTTCAGCCTCTTTTTTTCATAATCATGACGAACCTCTGTAAAGGTGGTCGTTGCTGCATCCACCTCATGATCGATGAGCGCCTGAAATAAATCATCTGCACTGTCAAATTTCAAAAATTGAATGCGATATGGATCAATCCCTGCCATTTCAGCTGCCCGTGCGAATGAGATTTGATCATCATTTCCGAAGTCTGGGGCAAATCCAATTTTTAAGGAATCCGGTTTCTTCTTTAACGTGTTTAATAGCTCCTTCCCATTTGAGAAAGGAGAATCCGCAGGAACTGCGACGACCTGCCACTCTTCTGCAAGGATCGCGAGTGGTGTCACATCATTCATTGTCACATTACTGCTACCAAGCAAATTACGGCTTAGCAATAAGCTTGAATTTAAACTGATATAGTTGGCATCCCGCTCCATCATATATGTCCATCCTTTATCCACGGTCCCGCCTCTTTGATAAAGGATATTCACTGGCCGCTGCACCAGCTTTTCTTGTTCAAGCACTGATTTCATCACCTGAGCCGTTTGGTCAAATCCTCCCTCTGGTACACCCGACACCACAATATATAAGGAGCTTTGCTGAAGGATAGAATCTCCGGCCTCTTTTTCATTAAAGGTAAGCGTGATACAAAGACAGAGCACGATGACAAAGAGTATTCCTTTTTTCATCTTTTATGACTCCGTTTGTTTGGCAGGATAATATTTTCGTTCAGGTCTGCCAATGATTCCGTATGCAAGCTCTGCCCGGCATTCCCCTGTTGTCACAAGATACTCTACGTACCGTCTCGCTGTTGTACGTGATGCGCCCATCTTTTCTCCGAGTTCCTCTGCTGTAATTCCGCTATTCTCTGATGCCATCAATGTTTTCACTTTATCCAAAGTCAATGAATTGATGCCTGTAGGCAAGTCTCTGTCATCCTTTTGTTTTGGCTCTTCTTGCAGTTGCCCAAAAAACAGATCAATCATCGTCTGATTGACTTCATTCTTTGAATTGATGATGTCCTTCTTTTCTTTATATTCGGTTAAGACTTGTGCAAACTTTTGTGCGGTCACCGGTTTAATTAAATAATGAACAACTCCGTAATGAAGCGCATCTCTTAAAAGCGTCGTTTCCGTTGCAGCCGTGATAATGATCACATCTACTTCTGGACAGCGTTCTCTTAAAAGCGGCAGCAAATTTGTGCCGAGCTCATCAGGCATATAGACATCAAGTAGGATGAGATCGACCTGTTCCCGTTGGAGCGCCTCCCACATATCTTTTGCACTCTTTGCCTTTCCGGCGACCTGAAATCCTTCTATTTTTTGTATATACGATTCATGAATGGCAGCGATTCGAAAATCATCCTCCGCAATGAGTACTTTAATCACCATCTATTCCCCCTTTGTGCCTTTCGGTATGTATACAGTGAAGATGGCACCGCCTTCTTTTTGGTTCGCAACTTCAATCCAGCCCCCAAGCTCGTCCAATACTTCCTTCACATTCGCTAGCCCGTAGCCTCGTCCTTCTCCCTTTGACGAATGGCCTCTTGTGAAAATATGTGACAATCCTTCCTCATTCACTCCATCACCTGAATCGGACACTTCTATGATAATATCAAACCCAATATCTGTGACGAACAGGTCTACCTCGCGTTTCTCCTTATTTAATACCGCCTCAAAGGCATTATCTACAAGATTGCCAATGATGGTGATAAAGTGAGATAAACTTAAATGAGCTGGAAGCGGCTCTAATGAGCTATTTTCATCAATGTGGAAATGGACTTTTTTTTCAGATGCTTTCCCTAACTTGCCAAGTAAGATGGCTTGTATTTTAGGAGAACGAATTTGCTTCATGAGTAAATCGTGCTGACGGTTTTGTAGTTGATATTCTTCTTTAATTAAGTCGATCGCTTCATCGACTTGCTTCAGCTCAAGCAAGCCTAAAATGGCATACAGCTTATTTGAGAATTCGTGCGTTTGTGCCCTCAGGTCTTCGGAATATTGGCTGACCTCTGTTAATGTATCCAGCAGCTTCGTCAGCTCTGTTTTCTCCCGGAAGCTCACGATTCCTCCAAATACTCGATTGTCCTGCATCACTTTTTTCACATTTAAGACATAGGTTTTATCATTGACGATGGCTTCGATGTTAGGTTCAATTGTCTCTGCCTTTAAATAGAGAAGAAGATGAGCATTTGGCAAGACTTGATCAATATGAAGCGGCAGCTCTGATGAAACGCACAGCATGTGTTCAGCTGATGTATTCATCATCGTAATTGCACCTTTCTGGTCAAACGCAATGATCCCTTCTTTTATCGCAAGCAGCATCGCTTCTCTTTCTCGATACAACGAAGCTATTTCATGCGGCTCAAGTCCGAAGGTATCTTTGCGAATACTCCTCGTTAAAAAAATCGCACCGAATATGCCAGGTAAGAGCACAAGAAGAGCCATATAACTCAATTTGATTAATTGATGGGCTGTCGCTTGGTCGATTTCCTTTTTTAAAAACTCGACGGTGACTGTTCCAATAATTTCTTCATGCCCACCTGTTTCTTTCATAATTGGGGCACTGCCTCTGACAACGGTTTCACCATTAGAATCACTAGTCGATATGGAGGTTCCTCCAAATAAGAGCGTACTTCTTCCTTCAGATACGCTGATGGTTTTACCTATATCCTCATGATTCGTATGAAAAAGAACCATTCCTTTTCGATTGGTGATGAAGATGGCATGAGCTCTGACTTGCTCCTTCATTTGCTCAAGCACTGCCTGTTCTTCATTTTGAGACACTGCTCTGGCCACCGATATTTTAATTGGCGGCATATAAGAGATCGTTCTAGCGGTTTGCACCGCCAGCTGTTCAGCTTGACCCTGTCTTTCTGATGTCTGCAGAAAACCAAAACAAATGGTTAATAACGCAATAACAACAAGCAAAAGCCCAATAATTAACCCCAAAATTTTCGTTTGTAAAGTGACTTTCCTATTGCCCATCCTCACCGCTACAACCCCTAATTTAAGTAGATTCATCCGAATAGACTCTAAGAAAATGATATCATTTTTTCACACTAAGTTAAGGAAAATTCTTTCAAACAAAAAAGGACGACTCAAAATCGAGTCATCCCTGTGTGCTTATTACGTGATTGATAAACCAGCACTCGCATAGCCTGCTACGGTATTTATTAAGGATAGTCCTGTAGCGGATGCAGAGAATACAACAAGCAATCTTGTTTGCGGTGTAACTGCTACATTGAGACCAGTCGCAATACCGTTTGCAATAGCACCCAGCGTTAAAATCCCGGATAAGGCTGGAGCTAGTGTGACGCTTGCTACTTGGGTAAAGCTGTTATTTGGCGTCGGTGAAGCAAACAAACTAGCTGTAACGGTAACACTCGTGCCCACTAAAGAAAGGGCTGCTGTCGTACTAAAATAGCCGGCAAATGATGTGATCGTTCCGGCTCTCGGAACAGAGAACGCCATATTCAGTAAGGTGCCTGCTGCTCCGGTTAAATCAATAATACCACCTAAAATACTGACGCCGGTGGCTGAGTTACCAAATCCGACTAAGCTAGATGTTCCAACAAGTCCGCCTGCGATTGTTGTCAAAATAACAGGATTTCCAGACGCAAATGGAATAATCGCACTTGATCCGGTGACGCCCGTTGGACCTGTGACTCCGGTTGCACCCGTGGCTCCGGTTAAACCTGTAAGACCAGTTAGACCTGTTGCACCTGTTATGCCTGTCGCTCCCGTTATGCCTGTTTCTCCGGTGACTCCAGTGACTCCCGTGGCGCCTGTTACGCCCGTGGCTCCGGTCTCTCCGGTTGCTCCGGTTAAACCTGTCGCTCCCGTTATGCCTGTTTCTCCGGTGACGCCGGTAGCTCCCGTGGCGCCTGTTACGCCCGTGGCTCCGGTCTCTCCGGTTGCTCCTGTCGCTCCCGTTATGCCTGTTTCTCCGGTGACGCCGGTAGCTCCCGTAGCGCCGGTTTCTCCAGTGGCTCCAGTTAAACCTGTCGCTCCCGTTATACCTGTTTCTCCGGTGACTCCCGTGGCGCCGGTTTCTCCAGTGACGCCGGTAGCTCCCGTAGCGCCGGTTTCTCCAGTTGCACCTGTTATGCCTGTCGCTCCCGTTATACCTGTTTCTCCAGTGACTCCTGTGGCTCCCGTGGCGCCTGTTACGCCCGTGGCTCCGGTCTCTCCGGTTACTCCTGTCGCTCCCGTTATGCCTGTTTCTCCGGTGACGCCGGTAGCTCCCGTAGCGCCGGTTTCTCCAGTGGCTCCAGTTAAACCTGTCGCTCCCGTGATACCTGTTTCTCCGGTGACTCCAGTGGCTCCCGGTTCTCCAGTGACGCCGGTAGCTCCCGTGGCGCCGGTTTCTCCAGTGACGCCCGTGGCTCCCGTGGCGCCTGTTACGCCCGTGGCTCCGGTCTCTCCGGTTACTCCTGTCGCTCCCGTGATACCTGTTTCTCCGGTGACTCCAGTGGCTCCCGTTTCTCCAGTGACGCCGGTAGCTCCCGTAGCGCCGGTTTCTCCAGTTGCTCCGGTTAAGCCTGTCGCTCCCGTTATGCCTGTTTCTCCGGTGACTCCAGTGGCTCCAGTGGCGCCGGTTTCTCCAGTTGCTCCGGTTAAGCCTGTCGCTCCCGTTATGCCTGTTTCTCCGGTGACTCCAGTGGCTCCAGT
>BSBG01000010.1:0-160 GCA_030159235.1 Bacillus safensis | reverse complement strand
CAGTGGCGCCGGTTTCTCCAGTTGCTCCGGTTAAGCCTGTCGCTCCCGTGATACCTGTTTCTCCGGTGACTCCAGTGGCTCCTGTTTCTCCAGTGACGCCGGTAGCTCCCGTAGCGCCGGTTTCTCCAGTTGCTCCGGTTAAACCTGTCGCTCCCGTTAT
>BSBG01000009.1 GCA_030159235.1 Bacillus safensis | reverse complement strand
AGTGGCTAAACGCGGCGGACTGTAAATCCGCTCCCTCCGGGTTCGGCGGTTCGAATCCGCCCCCCTCCACCATTTTTGGGCTATAGCCAAGCGGTAAGGCAACGGACTTTGACTCCGTCATGCGTTGGTTCGAATCCAGCTAGCCCAGTTAAGACACCTTTTTGAAAAAGGTGTCTTTTTTTATGTTGGCGAAGGGAATGTATAACTATTCAAAATGTTGTTGAGTTGAGTCAGATGGCATCAAGAAAGTAAAATATAAGCATGAACGGAAAGGGGATGTACATATGGGAGAGCAAAAGAAGGTCACGATTGTCGGAGTTCCAATGGACTTGGGTCAAACGAGAAGGGGCGTCGATATGGGGCCTAGTGCGATTCGATGTGCAGGCGTAAAAGAAAAATTGGAAACGCTCTCATTTTATGTGGAGGATCTCGGAGATATTCCAGTTGAACAAAGGGATGATGAGAAAGGTTTATATACAAGTGAAAAGCTAAAAAATTTGACGGAGAATGCTGGTGCCAATCAGCTGCTTGCTGAGAAGGTTGACAGTATTGTGCAATCAGGTTCGTTTCCGCTCATTTTAGGCGGTGATCACAGTATAGCGATTGGAACACTTGCTGGGGTAGCCAAGCATTATGAAAACTTAGGTGTCATTTGGTATGATGCACACGGTGATTTAAATACGGAGGAAACCTCTCCTTCTGGAAATATTCATGGCATGCCGCTTGCTGTCAGTCTTGGTCTTGGGCATGCTGATTTAACGAACATTGGAGGTTATTCTCCTAAATTGAAGCCTGAAAATGTCGTTTTAATTGGTGCTAGGTCCTTAGATGAAGGAGAGCGGGCATTGATTCGAGAGAAAGGCATTAAAGTGTATACGATGCATGAAATTGATCGTTTAGGGATGACAAGGGTGATGGAGGAAGCCATTGCGTATCTAAAGGAAAGAACAGATGGTGTCCACCTGTCACTTGACTTAGACGGGCTAGACCCAGCGGAATGCCCTGGTGTAGGCACTCCGGTAGCAGGTGGCATTAGTTACCGGGAGAGTCATCTCGCAATGGAGCTTTTAGAGGAGGCGGGTATTTTGACTTCTGCTGAATTTGTTGAGGTAAATCCGGTATTGGATGAGAAAAACAAAACAGCAGAAGCGGCTGTTGCGTTAATTGGTTCGTTAATGGGTGAAAAGCTATTGTAGAGCGG
Source organism: Bacillus safensis (assembly GCA_030159235.1). Lineage (GTDB taxonomy): Bacteria > Bacillota > Bacilli > Bacillales > Bacillaceae > Bacillus > Bacillus safensis_B. The sequence goes on along the minus strand of BSBG01000009.1, from coordinate 148,390 downwards.
GATTTGTTCCCGTTCTTTTTTGTTTTCGGAAAATTTAAGGATATGTTAAGGTTTTTACCGGTTGATATGCGTAACACGCTGTCAAAAATTTGTTACACTATTTTTTAGAGGAGAATGAAACCTTTTGGAAAGAGGTTCGTATACATAAAGACCGGTGAAGGCAGAGGTTGAATATACTATGGACACAATGATTAAAAAGAGAATTAAGCAAGTGAAAAAAGGCGACCAGAACGCATTTACAGACATCGTAGACCTGTATAAAGACAAAATTTATCAGCTGTGCTACCGTATGCTTGGGAATGCACACGAAGCAGAGGATATCGCGCAGGAGGCGTTTATTCGTGCCTATGTGAATATCGAGAGCTTTGATGTGAATCGCAAGTTTTCCACGTGGCTGTACCGCATTGCAACCAACCTGACCATCGACCGTATTCGTAAAAAAAAGCCGGATTATTATTTAGATGCAGAGGTGGCAGGAACAGAAGGATTGAATATGTATTCTCAAATTGCTGCTGATGGCATTTTGCCAGAGGATGAGGTGGTGTCTCTTGAATTATCGAGTACCATTCAGCAAAAAATTCTAAAATTACCCGATAAATATCGTTCGGTCATCGTATTAAAGTATATTGATGAACTTTCGTTAAAAGAAATTAGTGAGATTCTGAATATACCAGTTGGTACGGTGAAAACGAGAATACACAGGGGTAGAGAGGCTCTCCGGAAACAGTTGAGAGACCTTTGAGTGAGGTGATTTTGATGAGCTGTCAGGATAAAATCGTCCAGCTTATGCATCAGTATTTAGACGGGGACATTGAGCTCCAAGACGAAAAAGAATTAAAAAGCCATCTGCAATCGTGTGAGGAGTGCCGTACTCATTTTCAACAAATTGAGAAATCCATCGCGCTAGTGCAGAGTACATCTCATATAGAAGCACCATCTGATTTCACTGCAAAGGTGATGGCAGGTCTTCCGAAGGAGAAAAAGCGTGTGTCGGTTCAAAGATGGATCAAAGCTCACCCGCTGATGGTGGCTGCTGCTCTCTTTCTCATTTTGATGGGAGGAAGTCTGTTTACAAGCTGGAATACCGATCATAATTTCAGTGTGTCAAAGCAGCCGAATCTCGTTGTTGTAAATGATACAGTGACCGTACCTAAAGGGGAAACCGTAAAAGGTGATGTCACTGTCAAAAATGGCAAGCTGATTGTAGAAGGCAAGGTTGATGGAAATGTCACCGTCGTCAATGGGGAACAGCTGACTGCTTCTGCCGGACAAGTCACTGGTCAAATTAATGAAATTAATGAAGTGTTTGATTGGATCTGGTACAAAATGAAATCAACAGCACAAAATGTGATGCGTGTCATTGGGCCAGAAGAGCAAAAGTAACTTAATCGGCTAAAGAGCAGTCTCTAAGGAGGCTGCTCTTTTTCTATACATTGGTGCGATTCACGCATACTAGCAAGTCAGCCAGATATGGCAACTATTTTCCTTGCTGAAACAAAATGTGGTATAATAGCCACGCTATGTATTGACACATAGGCTCTTTTTTTATCAAAAAATGCATCAAACGAAGAATAACTGAAAATTCTGGAGGACGAGGAAATGGCTTTAGGGGATATTCCTTTTTTGCAGTACCTCGGTAATGCTGTTGATATTCTCGTTGTTTGGTATGTGATATATAAATTAATGATGGTCATCCGCGGAACAAAAGCGGTTCAGCTTTTAAAGGGAATTGTGGTCATTGTTCTCGTCAGGATGGGAAGTGCGTATCTCGGTCTTAACACACTTCAATGGCTGATGGATCAAGCGATTACGTGGGGGTTCCTTGCGATCATTATTATTTTTCAGCCAGAGCTAAGGAGAGCGCTTGAACAGCTTGGGCGCGGCCGTTTCTTCTCAAGAAGCGGAACACCTGTAGAGGAACAGCAGCAGAAAACGATCGAGGCAATTACAAAAGCAATTAACTATATGGCAAAACGTAGAATTGGCGCGCTGCTGACAATTGAGCGTGATACCGGGATGAATGATTACATAGAGACTGGAATTCCTTTGAATGCAAAGGTGAGTTCAGAGCTGCTCATTAATATATTCATTCCAAATACACCGCTTCATGACGGTGCTGTCATTATGAAGCGGGATGAGATTGCAGCTGCAGCTTGTTATTTACCGCTGTCAGAAAGTCCTTTTATCTCTAAGGAACTTGGGACGCGGCATAGAGCGGCAGTCGGAATTAGTGAAGTGACAGACAGCTTAACCGTCATCGTTTCTGAGGAGACAGGCGGCATTTCTGTCGCAAGAAATGGTGATCTCCACCGAGAATTGACAGAAGAAGCGCTTGAAGAAATGCTGATTGCTGAATTTAGTAAGAACAGCAAAGATGCTTCCTCGACCAAATGGTATTGGAGGGGCAAGAAAAATGGATAAGATTTTGAATAATCGCTGGGCCGTTAAGCTTCTTGCATTGGTCTTCGCTTTATTGCTGTATGGTGCAGTCAATTCAGCGCAAGCGCCCACGCCGAAAAAAATCGGTGAATCCTTTTTCCCAACATCGACGACAGATGAAGCCACTTTAACCGACATTCCTGTTAAAGCGTATTATGATGACGAGAAGTATGTCGTCACTGGTGTGCCGCAGACAGTCAATGTCACGATTAAAGGATCAACTAGTGCTGTGAAAACCGCAAGACAAACAAAGAATTTTGAAATTTACGCAGATATGCAGAACTTATCGACAGGTACACATAAAGTGGAGCTGAAGGCAAGAGATGTATCAAAGGGACTCACACTATCGATTAATCCATCTGTGACGACTGTGACGATACAAGAAAAAACGACAGCTGAATTTCCTGTTGAAACAGAATTCTATAATCAAAATAAAATCAAAGACGGCTATTCGCCTGAACAGCCCATTGTGAATCCGAAAAATGTCACGGTCACTGGCTCAAAGGACGTGATCGACAAGATTTCTGTCATTAAAGCCTTTGTGAACTTAGAGGATGTCGATCAGCAAATTGAGAAGGAAGCGAAGCTCACTGTGTATGATAGCAGCGGGAATGAGCTGCCAGTCGAAGTAAGTCCGTCCGTGGTGGATATTACGGTCCCGATCTCGAGCCCGAGCAAAAAGGTTCCGTTTAAAATTGAGCGGACGGGCAGCTTGCCAGATGGGATCAGCATCTCAAGCATTGAGACAAGCCCAAGTGAGGTCACAGTGTACGGCTCGCAAAAGGTGCTGGATGCACTTGATTTTATTGATAGCGTCAAGCTGGACCTAAGCAAGATCAACGATGATACGGAAATTGATGCCGACATCCCTCTGCCAGATGGTGTGAAAAAGGTATCGCCCGAAACCGTTAAGATCAAAGTGAAGGTTGCAACAGCTGAGGAAAAAAAGATCGATAATGTACCAATTTCTGTCGTGGGTCTGAGCAAGGATCTTACCTCTGATTTTGTGAGCCCATCTTCTGGACGGCTCACGTTAACAGCGAAGGGGTCAAAGAGTGCGATTGATAAACTAAAGGCTTCAGATGTTGAAGCCTATATCAATGTGGGGGACTTGAACGAAGGAACACATGAGGTCAAAGTTCAAGTGAACGGTCCTCAAAACGTGACATGGACATTATCGAGATCAAAGGTCAAAGTGAAACTGACTTCTACTGATACAGAGGATCAGCCGGCGTCGACAAATGATCGGAAGGATCAATCATCTGGTGACGATGATCAGGATGAGAAGAGTAAAGAAGAATCCACGCAAGATAAAGCAAAGAAAGAATCAAGTCAAAAACAGCGGGTCAAAGAAGATAAAAAAGAGGACGAAGCGTCCTCTTGAATGGTAAAAAAGGAGCGATTGAAACATGGGCAAGTACTTTGGAACTGATGGTGTAAGGGGTGTAGCGAATAGCGAATTAACGCCAGAGCTCGCATTTAAAATTGGGAGATTTGGCGGCTATGTGCTCACAAAGGATAAAGAACGTCCAAAGGTACTCGTTGGGCGAGACACACGTGTATCCGGTCATATGCTGGAAGGAGCGCTCGTTGCAGGCTTACTTTCAATTGGAGCTGAAGTGATGCGTCTAGGTGTGATTTCAACGCCTGGTGTGTCTTATTTAACGAAGGCAATGGACGCGGAAGCAGGTGTCATGATTTCTGCTTCACACAATCCAGTTCAAGACAACGGAATTAAATTCTTCGGCGGTGACGGCTTTAAGCTGTCAGATGAACAGGAGAACGAAATTGAGCAGCTGATGGATCAGCCAGTCGATCAATTGCCACGCCCGGTTGGAGCCGATCTTGGAACGGTCAATGACTACTTTGAAGGCGGTCAGAAATACTTGCAATTCTTGAAACAGACAGCGGACGAGGATTTCACAGGTATTCACGTGGCGCTTGACTGTGCTCACGGTGCAACCTCTTCTCTAGCGACACATTTATTTGCGGATTTAGATGCTGATGTGTCCACAATGGGAACATCACCAAACGGATTGAATATCAATGATGGTGTAGGCTCCACTCATCCAGAGGCACTTTCTGCTTTTGTGAAGGAGAAGGGTGCAGACATTGGTCTTGCGTTTGATGGTGATGGTGACCGTTTAATTGCAGTCGATGAAAAAGGTGATATCGTAGACGGCGATCAAATTATGTACATATGTGCACGTTATTTGAAGGGTGAAGGCCGATTAAAGGATGACACTGTGGTGTCTACGGTCATGAGTAACCTTGGTTTCTATAAAGCGCTTGAGAAACAAGGCATTAAGAGCATTCAAACCGCTGTTGGTGACCGGTATGTGGTCGAAGCGATGAAAAAGGATGGCTATAATGTCGGCGGTGAGCAATCAGGCCATTTGATTTTCCTTGATTACAATACGACTGGTGACGGCATGCTTTCTGCGATCATGCTTGTGAATACGCTCAAAGCGACAGGGAAAACATTATCAGAGCTTGCAGCGGAAATGGAAACATTCCCGCAGCTTTTAGTGAATGTGAAAGTGTCTGACAAATATAAAGTGGAAGAAAATGAAAAAGTAAAAGCAGTGATTCAAGAGGTCGAAAAAGAGATGAATGGCGACGGCCGTATCCTAGTTCGTCCATCTGGAACAGAGCCGCTTGTACGTGTTATGGCAGAGGCGAAAACAAAAGAGCTGTGTAATGAATATGTGGCTCGGATTACTGCAGTTGTGAAAGAGGAAATGGGTATTGAGTAATAGATGAAAGCAAATCGCAAAACTGCGGTTTGCTTTTTTTTTCGAATAAACGACATAAATGGATGGATTTGTACGAATCTTATAAGCGAGGGCAACCTTGCTGCTGCCTTCATACATAGGAGAGCACATCAAAGGTAGAACGTGACAAGCCTCATCGCATATAGTGTAGGGAGGTCTTACCTTTCACAAATGAAGGGGATCACCTGCTACATTGTGATTGACGGAGGTCAGACCTTATAGTACAATCATCCTTGTGTTACTGGATTTTATTCTATCGGGAAAGGCAGGGTAGATGTTCAGAAACTCTCTTATAATTATAGCGCCCGAACTAAGCGATCGGACGATAGATGCTTAGTTGACGAGGATGGAGGTTATCGAATTTTCGGCGGATGCCTCCCGGCTGATCAAAAATAGAGATCACAGCCGCAAGTGTTTCTTTAAAGCAAAGAGGTGACTCTTTGTACAAAGGGAATACACATGATCTCCCAAATTAAACATGTAGAGAGGGACGAAGAAATGTCCCTTCTATTTTAGTAGGCTTTCTTTGTCCCTTTCACATGATCGGGAGGAAGAATATTTATGTGTGGAATCGTAGGTTATATTGGTCAGAATGATGCGAAGGAAATCTTATTAAAGGGTTTAGAGAAGCTTGAGTACCGTGGGTATGATTCAGCAGGTATCGCTGTGGCAAACGAAGAAGGCGTACATGTGTTCAAAGAAAAAGGACGTATCGCTGAGCTTCGTGAAGTCGTTGATGCAAACGTGGCATCTTCAGCAGGAATCGGACATACACGTTGGGCAACACACGGTGTACCAAGCCATCTAAATGCACATCCGCATCAAAGTGCTTCTGGCCGTTTTACGCTTGTTCATAACGGTGTCATCGAGAATTATGTACAATTGACACGCGAATATTTACAAGACGTCACACTAAAAAGCGACACAGATACAGAGGTTGTTGTTCAAGTCATCGAACAATTTGTGAATAGAGGTCTTGATACAGAGGAAGCTTTCCGTCAAACGCTTCTTCAACTAAAAGGCTCTTACGCGATTGCCCTTTTCGATAACGAAAACAAAGAAACAATCTATGTGGCGAAAAACAAAAGCCCATTATTGGTTGGTTTCGGTGAAGACTTCAACGTTGTGGCTTCTGATGCAATGGCGATGCTTCAAGTAACAAACGAATATGCGGAATTAATGGATAAAGAAATGGTCATTGTCACGAAAGACGAGGTCATCATTAAAAACCTTGACGGTGATATCATGACACGCCCTTCTTATATTGCTGAGCTTGATGCAAGCGACATTGAGAAAGGCACATATCCTCACTACATGTTAAAAGAAACGGATGAACAGCCGCTTGTGATGCGTAAAATCATCCAAGAATATCAAGATGAAAACGGCAAGCTGTCAGTTGCTGGCGATATCGCAAGCGCAGTAGCAGAAGCAGACCGCATTTACATTGTGGCTTGCGGAACGAGCTACCATGCTGGACTTGTCGGTAAACAATACATTGAAGACTGGGCAAAAGTACCTGTAGAAGTCCATGTAGCAAGTGAATTCTCTTATAACATGCCGCTTCTATCGAAAAAACCGTTGTTCATCTTCCTTTCTCAATCTGGGGAGACTGCGGACAGCCGTGCTGTACTTGTTCAAGTCAAAGAGCTTGGTCATAAAGCATTAACGATCACAAACGTACCAGGATCTACGCTTTCTCGTGAAGCGGACTTCACATTGCTTCTTCATGCAGGACCAGAAATCGCAGTGGCTTCAACAAAAGCCTACACAGCACAAATCGCTGTACTTGCGATCCTTGCATCTGTTGCAGCTGAATTAAACGGTCAATCTCTTGACTTTGATCTTGTGAAAGAGCTTGGTATTGTAGCAAACGCAATGGAAGCTCTTGTGGATCAAAAGGATGAAATGGAACAAATCGCTCGTGATTTCTTCACACTGACGCGTAATGCATTCTTTATCGGCAGAGGACTTGACTACTATGTGTGCCTTGAAGGTTCACTAAAACTAAAAGAGATCTCATACATCCAAGCAGAAGGCTTTGCTGGCGGAGAACTCAAACACGGCACAATTGCTTTGATTGAAGAAGGCACACCAGTCATTGCCCTTGCAACACAAGAGCACGTGAACCTCAGCATTCGCGGTAACGTCAAAGAAGTTGTTGCACGCGGAGCAAACCCATGTGTCATCTCACTAAAAGGCCTAGAAGACGAAGGCGACCGTTTCGTCCTTCCAGCTGTACACCCAGCACTTGCACCACTTGCATCTGTTGTTCCATTACAGCTAATTGCTTACTACGCAGCACTTCACCGCGGGTGTGATGTGGATAAACCACGTAACCTTGCGAAGAGTGTGACGGTGGAGTAGGGATTAAATAAAATCGGATTTTTGATACCCCTTTAGATATCGTTTCTAAAGGGGTGTTTTTGTGTCAAGTTAATATTGTATATTAAAGTAGATGAGGTAATGTTTGACTTAAGAAATCTTTAATTTAAATCGGTATTAATTCAATGTTTATGAGCTTTTACAATACCCATTTATCAGAGTAAAAACACTTTCTTGAAGACTTTTTATGTATCAAATGTCTCTGGAAATTCGACTAATGAGAATAAAAATAAATATGGCTTTTAACCTTTAACTGAGGGGATATTATAAAAGGATTTTTATACTTAAAGTCGAAGAGTCATACATGAATTATTTATTGATTTATATAATTGTGTGCAAAAAAATTACTGAGAGGATAAGAGGAATAGTGAACAAGGAAATATTTAATAAATATGAAAATATAACTTATGAAAGAATCAATAAAGTTTGTAAAAACGTTAATACTTCTGTATTTCCAAAAGTAAGGCTAGCAGATATTTTTTCTATTACGAAGAGTGGAATCTCAAATGAAGAGTATTCTTTTGCCTTAAAATCACACTTTGATTTTACTGTCTATGATAACCAGACGTTTCTACCATTATTTTCAGTTGAATTTGATGGGAAATATCATAGAACAGAAACTCAAAAATTTCGGGATGATATTAAAAATAGACTAGCAGATAGATTTGATCTTCCTTTATTGAGAATTAACTCTCGGTACTTAGACACAAAATATCGTAATCTTGATCTTTTGAGTTGGTGTGTTGATGTTTGGTTTTTAGCTGAAGCCTTCTATAAAGCACAAGAGAATGGGACAATTCCATATGATGAACCATTTTCTCCTGAATCAATTTATTCCATAGGTGATAAAAAAGAAAAGTTTCCATTATTTTTGAGCTTTGAGATAAGAAATGAGATTAGAAAGCTTTCTGAACAAAAAAAAATCAAAAGTCTAATTCCGAATGTTTGGATTGGCAAGGATGAAAAGGGAAATTATTACGGGGTTAGCTGGTTGTATATAGACGATGAGAAGGGTTTAATTACAGTTAGTGGCATGAAGGCACAGAGATTTCCTATATCTGAAAGTGAATTATTAGAGGAGATAATGATATTTGATTTGTACGAACAGTTGGTAGAATTTCTTGATAATAAAAGAAAAAGTGTTTTAAATCAAGAAATATCTAAAAGAATTAATCATTTTGAGAAAAAATATCGATTAGCAATATTTAGTGTTGGCAGTTAATAAGTAAAAACTTGTAATTTATAAATAAGGATAGAGATTCTTTAACAAGCAAGCCCAGTGAACTAACCTTCACTGGGCTTTTTTATATCTTGTAGATCATTCGACCAATAAAAATAAAATCCATTTGAACGAATTCACTCTTCATGTCGTCAAAAGAAGTAATACCAAAACAAATTGGTGTTTGAAAAAGGAGTGGCGTGGATGGATATGAAGATGATATTACCTCTTATTCTGCTGCAAGCGATTTTGATGGGGATTGGTTTGTTTGATTTGCTGAAAAGAGATCCATCGAGGATCAGAGGAGAGATGAAGTGGGTTTGGGCTTTGGTGATTGTGTTTGTGGCGAGTGCCGGTCCTATTGCGTATTTCATTTTTGGTCGTAAACATTCTTAGTAGGGGGGATTCGCTTGAATATGTTGGAATGTTATGGGTTAACGAAATCGTATGGTCGGCATGAAGTTTTAAAAGATGTTTCGTTTTCTGTTGGGGAGGTTGGATGTGTCGGCTTCTTAGGAGCCAATGGAGCGGGAAAGACAACGGCGATCCGGATTTTGACAGGGCTTGCTCGTCCTACGTCTGGCGTCGTGAAGGTGGCTGGTTTGGATGCCACAAAGGACATGGATCAAATCAGTCATGTGATCGGGTATTGTCCGCAGCAGCCGGCATTTTTTCAGGATATGACGGGTCAGGAGTGGATGTATTGGGTTGGCGGGTTATTTCATTTAGAGAAAAAAATCATTCGTTCCAAAACGGAGGAGTTATTGAAGCTTTGCGGCATTTATGAGGCGAAGGATCGTGCCATTGGCAGCTATAGTGGAGGGATGAAGCAAAGGCTTGCCATTGCGCAGGCACTCATCAACAGCCCGAAGGTTCTTATTCTAGATGAACCTGTGTCCGCACTTGATCCAATGGGAAGAAAAGATGTCCTGACTTTGATTGAGCGTTTAAAGCATGAGATGCTGATCTTTATGTCGACCCATATTTTAGATGACATTGAACGAGTGGCGGATCATATTATCATGATCAACAGCGGAAAAATTGAGATGTCCTCTTCCGTGAAACAGATCAAAGAAGACTATATCCAGCCAGTGATTGAATTTCAATTAGAAGAACAGAATACGAAATTAGTGGCTTTGTTAAAGGAGCGGGATTGGGTGGAGGATTGCATTGAGACTGGAGACGCTTATCAGGTGCGAGTCAACGATCAACAAATGGCATTGCAGGAGCTGCCTCGTCTCATTATTGAAGCTGGCGGTGTTCTCCTCCATTATCAAATATCTCAGCTGACGCTTGAGGATATTTTCATGAAGGTTGTGACGGTATGATGATGTTGAAAAAGGAATTTAGGGAGTTATTCACTAGTTATAAAATCTTATTTGTACCGATCATTTTTACGATTTTAATGATCACACAGCCTATTACACTCAAAATGCTGCCGGATCTTTTATCGAAATCAGCTAATTTACCTGAAGGGTCCACATTTTATATACCAGAGCCCAGCGCTGGAGAGGCTTTAGCGAGTGCGTTGAGTAAATTTGATTCGCTTGGGGTTTTTATCCTGATTATGCTCGTGATGGGGACGATCGCTGGAGAGCGTGCCTCTGGGGTGATTGCGATGATTATGGTGAAACCGATCAGTCGAACCAATTATTATGTATCAAAAATATGTGCCTATGCCTGTTTGACTTTGTTTAGTTTGGTAGTGGCGGTGCTTGTCTCTGTTTATTATGTGGACATTCAATTTGGGCATCTGGATTGGGTCAATGTGTTAAAAGGAACACTTCTTTATTATCCAAACCTACTGCTCATTGTGGTGTCGACCATTTGTGCTTCGGCATTTTTTCAGCGTTCCGTCACAGCTGGCGGTGTTTCGCTTTTGATCAACCTTATTCTGTTTACTGTTCCTTCATTTTATGAAGAGACATTAGGGAAGTATGCGCCTAAGGGCGTGACAAGTGCAGCCGAAGAGATGATTCATAAGGGGACTTATTCGGATCATGCACTTACAAGTCTTCTAGGTGTATCGGTATTGATTGTTTTCTTTTTTCTCATCGGATGGTTTCTTTTTAGAAAACAAGAATTATAGCTTGCTGGTGCAATTGTTTTTTTAGGTTTACCATGAGCATAAATATCTGAATATGGTAGAAAGTTTGATATGATGATAAAAATTGACTGTATTTTCAGAAAAGGGGTTTTTATTTATGAGAACATCACGTAATCCTGAGACCATTCATCCGCCAGTCGCACCATATACCCATCAAATAGAGACAACCGGACCACAGCGTTGGTTAACACTGTCAGGTCAGGTGGGCATGGAGGCAGATGGTACAATCCCAGAGAGCCCGTTGGAGCAGCTCGAACTAGCGTTAGAGAATGTGAAACGAAACGTAGAAGCGGCAGATATGGCTGTGGAAGATATAACGAAATTAGTATTTTATCTCGTGGGAGAGTTCGATGCTGAGAGTAGGAAACGAATCATGGGACAGTTTTTAGGCAATCATTTGCCTTGTATGACGATGATTTATGTAGTTGCCTTGGCTTCCCCAGCTTTAAATGTAGAGGTGGATGCTTGGGCGTGTCAGGAGATGGGTTTGGGTGATGAGAGAAAATGACTCTACATAAAAAGGGGTGTTTTTTTGTTTCAATCAAAACAAAGAATTAAAAAAGAAACATCGTTTTTTCGCTCGTTTGGGAATTTTTATTTGAAGCGTATGATGCGAAAAGAACAAAGTCATCAGTATGATACCTAGAATGTAGATTCTAGGTTTTTTTATTAAATTTACCTTAAAACACATGTTTTCACATGGGTAGATGAACCAATTTTTAAAAAGTGTGGTAGGATAAATATGCTTTATCTTTATATTGTTCGAAGGAGCTGTCGTGTTGAAGGGATCTAGGGTTGAGTTTATTGATAGTTTACGTGGTTTTAGTTTATTAGGTATTTTAATTGTGAATATGCTTAATTTTCAATATGATTATGATTTTGAGAAAATGTATGATTCGAGTATTTGGGGGCAGGAATTCGGGGTATATGTAACGGAGATTTTGTTCCAGGGGTCTTTTTATCCGATTTTCTCCTTTTTGTTTGGGTATTCTTTTATTAAGCTGATTGAATCGACGAAAGCTAAGGGACTAAATACGAATGCCATTGTCGTTCGCCGGGGCTTTGGTCTTATTGTGCTTGGGATGCTGCATTACATCTTTGTTTGGAATGGTGACATTCTTCTTTATTATGGAGCTTGTACGTTTTTCTTGATGATGTTTTTGAGCAGCCGGATCAAAACAATGCTTATTTGGTCGGGTGTGCTTGGAGCGTTGTCATTAGTCGTTTTGCCATACATGATGAAACTTGTTTATGGGACTGATGAATTATTAACCGATGTGTATGCGAAGGGTGCATACGGTGATATTTTATTGAGCCGGGTTACGATTGAAGACGATATGATGATTGTGACCATTATTATGGCAATCGTGACCATTACGCTGATGCCGATCCTAGGTTTTCTATTCGGTACGATCATGATCGGTCCGTTTGCACTGCTCGGCATGGCTATTGGGAAAAAAGGTCATCTGACAGAAGAAGATCGAGGAATGGCCTATCGAAAAGGCTGGGTCTGGATGATTGTGATTGGGCTTGTGCTAAAATGTGCGACGTTCATTGATGCCCCTTGGAGTGAAATGGTGATTACGCTTGGTGCCTATGTGCTGACGATCGGGTATATTCAAGCCTTTCTTGTTTTCTACTATTCGAAGGCAGCCCAAGGTCTCAAACGTCTGCTTGCGGGGCTTGGCCGTTTGTCTCTATCAAATTATTTGGCGCAATCGATTATTTGTACAACGATTTTCTATTCTTATGGACTTGGTCTCTTTGGACAAATGGGGTCAATGTTTGGGCTGCTGCTTGCTGTCGGACTGTACACAGCACAGCTGTTCATCAGCTACCTCTATCTGAAGAAGTGGAGAAGAGGTCCGGTGGAATGGCTTATGGGAAAATGGGTGTATTGGAAATAAATCGTTTCTTCAAGATCAAAGAGTAAAATCTTTGATCTTTTTTAAAAGTAAAAAAAATAAATATATACAAAATATTGTATTGTAAATTATTGTGTGTTAGTTTTGTTTGAGGGAGGGATTCTTTTGAACTATAAGTTGTTTTTTTCAGCTGTAATTTTGTTTTCGTTTCTGTTTTTTGTTCAAGATTTAAAAGCGGAGGAACTAGAATCATCACAAGTAAATGTTAAATCTAGTGTGAATGAAATTGAACTTAATTGGGAAGATAGTGGGGATACTTACAAGGTATATTCCAATGGTGAGTTATTATGGAAAGGAACAGAGCCTACATTTACCCATAAGAGATTAGAAGAAAATACCCCTATAGAATATGATATTCTAAGGTTTAAAGAAGGCAAAAAGATTGATGTAATAAAGGTGGACACAAAAACATTAGCTTTTAAAAAGATGAAGTTGATGAATTCAAATGATGCGAACGATGCAAAAGATGATACAAATCCTTTGAATAATGATGACTACATAGATAGTACTATTATTGATAACTCAATTAATTTAAAATTGAGAGGAAATGTTAATGATAATTTTAGTGGGAAAATAGAGCTGTATAAAGATGATAAGCTTATTTCGGATGATGCCAGTAATGGTTTTAAAGATTCAGAGATTAAAAGTGGTGAAACGTATTCGTATAAATTTGTAGTGTATAATAGATTAAGTGATTCTGAGATCAAAAAAATTAATTTAGAGTTGAGTAAGAGAGGTCAAACCATTAGTTTTGCAGATGCTAAATCATATTACTATAGACCTTACGAATATATTAAAGTTATTAAAATTCCAGAAAATAACAAATTAAGTACCTCAGGATATACGCCTCCTGTTGATTATTATCCGAATCAAATAGGTGTGAATTACCGCACATTTATACCAACTAAATATGCACCAGCTGCTTCAATAATAAGCGGAATAACATCTAAAGATAAGTTTGGTGGAGATAATAGATCGTTTAGTTTCTCTAATGGTACTCATCGAACAATGGTCGAAACTGCTGTTAGATTTACGAAAAATGGATCGAAAACAACATTCAAAAAGAATGTAAACTATACTAGGCTATATGACAAGAATGGGAAATTTAAAAAACAGAAGAAACCAACAGATAAAAATATTATTTTTAAACAGGGTAAAAAAGATAAAAGTATGAATTATTATGTAATTGATCATGATGCAACAGTGGGTTTTAATGACTTTGGTTTAGTTACACCCTCTATTAATTATAGAGCAGGCATTGTTATTTACAAAAATGGAAGAATTACCGTCAGTGGCTCAAGGGATCAAGCTCCAAGTCACGAAATGTATGCATATATTCCATATACAGACATTAGTATTACCCTGTTTAAGGCATCTAATAAAGGATTTGAATATCTTTTTCCTGTAGCGCCTTCTGCCAGAATGAGCATAAATACCAAAATATAAAAAATAACCTCACTTGATTGGAGTGAGGTTATTTTTTAAAAATAGGTAAAATTAAGCTCATGATTAAAGCAGAAATGAAAGAAGTTATTGTAAAAAAACGGTCATTAAGTTGAAGTTCTAAGAACAAGCTAGTGAAGATAGATGTTAATATAGCAACAAGAAAGATTTTAAGCCTTGGATTTAATCTGAAATAACCAAAAGTATAAGAAAATATTAAGTAACTAAGTATGGCGAGCAATGGTATATAAGATAGTAACAAAATAATATATACAAAAATATCATGACTATCTTCTGTTCCTCCATTTATAAATCTGTATATAAAAAGGCTGCTTAAAAATATGAAATAAAAAATAATAAAACCGTAGATAAAACGCTTGAAAATTAACATAATATCCCCTTTTACCCTTTTTGTACATAATAACTTAAATCATCTTCTTTTAACACCCTTTATTATTTTTTTATAAAAGTTAGTACTTTGGTTTGTTGGCAGTAATGTGATGTAAAGAAAAGTTATGCTGCTGCTTGCTGTCGGACTGTACACGGCACAGCTGTTCATCAGCTACCTCTATTTGAAAAAATGGAGAAGAGGTCCGGTGGAATGGCTTATGGGAAAATGGGTGTATTGGAAATAAAGCATTTTGTTAAAGGACCGCATGGCTTAAGGCTGTGCGGTTTTTTTCGTTGTTTTAAAAAATGTGTTGAATATTCTTTTAGTGTGTATATAATGTATATATAGTGTATATACATTATTCTGTTCCAACCACCAGTACAGAAAAAAAGAGGTTTTTATATGCAAATTACGATTTCAAACCATTCTAAGGAGCCTATCTATGAGCAAATTACGAATCAAATCAAATCGATGATTTTAACAGGTGAGCTTGCAGAAGGCGCAGCACTGCCGTCTATTCGAAAGCTGGCGAAGGATTTACAAATCAGCGTGATTACAACAAAGCGAGCGTATGAAGAGCTAGAGAAGGCAGGATTTATTTATTCAATTGTAGGTAAGGGATCTTTTGTTGCGGAACAAAATCTAGAAGTGATGAGAGAGAAAAAATTGAAGGTGATTGAGGAGCAGCTTGGAGCGGTTGTTACAAACGGCAAAGAATTAGGCTTATCTTTTGATGAATTGCAGCAGTTATTAAAGTTCTTATATGAGGAGTGAGATGAGTGGAGCATGTGATTGAATTCAAAGGAGTGTCGAAACGATTCAAGGATTTTTCAGTACAGAATCTTGATTTACAGGTCAAGAAAGGCTTTGTCACAGGGTTTATTGGGGAAAATGGAGCGGGTAAGTCGACCACTATTAAAATGATCATGAATTTGTTAAAACCAGATTCAGGTGACGTAAAGATTTTCGGATTGGATTATCATACCCATGAAAAAGAGATTAAGGAACGAATCGGATTTGTTTACGATGCCAACGTTTTTTTCCCAGGGCTGAATTTAAAGGATATCAAACGGATTGTAGCACCTGCCTATAAACGCTGGGATGACCAGCTTTTTGAGCAATATGTTGAACAGTTTGGCTTGCCGCTTCATAAAGCGATCAAAACATTCTCAAAAGGGATGCAGATGAAGGCTTCACTTGCGATTGCGCTGTCACATCATGCAGAGCTGATTATCATGGATGAACCAACGGCTGGGTTAGATCCGGTTTTTAGAAGAGAGCTGCTTGGCACGTTACAAGAGTTGATGATTGATGGAAATCGGACGATCTTTTTCTCGACGCATGTGACAACTGATTTAGACCGGATCGCGGATTATATTGCATTTATACAAAGTGGAAAATTGGTCTTTCAACAGTCGATACATGATGTAGCAGAGAGCTATGCGCTTGTGAAAGGAAGTCTTGATTTATTGGATCGAGATACAGAAAAGGCCTTTGTCCATATTCAGCGTACAGCAGCGGGGTTTGAGGCATTGACCGATCGGATTGATGAAGTGAAACTTATTTTTGGGGATGCTGTTGTCATTGAGCGGGCATCCCTTGAGGATATTATGTTTTATTTGAAAGGCGGAGTGCAGCATGTTTCATTTAATTAAACGTGATGTGATTTTACAGAAAAAGCAGCTGATCATTTTTATTCCGTTTATCTTATTTTTTATTCTTATGGATGTGCATCCGGTATTGACGTTTCTAGTCACTAGTGTCTTCATTCCATTTAACACATATGCGTACGATGAGAAAGCAGAAACGAATATTCTATTAAATTCCTTGCCCTATACACGTAAAGAAATTATCGCATCACGTTATCTTGGTGCCGTTTTCTATATGATTATTGCGATCGGGCTGACAAGTGCTGCTTTCATTGTTTTTGGAAAGCTTTTTTCACTGACGGATATTGCACTTGGCAGCGGGTTGTTTTTATTGTTCGCGGCGTGTACGTTTCCATTGTTTTATATCTTAAAGCCTGGTTATATCACAACGGCAGTGCTCATTGGCTTTATCCTATTATCCACTATGGGACCGCCTGTTGTTCTCTATTTAGCCGAGCAATTCAGTGCGATCACTGATTTTATCATGAATATATCGATCCCTGTTTTATATACTGGGTCAGCTGTGCTGATTATGCTCTTCTACCTGCTGTCTTGGGGGCTTTCTACTGCCATTTATCAGAGGAAAGTGTTTTAATTCCTATACAGCTCTCATAAAAGAATCATTCATTTTGAGGAAGTACTCTTCAAATGGATGATTTTTTTTTTGCGATAGTCAGTAAGATATTCATGATGAGATTGACATACATAAGAAAAGAGGTTATTGTTATTTAACATAATGTTAATTATTTTTAACATTATGTTAAATAAAATATCCTTCAAGAAAGGAATTTGAAATGGAGATTAAAAATAGAATCAAGGTGTTACGGGCTGAAAAAGACTGGACACAAAAAGATTTGGCAGAGAAGTTAGGTGTGACTCGCCAAACGGTAGCAGCGATTGAAAATGGTAAATATTCTTTGTCTTTAAAATTAGCATTTCAAATTGCTAGAACATTTGAAGTTGATTTGTATGACGTATTTCAAGAGGTCGATAAGGAGGAACAACAATGATGACGACGATCATACTTTATTCTCTGATTATCCTTTCTGTTTTAAGCACGGCCTTTCAATTTAAGAAAAATCGTGAATATAAACATGATGAGCGAGGTCAATTTATTTTAGCGAAGGCAGGAAGTTTTTCAATTATAGGTGTGGCTATAGCGTATATATTGGTTGCTGTCGTTCAATCTTTAGTCCATCAATTCTCATCTCCAACAGAGTGGTTTTATATAGCGATTACTTTTATGTATGTATCAAGTGTTTGTGCAAATACAATTGGCATCATCTATTGTGAAAGAAAATATTAATTTTCATCGATGGATGTAAGCTGGAGTTCTTCATCATGAAGGGAAGAGAAAAATAATGAAAAAATTATTGAAAATCATGCTGATATCCATATGCACCATGATCACGGTCATTGCTGTTTTTCTAGCAAGTGTTTACTTTGTCAACCTAATTAGTAATGAAAGGGAGAAGGGAAAAATAGAAGCTTACGGGCAAAAGGTCATGGTAGACGGGAAGCATATGAATGTGCTCATTCAAGGCGAGGGGAAAGAAACGATTGTACTTCTCCCAGGCTATGGAACTCCTTCACCAGTGCTAGATTTCAAGCCTCTAGTAGATGAACTATCTCCTTATTATAGAGTCGTAGTGATTGAACCTTTTGGTTATGGTTTAAGTGACGATACAGATAAAGTACGGACAAGCCAAAACATTGTGGATGAGATTCATGAATGTTTGCAGAAGCTCAACATTAAAAAGTATACGATGATGGGCCACTCGATTTCTGGGATTTATGGATTAGAATATGTCAATCAGTATGAAAAAGAAGTCAAAGCTTTTGTTGGAATTGATAGTAGTGTTCCTCAGCAGGATATGGGTGAAGAATTGCCAGTCTCCAGCTTACAGCTGCTAAATCAATCTGGCTTTTACAGATTGTTATTGAAAATGAATCCAGATCAACTGCTCATGCCTAAAGTAGATGACCAAACGAAAGATCAGATCAAAATGCTTACCTTTCAAAATTTCTTGAATGAAAGCCAAGCTAGTGAAGTAGAAAACTTCACGAATAATTTTAAAAACGCACAACGTTTACATTTTCCTAAGAATCTACCCGTTGTTTTTTATCTAGCTGATCAATCGGAGGCTGATACACCAAACTGGTAAGCAATGCATGAAGATCTGCTGAAAAATTCAAACTATGGGAAAGTCGTTACTTTTAAAGCTGACCATTATTTGCACCATACGAAATCAAAGGAAATGGTAGATGATTTTAAAGGTTTTCTAGCTAAAATTGAAAGTAAGCGTTAATTGTTTTCTTTCTCTACATCCTTTAGATACTCATGCTTCTGCTAGGTAGGGGTGCATGTGTTTAAGAAAGAAACAGGGCTGTCGATGTGGGGGGGAATATGTGCGGAAGCGTAGGTTAGCTACAGCTGGACAGCTTCTTTTGTATCCATATCAGGCGTCCCGCTGAGCGGAACGGGATGATTTTCGGTTTGAGAAAGTGAATGAGAAGACACCTACAACCAATATGCTGGAGGCTTCGGCATTGCCAGGTGTTCCTATGAATTTACAGTTTGATGAGACCGTGTGAGCGGTCTTTTTTTATTTTAGATAACTGTATTGACAGATTATTATAAAGTAGATTAAAATACATACCAACGGTCGGTATGTAAAAGGAGGCGATTTCATTGGCCAGAAATAAATACCCAGAAAAGACAATCCAGCAAATTCTGAATGTGTCAACGAAGCTGTTTCAGGAAAAAGGATTCGAAAAGACGAGTTTGCAGGATATCATCCATGAATTGAACATGTCTAAGGGTGCTATCTATCATCATTTCAAATCGAAGGAAGAAATATTACGTGCTGTGATGGAGAGGCAATTTCGTCATGCGACTGAGAAGCTTGAAGATCTGATTGAGCATACAGAGGCAACGCATGCGAAAGAGAAGCTGCAGCGTATTTTAGAGCAGCTTGTGTCAGATCCACAATCTCATACGATTGATGGGATCTTGGTTGATCAGATCAAAAACCCACAATTTGTGGTTGAGGGAATGAAGGCAGGTGTAAATCAGGATGCGCTTAAAATGAAGCAGCTGATTCTTGAAGGGATTGAGGATGGTTCGATGACGACTGCTTTTCCTGGTGAAGTGGCAGAAGTGTTTATGCTTCTCGTGAATATATGGCTGAACCCAACGCTATTTGCTCGTGATCAACAAGAAACTAGTCAGCGCTTGCTGTTTTTGCAGCAGATGATGAAAGGGCTTGGAGTGGATGTGGTGAGTGATCTATTTATTCAAAAGGTCACAGCGCACTATGCTGGGATTGGTGGTTATGATCAGCCTGGAACCTAAATAGTCAGATAAGAGATAAAAGGAAAATTCATTTCATAGGAGGATGCTTTATGCTTCACTTCATAAAACTTGAGCTAAGAAAAAACCATATGAGAAATTTTATTCAAGCCAGTATAATCGCAAGCATTGTATTGTTGGTGTTTATTTATTTCGTCGCATTTGTTGCACAGGTTGAACAGGAAATGGGTTTTCAGCAATATCAGAATATCTATTTGTTGACCAGTATAGTATGGATGATCTTTTTTTCGATTGTCACAGCGTGGATGTATTGTCGAGTGGTGATGACGGCATTGGAAGAGCATGAACCTCATTCATCAAAGCTGAAAGCATCACTTCTTTCGAGAATGGTCTGGATGCTCTGCTTTTCTACGATTGTCATGCTGGGTAGTATCATTCCCTCATTTGTTGTGTTTAGTGTCACTGAAACGTTCTTCCCCATTGTCCATGATGCGCTCACAGCTAATGTGATGTTCACTGTGATCAAAACGTACCTAGTGTTTACTTGCTGTGTCAGTGGTATTGGCATGATTGCGATGAGAGTGGGATTCATGAAGAAATCTATTTTCATGACCATTATGACTGCGATTGTTCTATGTGCTGTTTTAGGAAATGTATTAATCTCTGTCTATGGAAATGATCAAATGAATGTCATTCTGTCAGGAGTCATGATCGCGTCTGTCTTTGTTGTGTTCTTGGAATTGTGGGGTACGGTTACCCGGCTTCAGACGAGATGAGTCGCGATCAATAAGGAGGGAGACATGTGGAGCATACAATTCAAATTGAAGAATCAGTCGTAGAATTATCGCTTGATTGGTTGCTCGGAGAGGTGCGTATTCATCACCATGATCATCCTTATCTAATTATTCGTCAAACGACCAATCAAGTCTTTCCAAAGCGTTATTTGCTGCATCATCAGGTAAGAGATGGACGGCTGGTTATTCAAGATAGACGAAAAAGAATACTCAGCTTAGGGCTTCACCTTTATCAAACTGATGTAGCGATCTATCTTCCGAAAAATCAGTTACAGTCTATATCCCTTCGTTGTAAAGGAGCTAATCTTCTAACAGAAGGGCTGAATGTGGAAAATGTCTATTGTCATTTAACCTCAGGAAAGACGATGATATCAGGTGAAATCAAGCATCTTCATGTAGAATCAGTAGGTGGATTTATTTCTAGTCGGCAGCTGGCCGCGCAAACATTGTCATTGCGCGCCACATCGTCAAAAGTGGAGTTGACGGGTGCTTTCTCAGACGTTGATCTGCGTGTAACGGGTAGAAGGATACAGGTTCATTCTACACACATGCTTAATTCACTTAAATCGACGTCAACTGGAGCTTATGTTAATGTGACGATTCCGGAAAATGATGGGTTTACTTGTTATGTAAAGAAAAGATCTGGTGCTTTTCGGAATGATTTTTCCTGTGATTGTAAGAAGGAGAAAATGTTGCATAAAAATGGACAGAGTTCCTTTGAGATTGATATAAGAGGCGGTCAGTTTCTACTAAGTCAAAAGCATTGAAGTGAGCTTTCTTTCTTTGATTCAATATATCAATATAAAACAATTTGAATCTCTTTTTATGTCAGAATATTTTGTTAATAGTGTTTTCCTCAAAAAAACAATTGTTTTTTAAGGGTAGATTTATTATGATAATATACATCAAAAGATTATTGTTTCTCAATCAGAATGAAAATTCTGATTTTTTATTTTTATGTTGTTTGTTGATGAGGGGGAAGAAAAGTGGCTCAAAAGGAATTAAAGAGAGGGTTAAGTGCCCGACATATTCAAATGATCGCTCTTGGCGGCACAATTGGTGTTGGTCTATTTATGGGGTCAGCTAAGGCCATTCAATGGACAGGTCCATCGGTTCTTCTAGCGTACGCAGTGTGTGGTATTTTTATCTTTTTTATTATGCGTGCGATGGGAGAAATGTTATACGTTGAACCGAGTACAGGGTCATTTGCTACATTCGGTCATCAATATATTCATCCGCTTGCGGGGTATATGACGGCTTGGAGTAACTGGTTCCAGTGGGTCATTGTTGGAATGTCTGAAATTATTGCTGTGGGCGCTTATATGAAATATTGGTTCCCGGAGCTGCCAGCGTGGATTCCAGGATTAATTGCGATGATTATTTTAGGAGCGGCCAATTTGATTTCGGTCAAGTCGTTCGGTGAGTTTGAATTTTGGTTTGCGATGATCAAAATTGTGACGATTATCTTGATGATTATTGCAGGTCTAGGCATTATTTTCTTTGGATTTGGAAATGGTGGAACTGCTATTGGGCTGTCTAATCTTTGGGCGCATGGCGGGTTTTTTACAGGTGGATTTAGCGGGTTCTTGTTTGCATTGTCTCTTGTCATTGCTGCCTATCAAGGTGTCGAGCTGATTGGGATTACAGCCGGTGAGGCACAAAATCCACAAAAGACGCTGACAAATGCAATCAAAAGTATCATCTGGCGTATTTTGATTTTCTATATCGGTGCGATTTTTGTCATTGTGACGGTGTATCCATGGGACCAGCTGAATACCCTTGGCAGTCCATTTGTGGCGACGTTTGCGAAAATCGGAATTACAGCAGCGGCTGGTATTATTAACTTTGTTGTCATCACAGCGGCGATGTCTGGCTGTAATAGTGGTATTTTCAGTGCGGGACGTATGCTTTATACGTTAGGTGTGAATGGTCAGGCGCCTGCTTTCTTTACAAAGATTTCGAAGAATGGTGTACCGTATTTTGGGACATTCGCTGTGCTGATTGGTCTAGCGATAGGAGTTGTCCTAAATTATGTTTCTCCGCCAAATATTTTCGTCTATGTGTATAGTGCGAGCATACTTCCTGGTATGGTGCCTTGGTTTGTCATTTTAATTAGTCATATCGGCTTCAGGAGGGCGAAGGGGGCAGCGCTTGAGCAGCATCCATTCAAGATGCCGCTAGCACCGTTTTCTAACTATCTTACAATTGGATTCTTATTGATGGTTCTTGTATTTATGCTCATTAATCAGGATACGCGTATTTCTCTTATTGTGGGAATTGGATTCTTGATTTTAGTGGCGATTAGCTTTTTTGTATTTGGAATTGGAAAACGAAAACCGATTGAAACAGCTTCTTCTGATCAAACGGTAAAATAATAGAAAGCCTTGCGGAATGAACCGCAAGGCTTTTGTTGTTACAACGAGGCTTTTACACGCTGAAAGACATCTGGATAATTGGTGAAAAGACCGGTGACGCCGTATTGCAGAAGACGTGTCATGTCGGTTTCGCTGTTGACCGTATATGGATGAAGGAGGAGTCCATGGCTTCTGACCTGCTGGACGTTTTCAGGTGTTATTGCTCTAAAATTTGGTCCGACTCCCACGGCGTACGTTTTGATAAAGTCGAGCTGATCGTCTGTGATGGATGTCATTTGGGCTCTATCTAATAGCTGTACTTTTGGAAGATGAGGGGCGAGTTTCTGTAGCTTTAGCAGGCTGTCTTGACTAAAGGATTGAATGATGACCTGCCCTTTTCTTGTATGTTTCCCGAGAAGATGGTGTTTTTTTAAGGCGGCCAATAGCTTTTCTTCCATTTGCGGATAAAGGTCTGGTTTTTTTGTTTCAATATAATAATTTTCACGTTTGCCGAAATAGCGCAGCACCTCATCTAATGTGAGTACTCGCTGTCCGATATAGTTGGCATTTTGTCTGTCGGGATTGGCTTCATTAAACCAAGTCCCGGCATCAAGCTGTTTGATTTCAGCAAGTGTGAGGTCTTTGACCCAGCCTGTTCCATTTGTGGTCCGGTCGACCGTTTCATCGTGCATCACGATGAGGTGTCCATCCTTTGTCATTTGAAGGTCGAGTTCGAGGTAATCCGCATTCATCTTTGCGGCGAGCTTGTAGGAAGCCAGGGTATGCTCTGGTGCATACCCTGATGCTCCGCGATGTGCAACGGTTAAGATACGATCTGGAGATAAAAGATGTTCATGTGCCGATATGGTGGCCGGCACCCACGCAAAAGACAGTAAAGCAAAAGAGAGCAACACGAAAGCAAGTAATCTACTTTTCTTCATATTTTATCCTCCTCTTACGGTAACTGCCTTCATCATAAGAAATAGATGTAAAGAGCATGTTGGGCGGATATGAATCTTTTATGTGATTTTCATTAAGCTTGCTCTACGCGCTTTCCTGTATTCCATGTCATCGCGAGGAAAACAATCGCAAGCACGCAGGAACCAACTAGTAAAATGAAGCCTCCAGTCCAGTCGTAGTGATCCACGACGACGCCCATCATGGCATTGGCAAAGGCAGAGCCGCCAATATAGCCGAAAAATCCTGTCAGGCCGGCAGCAGTGCCAGCCGCTTTTTTCGGAGCGAGATCAATGGCTTGAAGTCCAATGAGCATGACAGGTCCGTAAATCAAAAAGCCGATGCTGATGAGGGCAATGTTATCAACCATTGGATTGCCAGCAGGGTTTAACCAGTACACGAGAACGGCAATTAACACCCCGACCATAAAGATGACCCCAGCTGGTGCACGGCGGCTTCTAAAGAAGCGGTCGCTGATCCACCCGCACAATAATGTACCGGGAATGCCTGCATATTCATAAAGAAAATAAGACCAGCGTGAATGCTCTGGTGAAAAGCCCTTTGCTTCCGTTAAATAGGTCGGCGCCCAGTCAACGACACCGTAACGGACGAAGTACACAAAGACGTTGGCAATGGCGATATACCAAAGGAATTTATTGTTGAGTACATATTTAAATAAAATCTCTTTCACTGTTAATTCTTTTTCTTGATCCTCATAATTTTGTGCCGGATAGTCATTTCGATATTCCTCGATTGGCGGAAGACCAGTGGATTGCGGGGTATCCCGTACAAGAAGAATGATCACGAAGGAGACGATAATGGCTATGATGGCAGGGAAGAAAAAGATACTTTTCCACGTCGCAAACAGCACAATTCCTAATGTGATGAGCGGTGCAAGAATCCCCCCGCCGATATTGTGAGCAACGTTCCAAATGGACATTTTCGTACCACGTTCACTAACCGAAAACCAATGGGCCATCGTCCGTCCGCATGGCGGCCACCCCATGCCTTGAAACCATCCGTTTAAAAACATGAATAAAAACATGATCCATACACTGGATGTAACCCATGGAAATGAAACAAATAGGATATTGATAATGGCTGATAAAAAGAGTCCGGTGGCTAAAAAGTATCTTGGGTTACAGCGGTCTGAGATCATCCCCATGATGAATTTACTAAAGCCATAAGCGATGGAGACAGCTGCGAGTACAAAGCCTAATTCACTTTTCGTAAACCCCTCTTCCTGTAGATATGGAATGGCAAAAGCGAAATTTTTGCGCAGCAAGTAGTAGCCCGCATACCCGATAAAGATGCCTAAAAAGACTTGCAGCCGCAGCCGCTTATAGGTCTCGTCTGTTTTGGCATCATCGAGCCTGTCGATATGCGGAGCAGGTTTAAACCATTTGAACATAAAGATCCTCCTCTTGTAGATCCGATTGACTGAAGCAAAAGTACGAGAACTGCGTTTGATCCTGTACCTTTTGAGAGACAAAAGAATTGTTAGCGCTTTCTTTTGTACTCCCATCATATCGGATAGAAGAGACGTTTATGATGAGGCTTTTGTCATAAATTTGGAAAAATGGTTCGTGAAGTGACAAAAAAATCCGCACAATGGCGGATTTTTTCTTAGCGATTAAATGGACACATTAATTTTCGCTGATTTCTTTAGTTTTTGAATTTCTTTTTGTATTTCTTTCTGCTTTTCTTGAGATTCTAGCTGTTTTTTAATTTGCGATTTAACCTCTTTGTATTCTGGTACTTTTTGCTTTTGTTTTTTCATTTGGTCTGCGTATTGGTCATAGTACGCTTTGACGTCTTTTTCAGAGACGGAGACTGATTTGATTTCTTTGTCTACATATTGGCTGTATTTGATGCTGTCGGCAATGTCACTTTTCAGCTGATCCATTGTGAGTCCGCTTTTCTTAAGAGCTTCTTCAAATTGAGCGTTGTTTTTGAATTGTTTCTTTTCTTCTTTTAGCTGTTTATCTACCTGCTTGTCAGAGGCTTTGATGCCCTTCTTCTCAGCATCTTGCAGGATGAGTTCTTGACCTACGAGCGCATCAATGGTTTGTTTCTTGACTGCTTTCTCGCCTTCTTTAGATGTTGGGTCTTGCCCAGACTGCTGAAGCTGACCTTGAATGGTCGATAGGGCGCTATTGTATTCACTACCTGTAATTTTGTCTTTGTTGACGGTCGCAACGACCTTTTGATCATCGATTTTTTGTGCATCTAATTTCTTTTGCATTTCTTCCATTTGCTTTTGCTGCTCTTTTTGGTCAGCCTGTGTTGTTTCCTTGTTTTTGGCTGCATCGTTTTGCTTATCCTGTTTTGCATCGTTTGATGAGCAGGATGCAAGCCCAATAGATAACAGAAAAGCAATGAGTGTATATGATACCTTTTTCATCATTTTCTCTCCCTTCGGTATGAGAACATCTAGTGCGCATTCTAACCGTTTTAGAGGGAAATTAAAACCGTACAGACGAATTGTTAGCGGATTGACATGTTTTTTATCTGTTTGTCCTCATTTTGTCTTCTCGTAGTCATCATATGACAAAGTCAATCGTGGAATAATTGTTCCATCGCCTCGTCGATATTGGTGATCGGCTGGCGGCAGCTGTAGTTTTCACAAATATACACGGTGGTGCTGCCGCCAATTGTTTTGTAATCTTTTGCAAATGGTGCGAGCTGTGCCAGATCATTTTCTGTTTCGGCGGTCAATATGATATCAAATGGCATAAATCGTTTACGAAGCGCCTGTAAAAGCTGTTCTTTTTGCGGATCGCCGTTTTTTCCAAGAATGATGATTTCTCGTTTCGCTGCGTATTGACTCAAGAGCCCCTGAAGAAACGCTGTGTGTCCGCTTGGGTAGGAAGAGACATCGACATAAAAGGCTTTGAACATCTGTTCTAATGCTTTCATCCAGTCCTGACGTCCAGTCATTCTGCTTAGTTTAAGAAGCTGATGCAGTGCGGTGCTGTTACCAGAAGGCATGGCACCGTCGTACACTTCTTTTTCTCGAACGATGAGCGCTTCCGCATCTGACCCTGAGAAGAAAAAGCCCCCTTTTTCCTTGTCCCAAAACAGCTCAAACATGTTCTCTGCAATGGCTGTGGCCTTTTCCAGCCATTCTAATTCAAAGGTCGCTTCATATAAAGACATATACGCTTTTAGCATATGTGCATAATCCTCGATAAAGCCGAGATGCTTCACGTCACCTTCTCTGTAGCGGACCATAAGCCGCTCATGTTGAACAAGATGTGTTTCTAGAAAAGACATCGCCTGCTGCGCCATAAGAATCGCTTCCTCTGCATCAAAGACCCTTCCTGCTTTGGCGAGGGCTGCGATCATCAGCGCATTCCAAGATGTGAGCACTTTGTCATCTACAAGCGGCGCAGGTCGCTGCTGTCTGACTGATTGTAAAATGTGTCGGGCTTCTTGCAGCTTAGAATGAAGTGTATGGTCATCAATTGAAAATGAGGCCTTGATGTCCTCAAATGAGGTGGAAATCGTATGAGGGATGTTCTGCCCTTCAAAGTTCCCCTCTTCTGTAATGTGATAGACTTCGCAAAATAAAGCGCCAAGCTCCTCACCTAAATGGGTGATGATCTCATCCTTTGACCAGACGTAATATTGCCCTTCTTTCCCTTCCGAATCGGCATCTATCGCTGAATAAAAGGAGCCGCCTGGATTCATCATATCTTGTTTGATAAATTGGATCAGCTGTTGGACAAGCTTTTCATACTCAGGTTTTGGATTGAGCTGATACGCTTCTGAGTAAGCTTCCATCAGCAAAGCGTTATCATACAGCATCTTTTCAAAATGCGGCACCAGCCATTTTTCATCCGTCGAATAACGTGAAAAGCCCGAACCAATATGGTCATATATACCGCCATTTGCCATGCCGTCTAACGTTTTCGTGACTGCATATAATGCGTTCTCCTGCCCTGTCCATTGGTAGTAACGCATAAGAAACGAGAGCATATGAGATGCAGGGAATTTTGGTGCGGAGCCGAATCCGCCATACAGCGTATCAAAGCTGCTCATCAGCTGGTAATAGGCTTTATGTACGGACTCTTGAGACAGCGTATTGTCTGTCTGCCCTGCTGCTTTGATCCGCAGGTTATTTGTCGCTTTCTCTGCCAATGATTCAATATGATCCCGGTCGTTATGGTACGCATCCAGCAATTGTGTCAGTGCTTCAATGAAGCCAGGGCGTCCATATGCACTTCTCTTTGGAAAATACGTTCCCGCATAAAAAGGCTTTTGATCCGGCGTGATAAACACGTTGAGCGGCCAGCCGCCTTGCCCCGTCATCATCTGACAAACCGACATATACATAGAGTCGATGTCTGGACGCTCCTCACGATCGACTTTGATTGAAATGAAATGCTCATTGAGGATGTCAGCGACTTGTTGATCTTCGAAGCTTTCGTGTGCCATGACGTGGCACCAGTGACAAGTGGCGTAGCCAATACTGACAAGCACTGGTTTATTTTCACGTTTGGCTTTGTCGAAGGCTTCTTGCCCCCACGGATACCAGTTTACTGGGTTGTGAGCGTGCTGAAGGAGGTATGGTGATTTTTCAGTGATGAGCGGGTTGGGTGTTTGGTTGTTTGGCATGGGATCACCTGCTTTCTAATGTTTTTTAAGTATTCTCTCCCCTCTATTTAATATATCAGATAGCTGAGTTCCGTCATAAATTGTCTGTGAGGTATGCCCATAATGAAAAATCAAGGGCTATAAACCCTTGATTGATTTTTCACTTCTTCAATTGTAATGCTTTAACACGATGGCTGAATTATGTCCTCCAAAACCAAAAGAATTGGATAGCCCATATTTCAATGGAAGCTGTCTCGCTTCTAATACAACATCTAAGTTGCAATCTGGATCTTGATTCTCTACATTAATAGTTGGCGGAATCATTCCTCGTCTCAAACTTTCCACTAAAGCAATGGCTTCTACTCCGCCGGCAGCACCAAACATATGCCCAGTCATTGACTTGTTCGCAGTTGTTGGAATTTCACCTGAACGTTCACCAAATAATTTCTTAATAGCTAGAACTTCTGAACGATCACCTACTTGTGTACTTGTTGCATGTGCACTAATAACATCAATTTCATCTGTTGATATATTTGCACTTCTCAATGCTTTTTTCATGGCTAAGTAGGCACCCTTACCTTCTGGGTGTGATGCTACCATATGATGAGCATCTGAACTAGCTCCGTATCCCACGACTTCACATAATATCGGCGCATCTCTAAGAATTGCGTTTTCTAATGATTCTAATACTAAGATACCTGCGCCTTCACTCATCACAAAGCCATCTCTATCTGTATCGAATGGACGGCTGGCTAGGCTTGGCTCTTGGTTTCTAGTAGATAGTGCATGTGCGTTTCCAAAACTGGCCAAAGATATCTGTGTGACGGCAGCTTCTGCTCCACCAGCAAATATAATATCTGCATCATCATTTCGGATCGCATTGAAAGCTTCACCAATAGAGGTGTTCCCAATAGAACAAGCTGTGACTGGTGACAATGATGGACCTTGTGCTCCTAATTTTATGCTGATTTGGGCCGCGGCTGCATTTGAAATCATCATGGGTACAAGGCTGGGGCTTACTCTTGAGGGACCTCGTTTATCTAATACATTCACTTGATCAACAAGCGATTGGATTCCCCCGATACCTGAACCAACATATACGCCTAAACGTTCAAGATCAACTTGATCTAACTGTAATTGTGAATTTTCTAATGCTTGTTCGGCTGCTGCTAAGGCAAACTGACTAAAGCGATCTAAACGTTTTGCTTCTTTTCTTCCCAATATTTTATCTGCATCGAAATCACGAACGATTCCAGCTATTTTTGTTTTATAATCAGTTGTATCAAAAGAATCAATGAGAGATATTCCTGATTGTCCTTTCATTAGTTGATTCCAAAAGCTATTGACATCATTTCCTAGTGGAGAAATAACTCCCATTCCAGTAATGACAACTCTTTTCATGATCATTCCCTCCTTGTTTTTATTAACTTTAGCCATTGTGTTATCCTATTACAAGTTGTTGTTTATCCTAGTATAATTAATACTATTTTAAAGGGAGAGTTCAATGAAACCTAAAACAAGACTTCAAGCTTTATCAGAATTTCTAAAGAATCAACGTTCGAAAATAACTCCCCAAATGGTTGGTTTACCTGTAGGAACCCGCAGAAGAACACCAGGATTAAGAAGAGAAGAAGTGGCTCAACTAGCTGGTGTAAGTCTTACTTGGTATACATGGTTAGAACAAGGCAGAGATATAAAAGTTTCTACTTCGGTATTAGATGCTATTTCTCGAGCATTACAATTAAATAATGATGAAAGGAGATATTTGTATGCCCTAGCGTTAGAGGAAGGAGTGAAACAGCCCTTTATCAATGAGAAAGAGAAGGAAATCAGTCCGGCTTTAGTAAAAATGTTGCAGGAACTTCGTTATTGTCCAACAATTATTTCAGATAGAAGAAGTCAGATTGTTGGGTGGAATCAAGCAGCAGCTAGTGTGTTTTTGGACTTTGAACAAATCATCCCGGCAGAAAGGAATATCATACGCTTACTATTCGCAAGAAAAGAATTTAAAAGCTTAGCAGTGAATTGGGAGCATTTTGTTAGAGGATATATCGCCATATTTAGAACGTATTATGCACAGTACGTGGCTGATGAATGGTATGAGCAATTTATACAAGAAATGGAACAGGCATATCCTGAGTTTTGGAAAATTTGGAACGAAAATGAGATCAGCTCTGCTCCTGAAGTATTAATTGAGTTTCGTCATGCTAAGGCAGGCAAAATGCTGTTTAATCTTACTTCATTACAAGTGCATGGAGATACTGATTTAAGATGCAGCGTCTATACACCAGTTGAGGATACTGAAACTGAGCTTAAGTTAAAGCGTTTAATTGAAGGATAGTTTTGGGTTGGAGAGTGGAATTTATTCAAGGAATACTTCCTTACTTTGTTTAGACTTTAATAAAAAACAATGAGACAGTTATTACTATAGGTGTTCTAGCTATGGAACTCATAAAAGCGGAATATGATATTAAGTATTTAAGGTGGAAATTATTTTTATAAGCTTTTAAACTTGCTCACGACATTTAGCTTTTTAGGGTAACACTTGATTGAGATGTGACGTCTATTTGTTTATCTAATACAAAATAATAAGAATGGATTATGTTTATCGGAAAAAGGAAAAGAAAAACGGTCATTGTGTCATATCCGTTAGAGATAGATGGGGGCATATGCGCTCTTACTTTCTCTATAAAAGAGAAGGGCAAGTCGTTTGACTAAATACCTCTTAGGGTATACTATCTGTTCATAGAAAGGAGTGCTTGTACATGGAATATAATCAGCAGATGAAGAACCGTCTTCGCCGGATTGAAGGGCAGATTAAAGGGGTTCTTGCGATGATGGAGCAGGGAAAGGATTGCCGCGAGGTGGTGACGCAGCTGTCTGCATCACGTAATGCCATTGATCGGGCAATGGGTGTGATTGTGAGTACAAACCTTGAACAATGTGTGCGTGAAAGCCTTGAAAAAGGCAAGGATACGGAGGGTCTTGTGAAGGAAGCCGTTGAGCTATTGGTCAAGAGCCGGTAAGAAATTCCTCAGCCGTTGGAGGTTGACGGATTTTTTTACTTGTTATAATATACCCTTACCGGTATGTGTATATATTTTTTAGATTTTATATACCCCCATGGGTAATTAAAAGGAGGAGCAGGATGGAAGAACAGAAGAAACGGACGACGATTATTTTATTTAGTGGAGATTATGATAAAGCGATGGCGGCTTACATTATTGCCAATGGTGCAGCAGCCTATGATCATGAGGTGACGATTTTCCATACGTTTTGGGGACTGAATGCTTTGCGCAAGGATGAAATAGTGTCAATGAAGAAAGGTTTTTTAGAAAAAATGTTTGGCAAGATGATGCCGCGCGGCGCTGATCGAATGGGCTTGTCGAAGATGAATTTTGCAGGAATGGGCCCAAAGATGATCAAGCACGTCATCAAAAAGCACAATGCGATGACTTTGCCGCAGCTCATTGATATGGCGAAGGAACAGGAGATCAACCTTGTGGCATGTACAATGACGATGGACCTTTTAGGATTACAGGAGAAGGAATTATTAGATGACATTCAATATGCAGGTGTCGCTGCTTATTTAGCAGAGGCTGAAATCGGACGTGTGAATTTATTTATTTAGTGAGGTGATGTTATGATTCAAACGATTTTGTTCATCATGGTGATTGGCTTACTCGTGAGCCGATTCCTGCCAGTACGAGGTGTGAAGCAAATAGAAGCAGCGGATATGAAGAAAAAGCTGAAAAGCAAAGGTCAGCAGCTCATTGATGTGCGCTCTCCGATTGAATTTCAAACAAACCATATCAAAGGATTTCAAAATATCCCGTTGTCACAGTTAAAGAAACGAGCTTCTCAGTTAGAGAAAAATGAAGAGATCTATGTGATATGTCAAAGCGGAATGAGAAGTATGCAGGCGGCAAAAATGTTGAAGAAGCAGGGCTTTACTCATATTACAAATATTAAGGGTGGTATGAATGCTTGGCATTAATTTCGTATAAAAATATACCCCCGCCCCTATATAAGGAGGATATCATATGCAGAAACCAACGGTCATTTTAGATGCAAAAGGGTTGGCATGCCCGATGCCGATTGTGAAAACGAAAAAACAAATGGATGAGCTTTTGCCAGGAGATGTGCTTGAAGTGCAAGCCACCGATAAAGGGTCAACAGCGGATTTAGCAGCTTGGTCAAAAAGTGCCGGTCATGAATTTTTAGGAACAAAAGTAGAAGGACAGGTGCTTCATCATTTGATCCGTAAGGGCGGAGCACAAGAGGAAGAGGGGGAGTCCGTGATTTCGGAACTGTCTTTGAATGCTTTTCAACAGAAGGTAAAAGAAGGTCAATCTCTGTTTATTTTGGATGTGCGGGAACAGGATGAATATGAGGCGGGGCATATCCCTGGGGCCGTTCATATCCCGCTTGGTGAGGTCGAAGAACGTGCTGAAGAATTGAGCCGGGATACGGTCATTTACCTCATCTGTCATTCAGGAAGAAGAAGCGAATTAGCTGCGCAAAAGCTAAAAGAAAAAGGATTTCAACAATTAATCAATGTGGTACCAGGCATGAATAGCTGGACAGGAGCCATTGAAAAATAGGAGCTGAATGACACATGACGGTAAAAGCAATGACAGCAGAGCAGTTAACAAAAAAGATCGTGGGTAAAGAGCCTCTCTTTTTGCTGGATGTGCGAAATCAAGCGGATGTGCAGGATTGGAAGATTGAAGGGGAAGCCATAGTTGATATGAATGTACCTTATTTTGATCTTCTTGAAGGAGTAGAGGGCCTTTTACAGCACATTCCTCATGACTGTGAAGTGCTGGTGGTTTGTGCCAAGGAAGGCTCCTCCATCCTGGTGGCGGAGATGCTGTCAGAGGCTGGTGTGTCTGTTCGTTATTTGCAGGGCGGCATGAAGGCATGGAGTGAGCATCTAGAGCCAGTGAAGATTGGGGATTTAACTGGCGGTGGAGAGCTGTATCAATTTGTACGGATGGGCAAAGGGTGCCTGTCTTATATGATCATGTCCAATGGAGAAGCCGCAGTTGTGGATGCAGCTCGAATGACGGAGGTCTATATCAATTTTGCGAAAAAGCATGATGTCTCTGTGACGCATGTGTTGGATACTCACCTTCATGCGGATCATATTTCTGGTGGAAAAAAACTAGCTGAACAAACGGATGCCACCTACTGGTTGCCGCCAAAAGATGCAGAAGAGGTCACCTTTGAATATGAACGTCTTGAAGAAGGACAGCGGATAACGATTGGATCAGCTTCCATTGATATTCACCCAATTTATTCCCCGGGACATACGATCGGTTCAACTTCTTTTATCGTAGACAATCAATATCTTCTTTCAGGTGATATTTTGTTCGTTGATTCGATTGGAAGACCTGATCTTGCTGGTCTGGCGGAGGACTGGGTAGGTGATTTGAGAGAGACGCTCTATGAACGGTATATGACGCTTTCGAGAGAATACATGGTTTTGCCAGCGCATTTCATGATCATGGAGGAAGTGAATGAAGACGGAAGCGTTTGGAAGAAGCTCGGCGTTTTAATTGAAGAAAATCATGGGCTGAACATTGAAGATGAAGACGTATTTAGACAAATGGTCACGAAGAATTTGCCAGCGCAGCCAAACGCTTATCAAGAAATTCGGTATACCAATATGGGGAAATTGACTCCAGACGATGAAGCGCAGCGTGAAATGGAAATTGGTCCAAACCGTTGTGCGATTCGGTCATGTCCAATAAAATAAGAGAAGAGGAACAATCAAATGATATCAGATGAAATTTTAGACGTAACGGGGCTCGCATGCCCAATGCCAATTATTCGAACGAAGAAAAAAATGAACGACTTGGCGGAAGGTCAAGTTTTAGAAATACATGCAACAGACAAAGGGGCTAAAGCTGACCTAGCTGCATGGGCGAAGTCAAGCGGACATGAATTGATTACGCAGACAGAAGAAGGTCACGTGCTGAAGTTCTGGATGAGAAAAGGGTCCTGAAGGATGTAGGGGTATCTGCTGAAGATCCCCTTTTCCTTTTGCAAAGGAGGAGACCAGCGTGGATTTTGCATTTTTGATTACACTTTTTATCATCGGATGTATTGGTTCCTTCTTATCAGGAATGGTGGGGATCGGCGGATCTGTGATCAACTATCCTATGCTGCTTTATATCCCGCCTCTTATTGGTGTGATGGCACTATCAGCACACGAGGTATCAGGAATTGGGGCCATCCAAGTGCTTTTTTCGACGCTGGGTGGTGTGCTGGCTTATCGGAAAAGCGGATTTTTACATCGCTCGTTGATTTTATATATGGGGAGCAGTATATTGGCGGGCAGCTTATTAGGTAGTTATGTATCACATTTTATGCCGGAGAATGGGATGAATCTCGTTTATGGATTACTTGCTATTGTGGCGGTTATCCTCATGCTGATTCCGAAAAAAGGACAGCGTGCAGAGGGAGAAGTCACTTTTCATAAAGGACTGGCATCAGGTATTGCCTTTGTGATTGGCAGTGTTTCCGGGGTATTAGGTGCAGGTGGAGCCTTTATTTTAGTACCGGTGATGCTGTCTATTTTGAAAATTCCTGTGCGGATGACAATTGCGTCGTCACTTGCAATTACGTTTCTTTCTGCAATAGGCGCATCGACTGGTAAAATATTGACGGGTCAGGTCATGCTTCTTCCAGCTGTTGTGCTGATGGTGGCAAGTTTGGCGGCAGCTCCGATTGGTGCTAAGGTCGGTCAGAAAATCAATGCTGTCTACTTACAATGGGCACTTGCTGTGATGATTACAGCGACAGCGGTCAAAATTTGGCTGGATATTTTATAAAAAAAGATAACTGAGCAAACGTGTTGGTCTTTTTTATTTGATGTCATCGTGTTCGATATACGTTTCAAGCGCGGGGTGGTACTCTTTTTGATAATGAAGGTTGGGGCATGTTTTGACGACTTTGCCTTGCAGGGCATTGGACTTTGAGACTTCTAAAGCTGATTTACATTTAGGGCAGCGTTCGGCAAAGAATGAGGGCCAGCGTTTCATGTATCACCACTCCAGTTAAAGTCTTAAAAACCGATTATATTAATATGAATTATAGGGGATCGTGCAGGTCAGGTCAATGGGTTTTTGGGTCTTTTTAACAAAAAAGAAGCATCGTGAAGGATGCTTCTCTATCGTACATATGATTAATAGGCTTTTGCCCAGAATACCATATCAGTTGCAGGCTTGCCGCAGCAGACACATGTGTCAGAAATGGTTTCCTGTTCAAATGGGATACAGCGTGAGGTCGCCCCCGTTCTTTCTTTTAGTTCGTTTTCACAAGCTTCGTCACCGCACCACATGGCTTTGATCAATCTGTTTTCTTCCCCAAGAATTTGCTCGATGTCTTCGATCGTGTGGGCGTGAGATGTTTTTTCATGTAATCGTTCTTTTGCCTTTTCGTACATCGCCTGCTGAATGTCTTCAAGTGTGGATGAGATGGTTTGTTCAAGTGCATCTAATGTGACAGCTTGTTTTTCACCAGTGTCTCGTCTTGCAAGCATGACCTGTCCTTTTTCAATGTCCTTTGGTCCTACTTCTACACGTAGAGGAATACCCTGCATTTCACACTCGTTGAATTTCCAGCCTGGTTGTTTATCGCTTGCATCGATATCGGCACGTGCGATGCGAGCGAGTCGATCCTTCAATTCGTAGGCATGATCTAGCACACCTTCTTTGTGAGAAGCGATTGGTACGATTCGCACTTGGGTTGGTGCAATATTTGGCGGAAGGACAAGCCCTCTGTCATCGCCATGCACCATGATCATGGCGCCGATGATTCTTGTTGTGAAACCCCATGAAGTCTGCTGAACGTGTTCCAGTTTTCCTTCGCGGTTTAAAAATTCAATGCCAAACGCCTTTGCAAATCCATTCCCGAAGAAGTGAGAAGTGGCCGTTTGCAGCGCTTTTCCATCATGCATCAAGCTTTCGACTGTATAGGTGAAACGGGCGCCGGCGAATTTTTCCTTCTCTGTTTTTCTCCCTTTAATGACAGGAATGGCAAGGAGCTCTTCGCAAAGAGAAGCGTAAATGTGGAGCATTCTTTCTGTTTCTTCGATCGCTTCTTGCTCCGTCTCATGGCATGTGTGCCCTTCCTGCCATAAGAATTCAAGGGTTCTGAGGAAGGGGCGCGTTGTCTTCTCCCAGCGGACGACATTGGCCCATTGGTTATAAAGCTTCGGTAAATCACGGTAGGAATGAATAATGTTTTTGTAATGCTCAGCGAACAGCACCTCAGAGGTTGGTCTGACGCAGAGTCTTTCTTGTAATTCGGATTCACCGCCATGTGTGACCCACGCCACTTCTGGAGTAAAGCCCTCAATATGATCTTTTTCTTGCTGCAGCAGGCTCTCTGGGATAAAGAGCGGCATATAGACATTTTCATGACCTGTTTCTTTAATCTGACGGTCAAGTTCGTCGCGAATGTTTTCCCAAATTTTAAAGCCGTATGGCTGAATGATCATACTGCCTCTAACGCTTGAATAATCGACGAGCCGTGCCTTTGTGACAACATCTGTATACCACTGGGCAAAGTCGTCTTCCATGCTTGTAATTTTCTCAACAAATTGTTTCTTTGACATTGCAGGTTCCTCCTTTTTAAAAAACAAAAAAGCTGTACTTTAAGTTAGGGACCATTCCTGGTGGTACCACCCTAATTTAAAGCACAGCTTTACACTCAATCATGATAACGGTATGAACCGCTGTATGAAACAGAACTAAATCGGCAGGTTCACTTGAAGATGTCAGTAGGAACTTCTCAGCACCGTTCCCTCTCTGTTAAAGATCAATTCAAGCTACTATTCCAGATCTACGTTGATCCTTGTTCGTTGATTTTTCATCAGTTTACCTGTAAATGGGGGAGAAAGCAAGTTGTTCTGATCCCCTTTTCGGCGCCTTTTTCTTCTGTATTGAAATGGCAGTATTTTTCTATTCTTACAGCTTGCCAGTTATGTGAGGCTATGCTAATATATTTGAAGAAAAAATAGACTTGTATAACCTCAATAATATGGTTTGAGGGTTTCTACCAGGATCCGATAAATCCTGATTACAAAAGTGCGCTTTCCTTTTTTGTAATCAGGGTTTTTTTGTTTGTCTGCACCCTGTATCAAAAGTGAAAGTGATGATATACAGAAGGGATGTTAGACATGAACTGGAGAGTTTATTTATTAGCCGTTTCTACATTTGCGGTTGGATTAGTTGAGCTTGTGGTTGGGGGGATTCTGCCAAGCCTTGCAGAGGATTTGAATGTGTCTCTTGCAACAGCGGGGCAGCTCATTACGGTATTTGCGATTGTGTATGCCATTTCAGCACCCGTGCTGCTGACCGCCACAGCCAAAATCGAACGAAAGCGTCTTTATTTAATTGCGTTATTGGTGTTTACATTAGGGAATGTGTTCACTTATTTTAGTTCGACCTTTGCCCTTGTCATGATATCAAGGGTATTGATTGCGATGAGCACAGCGCTTGTGGTGGTGTTATCTCTGACGATTACCGCCAAATTAGTGGAACCAGCGCATCGCGCAAAAGCATTAGGACTGATTTTTATTGGTATTAGCTCCTCACTTGTTCTCGGTGTACCGATCGGTATTTTTATTACAGAGAGCTTTGGCTGGAGAGTGATGTTTTTAGGAATCAGTATTTTGTCAGCTATATCGATGGTGCTGATCTATTTTCTATTGGAAAAAATGCCTGTTGAAAAAGTCACGCCTCTTAGAGAGCAGATTCGTTCTTTAGCACATCCGAAAATTTTTAGTGCACACCTCATCAGTTTATTTATGCTTGCAGGCCATTATATGCTTTATTCTTATTTCACTCCATTTCTGATGGAAGTACTGCACATGACCCCGTTCTGGATTAGTATTTGCTATTTGGTCTTCGGGCTTGCGTCCATTGGTGGGAATGGGTTTGGTGGCTGGCTGAGTGACAAGCTGGGATCAGGAAAAGCCATTTTGATAGTGACAATCGCGTTTGCGGCTGTCCTGTTTACCATTCCATATACAGCGAGTGTGTTTGTACTCTTTATGATCATGGTTGTCCTATGGGGAGCGCTTAGCTGGGCATTGACGCCTGCTTTGCAGAGCTATTTGATTCAAACAGACCCTGTCACGTCTGATATTCAGCAAAGCTTAAATACATCGGCCTTGCAAATTGGTATCTCGATTGGATCAGCGGTTGGCGGTGTCATGTTTACGATGACCGGTTCATCTATTGATCTAGCTAAATTCGGTGCTGTGTTTGTGCTGATTGCCTTTAGCTGTGCGGTGATTTCGTTGAAGAGACCGCCACTTTATATGGATCGTCAGCATCATGCTGAAAAGAAGATAAATGGCTAAAATCAAGATCATTTTAGCCATTAGTCAATAATCTGTAGCTGCCTCATAGTAGGCAGCTTTTTTATTTCAAATTCACATGCCAAGGATCTTTCTATTCAAAGACGACCATTTCGCCGATTGGTTGAAAGCCGGCACGTTGATAGATATTTTGGCCGTCAGTTGAAGCTTGTAATATGACACACTTTTGTTTATTTTCTGTCTGGGTCAGAAGGTAATGAAACATGTCACTGCCAAGTCCTTTGCCGCGGTGTTCTGCCCTTGTGATGACATCATAAATACCGTAGCTGTCGTTCGTCTCAAATAACAAGCCTGTTGTGACAGGTTGGCGGTGTTCATATCCTACAAACATGCGAGCTTTTGAGTGTAATGCTTCAATCGAAAAATGCTGAAAATAGTCTTCTAAGGCGGCGGCCTCATTCGATCCCTTGAATAGTTCAATAAAGATGTCCTTGTAATCAAGCAGTGTCTGATCATCAATTACTTCCTTGATGGTAAGTGATGAGGATGTGACTGGTTCAATGTCACCTGTCTGCTCAAGCATCATGATGGTATTGCGTTCAACCTCTTGAAGGTGATACTCCTTCAGTACATCAGCCCAATCAGGTTGGAGTATGATGTGATCAACCCATGTGCTGAATATGAGTTTATGTGACTGCATGTGTTCAATGGCTGCTTTCACTTTTTGCGGATCTTGGATTTGCACTGATGTCGGTAAAAGCAAATTGAACGTGTCAGTCGATATACGAGTATTTGATAGAACGAAATCTTTGGATGAGAGGAAGGTTCCATTCACAGCAGAAGAAAACAGGTGTAACTTTTCTTCTAACTGACGAATGGCCATTTGTTGCACAGGATTCATGAGCTCACCTTTTTCATTATAAATTGGATGACATCCCCATGATTATAGCATGTGGCATGGTGAGGGAATCTAGTAGAAAAGTACATATATTATTATCGGGTCTTATGACCTATTATTTTTCTCGTATTCACATTTCTTTTGACTACATTCTTAATTATTAGTACCATTTTATTTACCAGTTAAGAGTGGAGGTTCAGATGGAAACTAAAGAGCAGATTGTATTAAAAGCGATTCAAGATCTCATTATGCATAGGGAAAAGAGACGAAATGATCCAACAGATCCACTGATTACCACGACTGATACGCTCAAACAGGATTGGACACTCACACAGCTTCACATTTTGTCGATGATTCAAGCCAATCCAAACGAATCTAATAATACATTTCTTTCTCAACAACTGAAACTATCAAAGCCAGCTATTACAAAGGCTGTGAAAAAACTAATTGAAAAAGGCATGGTGGACTATTGCCACCGGCATGGGGATAAGAAATCCGTCTATTATTCATTGACAGAGAAAGGCAGGCAATTGGCGGCGTTGCATGATGAACTACATGAAAAAGCTGTCACGTCCTATTTAGATTTTCTCCAGCAGTTCAATGAGGATGAATTACAAGTAATTGAACGCTTTTTGAAGGCTTGGAAAGAAAAAATATAGATAAAAAAACCGAAACCATCGTAGAAAATAAGATGCTTTCGGTTTTTTATATGGTAAAATTAACATATATTGACGTTGTTCGCGCTTAATGAAAGGGAGGGAGCCTTAATGGAAAAAGAAATGATGGAAAATTTCAAAAAATTCGCCACCCTCATGCCGTTCGTTGGATTGTTTGTCAGCTTGCTATTATTCATTTATTTTTTTGGCATGACACGAGTTGAAGAACCGATTTGGGGGGCTGTTTTGTATTGTGCCCTGCCCTTTTTAGGGTACACGATATTGTATCTGCCTGTATGTATTTATTTTAAAGTCAGCAGTAAACGCTCAATCCAGAGACATGAGGAGCAGATGTGATTGTGGTCAGTGCTTGTCTTGCTGGATTGAAGGTCCGTTATAATGGCAGCCATCGATTAGATCAGCGAATTGAGGAGCTTGTTCAGGAGAGAAGGGCGGTCACAGTTTGTCCTGAACTGCTGGGCGGCTTCTCTACGCCAAGACCTTCCGCAGAAATTGTTGGCGGAGACGGATATGATGTGTTACAGGGACTTGCCTCTGTTATAGATGTGCATGGAACTGATGTAACAGAGATGTATGTAAAAGGTGCGAAAGCCGTGCTGGAACAGGTCCAATCTCTGAAAGCGGCAGCGGTTGTGTTAAAAGAGTACAGCCCCTCCTGCGGCAGCCGGATGATTTATCGCGGAACGTTTGACGGTAAAACAAAAGCTGGAGATGGTGTGACGTCAGCCTTGCTGAAACAGCATGGGATTCAGGTGTTCTCTGAGGGGGATGACTGGGTTTCGCTGTTTTGATAGGTGTGTGTGAATAGAAGGAGGAGTTAGGTTGAAAAAGTGGATGATTGGTTTAGTCGTCATAATTTTATTAGGAATTGGTCTTTATTTTATGATTAGTGCAAAAACATACTCATTTGATAAAGTGGCCAAAATAGATCAAAGCAAGGTGACCTCGATTCAAATTGAGCATGACAATAAGCAAGTTGTGCTAGATAAGAAAGAGGACATTCAAAAGCTACTGAAGGAATTTTCGGGTATGAAATTAAAGAAAATGAATGGTGAAACCAAAAAAGCTTCAAAAGAGTCTTATTGGATCAGAGTGTATGAGAATGAGAAGGAAACATATGGTTTGACTTTTTACGATCAAACATTTTTAAAAGCATATGATTTTTCTAAAACGAAAGATCAAACTAGCGAATACCAAATCGTTGATGCCAATCAAGTTGATATAGGAGAATATATCAAATAACACTAGACGGAAATTCATGCATGGTCAAAAGAAAATGCGGGTATAGTGCTTGGTAAGTAAAAATGAAGCGGAGGTTTGTTTGATGAGTGGATTAACAGATACA
This sequence comes from Bacillus safensis, assembly GCA_030159235.1. Lineage (GTDB taxonomy): Bacteria > Bacillota > Bacilli > Bacillales > Bacillaceae > Bacillus > Bacillus safensis_B. The sequence goes on along the minus strand of BSBG01000009.1, from coordinate 106,788 downwards.
GTCACATTAGCAAACGGAGTAAAAATGCCGAAGCTAGGCTTTGGTGTATGGCAGGTGAAAGATGGAGATGAGGCTGTAAATGCAGTCACAGACGCTCTCGAAGCGGGCTACCGTAGCATTGATACAGCGGCAGCCTATCAAAATGAAGAAGGCGTAGGCAAAGCCATTCAGCAATCAGGTATTTCTCGCGATGATCTGTTTATTACGACAAAGGTCTGGAATCGTGATCAAGGCTATGAATCAACACTTGAAGCCTTCGAAACAAGTATGAATAAGCTGGGACTGGATGTATTAGACCTTTATTTAATTCATTGGCCAGTTGAAGGCAAATATAAAGAAACGTGGAAAGCACTAGAGGAGCTGTATAAGAATGGACGCGTTCGGGCAATTGGTGTGTGTAACTTCCATCAGCATCATTTAGAGGATTTATTAGAAGAGGCAGAAGTTGCGCCAATGGTGAATCAAATCGAGCTGCATCCTAAACTGACGCAGGAGTCTTTACGAGATTATTGCAAGACGAAAGGGATTCATGTAGAAGCGTGGTCGCCATTAGGCAGCGGAAAGCTTTTGAACCACCCTGTTCTCCAGGATATTGCGAAAAAACATGACAAGTCAGTAGCACAAGTGATTCTTCGCTGGGACTTGCAGCATGGCATTATCACCATTCCAAAATCTGTGACGAAGAGCCGAATCATCGAAAACACACAAGTCTTCGATTTCGAGCTGTCCGCACATGAGATGGGTATTATTGATCAACTGAATGAAGATGAGCGCACAGGTCCAGATCCAGATAACTTTGATTTTTAAACAAAAGAAAAGCACAGGTGCGATGCCTGTGCTTTTTTTATTTTTTGGCTAATATGTTTCAACGGCTTGAATGGCGTCGACAATTTGCTCTTTGGAATAGTTTCCAATCAAACAAAAGGTTTCGTCTTCACGTGCAGCATGGCTTGCCACTGTTTTTGCGGCTTCATTCAGACCAGTCGTGATGCCAAGCTCGTGCATATTTCTAGGCAATCCAAGTGTTTGATAGAGCCCTAATAATTCCTCTACTTCGGTCATTCGTTTTTCTGCCGCAAGCTGGACAAGGATACCATAGGCCACTTTTTGCCCATGTAATACATGGTGCGTTTCCTCAATAAACGTCAATCCATTATGGACGGCGTGGGCGCCTGCCATTCTTCCGTAGCGTCCCCCGTAGCCGCCGACCGTGCCGGCTAATGTAATAATTGTGTCTGTTACATCGGCAAATGCTTGCGAATGCTGCCTTGTTGTCAAGCTATGAACAGCTTCCTCGCTATGGGTAAGAAGAATGTCTCGAACAGATACCGCCTGCTTTAGTGCAGCATGTACCATGAGCGGCAAGGACTCTTTTGCATTTCGAATGATGGCTTCCGCTTCATACCATTTCGCCAACGTATCTCCAATACCACTTTGAAGGTAGGAAAGAGGGGAAGAAAGCAAAAAAGTATGATCAATGAAGGTGAGATAACTGGATCGTTTATGATAATCGACTCTCATGAAGTTCCCTTTGTCATCATAAATAACGCTGAGCGGTGTAGACGCCGCACATGTACCCGGAATGGTTGGAACCATGATCACTTCAATTTGAAGAGCATCTGCAACTGATTTGGCGGTGTCTAAAATGGTGCCGCCCCCGATTCCAATGATCACATCTGCCCCTGTGAGTTCTTCTGCAATTCGTGTCACCGCAGTGGGTGAACTGTATCCTTTGTGCTGAACAACAGGCCAATGAGACGGCAGCTTTGTGTACGCTGAAAAAGCATGATAGGAACGATGTCCCGTCACGACAGCGGGCGACTGGAAGGATGAAGAAATAAGTGAATCGAGTTCATGATAAATTCCTTTTTGAGAAATAAATTGGTTTGGACCGCTTCTGACAATATCCTCTGGCTGGATCATTGAATTCTACTCCTTTACAACACTGTATAGTCTATAAATCATCTCACTTTACAGAAAGTTCTGTCAATATTAATTAATATGAGAAGAAAGACCCTTCCGTTTTATGGAATTGAGCCGCCGACATTGCCTTTAGGTATGTATTTCCTGTATGATAAAGAATGGTATGTTTTCATTAAATTTAAGAGGTGTTTATATATATGGAAAAACAATATCGTGTATTGCTTTACTATCAATATGTCCCCATTGAAGACCCAGAAATGTTTGCAGCAGAGCATTTAGCATTCTGTAAGGAGCTTGGTTTGTTAGGCCGTATCCTAGTGTCAGCAGAAGGTTTGAACGGAACTGTTTCTGGAACCATTGAGCAAACGGACAAGTATATGCAGGCGTTAAAAGAAGATCCTCGCTTTACGTCAATGCCGATCAAAATTGACGAAGCCGATGGTCATGCGTTTAAGAAAATGCACGTCCGTCATCGGAATGAACTAGTGAACCTTAGCCTTGAAGATGATGTGAATCCGCTAGAATTAACGGGAAAACATCTCAGCCCGGTCGAATTTTACGAGCAAATGCAATCACCTGATACTGTTGTGATTGATGCGCGTAATGATTACGAGTTTGATGTCGGTCACTTTAGAGGGGCAGTACGTCCTGATATTGAGACATTCCGTGAATTACCAGAGTGGATTCGTGACAATAAAGAGATTCTTGAAGGGAAAAAAATCTTGACGTATTGCACAGGCGGCGTACGCTGTGAGAAATTCTCAGGCTGGTTAAAGCGTGAAGGCTTTGAAGATGTTTCTCAGCTTGACGGCGGAATTGTCACGTACGGAAAAGACCCAGAAGTGCAAGGAAAGCTATGGGACGGTCAATGCTATGTGTTTGATAACCGCTTAACAGTACCTGTGAATCAAACAGAGCATGTGGTTGTCGGAAAAGATTTCTTCACTGGTGAGCCTTGCGAGCGTTATGTGAACTGTGCGAACCCTGCATGTAACCGTAAGATGATTGCCACTGAAGAAAGTGAGCATAAGTATATGCGCAGTTGCAGTCATGAATGCCGCACAAGCGAACGTAACCTGTATGTGAAACAGCACAATTTATCTGAAGAAGAATTTCAAGAAAGACTAGCTGTTATTGAAAAAGAACAAGCGATTTCACAAGGATAGAGGGAACCCCCTTTATCCTTTTTTTATATATGATGGGGTTATTTGAAAACTCTTAATAAACCTTGAACATTTCATCGTTTTCTTTATAGTACGAAATAATGAAGTCACGAAAATTTCTTGTTGAAGAGGATAACATTTTATGTCTTATCCAAGATAAGCCTACTGGATATGTAGCTGAGTTATCAGTAACTTTAATATAATTCAAACCAAATGCTCTACAAACTGAAATAGGAAGTAAAGCTACACCCTGATCAAGCTTTATAATTTCGGCCAGTAAATTAGAATCTACCTCAAATGCAATATTTGGGATGAACCCAGCTTTCTTACAAAGAAGAGTTGTAAAATCTCTATACTCCACATTATTAGCTAGAGTAATGAACGGTTCATCGGCAACATGGCTTAACGAGATTTCAGTTTTACCCGTTAATCTGTGGTCCGAGGGTAAAACCAAAACAATATCTTCATTTACCAGAACACAACTCTCTATTTCCTCATCTTGAATAGGATGACCTGCTATTCCTAAATCAATGTCCCCCTTTTTTAAACTTGTGAATATCTCGCTTTTAACTCCTATTCCTTGAATAATTTTTGATTCAGGAAATTGATTAATATAGTCACTAATAAGTCCTATAAGGAATCTTGGGTTGGTGATTGATATTTTGATGGTGCTAGAAGTTAGCTGTTCCTCCGAATGAATTTCCAGTTGTGCATTTTCAATCTCAGTAAAAATTTTGTTTACGTGTTTCAAAAGAATTTTTCCTGATGAACTCAATTGGATATTCCTTCCTTTTCTATCAAATAGGGTTGTTCCCAATTCATCCTCAAGTCTTTTTATAGTAAGGCTTAAAGAGGGCTGTGCAATATTCAATTGTTTGGCTGCATTAGAAATGTGTTCCGTATAGGCAACTGTCTGAAAATATTTTAGTTGGAGCAATTCCATCTATATATCCCACCTATTTATTAAAATAAATATATACATACATTATTATATATTAGATTAAATGAAAATATAGACGTAAAATAAAAACGTAAGATAAAAAGCTAATCAATAGACAAAATGGACATGACAGAACTTCAAGAGATAACAGGAGGGTATCATTTCATGAAAATCGATGTAAATAACATAACAAAAAATTTCAATACACCTTTAACAGCACCTGCATACCCATTTCCAACCTATAAGTTTGTTAACCGTGAATATCTTAATATTATTTACCGAACGGATGAAAAAGCTTTACGCGCAGCAGTGCCAGAACCCCTTGAAATAGGGGAACCTCTCGTCAAATTCGAAGTGATGTGGATGCCCGATGTTTCCGGATTAGGTGCTTATACGGAGGCTGGACAAGTAATTCCTGTCCGATTTAATGGTGAGGATGGAGATTATGTGCATTCTATGTACGTGGACAACTTTCCAGCGATTGCAAGTGGTCGAGAGCTTACGGCGTATCCAAAGAAGTTAGGTGCACCTAAGCTTTATGTAGATTCAGATACTCTAGTTGGCACGCTTGATTACGGTTCACTTCGTATAGCAAATGCCACCATGGGATATAAGCATTTTGAGATGGATAAGGAAATAGCCAAAAGTGAAATTTGTCGACCTAATTTCATGGTTAAAATTGCTACGGATTACAATGGAGATTTAAGGATTTGCGATTTGGTACGAACACAAATAACTAATATAGAGGTTAAAGGAGCTTGGACTGGACCTGCTCGGCTTCAATTATTTGAACATGCTCTGGCACCTCTTTCAGATTTGCCTGTATTAGAAGTCGTTTCAGCATCTCATATTCTTACGGATTTAACCTTAAATGCAGCACAACCTGTTTATAACTACTTAGAGGAAAAATAAGGGGGATTTTCAAATGAGAATTGCAGTTTTAGGAGCAGGTTCATTAGGAACCATAGTTGGAGCATATCTGGCTACTGGAGGTATGGATGTTGAGTTGATTGATGCTTACGAAGAACATGTAGATACTTTAAATCAAGTCGGTGCTAAAGTAATTGGTACAACGGAATTTCATGCAGAGGTGAAAGCCATTACCCCTGAAAACAAGTCAGGAAAGTATGATTTAGTCTTACTATTAACAAAACAATTATATAACGACTCCGTTCTTAAAGAGCTTCTTCCATTTTTAAGAAAAGATAGTGTCGTATGTTCCTTACAAAACGGTATACCTGAGAAGAAAGTTGCTTCAATTATTGGTGAAGAACGTGTTATTGCAGGTTCTGTTGAATTTGGTGCTACATTTATTGAGCCAGGCGTATCTAGACTTACAACCGAATATAATCAATTTAAAGAGTACGCTTTTCAAATTGGAGAATTAAACGGTGAAACAACGGAAAGAATCCAGCGTATTAAATCGGTTTTAGACCTTGTGGGTGAAACTCACATCTCCGATAACTTAGTTGGAACGAAGTGGTCAAAATTACTTATTAATAATGCTTTCAGTGGTTTATCGGCAGCATTAAATGGTAAATATGGAGACATTCTTGACAACGAAATTGGCATTGTTAGTGCAGTTCATATCGCAGATGAGACGATCAAGGTTGGACATGCAAATGGTGTTCAATTCGCTAAAATGAGTGGATTTGATTTAGAATCTTTGGAATTAAGAAGCGAAAATGATATTCCTGAACGTATCCAAGCATTTAGAGTAGCTATGAAACCATCAAGGTTACTAAGAGCAAGTATGCTTCAGGATCTTGAGAAGAAACGTAAAACTGAAATTGATTATATTAATGGAGTTGTTCCAAAAATGGCAGAAGGTACTGGAATTTCAACACCTTTTAACGATTTGGTTGTAGCACAAGTCAAATTAGCCGAAGAATCTCAAACTGTGCCTAATTTTGATACAAATATAAAAGCATTTGAAAAGTTATTAAGTATTTAACATGAAATGTGATAGATAAATAAAGAAATAAAAAGTTTTTCTATATATACATGATGGTGTTATGGGTGATTCGGCTGGCGGAAATATCTCACTTGGTCTGGCTCATCTTTTAAAGATGGATGGTCTGCCTCAGCCGAAAGATATTATGTTATGATCTGCGTGCTTCTTAGAAACAGGCTGCATCATCCAAAGAATAAACGAACGGCTGCCTGAACATTGCGGGCAGCCGTTTTTATTTTGGTGAATGGTGCATCACATGCCGCTTCAGCCAAGTGATGATGCCACGCAAAACAGCTGCTGTGGCAAGTGAGATGAGGACATATCTCCAAAGCTGACTCAAACCATGTCCACTCAGCCAAAACACGATGCCTAGAATGATGAGGGTGAAAATGAGCAAGAATAAAAATGATGCAGACCAGAAAAAAGCCTTCACAGAAGGTCACCTCCTCAGGAGTATTGTATGCAGGCTTTTGAATGATCAGACTAGCAATGAAGAGGTAAAATATTTATGAATTCTATTGCAAAAGTCAGATAAAAACACCAAGTGATTTGACAGTTGTGTTAAGATGAGAGCATATTTTGAGTAAAGTTGTTGGTGATAGACGGAGGTGTTTGGAAATGCAGATTCGAAAGGTTCTAAACAATAATGTCATTAGTGTAATAGATGAACAAGGAAAAGAAATCGTCGTCATGGGCAGAGGTATCGCTTTCCAGCGACGTCCCGGGGACCCGGTGGACGAAGCGTTAATCGATAAAGTTTTCCGCCTAGAGGATCACTCCGTTCACGAGCGGATGAAAATGCTGCTTCAAGAGGTTCCGTATGATGTGGTCAAGGTGACCGAGGAAATGATCCAATATGCACATACAAAGCTGAACCGAAGATTAAACGAAAGTCTGCATGTATCGCTGGCAGACCATATTCATTACGCCATCGAACGGTTGAAGAAAAATCACCTGATTGAGAATTCGCTCATTTGGGAGATCAAACGCTTATACAAAGATGAATTTCTCGTGGCAAAGGACTGTCTCGAGATGATTGAAGAGCGTCTTCAGATTGAACTGCCTGAGGATGAAGCAGGCTTTATTGCCATGCATATCATTAACGCAGAGCTCAATGAGGATATGAACACGACGGTCAATATCACAAAGGAAGTTAATGCCATTCTCACTATTGTGAAATATCATCTCAACATGGAATTTGATGAGGACTCACTCAACTTTTATCGTTTTCTCACGCATTTGCGCTTTTTCGTCCAGCGTTTGATTAATGAGACACTGCTTGTCAGCGAAGATCAGGATTTATATCAGCTAATCAAAGTGAAATATCCGAAAGCATACGATTGCGCAAAGAAAATCGCAGAATATGTCTATCAAACCTATCACCGAGATCTCACATCAGAGGAGATGCTGTATCTATCTATTCATTTGAATCGACTGATCAAACGAGAAAAATAAAGATGGATTTTAAAAGAAAGCGTTGACATGAGAAAAGGTGAGTGGTACTATTTGCTCATAAACATAAAAGAATACGGTTTCACAATGATCGTCTTAGAGGATTGTGACTGTTCGGCAGGCAAAACCTAAACGTTCACTAAAAAAGCGCAATGGCAAGTTGCGACTATTTTTGGTGCCCGTTTAGGTTTTTATTTTGCCCGAAAACGTATTTTTTTCAAAAAAAGGGGGTTTTTGTATGAGTCATCGTCAATTAGCAGAAGACATTATCAAAAACATTGGCACAGAGAAAAACGTTCATTCATTGGTGCATTGCGCCACACGACTTCGCTTCACCTTAAATGACAGATCAAAAGCAGATAAGGCAGCGATTGAAAAATTAAATGGCGTTGTGACAGTCATGGAAAGCGGTGGCCAATTTCAAGTGGTCATTGGCAATACCGTACCAGAGGTTTATCGAGAAATTGGGGAATTTACGAATCTATTAGAGGATTCTACTGCTTCATCTGCAAGATCAGGTGAAGAGAGCACAAGCCTTTTCGGAAAATTTGTTGACATTGTATCAGGTATTTTCACACCACTTCTTGGTGTCATGGCGGGAGCTGGTATTTTAAAAGGTCTCTTAGGCATCTGTATCAACGCGAAATGGTTATCTCCTGAAGATACGTCGTATCAAATACTATTTGCTGCGTCTGACAGCTTGTTCTACTTCCTGCCATTACTGCTCGCATTCACTTCTGCTAGGAAGTTTAAAGCGAATCCATTTGTCGCTGTGACGATTGCTGGTGCACTCATATATCCAACCATTCAGGAATTGTCAAAAGGCGGCGGAGATGTGACCTTCTTCGGCATTCCGGTTGTCTTAATGTCTTATACATCTACGGTCATCCCAATCATTTTGGCAGTGTTTGTCATGGGGTATATCGAACGTTTCTTTAACAAAGTCATTCATGAAAGTGTCAAAAACTTTATTACACCACTCATTTTACTTGTCACGGTTGTTCCGCTGACTCTCATTGTATTCGGACCATTTGGTGTGTATGCAGGGAACGGCATCGCAGCAGTTTTACTGAAAGTATTCTCCTTTAGTCCTACACTTGCAGGTGCTTTAATTGCGATGGCATGGCAGGTTCTTGTAATCTTCGGTATCCATTGGGGACTTGTGCCAGTCATTTTAAATAATATTGCAGTCCATGGAAAAGATCACATTAAGCCGGCTACTGCGCCAGCTGTATTCTCACAAGCCGGTGCTTCAATTGGTGTTATGCTGAAAACAAAGAATAAAAAACTGAAATCTTTGGCTGGATCGACAGCAGTTTCTGCCGTGTTTGGGATCACAGAGCCAGCTGTATACGGGGTCACGCTTCGTTTGAAAAAACCATTTATTGCAGCCGTTATCTCTGCCGGGGTCGGCGGTGCGATTATCGGTTATTCACAAAGTATTGCAATTGCGTCAGGGCTTCCAAGTTTACTGACACTTCCGATTTTCTACGGTCAAGGCTTTACAGGGTTCATCATCGGAATCTCGGTTTCGTTTGTCCTATCAATCATCCTAACTTATTTGATTGGATTTAAAGATCCAGTAGATGAAGATGAAACACCGGCAGCAGGTGCTAGGCCAGTTATTGCAAACGAACATGGAGTCAAAGCAGCTCATGTGAAAAGTCCTTTAAAGGGCGAGGTCATCAAGCTTGAGGAAGTACAGGATAAAGCATTCTCATCTGGAGCACTAGGAAAGGGCGCAGCCATCATTCCATCAGAAGGAAAGCTGTTTGCACCAGTGTCAGGAGTCGTGACAACGGTATTTCCAACTGGACATGCGTATGGTCTTACCTCCGAAAGCGGAGCAGAAGTACTTATTCACATTGGGCTGGATACCGTACAATTAGGCGGTCAGCATTTTACCCCGAAGGTTGCCCAGGGGCAAACCGTCACAGAAGGCGAACTGCTTGCTGAGTTTGATATCGAAGCCATCCAAGCAGCCGGCCTATCAGTCACAACACCAGTGATTATTACCAATTCCGGTGAGTTTAGCGATATTATTGAAACGGAGGAGAAACAAACGACTCCGGGACAGTCATTTTTACATCTAGTTTAATTATGAGGAGGAAGAAATCATGAGATATTCAACACTAGCACCATTTCCAAAAGACTTTTTCTGGGGCGGATCGACTTCCGCCTATCAAGTAGAAGGTGCGTGGAATGAGGATGGCAAAGGACCTTCTGTCATTGACATGAGAGCCAGTTATCCTGAAGGTACAACGGATTTTAAAGTCGCAAGCGATCACTATCACCGCTATAAAGAGGACGTGAAGATGTTTGCAGAAATGGGCTTGAAGGCTTACCGCTTTTCCATTGCGTGGACACGGATCATTCCAAATGGAGATGGAGAGATAAATCAAAAGGGGATTGAATTTTATCATTCTCTCATCGATGAATTGCGCAGCTATGACATTGAACCAATCGTGACAATGTATCATTTTGATCTGCCTCATGCGCTTCAAGTAAAGGGTGGATGGTCAAACCGTGCGACAGTGGATGCATTTGAACGCTATGCCGAAGTTCTATTCAAGGAGTATGGTCAGAAGGTGAAATATTGGCTGACCATTAATGAACAAAACATGATGATCTTACATGGATCAGCGCTTGGTACACTTGATCCAAATTTAGAAAATCCAAAAAAAGAACTGTATCAGCAGAATCACCATATGCTTGTCGCACAGGCAAAAGCCATGACGCTTTGTCATCAAATGCTGCCTGAGGCAAAAATTGGACCAGCACCAAACATTGCGCTCATTTATCCAGCATCTCCAAAGCCTGAGGATGTGCTTGCTGCGGCGAATTACAATGCGATCCGCAACTGGCTTTATCTTGATATGGCGGTCTTCGGCCGTTATAACAACCTTGCTTGGGCGTACATGAAAGAAAAAGACATTCTTCCTGTTATCGAAGAGGGAGATATGGATATTTTGAAAAGCGCGAAGCCAGATTTCATTGCTTTTAACTACTACACATCTCAAACGGTTGAAGCGAGTAAAGGAGATGGCAACGACGAATTTGCACGCGGCGGAGATCAGCATTTGAAATCAGGGGAAGATGGTGTCTACAAAGGCGGCAACAACCCGTTCTTAAGCAAAAATGCTTTTGGCTGGGAGATTGACCCTGTCGGCTTCCGTTCAACGATGCGTGAGATTTACGACCGTTATCAACTGCCGCTGATTATCACGGAAAACGGATTGGGTGCGTTCGACAAGCTAGAAGAAGATGGATCGATTCAGGATGATTATCGAATTGATTATTTAGAGAAGCATATTGAACAAATCAAATGGGCAATCACAGACGGCGTCGAGGTATTCGGATACTGCCCGTGGTCAGCCATTGACTTAATCAGCACACACCAAGGATGCTCCAAGCGCTACGGGTTCATCTACGTCAACCGCGACGAATTTGACCTAAAAGACCTCAAACGAATTCGCAAAAAGAGCTCTTATTGGTACGAAACCTTGATTCAGCAAAATGGAGAGAACATCGGAAAGTAACATAAGAAAAAGCCAATCACCTTCATTGGGTGGTTGGCTTTTTTCTTTGTTCAATTTATTGGTGAAATCATATTGTATAAGAACGACAGACTAATAGACTACTTTTTTTTATAACCCGAAGAAGATAACAATCCATTTCGCTGTTTCAAATGCTACATCAGGTGGAAGGCCTGCCTGTATAAAAATCGCGGCTATTCCCTTTTCCTGTACATTTTGAACTTTTTCAATATAATCAGCCACTTTGTAAAAACCTGATTTAGCTTTCTTTGCATATTTCTTGCCGATTACTTTTGATAAGGGCTTTTCTAAGTATGTCCCTGACTTTCGAAGAGCCTGTACAGCGAGTTTTTTTGCTATTGTAGTGACGATATTTTTCGTTTGGGCTTCTTTAGATTGTGATGGATTATATTTTGCGCCGTTGTTTAGGAACATATGCATTTCAGCTTGTGTCATTTGTCCGATGGGTGGATATTGTTTTTTTGCTGGAGATGTAATTGATTTTGCTGACATAGAACTAGGATGGAAAATTGAAGCTATCATCATTATTGCCAACAAAACCAAAGTCAACTTGATATGTCTTTTTTTAGTCAAGGTTGTTTTCTCCTTTATTCTCAGTTTTTTTATTAAACTTATAAAAAATGAATAATATTATGGCGGATGCTATCAAACTTATAATCAAAGACTGTGAATTTATTTGAAAAATATTTTTTATCCCGTTAATTAGCAGTGTCCACAATACGTAAATTGTGACGGCAGTAGGTATAAACATTCTGAACCATCTAGGAATCGATAACCACGCTTTTAAAATCTTTGTTGAAAAGTTCCCCAACTTAAATTCTCCTTTCTTTATTTTAGTAATTTACTATAATTGACTAAATAGGATTTAAATGTATTTTTATTATGGCATAACTATGCTCATCTTTAAAGGGTGAAAATAAGGTTCATTCTAAGACATACTTTTGGTTGAGTTATCTCAAACCATATTTTATTTTCGTCTTTCTTTTTAATGGATTTTTTGTGATAGGTGAATGTGAGTGATATAGGGGTTCATTTTTGTAATTTATGTTCATTGCATTTGTTATCGAGTTAACATCGGTTGAGGAATGTAATATTATTTTAAAAACTAGCAAGTATAGGGGAACAAATATATTAACATGTAACCGTTTAATTCTTACCTTAGGGATTGAAATGGGGCAGAATTGCAGTTGGTGTTTTGCTGGACGATCACACCTTACTCTCTCCTATCATTATACCCCGAATTTAATCTCATTTATAGACTGTTTTCCGCCCATATCAGGCCGTATACTGTTATACGCAAGTCAAAAACGATAAGGGGTGTGGCTGTATGAATGACATTGAGCAGGTGTTAGATTCTGGTCCTTTTTTTCATGGGACAAAGGCAGAATTGAAGATTGGAGATCTGCTTGAACCGCTGTATTTATCCAATTATCAGGATAAAACATCGAACCATATCTATTTCACCGGAACATTAAACGCGGCCAAATGGGGAGCTGAATTAGCGAGGTCTGATGCGAAAGAGAGAATTTATATTGTAGAACCGTTAGGCGAGTTTGAAAATGATCCGAATGTAACTGACAAAAAATTTCCCGGCAATCCAACACGTTCTTATCGATCGAAATCTCCGTTGAAAATAGTCGCAGAATTAGGTTCATGGGAAAGACATTCTGATGAAGAAATCAATCATATGCTAAGCTTCTTAAAAAAATTAAGTGATGAAGGAAAAAATGTCATATACGATTAATGATCCACATTCTAAATAACACGAAGGCCGCCTCATTTTAATTGGGCGGCCTTTTGTTCTATTTATTGAAACAACGCATCCATTAGCTCATCAAATGTTTTGGCTTGCTTGAGGGAGTGAATGCGGTCTGGATTGTCCAGTAAATCGACGGCCTGTTCAAAGAATTGGTTCATGCAGGCAGCGTCATCTTTATGAATGGCTAATAAAAAGACAAGTGATACTTGTTCTCCCTGCCAGTCAATCGGCTGCTTTAAGCGTGCGATGGCTACAGAGGAGGTGCCTTCATTTGTGATGAGCGGGTGCGGCATTGCAATGCCGCTGCCAAGATAGGTAGACGACATTTGCTCCCGCTCAAACACCGATGACCGAAATGAAGGCGATACTAGCTGATGCGCCTCTAAACGGCTGCATAGTGTGTCTAACACCTCATCCTTGCTGGTTAGGTCAGCATTCATTAAAGTCAATCGTTCTTGAAAAAACGCCATCAGTTCCTTTGAGGGTGCCCCGTGTCCATTTAATAAATGAATGACTTCATTTACGCGCTGTATATCATGATGTTCAAAAAAGGCGTTGACTTGAATCACTGGTTTTCCCTTTGATGTGAGTGGAACGGTTGTGATGATGACGTCACACGGCAAGGAGGTGCTCATTAGATAATCCTGATAGGAATAGAGCTCGACGATTTCAAGTTCATGTTGAAAGGCTGCCTTCAATTTAATTTCAAGCAGTCTTGCCGTCCCTAGTCCAGACCCGCATACGATAATGGCTTTCTTTTTTTGTGAGGTGTCGAGCTGACTTCTTTCAAATGAAGCAGCGATATGCAAGGCGACATATGCGGCCTCGTCTTCATTTGGCGTTCGCACCAGCTGTAAGGCATTCAGTCCGCTGACAGCCAAATCAAACGGGTAAGGATAGGACGCTTTGATCTCATGCAAAAGCGGGTTTTGTAAGGATACGCCATATTGAATTCGATTTAATAACGGCTTCATGTGAAGCAGCAAGTCTTGCCGCAGGATGTTATCATCCGCAAAACAATGACCGCTTGTTTTCTCAATGTGCTGTAAAAAGACCGTAACCGCCTGTTGAACTTCCACTGTTGTCTGATGCTGGGCGGCTTCTTTCCACGTTTGATTTGCCAATAGATGCATGACTAAGTAATCTGTTTCATCCTCTGATAGGGTCACGTGAAAGGTGTCACTCACCTGCTGGATGATCTTTTGGGCGATACTCATCAAAACTGGCGATCTTTGTGTGCGAGTGGTACTGGCAGATATCCGCTGGTTATTTCGTGTTTGCTGGATCGCAATTGCTAAATGAATGACTAAATTTTTTAAGGCAATGTCTTTAATGAGTAATGACTCTTGATGCAGGTTCGTCAGTACAATCGATCGAATGGTTTCAAGAGAAATATCAGAAAAATGGAGCTGCTCCCGCTCAGTGATATGAGAGAGTGCAGGCTCTTCCTCGAGAAGTAAGTCTGCATAGCACGTTCTTTTTTGCAGCTCGTCTCCTTCAATCTTTAAACCGAATCCGGGCTTTGACACAAGGGTCATGCCGTAACGGGCTAACAATTCTCTTCCTTTTTTTAAATCACTGCTGACCGTCATACGGCTGATAAATAGCTCTTCAGCCAGCTGGTCAATTTTTAAGTAATTCGGTTGAAGCAATAGCTTTCTCATCATAAATCGTACACGCTCTTCTGGCATGACGGGGACGAGCGAGCGGGCAGGAAGCTTTTGTTGATGAAGCCACAGCAGGAAAGCGTCTTGGTCACTCGTTAAAAGGGTATATCCCTTTCCACGGATCGTTTTAATCATGGCTCCAGCTTCCTTTAGCTGCTCATTTGCTTCCTTAATTAAATTGCGGATGGAGCGGTCAGATAAGCGAAAAGAGGCAGTGAGCTCCTCCAGCTTTACGAACCTTTTCGTTTCAAATAGCCGCTGAATCAGCTGATAGGTTCGAGTATCTGCCGTCATCATCATTGCGCTGCTCCTTTTGCCTGTAAGGCATCCGTTCCAAGAGCGATGGCGCCCATTAAACCAGATAATCCATCAAAGGATGGTTTGGTGATGATTTCATTTAAGGGCTTTGGCAGTTGTAAATATCCGTGAAGCCGCTTGTCTGTTTCATCAAGAATGAGCGGCAGCATAGCCGGCTGTTTCATCACACCTCCGCCTAGAATGATGCGCTCTGGTGAAAGGGTGAGAAGTAAGTTAGCGGTCATTTGCCCGAGATAGTAGGCATGAAGTGACCAGGCAGGATGATCCTCTGGCAGCATTGGTGCAAGTGTATGGTAGCGTCCTTCTATGGCAGGACCAGATGCCAGACCCTCTAAACAGTCATGATGTATAGGACAGCAGCCTCCGTAGGTGTCATAAGGATGGCGCTGAACGGTGATATGACCCATTTCAGGATGTAGTAAACCGTGAATGAGGCGATGTTCAATATAGGCACCGCCGCCTATTCCAGTCCCAACGGTGATATAGACCAAAGAGGCAGGTTTTTCTGCTTCAGTGGAAAAACGGGCTTCTCCGAGTGCTGCACAGTTTACATCGGTATCAAGCTTCATTGGGACCCCTAGAGCTTGTTGTAAGGTAGAGAGGAAAGGGAATTGACGCCATGCTGTTTTGGGTGTGTCTAAAATCGTCCCATAGCTTGGGCTTTTCTCTTTCACATCGACTGGCCCGAATGCCCCAATTCCTATTGCATCGACAGGATGCTTTGTAAAATAATCGATCACTTGCCGGCATGTTTCATCTGGATTTCCTGTTGCAAAGGAAGTCATGTGTTCAATCGTTCCGTCTGTTGTTCCGTAGCCGCAGACAAATTTCGTTCCGCCTGCTTCAATGCCTCCAATTCTCATGATCAATGCCCTCCATTAAAGAGAGGCGGAATCCAAATGGATCCCGCCCCTACATGTTCATTTTTTCTTTACAATGTAGGTTTGTACCTGACAAGGTGTGAGCGGTTCAATGTGTAATGATCCATGTTGTGCTTTGAGTATATGTCCTTCAGGTGTTTCGCCTAAATTCGCTGTTTCTCCGTGTTGTAGTGATGAACTATTGATTGAAGCGGCTGTTTGACGAGCTAAATATGGATTGAAGAGACGGATGACAATGCCTGTTCCATGCTCTTCTTTCTTTAGAGCGCTTAGAATGGCTCCGTCTGTTTCAATGTCAAGCAGGCTATAAGTAGATTGTAAGTCTTCTTTCTCATCTCGGAAAGAGAAAATTAAACGACCGTTTAAAAAGTCTGCCCGTTCGTAGCATTGAACAGGTGTCGTATACCGTTTGGCAAGCTGCGCTAAGTGTCCCTCGCTGACGGCATCTTGGCTATAATGCATACCGAATGAGAATGATAGTGCGCCTTGAAGCTGAGCATCAGGTGTCTCAACAATTTTTTCTCCAGATGCGCGGCCTGGACGGTAAAGAAGATTTTCTTTCCCCATTTTTCCGAAACAGCGGAAGAGGGTATACGCAATCGTTGTGTAGCCTTCTCCTGTGATCTGGTATTCTCTTACGCAGTCGGTCAACAGAGCGACACCATATGCATCGTCACGAAGTGCAACAAAGGATTGCATCGGTTCAATGGTGATCGGTTTTTCTTCCCAATGTTCATTGTTCCACCATTCAAGCTCTTGTGTCAGTTCTGTTGGGCGTTCGATTGTACCAAACTGTTGATCGCTCAGTGATACGTTTGACGCGATGCCTGTATCAAAGAGAACACGTAGACGATGATCTAACGCATGGTTGTCGACATCTACATGAAAACGGATGACAGCCTCATCTTTGTTTAATGCCACCTTCGCTGTGATTGGGAGTGAAGTCGTGGCTGATTGCTGAGAGCGCTCCTCTAAATCATATGGAACAGTGAGTTGAAGCTGGATGGTCAGCTCCTCTTGCAGACCGCTTTTAGACACTGTGATGTCTGCTGATGAAAGATCTTTGGATGACACATACAGATCCTCACGTGGTGGTGAATAGTTGTAGGAATCCCCATCATCTCCGTTATCTTCAAAGATCATTTGTTCAGAGAAGGTCTTGCCTGTTTGTTTATCTGTGATGTCCAGCGCTCCGTTGTCATTTGCCGCAATGCGGTAATACTCATTTTCAATGAAGCGCCCTTCTGTTTGTTCCCACGCAGCTTCGCTTAATTCATCGAAGACCATGCTCACTTGAGTATAGCCTACTGACGGTAAGTCGATGGCTTCAATCAGCAGAACGGCTTTCCATACTTGTTTTGGCATGTACACATCTTTACTTGGGTTAAGAGAAATTTGCTGTGCCAGCACATAATCAGTGACATCTGTTTTGCTTTTCACTGTGTAGTGAAGCGTTTTTCCATTTGCATCCTTTAGCGTAAATGGACGTTCTGTGATAAACGTTTCGATTTCAATGACTTCAGAGCGCTTTGAAGGCAGTGTATTGAATAAAGTGAACGTGATTTCCTGCTCTGTTTGCAGTCGAATAGCGATGAGACGCATGTGTAAGTCCACCAGATTCTCGGCGATTTCCTTTGCCTGTTTATAGCGGAAGAAGACGTCTTGATTCGTCGTGTCACTATTACAGCCGCCAATGCTGTCATGCGCTGCATTTTCAAACATGAGGTACCAAATATCACGAACCGTGTCATGAGGATAGTCATGTCCGAGTGAATAGCTGATCGTTAGGATTGGCTCCATCACATTGACGAGATAGTTTTCAATTTGATTGTTTAAAATTTTTAAATCAGCTCGTGTTGAAAAGATCGATTTGTGAATCCGCATATGCTTCGCGTGAATAAGCTCTCCTTGTAACGTCTCAAAAGACGTACGCTCTTTTTTCACTGCTGCAATATAGTCTTCTAAACTACTGATTTGATAGTGATTCTCGTCAAGTTCATTGGCTTTTTCTAATAAGTCAGGCAGGTTTTTGCGGATCGGTGCCTGGTCAAAGCCATTTGGGAAATAGACACTCTTTGTGGTGGCCTTTGCTTGTAGCGCACCAATTTTTTCAGATAAAAAGGCTTGTAAGTCTTCATCCTTCTCAGGAATATTACCGCCGTAGTAGTAACCAAATGGCAGGTTCACAGCAAAGACTTCACTGCCGTCAGCGCCGCGCCAATTGAATTCAGTATGATTTGTCATATGGTCAGAAACGCCGCGCCAAAATGCCGTATCCACAATGCCAAAGCCGCGATAAATCTGAGGCATTTGTGCGGATTGGCCGAAGGAATCAGGGACATAGCCGACCTTCATCACATGACCGAACTGCTGACAGCGTTCAATTCCATATTGCAGGTTCCGCACAATCGATTCACCTGAGATGACGAGCTGGTCAGTTTGGGTATACCATGGTCCGATGATGAGACGTTTGGCTGTGACGAGCTTTTTGATTCGATTCTCATCCTCTGGACGCCATTTCAGATAATCATCTAATAAGGATGCCTGGGCATCAAGCATGAAGTAATGGAATCTTTCGTCTGTTTCAAGGGTGTCTAAAATGTCCATTACGTTTTTCATTAAGTAGATACGGGAGCGGGAGGTGGTGAAATACCATTCCCGGTCCCAGTGAGTATGTGGAATCACATGTACATTGACAGTCATTGATCAACGACACCTTTCTTTGTTCAAATTATCCTTCTAGCACAAGGTCAAAATCGTCTTCTTCTTTCTGCTTCTGATCATGTTCTGGCGTTTTTGGCTCTTTTTTCTCAGAGAAATTCACAAGCAGGTTGGCGCCAATACCGATGATGAGTGCGCCAGTAAGGGCTCCGATTAAATAAGCCCACCAGTTTCCGACTGAGAAGAAGCCGTATAGCCCGCCAATTGGCGGCATGATGTCATGAACACCTAATAATGCAGCGACCCCGCTTCCAGCAGCACACGCGATGACATTAAGCGGAATCAATTTCAAAGGATTGACGAGGGTAAAAGGAATCGCCCCTTCTGTAATACCGATAATGCCCATGACAAGCCCGCCACGTCCAGCTTCTCTAAAGGTTGACGAGAAGTTGCGTTTTCGAATCAAAGTCGCAAGCCCGTATCCAAGCGGTGGAATGACAATCGCAATATTAACGAGAATGGCAGGGAGGTAGACGCCTGATAGGAAGAGCGCGTTACCAGCCATCCAAGCGGATTTATTCACCGGTCCGCCAAGATCGAAGCCAATCATCGCACCTAAAATGAGAGCGAGCGCGAGTGTACTTGTTCCATCTGCGACCATGCCTTTGATCCATTCAATTAATGCGGTGTTCAAAGCGCCTAATGGTCCGCCCAGCAGAACGGACATGAGAAGTCCAGTTAAGCCAACGGTAATGAGCGGCAAGATGAGCAGCGGGACGAGCCCTGCTGCAGAGCCTTGAATTTGAATTTTTCTTTTCACAAAAAGAGCGACATATCCTGCGAAGAAACCTGCAATGACGGCACCAATAAATCCTGCATTTGTTGCGCTGGCAAGGGCACCTCCGATAAAGCCGGCCGCAAGACCTGATTTATCCGCAATCGAATAGGCGATAAATCCAGCGAGCAGGACGTTCATTAAGCCAATACCTGTCCAGCCAACCTGTTCCATTAAATAGGCGCCGTGCAGAATGCCACCAGCATCCTTATAGGCGTTTAAATCTGAAACACCAAACCCTAATCCGACCAATTTCGCTAAACCAACGATAAGTGAGGCACCGATGATCACAGGAAGGATATAAGAAATACCGGTCATGAGGTGGCCTTCAATCACTTTTAATTTTGCTTTCATTTTGCTTTGCTCCTTTCTATATGGCATTGCTCATGTTTATTGAGATTCAGATTTCTTCTTTTCAACAAGCGCTACGGCTTTGGTGATGATTTGCTCGGCATTTTTTAAGGCACGTCCGATTTCGACGCGTACAGTAGGAATGCCTGAGAAGCGTTCCGCATCGTTGATATGCTGATTTGAGGCAATGATGCAGAGGTCTGCCTGCTGTGCTTCCTCTGCTGTAATGCCGTTTACCTGCCCCATAATGCCTTGCTGTTCGATTTTAATCTCGTGTCCGAGCTGTTTACCCGCATTTTCTAACGCCTTTGCTGCCATTGGTGTATGAGCTAACCCTGCTGGACATGAAGTGACACCGACAATTTTCATTGTGTAATCCCCTCTTTCAATTGTTGTTCAATGACTTCGTAATAGTAATCGGCTGTTTGACCGGGTTGAATCTTTTCGATGAAATCAGGTTCCATTAGGCTGGTCGCAATACCTGACAGTAACTTCAGGTGTGTGATATTGGCCTCTTCTAGTGGAACGAGCAGTGTAAATAAATAGCTTGTGGGTAAATCATCGAAGCTTCCCCAATCAATAGGCTGTTCAAGCTCTAAAAAAAGAAGTGAAGCCGTTTGTACAGCAGAGCTTTTTGTATGAGGGATGGCGAAGCCTTGCTGAAGTCCTGTGGAGACCTCGTCTTCCCGTTTTAATAAATCCGTTAATAGCCCTGCTTGATCGTTTGTAATCTGAAGGTCTTCAGCTTTCTCAGAAATATATTGTAAAATCTCATTCTTTGATCGACCGTTTACTTTTGTGAAAACATGATCTTTTTGGAACAAGCTGATCCCTTCTCTCTTGTTTATTAAGCGCTTACAAGTTGATTGTAATGTACTTTTTGTCATGGTTAAATAGCATCATTTTCCGTTTGAAATGGCAAAAAGTTTATGAGGCTATTCTACTTGCTTTCTGAATATCTCAAATCCTAGCTTAAAACGAGTTTAATTATGTAAAAAACAGATTCTACTAAATGTCTTTCTGTGATATTCTTCCAAGGTATCATAAAAGATAAGGGGGTCTTTTCATGTTCAAGAAGCAGGTCAAATCCTGTGTGATCGTACTCATGGCCATTATTCTATGTATGGCAGCATTACCTGGATACGAGGCAGCAGCTGCCAGTAAAGGAACAAATGTCAATGAAGCTATTGGGTTAAAAAATGGTGAAGTGATCTCAGGCACATTACAGAATGAAAAGGAAGAGGCATGGTATCAAATCACGCCATCTGCACAAGAGGTGGCAAAATATACGCATATGCAAATTTCTGTAAAAAGCAAACAAGTGTTATCCGTATCGGTCTATCCAAGTAAGGACAGAGCGATGAAGGATGACACATATTCAAGATATCGCACGGACACAGCAAGCGGTGAGACTGAGATCAACTTCCCGCATGCATGGTCAGGTCCTTACTATGTCAAAGTGCTCTATTTAGGTTCGGAGGAAGACAGCCGTGATGAGGAAGAGGATGCGGCATATACAATCGGATTTAAAGGAGCAAACCTTCCGCCTTCTGAACCCGTTTTTCCTGAAGATGATGAGCCTGAAATCATTATTATTGAGAAAAAGCATGGGCGTGAAATTCTTCAATCGATTCGTACAATTGAAGATAAACGATTCAATGAAACAACAGATGGTCAGAAGCTTGCGCGTCTGCTCCAAAAGACAAAGCCGTTTCTCAAATCAAAGCTCATTAAACATCACAAAGAGCAGCAAAAGGTATACAATCATCTACTCACATTAAAAACACTATTAAGTGACGTCGAGAAAAATGGTGCATTTAGCGGTCATATCGTGACAGAAAAAGAACAACAGGAGATCCGCTCCCTTTTTGATATGCTCAAGGAAGCAAGTCCAGCTTATTTAAAAAAGGAATTAGAAGCAGTCAGTCAAAAAATTGGAATCGATCAGCTTGAAGGGAAATCGGCTGGTTATGTATTAGAGAAACAAAAGCTGGTAAAAGAAGAGAAGGTTAAGACGAATAAGATCATTTTTAAATTAAAGGATGGCCAAACACTTCAATCTGCGAAAAAGAAGATGAAAAGCTACGGCATCCAAGAAAATCGTGTGACATCGCAGTCAGTAAATCCTTTATTCAAAGGAATGTATGTCTATGATGTGCCAGCGGGGCAAGAATCAGCTGGAAAGACGCTAAAAGCAGGGAAAGCTGCCATCAAGAGCACGGCAAGAAAGCTGTCCAGCATGCCGAATGTTGAATTTGCAGAGCCTGTTCAAACCTATCGTGCGCTTAGCAGCGACGCGCAGTATGGTTACCAGTGGCCGCTGAAAAACAGTGCGCAAAACAGCGGAAAAAAAGGCGCTGACGTCAAGTTTGAACAAATGAATACACTGATTGGCACAAGCAAAATGAAGCAAACATTAATTGCTGTTGTCGATACAGGTGTAGACAGCCGTTTGACGGATTTAAGCGGGACTGTTCGTACAGATTTAGGTGCGAATCTCATTGGACGAAACAAAGATGCGATTGATGACAATGGACACGGTACGCATGTGGCAGGCATCATTGCTGCAAAATCCGATAATCATTACTCAATGGCAGGTCTCAACCAACACACGGGCATCATTCCGGTTAAGGTGCTGGATGCTTATGGCAATGGCGATACAGAGCATATTGCACTTGGAATCAAGCATGCCGTGGACAAAGGCGCAAAGGTCATCAACATGAGCCTTGGCGGCTATTACAGCAGAGTGATTGAATATGCAATGAATTACGCTGCTCAAAGAAATGTATTAGTGGTCGTGGCGAGTGGAAATGATGGCGTACCAGAAATGGGCTACCCTGCGACGTCAAAATACGCAATGGCGATTGGCGCAAGCAACCGTATGGATATTGCCGCTGAATTCTCTAGCTACGGTAAAGGATTAAGCATGTCAGCACCGGGTTCTGATATTCCAAGCTTAATGCCAGATGGGAATGTCTCATACCTTAGCGGGACATCAATGGCGACACCGTATGTGGCAGCAGCAGCAGGATTACTGCTTTCTAAAAATCCATCCTTGAAGCCAAATCAAGTAAGAAATATCTTGCAAAGTACAGCAGATAATATTTCCTTTACATCTGTTGATGGAAAAGACGACGTTTTCTATGATGAAAACGATGAACCGATTGTCGATCCGAAAATTCCAGGTGTCGATTGGATGACGGGACACGGCCGACTGAATGCATTTGCTGCATTAAGTGCTGTCGAACTGAATGCTTCTGTGAGCAAAGTGGAGGATCAGCATCAAAAGGTGACAGGTAAAGCAAAAGCCGGCGCTGCTATTTCTGTGTATAGAGGCAAAACCCTTCTAGGGAAAGGCACAGCAGGCAAAAAGGGAACCTTTAGTGTGAAGATTAAGCATCAGAACAAGAACAAAGTCCTTCACATTAAGATTTCAAAAGGAAAGGCCGCTACAACTCTCAAAACTGTCGTGAAAAAAGGCAAAGCACCAGCTAAGCCGAAAGTGAGCAAAGTAACGGTCAAAAGTAAAGTGGTCAAAGGGACTGCGGGTGCAGGTCTGACCATTAAAGTGAAAAACAAATCAAAGAAAGTCATTAAAACAGTCAAAACCAATAACAAGGGCGCATTTACTGCTCAAATTAAACCGCAAAAAGCGAAAACGGTCTTGTATGTGACCGCTTCAGATGTGAGAAAAAGAGAAAGCAAAGCGGTAAAAGTGGTTGTGAAAAAATAAAAGAAGAACTTCCCTTTCTAAAAAAAGGGAAGTTTTTTGTTTTTTACTGGAAAAATACCAATTACTGTCGATAGTAATATTGTAGGAAAAAAAAGGAGGATTTATTGATGAAAAAAATGATGTTCGCTTTCATTCTATCATTGCTTCTCGTATTCCCAACCTTTGCACACGCAGAGGAAACAGGAGCAGTACCAGCATCTGTACAAGTAACAGGTGTCACAGCAGCAGACGGAGGTATGGTCAATTACGGGTCTGGCAGTAAATATCGCGTAGGTTCGTATTATCCAGCTACTTTTAAAGGAACACTAAAAGATGCAAGCGGCAACCTCATGGCGAATCAGCCAATCCAGCTTTATTTTGAAGCAGCTATCAAACCTTTTGCACAAACAACGACAGGCACAACAGACGAGAATGGACAATTTTCACTGACGATTCAAGTTCCATCAGGTGCGGGCTACCGTACATATAATAACGCTGGCTGGTCTAGACATTATTACGATATCGTTCCAGTAACTTTCACTTCAAACGACATCCAGCTATCTTCTAATGTAACAAGTGTGTACCATTTGGCGTATACACTACGTAACTAACCTGCTGGAAGAGACGACTTAGCGAAAGCTCAGTCATTTTCATAGAAAAAAGGATGTCACCTGGTGACATCCTTTTCTATTTGTTAGCAAACCTGCTGGGCGGCAACCGAAAGAGTCGATAAACAAACACTCACCAGCCGTTATTCCCAGATTCAATCGAGCGTTTAACTTTTAATCCTGAGCTTTGATGGATAAGAACTTTTACACTTGAACTTTGATCCTTGAACGTTCAGCTTTGAGCTTTTATCAAGGATCATCCAGAGATGATCAGATGAGGAGGGAATGACCTTTCCCTCGGAGGTGTTTAGTTCTATCGATTTTCGGCTCACTAACAAAATCCATTAATTGATCTGTATTTTTGTCAGAGTATTGCTTTCAGACAATGAAAAATCAACTTCCATTTGAAAATCTTCAATTTCTTTCGAAAGCTGTTCAATTTTCACGCGAAGGCGAAGTGGATCGATCATCGTCGCCTCATTTTCAGCTAGGAAAGACTTCACAATCTCTTGGTTGGCAGCCGCTTGTGTTTTTCCGTCTTTCCCAAACAAGGTTTCTAAATGCTGATCAAGCCTCTTTTTGACATCTTCATTGGTTTGTTCTGCTTTATCGACTAGCTCTTTGTACACCTGTTTCATTTTCCGTAAATAACGAATATCGTATTCTATCGATGTTTTACGCTCAATTGCTTCTGCCACTGTCATACGGATACCCGCGACATCAATCGTTGTGGTCGCATTCGATACAACGATGGCTGATTTGATGGCATTTCGGCGTTTGATTAAAGCTTGAATCGATTGGTCATCAGCCTTCGCCTTTTTTTCGACTTCTTCTTGTTTTTGAAATCCGTTCTGTATATGTTTCCCGATCATCAATCCACCAAGTACGGCGTCATCAACGGTTCGATTGATTCTCTTATCTAACATTTTCAGTTCACTTAATGCTCTTGTAATGGTCATTTCCATATCGCAACATCTCCCTTGGTTCGTCCTGAAAATCATAGATTCCTATCATATACCAAAATGTCTTTGTTTTGCTAGTGATATCCTTTTTTGTCAAGGCGTTTAAAACAAAGAAAAAAACCTGATGTTATACACCAGGTTCTTCTCGTTTTTTCTGAATCCAAGCTGTCACATAATAGGCAGCATAGCAGAGCGCTATGAAAGGGATGCCGCAGATGAGGGCAATCCGCTGATTTGGATCAAAGGCAATGCCAATTACAGATGCCAGACACAGGAGGAAGGCAGCAATCGGAACCACTGGATAGAGCGGGGTTCGAAAGGATAAATCATGGAGCTGTCCGCCTTCCTGTAAAAATCTTTTCCTAAACATCAACTGTGAGGCAGCAATTCCCATCCACACAACCACAACGGCCAGTCCAGAAATCGAAACAAGGATAAGGTAAACCGTTTCTGGTGCGATCACGCTCGATAGCAAAGAAAGAATACCGCCAATCATACTTAAAATGAGTGCATTCAAAGGAATCCCTTTTGACGTCAGTTTCGCCAGTTTTTTAGGAAGTGTCCGTTCCTCAGAAAGCGACCAGAGCATCCGAGATGACGCGTATAGTCCTGAGTTAGCGGCAGATAAGATCGCCGTTAGGATGACAAAATTCATGAAATCTGCGGCATAAGGAATTCCGATTCGGTCAAATACCACAACAAATGGACTTTTGATCACCCCGGCTTCTTCCACTGGGATCAAACCAGCTAAGACAATGATCGTTCCAACGAAAAATAGGACAAGACGCAGTACGGTTGTGCGAATGGCTCTTGGAATGGTCTCGTCAGGATTGACGCTTTCACCCGCAGCAATCCCAATTAACTCCGTACCTGAAAAAGCAAAATTGACAGCAAGCATCGTCATTAAAATCGGTAAAAAGCCGTTTGGAAAAAAAACGCCTTCTCCAGTGAAGTTAGAAAAGAACGGAGCGGCCTCACCGCCCTTTAATGGAATCAAGCCAAACATTGCAGCTCCGCCAAGAATAATAAAGAGAATAATAGCCATCACTTTAATACTGGAAAACCAAAACTCTGATTCTGCAAAAAATTTCACTGTAAATGCATTGAGTAAAAAGATGAGAAGAGCAAAAACACCACTCCACATCCAAACAGATGTGTCTGGAAACCAGCGCTGCATTAAAAGTCCTGCCGCTGTAAATTCCGAGCCGAGTGCGACTGTCCATGTCAGCCAATATAGCCAAGCGACCGTATAGCCTGTACCGGGTCCTATATATTTTGTTGCATACGTATGAAAAGCCCCTGTGACGGGCATTGCGACAGACAGCTCACCTAAACAGAGCATCACGAGGTATACAATTAATGCTCCGACAAGGTAGGCAAGAATTGTTCCAGCAGGCCCAGCCTGATTGATGGTATACCCAGAGCTTAAAAAGAGTCCTGTGCCAATGACGCCGCCTAGAGAAAGCATGAACAGATGCCGGCTCGTCATTTTACGTTGATATTGTTGTGACTGATCTTTTGCTTGTTCCATGTCTTTCCCGCCCTTTTGCTTAGAAGTATGTGAGATGATTCTTGATGCTAAAATGTAGTTCGTTTTAAGATGTCATTGATATCTTCTGGGGTCGTCCGGCAGCAGCCGCCAATGATCTGTGCACCGTCTTTGTACCATTGATGTGCACATTCACCAAATGTAAGGTGAGACGTATCTCCGCTCCATACCTTTTTTTCAGGATCATATAATTCACCCGAGTTTGGATATACGACAATCGGTTTGCTCGTCCCCTTTTTCATCTCTTGAATGAGAGAAGAGATAAATTGCGGCGGAGTACAGTTTACACCGACAGCAGCGATCTGTTTGTAAGGCTCAAGTGCTTGTACACATTCTCTGAGTAAATCACCTTCACTAATATGCAGGTCATCCTTTGCGCTGAATGTGATCCAAGCAGATACCCCGCTGAATTCATCCTGTAGCAGCTTTGCGATGGCTGTTGCTTCAACCAGGCAAGGAATCGTTTCACACGCAAGAATGTCTGCACCAGCTTCTACTAATGCCTGAATTCTTGGTCTATGAAAATCGATGAGTGCTTGCTCTGAGAGTCCGTAATTTCCCTTATATTCTGAACCATCAGACAAATAAGCGCCGAATGGCCCTACAGATCCAGCAACAAATGGTTTTGTCCGCCCTTCACGACGCGTTTCATCCTGCCAAAAAAGATCGCGTGCATCTTTCGCTAAAGTGACAGATCGTTTCATCAGTTCAAGAGCTTCTTCTTTTGTATAGCCTTTTTCAGCGAAGCCTTCAATCGTTGTTTGGTAGCTTGCTGTTGTTGCACAGTCTGCACCAGCTTGAAAGTAATCCAAGTGTACTTGCTGTATCAATTCTGGCTGTTCAATGAGTATTTTGGCTGACCATAAACTGTCATTTAAGTTACAGCCTTTTCGTTCAAGCTCCGTTGCAAGTGCACCGTCTAAAATCAAAGGTGCGTGAGCTTGTAAACGGCTTTGAATAGGATTCATCGGATTCGAACAACCTCCTTTTTAGATCGGAAATGATGGATATGATATGAGGCAGTAGTTTAAATGACTAAAGTGTTTTTGTCAAGGAGACGAATAAACATCATATAGCGGGAAAACCCAGAAAACATGCGGGTTTTCGTGCATAAAAATGCAGTCAAAATAATAGAAAACCAAGTCATTGACAGCCTCTAAAAAGAGATATATATTATGGAAAGGTTCAATTCAGAAAGCTTCATCAAAAGACGCCGTCTTTTGATTTTTATTTTGCCTACGACTGTCTTCTTTCGTGCAGAAAGAGGGTTTTTTATATGCTTAAAAAGGGGGAAAGAAAAAGTTGAAAAAATGTGTAAAAGATTTAGCGATGATTGTGATTGGTTCTTTTTTATTTGCCGCAGCAGTGAACATGTTTGTCATTCCGCTTGAATTTGGTGAAGGCGGTGTAACGGGGCTGTCCATCATTTTCTATTATTTGTTTGAAATTGCACCATGGCTGACAAACCTTGTGTTGAATGCGATCTTATTACTTGTGGGGTATAAATACTTGGACAAGAAGACCACGATTTATACTGTGGTTGCTGTCGCAAGTAACTCCCTATTTTTACACTTGACCACAACATGGGTCGTGAATGTACATGAATTAATCATTGGGGCCATATTCGCAGGAATCATCATTGGGATTGGGATCGGTCTTGTATTAAGAGCAGGCGGAACAACAGCGGGTTCAGCCATTCTCGGGAGAATTGCCAACAAGTATTTAGACTGGAACGTGAGCTATGCCATCTTGTTCTTCGATCTGATCGTTGTATTTGCTTCCTACTTTATAATTGGTGCGGAAAAATTAATGTTTACCATTGTGATGCTGTACGTGGGCACAAAGGTAATGGACTTCGTGATAGAGGGACTTAACACGAAAAAGGCAGTGACGATTATTTCTTCATGTAAAGATGATATTGCCGAAGAAATCAATCATACGCTGGATCGAGGCGTAACGATTTTAAACGGACGCGGTCATTATTCAAAGGAATCAAAGGAAATTCTTTACGCGGTCATTCAAAAGCAGGAGCTCATGCGACTAAAGAAAATCATTAAGAAAATTGATCGAGACGCATTCGTTGTTGTCCATGACGTGCGCGATGTGTTTGGAGAAGGATTTGTGAATATATAAAAATGAAATGACCTTAAAAAGGTCTTTCAGCGTGTAGACAAACCCTCGCATTCGGTGTCAGGTCTGCGCGCCGTTACTCACGAATGTCAAATTCGCTCCGTTCCGGTGCTCGTCCTTCCTAGACTGCAAAGGTTTTCTATCACGCTGAAAAGAAGACAAAGGGCTAAAATAAAGATCATTTTAGCCCTTTGTCAACAATCTGAAAGACCTTAAAAAGGTCTTTTTTTTTCTCCCTATACCTCTTGTCATATTATACTATGTATTGTATAGTATTAATGGTTAGGAGTTGTAAACATGAATGCGCAATTAAAAAAAGGGTTATTGGAATTTTGTGTACTGGCGGTATTAAAGAAAGGCGATTCCTATGGTTATCAAATCATTAAAGATATGTCCCAATGTATTGAGATTTCAGAATCGACATTGTATCCAATTTTAAAGCGTTTAGAGCAAAACAATTATGTGGAGACCTACTCTCAGGAACATAACAGTCGATTAAGAAAATACTACCGGATGACAAAAAGCGGCCAGGAGCATGTGGCTCAGTTTTTAGAAGAATGGGATCAGGTGATGGCGATTTACGACTTTATTTCTGGAGGACAGGGCAATGAATAAAAAAGAGTTTTTGAGCAGCTTAAAGAAGCATCTGCATCGTCTAGGTGAAAAGGACAGTGAACGGTTTATCGAATACTACGATGAGATGATTGAGGATTATAAGGAAGATGGCTACAGTGAACAGGAAGCGGTTCATCAAGTCGGGCAGCCTGCCATCATCGCTGAAGGAATTATGAAGGAACAAGGAATGAAAACCATTGAGGTGCCGACACGCGGAGAAAAAGCCACAAGGCTCTCCATTCTCATTTTAGGCTCACCATTATGGGGCTGTATTCTAGCGACAGTCATTCTGCTGATTCTTTCTGTGTATATGGTGATTTGGTGTATTCCGCTCGTGACAGGTACAATGACGCTGGTTGGCCTGCTCGGAGGTTTTTGGAGCATCATTGGTTCTCCATTTATTTTTCAGGACGGTTTGCATGTGGTGGTCACGCAGGTTGGAGTGGGAATTCTGCTATTAGGTGTCGGATTATTGAGCGGTCTGGCGACAGTGTATTTGACAAAGCTTTTCACGCATATGACTGTTCAAACCACTAAGGCATTTATAGGGATGTTTAGAAAGAGGGTCGTGAGAATATGAACGTGAATGAATTAAAAAAGCAATGCCTCAAATGGGGGATCATCTTCACCGTTGCCGGAGGAATTATCATGGCAATTGGTTTTGGGCTATCAGGCTTTGATCTAGATGCATATCACAAAAATGACCAGAACAATGTGTTCCGCACGATCAATTGGAGCAAGCCATAATAAATGAAAAAACCCGCTTATGCGGGTCTAAGCGTGTAGACAAACCCTCGCATTTGTTGTCAGCTCTGCGCGCTGGTGCTCACGAATGTCAAATTCGCTCCGCGCCAGTGCTCGAACTTCCTAGACTGCAAAGGTTTTCTATCACGCTGAAAAGAAGACAAAGGGCTAAAATAAAGATCATTTTAGCCCTTTGTCAACAATCTGAAACCCGCTTATGCGGGTCTTTTTTTCGCTCGGGCCACGAAGAAGAAATAACAGCAAAGTGCGCCTAGATCACAAAGCATAATGATCAGGCCCATTGGAAAGGCTGTTTGACTTCCGGCTAGTCCGACAAGAGGTGTCATGCAAGCGCCTAGCAGCATTTGCGCAACACCGATCAGTGCAGCCGCACTTCCTGCATGCGCTCCGTGATGCTGCATCGCAAGAGACGGTGCAGAGGTGCCGACAATCCCAACGCTTGAGACAACAAAAAACAACGGAATAAGAATACCGTACAATCCTGCATCAATCGAGATCATGAAAAACAAGGTGACGCCCCCTAATGCAGCTGTCAGCAATCCAATGCGAAGGACTTTCTCTTCGCCGATTTTCGCAGCAACTCGGGCAAATACTTGTCCAGCCGTGATGATCCCAAGACTATTCACCGCAAATGCAGCACTAAACCCTTGTGGAGAAAGGTTGAAAATATCCTGAAGCACAAATGGTGAACCAGAAATATAGGCAAACATTGCTGCGAATACTAGACCTTGCGAAAGGGCATACCCGACGAAGAGACGATCATTGGCTAAAATTTTCATAGCGCCTATAATCTGTTGAAAGCCACCGGTCTGTCTGCGCTCCGCAGGTAAGCTTTCTTGAAGTGAAAAAAATGATCTCAGCAGCATCAATGCCCCGAGAATGCCTAGTAGTACAAATACACCCTGCCATGTCGTGAAGCGTAAAATCTGTCCGCCCGCGATAGGTGCTGCTGCCGGAGCAACCCCGTTGACTAACATCAGCAGTGCAAAGAATTTCGTCATGTCTGATCCCTCATAATGATCTCGCACGATGGCACGTGCAATGACAATGCCTGCTGAACCAGCCAGTCCTTGGATCAATCTTAAAAGAATAAATGTCCAAATCGATGTGACCACTGTACATAGAAGTGATGCGGCGATAAAGATGATCAAGCCAATCATCAGCGGCTTTCTTCTACCTATTGTATCGCTGATCGGTCCTGCAATCAGCTGGCCGAGCGCCAGTCCAATGAGACAAGCCATGAGGCTTAATTGAGACAAAGCGGTGCTTGCCCCAAAATCACGAGCAATATGAGGCAAAGCAGGTAAATACATATCCATTGCCAGCGGAGCAAGGGCTGTTAAAGATCCGAGCAATGCGGCAAGGAGGAATCGATTTTTTTTCGATTCTTGGGGATAAGATAAAGAACTCATATGATGACAACACTCCTCGTATACTTCCTCAACACAGCATAATGAATCAAGCGTTCCTTTTCAATGAAAAATTTTAAATAAGATTTCGTGCAAAATGATTGATCTTTCAGATGAGACTCTTTACATTAAATGAGTAGAGAAAAGAACAAGGTCATCACATGCAGTGTTTGCATGATACGTATATCCATAATAGTGAGCAGGAGGTGCTGACATGAAGCAGCAAGAGATGATGATTCGTCAAGCAGTTAAAGAAGATCATGAGGCCATCAGGAACGTGCTGATCAAATCCTATGCACAGTATGAGCCTCAATTTACAGAGGAAGGCTGGCAAGATTATTCTGCCGCGCTTTCAGTAGCTGTAGATAATCCGAACATGGAGCTGATGCTTGTGGCGGAGCTTGAAGGGAAGGTTGCGGGGACACTGCAAATGTTCCGGTCATCAGAGCAAGCATATGACAATCCCGAAATGGGCATTACATCAGCCATCGTCCGGTTTTTAGGAGTAGATCCCGATGTGAGGGGAAAAGGAATCGCAGAGTCATTACTGCGTAAAAGTATTGAACTGACGCAATCATGGGACGAGAACGTCCTGTATCTTCATACATCTGATAAAATGCAGGCCGCCATTCGCCTATATGAACGAATGGGCTTTGAGCGTGCGCTTGATAAAGATTTTGTGAGCCAGAGTGGGACGCA
This sequence comes from Bacillus safensis, assembly GCA_030159235.1. GTDB lineage: Bacteria > Bacillota > Bacilli > Bacillales > Bacillaceae > Bacillus > Bacillus safensis_B. The sequence goes on along the minus strand of BSBG01000009.1, from coordinate 74,878 downwards.
TGTCAAGGGCTATCAATATGTGATCAAGAAAGAACAGCCGGCAGGTTCATCACATCACGCATAAAAAAAGGAAGAGCAAGTCCTGAAGGGACAGCTCTTCCTTTTTTCAATTTACGCCCACAGTATCAGCGCCCAATATGATACCCCCCACGAGATTAAACCGAACATGACAAAGAATTTTAACATGCGCTCATAAGGAGACAGCTTTCGTTCTCTCTTCGTTTTCATCAGCCGCCAATAAAGGGCATAGCCGCAAAAAATGAGGATGATTTGTCCAAGCTTTGTAAAGTTTTCAAGAATCGTGATTCCGTTCATTTGTTTCACCTCATTATAAGTCTTCCATAAGAAAACACAGTATCCTTTTATTTCTTTTAAAAAAATGGGTGTATACTGGAAAGAAACTAGACGCAGAAGGGAGTTGTTACATGGTGTTTCCGCTACATACAGAACGCTCTCATGAAGTGATTGAGAGAAAAGTGAGATATGATGGGAAGGTTGTGGATCATCAATGCCTGCTGTTAGACGCAAAGGGGCAGCAGGTTGTGCTGTTTCACAAGATTCAAGACCCGTTTACGATGCTGGCAGGGGATGGTGTTGTTACGATTCCTAAAGGGAGCTATACGACCGCTTATTATTGGGAGAACCGGCCTTACAATATCTATTTTTGGCGGGATAATCAAGGGAAGGAATTAGGTTTTTATTTTAATATTGTTGGGAGGACACGGTTCAACGGGCAGCTGGTCATGTTTGAAGATTTCATCATTGATCTGCTCGTTCTTCCAAATGGTGATGTCTTCGTGTTGGATGAAGATGAATTGCCGGAAAGTTTAGCTACTTTTGAACATGGTTCGGTGCATCGAGCATTAGAGGGTGTGATGGCATCGTTAGAAAGCATACTCGATCAAGTGAGGACAGATGCCAGCGGAATATATCATCACAGTTTATTTGAGCCGCTTTTGAAATAGAAAAAACGATTCCTCGTTTAAAGGAATCGTTTTTTCTGTCAGACCTTAATACGGTTTAATCGTTTTTGCAAGTTAGTTTTCGTTTTGGAGGCTTTTAGCTGTTTGACAGCGCTTTGAGCCGCTGCTTTTGTTTTCTTTGACCGTTTGGCTTCTGCTTTTTTGACCTTTTGTTTCGCGTTTGTCACTTTCTTTTGATAAGCGACCTGTTTTTTGACTTTGTCGAGCCGGTTTTGCAGGCTTGTTTTTTCTTTGCCTTTGTTTAGCTTCTTGATGGCCGTTTGAGCGCTTTTAATGGCGCCCTGTGTTTTGTTTTTTTCAGCTGTTTTGACCTTTGCACGAGCCAAACGGATATCAATGGCTGCTTGGACTTTCTTCACTCGTTCTGTGAGTGCTGTTTTTTGTTTGCTTGCAGTCAGTCGGTCAATTCTTGTTTTGGCTTGATTGACGTCTGCCTGTTTTTTTGATGTTTCGGCTGTTTTGACAGCGTTGGTCGCAGTTTTTAAAAAGGTGGATTGCGGCACATATTGCACGCGGCCATAGCCGAATTGTGAATCCTTTCCTTTCACGCCAAGATCCACTGTATAGCTGCGCAATAAGGTGCGCAGCTGTGCATTTGTTTTCTTCGGATGAAGCTGCTTTAACAGTGCCAGCATCCCTGTGATATGCGGTGCAGCTTGTGATGTACCCGTTGCGTACCAATATTCATTATTCAAATAGGTGCTGATGACGTTTTCGCCAGGGGCAGAAAATTCGATCTGTTTCCCTGTATTTGAGATAGACGCGAGTTTGTCTTTGTCAGTCGTTGCAGAAACGGCAATGACGCTATTATAGGCGGCAGGATAGCTAATATGATTCTTCTTCCCATCATTTCCGCTTGCAGCAACTACGAGCAGTCCTTTTTTATATGCTTCATCCACTGCTGAACGCAAGATAGGGATATTGTCTTCAAAGCCTAAACTTAAATTAATAATATCCATCTTGTTGCTAATCGCCCAATCAATGCCTCGAAGCAGACTATATAGGTCGCCTTCTCCCTTTTTATCTAACACTTTCACAGCATACAGCTTCACACCAGAAGCGACGCCTACTGTTCCGTAATCGTTATTAAGAGCACCAATCGTGCCGGCGACATGTGTGCCATGTCCTTCATCATCTTTATAAGAGGATGTGTAGTTCACGAATGATTTACCGCCGGATACCTTTACATCCTCGTGTGGGAAAATACCTGTATCTAAAACGGCTACTTTGACATTTTTACCAGTGACGCCTTCTTTAATCGCCTGCTTGATATTCAGCTTTTGCAGATTGTAAGATTTTTGTACCAATGCATCCTGATCAGTAACAGCAGCGGTTTTTTTAACAGAAGAAGCGGCGAGTTTGACCTTTACGTTTTTAGAGACGTAAGCGATGTTTGGGTCTTTTTTAAGTGAGGTGACCGCTTGTTCATCTGCTGTCACAGCGACAGCGGGAAGATGTATGTATTGTGCGTTCACTTTCTCGCTTTCCTCTATAGCCGTTTGTTTTCCTTTTTGATTTTTATAGACGATGATGACATTAGTTTCTTTTGGCGGTGCAGCTGCCTGCGAATGGAAGGGCAGAGCAGTTGTCAACGCAAGAAGAAACGCAATGACGACGATTATTTTCCTTTTCAAGACGTGGCTCCTCTCACCCGATGACCTCGGTCTTTTTTTCTCTATTATATCGGAGAAATCAGAGAGATGGTTAATAGAATAATGTTCTTGTTCAGAAAGTTTTGTTACAAGTAGCCTGAAATTGAAATTCATAGAATTGTAGTAGACAATAGAGACATCATAATAAGAGAAAGAAGGACATGCTGATGAACGTAAAAGAGTATATGACGTATGATGCGACAGGCTTGGCAGCACTTGTGCGGAATAAGCAGGTAACGCCTGAGGAGCTTATGCAGGCAGCATTTAATAGATTGAATGAGGTCAATCCAGAACTAAATGCTGTGATTCAGACGAGACAAGATCGAGTATTAAAAGACATCAAGTCGTTACAAGCGTATCAGCCATTTGCGGGTGTTCCGTTTGTGCTGAAAAATATATCGCAAGCAATAAAAAATGAACCGCTGACAGCAGGAGCTATGCTGTTAAAGGATGTAAAGGCGAATTCGGATTCACACTTTGTTGATCGGTTGAAGCAGGCTGGTTTCCTCATGATTGGACATACAAATACACCAGAATTCGGTTTAAGAAATGTGACAGAACCTGCATTACATGGGCCAACGAAAAATCCTTGGAATACGGACTATTCTCCGGGCGGCTCAAGCGGCGGGACAGCAGCAGCTGTTGCAAGCGGTATTGTACCTGCTGGCGGAGCGAGTGACGGCGGTGGTTCCATTCGGATTCCTGCATCCTTTACTGGTTTGTTCGGTCTTAAGCCAACACGGGGTAGAACGCCAGTAGGCCCAGGTGCAGGAAGGCAGTGGCAAGGGGCTTCCATTGACTTTACCCTAACAAAAACAGTGCGAGACAGTGCAGCCCTTCTTGACCTTCTTCAAATCATTCAGCCTGAGGCGGCTTTCCAAACCCCGTTATATGATGGCAGCTACCAAGAGGATCTTGTGAAACGCACATCTTCTATGCGGATTGCTTACAGCGTAGAATCTCCAGTTGGCACGAAGGTCAGTGAGGAAGCAAAGCAGGCGGTTCAGCAAACAGTGAAATGGCTGAGTGAGCAAGGCCATCAAGTAGAAGAAGCAAAGCCGGAAATTGACGGGGTCCATCTCATGCAGCAATATTACGTGATGAACAGTGGAGAAATGTCTGCATTATTCACTTCCTTGGCTCGTTCATTAGGGCGTTCAGTCAAGCCGGAAGAAACGGACATCGTGGCATGGGTACTGGCGGAGGCTGGCAAGAATGTGACCGCCGCTGCTTACACAGAAAGTCTTGATGCGTGGGATATGGCTGCTGCACAAATGGCATCCTTTCATCAAAACTATGATCTCTATGTAACACCAGCTACTGCCTATTCAGCTCCAAAGGTTGGAGAGCTTATGCATTCGGATCAGGAAACCGCCGCACTTTTACGTGTGTCATCCCTTCCAATGCAAGCACAGCAGGATCTTATTTATGACATGTTCCTCAAGAGTCTGACCTATACCCCATTTACACAGCTTGCCAACTTAACAGGTCAGCCATCTATGAGTGTTCCTGTTCATCTCACTGGTGCAGGCATGCCTTTAGGGGTCCAGGTGACAGCACCTAAAGGAAAAGAGGACTGGCTGCTCAGGCTTGCGGCAGAAATGGAGTCATCTTCGATATGGAAAGGAACTAGTCAATTAAATCAATAACAGATGAAAAGTGACTTTGGTCTATGGAGGGGAAAGAGTGTCACACGTGAGTACGAAGGATAAAATCATTCAAACGACTGCACTTCTTTTACGTAAACAGGGGTACTATGCAACAGGATTGAATCAAATCATCCGAGAGAGCGGCACGCCTAAAGGTTCTCTTTATTATTACTTTCCAAAGGGAAAGGAAGAGCTTGCCATCGCGGCCGTTGCATACATTAGTCAAAAGGTCATCAATCGAATTGAAGAAAGCTTTGCCTATTCAAATGACCCATATATCGCCATAGATCGTTTTATGACAAACATCATTCGGGGATTTATGGAGCAAGAAAGTGAGAGAGGGATTCCGATTGTCTTGCTGGCGGCAGAGTCCAAGCCTGAGCATACACAGCTTCATGCTGCATGTAAACAAGAAATGATCCGCTGGCAGGAGCTTGTAAAAGAAAAGCTAATAAACAGCGGGTATGAAGAAAACAAAGCGGATGAACTGGCTTCTCTCCTTCACTCATTGGTGATTGGGGGTCTATCGATGACCACTGCACTCAAGCAAACGACCCCTTTAGAACACGTCAAATGTTACCTTAGACACTTATTTATGCGAGAAGAGTAAAATCTCTCGCATATTGTCTATCTATTATATCAATTGGTCTATATAATAAAGATAGTCAATTAGTCATGAGGAGTGATGGGATGTCGGAGCAACCGGAATCGATGAAGCGATCCGAAGGTACCTCTTTTTATACCGTATCTGGTTCAGGAAAGCTGTATGGGCTGGAGAATCAGCTTGTTCATATGCTGGCAGAAGCAAATCAAACGAATCAGCTGTTTGAGCTTGCTTTAATCACAGGTGGGAAAGGAGCTTATTTCCCGCTGCATTGCCATGAGCACTTATTTGAAACCATTTTTGTGCTGGAAGGAAAGCTTGAAGTGATGCTGGACGGTAAAAAATATATGGTAACACCCTTCGATTATATTCATATCCCGCCCAAAACGATTCATGGCTACAGAATGCATAGTCATAAAACAAGGTTTATTTCATATACGTTGGGCGGACAAATGACAAATGTCTATCAGCAAATTGGGGAATTACTTTTGCACAATGAATGGTCAATGGCTCATCATGCTTTTGATGCAGTCAGCTTTCAACAGGCGGAAAAAGAAAGCGATATCATCCTGATGCATGGAATCAGAGAACTCTCCAATACAACAAAGCCTTCCGTCTTATTTCATAGTCAGCTTCCTCACGAGGTGAAGCCTTATGTATTAGAGGCCGGTGAAGGGAAGCAATACATCATTGATGGTCAGCTTCATGAGCTGATTGCAACAGCAGAAACAACAGGAGGCGGGTTCAGCCATTTTGTGGTTGAAGGAACGAAGGGGAAATATTTCCCGCCGCATTATCATCAGGTTCATACAGAAGCACTTTATTGTGTTGAAGGGAAAATGAACCTTCATTTGAACGGAGAGGATATTTCCTTGATGCCGGGTGACTTTGCCTATATACCGCCTGATACGATTCACTCTTATGAATTCGTGTCCCATTCAAATAAATTTTTACTTTTGCTGCTTCCTGGAAAGATTGAGCAGTTATATGAGCAGTTTGAAGAATCACAAAGCCCGAGTATATGTCCTTATTTTATTCAAAAAGGGAACTCGGCGATTGATCGAGAGACTTCATCTCAATATGATTTAGTTTTTGTCGAAAAAGAATAAATGTGTAACGCGTTACACAACAACATGAGCCTGTCGAAACAATTGACGGGTTTTTTTGTTTTTTACCTCCTTCGTATCAATTGCGCATTTGATGAATGAACCATTCATTCAAGGTGAAACTATGTACAAGTGACTCTAAAGGAGGAAATGCATGTGAGAGCTGTTACTTATCAAGGGAAAAATAGCATTGCAGTGAAGAAAGTAGAAGCGCCGTCTATTCAAGATCGGGAAGATGTGATCATACGGATTACATCAACATCAATTTGTGGATCGGATTTACATTTGTATCAGGGAAATTTTCCGCTTCCAATCGGTTATGTGATTGGGCATGAACCAATGGGGATTGTGGAGGAAGTTGGACCGGATGTTACAGCGGTAAAAAAGGGAGATCGTGTGGTCATTCCGTTTACGGTTGCATGTGGTCAATGCCAATACTGCAATCATCACTTAGAAAGCCAATGCGACAACTCAAACCCGCACTACGATTCGGGCGGCCTTTTTGGTTATAGTGAGAAATTTGGGAATTATCCCGGAGGACAGGCAGAATATTTACGCGTACCCTTTGGAAACTACACCCCGTTTAAGATCCCCGATGATTGTGAGCTGGAGGATGAACAATTACTGTTCCTATCAGATGTCCTGCCAACTGCCTATTGGAGCGTGGAGCACGCAGGTGTGAAAAAAGGCGATACAGTCATCGTGTTAGGCTGTGGGCCTGTTGGGTTAATGGCACAGCAATTTGCTTGGCAAAAAGGGGCGGAACGTGTGATTGCCATTGACCACATTGATTACCGTCTGCGTCATGCAAAACAGATGAGCGGTGTGGAAGTTTTTGATTTTACAGAAGATCCCGACATGGGAGAAACGTTAAAGGAGCTCACTAAGGGTGGAGCTGATGTTGTAATTGATTGTGTGGGAATGGACGGGAAGAAGTCGCCGCTTGAAAAAATTGAGCAAAAGCTCAAGCTGCAAGGCGGTACGATCGGACCGATACAGATTGCTACAAAGGCCGTTCGGAAATGTGGTACAGTGCAAATGACTGGTGTGTACGGCGGTCTGTACAACATGTTCCCATTAGGCGCTTTTTTTGCAAGAAACGTTACGCTGAAAATGGGGCAGGCTCCGGCGAGAGGGTACATGTCAAAGCTCTATCAAAAAGTGACAAGCGGTGAAATTGATCCTAGAGCCATTATCACACACAAAATGCCATTAGATGAGGCTGCTCATGCGTACCACATCTTCAACGACAAACAGGATGATTGTATAAAGGTCGTCTTGAAGCCATAAAAAGAAGGCTTAGGAGTATTCCTAAGCCTCAGCGTGTAGACAAACCCTCGCATTCGATGTCAGGCCTGTGCGCCGGTACTCACGAATGTCAAATTCGCTCCGTTCCGGTGCTCGTCCTTCCTAGACTGCAAAGGTTTTCTATCACACTGAAAAGAAGACAAAGGGCTAAAATAAAGATCATTTTAGCCCTTTAGTGTGTGCTCGTCCATCATTTTTTCGATTAATTCAAAGAATGTCTTTTTATCTTGCTCTGAAAGATGGTTGAACAAATGATTCACAAGCAATTGGCGATTATGAATCATTTGTTTTGCGATTTGTTCGCCCGATTCAGAGAGTTCAATCCACACAGTACGGCGGTCATTATTATTTCGAGAACGGATAATCAGCCCTTCGTCTTCTAAGTGATTGAGAGCGGTTGTTGTTGCAGAGGGAGATAATGAAACTTCCTGCAAAATATTTTTCACAGTACATGATTGATGGCGGTAGATGATACGTAAAATAAACCCTTTGATATTCGTGACGTTTTTCGGAATATTTTCTTCATCTATTTGTTTCGTCGCCTTTAAATACTTTGTCAGTGCATGGTCTAATAAACTTGCCTCTAGCTCGAAATGTTGCATTCTCCATACCTCTTTTCCTATTGCCTTCGCATTTTCCGATCAATTACTAGGTCTATCTTATCATAATAATCATCATGATTTAAACCAAAATGGAAGACGGATATAAAATTACCTATATTATCAATTAATATAAAGAACAATTCCAAAATGAAATGATTTTACTTTCATCTAGTTTTATTTTAAAATGTGAATGAGATAAAATCTTCCAACCCAATTCTATGGAAATTGGCTATTGGAAATCAAACGTTTGGAGATGAAGATATTGAATACTTTACAGGCATTACTTAACGACAGAATGGAACGCTCTTCACAAATTGAAGCGGTAACTGGCGGGGGAGTGTCTTATACATTTGAAGAATATGCAAAACGCATTGACCAGCTCGCCCATTATTTACATCAAAAGGGGATTCGAAAAGGTGACCGCGTTTGTTTTATTTGTCAAAACCATCATCACTTTTCAACGATTATGCTGGCAGCCATCAAAGCAGGTGCAGTAGCAGTGCCGCTTAGCTGGCAGCTTACTTCCTTTGAGCTGGAAGGTATTTTGAAAAAAGCAGAGCCAAAGGCTTTATTCTTTGACCGGGAATTCCGTGACATTATTGCTGCGGTGAACGTGTCTTTAGACAGCTGCCTCATGGTGGAATCTGGTGTAAATGCGAAAACAACGCAGCTTTTTGAAGACCTGCTAGCTTCAAATGATGGCAGCGATCTTGCGGAAGAGGTCTCAGAAGAGGATCTAGCGATGATTTTATTTACCTCTGGGACAACGGGCAATCCAAAAGGCTGTATGGTCGGACACGGACGAATCTATCAATTTTTAACAAGACGTGGGAATCGAGGATTTGATCTAAAAGGAAAACGGTATTTGGCGAGTCACCCGCTGTATCATATGAGTTCAATTAATCATCTAATCGCGGCCGCTATTGAAGGGTATACGCTTGTCTTCTTACATGATGCTACACCGAAGCGCATTTTAGAAACAATAGAAAAAGAAAGAATTACGTTCATGATGGCTTTCCCATCAGCTTATACGTACATGCTAGAAGAAATGAAACGCGGCTCGTATGATCTCTCGTCCTTTGAAATTGCGATTTCTGGGGGTACGAAGGTGCCGGTACGTTTGATAAAAGACTACAGAGAAATAGGCATTCAGATGATGCATGGCTACGGAAGTACGGAAGCATGGGTCGTCAGTGCGTGGCATCCTGCGATGGGCGAGGGGAAAATGGGCTCTGCTGGTAAAGTGGATGGAGATGTAGAAGTGAAAATCGTTCATCCTGATACAGAGGAAACACTGCCAGCTGGAGAAATTGGTGAAGTTGTCATGAGAAGTCCATTTTATTTCCTAGGCTATTATCATCAGTCTGACGCTACTGCGAAGGTACTCAAAGATGGCTGGTTCCATATGGGGGATGCAGGCTATCTAGATGAAGATGGTTTTCTATATATCACAGGCAGATACAAAGATGTGATTTTATATGGCGGGGATAATATCTATCCTGACCAAGTCGAAGAAGTCATTGAACAAATTCCAGGTGTGATTGAATCAGCTGTCATTGGGGTGCCGGACCAATTATATGGTGAAGTGCCAAGTGCGTATATCGTAAAAGACGAATCCGCCGATTTTTGTGAAGAAGATGTGGTGAACTATTGTCAGGAACGTTTGGCAGATTACAAAGTGCCATCCATTCATTTCACAAGGGAGCTGCCAAAAAACAAGCTTGGTAAAATCATGAAGAAAGATTTACGTGAATTGGTTGTGAATGCTTAGTACCTATTCTGCTATAATGAAATTTGAGTGTTTTTTTGTTTTTCTAACGTTTTGGAGGGAAAGGGTTTGCGACATATTCTTCGTAAGAAACACATTCACGATTTATTGGAACAGAGCAGACAGCAAAAGGTAAAGAAAACGCTGGGCGGACTCGATCTCACGCTCCTTGGTATAGGGGCAGTGATTGGTACAGGGGTTATGGTGCTAACCGGAATTACAGCAGCTAAGGATGCAGGGCCAGCTGTCATTTTCTCCTTTGCAATTGCAGCGATTGTGTGCAGTTTGGCAGCACTTTGTTATGCAGAAATGGCTTCAGCGCTGCCTGTATTCGGAAGTGCATATATTTATTCATATACGACCATGGGCGAGCTTGTAGGCCATTTGATGGGATGGACCTTATTGTCCGTTTATATGCTGACGGCTTCAGCTGTCGCCAGTGGCTGGTCAAGTTATTTCAACAGCCTGCTCGAGGGATTTGGAATTTCGATTCCGCAGCAATTTTTAGCGGGGCCAGAACAAGGCGGTTATATGAATCTGCCGGCGATTATCATTGCTTTGCTGATTGCGTGGATCTTATCTAGAGGAACGAAGGAAAGTAAAAAATTTAATAATATCATGGTGTTTGTGAAACTTGGTATTATTGTTCTTTTCATTGTAGTAGGCGGCTTTTATGTACAGCCAGCCAATTGGCAGCCGTTTATGCCGTTCGGTGCAGAAGGCGTCATTGCCGGTGCTGCTGCTGTGTTTTTTGCCTTTTTAGGATTTGATGCGATTTCTGCTTCTGCAGAAGAGGTGAAAAATCCGCAGCGAAACCTGCCAATTGGGATCATAGGTTCATTACTCATTTGTACGATTATTTACATTGTCGTTTGTTTGGTCATGACAGGCATGGTGCACTACACAAAGCTGAATGTCACAGAGGCAATGTCTTATGTTCTGCAAAGTGTACATCAAAATAGCGTGGCTGGTATTATTTCTGTTGGTGCGGTCATTGGATTGATGGCTGTGATTTTCGCCAATAATTATGCAGCAACTCGAATTGCTTATGCGATGGGCCGAGACGGGCTTTTGCCTAAAGTGTTTTCAAAAACAAACAAAAGCGATACGCCTGTTGCTAGCATATGGATGATTGGCGGAATGACAGCTGTTATTTCAGGTTTTATTGATTTGAAGGATTTGTCCAACTTAGCGAATATCGGTGCGTTATTAACGTTTGCCATGGTCAGTTTGTCTGTGCTTATTTTGAGAAAGACACATCAGCAGCTTGAAAGGGGATTCCGGGTTCCCTTTGTGCCGGTCTTGCCGATTATATCAATGGGCTGCTGCTTGTTCCTAATGCTCAACTTACCAGGCCGGACCTGGATTTACTTTGGGGTTTGGCTGTTAATCGGTGTCGTCATGTACGCAGCGTATTCAAGCAAACACAGTGAATTAGCGAAATCTTCATGAATAAAAGGTGCAAATCCGTTGACGATTTGTGCCTTTTTTCATACGATTTGGGATAAGCTATAAAAGAGATGATGGACGGAACAAGAGGAGGATGAGGGATATGATTAGCGTTAGTCCTTATATTGTCGTAGAAGATGTGAAGGAATCTCTTCAATATTATCAAGGAATTTTTGGTGGGGAGATTCATATCTTAAATGAACAACAAGACCGTGTCCTGCATGCTGAATTGCACCTTGGGGAATCACTGCTTCACTTTTCAGATACGTTTGGACGCACACCAAAGCCAGAGAACCTCAGATTGATTATGCAGTTTGACAATGAAGAAGAACTAAAGGCTGTTTATGAAGCGCTAGAAGCTGATGGAGATGTACTAGTCGAATTACAGGATACTTTCTTTGGTGCACTTCACGGACAAGTACAGGATCGGAAAAATGGGCTCATCTGGGTTCTGAATTATATGAAATAGTCAAAAAACCTTCACCATAGTGAAGGTTTTTTGAGGAGTGCTTTTATTTTCTGAAAAATGGAAAATATGCTATGTTGGAAGAATAAAAGGGCAAGGAGAAGGGTGGCAAAGGAATGGAACAAATTGAGTTTCAATATATCCAAACAAATGGCATTAGGCTCCATACAGCAATGGCTGGCCCTAAGGATGGTCCGCTGCTTGTCTTGCTGCATGGGTTTCCTGAGTTTTGGTACGGCTGGAAAAATCAAATCATCCCCTTGGCTGAAGCAGGCTATCGTGTTGTCGTTCCTGATCAAAGAGGCTACCATCTAAGTGATAAGCCAGAAGGAGTCGAATCCTACGTATTAGATCAACTGAGAGATGATATCGTAGGATTGATTAAGACGCTGAGCCCGAATCAAAAGGCAATTGTCGGCGGACACGACTGGGGTGGAGCTGTTGCTTGGCATTTGGCTTCAACCCGCTCTCAATATGTCGAAAAATTAATCATTGTCAATATGCCGCATCCGCGGGTGATGATGAAGGTTCTTCCGTTTTATCCGCCACAGTGGAAGAAAAGCTCCTATATCGCTTTCTTTCAGCTTCCGAATGTTCCAGAAGCAGCACTTCAAGAAAATCACTTTCAAAGACTGGATGAAGCCATCGGGCTGACTGCAAGACCACATTTGTTCACGAAGGGAGATGTCTCAAGCTACAAGCTCGCTTGGACGCAGCCTGGCGCCTTGACCTCAATGCTGAATTGGTACCGAGCCATCAAAAAAGGCGGCTTTGAAAAGCCAATTTCCAAACGGATTCTTATTCCTGTTCGCATGATTTGGGGAATGGAGGACAAGTTTTTAAGCAGAAAGCTGGCGAAGGAAACCATTAAGAATTGTCCGAATGGCCAGCTAATCTTTGTCGACGATGCCTCTCATTGGATCAATCATGAAAAACCAGAAGTCGTCAACAAACTCATACTCGAATTTTTGGCATAAAGAAAAAAGCTCTGATCAGAGCTTTTTTGATTTACCCAATTTGATTCTTTTTCAATGAAGCAGGTTCGTCGTCCCAGCATTCAATTTTCTCATTGTTTGGAACGGCATTTTTATAGAAAACAGGATCTTTGCCTTCTTTTTTCTGTCTCATGTAATCCTTCAGTGCTGCAAAGGCGACCTTAGACAACATGGTAATGGCAATGAGGTTGACGATCACCATGAGTCCCATGAAGAGATCGGCTAGACCCCAAACGAGAGGAACAGTGGCAACCGCACCGAAAAGAACCATTCCGATAACGGCAATTCGATAGATGTTAAGCCAAACTTTATTCGCTCCAAGGAATTCAATGTTCGTTTCACCATAGTAATAGTTACCGATCAATGTACTAAATGCAAATAGGAAAATCATGATGGCAAGGAAACCAGAGGCCCATGGTCCAATGTGCTGACTAAGAGAAGCCTGCGTTAATTCAATTCCTTGCAGATTCGTTGTTTTATATGCATCAGAGAATAGCACAAGAAAGGCTGTGCTCGTACAAATAATTAACGTATCTGTTAACACGCCGAATGCTTGGATTAATCCTTGTTTAACAGGATGACTCGTCACAGCTGTTGCTGCTGCGTTAGGTGCACTACCCATACCAGCTTCATTCGAGAAGAGACCACGTTTAATTCCTTGTAATAAGGCTCCGCCTAGTGTACCGCCAGCGAACTGTTCAAACCCGAAGGCGTGTTTCACAATCGTGCTGATGACACCAGGAAGTTCAGTGATATTTGTGACAATGACAAAGAATGCAATTCCGATGTAAGCTACCGCAAGCACAACGACAATGTACTCAGAAGCCTTTGCAATTGCGTGGATTCCCTTGAAAATGATCGCTGCAAAAATGACAGCCATCACAATCCCGACTGTTAAACGGTCTAAACCAAAGGAGCTTTTAAAAGCGACGGTGATTGTATTTGATTGAACCGCATTAAAGACGATTCCAAAAGAAATCGTAATGAGGATCGCAAATAATATCCCCATCCAGCGTTTGTTTAACCCTTTTTCCATGTAATAAGCAGGTCCACCGCGGAAGCCTGTTTTATCTTTTATTTTATACACTTGAGCTAGTGTACTTTCGACGAAACTTGAAGCAGATCCAATAATTGCTACGATCCACATCCAAAAGATGGCACCGGGGCCGCCAATGGCAATGGCGATGGCAATCCCTGTGATATTTCCTGTTCCTACACGTGCCGCCATACTGATAGCGAATGCTTGGAACGGTGATATCCCCTCTTTTTCTTTTCTTCCTTCTTTCAGGACAAGCACCATTTCTTTAATCATTCTCACTTGCAGGAAGCGTGTTCTATATGTGAAGTAGAGCCCAACTCCAAGTAACAGAGCAATCACAATATAAGTCCAAATAAAATCATTTGTATGTGTTAAATAAGATAGCAAATCTTTTTCGTTCATAACATCACCTCTTCGAATTCATCACTGTTCTTTTTAAAAAATACTGAGATCCCACTCTTTGGCGAGCTTTTTCAGCATCATGACACCGGTAATACTATTTCCGCAATCGTCAATGGCGGGACCGTAAATGCCGATTCCACAGCCTGTATGAAACGGGAACTCTCTTCTTGCGCTTGGCGGAACGCAAGCCATGATTCCTCCAGACACACCACTTTTGGCTGGAACGCCTACGAAAGCAGCAAAATTACCAGACGCATTATACATGCCGCATGTCAGCATCAATGCTTTTGTTAGTCTGGCGATATCTTTTGGGATGACTTGGACTTGTTTAAAGGGATGGTAGCCATCACTTGATATAATCAGTCCAATCAAGGCAATGTCCTCTGTTGTGACCTCGATGGAACATTGCTTTAAATACACTTCTAACGTGTCCTCTACATCTGCTTCTAAGTAATTGGTTTCTTTTAAATAATAAGCAAGTGCCCGATTTCGATGCGCAGTTGCCCATTCCGATTGATAAACCTCTTCATTAACAGAAGGACGCTTACCTATTAAGTTTTCGATTAAATCGAAAATATATTCTAGCTTTTCTGTAGAAGTATTTCCGGGAAGGATGGAGGATACGGTAATAGCTCCAGCATTAATCATTGGATTAAAGGGTTTCCCCGGTTTATGCATCTCAAGACGGTAGATGGAATTAAATGCATCACCAGTCGGCTCTACATCTACCCGATCCAAGACGTAAGGTACGCCTCTTCCTAAACAGGCAGCTATAAAGCTGATCACTTTTGAGATACTTTGTAGGGTAAAGGGAACATCCCAATCACCATATCGTACAGATGATCCATCTGGGCCGATTACGCTGATACCAAGTTGAGAGGAATTCACTTTTCCAAGTGCTGGAATGTAGCCAGCATTCTGTCCGTTTTTGTAATACGGACGTATTTCTTCTGCCCATTGATCAACAGAAGACTGGCATGCGTGTTGTGTATTATTAGAAATTGCTGTTTTCATACGATTCCTCCAATCAAAAATCAAAAAGTACCCTATTGAATTGGCGGATGACAAAACATGCGATCAAATAGGCACGAAAACATGTTACACATCTTCAAGGAACTTGTCATGCGCTGCTTGTACCACTCCTTTACACCTAAATATATGTTCAAATGCAGGCATTGTCGGCGGAAAAACAAAAAGGGTTTTTAGTGAAAATAAAGAAAACGCTTACATATAGTTTCACTAAAATTATTCATTCAATTTATCTTGGAAACTACACAATCTGACGTAAATCTACAGAAAAACTTACAAATAAAAATCAGTCTGTCGAATATTGTCTAAACAATTCCCGTTATTGTAGTCAAAATCCAAAACGTTGAATAGCTGAAAGGTCACCTTACTGTCTCGGTGAATAGTCATGAAAAAGGATTTTGGGGATAAAAGGAGTCGTGAAAATAATTTTTTTGTACATTGTCGAGTAAAGAGTCTCCTTGTATACTGTGGCTATGCAAACAGGGGAAGGGATGTCAGTCATTTGAGTTTAAATCAGCTTGTTAAAAAAGACGCATTCATTTTAATCTTTATGATGGTCATTGTGCCGCTTGCAGGAGAGCTGAAGTTTTATCCTGTGAATGAGACGTTTCGCATCAGCTTTGGCGCACCTGCGTTTTTCTTTTGTTTATTACTTTTAAGAACATCTAGACCGCTTTTGCCGGGATTTTTAACAGGCGCAGCTATTGTGCTTTTTCGGGTATGCTTAGATTTGATTCAGCAGAATGCTGATTTGGCTGCATCATTGTATCAGCAATTCCCAAGCTTCTTTTTCTACTTTACTTATGCCTTCCTGTTTTTTGCCGTGCGTACGGGACGCTTTAAACAGCGGTCTATTTTCATTGGGGTCATCGGTCTGATGATCGAATTAGTGGCTGATTTTGTCGAGCTGTTTGTACAATTTTTAGTGTTTGATACAACGATGACTCTGTCAAAGCTGAGTGATATGTTCCTCATTGCATTTGCTCACAGCTTTGTGGTGATCAGTTTTTTCAATATGATGAAGCTGTATGAAGCACAATCAAGAGAGAAGCAGATCATGAAACAAAATGAGCATATGATGATGGTCATTTCAAATTTATATGAAGAGACGGTTCACTTAAAGAAAACGTTAAAACACACAGAGCATATTACGCAGGAATCCTACCGGCTTTATCGTCTGCTGCATGAACACGAAGCAGGCAAGAAAGTAAGTCAGGAGCTGTTAAAGCTTGCAGGAGAAATCCATGAAGTGAAAAAAGACAATCAACGTATTTATGCTGGGCTTTCAAAGCTCATTTCCAAGGAAAATATGCAAGACTATATGAAGGCGGAAGAGCTCGTTCAAATTGTGATCCGCATTCAAGAGAAGTATGCTCTATCTCTTGGGAAAAACATTATGTTTACATCTGATATAAGAGGCATTCATTTGCATGATTATCATGTGTTCATTTTCTTATCGCTTATTAATAATTTAATGGCAAATGCGGTTGAAGCAATAAAGGATACCGGAATGATCTCACTCGTATTGAATGGAAGTCATGATAAAATAGAGATTCGGATTGAAGATGATGGACCGGGAATTCCTGAAAAAATGAGAGAGATTGTATTTGACCCAGGCTATACTTCAAAATTCGATGCATTTGGAACACCATCTACTGGAATTGGCTTATCCTATGTGAGAGAGCTGGTTCAAGAGCTTGGCGGTCAAATTAAAATCGAACAAAAAGAAACGAAAGGAACAGCTTTTCTGCTTGTCCTTCCTATACAAAATTTAATACAGAGAGGGTGAGTGTATGCGATTTTTCATTGCAGATGATGATCGTGCAATACGCTCGATTTTAGGTCAAATTATTGAGGATGAGGATTTGGGAGAGGTCGTGGATGAAGCAGATGACGGAATTGAATTAGAGGCTCATTTACTGAACCTAAAGAAAGTAGACATCCTTTTGATTGATCTTTTAATGCCTGCTAGAGATGGCATTCAAACCATTCGCCATATTCACCCTGAATTCAAAGGTAAGGTCATGATGATTTCCCAAGTAGAAGCGAAAGAGATGATGGCAGAAGCCTATGAACTAGGGATTGAATATTACATTCATAAGCCCGTCAATCGAATTGAGATCGTCAGTGTGATTCGAAAAGTCATGGAGCGTATCAAGCTGGAAAAATCGATTTACGATATTCAAGCCTCTCTTCGTCATGTGCTGCCATTAGAGCCTGTGTTGTCTCAAGATGCTGGCGCTGGGGCGAAGAGGAGAACGATGAAAGAGGCTGGAGAATTCCTCTTATCCGAACTAGGAATTGTTGGTGAGAGCGGCTCTAAGGATTTATTAGAGATACTGATCTATTTACATGAAACACAGTCAGCCAATTCTCATGAGGTCAATTTCCCGCCGTTAAAGCAGCTGTTTATCAAAACAGCAGAAAGAAAGCTGGGCCATAATGCAACCGATGTTGAAGTGATGCGGGAAGTGAAAGCGGCGGAGCAGCGGATTAGACGAGCTATTCATCATTCCTTGAATCATTTTGCGTCACTAGGATTAACAGATTTCTCAAATCCTAAGTTTGAGCACTACGCATCGAAGTTTTTTGATTTTACCGATGTCAGTCAAAGAATGAAAGAAATGCAGAAGACATCTTCATCTGCAGGATCGACAGGCAGAGTTAATACGAAGAAATTCGTTCAAATCTTTTATTTTGAAGCAAAGCAGTTATTCGAAGGAATGAGCTGAGGAAAATCTGTTGGAATGATTGGAGAAAATAAACAGAGAAAGCCTGACTTTCCTATGATATGTCGTGCTCTTCAGGTGTCTTTATTATTTAACTGATCATTCTGATTTTTCTTTTTTCTTGAAAATAAAACCCTCCTGTGCAATCGTTTGTTAAAATAGTGAGGTTAGACTAGAATGTCGGAGGTTTTATTTTGGGAAAAATTAAACGAAATGCGCTCTGCCCATGCGGAAGCGGAAAAAAATATAAACATTGCTGTGGTCAAAAGTCAGGCGGAGAACAAACGTCTGAGCTTGTGTTTAAGGAAGCTGTACAAGTTCAAAAGGATTTAATGAATTATGCTTTCTCTAAGCATCAGAGAGCGATCAATCAATTCATTAATGAGTTTTCTTTCCTTGCAGATATGGATAAAGAAACGCAACAAATCTCAGTCTTTCATTTGAGTGTATGGGGCATCTTCTTCCGTCCATTAACGGATCAGAAAGAAACCATTTTCCAAGAATTCCTGACAAAAAAAGCAGAAGATATTACCCGTCCGAAAACAAGACAAGTGGTCCAGTCTTGGACAGACATGGAACCATCTTTGCTTTTATTAAATGAAAAAACGGACGAGTCTCTTTACTTTGAGAATATGGTAACAGCTGAAAAGGTTGAAGTGGATGTAAAACCAGATCAAACGGTACTGCCAGAGAAGGGAAGTCTCGTGCTTGGTTTTCCTGTTCAATTTGAAGAAAAAGCAGAGTTTTTCATTCAATATACGATGTTTGCGAAAGAGTTTACAGATACTCTTCTTCTTCAGGTGCGCCAGCTTGTTGACGCATATGAAGCAAATGGAGGAGCGCGTAGCACATTTATGAGAGAATCATTCCCTGATGTGTTGAAGTGTATGTTTGCGAAGCAAGAAGTAGAAGAATTAGAAACACCTGCACAAGCAGAAGGCAATGCAGGTCTATCAGCAGACCAGATGGACTGGGCAAGTGACGTTCAGTTGGAAGCAGCCAAACTGATTGAAGATGGAATGAAGGAGCACGGTGACCAAAGTCTGACAGATGGTGCTTTAACAGTTTGGAAAGCCTACTGTGATCAGAAGTCACCGGTCATCCGTAAAGCAGCGTCATTTGCTGCGGGAATTGAATACTATATTCATTCACTTGCAAGTGATGCCCCGCTTTCTCAAGCGCAAGTAGCGAAAAAGTATGGCATTAGTGCGTCTACTGTATCGAGCCGTTTTAAAGATATTGAAAAAGCGGTGAAAGAAGAGCAAGAAGCGACTGTATAACATAAAAAAGACGCGGCACCTTTAGGGGCCAGCGTCTTTTTTGTTTTCATTATCTCGTTTTAATAAAACCACTCATGTACTGCTCTGTATTATCATTGTTGAGGTCAATTTTCCCTTGACCATCACCATTCCGTATCACTTTCACTTCATATTCAGCTGGGCTGGAGATTTATTTTTTTAAGATTCACAGTTGATGCTCCTTCGCTTTTCTTTCGTCATTTCATCCCCGCTATCTGACTATGTAAAAAGAAACAGATAGAATAGTATATTCGTGTGTGAAAGGGTAATATCTCCTAATGCCGATTTGCACTATTCATTCTCTCGAAATTCATTCGTGATGAGAAATAAGTTTTAGTCCCTATCTTTGATCATTTTTAATACAATTTCCTATAAAAAAAGGAATTACATAAACACAATATACTAGTTAATAAGAATTAATTTATAGATTTGTCATGGGTTTTAAAATGTTTTTGGGTAAAAATCTTGAAGTGAAGGTGTTTATACTTTCAGAGAAATTCATCCATTTTGGAAGATGACTATTGGCCCCTTTATTTTTTTAGTGTCTACCTGCTATGTTCATTTTCAGAGAGCGGAATACTTGAATGTTGAAAAGGATTCGTGGGAAAATAAGGATGATTAAGCAGATAAGGGAGATGAGCTTTTGAAAAAGGTAACGCTTGGACGAACTGATTTACAGGTGAATCCGATAGGGCTTGGTACAAATGCGGTAGGTGGGCATAATTTATTCCCGAATCTAAGTGAGGATGCTGGGCGGGAGCTTGTAGTGACAGCTCTTGATCACGGTGTCAATTTCTTAGATTCTGCTTTTATTTATGGGCTGGGTCGTTCAGAGGAATTGATCGGTGAGATCATTGCCAAAAGAGGCGGCAGAGAAAAGCTTGTCCTTGCGACAAAAGGGGCTCATAAAGAAGTGAACGGGCAAATTGAACTGGATAACAGTCGTGATTTCTTAAGAGAGCAGGTCGAAAATAGCCTGAAACGACTGCAAACAGATTATATTGATTTGTACTATATGCACTTCCCGGATGGGCGCACACCGCTGGAAGAAGTAGCAGGCACATTAAAGGAATTGAAGGACGAAGGGAAAATCAAGGCGATTGGTGCATCAAACCTTGACTTTGAACAGCTTCAAGCCTTTAACCGAGATGGCTACTTAGACGTGCTTCAGTCGGAGTATTCTCTACTGAAACGTCAGGCAGAGCAGGATCTTCTTCCATACTGCGTTGAGCATGGTATTTCCTTTATTCCTTATTTCCCATTGGCATCAGGCTTGTTGACTGGGAAATTTACAAAGGATGCGACATTTGATGATATTCGAGCAAAGGACCCGCTTTTCCAAGGAGATGCATTCCTTTCAAATCTCGAAAAAGTAGACAAGCTGAAGGTCATTGCTCAATCAAAAAATGCAGAAACGGCACACGTCGCACTGGCATGGCTCTTAGCGCAGGACGGAATCGATGCCATTATTCCAGGGGCAAAACGAGCAGACCAAGTCTTGCAAAACCTCAAAACAAACGATGTTCAATTAACAGAAGAGGAAATCAATCAAATCGACAAGATCTTCTCTTAATAGAAAAAAGGTGCATAGCTGCACCTTTTTTTTATGACATGGTGAGAGGGATCTTAATGACGATTCGCAAATTTGGAGAACGATAAGTGAAATCAAGTGTTCCGTCTGTCTTTTCAACAAGCTGATGAATGATATACGTCCCCATGCCTTGATGATCGCCGCCCTTTGTCGAGCGACCAAAGGTTTTGAACAAATGATCCAGCACGTGTTTTTCCATTCCCTTTGTGCTATTTTCACAGTGGATTAAAAATAGCCCGCTTCGAATTGAGGTTGTCATCGAGATACTGCCCTCTTTTCCGGCTTGCTTCGCTTCAATCGCTGCATCTAGGGCATTATCAAGCAGGTTGCCAGTAAAACTAACCTGATCTGCTTTTGAATAGGGAAGCGATGAAAACGGTGCTTGAAGATCTAGTGAAAGGGCGATGCCCTCCTTTTCAGCCCGCTGGAAAAAGGAGTGGAGGGTGGAGGCCAAATAAGCATTTTCTCCTTTCATCCATGGGAAATGCTTGACGTATTGCTGAATCAAATCCTTGATCTCATGCTCGTCGTTAGACGCGGAAAAGGCATTTAAATGTCTGGCTGTTTCGTGATGTTTACTGCGCAGTTCAAGAAGTAATTCGTTGGTTCTTGATTCTGCGTTTATGAGCTCTTGAAGCCGTCCATTTAACTGTCTCTCTGTCTGCATCATCTTCAAGGAGAGGATATCTGCTGAGACCATGATGATGAAAGCCAAAACATAGCTTAGTCCATTTCCTTGCGAGAGAAAAAGCAAAAGGCCAGCGCAGGTGATGAGAATACAAGCGCCTAATATCACGTAACCACTCGTATGAGGCAAACACCTTTTGTATATGAAGAATGTATAAACACCCATCACACAAAAGGTAAGAAGCCACAGCACCATGGATGATAGCGGCAGAAAAGCTTCAGTAGCTGCATGAAACGCAAGAACTAGCCATATGAGGGCATAAATGCGAAATCCAAGATAGAAAGCGTTCACGTTCGTTCTCCTTAAAAATAGTATTTCTTAAAAAATTCTAATTGCTGCTTAGTCATCATGGCTTTTTTATCCGTTCCTTCAAAAGACACGATAAACGAATTTTTAGCATACGCCGAGAAATTCTTAATGTAATGAATATTGATGATAAACGATCGATGAGAGCGGATAAAATCTTTTTCAGCCAAATCGCCCTTTAACTCGTTTAATGTTTGATATGTCTGTATTTCTCCTGTTGTTGTGACGATGGTGGTTGACCGGCCCGTTCGTTCAACAAAAATGACATCCTTTTTTTGCAGCACATGAATATCTGACTGCTGCTTAATGAGAAGCCGGCCATGAATGCTTTTCTCCTGCTTGGTGGACTTGTAGCGCTCTAAGGATTTGGCAATTCGATCGGCTTGGTAGGGCTTCATAATATAATCATGGACATTCAAATCAAATGCATGGACCGCATATCCGCTGTTTCCTGTTACAAAGACAACATCGACATTTAGTGCGTGAGAGTGAATGAGGTCTGCTAATTCATAGCCGGACATTCCGGGCATTTCAATGTCTGCGAACAATAAATCAATGTCTCCTTGTTTGACCTTCTCGTATGCATCCTCTGCTGACTGCGTGACAAAGACAATGTCCACAGCTTCCATTCTGCCCACAATGGCGTGCAGCTTTTCTAAATCTACTCGGTAATCATCGACGAGACCTACTTTTATCATAAAAATCACCTATGACTCTTCTTATTATTTGTCTATTTTACCATTTGTTTTTTTGAAATAGATCATTTCAAGACAGAAAAAGGACGTTTCGCGACATTTTTATATCAGGCGAGCGTTATTTTTTCTATCATAGACTTAGAAAGTAAAGTTGAAAGGGGCGGACCAAATGATTACTCTCAGCGATTGCAGCTGCTGGTTTAAAGATAAGAAAAAAGTCGTGAAAGCGATGAAGCACATGACGTTCTCCGTGAAGGAAGGGGAAGTGGTTGGCATCCTAGGAGAAAATGGTGCAGGAAAAACCACATTATTGCGCGCTGTTGCCACATTATTAGAGCCTACACACGGAACGGTCACTGTCGCCGGCTTTGATACAGTGAAAGAAGCAACAGAAGTGAAAAAACGAATTGGTGTCTTGTTTGGCGGTGAGACGGGGCTTTACGACCGCTTAACGGCAAGAGAAAACCTTGAATATTTTGGCAAATTATATGGGTTAGATCAGCATGAAATCAAAGCAAGAATAGAGGATTTGGCAAAGCGCTTTGGGATGAGACAATACATGGATCGCAAGGTGAAAGGATTCTCAAGAGGAATGAAACAAAAGGTGGCGATTGCCAGAACCTTAATCCATGATCCTGATATTATCTTATTTGATGAGCCGACAACCGGCCTTGATATCACGTCGAGTAATATTTTCAGAGATTTTATTCATCAGCTCAAGCAGCAAAATAAAACGATCCTATTTTCAAGCCACATCATGGAAGAAGTCAGTCAGCTCTGTGACAGTGTCATGATGATTCATCAAGGAGAGCTTGTTTACAAAGGGACACTTCCAGAATTATATGCACAGGAACAAAGTGAAGACTTAAACTACATCTTTATGTCGAAGCTCGCTAGGGGGATTTCATAATGTGGAAAACCGTCTTTTTAAAAGAAATGACAGATGCGCTAAGGGATCGAAAAACATTGCTGTTAACTGTACTGGTTCCTCTTTTAACCATGCTTGGACTGGTGTTCTTTTATGAAAGCATGATTGCAGATCCAGGGGATACATCCTATACGGTCGCAGTCAATGAACAGCTTCCTACCGACATGAATCAAATGATCAAAGAGGTCAAAAACATCAATCTTGAAACATTTGATGATCCGAAGCAAGCCGTCAAAGATGGGGAGGCGAATGCTTACCTAGAAATGCCGAAAGAGGCAGGAGACATGCTTCAGCATCAAAAATCATTTGCGATTAAAATTCATGGCTATACGACAGACGATGATTCGGTGATAACGGTCCAAATGCTGCAATCATTGCTGGAGCAGTATCAAAACCAAGTGGTCGAGAAGCGTTTAGCAGCTGATCAAATCGACACATCCGTTATTCATCCGTTTGAGGTGCATTCTGTTGATGTAGAAGAAGGTGATGAAGGGGAAAACGGGGTGACCTCTATGCTGTTGTCCATTCTCCTTCCGATGATTTTGGTGACCTCGGTCATCTCAGGAGCATTGCCAGCAGCGCTTGATATTGTAGCAGGTGAAAAGGACCGAAAATCAATTGAAGCCTTATTTCTGACACCTGCCAGCAGACTCCAGATCCTCATAGGAAAATGGCTTGCTGTCTCCATGTTCGGTATTTTAAGTGGGATTGTAGCGATAGGCATGCTGCTTCTATCTACGCTTCTCTTTACAGAAAAGCTGAAGCAGGCTCTAAACTTTGGTGATCAAATGTGGAGCGTTATCGGCGTCATGTTTGCGGCGTTAATCATCTTCTCCTTCATGGTATCCATGCTTGAATTGCTGCTCAGCGTCATTTCGGGCTCAGTCAAAGAAGCACAGTCGTACATGTCCATGATCATTACACTAGGTGTACTTCCAATGTTCTTTACCATGAGAGCAGGTGCTACGCAGCTAGATACGTATTACTTTGCTGTCCCATTCCTTAATATTCATGCGCTTTGTAAGCAATTGATGTTTGGAATCATTGATCCAATGTCCATCACCTTGACACTCGGTTCCTCGGCGTTGGCAGTCGTTATCCTGTTTGTCATCGTGAGAAGCTTGTTTATGAAAGAAAAATGGATGCTTGCGAAATAAAGAAACGCCCTCTTTGATAGAGGGCGTTTTCAAGTGAATGCCGATTATCGTATTTTTCAGTTTAAGAAACCGAATTGATCCAAGTTCTCTAAATAAAATTGAAAATACTCGTCATGAATACCATCTGGATATTCTCTTAACCCGTTTTCAATAAGTGCACCTACAATTAAAGCATTTAAATACCTATCAAGCTTTTCACAACTAGCTCTTACGGTAAATTTTGAAACATATAACCCATCTTTACTTTCTAAAATGATATCAATTCTTCTACCTTCTTGTTCATCAAGCAATAAGTGATTATATTCCCATTCTTTAACTCTCTTGGGGTTTAAGGGATGTTCACGATTATCAAGTATTTCTTCACGATGATTCTTTTTCTCCTCATCTGAAAACAATTGAATCAATAGACTCGGATCATCAATGACAAAACATTTATATATCTTAGTATATTCAAAGTGATCATCATTCACTAAATCTAAAATCTTTGTTTTTGAAAATTCTCTAGCTTTAAATTTAGACGTTATCATCTCAGCAACTCGTTCTTTAGTAAAAACCAATTGATCTTTTTTATATAAATACTGTTTATATAGCTTTTCGTAATTATACATGATTCACCTCTATAAAAAATGATTTAATTTCATGGTGAATTTTCTCTTTGAAGTGATTACTAATTCTAGCATAATAACAATGATAAAAAGTTTAAAATCACCTTAAAATGAGCACATAGAACCTTTTTTAATATTTTAAAAAATGGAATTTTTTATATTTCGAAGAGTTTTATTAAGGAATAACTTAAATAGAAAGAAGAGTTGGGGAATGAAAATGATGGTTTACTTTTATAATGAGTTAGGAAAGAACCTAGATTTATAATATAGTTCAATAGAAATAAAGAATGAGGAGTACATTTTTTTACTTCGAGTTTACATTTCATCTTCCACAAATAAGCAGAAAAAATCTTAAGTTCAAAAAATAATCAGCATTGAATCTCTCATAGTGATCGAGCTAAAGAAATGGAACACTGATTATAGAAAAAAATGTTGTCAGGGGTAAGAAGCTTGACTATATTCTGGTTTTTTATGATAGAGGGGGTTCACGTTCGCCAAACGAGATGATAAATCATAACAAAAAAACCCCGGGGAACGGGGTTTTTTCATTAGTTCTTGATGAACTTCTCAACTAATGAGCTTGTTTTGTAATCGTTCAAATCAAGTTTCCATTGGTCGATATCATTTTTCTTCATGTTGACTTCTACTGTTTCTTCAGAAGATGATGGTCCTAATTTTTTAAACTCTTCTGGGTAGATAGAGAGTAAATATTTCTGTGCATCATCATAAGACGCTGTACGATTTTTGCTGTAGAACTCAGTCGCTTTCTCTTTTAAACGATCAACAAGCGGGCTTGCATCAATTGGTGTAAGGGTCACAGTCACGACAGCTTTATCACCGCTGATTGATTTTGTTTTTGTTGAAACTTTTGATTTTTCAGCTAATGTTTCTTTCACAGCTTTTAGCAGTTTATCAAGGTTTTCGTCCTTCGCTGAGCTAGAAGAAATACCTGATGAAGTGATGTAGCCTTGTTTGAATGATTTATCAAATTCGTTCACAACAGTTGATTTGTTATCACCTGTTAGTTTTTCGAAATCGTCGTTTTTCTTACCAAAAATCATGACATCAATATAAGAAGAAAGGGCCTTTGCAGATGCTTGAAGTGTATCTGCTTTTTTCATTAAGTCTTTTCCTTTAATATCGAACTCTAGTGTTTTGTCATCTTTTTTAGCACCACTGCCTGGCTCTGTGTAAACAAGCTGATAGTCTTTTTCTTTATCAACAACAAAGAAAAGACCGCCTTTTGATACTTTGCCTGCATTTAGAGAGCTAGAAGATAATACTTCGTTATAGTCATCTGGAGAGATCGTAGATACCTGTGCATCATCTTGGTAAAGCGTAAAGTTGCTTTTATCAACATTGAGAGGCTCTTTGCTGATATTTTTTACAGATACGTTCACTTTTAATACATACTGATCATCCTGTACAGATGTATCGTATTGAGGTGGTAATGTGTACTCAGCACTTTCTACCTTTACCTCTGCTGCATCAAGAGATTTTTTGGTATCGTTTTCTTTCGCAGCCGTTTTGTCTTTACCACCACTACAAGCAGCAGCGACAACAGTTACACACAAAATCAGAAGAAACAGGGATAATTTCTTTTTAAACATGGCTTGTTTTCCTCCTCGGGTTTATGGTGAATTTCATTGAAAAGCTGTAGTTCATATCATTCTTTTTGCACAAAAAGAAAAATACTGTATGTTTTTTACTGTAGAATGAAGCGAAAGTACTGTCAATACTTCAGTGCGTTTTAAAGATTGACTAGCTTCAAATAGTAAAAATGACACTAGGTTGAGAGGAGAAATGTGTATTTTATTGTTTGATATCTCCTGTAAAAACTCAACATTTAATATTTTAAGGTTTTGAGTCGGATTAATGAATAGGTTCAAATGACTGTTTTTGAAGATGATGGCGCTATTAGAAGGATTTTTATGACTTGTAAATGAGTCTATAGTAATGAATATTTTTTCCTGTTATGTGTATGGTCACTCGGTTTGTGTGTTGTTGGCAGAGAGACACATGTCCAGCAAAATATTGAGGTATTTAGACAGGCTGTCGACACTGAACGTGCTTTTTCATGTCAAAATGGCAGTCATCTACACAGAAACACCACATAAAATAAAAGAGAAATGAACAGGAGGTGGATGTATGGCAGTGGTAAGAGCGACAAGCTCTGATATTGATTTAATGGCCAGACTGCTGAGAGCGGAGGCAGAAGGTGAAGGAAAGCAAGGGATGTTGCTCGTAGGAAATGTGGGCATCAATCGTTTACGTGCCAACTGCTCGGACTTTAAAGGGCTGCGTACGATTCCACAAATGATTTATCAGGAGCATGCATTCGAAGCGGTCACGCATGGTTATTTTTATCAACGAGCACGAGAAACTGAAAAAACACTTGCGCGGAGGAATATTAACGGGGAACGATTTTGGCCGGCAAAATTCAGTCTTTGGTATTTTAAACCGCCTGGCGATTGTCCGCCGACTTGGTACAATCAGCCGTTTGTGGCAAGGTATAAGTCGCATTGCTTTTATCAGCCAACTGCTGAAACATGTGAAAATGTCTATAACACTTTTTAACTTGATGAACAGCACAATCCTCTTCATGTATAAATGCAGAGGGTTGTGTTTTTCTTTTTTTCAAAATGGGTAACCATTGTGTATCAACAAGATGAAGCGCGTGATTGGAGGAAATGAAGATGTATCAAGATTTAAAAGGAAAAACAGCCATTGTCACAGGCTCTTCAAAAGGAATTGGACAAGCGATCGCATTGCGGTTTGGGCAAGAGGAAATGAATGTGGTTGTGAACTATAAAGGCGATGAAGATGGAGCTGAGGAAACGGTACAAAACATTCAAGCGCACGGAGGTAGGGCAGTGAAAGTGCACGCTGATGTCTCCAAAGAGGAAGGAATCCAAGCGATCATGGATACAGCGCTGGAGCATTTCGGAACAGTAGATGTATTCGTCAACAATTCAGGATTTAACGGCGAAGAAGCAATGCCACATGAGATGACGCTGGAGCAATGGCAACAAGTCATTGATGTGAATATGACAGGCGCATTTTTAGGTGCAAAGGCTGCAATTGTCTATATGCTGGAGCATGACATCAAAGGATCGATTTTAAATATCTCCAGTGTTCATCAGGAAATCCCACGTCCATTCAACGTTCATTATTCTACTTCAAAAGGCGGAATGAACATGATGACGAAGACGCTGGCTCTTGATTATGCCGAAGCAGGTATTCGGATCAATGCCATTGCACCAGGTACCATGGCAACCGAATCGAATGATGATTTGCAGGATGAACAGAAAAAACAAAAACAGCTTGAGAAAATTCCGATGAGAGCCTTTGGTGAACCGAAGGAGATTGGGTCCGCTGCTGCATTCCTCGTTTCTAAGGAAGCGTCGTATATCACAGGCACCACCTTATTTGTGGATGGCGGAATGACACTTTATCCTTCTCAAATCAATGATTAATATAAAAAACATCCGCCTGATCAGCCGGCGGATGTTTTTTGTTCGTAGCGGTGTGCAGTTTTG
Organism: Bacillus safensis; assembly: GCA_030159235.1. Classification (GTDB taxonomy): domain Bacteria; phylum Bacillota; class Bacilli; order Bacillales; family Bacillaceae; genus Bacillus; species Bacillus safensis_B. The sequence continues at coordinate 46,290 of BSBG01000009.1, read as the reverse complement.
GCTGGTTTGCCGAGCAGCATCGGGTACTTGCTCAGGAAGGAGATACATGGCACCATGAGCAGCAGTGTGCCGATCGTGTAAAAGAGTGTCCAAGAGAGCTGCGCTGTATCAGCAATGTTGATGCCAAGTCCATAAAAAACAAATGCTTTCATGATATCAATGCCTGCAAACTGCAGGACAAGAATGACAATAGAATTTCTGCCTAGATACGTCAAAATAGGGGATGCTTTCAATTTAAAGCTTAAATAAATCACGGCAGCTGAACCGAGCAGTGCACATACATAGAAAATAAAGAGATTGCCATAGTCGTTGATACGCATATCTATCCGAGAATTAAAGCTCTGCATGTAAGCCGTCAGCACTAGCAGACCTGTACATAAAAGAAGGGTTGGATCTGTTTTTAATTCCACAAACCATTGCTTTGCCAAAAATCCAATGGAATAAAACACAACTGCCGTCAAGGCGACATTGGCATTCCACGGGAGACTTTGATTTAAAAGTAAGGTAGAGACATAACCAGCACCTCCGCAAAGAACAGTCAACAAGATCACGGCAGCAGGTTTTCCTTTTGTCAGACGGTGCATAAAGAAAAATAAAATTTCTACTATAAAGAGCGTTGTTAAAAACCAAATCGCCGGGTTATGTGAGAGTCTTGCTTCATCGGCATTGGAGATAAAAATACCTGTAAACGGAACGAAAGGGTCAATATCCGTTTGTCCCTTGAATGCGAAAAAGCGAGTAACGGAGAACCAAAATACATACGTAATAATGGAGAAATAGAGATAGGGCAAGAGTAAGCTTTTGGCTTTTTTCTGAATAAATGACAGGGCAGGGGATGAAGATGAACGAAACATCATACCTGATAGTAAAAAGAAAAGCGGCATATGAAAAGAGTAAATGAATTGCTTGATTGAATCTGGAATGGGCACATGCGCCATGACCACGAGCAGAATGCCGATTCCTTTAGCAGCATCTACCCAATCGAGTCTCTTTTTCATGTCCTGTCATCTCCTTTTTTTCAGCGTCGTAAACCGTTCATTGAATATGTACCACTACTATATAAAAGGTACACCCCTCATGCATTTACAGTTCACTAACGATTAGAAGACACATTTGCAATTAGATGACAGGCGGAAGGATTTTGACATCTCTATGTTACATTTCCCATTTTTTATGACAATGTAAAAAAAAGAAGCCTAGAAAGCTGGCTTCAAAATAATTCTGCTATTCGCTTGTAGGAGCGTTGTTTTTCAATCGGATCAAAGGAATTGTTCAGAATCATGATGTCATCCGTTTGATAGCGGTCCATCAAGGTCTGTAATTGCTCTTTCACCGTTTCTTTCGAGCCGACAATCATCCGCTGGCGATTTTGCAGTACTTTTTCCTTTTCCTGTGCGGTGTAGTGATAGACACCTGCTTCTTCTATAGAAGGAACGCGGCTATCCAATCCTTTTTCAACGCGCAGCAGCCATAAATCTGTACTGCTGGCAATTCGGTCGGCCTCTTCATCTGTTTCACCGCAGATGACAAAGACGGCAAACATAGATTGTGGCCGCTTAGAAAAGACAGATGGAGAAAAATGTGATCGATACGTCTCAAAAGTTTGCTTGCCGCGCGCAGGATGGATAAAGTGGCCGAAAATATAGTTGATCCCAAGCTTCGCTGCCTGCATGGCACTATTTTCTCCCAGCCCAAGCAGCCAAACTGGTGGATGAGAATCAACAAGCGGAGCCGCTTTCACGCCTGCATGCGGATGACCAGTAGGCAGACTGTCTGATAAGTAAAACAGAAGGTCCTTCAGCTGGCGGTCAAACTGAGACAGGTCTTTTTTGGCACCGTCCGTCAACGCGAGTCTCGTCCTTTCAATCCCGCCCGGAGATTTGCCGACACCGATCTCAATCCGTCCAGGATAAAGGGCTTCAAGCTGCCGCGTGACCTCTGCTATTTTAAAAGGGCTGTACTGAGGAAGTAAAATGCCGCCAGACCCGGTACGCAAGGTCGATGTATGAGCCGCAATATGAGCCATTAATATTTCAGGCGCTGTACTAGCGAGCCCTCTTGTGCTGTGGTGTTCAGCAAACCAATAGCGCTCATACCCAAGCGTTTCAGCCAGTTGAGCCAGCTGCGTTGTGTGAATCAATGTTTCCTGCGCTGTCTGACCTTTAGGAATGGCGACTTGATCTAATATATGAAGTGATGGCATCATCAACATCCTTTCATCAACACGTTGAATATTCGTAATTTCAAGTATAAAGAAATCCATGGATAGAAGGAAACGAAAGGATTGATCCTTTGCTCTGATGCTTGTATCTTTTCTATATCAACATATGTACCACATGAATACGCTATTGATCAGCAAGAGCTGTTTACCGGGAACATTCGACAATGTTCCACATGAAACACTTCATTTATGACATGAACCATTTTCAACATGCATATTTCATTAAAAAAATATGAAGTGTTTGAAACCTATCATGCACATAGATCGTATATACTAGTAAATAGAAAAAAAGTAAGAGGCTCCAATGTCATTTCATGAATTTTGTCGAATTTTCATGTATGATGATTTTATTAGGGTCCATCGCTTAATAAATAGATTTTTATTATGCTGGAGGAGTGATTGATTTGGCGATTACATTAGAAAAAGGTCAACGTATTGATTTAACAAAAGGAAAAGCAGGGCTAACAAATATTCTTGTTGGACTTGGCTGGGACCCTGTATCACAAGGCGGTGGCTTTTTAGGAAAACTGTTTGGCGGCGGAGGCGGCGCTGATGTTGATTGTGATGCTTCCGTGCTCATGCTGAAAAATGATAAGTTTACGGAAAATAAAGATTTGATTTATTTTGGCAACCTGAAAAGCAAATGCGGCAGTGTCGAGCATACAGGGGACAACCTGACTGGTGAAGGAGACGGAGATGATGAACAAGTCCTCGTCAACCTGAGCAAGGTGCCAGGTAATGTGAATAAATTGGTGTTTGTCGTGAATATTTATGATGCCCTTAGAAGAAACCAGCACTTTGGTATGATTCAAAATGCTTACATTCGCATCGTTGATCGTTCAAACAATCAAGAATTAGTGAAATATAATTTGAAAGATGATTATGTAGGAAAGACATCATTAATCGTCGGAGAACTTTATCGTCATGAGAATGAGTGGAAGTTTGCGGCACTTGGAAATGGTACAAATGATGCGAAGCTTGCCGATATTACGAGAAACTACATTTAAACAGAAGGGAGAGATTCCTAGTGGGAATTTCTTTAGCGAAAGGTCAAAAAATTGATTTAACAAAAACGAACCCGGGTTTAACAAAAGTAGTCGTCGGTCTTGGCTGGGACGTCAATAAGTATGACGGTGGACATGATTTTGATCTAGACGCAAGTGTATTCCTTTTAGATGCAGCAGGTAAAGCAAGCTCTCCATCTGACTTTGTCTTTTACAATCAAACAACTGGCGGAGGCGGCAGTGTCGTACATACAGGCGATAACCGCACTGGTGAAGGGGATGGAGATGACGAGCAGGTCAATGTTGACCTTGCAGCTGTACCAGCAAGTATTGAGAAGATTTCATTTGTCATTACGATTCATGATGCAGAAGCACGCAGTCAAAATTTCGGACAAGTGTCGAACGCATATGTACGTATTTTAAATGCGGCATCAAATGAAGAACTCATTCGCTACGATTTGGCAGAGGATTTCTCGATTGAGACAGCTATTATTGTAGGTGAACTATACCGTCATGGCGGGGAATGGAAATTCTCAGCTGTCGGATCAGGCTATCAAGGCGGCCTTGCACGTATTGCAACGGACTTCGGCTTAGATATCGGGTAACGATCGTTTCCTATTTTCAAAGACAGGAGAGATACGAATATGGCGATTCAGCTTTCAAAAGGACAACGTGTCGATTTAACAAAAACCAATCCAGGGCTGACGAAAGTGATGATCGGTCTTGGCTGGGATACGAATAAATATTCTGGCGGAGCCGAATTTGATTTGGACGCTTCGGCTTTCTTGGTGGATGCAAACAATCGTTGTCAGCAAGATACAGATTTTGTGTTCTATAATAACCTTCAGCATTCGAGCGGCAGTGTCACCCATACAGGCGATAACCGAACGGGTGAAGGAGATGGAGATGACGAGCAAATTCTCGTTGATTTCTCAAAAATTCCTGCTAACATTGATCGTATCGGAATTACAGTTACGATCCATGATGCAGAGACGCGCAGCCAGAATTTTGGACAAGTCTCGAATGCATTTGTTCGTGTTGTAAATGGAGAGGGCGGGGAAGAATTGATTCGCTTTGATTTAGGGGAAGACTTCTCAATTGAAACAGCTGTTGTGGTATGTGAATTGTACCGACACGGAAGTGATTGGAAGTTTAACGCGATCGGAAGCGGATTCTCTGGCGGCCTTGCAGCTCTTTGTCAAAATTATGGGTTAGAAGTGTAAATAAGAGAAACAAATCAATTCAAGAGGCGCTGTCAAAAATGAGCGGCGTTCTAGAATAGCAGCAGGCGAAAGCCTGCTGATGCTTCTACACTTATAGGAGGAAAACCAGTTGGATATTTTGAAACATATGTTAGACACGTATGCCTCGTTTTTTGATTGGCATATGTGGGCAGAGGTGTTATCAGACCCTGTCTCTTGGGGACTCATTGGAACCCTTGTTGTGCTTGAAGGATTGTTATCAGCAGATAACGCACTTGTATTAGCCGTCATGGTGAAACATTTACCGGAAAAGCAGCGTAAAAAGGCATTAACCTACGGATTAATTGGCGCTTATTTCTTCCGTTTTCTATTCATTGGCGTAGGGATGCTGCTCATTAAGTTCTGGTGGATTAAGGTTCTCGGAGCTGCATATTTAGCATGGCTTGTCATTAAGCACTTCTGGTTAGGTGACGGCGATGACGAAGCGAAGGAATTGAAAAAAGAGGGCTGGATGATTCGAGTCTTTGGCGTGTTCTGGGCAACCGTTATTTCTGTTGAAATTATGGACCTTGCCTTCTCGGTTGACAGTATTCTTGCAGCATTCGCGGTATCTGAAGAAGTATGGATTCTTCTATTAGGCGGTATGCTTGGAATTCTCATGATGCGTACAGTAGCACAATTATTCCTAGTTCTCATTGATCGTATACCAGAGCTTGAGAATACAGCGTTTATTCTCATTGGGATCATTGCCATCAAAATGGGCTTAAGTGCTGCTCACATTGAAATTCCGCATCTCGTATTCTTTGCGATTATTATTCTCGCATTTATTGGAACGTTTATTGTTCATAAAATCAACAAGAAAAAGCATCAAGAACTGACAAATGAAGCTGCGGCTTCAAAAGAAGAATAGGACGATCAAAAAGGAATGGAGTTGATTAGCGGCTCCATCCTTTTTTGAATCATCAAGTCATTTGTTAGATTTTCTCTAGACAACAGGAGGTGGCACAGCATGCGGTATTTTCAGTTTTTATCAGAGGCGAGGCAGCACGATATTTTTTTCAAGCGGCCGGGGGCGATGCATTTGGTGACGCCAAGGCATGTACTTGCGCATGCATTAGGTGCTACTTTGTATATGCCTGCGACAAGACAGGATATAGCAGACATGCTGCTGTCGCAAAAATATAAAGCGCTTTGCTCTGTTGTATTTTGTTTAGAGGATGCCATCGGTGATCAAGAAGTGGATAAGGCTGAACGGAATCTAGTGGCACAATTGGCCAAACTCACGGAGAAATTAACAAATACACCTGAAACGGCTGAACAATTACCGCTTTTATTTATTCGGGTTCGTTCGCCGAAGCAGGTGCTCAAAATGACAGATTTGCTTGGTTCATCGCTTCATTTGCTGACGGGTTTTGTATTTCCAAAGTGTTCTGTTCATAATGCGAAGGATTATTTGGACAGCTTGAAACAGGCGTCAGCACAAACGAAGACACCACTCTATGGGATGCCCATTTTGGAAACACCCGATTTATTAGAAAAAGAAACAAGATATACGGTGTTGTCCGAGTTAAAGCAGATCATGCTAAATGCTGAAGAATATATTTTGAATATTCGTATTGGGGCAACGGATCTTTGCGGCTTATATGGCATTCGCCGTGACCGCGACACCACCATCTATGAAATCAGATTAATTGCTGACTTAATCACAGATATTATTAATTATTTTGGCCGTTCCTTTGTTGTATCAGGTGCAGTATGGGAGCATTTTGGGCCTGCACGAAAGGAACAAAAACCATTCATCCGTGCGCTCTCTAAGGGTAGCGAGCTGTCCATATCTGAATTAGACGACGTACAAGGATTGCTCAAGGAGACAAGGCTCGATGTAGCCAACGGCATACACGGAAAGACAGTGATTCATCCAACACATCTCAAGCCAGTTCAAAGCATGTACGTTGTGACAAAGGAAGAGTACATGGATGCATTGAGTATTTTAGAACATGCAGACGGCACAGTTGGCGTGATGAAGAGTGCCTTCTCTAATAAAATGAATGAAACGAAACCTCATTATAGGTGGGCAGAGCACATTTTAATTAAGTCAGACATTTACGGGGTGTTTCATGAAAATAGAAGCTATATCGACATACTCACAGAATCAGAAGCGGCATACACTGAACATCTTGGAACATATGGAGGTTGAGCTTGACCTCAAAGAAGGTGCGCTCCAGCTGGAAAAAGAGCATCTTTTTGAAATGGCGGCAAGGGTGAACAAAAAAAGAGCGTTTTTATTCGTTAGTAAGGTGCTTGGAAAGCACATTCCCGTTCATCCAGTCAAACCTCTCCTTGTCTCTGGTCTTCTAGCCATGGCGTATGCCAAAGAGCAAACGGGCAAGACGCCCCCGTACCAAGACCTGATCGTAGAGGCACTCAAGACGGATGATCATGCGGTGTTAACAAAAGCCTATGAAACGCTCAAGAAAGAGAAACTTTCAGCTGGCAAAGCGCCTGTCGTCATCGGCTTTGCAGAAACGGCAACAGCCCTTGGTCATGGTGTGTATGATGTGTTAGAAGGTGCATCTTACATTCATACAACACGGGAACAGCTGCTGGATATTGACCCATCATTGGTCTTTGAAGAAGAACATTCGCATGCAACTGATCAGCTTTGTTATGCAGACGAAGCATTACTTCGCACAGACCGCCCCATCGTGTTAGTAGATGATGAAGTCACAACAGGCCGTACAAATATCAACATCATTCGTGACCTTCATGCAAAGTACCCGCGGCATTTTTATACCATTCTTTCCATTTTGGACTGGCGGACAGAGGAGCATGAGGAAGCCATGTGTCAGCTTGAAAAGGAGCTTGGCATTCATATCACATCATTGTCTTTATTAAAAGGGCAGATGGTCTTTCGGGGTAAAACGCTCGATGAACCAACATATTCATATGAGATTGCGGAGCAAGAGAATCAACCAAGTCTCTCCTTTCATTCCCTTCAATCTTTCTTTAAGCAAATGCCATATTCACTTTCTCATGCAGAAAATTCAGCTGGTCATTCGCCGTATATACAGGAAACCGGGCGTTTTGGGTTAAACGCAACAGATACGGAAGCGATCAACCAAGCAGCTGCTGAGGCTGGACGGAAGCTAAGGCAGGAACGCAAAGGAAAACAGACACTCTGTTTAGGAACAGGTGAGCTGATGTATGTGCCGATGAGACTAGCTGTACATATGGGAGAAGGCGTTCTCTTTCATTCAACGACGAGAAGCCCAATTCATCCAGTTGAAAAGGCTGGATATGCTGTCCAAAATGGGTTTACTTTTAGGAATCCAGAGGATGCCCGAATTCAGCACTACGTGTACAACATATCAAAAGGTGAATATGATGATGTATTTCTCTTTTTTGAGAAAAAGGTTTCTCAGGAGGCAATGCTTCCGCTTGTTCACTTATTTGCCGAGCGGCATGTGAAGCATGTGCATATTGTGACTTTATCAGACGAGGTGAAGGTGAATGGCTAATGTGTATACAAAAATGGGGAGCTATCCAGAGCAGGATGTAACCTTCTTACTCAAAGATTTATCATCTATTGAGATGGAGAAAAGTACAGAGGAGCGGGAGCGTTCAATTCAGAGTGGTGCGCATTATTCAGAAATGCTGCCAATTGAATATAAACCAACGGCATCTTATATGACTTTATTCTATCAATCTCTTGAAGAAAGTAAGGAAAAGGTAGCAGAAGCGGTAGCTGTTGTAGCAGAACAGATTGTGAAAAAGCGAGGCTTCCAAACCGTGCTTTGCAGCTTGGCTCGTGCGGGAACACCAATTGGCGTACTCATCAAACGATATATTCGAAAGACGTATGGTCTTGATCTGCCTCATTACAGCATCTCTATTATTCGCGACCGCGGAATAGACGAAAATGCACTGCATTATATGCTGAAAGAACATCCAGGTTTTGAAATTGCTTTTATCGATGGATGGACTGGAAAAGGTGCGATTTCGAAAGAGCTCGAAAAAGCTGTAATTGATTTTGAAAAAAAGTATGGCGTGCGCCTTTCGAGTGAGCTGGCTGTGCTGGCTGACCCTGGCTATTGTACACGTGTATATGGAACGAGAGAGGATTTTCTCATTCCAAGTGCCTGCTTGAATTCAACAGTATCTGGACTTGTCAGTCGTACGGTACTAAACAACCGCTGGATCAATGCCGATGATTTCCATGGGGCAAAATATTATGAAGAACTGCTTGATGAGGATGTGTCCAATTTGTATGTGGATACGATTGAAGAAGCTTTCTCTAGCCTTAAGCCAAATATACAAGATAACGCAGAAACCATCATCACAGAGGGGACACCGGCAGATTGGCGGGGAATGGCGTCCATTGAAGCGATCGGTCAGGAATTTCAAATTGAAAATACCCATTTGATTAAGCCGGGTGTTGGTGAGACGACCCGCGTGTTGCTGAGAAGAATCCCTTGGAAAATTCTGATTCAGCCTGGATCTCAGGAAAAGCTAAAGCATATTTTGCTTTTAGCAGAAGACAGAGGTGTTCCGGTCATTGAATATGCGAATATGTCCTACACATGCTGTGGCCTCATTCGCCCGCTGGAGCAAACGTCATGAAGACATGCGCATTTGCCAGTGATTTAGACCGGACACTGATTTACTCGCATCGGGTGCTTGAGCAGTATGCGTATGAAGGAGAGTATGATTTAGTTGAGGTGCTGGACGAACGGCCACTTTCCTATATGTCTGTTGAAACGAAAAAATCATTGCAGACGATTCATCAATCAGGCTGGTTTATTCCAGTGACGACCAGAACGACCGCACAGTATGAACGGATCACCTTCTTTCAACATGCGCTCAAACCGGAGTATGCCGTCACAACAAATGGGGGCTGTATCCTTCATCACGGCAAGCCGCTTGAGGATTGGCAGGCCATTGTTGATGAGAGACTTAGAGAATGTATGCCTGTCAGAGAGATGCTAAGGGCTATCTCTGAGCTTCCAGTTGCAGCATGGGTGAAGCGTACCCGCACAGCAGAAGGAAGATTTCTTTATTTGATTATGAAAGAGGAGTATCTATCTCACATTCCGCTTGCTGAATTGAAGCTGTGGGGCGAGGAGAGGGGCTGGCAGGTTTCTCTTCAGGGACGGAAGCTTTATTTTATTCCACAGCCGCTCAATAAGTGGGATGCTGTTGCTTTTCTAAAGGAACGGCTGCAGCTTGAATCCGTGTATGGTGCGGGCGATTCGCTGTTAGATGCGGGGCTCATTCGCCAGGCAGACATCGGCTTTGCTCCAAGGCATGGAGAAGTTCTCGACTTTGACCCATCACTTGAGCCGACAGCAGCATCTGGCATGGCAGCAGCAGACGAAATCACCGCATGTGTCATCAAGGAGATGACGAACGCAAAAAAGCCTTCGATTCGATAGCAGAAGTAGAAGGCTGAATGATATGATAGTAGTAGCTTTCGAGAAAATATAGGAGAAAGGAAGGAGCGGCGTGAGTTATAAAGAAATCAATGTCACCCATACACGGGCGGAGCAGGAAGCCTGGAAAAACGTGCTGAACAAGCCGCTCCCTGAAAGAGACGGCTATGTAAAGGACGAGCATATGTTGTCCTTGCCGCGTCTCGCCGCCCGGGTCCTTGGTACTCCGCATGATGCAACCGATTATTTTATTTATTTACATGAATTATATGAAACAGAAGGCGTGCATATTTTAAGTGAAACGCTCAATCGTCATATTGAGCCGGAGCATTTTCAAGCGTTGCAGCGCATTCATTTGATTAACCAAGAAGAAAAGGGATTGTCCGTGAATCGCTTTGTGGCTTTTTTGGATGGCGAACAGCTGATTGTCCGCCATCCAAACCCTGTGATGAACCGTCATATCCGCCTTTCATTGATCAAGGTGTTTGAGCATTTCAAACAGCTGCATGAAGGTGGATTTCAGCATCCCGATTTCCGCCGGGTCCTGCTGGATGTCGTGAAGTTTTCAAATAATCATCTAGGCCCATGGCTGAAGGAAGTCAATATAGAAGAAAAAATGCCGGCTGTCATTTGGTATGGAGAGGCGAATAAAAGTCAGCTTTATTTTCTTTACTATGTCATGCTGCTTGGCTGTGATGTTGTGCTATTTCATCCAGAAGGCAAGGATCCGTTCCGCGAATTGGATCCAGAAGAAAAGCTGACTTTTATTGATCAGTACCCGGGAACCTCAAAGCTTGAGCCGTTCCCTACTGAAAAGCCTGAGAGGAAATCAACGGTGGCGTACCGCTCGACAAGAGAGCTTGAAGAGGTGCTTCACACGGAAGATTCAATGCTGTATAAGCCGTGGCAATTCAGAGATCATACTCCTCATTCTATTACGCTGAAGACAACGTATGATGAGCTGTTTTTAATTGCAAAGGAACGATCCTTTATCCGCCCAAATTTTAAAGCAGACCGGGACACGATACAGATTCCGAATCTTTTTGCGAAAATGATGGGGGTCACAAGAGACAAGCGTGAATACTGGGATCGTATCCACACGTTAATGGAGGGGAAAGAGACGAAGACCATTCGCCATTTTCCTTTTACAAAAGAAGTGACTTCGAATTATCAATTTCATTATCAGCATGCACTTTCTTCTCATGGAGAAATTGACCCTGAATTATTAATGAAAAGCAATGTGTGGCAGTTTTCTCACCTATATGAGGGAGCGCAGCGTGCGATAGCAGAGGCGATCTCTCGAATCTGCCAGCATCCAAAGCTATTAAAAGAAGGCAATGAGACCGAATTAGATGTCCGCATTTATTTATTCAAGCAGGTTCTGCATTTGAGCCAGGATCTCATTGAACTGATTCAAACCTTTGATTATGCACAAACCGTGCCGAAAGTGATTTTATACCATACGGAATATAATGGTGAGCTGACTCGTTCTGATGCGGCCGCCCTGATTTTCCTAAATGAAATGGGCGTGGATCTCTTCGTATATCATCCGGCGGGATATCAGTGTATCGAGCGATTTATCGATGCCCAATTATTTGATACCCATTGGCTTGATGAGATGGTCATGAACCAGGAGTTTAAAGAGCCGTCCATCGTCAGAAAGTTATTTCAATCCATTAAAAACCGATAAGGAGATCAAAGCTTATGACAAATACAAACGGAAATGACATCATTTCAATTGATAAAGAGGAAATCACCATTGAGAAGGCAGACGATATTCGCGTTCAGCTTCGAAATGAACCAGAAGTGCAAAATATTGCGAGACAGATCGATGCGAAAAATCAGCTGGAGCTGCTTGAATACGGAAAACAGCCGGCTGTTGAAATCTCTAAGTTCTCTGATCGTATCCTTTCGATGATGCGTTCAACAAGTGTCACTGACTCAGGAACGATGCTGACGCAGCTTGGGAAGATTATGGATCGCTTTGATAAAAATGATTTTGACGAACCGAAGGGTGGCTTGCTGTCAAAAATCTTTAAGCGCGGCGGCAGCATGATTGAAAAGATTTTCAGTAAATATCAAACCCTCGGTGCAGAAATTGAAAAAATCAATGTGGAAATCAGTAAATATAAAGACGAAATGACGAAATCGACTGTGACGCTCGAAGAAATGTATGAGCATAACATTCAATACTATATGGAGCTTGAAAAGTATGTTGTAGCCGGTCAAATGAAAATCGAAGAGTTAATGCAATTGGTTCCTTCATATGAAGAAAAAGCGGCTAGTGGAAACCAGCTGGCACAAATGGAGCTCGATACGCTTCGTAATGGCATTCAAGCGCTTGAAGAGCGTGTATATGACCTTGATATGGCACGAATGGTGGCGCTTCAAACGGCACCGCAAATCCGTTTGCTGCAGCGTGGTAATACGAAATTAATCGGAAAAATCAACTCTGCCTTCATCATCACCATTCCAATTTTCAAAAATGGGATCATTCAAGCTGTTACAGTGAAGAGACAAAAGCTTGTGGCTGATTCCATGAGTGAATTGGATAGAAGAACAAATGAAATGCTGAAACGAAATGCTGAAAACATCTCGAGTCAGAGTGTGGAGATTGCCAAGTTATCTGGCCGTCCGAGCATCGACATTGAAACGATCGAATCTTCCTTTAATACGATTGTACAAGGGATGAAAGAGACGAAACAGATCGAAGAAGAGAACAAACGATTACGCGAAGATGGAACAAAACGGATGCTTGAGCTTCAAGATAATATTAAGCGGGCTGCCCTAGAGTCCTAAAAAACAAGCTGTCTGTAACTAAAGTTGCAGGCAGTTTTTTCATAAATTTAATTAAAATTTGAGAAAAAGGTTTTTATGTGACCATTTTCGGGTAAATCCTGTTCAGGGAATGGTTCACCCATGATTCAAAAAATACGCTATGATGAGGATTTGACTTATTTTTTAGCACAATTAGGAATTTCCAGTAAAATATTGTCTGGTGAGAGGAAATACCCCGTAAAATATGTAGTTTATGAAGCATTCTATAGGATTTACGAGTAATACGGCGTATAAACTCTAATGACCAGACCTCTATATGGAATTCATACATATTGTGGGGAAATAAGCGAATTCTAAAGATTGTTCGCATCATAACGCTTATGTTACGGTTATTAAGATGCTAATTTGGAGGGAAAATATGAATTCTGAAGAGAGAAATATCAAAATCAAGATAAATAATGTATCTAAAATTTTCGGTAAAAATGCTAAAAAAGCATCTCAAATGCTTGAAAACGGGAAAACAAAAAGAGAGATCCTAAAAGAGACCGGTGCAACAGTTGGTGTCAATCGAGCAAATTTTGATGTATATGACGGCGAGATATTTGTCATCATGGGGCTATCAGGGAGCGGAAAATCCACACTTGTGCGGATGCTAAATAGGTTAATCGAACCAACCTCCGGAGAAATATATATTGATGGGGATATGATAACAAATATGTCAAAGGATCAATTGCGTGAAGTGAGACGGAAAAAGATCAGCATGGTCTTCCAAAACTTCGCATTGTTCCCGCACCGTACAATTCTTGAGAACACAGAGTACGGTCTTGAATTGCAAGGTGTAGATAAAGAAGAGCGCAGACAAAAAGCGCTTGAATCTTTAAAGCTTGTTGGACTTGAAGGCTTTGAAGAGCAATACCCAAACCAATTAAGTGGTGGGATGCAGCAGCGTGTTGGCTTGGCACGTGCATTAGCAAATGACCCTGACATTTTATTAATGGATGAAGCATTCAGTGCACTCGATCCATTAATTCGTAAGGATATGCAGGATGAATTGCTTGAGCTTCATACATCTGTGGGAAAAACGATCATTTTCATTACCCATGATTTAGATGAGGCGCTTCGTATTGGTGACCGCATTGTGCTCATGAAGGACGGGAATATCGTTCAAATCGGAACACCAGAAGAAATTCTAATGAATCCATCGAATGAATATGTTGAACGATTCGTTGAAGATGTTGACCTTTCTAAAGTATTAACCGCTGGTCATATTATGAAACGTGCAGAAACAGTTCAGATCGACAAAGGGGCACGTGTTGCGCTCACGCTCATGAAAAACCTTGGAATTTCGTCTATCTATGCTGTAGATAAGAAAAAGCATTTATTAGGTGTTATTTCTGCTCAAGCAGCGAAAAAAGCAGCAGAAACGGGAGCGTCGCTTGAAACTGTTCTCGATAAAGAATTTACGACAGTATTGGAAACTACGTATTTGACAGAAATCTTTGATGCAGTGTCTGATGCAGCAAACATTCCAATTGCCGTTGTCGATGAGAAAAACAGAATGAAGGGTATTGTGGTCAGAGGTGCATTAATTGGTGCGTTATCAGGTAATGATGAGTATATCAACATGTCTTCTAACAAGCTTGAGGAAATTAAAACACAAGAGCCTTCTACACAGGAGGTAGAATAAGATGTTTAGTATGAGTGATTTACCTAGAATTCCGTTCGCGGATTATATCGATCATTTTGTTGACTGGTTAACATTAGCGTTTGGTGGTTTCTTTGATGGCATCACAAATGGATTAGCAGGGACAGTAAATGGGATTGTGGCAGCACTTGGTGTGATTCCATCCATTATTTTAACCCTTATTTTTGCCGGCATTGCTTGGTGGATCAGTACAAGAGGAATTGCTCTTTTCACACTTATTGGATTCTTGCTGATTGACTATTTAGGCTACTGGCATCCAATGCTTCAAACTCTTGCGCTCGTTTTGACAGCTGTGGTCATTTCCATCGTGATCGGGGTTCCGATCGGTATTTGGTCATCACAGAAGGAAACGGTGCGTAAAATTGTGACACCAATTTTAGATTTAATGCAGACAATGCCTGCTTTCGTTTATCTATTGCCAGCGATCTTCTTCTTTAACATTGGAGTTGTTCCAGGGGTTGTGGCATCGGTTATTTTCTCCATGCCGCCAACGATTCGTATGACTATTCTGGGGATTAAACAAGTTCCAGCTGATTTAATTGAAGCAACAGAAGCATTTGGTTCAACAACATTCCAGCGATTATTCAAAGTTCAGCTTCCACTTGCTACAAAAACCATCCTAGCTGGTATTAACCAAAGTATCATGCTTGCACTCTCAATGGTCGTCATTGCGGCAATGGTAGGTGCACCAGGACTTGGTTCGGAAGTATATAGTGCGGTAACGCAGCTGAAAACAGGAATTGGTTTTGAAGCTGGTATTGCCATTGTTATTGTGGCGATTACACTTGACCGTATTACACAAAACATTAAAACGAAAAAAACCAGGGGGAATGCTTAATGTGGAAAAAGTCTCTCTACATTGGGATGACCGCCCTGCTTGTCTTTTTACTAGCCGCTTGTGGCGCGCAGACAGATTCAAATGCGAGTGCAGCACAGCAGGTGAATAAAACCATCATCGGAATTGATCCTGGTTCAGGGATTATGGCGCTGACAGATCAAGCGAAAAAGGATTACGGCTTAGAGGATTGGACGGTTGTGTCTGCATCAAGTGCAGCCATGACTGCAACGCTCAAAAAATCTTACGACCGTAAAAAACCAATCATCATCACTGGCTGGAATCCACACTGGATGTTTTCCCGCTATGATTTGAAATATTTAGATGATCCAAAAAAATCTTATGGTGAAGCGGAAGAAATTCATACGATTTCACGTAAAGGATTTGCAAAGGATCAGCCGGAAGCAGCGAAAATGCTTAGTCAGTTTAAATGGTCTCAAGATGACATGGGCGAGGTCATGATTGATATCCAAGATGGTGTTAAACCAAAGGATGCCGCCATGAAATATGTGAAAAAACATAAAGACCAAGTAGCAAAATGGACAAAAGGCGTGAAAAAGTCGAATGGAGACAAAGTCAATCTTGCCTACGTTGCATGGGATAGTGAGATTGCAAGTACCAATGTCGCAGCAGAAGTATTGCGTGAACTCGGGTTTAAAGTCACTTTGACTCAGGTGGAAGCAGGTCCAATGTGGACAGCAATTGCAACCGGAAGCGCGGATGCATCATTATCTGCTTGGCTCCCAAATACGCATAAAACGTATGCAGCGAAGTTTAAAGGGAAATATGATGACCTTGGTACAAGCATGAAAGGTCTTCGAATGGGTCTAGTTGTTCCGAAATATATGAAGAACGTAAACTCTATCGAGGATTTGAAAAAATAGCCAATATGATGATCGTTCCCTTATAATAGAAGGGAGCATATTGAAAAAGCAGTCTGCTCAAAAAGCGGCTGCTTTTTTCTTATATACAAGGATGGTGGAAAAGTTGTCGACGATGGATAAGCCAATCATGATTTTCCTGCATGGCGGAGGAGTAAGCAGCTGGATGTGGCAGGAGCAGGTGGAAATTTTTAAGAACACATATGATTGCTTTGCCCCTGATCTCATTGGTCATGGAACAAGATCAAAAGAACAGCCATTTTCAATGAGTGAAAGCGCCAATGAAATCATCTCATGGATCAAGGAACAGGCGCACGATCGTACAGTGATACTCATCGGATTTTCTTTAGGTGCGCAGATTGCCGTTGATGTGTTATCTAGAGAACCGGACATTATAGATATAGCCATCATCAATAGCGCCCTTGTGATGCCATTGCCTTGGCTCTACTTCATGGTCAGACCCCTCTTACCACTGACGTATCCGTTATTAAAGAAAGATTGGTTTATCCAGCTCCAAGCCGAAAAGATGGGGCTTCCACACCATGTCCTGCACCATTATGCGGCTGAATCGAAACATCTGCAAAAGAATATCCTTCTTACGATGTTTCAAGAAAACCTCCATTACAAGCTCCCGAACACGTTTGAGCAAGCAAAAGCACGCATTCTTGTCACAGTGGGAGAAAAAGAAAAAGGCATCATGAAACGGTCAGCGAAAAAAATCACGGATGCACATCCACAAGCTGCTGGAGTCATCGTGCCTGGCATTGGACATACATTTACTTTTGAAAAGAAAGAACTTTTCATAGAAATGATTAAAAGCTTTATAGAGGCACGTGCGTTACCAGTGGAATTAAAGGAAATTAGGTAGCCGTGCCAATCAATAAGTGAATACAGGCATAAAAGGGGCAGTTGTCTCTTAGAATTTGTATGATATAGGTATAAAACGTTTACAGATGAGCTGTTGGCTGACGGAAAGCTTGTGAGCCATAGAAGGAGGAGCTATGAGTAAAAACTATATCATATTCGGTGCAAGTCAAGGATTAGGAGATGCTTTTGTAAAGGGTCTTCCATCAAGTGGAGATACAGTTTGGATTGTGTCACGAAGCGAACCAAGCAGTTTAAACATAGATGACGGCGTACATAGAATTTGGCTGAAAATCGATTTATCAAGCCAAACGCATATCCCTTATATGCTCGAAGCATTGGAGAACAAGACGATTGATGTACTCATTTATAACGTCGGTTTATGGGAAAAACGAGGCTTTGAAGACGATTATTCTTTTGATCTCGATCAGCCAGAGGATATCGCACATTTAATCAATGTGAATATCACCTCAACCATTACGTACATTCAGGCACTGCTTCCGCATGTAAGGAAATCGGAGAATGGAAAAATCATCGTGATTGGATCAACAGCAGGACTCGATCATACAAACCTGCCGCAGGTCTCCTTTGTGGCATCTAAATTTGGCCTGCGCGGAATTGTGAATGCACTGAGAGAGCATGTGAGAGAAGATAAAATATCTGTCACCTGTATCAATCCAGGAGAGCTGGCGGCGGAGGTCCCATATGAAGAGGGAGCTGAAAAAGCCATCACGCTATATGATGAAACGAGAATCCCTGTTCAGGATATTGTGGAGCTGGCGAGATGTGTGATTCATTTATCGAGGGTATCTTGTGTGAAAGAAATCAACGTTCCAGCCATAACAGATTTGAATGCTTAACATCAAACAGACCACCCGCTTGAAGAAAGACGGGTGGTTTTTTCATTTTACGATGAATGCTGCTGAAGTGTTTGATAGACAGCCTCAGCTAGGATCTCAATGCCGGTAAAGATAGCAGAGCGGTCGAAAGTCATATACGGATGATGAAGACCGGGCTTTAAATCACAGCCTAAACCTAGCATGGTGGATTTCATATGCGGAACCTTCGCTGCATAAAAGTGAAAGTCCTCTCCGCCTGTCGTGACGATCGGGGGATCAAGCTGTTCTTTGCCTAAAACCTGTTCAATCGCATCAGACATAATTTGCACGGCTTCCTCATTTAAGGTTGCGGCAGGCAGACGATGATCTGTTGAAAGTGTAATCGAAGCGCCAAAGGCATCTGCAACGGAATGAACGGCTCTTTCAATTTCTTTTTCTAATTCATCCATTACTTCGTTTGTTTGCGCCCGGACATCTAATGTAAAAGAAGCTTTGCCAGGAATGATGTTTGAGCTGCCCCCGCCAGCATGTAGATTGGTCATTTTCACAGAATGCGCAACTCTTGGATCGACATGGATATGCGCGAGTCTCTGCACGAGGGTTGAAGCTACTTCTATGACGTTGACCCCAAGGTGTGGGCGTGCACCGTGCGCTTCCTCTCCAATAATTGTGCCGACATAATGATTACTTGATCCGTGCAAAATGGCAGGAGCGCAGCGTCCGTTTAATGTTTCTTGAATTGGACGCACATGCACGCCATATAAGTAATCGACATCTGCCAGCACACCTTTTTCAATCATTTTTAGCGCACCGCCGCCTCTTTCCTCAGCAGGCTGAAAAATGAAACGGATGGTGCCATTCGGTCGTTCTTTTCCCTTTAATGCCATGAAGGTGCCAAGGGCCATTGTCATGTGCGCATCGTGACCACATGAATGATTCGCTTGAAACTCACCATCTACTTCCTGCCAAAGTGCATCAATATCGGCTCTCACAGCGACCACTGGTGCGCCTTCTCCAATTTCACCGATCACCCCTGTACAGTCGTCAAATGTTCGAGTGATGCAGCCCAATTTTTTCAATATATCTTCAATATAAGCCGTCGTTTTTGTTTCTTCCCAACTTATTTCTGGATGGGCGTGCAGGTGTTCAAAGATGTCTGTCACAGTTTGTTTCATTTCGTTTGTCAAAGTTGTCATGAGAAGCCTCCTTGCTGACAGATAATCTGCCATAATCTTATTTTAGTGAAATAATATTGATCTTAAATATCAACAATGTTTATAATATAACACATCATTTGATTATTCTGAAAATTAAGTGAAATTCCGATCGGGACAAAGGGGTTTTGACACATGAAAACAGCGACAGTATCAGCACCAGAGAAACAAAAACGAAAACTTCAAATGCCGGATGCGTATGTTCTCTTATTTATCATTGCGCTGATTTGTACGATTGCAACGTACTTTGTACCAGCGGGTGAGTTTGACCGAAAAACATCAGGCGAGATCACAACAGCCGTTCCTGGCAGCTATCACCGCATTGATCAATCACCAGTGAGTGCGGTTGGCTTTTTTACAGCCATTCAAGAAGGAATGGTGGGGTCTGCTTCTATTATATTTCTTATTCTATTTACTGGCGGAACCATTGCTATTTTGGAGAAGACAGGTGCCATTAACGGGATGATTCATCATGTCATCAGCCGGTTTCAAACGAAGCAATTATTGTTTATTTGTATTGTTGGGGGATTATTTTCAGTGCTTGGAACGACCGGAATTGTCGTGAACTCTGTCATTGGATTTATTCCAATCGGCATCATTGTGGCGCGATCCTTGAAATGGGATGCTGTGGCAGGAGCGGCGGTTATTTACATCGGCTGTTATGCTGGATTTAATGCAACGATTTTATCTCCATCTCCATTAGGTTTATCACAAACGATTGCAGAGCTGCCGATCTTTTCTGGGATTGGCCTGCGTGTCATCATTTATCTTTGTTTTCTTATTTCTAGTATTGTGTACATCTATGTATATACAAGGCGCTTGAAGAATAAAGAAAAGGGAAGCATTCTTGGCGATCAATGGTTTCCTGCTAAGGGGCTTGGCGGAGCCGATGCAGAATCTGTGGACAAGCCCGCATTTACCGGCAGACATAAACTGATTTTAGCGGTGTGCGGATTGTCACTTGGAGGCTTCTTATATGGTGCACTTCAGCTTGGCTGGACCGATAAGGAAATGGCTGGTGTGTTCATTTTTATGGCCATTGCTGCTGGACTGCTCGGCGGATTAGCAGCCAATGATATTGCGAAAACGTTTATTATCGGCTGTCAAAGCCTTGTATACGGCGCACTCATTGTTGGGATGGCACGCTGTATTTCGGTCATTTTAGAAAATGGGAAGCTGCTTGATACAGTGGTCAATGGCTTGGCGAGTATGCTGACAGGGTTTAGTCCAATTGCTGGTGCGATCGGGATGTATATTGCGAGTGCGCTTCTTCACTTTTTGATTTCATCAGGATCAGGAGAAGCCGTTGTCTTTATCCCGATTCTTGCGCCGCTGGCTGATTTAATGGGCATCACAAGACAGGTAGCTGTAGAAGCGGTGATGCTTGGCGAAGGGGTGGTCAACTGTATCAATCCGACTTCTGGTGTGCTGATGGCTGTGCTTGCTGCAAGTGGTATTCCTTATGTGAAGTGGCTACGTTTTATGGTGCCGCTTGCGCTCATTTGGTTTGTCATCGGTCTTGTGTTTATTTGTATCGGGGTCATGATCAACTGGGGACCTTATTAATATGTATGAAGCTGCCGGAGAGCGTTTGGCAGCTTTTTTCTTGTGGAAATATGTATGGAGGCAGCGCTTTGAAAGCACAATAAATGTGTTCACAAATTCGCTACATATTTTTTTTGATAAGCCCCCTTGCAAAAGTTTGTGAAATGTTGCACAATGTTAATGTGAAATACTTCACAAACTAAAAACAACCTAGTTTTACTTAGGAGGATGAGATAAATGACAAACGAAAAAGTCAACAAAGTAGCACTTATTGGAGCAGGTTTCGTCGGCAGTAGTTATGCCTTTACATTAATAAATCAAGCAATCACAGATGAATTGGTTGTCATCGATTTGAATCAAGACAAAGCAATGGGTGACGTGATGGATTTAAACCACGGAAAAGCATTTGCCCCGCATCCTGTGAATACATGGTATGGAGATTATGAGGATTGTAAGGATGCAGATATCGTCTGTATCTGTGCTGGTGCAAACCAAAAGCCAGGTGAAACAAGACTTGACCTTGTTGAGAAAAATTTAAATATATTTAAAGGCATTGTAGAAAACGTGATGAAAAGTGGATTCGACGGCATTTTCTTAGTTGCCACAAACCCAGTTGATATTTTGACATATGCGACTTGGAAATTCAGTGGACTTCCAAAAGAACGAGTGATTGGGAGTGGTACAACACTTGATACGGCAAGATTTAGATACATGCTCAGTGAGTATTTTGAAGCATCGGCACATAACGTGCATGCTTACATCATTGGAGAGCATGGGGATACAGAGCTTGCTGTTTGGAGTCATGCGAATATTGGAAGTGTGCCGATTACAGAGTTAATGAAGAGAAATGATCAATACAAACAAGAAGACCTAGATGAAATCATGGAAAATGTCCGTCATGCCGCTTATCAAATCATTGAGAAAAAAGGTGCGACTTACTACGGTGTAGCGATGAGTTTAGCCCGCATTACAAGAGCGATCCTGCACAATGAAAACAGCATTTTGACTGTCAGCACTTACGTAGATGGAGAGTATGGAGCAGAAGATGTTTACATTGGAGTACCTGCCCTTGTGAATCGAAATGGTGCAACAGAAGTGATGGAGCTTGCACTGAACGACACGGAGAAAGAAAAATTCGCACATAGTGTGAATGTGTTGAAAGAAATTTTGGCTCCTCATTTTTAATCAATGAAAAGCAACCTATCTGAGCAGAAAAGGATGAATCACTATGTGGCAGCAAATATATGATCCGTTTGGTAATGAGTTCGTTAGTGCATTGGTGGCAATGCTCCCAATCTTGTTTTTTCTACTTGCCTTAACTGTATTTAAATTAAAAGGTGTTCTAGCCGCTTGTTTTACCTTAATCGTCAGTTTTGTAATAGCTGTTTTCTTCTTTCATATGCCAGTTGAAAAGGCATTATCTGCTGTGCTGCTCGGTATATCTAACGGGCTGTGGCCGATTGGATATATCGTCATCATGGCGGTATGGCTCTATAAAATTGCAGTGAAATCTGGAAAGTTCGATATCATTCGTTCTAGTATCGCAGGAATCTCTCAAGATCAACGCCTTCAGCTCTTATTAATTGGTTTTAGCTTTAACGCATTTTTAGAGGGAGCCGCTGGGTTTGGTGTACCAATTGCGATCAGTGCCGCTCTCTTAACAGAGCTTGGGTTTAAACCACTGAAAGCTGCGATGCTCTGCTTAATTGCCAATGCCGCGTCTGGCGCATTTGGTGCTGTGGGCATCCCAGTTGTTACAGGGGCGCAAATGGGCAATATGACGCCGCTTGCGTTATCTCAAATCCTTGTATATACGATTCCGTTCATTTCATTCTGTATACCGTTTCTACTCATTCTGATTGTAGACGGATTCAAAGGGATCAAAGAAACACTGCCAGCCTTGCTTGTAGTGAGTGGAAGCTATGCCATTTTGCAAGCTGTCACAATGGTGACAATGGGTCCTGAGCTTGCCGATATTATTTCTGCCTTAGCAAGTATGGGAATTTTGGCTTTATTTCTTCGAAAGTGGCAGCCAAAACACATTTATCGTGAAGAAGGAGCGCCAGATATTGAACAGAAACAAACGTATCGCGGCGTTGAAGTGCTGAAGGCGTGGTCTCCATTCTATATTTTAACTGCTGTTATTACGGTATGGAGTCTGCCAGCATTTAAAGCACTGTTTGCTGTAGGAGGCCCGCTTAACTGGACGACCATTTTAGTGAAAATGCCATTTTTACATCAGCAAATTTTGAAATTACCACCAATTGCACAAACAGAAACACCCATCGATGCAATCTTTAAAATTGATGTCATTGGTGCAACGGGTACTGCCATTCTGATTGCCGTTATGCTGACAGGGTTGTTTAGCAGACATATTACATTAACAGAGGGGGCTGCCTGTTTAAAAGCAGCGGTGAAAGAGCTTTGGTTACCCGTTCTGACCATTTGTTTTGTCATGGGCTTTGCCAACTTGGCGAACTTTGCCGGACTGAGCTCTGCCATTGGACTTGCCCTTGCAAAAACAGGTGATTTGTTCCCGCTTGTCAGTCCAGTGCTTGGCTGGATCGGCGTGTTTATTACGGGATCTGTTGTGAGCAACAATGCGTTATTCGGTAACCTTCAAGCAGTCACAGCCTCTCAAATCGGCTCACAGGCAGGTTTGTTAATTGGGGCAAATACAACGGGCGGTGTTATGGCGAAATTAATTTCTCCTCAATCAATCGCAATCGCTACAGCAGCTGTTGGAGAAACAGGGAAAGAATCTGAACTCTTCCAAAAGACCGTGAAGTACAGCTTCATCCTGCTTGGCATTGTGTGTATATGGACATTCATTCTTGCTCAATTTGTATAGGTTGATAGGTAGGTTTAAAAAAGACTGAGAGATTGCTCTCAGTCTTTTTGGTTTATGTAGATTCTCTTGTCACGAGCCGGGTAGGCAGCTGAATATGTTCACGCTGTAATGGTTTTTGGTCTTGCAGGAGCGCGATCAATTGCTGTACAGACTGCTGGCCAAGCTCCACGATGGGAATGTCGATCGTGGTAATTGTTGGAGCCGTCACCTCACAAATGTCTTGGTTGTCATAGCCAATGACCGCTAGATCCTTAGGGATTTGATAGCCATATGAAATGGCCTGTTTAATGAGTCCTGCTGCGACTTGATCATTACCGGTGAAAATGGCATCAGGTGCAGCCTTCATGTGATGGATGTCATCCATTAAGCGAAAGCCGTCTTCAATGGTAAATGCCTCTCCGAACAGCCAATCTTCAAAGAGCGGCAAGCCGTGAGCAGAGAGTGCATCAAGGTAGCCTTGTTTCCGTTGTTTTTGTGCTTCGCTGCTTTCTGTATCAAAGCAAAATCCAATCGATGTTCGACCCGACCGAATCAAGTAGTCAACCGCTTTATAGGCGGCTTCCCGTTCATCGTATCCAATAATCGGGATGTTTGCTGTTTGATGATATTCATTCGCCATGACAATGGGTCCGTTTGTTAAAAATGGCTCAATCTTTTCCCACTGATTTTCTAATGCCCCCAATATGACACCATCTACTTCTTTTCTTTTTAATAATTGAAGTCCTTCAAGCTCTACTGCTTTCTGGTAAAACGTCTGGAGCACGATGGCTTTATATCCTTGATCCAGCGCTTCCTTTGAAATGCCTTTAATTAATTGTGCAAAAAAAGGATGATCCACTGCAGGAACAGATACAGCAATCGTTTTTGTCTGATGTGATCGTAGGGTGCGAGCCGCTGAACTCGGTGTATATTCCATTTCTTTCATCACCTGTAAAATGTGCTGCCGCTTTTCTTCTGATACATATGGGTGATGGTTTAGCACTCTGGAAACGGTGGTGGTTGAAACCCCGCAGCGTTTGGCAATTTCATAAATTGTACACATATTAACAAATCCTTTACACAAAGTTATTGTTCTGAAATCGATAACATCATTTACAATGTGAAACAAGTTAAATATTAACAAAAGGAATTGATTAATTGGAGGGAATGGAATGCAAATATTGACGAAGATATCAGGTAAAAGCAAGGATTATCTCCCTTTGCTGGATATGATCAATCACGGTGTTCAAGTAAAGGCTGATTCAGTTGAAAAGCATCTAGCAAATGAAAAGCTGGTGACGTTCCTTGAGCAAGATATTGAGCGCGCAGGTTTGGAAAAAATTCTCTTCCATTATAAACAAAATAAGGAAAAAAAGATACCATTCCTGCCAGTTGATAAACTGATTTCAGAGGATGAAATCGATGATATTATGCAGGTGCTGAAGGAAGTATTGAGCTCTGGTCGTTTTACTTCAGGGCCATATATTCCGGCGTTTGAAAAGCAGCTTGCTGAGTACTTAGGGAAAAAATATGTCATTGCGACATCAAGTGGAACAGATGCCCTCATGATTAGTCTCATATCAGCAGGTGTCCGCCCAGGAGACGAGGTTATTTTGCCAGCCAACAGCTTTGCGGCAACTGAAAATGCAGTGCTTGCCATTGGGGCTGTTCCGGTTTATGCCGATATTGACCCAGAAACCTACTGCCTCGCACCGAGTGAAATAGAGAAGCATATCACAGATCAAACGGTATGCATTCTTCCAGTTCATTTATACGGGAAGCAAGCAGATATGAAGGCCATTTCAGCGATTGCGAAACAACATGGATTGAAAATCATTGAAGATGGTTGTCAGGCAATTGGCAGCAGCGGTCTTGGCGCTTACGGAGATGGACTTGTTCTCAGCTTTAATCCATATAAAAATCTTGGCGTCTGCGGAAAGGCAGGAGCCATTGCCACAAATGATGAAGCCCTGGCGGAAAAATGCATGGAGATCAGCTATCACGGCTTTGAACCAGGAAAGAAAAATACCAAACGCAGTGACTACGGCTTTAATTCCAAGATTGATAATTTACAGGCGGCAATTGGACTCGAACGGATGAAGTATTTAGGATTGCAAAACTTTAAACGTTTTTACTTAGCAAAGCGCTACATTGACCAGCTGCAAACGCTTGAGGATGAAGGATACATGAAGCTTCCGAAGCTGACGGATGATCATGTATGGCATCTATTCCCGATGAGAGTGCTGAAGGGAGATCGGGATGAGCTGGCAGCGAAATTACTGGAAATGGGCATAGAGACAGATGTGTATTACCCGATACTTTCGCATCAGCATCAAACAAATCTTGTTTCTCAAAAGTATAAACAAACAGCACTTCCACACACGGAAAAAGCAGCGCAGCAATTGCTTCACTTGCCGCTTTATCCAGGCATGCCGCTGCAAGATCAGGAGAAGGTCATCGAGGGGGTTCATCATGTTATCAAGTCTGCCGTTCAATAAAAAACTGCTGAATCAGCCGAAGAATCCGCAGTGGATCGTCTTCTGTGACTTTGATGAAACCTATTATTCTCACGGAATGACAGAGGAGCAGAGAGAGGATGTCAAGCGGCTGGAAGCCTTTGTAGCAGAAAAGAGCGAAGCAGGACAGCTCTTGCTGGGCTGGGTGACGGGAAGCAGTCTCGATTCTGTCACGAGCAAAATGGAAAAAGGCGGTTTTCATCAATTCCCGCATTTCATTGCGTCCAATTTAGGAACAGAGATTGTGTATACGTCAGATGCTCATTTTGGACAGCCAGATGAAGAGTGGATGAAGCGACTCGATGCTCAGGGTTTTTCGGATGAGAAAATCGAAGACATCGTGGAAACGGTCCGTGAAAAAGGGATTACCCTTAGACCGCAAACGCAGCTGGGCAGCTCAGGGCATAAGAAAAATTTTTATTATCAGGAGCAGGATGAACGGACAGACCTTCATCATCTATCATTCATCCAAACACTTGCCAAAGAGCGCGGGGTGGCGGTCAATATGAACAAATGCAACCCGCTTGCAGGAGATCCTGCGGATTGCTATGATGTTGATTTTTTACCAGTCGGCACAGGGAAGGATGAAATTGTCCACTTTATGCTGAACCAATATGATCTATCGAAAGATCAAGGCTTTGCCTTTGGTGATAGTGGGAACGATTTGCGGATGCTTCAATCCGTCACGCACGGTTTCCTTGTCCAAAATGCGACAGCCGAAGCCAAGCGGCACCATCACCAAATTTGTCATCATGGGTATGCAAAAGGAATCTATGAAACATTGAAAACAGTGATGTATAAACATGAGGAGGCACATTCATGAAGAAAATTGGAATTGTGGGAGCAGGGAATATTGCAAAAGCACATGCAAGAGCATTATCAACGATCAAAGGTGCAGAATTATCTGGTGTCTATGATTTGCACGAGTCAGTCGCACAGGGATTCATTAAACAGTACGGCGGACGTGTGTATTCAAGTATCGAGACACTGGCAGATGCATCTGACGGGTTGATCATTGCCTCTCCTAATTTTTGTCACAAGGACCATGCCCTTCAGTCGCTAAGAGCAGGACAGCCGATTTTATGTGAAAAACCGATGGCTGTGTCACTGAAGGAAGCGAAGGAAATGGTGGAGACAGCCAAACAGTTCCAGGTTCGAGCCAGTATGGGCTTTAACTATCGTTACTTATCCTTTGTGAATATCTTGAAGAACCTGATTGCTAACGGTGAATTAGGCCGTATTTTGACCGTCAGAACTCATTTTAAGAAAAACAGTGCCCTCAGAAGAAAGACATTTTCATGGAGAGACAGCGGCGAAAGTCTGCGTACGAGCGGTGCACTAGGGGATCTGGGCATTCATTTGATTGATATGCTGTGGTATTTATTTGGCAGTGAAATGAAGAAAGAATCACTTAACACCAAAATGCTGACACATGTAAAGGAAAAAGAAGAGAAAAAGGTTCAGGTAGATGATCATACCGAAATTTTCGGGCAGATGGAGAATCAAGTATTCTTTCATTTGGTGACGTCTAAAAGCACGCAGCCTGAAGAATGCGGATTTAGTGTAGAAGTCGTTGGTCATGACAAGGTATTCAAATACCATACGAACATGAAAAACGAATATGAGATCAGTGATGGATTGTGTGTGGAGCGTCATCAAATGCCGCAAACCTTGCTCACCGATCCGCCAAATGAATTTTATGGGTGGTCTGATACATTCCGTGATCAGCTGATGCATTGGGTGAATACAGATCCATACCCATCTCATATGAAGGTCGCTGATTTTGAAGATGGGTATCGCGCACAGGCTGCACTCAATACATGCTTTGAGAGAGAAGAGGCAGTCTTGTCTGCCCGAGCATATTAAAGAGGTGGAGCGGAGGATGTCATGACTCCGCTCTTTTTTAGAGGAAGTGAAAAGATGAAAAAGGTGTTTTATTTTGGCTGTGTTTTTTATTTTTTTATTGGGACCATTCATGTGTTTTTTGGCAGCTTAACGCCTTATTTGCTGTCGAGTTATGATAAGGGCCCCGGGGAATTATCATCTTTAATTTTTTTTCAGTTTATTGGTTTCTTGACAGGTGTTCTTTTATCCCCCATTCTTGTGAGAAAAAAAGGCTATGGTGCTGTTCTGACCATGGGTCTCTTGCTAATGATCGGCTCGCTTCTGCTTGGTCTTTTGATGCCGGGCTGGACAACCCTTGTGCTGGCAGGTTTCTTTCTTGGGAGCGGTGCAGGCAGTCTTGAGACAACAGCTGGGGCGTATGTCATTTCGATGGCTAATAGTGCAAAACGAATCAGTATCATGGAGGTCTTTTTTGGATTAGGTGCGCTGTTATTTCCTTTAGTGATTCTGCTGACTGTCACAGAACAGACATGGCAGTATGTGTTTTTATTTCAGGTTGGTGCGCTGACATTTTTCCTCATGCTCTGGCTTGTTTTTATGAACAAATTGCCTCATGGGTATATGGATGCTCCTTCTTCCAAAGAGATGAGAAAACCGTCCTTACTTGTTGATCGAAACAATCGAATGATCGTGGTGCTCATGATTTGTTTTGCCTTTTTCTACGCAGGGATTGAAACGAACTTTGCGAACTTTTTGCCGTCGATCATGCTGGAAAAAGGAGGAGAGAATTGGGGCCTTTTTGCGGTCTCTACTTTCTGGACAGCGATTGTCATCGGCAGAACCGTGATTGCAAGGAAAGCTGATCAGCTGCATCCGCTGCGTTTTTTAAAGATGAGCGCAGCACTCATGATTCTGCTGCTGGTGATATTCGCTCTGACAACCCACATCGCCGCGCAGCTGATTCTCATCTTTTTCATCGGTCTTTGCGCAGCTGGCATGTTCCCAATCGCACTGACTGCATCTGCTTTGATGATTGAAAATGCCATCGATGAGGCAACAAGTTACTTTATTGCAGCTGCGAGTTTAGGCGGAGCCTGCTTGTCCTTTTTGATTGGATTTAGTCTTGAATGGGCGGGAGCCGCAAGTGCCGTCTTTGTTTTCGCCTTCTTAGCTGTTCTTCTGTTTGCAGCTGCGATTCAAATGAATCGTTCTAAGAAAAAAGAAGCGGTACACGCGCAGCAGCCAGGGCTGAAAGCAGATCGGTAAGCAGATGATCCGGCGGCTTTTCTATTCCTCCTAAAATGCTGACAAAGGACTTGTACTAAAACGCTGAAAGTTTGAATAACATGTACAAGTCAGCATCAAAAGGAGGACGTCTATGTGGCGGTGTTTTTTGGTTATATCTTTTTAGGGTTGTCACTGTCAGCGCCTGTTGGGCCAGTCAATGCAGCCCAAATCGACAGAGGGATTAAAAGTGGATTTTGGCATGCGTGGATTTTTGGTGTGGGGGCTATGGCTGCGGATATTGTCTATATGCTCCTCATCTATTTTGGTGTCGCCCAGCTTTTGACTGCACCTCTTGTAAAAACCTTTTTGTGGCTGTTCGGCTTTTTTGTTCTGACCTATACCGGTATTGAGAGCCTGCGTAAAATCAATTTACAGGAGAGTCCAAAAAAGGATGGAGGAAATGCATCCATTGGTCATTCTTTCATCACAGGGTTTTTCATTTCCCTTTCTAATCCGCTCAGTATTTTGTTTTGGCTTGGCATCTTTGGCAGCATCTTAGCCAATACAATTGAAAAGTATGGGGCTTCCCAAATGCTCTTGTACAGTATGGCTATTTTTATCGGCATGCTGATTTGGGATTTCAGCATGGCGCTGCTTGCTAGTTCATTTAGGCGTTATTTAAGTGAGCGAGTTTTACATGGATTATCTGTTCTTGCAGGTCTATCGTTACTTGGGTTCGGTGCTTATTTTGGGTATCAAGGGATTATGGCGTTGATTGGATAGAAAAACAGACTGACACATTCAGTCTGTTTTAGCGTGTAGACAAACCCCGCATTCTTTGCCGGTCTGCACTCCGATGCTCGTCCTTCCTAGACTGCAAAGGTTTTCTATCACGCTGTAAGAAGACAGAGGGCTAAAATGAACTTCATTTCAGTCCTCTTTTTTTGTAAGGATTGACAGACATAGAACATTCGTTTATACCCTTTTATTTATGCCGTCTGAAGTGGGTTTTAGTTATGTGTAGATGACCAGTGTTTTGGTTTTAATCGCTTATGTTATTTTTGCTACACCGATTCAGCTTGTTTTACACCGGCATCCTAAGAGATTTCGAAGCCGTGACCTATTGGTTTATTTTATTGCGGCATGGCTGGTTTGTTTGGCGCTGGCTTTATGGATTGATTATGGACTTGTTGTGTTCATAAGCTATAAAGTCTATTTGTTTAGCTTCTGCGCAGCCCTTATTTATTGGGTGTTGGATTCCGTCTTTTTGATGAAGAACCGACCATAGGAATGACAAAAGGCGCACTATTAAAAGAAGCGGCATACACTAGTCTGATCATACAATCAAATACCTGATCAGTTTGAGTGAAAACCTCACCTTGTTATGCGCTAGGAAAGTCGTTTCAGGACAGTCACCACAGCCATTTCCACCTCATAGGCTATGGGGAAGACGTTAAAACGAGGTGGAAGGAAATGGCCCAGCTGTATGCAAAAAGTTGCCTTGATCAAAATCTACGATCACTAGAAGAATGGAAGCAGGATGCTTTTACACAATTTGGAGAGATGGTAGGAGATGAGGCAGATACATTCCCTTGTGTACCCGGAAGACAAGGATTTTTTCTCGATCATTTACGTTATGGGTTTGTTGGAGACCCGAGGGAAGAGAAAGCGGTTGATGAATTAGCACAGCTCTTGAGAGAATATCAAAGCTGTGCGAAAGAAACCGGTCAATATGCTTCGTTTATTTGCTTTTTTGAGACACCACAGGATTTGAAGGAGTACTCGCTCGAAGAGTATGAGGAACAGTTTTGGTCGCTCGTTCAGCAATTGCATCAAAAAGATGAAATGAAATGGCCAAAAGACATTCCGATAGATCCTGAGAATCATGAATGGGAATTCTGTTTTCATGGAGAACCATATTTTATTTTATGTGCAACACCAGCTCATAAGCTGAGAAAAAGCCGTCACTTCCCTTATGTCATGATGGCGTTTCAGCCTAGATGGGTGTTTGAGAAACTGAATGGATCGACCAAGTTTGGTCAAAAAATGAGCCAGCTCGTTCGCAAGCGGCTCAAAGCATATGATGAGGTCAGTGTTCATCCATCATTAAAATGGTACGGTGATCCGGCCAATCATGAATGGAAGCAATACTTTCTCTCAGATGATGAGGCGGAGAAACCAGCCTCCGCCAAATGTCCATTTACTGCTTTAAAAAACATGATGAAATTATGATGCGGTCTGATCCTGTTTCCACTTTTTTCTCATAAATAGCAACATGATGGCAATCACTGCAATGATCCCAAGGCTGATAAAAAAGCCAGGTCGTCCGCTTGCCTCTGTT
Source organism: Bacillus safensis (assembly GCA_030159235.1). Lineage (GTDB taxonomy): Bacteria > Bacillota > Bacilli > Bacillales > Bacillaceae > Bacillus > Bacillus safensis_B. Next base: position 15,014 of record BSBG01000009.1, on the reverse strand, counting down.
AATGTGCCTGAAACGGCAGCTCCAATTAAGAGCAGCGCAAGAATCATTTCGCACGTTTGGCGAGTGGATGGCTTGGAAAGTTTTTTACTTGAGAAAAGGATGAATACCCATGTGTACAGCAGGGTAAGACCAGCTGCTGTTGTGAGATGCTCATAGATGTGTTTGGACAAAAAGAGCGCAAGCAAAATGGAAACAATTAAGCCAGCAGCGGTTAAGATAATCGAAGACCATCTGACATGAGATGGGTCTTTTTGTTTAAAGCAAGCAGGTGCATCTTGATGCTCCGACATTGTGCCGAGCAGTGTTGTGACCGCATAGAGAGAGGCAACCAATGTCGAAAAGCCGGCAATAATGAAAATGCCATTAAAGATATGAAGAAAGATTGATAAATGAAACGGCTCTAATGATGTAATAAAGGGACTGCTGTTCTCATGAAAGGCTGTCACTGGGACAAGCAATAGAGCAAGTCCGATCGAGACGATATAGATGACTGCTAGAATGATCAGCATGACACGTCCAGCCTTTGCCGCATCCTTTGGGTCCTTTAAATGAACCGCCATCAGCCCCATGACTTCAATTCCCCCAAATGCATAAAACGCGTAAATCAATCCATTCCAAAGACCAAGCGGTCCGAGCGGCATCCATTCATGATCTTTGTTTGGCAGATGCGGGGGCGGTTTATGTTCTGTCACAATGCCAAATAACACAAGCACCGCTAAAATCATAAACAGAAAAATCGCCGCTGTCTTTAGTACCGCAAGGACATTTTCTGTCTTTTGAAAAGAAGAAAGCCCTATGATAATCACGAGCAGGGCAAGAGCTGAATAGATCGCAGAAAACACCCAAAGCGGAATGGATGGAAACCAGTGGCGGGTAAAGAGAGATATGGCTGTTAACTGACTTCCTGTAATCAGCATTTCTGCAAACCAATACACCCAGCCATTGCTAAACCCAGCCCAGCGTCCATATGCTTTACGAGCATAAGAGCAAAACGATCCTTTATCAGGGTTGTCGGCTGTCATCGCAGCCAAATGTTTAAAGACGAGATAGGTTCCGACCGCAGCAAGTAAAAAGGAAATGCAGACGGAATAACCGGACTTTGTAATGGCGATGCTGGAACCAAGGAAGAAACCAGTGCCAATTGTACAGCCGACTCCGATGAGAGAAAGCTGCCACCATGATAAAGATTGTTCTTCTTTCAATGCAAGCGCAACACCTTTCGATTTCAATGATATTAGCTTGTGACCGCCGCTTTTTTTTATACATGATCAAGGGGACGTTTTGGGCATACTGTCATGGAAGGGAGTGCATGTGATGAACGGAGAATATGTCATTTTACCAAAGGGTAGACTTGGCTTTCGTTTAGGAAAAGGCCAATGTATGCGGGTGGTTGATGTCGAAGGGCAGCAAGTAGCAGATGTGATGGCCTATCACGAAAAGGATTTTTATGAAAAATTTGACCAGGGCGCGACAATGGACAGCTTGTTCTCGTCCAAAGTGAAAAAAGGCGATAAGCTCTATTCTAATTTATATAAACCGATGTTTACGGTCATTGAAGATACAGTGGAATGCCATGATTTATACATGCCCGCCTGCCGGCAAGAAATGTATCAGCTCTTATACGGACGGACCCACTTAGAGGTCATGCATACTTGCTACGATAATTTGCGGACTGCTTTTGAGCCATTTGGGATTCCAAAGGAGGATATGTACTATCCTTTTAATGCTTTTATGAATACAGTCATTGATGAAAAAGGAAAGCTGTCTGTGGAGCAGCCAAAATCGCTCCCCGGTGATTATATTCGCCTGCGGGCTGAAATGGACCTCATTGTGGCCGTGTCCGCATGCCCTGCTGATATTGGGAAGTGTAATGGATCAAGCTGTACATCCATACGGGTAGAAATCGATTAAAAAAGAAAAGGACCAGTCCATCAAGACATGGTCTTTTTCGATTGTGAATGTTTGATCATTTATGAAATAGGGGAACATCTAACAAAATGTTCTTGATGAAACATGGTATAATGAAGATTCAAAAAACGTTGTCAAATCAATGAATTGAGAGTAAAACCTGTTCTCTTCATGTAGAGGATGCTTAGGAGGAAAAGGATATGAGTTTGCAGAAAAAAATCAGCCAAGAGTTGCATGTGCAGCCCTCAATTGACCCAAAGCAGGAGATTGAAAAACGGGTTGGATTTCTAAAGGATTACTTGAAAAAAACCGGTGCAAAAGGTTTCGTTCTCGGTATTAGCGGTGGACAGGATTCAACGCTTGCTGGACGTCTTGCTCAGCTTGCTGCGAGTGAGCTTCGTCAAGAAGGAAAAGAGGATGCAGTCTTTGTTGCGGTGCGCCTCCCGCACGGTGTGCAGCAGGATGAAGATGATGCACAGCTCGCTTTATCATTTATTCAGCCAGACAAGTCGTGGAAATATGATATTGCACCTGCCGTGACGGCATTCAGTGATCAATATCAAAAGGAAACAGGCGGCCCATTGTCTGACTTTAATAAAGGGAATGTCAAAGCACGCATGAGAATGATCGCGCAATATGCTGTCGGCGGTGAGGAAGGATTGCTTGTGATCGGTACAGATCATGCAGCTGAAGCAGTAACCGGCTTCTTCACGAAGTATGGTGATGGCGGCGCAGATGTTCTTCCGCTCACAGGTCTGACAAAACGCCAAGGCCGGGCGCTGTTAGAAGCGCTAGAAGCCCCGGAGCGCCTGTATTTAAAGAAACCAACAGCCGATCTGCTGGACGACAAACCTCAGCAAACAGATGAAACAGAACTGGGCATTACGTACAATGAAATTGATGATTACTTAGAAGGAAAACCAGTTTCAAATGAAGCCGCAGAAGCGATTGAAAAGCGTTATGTTCAATCAGAGCATAAACGCCAAGTACCAGCTTCCATGTTTGATGACTGGTGGAAATAAAAAAGAGACCTCTCCATTTTCTGGAGAGGTTTTTTATGTCGAATTTCAGTAGGATTTGACAGAATGAACCAAACATGGTTCATTAAATTAGTAGAACGATCTACTTGAGTCTATTTCACTAAATACAGTTTTATTTGATTGAAAAAAGCAAAAATAATTAGTTCGATTCACTTAAATTCATTGGTATTAACAGTATTTTCAGAAAAAATGATTGACGAAGAAAAAGAATGCGCTTACAATAAAACCACATTCCGAAAAGTGAAATTAGATTCCACTGAATGGAATAAGGGGGCGTTCACCTCCAAATAAGAAGCTAAAGGAATGATTCACACAATGAAAAATCGAAGTGCACTGGAAATTTACAAAGAGGGAGGCGCTTGGTGGGAAACTGAGATTAGTCATATTGAAAAAAATTCAATTGAACTTCGAGGGTATCCGATTGAAGAACTAATTGGTGAATTGTCGTATCCACAAATGCTTTATTTACTGCTCGTTGGTGAATTATTAGATGCTTCAAAAGCAGCTCTTTTTGAAAGTGTTCTTGTTGCAGGAGCAGACCATGGACCAAGAGCGCCATCAATTGCAGCAGCCAGAATGGCGGTGACTTGCGGCATTTCGTTTAATTCCTCTGTTGCAACAGGGGTGAATCTATTAGGTGATATTCATGGCGGAGCCGGAGAGAAGGCCATGCGTATGTTATACGAAGCCAAAGCGATCTACGATGATCAAAAGGATGTACAATTTGCGGCAAAACAAGTGTGTCAAACATGGTTATCTCGCAAGGAAAAAATTCCGGGAATCGGCCATCAGCTTCATGATGATGATCCGAGGGTGAGACGTTTATATGAGCTGAGTCACACATATGTCCAGCAAGGTCTAATCAGCGGGACATATTTACGGTTAGCTGAAGCGATTAGACATGAGCTTGAACACCTGAAAGGGAAGAAAATCACGATGAATATAGATGGTGTATCTGCTGCAATCCAATGTGAATTAAACATTCCAGCAGAAGCAGCAAAAGGCATTTTTTCCTTATCTAGAGGAATGGGTATCGTGGCGCATGCATATGAGGAGCTGACAAAGGGAGCTCTCGTGAAGGGACCTTGTCCGAATGAAGAAAGCTTGGTTCGTTATGCAGGACATGGAACACGGCACTTGAAGGAGGGAGAGAAAATTTGAGTAGTTTGAAAGCGTTATCGTATATAAACGGCGAGTGGCTGGATACCGATCATGTCACAACAGATATTATCAATCCTTATTCAGGAGAGAAAATCGGTACATCTTATCTCGCCTCATCAGAAGACATAGAACAGGCACTTTCTATTGCGCAGCATGCTAAAAAACAAATAGCGGGATTATCGGCAATCGAACGCTCAAAGCTTCTAAAAAAAGCAGCCAACTTGCTTGAAGAACAAAAAGACCATTTTGCAAAACTGATTTCGTTAGAATTAGGCAAACCGCTTAAAAATACAAGAGATGAAGTCGATCGATCAATCGAGACGCTGGCGCAGTCAGCGGAAGAAGCGAACCGATTAATAGGTGAGACCATTCCTGGCAATGTATCATCGCGTGGACAGGGAGCAATGGCGATGACATTTAAAGTACCGGTCGGAGTTGTGCTGGCGATTACCCCTTTTAATGCACCGCTCAACTTAATTTGTCACAAGGTCGGTCCAGCCTTCGCAGGAGGGAATGTCATTATTTTGAAACCTGCACCGCAAACATCAGCTGTTGCCACAGCGTTTGTCAAACTCCTGCTCGAAGCCGGGTTTCCTGAAGCAAGTTTGCAGCTCGTGATTGGCGGAGTCGACGCTGGAAAACAGCTAGTCACTGATGAAAGAACGAATCTCATCTCTTTTACCGGTGGGGCTGCCGGAGGAGAACATATTACAACCTCTGCGGGATTAAAAAAAGTCCTGCTTGAACTCGGAGGGAATGGCGCGACGATTGTTCATCACGATGCAGATGTTGAACAAGCCGCATCCCTTTGTGCGAAGACAGGCTTTAGTAATTCTGGTCAAAGTTGTATTTCTGTTCAAAGAATTTATGTCCACCAGCAAATCATGGCGTCGTTTACTGAAGTGTTAAAACAAAAAGTAGAGCAGCTTGTTGTTGGAGATCCGCTGTCCAGTGAGAGTGATATCGGCTGCATGGTCGATGTCCAGGCCGCGCAGCGTGTTGAAGCATGGATACAAGAGGCAGAGAGCATGGGTGCACAGCTTTTATGCGGTGGAAAAAGAGATGGAGCGAGCATCACCCCGGCTATTTTGCTAAACCCTCCGAAACAGGCCAAGGTCGTCTGTGAGGAAGTGTTCGGACCAGTTGTCAGCATTCTCCCTTATGAGGAACTGGAGGAAGCAATTAACGAAGCAAACGATAGTCGATATGGTTTGCAGGCAGGCATCTTTACGAATCAGCTGGATGTTGCACTGCACGCAGCAAAAGAGCTTGAAACTGGCGGTGTTGTCATCAATGGGACATCGAATTTTAGGCTGGATCATTGGCCTTATGGTGGGATTAAGCGAAGTGGTCTTGGAAGAGAGGGTCCGCGTTTCGCCATCGAGGAGATGACCGAAACCAAAATGGTTGTGCTTCCAAATGGCCTATGAAAGGGGCGTGTGGATGTGAAGGCATTTCAGCAAAAGGTAAAAAGTGTGCAGACAGGCGGTCAGCCAATGATTTGTACGCCGCTCATCGGACAAACAAAGGAAGAACTGTTTCGTGAGCTCGAGGTGTTAACTGAGAAGAAGCCTGATGTGATCGAGTGGCGGGCGGATTTTTTTCATCACCTTCATGACAAGGAACAAGTGATAGAAACCCTTAAGAGAATGGTAGAAAAGGCAAAGGGCATACCATTTTTATTCACCATTCGCTCTGAAAAGGAGGGCGGTGAAAGTATATCACTCTCAGAAGCTGAGACGGTTTCTCTACTTGTCGAGCTTTGTTCCACTCAGCTTGTGGACGCCGTGGATTATGAATTGATGCAGGATGTGACACATATACAGCAAGTTAGTCAGGCGGCTAAAAGAAATGGGGTCACCTTGATTGTGTCGTATCACGATTTCCATCGTACCCCTGAGGTCGATCGTCTCGTGCAGCTATTTGTCAATGCAGAATCAGTTGGCGCCGACATCGCAAAGATCGCAGTCATGCCGCATTCCTATGACGATGCATTAACACTGCTTTCAGCGACCAGCCATGCGAAAAAGCAGCTGTCGATTCCCATTATTTCAATGGCAATGGGGGAATATGGGGCTTTTACAAGAATGGTTGGTGGACTTTTTGGATCTGTCATGACCTTTGCTGTAGGGAAAGAAAGCTCAGCTCCCGGGCAAGTGGCGATACAGGATTTGAACAGCGTTCTATCTATTGTATTTCAAAGAATAAGTGAGTAGCAGATTCATAGCTGCACCGTGAGAGGAGAGAAACATGAAGAAGAATATTTCTACACAGGTTATTCAGTATTTAGAAAATCGAGGAGTCGAGCATATTTTCGGTCTCTGCGGTCATACGAATATTGCTTTTTTATCAGCGCTTGAAAAAAGCTCGATTCAATTTGTAAATGTCAGGCATGAACAGATCGCAGCACATGCAGCAGATGGTTATGCGCGAGCAAAGAAACAAACGGCTGTGGTTCTCAGTCATCTAGGTCCTGGACTCACCAATGCGGCAACAGGGGTTGCGAATGCAGCACTTGATTCCATTCCAATGGTTGTTATTGCAGGAGATGTCCCAAGTCATTACTACGGAAAGCACCCACATCAAGAGATCAATCTTCATTCCGATGCCTCTCAATACGAAATTTATCGGCCTTTTGTGAAAAGAGCATGGCGAGTCGATATACCAGAATTGTTTCCAGAGATTTTATCAAAAGCATTTCAGTTAGCTGAAAGCGGCCGTCCTGGCCCGGTGCTGATTTCTGTTCCAATGGATGTGTTCTCAAAAGATCTAGATGTGTCCCTGTTTGAGCAAATCAACCATCATACACAGACCATTGAAAAACCTTCAATTGATGATCAAACGGCCAATCGGATATTAGATCGATTGCTGCAGGCAGAAAGACCGCTCTTATATGTAGGGGGAGGCATTTTACTAGCTGATGCAGCTGAAGAATTAAAGGCATTCGCTGATCATCTCAGTCTCCCTGTTGCCCATTCTTTGATGGGGAAAGGAGCTATGCCGGATGATCACCCAATGACCCTTGGAATGACAGGGTTTTGGGGGACAAAATTTATCAACGATCAGTGTAAAGAGGCGGACTATATATTGGCTTTAGGCACCCGTTTTGCTGAAGCTGATGCGAGTTCGTGGGAATCAGAATATACGTTCCGCTTCCCAGCAACCAAGCTCATTCATATTGACATTGATCCGAATGAAATTGGACGTAACTATCCTGTTGAAATTGGAGCAGTAGCCGATCTTAAGCAAGCCTTGACTGTACTCAATCGAGTGGCGAGAGAAAGAACGCCAGAAGGGCTGGATCGACCTGAATTGAAAAAGGAAATTGCAGCCTATCGTAAAGAATTTCAGGCGAGCAATTTGACGAATATTCAAGATGAATCCTTCCCAATGAAGCCGCAGCGTATTTTGCAGGAAGTGCGGGAAGTATTGCCGCCAGATGCCTTTATTACAACTGATGTTGGCTGGAACAAAAATGGAGTAGGACAGCAATTTCCTGTGTTGACTCCAGGGACCATTTTAACGCCAGGCGGGTTTGCAACGATGGGATTTGGCGCCCCTGCCGCACTTGGGGCAAAGATTGCTCAGCCTGACCGTGTCGTTGTGTCACTTGTTGGGGACGGCGGATTCGGTCAAAATCCATCCGTTCTTGCAACAGCGGTTGAAGAAAACATTCCTGTTGTGTGGATTGTGATGAATAATAGTGCGTTTGGAACAATAGCTGGCTTGCAAATGGCGCACTATGAAACGACGTACGGCACTGTTTTCAGAAAAGGTGGAGAAAGCTATTCTCCGGATTTTGCTGCCATTGCGAGAGGTTATGGAATGAAGGGGATTAAAATCACCTCTGCTTCTGAATTCAAAGAAGCTTTAGCTGAAGCCATTGCCTCTCAGGAGCCTTGCGTGATTGATGTAGCAATGAAAAATGATCCTGTTCCTACAGATGGACATTGGAATATTAATGATATTTATTCACCAAATTCAAAGCGTTCACATGTCAGCGTGAATTAAACAAAACGAGGAGGAATTAACAATGAAAATTAAAGTATTGAATCCGTTTCAAGATGGGAACCCATTATGGTTAGGTTTAGATCGTCCAGAGGAGCAAATGATTCGAAAGGTATTTCAAACCATTACACCAGATACGGTTGGATCAGAGCATATGATGGCGGGTCTCACCATTTTTGAACCGGGAGAAGCAAGTTCAGTGCACAATCACCCGGGTTCAGAGGAATTTGATTATGTGATTAAGGGATCTGGCGAAGTCATTTGTGAAGGAGAAAGGCAGTCCTTTAAGCAAAATGATTTCATGTTCATTCCAGATGGTGTATCGCATCAGCATGTCAATACAGGAGATGAACCTTTATGGCTCATTTGGCTCTACACACCGCAAGGGCAGCTTCCAAAGGATTAATTTAACCTGCACCGGTAAGCCCTCAATCATCAGGGCTTTACGGGTCAATTAGAAAGATGAAAAGGGCTAAGATCGAAAGTATTTTAGCCCTTCATCACTTGAATGAAAGGGAGTCAAGTAATGAATATGAATACACCGCTCGAAGGAATGAAAATATTAGACGTCTCTACAATGATCGCTGCACCCTATGGCGCGGTGCTTCTAGGGGATTTTGGTGCAGAGGTCATCAAAGTCGAGATTCCTGGTAAAGGCGATACGCTGCGGCATGTTGGCCCTTTTGCAGATGGTGAACCACTTAGATGGTCAGGTCTCTCACGGAATAAGAAATCTCTTACACTGGACCTGCACAAAGACGAAGCAAAAGACATTTTTAAAAAGCTTGCAGGTCAGGTCGATGTGTTGATTGAGAATTTCCGCCCTGGAACGCTTGAAAAATGGGGCGTGGGGTACGATGTATTAAAGGAAATCAACCCTCGTTTAATTATGATTCGTGTATCGGGTTATGGACAAACGGGTCCGTTTAAGGACAAGGCCGGATTTGGAACACCTGCAACGGCGTTTAGCGGCTTTACATATCTTCAAGGGTTTCCAAACCGGCATCCAGTCAGCCCTTCTTTTTCTCTGACAGATTATATTGCTGGCATCTATGTGGCGTTTGCTACTGTGACTGCGATGTATTACAGGGATACACATCCTGAAGGAACTGGGCAAATGGTGGATTTGGGCCTCTATGAATCTGTATTTCGTATGTTAGAATTTTTGGTTGCAGAATATGACAAGCTTGGGAAGGTGCGTGAGCGTTCACCGGGGCTAAGTGGTCATTCAAGCCCTGCTGGCACCTATGAGACGAAGGATGGACATTATTTGGTTCTTGTGACGAGTACAGATTCGACCTTCAATCGATTGGCAGAGGCGATGAATCGATTAGATTTACTTGAGGATGAAAAATTTGCGGTCAATGCATCTAGGCTGAAGCATAACAAAGAGATGGATGCGATCGTCTCTCAATGGATTGCGTCGAAAACAAGGGATGATGTATTAGAAATTCTAGATACTCATGGCGTTCCTGTCAGCCCAATTTTAAGTATTCGAGATATTTTTGAGCATCCGCAATTTCAAGCACGAGAGAATATCGTCGAAGTGCATCACCCTCGTCTTGGAAAAGTAAAGGTGCCTGGGATCATTCCGAAGTTTGAAAAAACACCCGGAAGTATCCGTCACATTGCACCTGATTTAGGCGAACATAATTATGAGATTTTAACAAATATGCTTGGCTTCACAGAAGAAGAGTGTAAGCAGTTAGAAGAAAAAGGGGTCATTTAAGGCGCTCAACCGAACCGCGCGCTGCGGAAACAAAGGAGGATGGTTATGAAAGTGCATTCAGAACTGAAGGGGAATGAATTGCAGCCCGCTTATGTGAAACCAACGAAAGCTCGTTTTGGCATATTGATTCTGTTGTTTTTTATTACCGCTATTAATTATATTGATCGAGCCAGTGTATCCATTGTTGCACCTGCTATTCAATCTTCATTGCAATTAAATCCTGCCTTATTAGGTCTTATTTTTTCAGCATTTAGCTGGACATATACAGCGATGCAAATACCAGGCGGTTTTATTCTCGATAAATTTGGCTCAAAGGTAACGTATGGGATATCACTCATTACCTGGTCTATTTTTACAGGCCTACAGGCGTTTGCGAATAGCTTTGCCTTTTTATTCGGCTGTCGTTTGTTTATTGGGATTACAGAATCTCCCGCATTTCCTGCGAATAACCGCATTGTGACCACATGGTTTCCGAGGCGGGAACGGGCTTTTGCAACAGGTGTGTATACTGCTGGAGAATATGTGGGTCTTGCATTTGCGACACCTCTTCTTTTCTGGATCATGACGACTTTCGATTGGAGAACCGTCTTTATTACGGCAGGTGCGCTCGGTATCATATTTGCTTTCTTTTGGTACAAGTTTTATCACGAACCGAAAGAGCATCCGAAGGTAAATAAAAATGAGTTAGAATTAATTCGGCAAGGCGAAGGGCTGTCAGTAGCATCACAGGAGAAGCTGAAATGGGCAGACTTTGCCGCCCTTCTAAAATATCGTAAATTGATCGGGCTCTATATTGGCCAATTCTCTGTTGCGTCTACGCTATTTTTCTTTTTAACATGGTTTCCGACCTATTTAGCAGAGGCGAAAAATATGGCGTTTCTCAAGGTAGGTTTTGCTGCATCTCTTCCTTATATTGCTGCATTCTTTGGGGTATTGTTTGGAGGATATGTGTCTGATTGGCTGCTCAAAAAGGGTGTATCCGTGAATGCAGCGAGAAAGCTGCCAGTAGTGGTTGGTTTGCTTCTGACAAGTACCATTGTTTTAGCGAACTTTACAACGAATATCCCGCTTGTGCTGACCATTTTATCCATCGCTTCATTTGCCCAAGGACTGTCTAATATCTCTTGGACGATGCTGTCTGAGGTAGCACCGAAGGAAATGGTTGGGCTGGCTGGCGGTGTATTTAACTTTTTTGCGAATCTAGCAGGGATCATCACTCCGCTGATTATCGGATTCATCGTCTCGGCGACAGGCTCTTACAACGGGGGAATTTTATTCGTCAGTTTAGTCGCATTAGGCGGGGCATTGTCGTACATTTTTATCGTAGGTAAAATTGAACGTATTCAATTAAAACCATAGCGAGAAAGCAAAAGAGAACTCATATCAAGACGAGTTCTCAGCGTGTAGCCAAACCCTCGCATTCTTTGTCAGGGCTGCGCTCCAGTGCTCACGAATCTCAAATTCGCTCCGCTCCGGTGCTCGTCCTTCCTAGACTGCAAAGGTTTTCTATCACGCTGAAAAGAAGACAAAGGGCTAAAATAAAGATCATTTTAGCCCTTTGTCAACAATTTGAGAACTCATACCAAGATGAGTTCTTTTTTTTATGAATAAAAGAGAACGGTGATGATCGTTGCACATGCGATACCCATGCTGATATAAAAGCCAGCAAACCATATATTCCAGCGAGTGATACGGTAAGGGTTGACCTTCATTAAATCAGCTAATAGGGAGACAGAAACATTAAAAGGACTAAACATGACAGTTGATGTTCCAGCAACGATGAGCATGATGGCAATGGGAAGAGCAGGCAGTTCGTGGATGACAGGTGTCATCATGCTGACTAACAAAGCAAGCGAGACGAGCGGGTGAAAACCGCAAAGGGCGGTGATTAGAAAATATAACCCAATGACACAATAAACCCAAATGGCATGGTTTGATATACTGACAATAAATGCTTGAATCGGCTGCATACTGTTTGTGGCAAGCAGCATATCGACAAAGAAGCCAGCACTTAAAAATAGACACATATAGTTGGAGAGCTGACGGGTTCTATCTTTCCAATGAGGAACAGAAACGGCTATATATTGTTTTCTTTTTCTGATGATAGAAGAGAATAATAGAGCAAATGGAATAATGGTCAGCACTACAGCGAATAAATAGCCTTTCCCAATCCATGCATCGACAAGTGAGACGGCTGTCATAAAACTCAGCAGCATGAAAGCGAGCTGAAGGGTTTTTCGCTTAATTCGATGAGGGTTGGAGTTTGTTTCTGCTGACTGAATGATGTTTGGTAATCGTTTGCTTTGACGAGAAAATAGCATCCAATCTGTCGCCAGCACTATGACCATTAAACCAAAAGTAACGGGTGCAATTTGATAATATTTTAGTTTGGTTGCATCAATGGTGACGCTAACTAGCACTTCAACAGGGCTCCAGCTTAAACATAATGCATATGACCTTAAAAGGTTGCGTGTATAAAGACGTTGTTTCACTTGTTCTTTTAGGGATTCCAGCGACGGTTTGAGCGATGTATATAGTAAGGGGATCGTCGCGATATTTAAAAACATGCCGAGAATATGAGTGACAAATGAACTCTTGCGATAAAGCTGATTTGTGCTCGTTGTATGCAGTGTGAGCAGTTTATTTAATTGTGTATCGAAATGTCCAACATGTATGAGAGAATGAATAAAAGGCAGCATGAAAAAGAGAGAAAGCAAGCCCAGCATGGAATGAAAGTGAAGAAAAAACGTGTGCAATGGCTGGCCGGATAAGAAGAATAAGAACAAGCCAATTAGGAGAAACACAGCACCTGTTTTCAAATAAAGCCCACTTGCTTTCTTAAAAGAAATGGTGAGCGAGATAGCGGCCAGCAGACCAACAAAATAGGAGAGTATGGGATCGGGAAATAGTTGATGAACTATATATAAGCTAATAAGAAGTGTAAAAACGACCAGGTACATTCAAATATCTCCTCCATCAAACATCTTCAATTGATTTTATTCCGTCTAGTAGAATTTGTTTTCTTTTAGTGGAACATTTAAAATGGATTATAGCAAAATCGATCGTTTATGTCGATAAGAAATCAAAGGGGAAAAGGAGAAAGTGAACATGTCTGATAAGAAGTCAAAGGGGAAAAGGAGAAAGTGAACATGTCTGATAAGAAGTCAAAAGAAGAATCAGGACTGCGTACGGTTCAGCGCGCTTTGGATATTCTTTCTTGTTTTAGTGAAGAACGTCAAGAGCTGACGCTAACGGATATTTCAAAAGAGATGAATTTAGCAATGTCTACGACAACAAGACTGCTCAAGGCACTTGAAATGAATCATTTTGTGGAAAAGAATCAAGAAACAATGAAATATCGATTGGGTCAAAGACTTTATCTCCTCGGGTACATTGCAGGGAAGTCCATTCAATTGAGAGAGCTGGCTAAACCACTCATGTACGCACTTCGTGATGAAACAAAGGAAACCGTCAACCTGTATGTAATGGATTCAACAAGCAGGGTTTGTATTGAACAAGCGGAAGGGCTGCAATCGATTCGACATCTTGTCAAGATTGGTGAGAAGCTGCCATTATACGCAGGTGCAGGCGGAAAGGTGTTATTGGCATTTCAAAGTGAAGAATTTCAACAAACAGTATTTGCATCTGAGGCTGATCATGTGATGGGAGATGACTGGAAAAAGGAATGTAAACATATTCTGGACACGTATACTTCTTGCAGCATCGATGAACGAGAGATGGGATCTGCGGCAGTGGCGGCACCAATCTTTAACATTCATGGCGAAGTGAAGGCTTGTTTATCCATATCTGGTCCAACCCATCGATTTACTGAAGAGGTCATTCCTCAGCTACAGCAAAAAGTGAAAGAACAGGCACAGAGGTTGTCTGAACAGCTTGGCTACGTTGTCAAACACAATTTTTAAGATTGCCTATCTTTTCTTACTCCATTTATCATATAATAGAAACATTATGTAGCATTCCTTGTCGTAAGGAGGACGTGTCACGATCATGAAAACCAATAGAGAAATTCCTGTAAGACAGCGAAATATTGTCCTCATTGGCTTTATGGGTGTTGGAAAAACAACCATTGGGCAGCTGGTTGCCAAAAAGCTATATAGAGATTTTATTGATGTGGATCAGGAGATTGAAAAAAAATACAACATGACGATTCCAGAGATGTTTCAGCAAAAAGGAGAAGCATTCTTCCGGCAGGCTGAAAAGGATTATATCGTCGATTTATGTGAACATACGCAGCTTAAGATCGTTTCCCTTGGAGGCGGTGCATTTAAACAGGAAGAAATTAAACGCTCCTGCTTGAAGCATTGTACAGTTCTTTTCCTTGATCTATCTTGGGAGAATTGGAAGCAGCGGCTTGATATCTTAATTGAAAACCGTCCTGTTCTTCACAACCGGACGCTCGATGAGATGAAAGAGCTGTTTGAAGAACGCCGGGAAATTTATTCTCTCCATAACTCAAGAGTGGAAACAGATCATTTAGAGGCTGAAGAGGTCGCTAATTATATTGTGGACACACTCAAGCTTGGCTGGGATTTATATTCGAAATAAAAAAGTCTACCGTTTAGGGTAGGCTTTTTTTATTTATTCGTCCATGTGTGATGACGGATGAAAAAAAGAAGAGAAAAGATACTTCTCAGGCTGGCTTCAGCGATGCTCCTATCTTGCGTACATTGCTTAAAATGCCTCACCTATCTGAGTTGATTTATCATATAATAGAAACATCATGCAGCACTCCTTGTCGTGAGGAGGACGTATCACGAACATGAAAAGCAATAAATATGAAGAGTGATGTTCGAAATAAAAAAGTCTACCAACTAAGGTAGACTTTTTCTATCACGTTAATGCTTGATTCCTTGAATCAGTGCAGCTTTTAAACAGAAGGAAATGGGTTGATGCTGTGTATCGAATTGAACCTGAAAGAGCTGCTTTGTGTCAGGGTCTGCGGCATGAAGGTGGGAAATGATCTCCTTTTGAACATTTTCTGGTGTGCGTCCGCGTATGATCCAGTCCTGATAATCAATATGCAGATTCCAGTAACGAATATCTTCTTTAGTCAGCTGGTTTTCAGCGAAGAGCTCTTTCCATTCTGATAACGAGCTTTCACGCACATGGGAAGGGTCTCTCAGTCTATTTAAATGATTAATAAATGA
>BSBG01000008.1 GCA_030159235.1 Bacillus safensis | reverse complement strand
ATCGACAATCGTTTGGCTGTTTCTGAAATGTGGCAATGGGTTTCTAAATAGACAGATAAGGTGTGAAGAAGGCTTTGGTCTGCTTGTGATGGTTCAGATAACGGGTGAAGGTGCAGCTGGTGAAACGTGATGACATCCTTTCTTGGAATGAGCTTTAGTAAATCTGATACATCCTTCGCTTGGTAGAACTGAATATATTCAGTTCGTGATGAGAGATGTCCCGTTTGAAGAGCCTCTAATGCTTCACTGTAGCCCTCGGATAGATGGGGGATAGGGCAGCCAGTCAAGCTGACACCAAAGGAAATCGTATGATTCACATATATTTTAACGAGGATCTGCAACTGTTTTAAAAAAGAGAAGAGCCTGTCACTCATCTCAGACCAACTGCCTGTCTCCTCTATCAATACAACACCCATATCACCTTTAACAAACAGAAAGGCAGGAAATGGACTGCTTGGAATGGCGTTGTCGAGCAAGTCAATCACTTGATCTAAAACCATTTGCTGCTTCTTAAAAAATGAGGCATCACTAAGCTGATCAAGCTGACAGATTATACATAAATAGCTGCTTTCTACATTTAATCCAAACGCCTGTGCGAGACGTGGGGCGTCTTGCTGGGAAGACGATGCCCTCTCTATCCATCTGCGAAAGCCTTCATTTCTAGCACGCTTGGTCGTTTGCAGGGCGGCATATTGTCTCATTCGTGCAATCGATATTTCGTTTATCGCTTTTGCAATCGTCGCATGCAATGCTTGATTTTGCGGGGGGATGAAGGAAGGGATGACAAGGTAATCACATGTTTGGTCGTTTAGATCAATTGGAAAGACGGAAAAGGTTTGTTTTGCTTGGATCATCGAAAAAGAGAGGGTTGTCCTGCTTCGAAAAAAGGGGAGAAGGTGAATCCATTCTGGGCTCGTGATCATGGTATGTGAGGTGTAGAGAATACGTCCGTGCTGGTTATATAAGTAGACAGGCTTGTGAATTGTTTTGGCCATTCTTTGTAAAATTTCAAATTGGTTATTGTCTATGTTCATATCCACTCGGTCTCCTTTGTAGAGAGCTATAGCTCTTGGTGAAGATGAATAAAAAAATGGACAATCACTGTCAACATCTCTGATATGCATTTTATGTTATCAGCTAAAATCATTTTAGATAGAAAGTTGTTAATTAATATGACAAACAAACAGAGTGAGAGGACAAAATCACGTGCCACCAGTCATCTTCATTCAGAATTACGAGCAAATATGATATGTTGTAAACAGAAGAATTTCTTTCAGAAATATGGGGATCACAAAAGACAAAGGCTTTGCTGTGAGGAAGCCGTCTATATATGAAAGTGGCAAGAGGTGAGAAACATGATTTATATCGGATTAACTGGCTGGGGAGATCATGACAGTCTTTATCCGCCGAAAATCGGCAGCACGCAAAAGCTGTTTCACTACGCGTCAACGTTTCCTATTGTGGAACTCGATGCAAGCTTTTATGCGGTTCAGCCTGAACGTAATCATGAAAAGTGGATAAAGGATACTCCGGATGCCTTTCAATTTGTCGTGAAAGCATACCAAGGTATGACTGGACATCAAAGGGGAGAAATTCCATTTGCTTCGAAGGAGGACATGTTTGATGCATTTATTCTTTCATTGACTCCGCTCATTCGTGAAAAGAAACTCGCCATGGTGTTATTTCAATTTCCACCATGGTTTGATTGTAAAAAAGAACACGTCCTTTATTTAAGATGGTGTAAGGAGAAGATGGGTGACATTCCATGTGCCCTTGAATTCCGAAACCGTACATGGTTCTCAGACGAATTCTATGAGCAGACCTTGTCCTTTATGGAAAAAGAAGGGTGGATTCATTCCGTCTGTGATGAACCGCAAGTGGGGGAAGGCTCTATTCCGCCAGTGATACAAGCTACACATCGTGATAAAACATTGGTCCGTTTTCATGGAAGGAATAAACAGGGCTGGCTTCACCCGGCAGACCATGAGAATTGGCGTGAAGTGAGGTACTTATATTTATATAATGAAGCTGAATTAAAAGAGTGGAAAAAGAATCTCGACATCTTGCATCAGCAATCGAAAGATGTTTATGTCGTGTTTAATAATAACTCCGGCGGAGATGCAGCGGCGAATGGCCAGCAGATGATTAATTTGCTGGATATTACGTATTCAAGCCTGTCTCCGAAGCAGTTAGATTTATTTAGTTAAACGAAAGCTGAGGCTTTCAACCTGAATGAGACGGTTCAGTGACAACTTGAGGGAGAGATCAACATGCTGCAGAAGCTATGGTTATATCATACAAACGATTTGCACAGCCACTTTGAGAACTGGCCAAAAATTGCAGCTTATATTGAAGAAAAGCGTCAAGTTCACGATCAGATGCTCTTGTTTGATATTGGCGACCATATGGACCGAGTGAACCTCGTGTCAGAAGCTGATTATGGAAAGGTCAACGTCAAGCTCCTCAATCAGCTTGGCTATGATGGGGTCACGATCGGGAATAATGAAGGCATTACGCTGCCACATGATCAGCTGGATCAATTGTATGAGCATGCGCATTTTCCTGTAATCCTGTCTAATTTATTTGAGAAAGGCAAAAGGCCATCGTGGGCAAAGCCCTATCATATGATCACAATGGAAAACGGGCTGAAGCTCTGTCTCTTAGGCGTGACGATTGCGTATACACCCGTATATGAAAAGTTGGGCTGGAACATTACAGACCCGTTTGACAGCATACGGGACATGCTGCAGGAAGTAAAAGGACAGGCGGATGTCATTGTGCTCTTATCCCATCTTGGTATCATTCATGATCGGGAGGTCGCTCGTGATTTCCCTGAAATCGACGTCATCCTAGGATCACACACGCATCATCTGTTAGAACAGGGCGAATTGGACAATGGTGTGCTGCTTGCGTGTGCTGAAAAGTATGGGCATTATATTGGCTGTGTCGAGCTGACGATTGACACAGCACGAAAAGAGCTCATAGAGAAAAAAGCGACAGTGCAGTCAGTGGATCAGCTCATCAGTGAATCAGATGAAGCCATGACCACCTTACAGCAAGCAGAGAGAAGAGCGAAAGCGCTCATGCAGGAAAAAGTGACAACGATCGAGTCGAAGCTGGAAACGAAGTGGTTCGACGATTCTTCGCTTCCGCAGCTCTTAACAGATGCCATTAAAGATTGGTGCGGGGCAGATATTGGCATGATGAATGCAGGTATGGTACTTGATTCATTAGAGGCAGGGATCGTCACAAGAGAGGAAATCCACCGGATATGCCCGCATCCCATTAACCCAATTCGGGTGACACTGTCTGGTCAACAGCTGATCGAAACGGTTCGGCGGGGCTGTGAAGAAAAAATGGAACAGCTGCGCATCAAAGGCTTCGGCTTTAGAGGTGAGCTGATGGGGAAAATGCTATACAGCGGTCTCACCTATTCATTAGAAGAAGGTGAAGCCAAACGGGTGAAGGATGTCTTTGTACACGGGCAATTGATTAAAAAGGACGCCTTCTATACAGTTGGCACAGTGGATATGTATACATTAGGCTCACTTTTTCCTCATATCCGTGATCACGAACACATCGAATATTTCATGCCTGAATTTTTACGTGATGTTCTGACATGGCGTTTAAAGGAAGCCACATGAAATCCGCTTCAGCCTAACAACACCCGCCCTCTTTTCACATAGATTGTGATGAGAGGAGTGAAGGGATTTGGTGAATTTAACACCTATTACAATTGATGGCCATTCCTTTACAGCTGTCACCGTCAAGCTGCCGAAGACGAATTTTATGGCAGTGACAAATGAACATGGATATATCATGTGCGGTGCACTGGATGTCGGGCTCTTGAATGAAAAGCTTGCAGATAGAGGAATTATTGCAGGAAGAGCGGTCGGTGTAAGAACCATTGAGCAATTGCTCGATGCTCCTTTAGAATCTGTGACATACGCCGCTGAAGCGCTGGGCATTTCAGCTGGAACAATTGGAAGAGACGCATTATTAAAAATGGTGAAATAAAATAGAGAGATGATTCCTATCCCCCCGCCTGTCTGCATACACTTGTAATGGAGAAGGGGGGATTTTTTATTGAGAATGAACCGCCGTTATCGCCCCTACAAAAAGGGCCCTTTGCCATTTCGTTACGTCATGCTGCTTGCGATCTTATTCTTTGTGCTCTCAACCGTCATTAGTTTATTCTTTATCAACCGGTCAATTAAACCGACCCTTATTCACATTGCTGAACTAGAAACAGAGCGCATCGCCAATCATCTGATCCAATATTCAGTTCAAGACTTTGCAGACGATCAGGAGAATATGAAGGATATGGTGGTCATGAATACAAGTGAGAACGGAAAAGTGACGACCATCGATTTTAACGCGCAGGCAACATCAAAAGCAATGGCTGATCTGTCACGTCATCTTCAAAAAAATTTAGAGGCCATTGAAAAGGGGAACTTTCAAAAAGAGGCAAAAGAAGCATTAAAGGATCAAACAGATGGACATGATGGCATTATATATAATATTCCGCTTGGGCAAGCATCTGGAAATGCACTCATCGCCAACCTAGGACCAAAAGTGCCTGTACGTTTTAGTGTTATTGGTGATCCGCATACGGACGTTGAAAAAAACATTAAACCTTATGGCATCAACAATGCCTTGATTGATATTAGTGTTCTGATCGAAGTCAAGGTAAGAGTCATTATCCCGTTCGCATCTGAAACAATCGTAGTCAAAAACTCTGTTCCTGTCTCCATACAAGCCGTTCAAGGAGACGTACCAGATTATTATAATGGCAGCGGAACAAACTCAGGTGGTCCATCAATTGTTCTCCCAGAGAAAAAAGAGAAAGAGGAATAACAGCCCAAAAGAATGATTGGGCTGTTTTTTTACGATTTCCGTTTCCGCTCAGCTCTTTCCCACGCCCTTAAATGAGGGTATGGATCAAATGACCATTCGGTTCTGCCGTTGTCTTTGTACATGCCATAGTGAAGATGAGGCGGAAACTTTCCTGCGGTGCCTGGAGGACCGTAACCGGAGCTTCCAACAGATCCAATCACCTGTCCAGGCTCAACAATTTGACCTGTTTTGAGCCCTTTTGCAAAGCCATTTAAGTGAGCGAAGTAATGATAATGATTATGAATATCTCGAATGCCTATCCGCCAGCCGCCAAAACGGTTCCAGCCTTTCATTTCAATCACGCCATACGATGTCGCACGAACGGGAAGTCCATAATGGGCAAATAAATCGGTTCCCTCATGAATCCTTCTTCCTCCAAATCCTCTCGCATCTCCCCATGTACTCCGGTAGCTGTAGTCAGCCCCAACCGGAAGAGGAAAAGCATGCTTTCCAAGATCAAGATGCCCGTAGTGCTTATATAGCTTCATAAAAGATGAAATGATTCCAACGGTTTGATCACGTCCATAATAGTCCCATAAGCCAATTTTTAATTGATCAATGCTGCTGCCGTAGTGAAGCAAGTATTGAGCAAACGTGAATAATACATCCTCATCGTCATCGCTGTTCGCTTTTCCATCCCCATTCCCATCAAGCCCAATGCCGTCAAACACTTTAATGCTTAAAGGAGAGGTATCCTGCTTATTCGGATTTTCTGGTCCAATCCACATTTCCCGGGGAATGTAGATGCCAATGATGCCTTTTTGTTTCGGTAAATCTCTTCTGCTTTTTCGAATATTGTGTTCATACTGATCAACCGCAGCAAGTACATACCATGGCACCTGTGTCGTGATGGCGACTTTTTCGTATAGTGCCATTCTCTGCTTTAATTCATCTGCCTGCTTGTCCGTCCCTTTTGCATGAACAGGTAAAGGGAGCATTGAAAGAGCGATCATGATGGCTAAAACCACTTTCACAAACGTCCATCTCCTTTCATCGAGCATCGTCTTCTACCGTTTAGTTTGGATAGATCAAGCGATTTCATAAGAAGAAAATGTTAGTAATTTTCATCTTTTTTTTTAGGAGGCTTTTGGGTATTTTTGCAGCTCATTCCCTTGTTGTTCAATCTGTACTATGTTAAAGTGTCTAAAGAAAAGGCTTTAGGCCGAAGATTCAATTTTTTGCAGCTTCTTAGCTGCATCCATCGTATATAGCAGGAAGATTTTTGTAGATGCACCTTTAACGAATTCATATGGAGATGATGGAATTGGCAAAGAAGGAAGAGCACGTTAGAAAACCGGACTGGCTTAAAATTAAGCTGAATACGAATGAAAACTATACCGGCTTGAAGAAAATGATGCGGGAAAACAACCTGCATACCGTTTGTGAGGAAGCAAAATGTCCGAATATTCATGAATGCTGGGCAGTTAGAAGAACGGCTACATTTATGATTCTTGGATCTGTTTGTACGCGCGCATGCCGTTTCTGTGCAGTGAAAACTGGACTTCCAACTGAGCTTGACCTGCAAGAGCCAGAACGCGTTGCAGATTCAGTAGCCTTAATGAACTTAAAGCACGCTGTTATCACAGCGGTTGCAAGGGACGATCAAAAAGATGGCGGAGCAGGTGTATTTGCTGAAACCGTTCGTGCCATTAGAAGAAAAAGCCCATTCACTACAATTGAAGTTCTCCCTTCAGACATGGGCGGCAATTATGATAACTTGAAAACGTTAATGGATACACGTCCTGACATTTTAAATCACAACATTGAAACCGTTCGCAGGTTAACGCCGAGGGTTCGTGCGCGTGCTACATATGATCGTTCATTAGAATTCTTGCGTCGTGCAAAAGAAATGCAGCCTGACATTCCAACGAAATCAAGCATCATGATTGGACTCGGTGAAACGAAGGAAGAAATCATTGAAGTGATGGATGATCTTCTTGCGAGCAACGTGGATATCATGGCGATTGGACAGTATTTACAGCCTTCGAAAAAGCATTTGAAAGTTCAAAAATACTACCATCCTGATGAGTTTGCAGAACTGAAGGAAATTGCGATGTCAAAAGGCTTTAGCCATTGTGAAGCTGGGCCACTTGTGCGCTCTTCCTACCATGCAGATGAACAAGTAAACGAAGCGTCTAAAAAGCGTCAGGCGCAAGCATAACAAAGAAAACGCCAGAGCTCTCTGGCGTTTTTTCTCGTATTAATTTTGGCCGTAAGGGGCGTTTCTTCTCATCGTACGGTCGGAATTCGTCATACCATTTGCATCTTCTGGATTTGATATCTCTCCGCCCTGAGGGGAATATTTCATTTGTTGAATCGTTTTGTTTAAAATTTGATCAAAATCACGTGAATTGGTTTGAAGACGTGAAAAATTGGCAATGGATTGAAAGTGCTCTGGATTATCAGAAACGTATACATGATAATAACGAGGAAGAACAGAAACCGCCGTTTTCTTTACTTGATCGGCAGATTCATCACGGTTTTTGTTTCCTGTTCGATACACGATTAGTGCATCCTCATCTGTCACAAGTGTGGCTGCATCTTTGATGTTTGGCAGCTGGACAGTTAAACTTGTAATGACGTGGGCGAGATGTTCACGATTTAAAGCAGGTGTTCTTTCTTTCTGATCCGTTACTTGCTGGCGCTGGTAACGAACATATCCTGCTCTACTTGTGTCTGCTTCTGGCATGTTGGAATTATTTCCTTCATGACGATCTGACAGACGGATGGTTTTACTTGAAGAATCTTCATCCACTTGCCGGTTCATACCTGATTGAAAGCCGCACCCGCCTAAAAGCATGCTGAGGAGAATCGCGGCTGTTAGTTGTTTCTTCATAAATGTGACCTCCTTTTTTCTTTAGCTTCGGCTAAAACAGAAAAAACATGCTTTAGCAATTGATGGAGTTCTTCCAATGAATTATCATTAAAGATGGATCGTTTAAAAAGAGGTGAGAAGATGATCGTCATTCAGAATGCTACCTTTGATCTTGTAAGAGATATCAAAGACGGATTTAATGAAGAAGCGTTTAAAGCAAGATACTCAGATATTTTAAATAAGTATGATTATATTGTAGGGGACTGGGGCTACAATCAGCTGAGGCTGAAGGGGTTTTTTGATGACCAAAACCAAAAGGCCACATTTGACACAAAAATCAGCACACTAGATGAATATATTTATGAATACTGTAACTTTGGCTGTGCCTATTTTGTCTTAAAACGAATTAGAAAATAACGCAAAGGGGAGCGTCATGATGTATTTCGTAGACAGAAAAAAGATTGAAGAAACATTACGTTTTTTCGAGGAGCAATATGAGTTGATGCGCAGTCATCAAACATGGACAAGTCCTTTAGAGAAAAAAGCGCTGGAACGAATTGTCCATTTGCTCGTCGAATGTATTCTTGATACAGGAAATGACATGATTGATGGCTTTATTATGCGTGATCCAGGAAGCTATGATGACATCATGGATATCCTTGTTGATGAAAAGGTTGTACCAGAAGAGGAAGGCAGTCAGCTGAAAAAGCTTGTCTCATCCCGCAAAACACTTGTACAGCAATATCAGGAAGTGGTTCATCATGACCTATTGCAGGTGATCAGCGAGGTAGAGCAGGCGCTAGAGGTCTTTCCAAGCCGCATCCGCACCTACTTGGAGCAGGAACTTGGCCCAGTATCAGCATTCAAATAAACCATTGGAGTTGTGAACATCATGAAATACAAAGGCTATTTAATTGATTTAGACGGGACAATGTATAAAGGAACAGAAAAGATTGAAGAAGCAGGTCAATTTGTTCAAAAGTTAAATGAGTTGAACATTCCTTACTTGTTTGTCACGAATAACTCGTCGCGCACGCCGAAGCAGGTAGCAGAAAAACTCGTTTCATTCGATATTCCAGCAACTGAAGAACAAGTGTTTACAACAAGTATGGCGACAGCAAATTATATTGCTGAACAAAAGAAAGACGCGTCTGTTTATGTCATCGGTGAAGAAGGAATCAAACAGGCCATTGAAGAAAAAGGGCTGACGTTTGGTCAGGAAGACGCTGATTTCGTTGTTGTTGGAATTGACCGCGGCATTACATATGAAAAATTCGCAGTAGGTGCGATTGCCATTCGTCAAGGCGCACAATTTGTCTCAACAAATGGTGATATTGCCATTCCAACAGAAAGAGGGCTTTTGCCAGGGAACGGCTCGTTAACATCTGTACTGACCGTCACGACAACGGTTCAGCCAACATTTATCGGAAAGCCAGAATCCATTATTATGGAACAAGCGATGCGTGTGCTTGGGACAGATGTGTCTGAAACGCTCATGGTCGGTGATAACTATGATACGGATATTATGGCAGGAATGAATGCAGGAATGGACACATTACTCGTCCATACAGGTGTGACAACAAAAGAGCTGCTTCAGCAGTATGAAAAGCAGCCAACCTATGTCATTGACTCGTTATCTGATTGGATCGAGCGATTATCATAAAGAAAAAGAGGACAAGCGTTATGCGCGCGTCCTCTTTTTCTTTATTCCGCATTTTTCGCACTATGTGCCAGTCTGCTTGATGCTGCAGCAGCAATCGCCCCAACAATATCATCTAAAAAGGTGTGGCATTCGCCTGTGGATTTATCGTTGAGTTTTCCGAGAATTCCTGGTTTTTCTTTATCGATATATCCGTAATTCGTAAAGCCGATCGAACCATAAATATTAACGATCGCAAAGGACAAAATTTCATCAACGCCATACAGGCTTTCGTCTGTTTCAAGAATGGATTGCAGCGGCTCGGTCAGCTTTTTTTGCTCGGCCAGTACGTCGAGTTCGACGCCCGTTAATATCGCATTTTGGACTTCACGTTTTGCAATGACACGCTCCACATTGTGGATGCATTCTGTCATGTTTAAGCCAGGATGATACTTTTCCTGTAAAAAGTAGACAAGGTCTGCTATATCTTGAATGGTTACGCCTCGTTCTTGTAAACGGCGTCTTGCTGTTTTTTCTACTTCGTTCATCTCATGATGATGCGGCATGTATTCCTCACCCAATCCTCGTAATTTGTCCACAACGTGTAAAAAGCTTCGGATAGTAAATAGTATTCATAAATCCCTTAACCTGCGACTACGATATGATAAGAGATTGATTCATATGAACGCAGGTGAAAACATGAAAGAAACCATTTATCACACATTTGGTATTGATGTTCGTCAATTTACGCCCTATGGCAGTTACCAAAGCTTTCAAACGGCGAACGCTCTCTTCCTCATTGTTCCTGTGTCTCATTTGCGTGAAGAAGAGCTCACAGAGTTGTATCATATCAGTCAGTATTTACTGAATGCCGGAGACCCATACGTTGCTGTGTTTGAATTAACAAATGAAGAGAAGTCCACTTTTACCCATGGAAAGGAGCTGTACGCTTTATTAAGAGCTGCACCGCCGATTTCAAGTCGATCCATTCAGCATGCGTCAGAGCTGGCAGCCTTTCATGTCAGGGGAAGAGGGTTTCCATATGAGGTATCGGAAACAAAACGTGTGGGCGCTTGGAAGGAATTGTGGGCAAAACGGTTAGATCAGCTCGAAGGCTTTTGGATGCAGCAAATGCATCAAAAACCGCTGGAACGGTTTGAAAAAAAATTCATTGAATCGTTCCCGTATTATCTAGGATTAACGGAAAATTCCATTCAATATTTAGTAGATACTGAGCTTGATGATGAACCGAAGGAAGGTGACTCAGGCACTGTCTGTCATCAGCGCTTTTCACGGATGACATGGCCTCATGAGCAGCCGCTTCGTTTGCCTGTGGATTGGGTCTTTGATCATCCAACCCGTGATATTGCCGAATACTTAAGAGAAACCTTTGTCCAGCATAAGGAAGATTTAATTGATGAAGGCTTTTCCTTTCTTCAGCAATATGAGCAGGTGACACCTCTTTCCTCCTTTTCAAAGCGTTTATTATATAGCCGCTTGTTGTTCCCGCTTCATTATTTTGAAATTGTGGAAGGTTACTACATGTCTGGAGAAAATGAAAAGGCATATTATGAAGAGCGGTTAGATTACGTCTTAAATGATGCCAATCGCTATGAATACTTTCTGAAGGTCTTTCAAGAAATGAGTGCCATGCGAAGCGGCGAAAGCCCCATTCCCGCCATTGGCTGGATTCAGCCATCTGCTGATTTGAAGTTTCAGTGAACAGACGAAACGTCTCTTTTCTCTTGAGACGTTTTTCGTTATGCTTAAAGAAATCGATTAAAGGAGTGTTCTTCTTGACGAAACCGTATGTCTATATCACAAGAAAGCTGGATGAAGCATCACTTACACCATTAAAAGAAGTCGCTCATGTTGAGATGTGGCCGAGCGAGGATGAGCCGTGTCCAAGAGAAGAGTTAGAAACACAAGCAGCTAAAGCGGATGCGCTTCTCACCATGCTGTCAGATCAAATAGATGAGTCCCTTTTATCAAAAGCCCCGAATGTCAAGGTGGTCTCAAATCTTGCTGTTGGTTATGACAATATTGATCTAAAAGCAGCCAAAAATCGCGGAATCACCGTATGTCATACACCTGACATCTTAACAGAATCGACGGCTGATTTAGCCTTTGCTCTTTTGATGGCGTCAGCTAGACGAATTGTCGAGGCGAGTGATTGGATTAAGGATGGAAACTGGACAGGCTGGGGACCGCTTCTTCTTGCTGGTGCTGATGTTCATCACAAAACGATTGGGATTGTCGGCATGGGAAGTATTGGAACCGCACTTGCCAAGCGGGCCAAGGGCTTTAATATGAATGTTCTTTATCATAATCGTTCAAGAAAACCAGAGGCAGAAGCGCAGCTCGGTGTGATCTATGCGGATTTTGAGAAACTGCTCAAGCAGTCTGATTTCATCGTCTGTCTGACACCGTTAACGCCGGAAACGAAAGACATGTTTAATGCAAAAGCATTTGATCTGATGAAGAACTCTGCTTATTTCATTAACGTATCAAGAGGACAAACTGTGGATGAGGATGCTTTATATGAGGCTGTCACGACAGGGAAAATTGCAGGCGCCGGTCTGGATGTATTTAGAAAGGAACCTGTCAGTTCGTCTCATCCATTAACGACATTACGTAACGTCACAGTTCTCCCTCATATTGGAAGTGCTAGTATCGAAACGAGAAAAACGATGATGCGTTTATGTGCTGAAAATATAGCGCTTGTCTTACAAGGTGAGCAGGCTAAAACGCCGGTTCGTTCATAATATAGGGCTTCCCGGCTTTCGGGAGCTTTTCTGACAAAAATATTTTGAAAATATAGAATCTTGATATAAATAGCTGTTAAGCGGTTTCATTCTGACAATCTCTTATTTTATTACCTTGTCAAAATGAGGATACCCCTTTATAATGTGTGTACATTGAATGTCTGTGTTAGGTTAACAAATGTCTTTTTAGAGAAGACATTTACGGAGAAAGGTGGAATTTCAGGTGAAGGCAATTCGAGTTGGGCTACTAGGATTAGGAACAGTGGGGAGCGGTGTCGTAAAGATTATCCAAGATCATCAGGATAAATTAATGCACCAAATCGGCTGTCCGGTATTAATAAAAAAAGTGCTTGTGAGCAATCCCGATAAAAAAAGAGATGTGGATGTCGCAAGAGAGGTCTTCACAACTGAAGTCTACGATGTGATTAGAGATCCAGAAGTCGACGTCATTATTGAAGTGATGGGCGGCATTGAAGAGACAAAACAATATTTAATAGATGCGTTGAATGAGAAGAAGCATGTCATTACAGCCAATAAAGATTTAATGGCGCTTTACGGTACGGAGCTTTTACATGTAGCGAAAGAAAATGGCTGTGATCTTTATTATGAAGCAAGTGTTGCCGGAGGAATTCCGATTCTTCGTACGCTGGAGGAAGGACTCGCCTCTGACAGAATCACTAAGATGATGGGGATTGTCAACGGTACAACGAATTTTATTTTAACGAAAATGAATGTCGATAAAAGCGCATATGAGGATGTTTTAAAGGAAGCTCAGGACTTGGGCTTTGCAGAATCAGACCCGACAGCTGATGTAGAAGGACTGGATGCGGCAAGGAAAATGGCGATTCTTGCAAGACTCGGCTTTTCCATGAATGTGGATTTAGAGGACGTAAAGGTTAAAGGTATTTCTGACATCTCTGATGAGGATATTAATTTCAGTAAGCGATTCGGCTATACAATGAAGCTGATCGGAATTGCCCAGCGAGACGGAGAGAAAGTGGAGGTCAGTGTCCAGCCAACCTTACTTCCTGATCATCATCCACTATCATCCGTCAACAATGAATTCAATGCGGTGTATGTATACGGAAGTGCTGTAGGGGAAACGATGTTTTACGGACCTGGAGCAGGAAGTCTGCCAACGGCAACAGCTGTTGTATCAGACTTAGTTGCAGTGATGAAAAACATGCGCCTTGGCGTGAACGGAAGCGGATTTATCGCACCGGAGTTTGAAAAGAAGATCAAAACACCATCCGAAGTATTTGCTCAGCAATTCTTAAGAATTCATGTCAGAGATCAAGTCGGGGCATTCTCCCGTATTACATCTATTTTTTCTGAAAGAGGCATCAGCTTTGAAAAGATCCTTCAGCTTCCTGTAAAAGGACATGATGAGCTGGCTGAAATTGTGATTATTACACATCAGACCTCAGAAGAAGATTTCTCAAATATCCTGCAAAAATTAAACGATCTCGACGTGGTGGTTCAAGTGAAGAGCACGTACCGAGTAGAAGGGAACGGTTTAAGCTGATGAAATGGAATGGACTCATTGAAGAATTTCAAGAATTCTTACCAGTAAACGAATCTACACCTAAACTAACATTAAATGAGGGGAATACACCGCTGATCCATCTCGCTAAGCTTTCAGAAAAGCTGGGGATTGAGCTGCATGTGAAAACAGAAGGCGTCAATCCAACAGGCTCTTTCAAGGATCGAGGAATGGTCATGGCCGTTGCAAAGGCAAAAGAAGAAGGCAATGACACGATCATGTGTGCTTCGACAGGGAATACCTCTGCAGCAGCAGCAGCTTATGCAGCCCGTGCTGATTTGAAATGTATCGTCATCATTCCAGACGGGAAAATTGCCTTCGGTAAGCTCGCACAGGCTGTCATGTACGGAGCAGAGATCATTGCCATTGACGGAAACTTTGATGATGCACTAAAAATTGTCCGCAGCATCTGTGAAAAAGCGCCGATTGCCCTTGTTAACTCTGTCAATCCTTATCGAATTGAAGGACAAAAGACAGCGGCATTTGAAATTTGTGAGCAGCTCGGCTCTGCACCGGACGTACTGGCGATTCCTGTTGGAAATGCAGGGAACATCACGGCCTACTGGAAAGGCTTCAAGGAATATCATGAGAAAAAAGGAACTGGACTGCCTGTTATGCGTGGTTTTGAAGCAGAAGGTGCAGCAGCGATCGTTCGAAATGAAGTGATTGAGCAGCCAGAAACTGTGGCAACTGCCATCCGTATTGGAAATCCAGCGAGCTGGAAACAAGCCGTGGCCGCCGCAGATGAATCAAACGGAAAGATTGATGAAGTGACAGATGAGGAAATTCTTCATGCGTATCAATTGATTGCACGTGAAGAAGGTGTGTT
This sequence comes from Bacillus safensis, assembly GCA_030159235.1. Taxonomy (GTDB): domain Bacteria; phylum Bacillota; class Bacilli; order Bacillales; family Bacillaceae; genus Bacillus; species Bacillus safensis_B. Next base: position 142,985 of record BSBG01000008.1, on the reverse strand, counting down.
TGCAGAACCGGGCTCATGTGCATCTATTGCGGGCGTGTTAAAGCAGGTGAAATCTGGAGAAATCAAGCCAGGCAGTAAAGTGGTTGCAGTATTAACAGGTAACGGACTGAAAGATCCGAATACGGCCATTGATATTTCACAAATCAAGCCGGTCACACTCGATGCAGACGAAGATCAAATTCTTGAACACTTAGAAAAGGCCGCACGCGTATGAGTGAAGCCTCCATGCTTTTTTCAATCACAGTACCGGGAAGCACTGCCAATTTAGGACCAGGCTTTGATTCAGTTGGAATGGCGCTCAGCCGCTATTTAAAGCTATCGGTCTATGACCATGATAGCTGGCTGTTTGAAGCAGAAACAGATGTCGTAGCTGGAATTCCATCAGGCACCGACAATCTGATTTATCAAACAGCTAAAAAGGTCGCAGATGACTTTGGAAAAACACTCCCGCCTGTTCATGTCAAAGTGTGGAGTGATATTCCATTGGCACGGGGACTGGGTAGCAGTGCAGCTGCCATCGTGGCCGCTATTGAGCTCGCCAATCAGCTTCTTGCATTAAACTTGACGGATGATCAGAAGCTCTTTTTTGCAAGTGAGGTAGAAGGTCATCCGGATAATGCCGGTGCCTCTTTATTCGGTGGTTTACTGATCGGACTTCATGAAGAAGACAAGACACATGCCGTCAAAGTGCAGCATGTGGATGTAGATGTCGTTGTCGTGATTCCTTTTTATGAAGTGCTGACAAAGGATGCCCGTGATGTCCTGCCAGAGGATTTTTCCTATAAGCATGCCGTCAGTGCGAGTGCCGTGAGCAACGTACTTGTTGCCGCATTAATGACGCAAAACTGGCCGCTTGTTGGAGAAATGATGAATAAAGATTTGTTTCATCAGCCTTATCGCACCATGCTTGTCCCAGAGCTATCGAAGGTGGAGCATGTCGCTTCGCTAAAGGGAGCGTATGGTACGGCATTAAGCGGTGCAGGGCCGACAATTCTCACTCTAGTTGAAAAAGGGAAGGGTGAAGCACTGAAAGAGCAGCTTGCCCAAAATTTCCCGCATTGCGAAGTCGATTTGCTGACGGTACCAGTAGAAGGGGTCGTCGTGGAGCATCATCCTGTCAATCAAGTGTAGAACGTGCGGATTAGGCGCACGTTCTTTTTTTATCCTTGTTTTTATCAGGAGAAGCAGGGATTATTATTTAGAGGATCGAACTATTTTTTAAGCATAAAAGGGGGAGATACATTCATGAAGAAATTGATGACGGCAGAAGATTTGACGAAGATTGTTTCTGTTTCTCATCCGATTTATTCACCAGATGGGAAAAGAGCAGTTTTTACAAAAGTCACTGTGAATGAGAAAAAGGACGATTACCATATCCATTTGTGGGTTCGAGATGAAGACACAGAGGAACTGGCGCAATGGACATTTGAGGATGGAAAGCATCATCAGCCAACTTGGTCAAAAGACGGCAGTCAGCTTGCTTTTATTTTGCAAAAGCCAAAGGAAGCTCCTCAGCTCGCACTCATCAAGAGCGAAGGAGGCGGCGTGCGTACTTTAACGACGATTCCGTATGGCGTATCTCATCCTGTCTTTTCACCAGATGGAGCTTTCATTTATGCGGCTGTATCATTGAAACAATCAGAATCTATTCATGATGAAAAAAAGGAAGAGCGAGATGACTTTGCTCCGGTGATATATGACGATTTGACCTATAAAGCAGATGGAAAAGGTTTTTTAGATGGGCGTCTCACGCAAATTGTGAAAGTGGATATCCATTCAGGAGAGGTAGAGCCTGTTACGAGCGAGCAGGTTCATCATATGAATCATACAGCCTCTCCGTGCGGAAAATGGCTTGCCTATATTCAATTACATGCACAGACACCTTACATAAGTGATGTGTGTCTCCTGTCATTAGAGGATGGAACGACAAAGAAGGTCACACAATCAAACGGCGCTTATTCAACCGTATCATTTTCTCCAAATGGAGAGAGCCTTTTGTACATTGGACATGAGCGTGAATTTCAAAATGCCACCTTCCCATCACTATGGCTGCATGATCTGAAGGAAGACAAGGCGGTCCAGCTGTCAGAAATGCTTGATATGTATATGGGGAACTGTATGGCAGGAGATAGCGTGATGGGAGAGGTCAATCAGCTTCCTCAGTGGACAAAGGACAGCCAAGGGTTTTATAGTCTTGTTTCCGATCAGGGCAGTACAGGGATTTATTATTTCTCTATTGAAGGTTTAGCCTACCCTGTTCGATTAGAGGCGGAACATATCACCAATTTCAGCCTTCATCCAGATGAATCCAAACTGCTGCTCAGCCGTCTTTCATCTATCTCACCAAGTGAGCTGTACGAGCTTACGTTAGGGGAGTCAGAACTAAAGCAAATCACGTTTGAGCATCATGACTTTCTAAAGGAGCATGTCGTATCCGAACCTGAACCATTTTCCTTTCAGTCAAAAGAGGGAGACGAGGTACATGGCTGGTTTATGAAGCCTTCCAAAATGGAAGAGGGGAAGAAATATCCACTCATTCTAGAAATTCATGGCGGACCGCATGCGATGTATGGTCATACATATTTTCATGAATTTCAAATGCTCGCCTCTGAAGGCTATGCCATTGTGTATATCAATCCACATGGCAGTCATGGATATGGCCAGATGTTTACCGACCGTGTGAGAGGGAGCTATGGTGACGTTGATTATGACGATGTCATGCAGGCTGTTGAGCATGTGCTCAAAGCCTATGATTTCCTTGATGAAACAAGACTCGGAGTGACAGGCGGCAGTTATGGCGGTTTTATGACCAACTGGATCGTCGGCCAGACAGACCGCTTTCGTGCAGCTGTCACGCAGCGTTCCATTTCAAACTGGATTAGCTTTTATGGCATCAGTGATATTGGTTATTTCTTTACAAGGTGGCAGATTGATGGGGATATTTATGATTCTGTTGATAAGCTATGGGATCGTTCACCGCTAAAATATGTGAAGCAGATGAACACACCGCTTCTCATCTTGCACAGCGATGAAGATTATCGCTGCCCAGTTGATCAAGCGGAGCAGCTTTTTGTGGCATTAAAGGAGCTTGGGAAAGACACGAGATTGGTCAAATTCCCGAAAGCATCTCATGATTTATCCAGAAGCGGCCACCCAGGGCAGCGTATTCAAAGACTGACCTTTATTCAGGAATGGTTTAGAGAAAAGCTGACCTAATAAAAAACGACCCAGATCGGGTCGTTTTCATGTCATATATGAATTAGAAAACCTGTTCAACTTCTACAACGCCAGGTACTTCTTCTAATAATGCACGCTCAATACCGGCTTTCAATGTAATGGTTGAACTTGGGCAGCTGCCGCATGCACCAAGAAGACGTAATTTCACAATGCCATCTTCAATGTCTACAAGCTCACAGTCTCCGCCATCACGTAATAGAAATGGACGAAGTTTGTCCAGTACTTCCTGTACTTGGTCTTGCATTTCGACTTCAGTCATTAGATATAATCGCTCCTTTCACAACATATCACCATTATATTCATCTGGACGATAAAAATCTATTGATTGGTTTCAAAGTTTCCTTTTCATTATAGCACAATCTCATCTTGAAACAAAAAGTGATTTTGACTTTTTTCATACAGAAAAGTCAGCTAAAATGAAGGAAGAATAGGGGGCTTGTCAAATGAATAAAACCGTCGATCTTTATGTATATGGAAGAGATGTCCTGTGCGCTAGCTGCGTGAATCTGCCTTCTTCAAAAGATACGTTTGAGTGGTTAGATGCAGCGTTAAAACGAAAATATCCGAATCAGCCGTTTCGCATCACCTATATTGATATTGAGCACCCGCCAGAAAACGAACACCAAAAGGAATTATCTGAACGAATTCTTGATGATGAATTCTTTTATCCGCTTGTCTTAGTAGAGGATCAAATTGTTGGAGAGGGCAATCCGAAATTAAAAGACATTTATCAAGAAATGGAGAAATACGGGTACAAGGAGAGCAGTGAATAAGCTGTTCTTTTTTTTGAGAAATAAATCGAACAAACGTTCCTTTGTGTATTGAAAAAGAACGTTTGTTCGATTATAATAAAGTGAAAGGAGCGTGAGCATCATGAATTATTTACTGAAACAATCTCTTCATCAGCAAATGCCGATCGAGATGATTTATATGAAGAAAAACGGAGAGTGCACGAAGAGAAAAATCATTGTACACCGTCAAACGGATCTGGTCATTCAAGCGTATTGTTTATCGAAGAAGACGATGAGAACCTTTCGTAAAGACTGCATCCTTGCCCTTGCTCCGATCAAATGGACCCGTTCATCGGCACATGCCGTTTCATAGAAAAAAGCTCCCTCGTCATGAAGGAGCTTTGAGAAAAAATTCACATCATTTTAGCCGTTGTGATGCTTGTACATCCAAAGGAGTCCAGATTTCAGGAGTCTAGGCACCCGGCCAACAAGTGGACGATCTGCCACTAAGCCAAAGCCGGCTTTTTTCCCTAAAGAACCTAAAACACCTTTTAGCTTAAACTGTGGATAAGCCTCAGGAAGCGGCTCGTTTTTCCAGCGTTTTTGTAGAGATTGAACAATTTGTTCTGCCTGCGCCTCAGCAAGCTGTGCACTTGGTGCATGCGGTAGACTTGCGCAGTCACCTACGACATATACATGCTCATCTCCAGGGAGATTGTGATGAGGAGTTAATACGACACGGCCTTGTGCGTCCTTTTCAACATTCATGTCTCTTATCACTTTGCTTGGTTGAATGCCTGCTGTCCACACGATGACCTCTGCTTCAATGGCGTCATCATGGTTGTAAACAAAACCTTCTTCAACCTTTGTAATATTGGCACAGTTAATGATCTTTACGTCATTTTCTTCAAACCATTTTTGCACATACAAACTTAATCTTTTTGGGAAGCTCGATAAAATCAGCTCTCCGCGGTCAAAAAGAATAATGTTTAAATCAGTACGACTTTCTCTTAGTTCACTGGCTAGCTCTACCCCGCTAAGTCCAGCACCGACGATGCCAACCGTTGCACCTGCGCTCAAATTATTTAATTTGTTATACGCATGTCTTGACTGATCAATGGTTTGAATGCTGTATGTATGTTCTTTCGCACCAGGGACATTATGATACTTGTCCTCGCAGCCGAGTCCAATCACCGTATCATCATACGGAATAGGTTCACGGTCGCTGAATAAAATCTGTTTGTTTTCAATATCAATTTTTTCTACTTCCCCGTATTGAATATCAAGCTTCGGATGCTCTGGAAAGGATACTCGAATGTGATGATCAGAGATCGTTCCAGCAGCGAGTGCATAATATTCTGTTTTTAAACAGTGGTAAGGATTTCGATCAATTAATGTGATAGTGACATCATCAGGTAATTGATTTGGCAATAAGCGGTGGAGAACCCGCATATTCCCGTAACCTCCGCCGATCAAGACTAAATTTTTCATGACGATTCTCCTTTTCCCCGTAGACATTGAAAAACACTTATACTAAAAAACTTTAAGTTAAAATACCAAATAAAATTATATCGAATTTACTGTGAAACCACAATAATTGTTTCAAAATAACCTACATATTCATCAGTTAGTCCTAAATAGTAAAACATTTTATGAGGAATAGGCGTAACGATACAGATGAAGCTCATATTTTGACTAATACGAGGAATTTCGGTAGGATGGTAAGGCAATGTGAGGTGAAGCACAGTGTTTCCACTGATCGAATTTTGTGTAAGCAATCTTGCACAAGGGTCTCAAGAAGCAAAAGAGAAACTTGAAAAAGACCCAAACCTAGACGTAATGGAATACGGCTGTTTAAGCTATTGCGGCAAATGTATGGACTCCCCATTTGCACTTGTGAATGGAGAATTTGTTTCAGGAGAAAATGCAGAGCAGCTAGTCGAGCGTATTTATGCTTTTATAGAGGAAAACGACATGTTTTAAATGCACCACATGGGTCATGAGGTGCATTTTTTTCATACATTCAGCTTCCATTTTCAAGGAGATTTTATAGAAAGCGCATCCAATATGTTATGCTAATAAAATATCATCAACATGAAGCATCACACGAGAAAAAAAGAGGCATATGCATAATAAAAGCCCTTTGCCATGGCAGCAAAGAGCTTCTATGTATGAAAAACGGGGGATGATAAGATTGTCTCCTGAATCGACTCCTTTTATACTATAAAGAAACAACATTTTTGGAGGAAGCTCATGACATCATTTCAATTCACGAAAATGCACGGACTAGGAAATAATTATATATACGTCAATCAGATGAAGGAACAGCTTCCAGAAGAGCAGTTATCAGAGCTTGCGATTCGCGTTTCTTCTGTTTATACAGGAATCGGTTCTGACGGGATGATCCTTATTTGTCCATCAGATGTGGCACCTGTGAAGATGCGCATTTTCAATAATGATGGATCAGAGGGGAAAAATTGCGGTAACGGGCTGCGCTGCGTCGCAAAATATGTGTATGAGCATCAAATTGTGACAGACACAACGTTCCAGATTGAAACATTGTCAGGACTCGTTGAAGCTACGGTTCATGTACAGGATGGTCACGTCCAGTTAGTCACAGTAGATATGGGAAAACCACGCTTTGAAAAAGAAGCGATGCCGATGCTTGGTGAACCGGCCAGCACAACGATTAATGAGCCGCTTGATTTTGGCCCTGCGAATTTAAATGGAACGGCCGTTTCGATGGGAAACCCGCACATCGTTTTCTATTTAGAGGACATTGAAAAAGCGCCGCTTGATACACTTGGGCCAATTATCGAAAAACACGACATGTTCCCAGAAGGCGTCAATGTAGAATTTGTTGAAATCGTGAGTGAAACAGAACTGCATTTTCGTGTGTGGGAAAGAGGCTCAGGCATTACCCAGGCCTGCGGAACAGGGGCTTGCGCTGCGGCTGTATCCACGATTGTGAATGGTCAGGCGAAAAAGGAAACGGACATGATAGTTCATCTAGCAGGCGGGGATCTCATGATTCGCTGGAAAGACAATGACCACGTACTCATGACAGGACCTGCTGAAACGATTTGTGACGGCACATTTTATCTCTAATCCATTTATTTGAGAAAAGGCATCATCACGTTTATAATTGAAAAAGAAACATCCAGTCAAAAGGAGGGATGATCATGAGTACACCAGTAACCATTACAGAAGCTGCTGCACTGCAGATTAAAGATATGATGAAAGAACACGAAGAAGAAAATGCGTTCCTGAGAGTGGGCGTAAAAGGTGGCGGCTGTAGCGGTCTTTCGTACGGCATGGGCTTTGACCATGAAGTCTCAGAGAAAGACACGCAGTTCGAGCAGCACGACATAAAGGTCCTTGTCGACTCCGAAAGCCTCGATATCATGAACGGAACCATCATAGATTTTAAACAATCACTAATGGGCGGCGGTTTCACGATTGACAATCCGAACGCCATCGCGTCATGCGGATGCGGTTCTTCTTTTAGAACAGCGACGAATACCGGTACGCCTGAAGAGTGTTAACAACTGATCATGGATAATAAAAAGCCTCCTTGTTCGTTTGTTTTTGTAAACAACACGATTGAGGAGGCTTTTTGTTTGAAGAGGAAAGGTGACCAAAAAAACACTCATCCCGCATTTCTTTTTATATAGCTCAAAAGTTCTTTATCCAAGACATCCACCAACTCTTGGGTGCTAAACATATAGATCACCACTTCTTTATTGCCATCTTCCACATGGACTTCAATTTCAATTTTAATCTTTACTGGTTTTTCATGGTACACCACTTCAAATATGCCCATTTTTTTCGTTTCATTGTTTTTATTCATCTTTTGAACTTTGTAGAATATCTGTTTGATTTCTTGATCACTCAAACCAGAATCCAAAACCGAAGTGGATACACGCTTTAAAAAAGGCTCTAGTTGATCAACATCCATATTCAATCCTGCTGCAAATTGAGCAAAATGTTTGTTATAGTCTTTGGCAAACACTTCTACTGAGCGCCAATCATCAGTAACAAGCTCAAACTAATCATGAAACGCTTTATCATCTTTCCACCTATCCTTCATTACAATCTTCTACTCCCTATATCGGTTGAACAAATTAAACCTTCATTGATTCCATTCCTTCTAAAACAATTTGTAAATCGCTCAATTTTGTTACAGCTTGCCCGAACAACTGGCTATTTCCACTCGAAAAGAGTATCATGAGAACCAAACATAAACTGTAGTCAGAAAAGAGGTTGCTGAGGTTTGAGTGAACAAATCAATTGCAGGAACTGTCATGAACTGATTCCGTATCGTTCCAAAACGTGTCCAGCTTGCGGGATTGAGAAGCCGCTTCCGAAAAGGGAACGGGTGAAGGATCGGGTCATTTTGATTGTGGCAGGGATTGTTGTGGTACTGCTTGCTGCAATGGTGCTTGGAATGGCAAATGCCTATATTGGGATTTTTAAATAAACGAAAAAGGAGTTCCGCGAGTGGGAACTCCTTTTTTGATCCGTTCTTATTTGTTTTCAAATAAGCTTGTGGAATGAAGTGGCTGTACACGGGCTTTCGGGTCCATGTAAGCTTTCGCATTGTTGACAGCAGTTGGTGCTTCACCAAAGCCGCTTGCAATCAATTTGACTTTTCCTTCATACGTACAGATGTCTCCTGCCGCATAGAAGCCTTCAATGTTTGTTTCCATAGTAGATTTCACCACGATGGAGTTCTTTTCGATTTCAAGGCCCCATTGTTTGATTGGTCCAAGGGAGGAAACGAAACCGAAGTTGACGATCACATCGTCCACATCAAGCACTTGTTTTTTGTCGCCTTTGACTTCTTCGAGCACGATCTGTTCAATGCGGTCTTCACCAATGAGCTCAGTTGGCACAAATGGAGTCAGCACATTGACTTTCGAGTTGTGCAGGTTTTCTACACTGTGCTCATGTGCGCGGAATTTATCGCGGCGGTGAATGATGGATACTTCTTTTGCGATTGGCTCTAGCATAAGTGCCCAATCCACCGCAGAGTCTCCGCCGCCAAGAATGGCCACACGTCTGCCTGCAAATTGGTTTAGGTCATTAATGAAGTAGTGCAGATTACTTCCTTCAAATGATTCTGCTGCACTTAATTCAAGCTTTCTCGGTTGGAATGCACCGTTACCAGCTGTGATGATGATTGTTTTAGAATAATGAACCTCTTTATTTGTGACAAGTTTAAAGATCCCATCTGCCTGCTTTTCAACTGTTTCAACTGCCTGCTCTAAGCAAATGGTTTGATCAAATTTATCCATTTGTTCCTTTAAGTTATCAACCAATTCTTGTGCGCGGATTTTTGGGAAACCAGCCACATCATAAATATATTTTTCAGGGTAAAGAGCGGATAGTTGACCGCCGAGCTGAGGAAGGCTTTCAATGATTTTCACACTTGCCTGTCTCATGCCTCCGTAAAACGCAGTAAACAACCCAACTGGGCCGCCCCCGATAACGGTAATGTCATATACCTTAGAATCTTCTTGCATTCCTTTAATCCTCCCAAATGAAAATTGTTATCACTATATCATATCATACCACATATCGTCGTTTGACTTGTTTTGAAAAACTTGTCGTTTTTTGATGCTGTCGCATTGAAAAAGAGAAAAAAGTGAGAAAGACCGTTTAACATGAGGATTTTCAGGATAAAGCCTTGAAAATTGGAGCAGAACTCGCTATTATTGTTAAGGGAACTAAATATTAATTTTTTATGAATTTTTGTCGGATACGGTCAAATGCTTTCGTTTTATGTAGGTGAAAGTTCAGATTTTCACATACTTATTTTTTGTTTAAATTTCATAAAATGCCGCAAAGCGGTTGAGAATAACGATATGTAATTCTTTATCCGTTTTACAGCAAATTTAAAAAAGGTGGATGTGATTCCAGTGAATAAACCGAAAATCGTTGTATTAGGTGCAGGTTATGGCGGATTAATGACTGTAACAAGATTAACAAAACAGCTTGGCACAAATGATGCGGACATTACTCTTGTGAACAAGCATAATTATCATTACGAAACAACATGGCTTCATGAAGCAAGTGCAGGTACACTTCATCATGACCGCTGTCGTTATCAAATCAAAGATGTGATTAACGGTTCCCGTGTCAACTTTGTACAAGCAACAGTTGAAAGCATTGATAAGGATGCGAAGAAAGTTGTAACATCTGATGGCGAACTTTCTTATGACTACCTTGTTGTTGCACTTGGTGCTGTTCCTGAAACATTTGGTATTGCAGGACTGAAAGAATATGCATTCTCAATCTCTAACATCAACTCTGCTCGTCAGCTTCGTGAGCACATTGAGCTTCAATTTGCGACGTATAATACGGACGCTGAAAAACGTCCAGAGCGTTTGACAATCGTTGTCGGCGGCGCAGGATTCACAGGTATTGAGTTCCTTGGTGAGCTTGGTAACCGTGTGCCTGAGCTTTGTAAAGAATATGATATTGATCAAAAAGACGTGCGTATCATCTGTGTAGAAGCTGCGCCAACAGCTCTTCCTGGATTCGATCCAGAATTGATCGACTATGCGATGAACTACCTTCAAGGTAAAGGTGTTGAGTTCAAAATCGGTACAGCGATCAAAGAATGTACGCCTGATGGCATCATTGTTGGAAAAGATGATGATACAGAAGAAATCAAAGCTGAAACTGTTGTTTGGGCTGCAGGTGTACGCGGTAACCCAATCGTTGAAGAAGCTGGATTTGAAAACATGCGTGGCCGCGTAAAAGTGTCTCCAGATCTTCGTGTACCAGAAAATGATGATGTATTCATCATCGGTGACTGTTCATTGATTATCAATGAAGAAATCAACCGTCCATACCCACCAACTGCTCAAATTGCTATGCAGCAAGGTGAGACAGTAGCGAAAAACCTTGCAGCACTAGTAAAAGGTGGTTCTCTTGAAAGCTTTAAGCCAGACATCAAAGGAACAGTTGCTTCTCTTGGTGAACACGACGCTGTAGGTGTTGCGTTTGGTAAAAAACTTCAAGGAACAAAAGCTTCTGCAATGAAGAAAATCATCGACAACCGTTCATTATTCATGGTTGGCGGACCAGGACTTGTTCTGAAAAAAGGAAAATTCAAGTTCTTCTAAACCGTTATAGAAAAAAACGTGTTTCCTCGTGATACACGTTTCAGCGTGTAGACAAACCCTCGCATTCGGTGTCAGGCCTGCGCGCCGGTACTCACGAATGTCAAATTCGCTCCGTTCCGGTGCTCGTCCTTCCTAGACTGCAAAGGTTTTCTATCACGCTGAAAGGAAGACAAAGGGCTAAAATAAAGAACATTTTAGCCCTTTGTCAACAATCTGAAACGTGTATCCTCGTGATACACGTTTTTTTATGATTTATGGTATATTTTCTTACTTGGTATTGGACAGCGAAATATGTTATGATAAATTATCAGAAAATTTAGATTAAGGAGTGAGCAATATGAATGCACAAACAAAAGAAAAGTCATCAACCTGTCAATATTGTTCAGGAAAAGGGTATTTTCAGTTATTGCTCGGTGGATCTGAAACGTGTGAGGAATGTAAAGGGACAGGAAAGAAGCGTTAATTGATCTCTTTTTCCATTGATTGACTTCATCTCTATTTCCAAGTTAAACTAATGATGGGATATTTGGGGGTGGAGATGAAGTGATCAGTTTACCAGTCGTTATCATTTCAGTTATTTTATTTTTCGTGTTATTCTTCGGCATTGGCTTTTTGCTCAATATGCTGCTAAGAATGTCATGGATCATGGCTATTTTATATCCAATTGTATGCCTTTTCATTATTAACAATCAAAAGATGATCGCCTATGTAAGAGAACCAGGCACCGCTTTTTCAGGGATAGGAGACCGTATTGTCTCACTTGCTGCGGCAGATATCATCATCTTATTGAGCGGCCTGATTGGTGCGATCGTATCAGGTTTTGTCATTAATGCACTTCGAAAAAGAGGCTATCAAATGTTTTAACTCACTTGTGGACACGCAAGTGGGTTTTTTTGTTTCTCCTTTGCATAGTTTCCATTTGGTTTGGAAACAAATAGATGGGTAGAGGAGTGACAAATAGAGATGAAAACATGGATGAAACGATTGTTCATGACAGCCCTTTTTATGCTTGCATTGATGACAAGCTTTACGGGCATATCTGGAGTCGAACCAAGTGATTTAGCTGCATGGGTGAAAGAGACCGATGCGGGCAAGCAAGTATCTTCTTTTTTTCAACAGCAAAAAAAGGAAACGCTAGCACTCAAAAGTGACGACTTGCGTGCTGTTTCTCTAGAAGAAGCGTTTAATTGGGACGAATACCCGAAGCAGAAGGTTGTCGCTACAGGCTATACAGCAGGTGTGGAATCAACAGGCAAAACGAAGGAACATCATGCATATGGCATTACATACTCAGGTGTCAAAGTGAAACGTGATTTATATTCAACAGTGGCAGCGGACCCATCTGTTTTTCCGATTGGAACGGTGCTATTTATCCCAGACTATGGTTACGGTGTGGTTGCAGATACTGGGAATGCCATTAAAGGTCATAAGCTTGATTTATACTATGAAACCGTTGATGATGTGTATAGAGAATGGGGCAAAAAGGTGCTTGATGTGTATATCATCAAAAAGGGCGAAGGAACGTTAACAGAAAAAGACTTAAATCAGCTCAATGAAGCAGAATCAATGCAAGTGTTTCGTCAGCAGTTTCAAGCCAATAAAGAATAAAAAAGCTTTGGACATGTTTAGGTCCAAAGCTTTTTCGCTTCTACATGAAGTAATAATCTAAGATGAGTGTCAGCAAGATCCCTGTTAAGCCGCCGAAGAAGACCTCAATCGGCTTATGACCAAGAAGCTCTTTTAATTTCTTTTGTTTTTCTTTTTCTTCAGCACTTGGGAAATTCTTTGCTTCGGCAACAAATCGGTTAAAATCTGTTACGAGCTTGTTGAGAACAGTTGCCTGTTCTCCTGCCTGTCTGCGAACTCCTGTCGCATCAAACATTGTAATAATGGCAAAGATGGCGGAAATGGCAAAAATAGATGTTCCCATCCCGTGCTCTAAAGCCACTGCTGTTGAGAGTGCTGTTACTGCTGCGGAGTGTGAACTTGGCATTCCGCCTGTGCTTGTAATGAGCGACCAATCTAGTCGTCTAGAAATGATAAATTGAATCGGTACTTTTACAAATTGTGCAAAAAATATGGCTGCAAGGCTGGCAAGCAGCGGAAAATTCGTCAGTACGCTCATGAACAAGAAACATCCTCTCTATAAGAAAAAATATCGTGCGAAATGTTGGACTAATAATCCTAGTAAGATGAAAAAATGATAGCAATAAAAAATGCTGCCAAGTCCATGTTCATTATAACATTAAAGAAAGTAGATGTGGAACGAGGAGAATATGGACAGGCTGCTCTTACAATTGTGGGGATTGCGGTAGTTGAAAAAAAGATGACGTGAATGTTTGGGTTATCAGTGCTGTAGTCTGTATTAAGTTTTGTTTAATCCAAGTATTCCCGCTATGGTGGAATAAGGATTGGTCGGATTGTTAGAAAACACCGAGCTTGATGGTAAAACTTACGGTATCCAGAAACAGCGCGACATATACAAAATGCTGTAAAAAGGGGAGCTTCAGCCGTCTGAACAATTGATAGAAAACTTTGAATTTGATCACAACGTATAAGCTAAAACAAAGAAAAAAGGAGTTGTGAATTTGAATATACAAACTGCAAAAGAAATTATTCAAGCAGGATTTTCGTGGGCTAACTGGACTGATCAGCAAAAGAAGGTTTTCAAAATAGCTTGGGAAGCTCTGAATCAACAAATTGATGTTTCTAACCATTTATTGGTTCTTCTAAAAGAATACGAGGTGCAACTTAATTTCAGTTGGTGAAAATGGATGGCTTAAGATTATTTGATAAGGATGAAAGGGATAAAGAAGTATACAAAGACAGGCAAGAGAATTTAAACAAATTATTGATCGAGGCAATCGAGTGGATGCAAAGGATTATTGAATTGTGATTGAAATGAGGTGAATTATGTGTCGGTAGAAGTAGTAATCAATCTGTATGAGATAGGACTACTCATTTTGGAGTATCAGGTTTAATGTTAATTAAAGAAGCCAATGAGGAACGAAAACGAAGGAGCTAGGCTACTTCCTCTATTAAATATTTACAAATTATGTTTATCATGGTCAGAAAAAATCCCTTTCCAATTGGATAGGGATTTTTTTGTGAGATTATCTAGATTATGTGTTATTTTATTTCCACAAAAAACAAACCCTAAAGGTCTGTTTGATTCATCAAGTAGATAACTTAGAATCACGTGTATCAAAACGAATGGCACTGACAGAATCATCAAAAGTCATCGCCCTTGAATCAGTAATATTAAATTCATCGTTGGAAGTTAAAAGATGAAAATCCTGATTTGATAAAGTGATAAGACGGAAATCATGAGTTTTGAAAATATTCCCTGTAGCATTTCTTACAGTAAGATCAGTGGATTCTGGAGAAGTTGCTTTTCGTGAATTTACATCAAAATCGACAGATGATAAAGAGATCACACCTAGCAATGTTGAAGCACTCAAAAAAAAGTAAGAACCGTTTTAAAATTCATATGAACAGTCGCCCCTTTGGATTTGTTTTCGGGCGTACATCACTTTTTATACATTTTACAGATTCATCCATACGCCCATTCTCATTATAGTACCAAGCTGCTTCGAGCGCTAGGTCTTCCATGTATGGATACCCCCTCTCATTCTCTAATTTTTCCAACGAGCTCAAGACTTCACATAGGTTTACTGTTTTTTAAAATTGGAAAAGCATTTAAATCCCGTATAAGTGTTTTTGAGGCAATTTCCTAAAACACGAACATAAATAAAAGTGCTCTGAGTCGAATCTGAACGCTCTTGATAGCATTTTGAAATAGACGCCATGTTTTTATACGTGATATTAAGAAATAAAAAACAGGCTCTTTAGCCTGTTCAATGTTTCAATATGTTGTTGATGCCCTTGATTTAAAACCACTTCAACACTAAAGTTATTACAACACTTTGAATTACTACTAACAACGCTAACAATTTCCATTCCTTTTTATTGATGTTTCTTTTTGATAGATATGTCCAAGATATAAGATTAATAATTAATACTATTATTAACACTATAAAAAAAGTAAAAATAAAGGGTGATGTTACTACTACCATATATTCTCCCTCCAATTAAAAACCTATAGCTGCTCTTTCTATTCTGTAATCCCCGCTGCCTAATAATTTAACAGTTAGATAAGTATTGTATTCAAAAAGAAATTTAAAAGCTCTAAATGTACCATGACTTTGTACAACCCAAACACTAGGATCAAGTTTATCTATCCAAGTATTGTGAGATTCACTATACATAGCTCCTGTCAAATTAACATCTTTTGTTGCTCCAGTGACTTTTCCACCTTTAAATTGAAATTCACCAGCTAGTCTGTGTTGAAAATGGAATCCAGCAGTATTTTTTACATACGCTTTATAAATTTTTATACCTGAAGGATACTTACTTTTACTTGAAGATGCATCATAAACATTTTCACTTTTGAAAAACAATGATACTGTTTCATTAGTTTTATCAGTTTCTTTTGCTTCAGCAAAATCAACGTCATCTGTAGACCAAGAAAAGGGATATCCTACTGCTAAAGAAATTGCAGAAATAAATGAAGCCCTTTAATATCAAGGAGAACTTTCTCAGCAAATTTATAAGAACTGGTCGCCTCGTCAAATTGCTTTTTCCTAAACTCGTGCATTCCTTTAAAAAAATAAAAATAAAAATCTAACATCTTTTCAATTTGTTCTTTGTCTTCATGAAATGATTGATCAATCTTATGTTTCTGCTCATTGATCTGAACCATATATTCATCTAACTCTCGGCTAGATAACTTAGGTTTGAGGTAACTTAGCATTAAGTCATGTCGAAAATCCACCAGATAACACGGTTGGATTTTCTTACATACTGTCAAAGAGTCATTTAACATTTGCTTTTAAAAATTCAGGATCAGTTATTTGATCTTTTTTGATAGCTGAATACCATTCATTCAGTTTGATCGCCACTACGTCATAAGTGATAGAAGCACCCACATATAATCTCCCTTCAAATTCCTATAAAACCATTTATATACAATATTTTAACATGTCTAACTATTCTAAAATCGAACAGATGATCTCTTTATTTAAATTTTCGGTATACCGCAAAATCAAGCCTACTTTAAGAGAAAAATGAGAGATTCTTATCACATAAGACATGCTGCATATTACTTATTTTTGCATAAATGTTTATGAATTTGTCATCTGCGATAATAAGTCTAAATTGTGGTGAATAGAAGAGGAGGGTAATTGATGAATCACTTTAAAGTGATGATATTGAGCCTTACTTTATTAATGGATATCACAACCGTAGTACATATAAATTCCTTTCAAACCGCAGAAAACGGATAATTTGAGTAATGATAAAAAAGTAAACTCTTTACAAGTCTACTTTTTTATTTTCTATGCTGACCAATGAGCTTGAAAGTGCATACTCAAATTCTTGGTTTCCGATAATCAACATATAAATAGGGCTGTACCTTTCAAGATTTAGAGCTGTTGGGTGAGCAAATTCGCATACTAACGTCTTTTTTTTGTTACCGGAAATGGAAGTGCAAGCCATGATTGCTGATAGATTGCGGTTTTCGCCACTTTTTCATGATGCCCTTCCTCGTGTGAAAATATAAATGTTCATCAAGTAAAGACAGACTGGCCATGATCGTATAGACACGCAAATTTTGATATAATAGAAGTTCCAATGTGAAAAATGGAGTTCATGAAGGAGCGTGTGGTAAATATGTTTTTCTCGACAAATGAATGGCAGCATAAAGATACAGTGGCGATTGGACTTTTTCAAAAGAGCCAATTATCAGGAAAAGCAAAAGAAATGGATGAATTACTTGAAGGAAGAATCACTGAATTATTAAAAGAAGGCGATATTTCTTCCAAACGAAATCAGCTTTCGAAGTTTTTCCCATCGCCTGAAACAGGCATCAAACGTATTTATTTTGTCGGGCTTGGGAAGGAATCAGATTACACATTTGAAGAGGCAAAAGAAGTGTTTGCCCATTTATTTAAAAAGCTTCATCAAGATAAAAAGCAAGCGGTTTCTGTCTTGTTGGATACATTTATTGGAAAGGATCTGCCTGCTCAAGATGCAGCTCATGCCCTTTCTGAAAGCTGTCTTTTAGCTACATATGAATTACAGGATTTTAAACATAAAACAAATGAACCGGATCGTTTCATCGAGTTTGTTTATGCAACGACGGATCATGATACAGCTGAAATTCAGGCGGGTCTGAAAGTCGGCGAAGTGTACGGACAATCCGTCAATTCGGCACGTACCCTTGTGAATATGCCGCCGAACATGCTCACGTCCTCTGATCTCGCTTCGTACGCAGCAGAGCTTGCGTATAAATACGAATTTGAGATTGAAATTTTAGATAAAGAACAAATGGAAGAGCTCGGAATGGGCGGCATTTTAGCCGTCAATAGAGGCTCAACAGAACCGCCAAAGCTCATCGTGTTGAAATATCAAGGCAAGGAAGAATGGACAGACGTCATCGGCCTTGTTGGTAAAGGCATCACGTATGATACTGGCGGATATTCTTTAAAGCCAAGAGCTAGTATGGTCGGTATGAAAACAGATATGGGCGGTTCAGCCTCTGTTTTAGGTGCAATGGAAATTATCGGGGAACTTCGCCCAGAGCAAAATGTCATTGCTGTCATTGCCTCAACCGATAATATGATCTCAGCAGACGCCATGAAGCCGGATGACGTCATTGTGTCACTAAGCGGTAAAACAATCGAAGTGCTCAATACAGATGCAGAAGGCCGTCTTGTTTTAGCAGATGGAGTGACATATGCGAAGCAGCATGGTGCCTCTGTCCTTGTAGACGTGGCAACATTAACTGGCGGTGTCATTGTGGCACTTGGAAATGAAACAACAGGTGTGATGACTAATAACGATGAGCTGTATGCTCAGTTTAAAGAGGCATCAGAAGAATGTGGTGAAATGATCTGGCAGCTGCCAATCACTGAAAAAGATAAAAAACGAGTGCGAAACAGCAAAATGGCGGATCTCAATAACTCACCAGGCCGTGATGGTCATGCAATCATGGCAGGTGCTTTCATTGGTGAATTCGCTGAGGATACACCTTGGGTTCACTTAGATATTGCAGGAACCGCAACAACCGAAAATTCTTCATGTTTTGGACCAACAGGGGCAACAGGTGTGATGGTGAGATCGCTCGCAACATTTGTGGAGCGATTTGAAGGAAAGAAATAAAGGATAAGGCTCTGCCGGATGGCAGGGCTTTTTTATATAGGACATACGCCATTTGACGAAGTATTTTTTCTATGTTAACATACGTTGGTACTTTAATTATCTACTACATTAGTAAACTAAAGGATTTCGGGGGTTTCACCATGAATGCAGTTGTTTTAGCGGTTGTTTTAATGTTGATATTAAGCTTACTGCGGGTCAATGTCGTGATTGCGCTGGCACTAGGCGCTTTAGCTGGCGGACTTGCAGGAGGATTAGGCTTGGGAGGAACAGTGGATGCCTTTACGGACGGACTCGGGGGAAATGCAACAGTGGCGATTAGTTATGCGCTATTAGGGGCATTTGCTGCGGCGCTGACGAAAACAGGACTTCCAGATGCTATGGTTGAAGGAGCGGTAAAGCTTTTAGGAAAAGAAGGCGATTCAAGAAGAAAAACACTATCGAAAGTGCTCATCATTCTTGTTATTTTGATCGTCTCCTGTTTTTCACAGAACGTCGTTCCTGTTCATATTGCCTTTATTCCAGTCTTAATTCCACCATTATTAAAGGTGTTCAACGAGCTTCAAATTGACCGCAGACTGCTAGCGTGTGTCATTACCTTCGGACTCACTGCACCATATATATTACTTCCAGTCGGTTTTGGACAGATTTTCCACGGAATGCTTCGTGACAATATGAAGGAAGCGGGTCTGACCGTAGACTTAGCAGATATTCCGTATGCAATGCTGATTCCTGTAGCGGGAATGGTTCTTGGTTTGATCGTTTCCATTTTTGTGTATCGAAAGCCGAAAGTATATGAGGATCGTGAAATAACAGATGTAGAGAAATCGGCTTATACGAAAAAAAGCCTATTCTTTGCTGGTCTTGCTATTCTCGTTTCGTTGATTGTTCAGCTTTATCTGTCTCAAAGCCTTGGTGTGGAAGGAATGATCTTCGGTGCGCTTGCAGGACTGCTCGTCTTGTTTGTGACTGGCATGATGAAGCGCGATGAAGCAGATGAACTGATTACATCTGGAATGAATATGATGGCATTTATCGGCTTTGTCATGCTTGTGGCTGCTGGTTTTGCCAACGTTTTAACAAAAACAGGAGACATTGAAACGCTTGTGAAAGCATCTTCACAATTTATCGGCAACAGTCAGAGTCTTGCGGCGATTTTAATGCTGCTTGTTGGTCTGCTTGTGACAATGGGGATTGGATCATCCTTTGCCACGATTCCGATTATCACGACCATCTTTGTTCCACTTTGTTTACACTTAGGATTTAGTCCAATGGCTACCATTGCCATTATTGGTTCAGCTGCGGCTGTTGGGGATGCAGGGTCACCTGCAAGTGACAGTACACTTGGACCAACATCTGGTTTGAATATGGATGGACAGCATCACCACATTTGGGGAACTTGTGTCCCGACTTTTATCTATTATAATATTCCGCTTGTTCTGTTTGGCTGGCTTGCGGCAATTATCCTGTAAGATGAAAAGCTTGTAGAGAAAACAATCATGTTTTTTCTATAAGCTTTTTTGCTATTCGTAGGTAAAAAAATTAGGACAAAAGTATGAATGAAATGAATCTTTCTTCCTCTATCTTACGTATATATGCTGATAAAAATGAAAAGGGGAAGATGGGACATGTCATTTTTTAAAAAGCTAGCGGCAAGTGCTGGGATTGGTGCAGCGAAAGTAGATACCATTTTGGAGAAAAACGCTTATTATCCAGGACAAGAGGTAAGGGGAACTGTCCATGCAAAGGGCGGGAAAATCTCTCAGGAGATTCGCTTTATCAATGTCAAGATTCAAACACAGTATGTAATTGTGAAAGATGATGAAGAGCATAGAAAATATGCGAACATCTATTCTTTACGGGTGACGGATTCTTTTACCATCCAGCCTGGAGAAAAGCATGAATTTCCGTTTTCATTTATTCTTCCTATTGATACCCCGATGACGGTCGGAAAGGTAGAAATTGCAGTAATGACAGACCTTGATATCCAAGGCGGAATCGATAAATCTGACTATGACCGCATTTTCGTTGAAGCACATCCTTGGGTGAGAAATGTGCTAGAGGTCACTAGAAATCTTGGCTTCCACCTGAATGAAGCTGACTGTGAGCAAGCACCTTACTTTCAGCGGCGCCTGCCATTCGTCCAAGAATTCGAGTTCATTCCGACATCAGACTACTATCGCTATATGCTTGATGAGCTAGAGCTGATTTTTCTGATAGATGAAGGCGGCTTAGACATTGTTTTTGAAGTCGATCGGAGAGCAAGAGGCCTGAGAGGATGGCTGGAAGAGATGTATAATGAAGGAGAACAGCTTGTTCGCTACCGCTTCAGTCCATCAGATCTTGAAAATGTAGAAGTGCTTGAAGGAATGCTAGAACAGATCATAGATCAATACGCTGAATAACGATAAAAGAGCCTCAACGAAAATGGGCTCTTTTTTCTATGATTCAATCAAGATGAGGTCTATATCTATGATGCAACTTGCTGTTTTCGAAAGGATGTGGCTTTTGAAACAGAGCGATAAATTTTAGGTGCCAGCATCGCAAGTAATATAGTCAATGCGTAATCTTTCACCATAAACCAGATCATAAAGAACCACGTTGTTTGATAGGAAATCGGTGCATTGAGCCACACATTTAATGCGAGGTACGTATAGGTGGTTCCGATCACATAGATTGCGGTCGTTCCAGCAATGGCTGCAAGTAAAAAGCGACCGAAGCCAGGATTTTTTCTATTCTCTAGAATGAACCCAGCAAGCCAGGCAGCAGGGATGTATGATAAAACAAAACCGCCGCTTTTGCCTAAAATGACCCCAAAGCCCGCAGAGAACTGTGCAAATACTGGTGCACCAGCAATTCCAACCAAGGCATAGACAATCATAGCTAATGCCCCGAGCCGTCTGCCGAGTAAGAGACCAGCAAGTATACAAAAAAACGGCTGCATCGTAAGTGGAATTCCGCCAACCTGTAGAAACGGTACAATAGATGTGATATTGGCTCCGATAGCCATGAGCGCGGCAAACATTCCGACTAGTACAAAGTCAGCAGTTCTTGTTTTCTTTTGCATGAAGTTTCCCCCTGTCTTATCTGTACAAATAGATTAAGGGGAAGAAAGAGTTTTGTCAACCTGTTTTATTTTTAAGTTAACAATAAAACCCGCCCATCGATAGGGCGGGTTATGGATTAAGCTTCGGTCATAAAAGATGCATCGATGGCTTTGCTGACAGGCACGTAATCATAGCCGAGATCACGAGCAACCGCTTCGTACGTGATATGTCCGTTCATGACATTAACACCTTCGGCGATGGCTTTATTTTCTTTTATCGCTTTTGCAGCACCTTTATTGGCAATTTGCAGCGCGTATGGAACGGTGACGTTTGTTAAAGCAACAGTTGATGTCCGCGGAACCGCGCCCGGCATATTGGCGACAGCATAATGTAAAATGCCGTGTTTTTCATAAGTGGGCTGATCATGGGTTGTGATATGATCAATAGTTTCGACAATGCCACCTTGATCAATCGCTACGTCGACAATGACGGAACCAGGCTTCATTTGTTTCACCATTTCTTCTGTCACAAGTGTTGGCGCTTTGGCACCAGGAATCAGCACAGCACAAATGAGAAGATCAGCTTCACTGACTGAATCGGCAATGTTGACAGGATTGGACATTAACGTTTTCATTTGATGGCCAAATTGATCGTCCAGCTGACGTAAGCGTTCTGCGTTTACATCAATCAAGGTGACATCTGCGCCAAGTCCGATGGCCATTTTCGCTGCGTTTGTTCCTACAACTCCCCCGCCGATAATGGTAACCTTTCCTCTTGATACCCCTGGTACACCTGCAAGTAAAATTCCTTTTCCGCCTTTTGGCTTTTCCAAAAATTGTGCACCAATTTGAGCGGCCATTCTGCCTGCCACTTCCGACATAGGTGTGAGAAGAGGGAGTGATTTTCCGTCCGTTACGGTTTCATAAGCAATGGCTGTCACGCCTTTTTGTTTTAATTCTTCAGCCAAGGAGGGCTCTGCGGCAAGATGCAGATACGTAAATAAGATGAGTCCTTCTCTGAAATAAGGATATTCCTCAGGTAATGGTTCTTTTACCTTCATCACCATATCAGAAGATGCCCATACATCTTTCGCCTGATCAAGAATCTCTGCACCAACAGATACATAATCGTCATCAGTGAATCCGCTTCCAGAACCAGCGTTTGTTTCAATTAAGATCTGATGTCCAGCTGAAAGCAATTGAGAAGCTGCTCCTGGTGTTAATGCCACTCGGTTTTCATTGTTCTTAATTTCTTTCGGAATGCCGATGATCATGTTTATTCCCCCTATGCTTATCTATTGATATTGTATGTCTAGTGTATCCTGAAAGTTTAGAAAATTCTTCGGTTGAAATAAAAAATAAAAAAACGCCTCTTTGTGAAATTTCACAAATGGACGTTTTTTAGCTTCATATCAAGGTATATGGTCATTTTCTCATTCATGTTTTTTAGATCAATTTCTGCGATGTCCGTAATTCGTTTTAATCGGTAATTCAAGGTATTGATATGGATGTTTAATTGCTTTGCGGCAATATTGGCATTGCTGTCACAGTCAATAAACCGTTCAAGGGTTTCGACGAGGTTAGAATGATGCCTCAAGTCATAATCCTCCAGCTTCGATAATGAGTAACTGGAGTAAGAAGAGCCCTTTCGCTTCTCAGCAAGCACATCTAAATATTGATAAATCCCTAGTTCAGAAAAACTGTTTAAACGTTCTGTTTCAATTGGGAAGCGTTCTTTTGTCTTTAATACAGCCAGTGCTTCTTTATAGGATGGCTGAATATGAGAGATGTTATCGTAAATTCCTCCAATTGCTGCCTGAACATGCTGGATATGATATCGATCAGCCAGTTGCTGCAGCATGCCGCTTGTGAATTGTTTAATATCTTGAAGCGGATGTTCCGTTTTTGGTGAGACTAGAATAATGAATTCGTGAAAATCAACAGTCGTTAACAGCACCTGTACTTGCTGTGTGGTTTCCAGCAGATAGGACAGCTTCTTTTCTGTCTCCTCTGTGAGTTCGTCACAAAGGCGGAAGATGATGATGGCATAGGTGTCTGGACATCTTATGCCAAGTCTTAAAAATAGATCAAGCATCTCATCTTTTTCATGAATATGACCTGTGAGCATTTTCCAAAAAAGCTCCTGATTGCGTTCTTCTGTTTTCGTTTTTCGAATTTGTAAATTGAGTAATTTGTTTTTAACGGCATGCGCAGCCATCTTGAGAAGATCCATTTCTTCTTGTGAAAAAGGCTGTGCGGACTCAATTGCCCAGATAAATCCGAGCACTTCTTTGTCCTTCCAGATTGAAATGGCGACCCTGCTAGATAAACCGACCTCTGCAATTTGAGGGACACGAAGCGGTTCGTCTGTTTTAAGGAGTGTAGGAATGATGCCGTCCTTCCAAAGCCGATTGATGACTTTTTCCGGTACACGACGGGAGATAATGGTTGAAGTTCTGGCGGGATCAGTGAAATCATTGTGTGTGCTATATGCCAATAAGCGATGATGAGTATCTTCTATAGTAATAGGGCAATGAAGCACATCACTAATTTGGTCTGCCACGTCCTCTAAACGATCAAGACTATACTTAAACGGATCTGTCTTTTTTGTCATAAAAACCCCTGCTTTTTCGAATATTTCACGTACTTACATTATGAAGAGAATGAGGTACGTAAATCAATAAAAAAATGCCATAAACTTAAAAAAACAGAAAGCGTGAGAAGAGAGGACATAGATGTTCAAGCACGATGAAAAAGAAATAGTACAATCATAACGTAGTAATAAATCATTAGGCGAAAAGGTACATCGGAGTGCGTGTAAACTTATTAAGAATATATGACCAATAAAATGTTAAATACTAGATAAACAGCGAAAAAACAGTAATTCTATAGACTCATTTTGTAAAATAAAAACAGATTTGTTTGACTGTGTATCATTTCTGTTTTTATAATAATAACGTCAAAAAATAAGTGGATTAGCCCATTATATGGCGGCTATGCACGGGAGGTAATGAGGAATATGTCAGGAATTATTCGCGTAACCCCAGAAGAACTAAGAGCGACCGCTAAGCAATATGGTGTTGAAAGTCAAGAAGTGTTAAACCAAGTTGATCGTCTAAATAGAATGATCTCTGATTTAAAAGGAATGTGGGAAGGTGCTTCTAGTGAAGCATTTGCTGATCAATACGAGCAGTTAAAGCCTTCATTTATCAAAATGTCTGATCTATTAACAGATGTCAGCAATCAGCTTGATCAAACGGCAAATACACTTGAAAGCACTGACCAAGACATCGCAAGCCAAATCCGCGGCTAATCAAAGGGATTTTCTTTCTAAGTGTGAAAAGCAGAAAAAGCGCCGAGTCTGTCAATGGATGCCGGCGCTCTTTCTATTTTGCGAGGTGGAAATTTGTGTATATCGATATTACCATCGACTTAAAAAATTATGATGGCAGTGTGTTTGATTTGAGACTATCAAATTATTTACATATTAAACAAGTCATCCATATCGCCTGGCAGGCAAAACAAATCTCACTTCCTAAGCGAGAAGGCGGCTGGGTGCGTGTAGTCAATAAGAAAGCTGTGTTTTCAGGCGAATATAAGCTGTCAGACTGTGGAATTACCACAGGAGACAGGCTGGAAATACTATGAAAGGACTTTTGTAAATGGCAGATAAAAAGAGTTCCTATTTAGAAGAACAATTAGAAGCAGTCATGAAAAAAGAGGCAGGCACCTATACCTTTATTTTTCAAAAAGAGACGATTAAACTCTTAGACGGTTTAGAAGCGGCACCAATCAAAGACATCAATCCTTCATTTCAGAAAGAGATTCAGTTAACCGAAGATGAGGTCATCATTTCTATTCAACCGCCTCCTGCCTATCAGGAATTTCGTTTCATCCATGCAAAGGATGAAAAGAGCAAATGGATTTTTTCATACCAGCTTGTCGATGCAGTTTGCAAACATGACGTGAAGCGGCTGCATCCTATTGTTTCTCCTGAAAACATTGTTTTTCATCAAGGTTTAGCTCCTGCTTTTTTGCATTACGGGGTGAAAGAAAGCATCCCGCCATATGAAACCGATGAGCAACGCCTATTAAAAGAGGTCAAGGCGGTCATTCTTCGAGTAGTTGACCATGAATATCAGTTTCAGGAATATGTCGCTTACATGGATACGTTGAAATTATCTGAACTGGCAAAAGAAATCAGTGAAGCACAGTCGCTGGAAGAATTGTCTGCTCTTATTCAGCAAAAGATCGAAGCGATTGAAACGAAAGAAAAGACGCTATTCACCATTCCTAAAAAGAAATGGAAGATCGAGCGGTACATTGGACTAGGTCTGCTTGTTTTGCTAATCCCTGCATTGGTGTACACCATTTACACCTTCTTTTTTGCCATGCCAAAGCAAGAAGCGTATGTCGAGGCAAACAAATATTATCTCAACAAACAGTACAGTCAAGTGGTGGATACGTTAGAGAAATATTCAGCCAATCAAATGCCAGTCTCTCTTCAATATGAACTGGCCATTTCGTATGTACAAACGAATCAAGGCAGCCTGTTACTCGATCAGCATAAAAAGGAAATCACGGATACGTACACATTGCAGACAGATCCGCAATACTTCCTTTTCTGGATTCATATTGGACAAGGCAATAGCAAAGAAGCACTTGATATTGCACGGGTGCTTGGAGACGACAGGTACATATTCACGGCACTCGTCGCCTACCGCAATGAAATTCAAAACGATGACAGTCTTTCTGCTGAAGAAAAACAAAAACAGCTAGATCCAATCATTAAAGAAATAGCGAAATATGAAGAAAAAGAAACAACGGGGACAAGCACGAGTGACTCTTCGGGTACAAGCCAAACAGATGAAACAGCTGAGCAAAAAGAGCAGTCAAAAGGCAATCAAGAGAAAAAAGAGAAAGAATCTGAAGCGAAAAAGAAAACCTCACAGACGAAAAAAGATGAGAAAAAATAATTCTTTCGATACAACTGACAGTTGGTGCTGTCCCATGAGGAGGTGGAGCGTTTGAGTCTTCTTTGGGTTTTTTATGAGGAGGATTATCAAACCGTCCGTTTAGATGAGCAGTTCAATCGAGAAGCTGTGATTGGACCTGAAATAGATCATACGGTGACAATCCCTTCACTTTCTTTTGATGAAGGGGCAATTCGTTTATCTCCTGATGAAACAAATGATGGCTTTTCCATTTATCAGGGGGAAGAGAAGCAAGGTAAATTACTTCCACATGAACCATATAAGATTGGATCACTCATACTTATTTTAATGGATGCACATCATGACCAACATATTTATTACCTAGGAAATAGAGTCGAGCTGTCTTTTTCACGTGAGGAGAAGGATGAGGTCGATGTGTGGAAAGAACAAGCTCATTCCATGTTCCAAGATGCCAGCCAGTTCACTTTAGAACAAATTGATGGATCTTGGTATGTTATGCCTCAGGACGAGATGATTTACGTGAATGGGAAAAAAATTCACGGTCCAGAGAAAATTTATGCTGGAGATGAGCTGTTCTGGAACTTTCTGACGGTGACATTTAAAGATGATGACTTATTACAAATAACAGCATACGAACCTTTTCAAATACGTTTGGAAAAAACAAGACCGCCAAGCACAGAAACAAAACAAAAATACCCTTCATACAGACGAACACCGCGTTTGATTTATGATCTGCCAGATGACCGGGTATCCTTTAGCTTTCCTGCGCAGGAGAGTGAAAATAACAGCAGAGGGCTTTGGCTTGTTGTCCTTCCGCCGCTTGTGATGCTTCTGGTGATGGGGATTGTCGCCCTTATCCAGCCGCGCGGAATCTTTATTGTCGTATCGATGGCTATGTTTATCATGACGTTAATTACATCGTCGGTTCAATACTTTAAAGAGAAATCACAGCGCAAAAGACGGGAAGAAAAGCGGCAGCGCGTTTACTCTCTTTACTTAGAAAATAAAAGGAAAGAGCTTCAGGAGCTGTATGACCGCCAGCAATATATTTTGACGTATCATTATCCGTCCTTTGAACAAATGAAGTACTTAACATCAGAAATAAGCGGCCGAATTTGGGAAAAGACGCTTGTGAGTGATGACTTCTTACAGCTGCGTCTTGGAACAGGTGAAGTCCCGTCAAGCTATGAATTATCGATGAGTGGAGGCGATATGGCCAATCGAGACATTGATGACTTAATGGAACAAA
The DNA here is from genome assembly GCA_030159235.1 of Bacillus safensis. Taxonomy (GTDB): domain Bacteria; phylum Bacillota; class Bacilli; order Bacillales; family Bacillaceae; genus Bacillus; species Bacillus safensis_B. The sequence continues at coordinate 115,416 of BSBG01000008.1, read as the reverse complement.
CGCAGCACATGCAAAAAGTCTATCGTGAAGTGAAGAATGTACCAATTACATTTGGTCTTGCGGACGGTCCAACCGGATTAATTGGGAAGCCTGCGATTGTGAAAAATGAGCTTCATCAGCTTGTCGGACAGCTGGCTTTCTCGCACAGCTACCACGATTTGAGATTTGTCTATATCTTTCATGAGCATGAGTATGAGAATTGGGAGTGGATGAAATGGCTTCCACACTTCCAGCTGCCTCATACATATGGCAAAGGGTTTATTTATAATGAACAAACACGCGATCAGCTTTTGTCATCGATCTATGAAATTTTACGTGAGCGTGATTTAGAAGAAGAAAAAGAGAAGAAAATCTTTACACCTCATTTTGTGTTCATCGTGACAAACCATGAGCTCATTGCTGAACATGTTATTTTAGAATATTTAGAAGGTAGCCGAACAGACCTTGGCATTTCCATTATCTTTGCTGCAGAAACAAAGGAAAGCTTGGCTGAAAATATCTCGACGCTTGTCCGTTATATTAACGAAGAAGAAGGAGATATTCTCATTCAGCACAAGAAGGCAGTACGAATTCCATTTCAGCTTGATACACATCAGCGCGGGGACAATGAGCTGTTTGCCAGAACACTGAGAACATTAGATCATCAAGTCGGAATGACCAATTCGATTCCCGAAACGGTTTCATTCCTTGATCTTTTTCATGCCAAACAAGTAGACGACATTGGTATTCGTGAAAAATGGCTGACTTCAGAAACGGCCAAATCATTATCAGTGCCAATCGGTTATAAAGGGAAAAATGACATTGTCGACCTGAACCTGCATGAAAAGGCACACGGCCCGCACGGACTATTGGCGGGAACAACGGGATCAGGGAAAAGTGAATTTTTACAGACGTATATTTTATCGCTTGCGGTACATTTTCATCCGCACGAAGTCGCTTTCCTGTTGATTGACTATAAAGGAGGCGGAATGGCGCAGCCGTTCCGAAATATTCCTCATTTACTTGGAACGATCACCAATATTGAAGGCAGCAAGAACTTTAGTGAAAGAGCGCTCGCCTCAATTAAAAGTGAACTGAAAAAAAGACAACGGCTGTTTGATCAGTATCATGTGAATCACATCAACGATTATACAAAGCTCTACAAGGAGAAAAAGGCTGAGCAGGCAATGCCTCACTTGTTCTTAATCTCTGATGAGTTTGCTGAATTAAAAAGTGAAGAGCCGGATTTTATTAGGGAGCTTGTCAGCGCTGCGCGTATCGGCCGAAGCCTCGGAGTCCATCTCATTTTGGCTACCCAAAAGCCAGGCGGCGTCATTGATGATCAGATTTGGAGTAACTCCCGCTTTAAGGTGGCATTAAAAGTGCAAGATGCGTCAGACAGTAAGGAAATTTTGAAAAATAGTGATGCAGCGTCCATTACCGTCACAGGCCGCGGCTATTTACAAGTGGGCAATAATGAAATCTATGAATTGTTCCAATCAGCTTGGAGCGGTGCGCCCTATATGGAAGATGGCTACGGGTCAGAAGATGACATTGCCATTGTGACAGATACTGGTTTGATTCCGTTATCAGGGGTCAGCACAGAGCCGGCAGTGAAAAAAGAGACAGTGACGGAGATTTCTGCTGTTGTCGATGAAATTGAACGTATGCAGCAGGAGCTTGGGATTGAAAAGCTTCCAAGTCCATGGCTTCCACCGCTTGAAGAACGTATTCCAAAAACGCGTTATGCGTCGAGTGAAGAGCATGTTTTCCATTTTGCACTTGTCGATGAACCAGATCAGCAAAGCCAGCATCCACTTTCTTATCAAATGATGGAAGATGGGAATATTGGTATCTTTGGTTCCTCCGGCTACGGCAAATCGCTTGCTGCCACAACACTGCTGATGAGTTTTGCGGAGAGGTATTCACCTGAGGAATGGCATGCATATATTTATGACTTCGGAAACGGAACATTGCTTCCATTAGCTAAACTGCCGCATACGGCGGACTATTTCTTAATGGATCAGATGAGAAAGATTCAAAAGTCAATGAAGCGCCTGCGGGAAGAAGTTGAATATCGCAAGCGGTTATTCAGACAGCAAGAAATAAGCCATATCAAAATGTACAACGCTTTAAATGAGAAAAAGCTTCCGTTCATTTTTATCGTGATTGACAACTTTGACATTGTCAAAGATGAAATGCATGAGCTCGAATCTGAATTTATTCAGCTGAGCCGTGACGGACAATCCTTAGGGATTTATTTCTTGATTACAGCGACTCGGGTCAATGCAGTGCGTCAATCGCTGATGAACAATTTGAAAACAAAGATTGTCCATTACTTAATGGATCAAGGAGAGGCGTACTCGATTATTGGCAGACCGAAATTCAGCTTAGAGCCGATTCCAGGACGAGTCATTATCAACAAAGAAGAGCTTTATTTTGCACAAATGTTCATGCCAGTGGATGGAGAGAACGATCTTGAATTATTTGAGCATCTCAAACAAGAGATTCAGCTTCTTCATAATCGCTTCGAAGCGGCAGAAAAACCAAGACCTGTGCCAATGCTTCCTGATAAGCTGACAGCTTGGGAGCTAGAGAGTCGTCTAGATGAACAAAAACAGCCTTATGACATTCCATTCGGATTAGATGAGGAATCTGTGGCGCCTGTTTACTTTGACTTGAAAAAGAATAAACATTGTCTCATCATCGGTCAAACGCAGCGTGGGAAAACAAATGTGACAAAACTGATGCTTGATCAGCTTTTAGTGGCAAAGCCTGAAAAGCTGGCCGTCTTTGATTCGATCGATCGGGGACTGTCCCATTATGCAAAAGAAGAAAACATCGATTACCTTGAAACAAAAGATGATATCACCGGATGGGCAGAGGAAATGGACCGTTTATTTAAGGTGCGGGAGGAGATGTACGTCGAAGCTGTACGCCGAGGGGAGACCGATCAGCTGTCATTTCCTCAAATTGTGCTTGTAATTGATGGCATTACACGTTTTCAGCAGACAATCGATCCACGTCTTCAAGATCAATTGGCTGATTTCATGAAATCATATGCGCACCTAGGCTTTAGCTTGATCGCATCAGGGAATCATACCGAATTCAGTAAGGGCTATGATGCACTCACAAATGAAATCAAACAAGTTCGTCATGCCATGTTACTCATGAAAAAATCAGAGCAAAACATTATACCGCTTCCGTATGCAAGACAAGAACCAGACATACAGCCAGGCTTCGGGTACTTGGTTGAAAACGGGAAAGAGAAGAAAATTCAGGTTCCTTTATGTGCGGTAGAAAGGAAGAGTGTTCAATGACAGAGCAGCAAAAAAGCTCCATTAAAATCGTATCCACGATGATATTGATTCTTGTTCTGCCGGTTTTGTTTTTCCACCTTATTGGAGACGACCCAGCAAAACAGAAGAAGAATGCCACGCGTAATATTGCTGTGGTCAATGAGGATATGGGGGCGAGTGAAAGTGAAGATACCGCTCGTTTCGGACAGGATGTTGTGGCAGCATTGTCAGAGCGTCCTGATTATACATGGACCGTAGTGAATCGCAGTGCGGCGGAAAATGGACTGAAAAACAGAAAGTATGACGCTGTCCTTTATATTCCGTCTGATTTCTCTAAAAATGTGCTTAGCTATGATAAAGACCATCCTGAAAAGGCGTCCATTCAATTTTCGATTCAAGATCAGCTCAATGCAGTCAATAAAGAGAAAGTGCAGAGAGAGCTGGAAAATGCGCAAAAGAAAATGAATGAACAGATGTCGACGCTATACTGGAGCTTTGTATCACAGGAAATCGGCAATGTGAGAGAAGAATTTGAGCATATTGTCGGCAAAGAAGTCGAATTCCAACACACGATGTATAACTTCTATAAGCCGAACTCGAACAAGCTATCAGATGCCGTTCAGCAGCAGAAGAAACAAATAGAAGAAGTAAAAAATGCGATGGCCGATTCACAGAAACAGTATAAAGACGGCTTGGGCACAACAGAAGAAGCAAAGAGTCAGCTGAAGGATTTTGTGAAAGTAGTCGATCAATACAAGCAGTATCAAGACAAACAAAAGGATGTCTTAATCAAGTCACAATCGACAAGTCAAAAACAAATCCAGCAAGGACTCAAACAGCTCACTGACATTCAAAACCAAAATGCCCGCAGCTTTAGTGATCAAATGGGCGGACTCAAAACAGATATGAATGGTGTACAAAGTCAGCTGAAAACAACTGACAACGCCATTCAATCTGTTCAAAAGTCGAGAGAAGACGCTATTCCTAAGCAATCGATAGGATTAACGGAACTTGTGAAGGCGTCTCAGGAAGAGCTGATTAGTAATTATGAAGCTCAATATCTTGCATACATAGGGGATAAAATTTCTCCGTTGCAAGAGCAATTGAAAGCTTCAAGAAAGGCATTGCTTAAAGTAGAGAAACCGAAAGAAGATCCGAATGAGGATTCGAATAATCAAGGTGAAGACCAAAAAGACTCTACAGACGTTTTGAAAATCGATCTTGAAGAAGAGACGAAGAAATTAACTGAAATCTCAGCAGAAATAAATCAAGTGGCAGATGAGTTGTCAGGAAATGAAGAAACGACACCTACTCCAGAAAATGGTGAAGAAAATCCAGAACAAACTGGGGAAACCAAATCAACGTCGTTTCAATCAAAAGAGCAACTAAGAGCACTGTCCCTAAAATTAGAAGAAGTGAAAAAGAATATCGAGGAGAAAACCACAGCTCATAATGATCAATTACAAGGAAAAGTCGATCTTTTGAGTAAAGAATTAAAATCTTTAACAGATAAAATAGAAAAACTAGAAGAAAAAATAATAAGAATAGAAACTAGCAACAATAAAAACATAAATGATATAAAGAAATCCATCATCAAACAAGAATCTACTATTACAAGAAAATTAGAACGAATAGAAACAACTCAATCTCCATTAAATCAATATACATCAAAAATGGATAAACTTGAGGATTTTAATACAGATTCAGAAAATGCATCTGAATTATTAAAGTATTCAAATGAATTAGCACAGTATGAAGCATTACTGAACAGCTTTTACACACAGAAGAACCCTTCTTCTTTGATTGACACAAAAGGAGAAGAAATCCAATCCATCCTGTCCATCAAAAAAGAGGAAACTGAAAACTGGGATACGCTCAAAAACCAGATGCTGACATCAAATGATGATGTGTCTACCTTTATTGATGAGATGCAGAAGTTTTCAGATGGCTATGCAGAGTACATCACAACTCAGCAGGCAAGCATGGAACAGGAATTACAGACAATTTCTGAAAGTGCGGACAATGTAGCTGAGCAAATAGCTGATCAAGGAGATGCGGTGTATACAGCAGACCTTGCAGGCAGTTCAATTGTTGTCAGTGCACAGGATTCAATTGGTCAAGAAGTGCTTCGTCTTTCTGAAAATATGAGTTCGTTAACCGACCGTCAAAAAGGGGTGGCGGATTATACGAATAACATTGAAGAAAGTGTGACAACAGTTCAAGAGAAAGCAGATACGCTGAATGAGAACTGGAGCAAGAATGTTGATTCCACGAAGCTTGTTCAGCAAGATTTAAAGGGGATTTTAGGAAACACATTAGACGATCAAGGCAACAGCAACTATGTGTATAACCATCTAGCCAATCCGCTGAAAATTAGCGGTGATGTGCCAGAAGAAAAAACGCAGACTGTACCGCCAGTAGTCATTTTGGTCATTGTGATGATCAGCAGTTTGTTAATTGGCTTTTTCAGTTCGTATTATGCGGCCGCTCCGATGCTCGTCAAAGGTGCACTGTTTGGCATCTTAAATCTATTAGTCGGACTGATGATCAGCTTGTTTGGACTGAACATTTACAAGCTTGCAGATGATCAAGCCATTCAATGGTCAATTTTTACGATTTTACTATTGGTGACTTGTTCCGCCTTTATTCGTACGGCCTTCCTTTTCGGGTCCATTGCCGGATGGATGGCGTCAACGGCGCTTATTTTCTTCTTTGTCGCACCGTTAATTGATTTGGTGATGCCGAACTTCCATTTTACAAATCCAGTGACAGACGTGTATCTGTCCATCCAATATGGAAATGGAGACAACTTTGGAATGGGCGTCACAGGGTTAGTGATTTTAACTGTCCTCTTTATGGTCGTGCCGCTTGTGACAAAGCTATGGAAAGATAAAACAGAGGAACGTGATGTGACTCATGAGGCTTAATTTATTCGTGAAAGGGGCGGCACTCGGTGTCATTTCCCTTTTTCTCCTCATCCCTGCCGCTTTCGCTGTTGGTGAAGATACGGATACGAATGTCAAGCCGAATGACTATCAGGAAAAGGAGCTCAATATTAACTCGAGTATATTGAGGGATCAAACGAAATACGAACAAAGCAAAACGACATCAAAAGTCAAAACAGACATTCATTTTGCTGAACCGCCTAAAGCACCGGGTGGATCTCTTTCCCCGCAGCTTTTTAGTGATTTAAAAGAGAATCCGCCCAAAACACCAGCTCGTATGATGAAAGAGATGAATATCTCTTTTAGTGATTCGGCTGTATCAGCGCCTTCTGACGGTGATCATGAGAAGCAGACATCGGCACTGCTTCCGATTATCTTTGGTTTTTTGATAGCCTTTGGCATCGTGGTGATGCTCATCTTGATTCCAAAGGTGAATGTGAAGGCTGAAAAGAAGTAGCCTCTTTAAAAGAGGCAGGCTTTTCTTTATGCAGATTGCTTGATGTCATACCGTTTGACTACGTAAAATAGTGTTATCAAGGGAGGAGATTGTCATTCGAATTTCAATCGTTACAGGGGGATCAAAAGGATTTGGCCTAGCACTTGTGAACAGGCTGCTTTTACGAGGGGATCATGTGTACACAGCAGCAAGAAGTGCATCGCCGATTTCTCATCCAAGGCTCACACATACACAGGTCGACCTGACAGATGAAACAGCAGCAGCCAAATGGCTTCAAGATCATCTCACACCGCAAACTCTGGCAGATGCTGATGAGATCTTATTCGTCAATAACGCAGGAATGGTGACACCGATCAAGCGTGTCGGACAAGGCGGGCAGGATGCGCTGCAGCAGCATTATACGTTGAATCTAGTCATTCCTGTTTTGCTGAGCCATGTTTTTACTGAGCAGACTCAATCATTTAACGGAAAGAAAACGATCGTTCATCTTTCCTCTGGAGCGGCGAAAAACCCATATAAAGGGTGGAGTGCGTATTGCAGTTCAAAGGCTGGACTTGATATGTTTATGAGGACTTTGCATGAGGAACAGCAGGATGAAGCGCATCCGATCAACACGTTTTCCTTTTCACCCGGCACCATCGATACAGATATGCAGGGAGAAATTCGAAAGTCATCAAAACAGGATTTTGAACAAATTGACCGTTTTCAGCAATTATATGAAACCGGCACGCTGAAGAGCCCAGATGAAGTCGCAAGTATTTTGCTTGATCTTTTAGCTGATGATCCAGCTGGTGGATGTGTCTACGATGCACGTGAGTATGTGAAAAAGCAGTCATAACAACTGTATTTGGTCAGACCTGCGTGCCAGTGCTCACGAATCTCAAATGCCTAGGCCTTCTAAACATGAAGGGTTTTCATATCACGCTGAAAAGAACAAAAAAAGCAGTCATAACGGCTGCTTTTTTCGTATTGTACAAGCAAAACCACCTGATTTGACATAAGCTATTCTTGAGACTCATAGAAAATATGACAGAACATTTGAGTTTCTTTTCAGAATATGTTAGGATGCTAAAAATATAGATAAGGAGGGGTTTCCATGAGAAAGGTTACGTTAATGGATGTTTACACCCATCCAGTCGCTCAAAAATATTTAAATCGGTCAGGAAAAGCCCATGCGATTGCTTGTGCTTATCACGCATTCAAGCTGGCGGTGCAGGCTAGGGTAAATCCAGATCTGGCTGTGAAAGCAGCCCTCTTGCATGACATCGGCCACTATGAATGGTATACAGCCGGCGGAGAATGGGATTACGAGACATATAGACGCAATGATATTCATGCCATTAAAGGCGCAGAACGGGCGCACAAATTGCTCATACGGCTTGGTGAGGAACCAAAGGCAGCCAAAGATATTGCGCTTGCGATTCTGCTTCATACGGATTCATATTTACCAGAGGGCGACCTTCATAAGGACACACTCCAGCAAATTGTCAAGAAAGCAGATGAAATGGATGAAGAGCCTGGCGGGCATCATCATTACAGACAAATAGACGAATCACTTGCAATGAAAAAAATCACGGAATTGGATCAGAAAGTGAAGCAGGCACTTCAGCCCATGAAACGCTCTGTTTAGTATGGAATGTCTCCATGAATATTACCATGCTGGTCGACATATAATGTGCGAATAACGGTACGGTTAAACGCAGATGTACCTGATGCAGTGAGCCCGGTGTAATGAACCGTAACAGAATAAGCACCTTCTTTTTTCAATTGAACATCTGAAGAGTCAGTTGTTTTGAATGGATGATCTTTTCGTGCATCCTTAAAGTAAAAGGTTTCTACTTTTTTGCTTAATCGTTTAATCAGCCCGCTTGAATGGGTCGATGCATCCCCTGATTGCGCTGCTTCTGCTTTGATTTCTTCATTTAATGGTGAATCAAAGGATACGAGCAGCAAATAAGGAGCTCTTTTTTCTGAATTTGATCGAATCGTCCATTTTCCAGGAACGGGTTTATTGATTTGCACATGGTGTAAATATGCGCCTTCATATGGGAAAGATGCTTCCGATGTCTTCAGATTTGTTAAGACGTCTCCATTAGGGGCGATGATTTCGGGGCGCGTCTCCCGCCCTTCATTTAACCACTGAATCGATAAGCCATTCGTTCCTTCCTCTACATAGAATGCTTCTGTTTTATCCTTTTCACTTTCTCCGCCTTTCACATAAACATCTGTATTCAGCTCAGTAGTAACGAGCTCTTGCGCTAGGTTCTCTTTTTGTTCATTTTCAGCGTTTGCGACATTGGCTAGCAGTTGATGCTGGAAAACTGGGAACATGCTTGTGCCATTTTTAATAGAATTGTGATTCCACTTCCCTGTTGAAATATTGTTTGCATATGATAGTTTTGTGCTGCTTACCGTGACGGCGCCATCGTTTGTACCAAAGCTCTTTAAATACATGCCGCCTAAATACAGCACGCCGCCAAATGTACCCCATTCCGATCCCGAATAAGTGACGTATTTATGAGGGAACGTCTCCAGTTTGTCAGTTTCACTTCGAAAAGCCGCCATGAGCCCGGTTTGCAAAGAATAGAGCGCGTCGCTTTTTTGTCCAAGAATTTCCGCGAGCCAGCTTCCGCCCTTACTATACGCTAAATCTGCAAGCGGTGTCCCGTAATGAGGGGAGCCGAGTGTGATGACCTTTTCCACATATGGATGGGCATTGTGATACACGAGTGCGGACTGTGTATCCACCCCGCCTTTACTGTGACCAATCACAATAAGTTTTCGACCGAAAACATCATAGATTTCTTTTAGTTTTTCCGCTAATAGTTTGCCATTCTTTTTTATGTCCTGATCTGGATACAAATCTATGAATGCGCTTTCGTATCCGTTCAGAACAGCTTGCTTTGCCATATCGTTTCGATTGAACCATGTGGAGGAGGAGCTGTTAATCCCATGAACAAAAACAAGTGGCAATTTTGACTCGCCTTTTTGAACCGGCTCTTCTCCTTTAAACCACTTCCCTGGTGTCCCAGGCTCATCTCCTATTGTGCCTGCATATGCATAGCATGCAGAGGATAGAAAGAGCATGACAGCAACGATACAGATTAGTTTTTTCAAGATCATTCACCTCTTCAAATGATTTAAGCTGTTGACAGCACCAACCTATTATACTTCTAAAAAATGTAAATAAATACTATTTGTAAAAATATGGTAATAACGTTGCGAGTTTGCTTTGAGTGACATTCACATGGGTGACTGCATACGCTGTGGGTAAATACACAAGTAAAGGGGCAGGTAGGATGGCACAACAAGGAAGTCCGCAGCTTGTTTCATTAGTTGATCCATATGTTTATCAAACATTGCATAAAGTGATCGGTACGAGATTAATTGTTCAAACAGTGAAAGATACGGTACGCGGAAAATTGAAGGAAGTCATGCCAGATCACATTGTGATTGAGGCGGGAGCAAAATCAGTTTTTTATGTGCGGATCCAGCAAATTGTATCGGTGATGCCTGATCACAGTGAAAGAGTATAACAAGCAGACGCATAGGTGTCTGCTTTTTTCATGCTTATAGAATGTATATCTGGAAAAAGTGCATGATATACCAATTGTTCTTTTTTTTACAAAAAATGAGGTTCTAAAACAAGAAGCAGTTGACAGAAGGTGGGTTGAATAGTAGTTTTTTAATAAGATCAATACGTAACAGGAGGAGCATCTTTGTTAAAATCTAAAGTTCATTTTTGGACATTCCAAATATTACTTGTTTTACTCATAGTTTATGTATCAACAAAGGTTTCGTTTTTATTTCAGCCGATCATTTTATTTGCATCAACTCTGTTTGTTCCCATTCTGCTGGCAGGGATTCTCTTTTTCATCTTTAATCCAATTGTTCGATTTTTGTCAAAGAAGATTCCTAGGACACTCGCTATCCTGATCATTTATCTCTTGTTCATTGGACTCATCACGTTCATTGTCAATGCTGCGGGACCGATTATTGTCACGCAGGTAGGTGGACTTGTCAAAAGCTTCCCCGGTTATGTGACGGACATGCAGAAATTTATGAATGACTTCTCGCATTCTAAAACTTTTACTTGGATGATGAACCAAGATTATGTCTCCGTCTCGAAGTTTGAACAGTCGATTGTTTCGACATTAAAAGATTTGCCGGAAAATATTGCTTCAAGTATGTCTGCGGTGTTTGGCGTGATAGCCAATATTGCCTTAGCTGTCATCACAGTTCCATTTATTTTGTTTTATATGCTGAAGGACGGACATAAGTTTCCGGACAAGCTCGTTCAATTTTTGCCGATGCCTTACCGTAAGGAAGGATTGAAAATCTTTAAAGAATTAAACGATACGCTTGCGGCTTACATACAAGGACAGATTGTCGTCTGTTTATTTGTTGGAGTGGCTTGTTTTATCGGATACTTATTAATTGGTGTGAAATATGCGCTCATTCTTGGTATTATCATTGCGGTCACAAATGTGATTCCGTACCTTGGGCCATATCTTGGCGCGGCACCAGCTGTGCTCATTGCGTTTCTTGATTCGCCTGGAAAAGCGGTGGTGACAGTGATTGTGATTCTAATCGTTCAGCAAGTTGATGGAAATGTCATTTCTCCATTGATTATTGGGAAACGTCTCAACACACATCCTTTGACCATTATCCTGCTATTAATTGGGGCAGGAAGCTTTGGCGGAATTCTTGGCATGATCTTTGCGGTTCCTGTCTATGCACTGCTTAAAGCCATCACCCTAAATATTGTTAGATTGGTTCAGCTGCGTCAGCGATCTCGCAAAGAACAGCATTTAAACGTCTAGGGCAGATGCACAACTTTTCCCTTTTTGCATAAGATGATTGACATAAGCAGATAGGGGGAGATTCTGATGCCTGCAATCGTTGGACCTATTCATATTGAGTCGTTAGGAGGAAACGGTGCGGCTACTTTCGGTGATGTCCTGGCCATTGCCCCTTTGGCTGTAGACCACTCTACTGGCGGGGCGGGAGCCTTTAATTCAGGTGATTATATGTCACTTACAAGTGATCCGAATGCGACGATGCTTTGGGATTTTACATTGTTTGGCCAGCCTCAATCATTTAACGCATAGAAAGACAGCTGATGATCGCATATCAGCTGTCTTTTTTATTTTTCATACACGTATTTTTAAGCTGGGCATATGATATGGGGAGAAAAGGTGGTGGAAAGATGCCAGCGATTGTTGGACCTATTCATATTGATCGTGTGTACGGAAACGGGGCAGCACACTTCGGTGATGTTTTTGCTATTTCGCCAAAAAGTGTCGATCACTCTGCCGGTGGTTCAGGGACCTATAATGCAGGAGATCTTGCCCAATTATTTAACAGTCCAAACGTCACTTTTGTGTGGGATATAGACCTGATCAGCCAGCAAAAAAGCTTTAATGCGTAGCCAGCTTTGAAAGGGAATTCCTTTTCAGAAGCTGTCTTTTTTTATGGTACAATGGATATGGATGTAAGAAGAAAAAGAGGTGTGAACAGAGTCAAATGAAAATTAGAAAAGCACACATCACAAGCGGACAACCAAAGACCTACAATGTATATTTACATGAAAATAAAAAAGAATATAAAACGCTTGTTGCCGTACCTGACATTGAATGGAGTATTTCCATTGCGTATGAGGACGAAAAAGAGCAGCTCATTCATACGCTTGAACAATCCTTAATGGAAAGAGTAGAAACAGATGAAGCCCGTGACCTTGCACTCAAGATTGTGCACTGGGTCACAGAAATGTAAATTTAGAAACCAGGAGTGAACACAGCGATGAAAGAAGAATCCGTAGACTTTTATTTGCAGCAAGGGATATTTGGACATGCTGAAACAAAACCCGATGAGAGAAGAATGTTTCTCGGTTCATTAAGGGAACGAGCGATTCTCGCCCTGACAAAGGGGCAGGTATCAAGAAATAAACCGTATGATGAGGTTGAACAAATATTGAAGGCCAATCGCCAGGCCACAGTTCTTTTAAATGGTGAATTGTCTTATGCTTCCTATTCTCAATATGTGAAAATGGCAAATGCCGCTGGATGTTCCTTTAAAGTAGTGAATCATCATGAAGCGAACTCTCCTTTTGGTCTTGTCATAGAGATGCCAAGTGCGGTCAATGAAGAGCGCATTTATATAAAAGATGAGCTGTTTCAAAAAGCTTTTTCTCATGAATCTGTTGAATAGGTTTCCCTAGTGAAATGAATAAGCTATAATGATTCAAAAGAGCATATGGGAGAGATGCGGATGGGCAAAGCATTGATTTGTATTGATTATACAGTTGATTTTGTTGCAGACGATGGAAAACTAACATGCGGAAAGCCTGGACAGGCGATTGAGCCTAAGATCACAGAGATCACTTCTTCATTTATTGATGAAGGACACTTTGTCGTCTTTGCTGTCGATCATCATGAAGAAGAGGACCCTTATCATCCAGAGACAAAATTATTTCCGCCCCATAATATTCGCGGGACAAAGGGAATTGAGCTTTATGGACAACTAAGTTCACTATTTCACACGTCAAAACATTTAAAACAGGTCTATTATATGGAAAAAACAAGATACTCTGCTTTTGCAGGCACGCAATTAGAAATAAAACTGCGCGAGCGCGGCATCACTGAACTTCATTTAGCCGGCGTATGTACCGATATTTGTGTACTTCATACAGCTGTTGATGCGTACAATAAAGGCTTCGAACTTGTGATTCACCAAAATGCTGTGGCGAGTTTTAATGAAGCGGGGCACGAGTGGGCACTTTCTCACTTTGAGCAGTCGCTTGGTGCGAAAGTGGTTAAGTAAGGGAAGGAGAATGGAAGTTGGAGCATCGGTTTAAGGACGACAGTTTATCACTACATACAGATCTTTATCAAATTAACATGGCAGAAACGTATTGGAGAGACGGCATTCATGAGAAGAAGGCAGTCTTTGAACTCTTCTTTAGAAAGCTTCCATTTGACAATGGCTTCGCTGTATTTGCTGGTTTAGAGAAAGCGATTGAATATTTATCGGACTTCTCCTTCACCGAAAGCGATCTAGCGTATTTAAAAGATGAACTCGGTTATAAAAGCGATTTCATTGACTATTTAAGCGGATTGTCCTTTACAGGTACACTTCATTCAATGCGAGAAGGAGAAATTGTCTTTGCAAATGAACCGATTATGCGTATTGAGGCAACGCTTGTTGAAGCTCAGTTAATCGAAACGGCATTGCTCAATATCGTGAATTTCCAGACGCTGATTGCAACAAAGGCGGCTCGAATTAAAGGAATCATTGAAGACGAAACAGCATTAGAATTCGGAACAAGACGTGCGCATGAAATGGATGCAGCGATGTGGGGAGCAAGAGCAGCACTCATCGGCGGCTTTCAGGCGACAAGTAATGTTCGTGCTGGGAAACGCTTCAATATTCCAGTATCAGGAACACATGCTCATGCCCTTGTACAAGCATACCGCGATGAATATAAGGCATTTAAAAAATATGCGGAAACCCATACGGACTGTGTCTTTTTAGTCGATACGTATGATACCGTCAGATCAGGTATTCCGAATGCGATTAAGGTAGCGAAAGAATTCGGAGATAAAATCAACTTCATTGGTGTCAGACTTGACAGCGGAGACCTAGCATACTTGTCTAAAAAAGCTAGAGTGATGCTGGATGAAGCCGGATTCCATGAGGCAAAAGTCATTGCATCAAGCGATCTCGATGAACATACGATTATGAATTTAAAAGCACAGGGCGCCAAAATTGATGTGTGGGGTGTTGGGACAAAACTAATCACAGCATTCGATCAGCCAGCCCTCGGTGCAGTGTATAAGCTTGTGTCTATTGAAGAAAACGGCAAAATGAATGATACCATCAAAATTTCATCCAACCCAGAGAAAGTGACAACACCTGGCCGTAAACGTGTGTACCGTATTATCAATCAATTGAATCATCATTCTGAGGGCGACTACATTGCGCTTGAAGAGGAAGATGTTCATAGTGAGGATAAACTCAAAATGTTCCATCCTGTTCATACATTTATTAGTAAATTTGTCACGAATTTTGTGGCAAAGGATCTTCACGTTCCGATTTTTGAACAAGGGAAACTTGTCTATGATAATCCGGATATTCAAACGATACAAGCCTATGTACAGGATAGTCTTGGACTCTTCTGGGAGGAATACAAACGAATTAGCAAACCAGAAGAATATCCAGTCGATTTGAGTCAAAAATGCTGGGATAATAAGATGCAGTTTATTCATGATGTGAAAAATAAAATCAAAAAAGAGCTTTTTGAAAGCGAATGATTTGAAGAAAGGGAGATCATCAAGCGGGATGGTCTCTTTTTTTCATTTTGAACGATTGAAAATGAACTAAAAGCGCAATCATTTGGTATACTGAAAGAACATCTTGTTTGTCATGGCATAAAGGAGGATTGGAGCAGTTGAGGGTGTTTGTTGCGAGACAGCCTATTTTTAACAGAAAAGAACAAGTCGTATCATATGAGCTGCTTTATAGAGATAGTGAAACCAATACATATAGTGCTGAAGACGGTGATCAAGCGACAACGGACCTCATCATTAATAGTTTTTTGAATATCGGTATCGAAACACTGACAGAAGGAAAACGATGCTACATTAATTTCACCGAAAGCTTGCTTTCATCTGATCTGCTCACCTATTTTGATCCGCATCAGCTTGTGATCGAGATATTAGAAAATGTACCGATTACCCCAGCACTTATTATGAGATGTAAGCAATTAAAAAAATGGGGATATACGATTGCACTCGATGATTTCTTCCTAAGCGGAACACATTATTGTGACAAGCTGCTTGACGAACTCCTCTATTGCATTGATATTTTAAAAGTTGACTTTCTGAAGACCACATCGCAAGAACGAAGAGATATTTTGAATACGTATAAAAAGTATCGACTTCGATTCCTAGCAGAAAAGGTGGAAACGCGAAGAGAATATGAAGAAGCGCTAGAAGCGGGCTTCCACTTGTTTCAAGGGTATTTCTTTAGTGAGCCGCATGTGATATCGGGACGCGCGTTATCGACAAGCTTCCATGCGTACCACCAGCTTTTAAATGAGCTAAGCAAGGAACAACCGAATATCCAAACTGTGACTCATTTTATTGAAAGTGATCTCTCGCTATCATATCAATTATTAAAAATGCTGAATTCAGGCGGAATGAGACGTCTTTATCAAATTAAGAGTATCCGGCAGGCGATTATCCTGCTTGGGTTTAATGAGATTCGACGCTGGATCTTTATCCTTTCATTTAAAGAACTGAATGTCCAAGCCAACTCAAGCCAAAAAGAAATTATCAAAATGTCATTCATTCGTGCCAAAACGTGTGAACTGATTGCCTATCGTACGGAACGAGAGCACCCAGCCTCTTATATGCTGACAGGTATGTTCTCTCTCATTGATACGCTTGTCAGGGCAGATATCACAGAACTTGTGAAAGAGCTGCCGCTTTCTGATGAAGTTGGCGAGGCACTGCTTGGTTATGAAAATGATTATTCTTTTGTGCTAGGTGTGGCCAAACGTATCGAACGAAATGAATGGGACGATGAGATGTTAGATGGGAATCTCCCAAAGCAGGAAGCCTACGGCTGTTATATAGAAGCCATTGAATGGTGCCATAAAATGTTTGAATCTTAAGAAAAGCCGCTCACGTCAGAGCGGCTTTTCTTTGTCATGCCCACTGTAATAGAAGGAAAAGTCTACTGGATGCGAGAGACAAGTAGATGCGAATACCCTCTGGACTAAAACGAATCTCGATGCCACTTTTCACTCCGATTTGCTTCAGCATTCGGATAACACTTGTCGAATCAGAGCGCTCAGCAGCCTCCATGATGCGCTGGGCAAACGAAAGTGAGCTGGAAATTTGCTGTGTAATGAGTGAAGCATCAGCAACGAGACGGGCTGATTCCTTTGCGGCTCGTTGAAATGAGTGAGCATCTACTGGAGGAAAAGTCAAAGGCGTGCGCGGCGGATATGCGCGGCTCATTGCGGGAACCTGCAATGCAGGATAAGGTACATAGTAAAACAAATGGTCACCTCTTCTCTCATTGACGTGAAATTGGACGGATATCTGTTCTAAATGTATGTAGAAAATCAGAATAAAGAATCAAAATGATCTTTCTATCTTTGTAATTCCAACACAAAAATAGGTACTTTTGCGGTCAATTTCGGTGAATGTCGTCAAAAAATTGCGGTGTCCACAATAGCGCCTGTCGTCTGACCTATGACAAGTAAAACCGAAGATATAGAGGGGATCGTACGTTCTGTTAGGAGGGGAGTGTGACGAATGATGCCTTTTCCTGTCGCAGAAATGACGCAATTCCTTTGAAATTGAGATAAAAGTATGATTTGAAAAGTCAGAAAATGATGAAAAAAGACCTATTGAATTTTGCGGTATCACGCACACATTTTGTGCATACTTTTCGGTGAAAAAATACTCAATTACATTTACACTGTTAGTAGCAGATCAAATACTTATGACCCAATCACCATACACAAATACATTGATCTTCCAAAAAAGGAGAGTGGAATCGATGGAAAAGTATGAAATCGAAGAACTTAAACAATTATTATGGAAACTTGAAAACGAAATTAGAGAAACAACGGCTTCTCTTCATAACATTAACAAGAGCATTGATCAATACGACAAATATGAATATGTGAAAATTTCTTAAAGACTTGATAATCATCAAGTCTTTTTTTTATCCAAATACATACAAAAAAAGGATATATTATTATATAATTGTTAAATAGTGATGTCAGCAGACATTTGCTTAAGTCTTTTTAGTAAAATAAAAGACGAAAGGGTGAGGGACAAGAACGAGTATGCTAAACTATCTAGAGAACACAAAAATCAAGCAGAATATGACTGATTTTATTCAACATGCAGTCAGGCAGAAGGATTTACAGAAGCTGCTTCATGAATTTACAGATATAAAGAATGAATTTCCTTTTGGGCAATTGGCTTACCAGCACTATGAGGCATTTGGCGGACAAGACAAGCAAGCGATTACAGAGCTGGCAGCCGGGATTGAACTTCTCATCTTATCTGCCGATATATTAGATGATATTGAAGATCAGGATAAAGATTCGTATCCTTGGATGAAGTGTCAGAGCGGAATTGCGATTAATGCGGCAAATGTTCTTTTTGCATTGAGTTTTGAAGTTTTTTCTAAGCTTGATCATGCAACGGAGCTTTTAAACAGTGTATATTCCTATTCTATTCAGTCAATGCAAGGACAGCATTTGGATATGACACTGGAGCCGGATAATGAGCAGGATTGTTTAAATATCATGAAGTTAAAGGCAGGATCACTGTTTGTATTACCCTGTGTATTAGGGGTTGTTTTGGCAACAGGTTCTTTTGAAAAGAACGTTGAAGAGTATGCTTATTATCTAGGAATGGCAGAGCAGCTTGAAAATGACTATGTAGGTCTTTTCAATAAAGAGAATATTGATTTTAAAAGAATGCAAACATTACCGCTAGTATATTTAAAAAATGAATTTAATCGATCCAGTTCAGACTTGCTCAGTTATTTTCAAACAGAGCATAAAAGCGTCGGTTCTGAAGAATTAAAGGATAAATTAAAAGAATCAGGTGTTCAACAATATGTATTTATTATGAGAAACCTTCTCAGAAATAAGTTTAAAGAAGCATTTAGAATACTGCATTTAGAGGCTTCTAAAAAGGAGAAGCTGATACTCTTTTTAATTGGAGATGGAGAAGATGAACATTCAGAAATTGGTTAGTTATCTAGTGGAGAATCCCTCAGCATTAAAGCAAGTTGCTAATGGAAATGCATCGTTACTTCACGTTGATCAAGTGACTGCAAGCATTATTGTTGAAGGTTTTCAAAAAGAAGACACCATTAGATCAAAAAAATGGAGAGATGCTGGGTGAGTAAAGAGGGTCTATGCAAAAATTTTACTCGAAATTAACTGTTATATTAATGATCCTTAGCTTCATTTATGTGATTTATATTTCCTACATCAATGTCTTTAATATTTTTGTAGGAGCAGTCGTTTCAGTGAATAGTGACGGACAACTTGAAGTAGAGGATGTTGTAGATTTTACAGACAGTTACTATGCTGGTGTTAGAAAAGGCGATATCATCCTAGAAGTGAACGGTAATAAAGAACCAACCGAAGAAGTAAGACGAGGTTATTTAGCGAATGTCAAGAGTTTAGTAGTTGATAGACATGGTGATGAAATTGTCATCGAGAATGTAAGGTTATTGAGTCAAGAAAACCTGTTTATTTATTTAATACCCATCATTTTTTATTCGATTTGTCTATTTTGTATATTTATGATTTTAAAAATCAATAGATCTAGGAAAAAAGAGTCTGCATATATTCTTGCTCTCTTTTTACTAGCTGTTGCTGTAGCCTATGTAAGCTCGGGTGGCTCTGGTAAAGGAGAATATATTAGCGGTTTTATCGTAATTTCTACGATGACTTGTGTACCGGCGTTGTATATGCACTTCATGTATCAATATTTAAAGGAATTAGGAACGGAAATTATTAGTTGGCGTGTACTTCTTTCTTTATATGTCGTTCCTTTTATAAATATTGTATTGGAAATTTTGTTTAGAGATATGGTTTTTGCTACTTTTAACCTACTTTCATTCTTTGCACTTGCATTTATTACGATTATTATCACATTAAGGGCATCTAGAAAATTGAAAGGGACTGAAATCGGAAATGTCCTTAGTGCCTTTGCACTTATTCTGATCTCATCATTCAGCCCATTTATGCTATTCTTTATTATTCCTTATTTTTTTCATAAATATTTTATTTCACCTTATATCCTTGCATCGTTTGCTCTATTGATTCCGTTTTTCTTAGTCTATCAATTTATGTCCAATAAATTATATAATGTTGATTTCTTCTTGGGGAGAATCAAATATTACAGTCTTTTAGCCATCACACCGACTATAGTGGTGGTCGTTATATTTGATTTCATTCAAAAGCCAAGTGCTAACTTTTATACAGTTAAATTTACGATTATCACGTATATTCTTATGCTCACCATCTTCTACTTTAAAGAAATTATCGATTTTCGCTTTCGTCTGAAGCGCTTTTCAGAGAAGCATAATTACCAGGACAGTGTGTTTAAATTCACGCAGCTCATTCGTGAGGCGTCATCACTTCACCAAGTGTTATACCATTTGAAATACACCATTTTAGAAGTGCTTGTTGTGAATAATGCCTTTGTACTTGAGGTGAAGGCTGATGGGCAAATTGTTGAAATTGATGAGTCAACAGGAGATAGCGAGCTATGGAAAGAGTATGTGGATCAATTTCAAGATATTTTAGATGAAGTCGGGAAAATCATTGCGCTTGATAAAGGGTTTATGATGAAAATTGGTGAGCGGGGCGGTCACTCGTTTGTGATTTGCTGTTTATCTAGTTTACGGACATCGAAATTGACACGTGATGAGATTTCTTGGTTGAAAACATTGGCCTTTTACACAAGTGTCAGTTTGGAAAATGTCATCAAAATCGAAGAGTTGATGGAGCATCTTGAAGATTTGAAGCAGCGTGAAGCGAATCCCGCCTGGCTGAAAAAAGTCATGTTTGCGATGGAAGAAAAGCAGCGCTCCGATTTAGCGAGAGACCTTCATGATTCAGTACTACAGGATTTGATATCGTTAAAAAGGCAGTCAGAGATGTTTTTAACGAATTTCCAAAACGATCAATGCCCAACATCTATTGAGAATTCGCTGATCTCATGGAATGATCAAATGTCTAAGGTGATTCAAACGACGAGGGAAACTTGTCATGAACTTCGGCCGCAGCTTCTGTATGATTTAGGTTTAGTCAAAGCGATATCGAAGCTGACTTCTCAAATTCAGGAGGAAGCACCGTTTCATATTAGGCTGAATACGACACGCTTTGATAAAGAGCTGGACATTGATATTGACTCCCAGCTGAATATTTACCGAATTGTTCAGGAGCTTTTATCCAATGCCCTGAAGCACTCCCAAGCTACTCAAGTGTTAGTGATGCTGATTTGTATTAAAGATCAGGTTGTTCTTCACTATGAGGATGATGGAGTCGGTTTTGAAGCAAGTCATCTTGATCAGCACACCATGAGCATGGGTTTATCGGGAATTAGAGAACGCGTCAAAGCGTTAAATGGAAAGCTTCAAATTCACACAGCCCCAGAAAAAGGACTCAAGGTGGAAATTGAAATGGAATTGTAACGATTTATTAAGGATTAAGACTTGGCATCTGCCAAGTTTTTTATATAAAATGGAAGTGAGTGATTTAAAGGGAGGAAGACATGAAGAAGATATTGGTCATTGATGATCATCCGGCTGTCATGGAAGGGACAAAAAGCATATTAGAATCAGACCAGCAGCTGTCAGTCGATTGTTTAAGTCCTGATGCAGAAGCCGCTTTTCTAAAGACGCATGACTTTTCTATCTATGATGTGATTTTGATGGATTTAAATCTCGGGGATATCAATGGAATGGACATTTCGAAACAAATTCTAGAAACCAACCATCAAGTGAAAATTATCATTTATACAGGGTATGAAGTAGATGATTATTTTGAAGAGGCCATTCAGGCTGGATTGCACGGTGCCATTAGTAAAACAGAGACAAAAGACAAAATTATTGAATACATACACCGCACATTACAAGGAGAAGTTATCATTCAGCTATCCTATTTAAAGAAATTAATTTCACAGCAGCAAGAAAAGCCAGAACAGGCGCAGCAGACCGATCACGAGCTCTTAACAGAGCGGGAGTGTTTGATCCTCAGAGAAGTGGAAAAAGGATACACAAATCAGGAAATTGCTGATGTGCTTCATTTGAGCAAACGTTCAATTGAATACAGTTTGACGTCCATCTTTAATAAGCTGAATGTCGGATCTCGAACAGAAGCGGTGTTAATTGCCAAGTCTGAAAGTGTGCTGTAAACGTGTGAAGGGAGAGGGCCTTAATGGATGTGAGCGGATCAAATACACTGCTTGAGGCACTAGGCATTGAGATTGTAGAGTGCAATGAGTCACGTTGCGTTGCGACAATGCCAGTCGATCACAGAACAAAACAGCCATTTGGACTGCTACACGGAGGAGCATCTGCTGCTCTAGCAGAAACTGTGGCGAGCATGGGAGCTGCTGCTCATTTAGACTTAACGCAGCAGGTTTGCTCAGGTATTGAAATCAATGCCAATCATTTAAAATCTGTACGCGATGGAGTGGTGACAGCGACAGCTGTTCCTGTACATGTAGGACGGCGTACAATGGTATTTCAAATCGATATAAAAGATGATCGAGACCGGCACATCTGTACGTCAAGATGCACACTTGCTGTCATTGATCGCAAATAAAAAAGCTCCCGGTGCAGCGGAAGCTTTTTATTTGTTCTCTTAGCTTTTTATAAATAAGAATCTTCTTTTCGTTTAATCACAAAGTTACGAAAACCACCATAATCATCTTGGACACTTCGTTTGTCCATCTTAACTCCTGTATTATAGGCGGCTCTTCCGATCAAGTGTGCGCCGACCGGGGCTGTTAAAAAGATAAAGACAATCCCGAGAAGGATTTTCGCAGAAATAATGCCTGCAAGAAACCATTCATGAAAAAACACACCAACTAATATCAGGACAACGCCAAGGGTCGATGCCTTTGATGCAGCATGCATACGTGTGTAAACATCCGGCAGGCGAAGGACTCCAATGGCTGAGATCAGACAAAGGATGGCGCCTAGCAGAATAAAGAAAATCACGATAGCTTTAGCGATGACGATCATTTTCAATCACTTCCCCTTTCTCAAGGAATTTGGAAAAAGCGACAGTACCGATAAAGGCAAGGATGCCGAGCAGTAAAATAATTTCAAAGAACGCAGTGGTTTTCAGTAAAATTGAAACGATGGCTGTCATCCCAATTAAATTGATTCCTATCGCATCAAGCGCACTCACACGATCAGGAATAGAGGGACCTTTGATCACTCGTATAACAAAAAGCAAGGTAGACAGTGCAAGAATGCCAAGTGAAATTTGCAGTATAAGTTCCATTACTTACCGCTCACCTCCTGAATCGCTTTTTCAAATGAAACCCGAATATCGTGAATGGCTTTTTCCGCATCCTCAATATCCATAGCATGAATGTATAAAATCGAACGATCATCAGAAATATCGATCACGAGTGTTCCTGGTGTTAATGTAATCATATTTGCCAGTATGGTGATTTCCCAATCTGTTTTCAAGTCCGTACGAAAGGCGAAAATGCCGGGCTTAATCGTGAGTTTTGGAGACAATACGGTCTTTAATACACTTAAATTGGCAAGAAGCAGCTCGCGAATAAAAATGATGATGAGCTTGAAAATCGCATAAAGGGCATAGCCGTAAAAACGTTGCGGAAAAAATCGCCGTAGCATAAAAATGGCGACCATCCCTAAGGCAAAGCCTGAGACAAAGTCTGCGGCTCTGTAAGTATCATTCATAAACATCCATGTAAAGGCGAGGAGAGCGTTTAGTAATATTTGAAAGGCCATGTTCATCTACTCCTTCAGCACAGCTTGAATATATTTTTCTGGTGTTGAGAGCATTTCCGCTGCTTGATTGATATAAGGGGCAATGAACTCTGTCCCTAACCCAATGGCAAGCGATAAGACAACAAGCAGTACGCCAGGATACACCATTCCTTTAATTGACGGCTTTCTTCTGCGCATATCCTGTTCCTCACCCCAAAATGCGGACATGAAAATTCTCATAACAGAGTAGAGGACAAGTAGACTGGACAGTAAGACCAAGATAGAAAACGTCATGTATCCAGCAGAAAATCCACCTTCCACAATTTTTAGCTTCCCAACAAAACCGCTTAGCGGCGGAATTCCTGCCAGTGATAAAGCCGAAATGAAAAACATCCAACCTAATAGAGGCTGGGATTGAATCAACCCGCCCATTTTCTTCAAATGATTAGTGCCAGCGTACACGAAGAGTGCACCTGCCAGCATAAATAAAGCCCCTTTGATCACCATGTCGTGAATGAGATAATAAATGGCTCCTTGGAATGATGCAGGTGTATTCGCTGCAATTCCAAACAAAATGACCCCAACCGCTGTGACAATGTTATAAATCACGATCTTTTGCACATCGGAATAAGCGATCGAACCAATCACACCGAATATGACCGTCAGTGCGGCTAGCCACGCCATGAGTGTATGTGTGAAGCCTGTATCATGTATAAAAATTAACGTAAAGACTCTGGCAATCGCATATAAGCCAACCTTTGTGAGCAAAGCACCAAATAGAGCTGAAATCGCTGCTGGCGGAGCGTGATATGATCCTGGTAGCCAGAAATAAAGTGGGAAGACCCCAGCTTTTAAGCCGAATACAATGAGGAACAGGATGGCAATGACAGTGATTAACCCTGTTTGCCCTGATTCAGCTATTTTCACACTTAAATCAGCCATATTGAGTGTACCTGTTACTGCATATAAACAGGCGACTCCGACAATAAATAATGCCGACGAGATGATATTAAACACAATATATTTGAGTGATTCACGAAGCTGAGGCTTTGATCCGCCTAACACAATGAGCATATAAGACGCCATCAGCAGTAGTTCAAAGAATACAAACAGGTTGAAAATATCTCCCGTCAAAAAGGCTCCACTCACGCCAGCCAGCAAGAACTGCACGCCGGAATAATAGAACAGCCGCTCTCTTTCTTTCCCAATTGTTCGAAAGGAGAAGAGAACTGTCACAAGCCCAACGACGGAAGCGGTCAGCACAAGGAGTGCAGCAAACTGATCGGCTACAAGAGCAATCCCAAATGGCGCTTTCCAGCCACCCAAATAAAGGGTTTGTATCCCATTTGTGAAAATCGTTTGAACCAAATATGCATTACAAATAATGGCTGAAAGCGATGCAAGAACACTAAAGACTCTTGACAGCATGATGTTCTTATTCATAAAGATCAATAGTGTAGCAGCTAGTAAAGGAATTAAAATAGGCAGGATCACGAGATTATTCATGTTGATCATTTCCTCTCATTTGATCCATGTCATCTGTTCGCAGCTCTTGGAAGGCACGGAAGGCCATGACAAGTAAAAAGGATGTCACCCCAAAAGCAATGACAATGGCTGTTAAAATTAATGCTTGTGGCAATGGATCGACATAGGATGTGAGCCCCTCTTTTAGAACTGGAGGTGCTCCTTTTTTTAAGCCGCCCATAGTTAAAAGAAGCAAATGGACGCCGTGACTCAAAACAGCAGTCCCGACGATGACCCGCATAAGGCTTTTTGACAGCATCAAATAGGTCGCCGCCATAAAGATAACTCCGACGATAATAGACATTAGAAATTCCATTATTCCTTCTCTCCAATCGTTTGAATAATGGTCATGGTGACACCGACAACAACCAAATACACACCGATATCAAACAGGACGGCTGTCGCTAGTTCTGTTTTACCTAAAAACGGTAATTGGAAATAATCAAATGCATGGGATAGAAAAGGTGCACCGAATAGAAAGGATCCCATACCTGTCAGGATTGCAACGAGCAAACCGGCTCCAGTAACATAAATAAAGTCAAATGGTAAAATCCGCCTTACTGTTTTCAGGTCATAGGCTAAAAGCAGAAGGACGACAGCCGCAGCACTCATCAGGCCGCCAATGAATCCCCCGCCAGGATTGTTATGTCCCGCAAGAAATAGGTGAAGGGAGAAAAGTAAGATAATGAATGCTGTAATTTTTGTGGTGACTTGCAAGAGCATATCATTCGTATCAATCTTTCTCATCGCCTCACACCTCTCTTCCGTTTTGTTTGTGTCTTTAATAACCCATAAATACCGAGTGCCGCAATGGCAAGTACGGTAATCTCAAAGAGGGTATCAAAGCCCCTGAAATCAACAAGAATGACATTGACAATGTTATCACCGCCAGCTAGTTTATAGCTGTTTTCAATAAAGTAAGTTGAAATGGTGTCAAGTGACTGCTGACTTGTGGAAGCAAAAGCTAGACAAGTGACCACAATCCCAACACCTAGTGAAATGATGAAATTGGTCATTTTGAACCTTCTCGTTTTTTGCTTTAAACTCAGCTTCGGCAAATGATAGAAGCAAAGTAAAAACAGCGCGACAGAAATCGTTTCAATAATCAGCTGCGTCAGCGCAAGGTCAGGTGCTCTGAAAATCACGAAGAATAATGAGAGTGTGTATCCCATGACACCTAGAGCAATAATAGCTGTTAATCGTGAGCTGGCGAATACAGTCGTAATCGTCGCCGCCACCATCACAAGTGAAAGAATGACCTCATATGTTCCAATTGGGGCAGCCTGATCTGTTTGGAATGAGAAGGCTTGCTGATAAAACATCACGCTGCCAATGACGATAATCATGAACCCAAACACATAGACAAGATAGTCACGAAGAAAACCAGTCATATAACTGTTTGTTAGGCGATATGATCCTTTTTCCAAACCGATTAGAGAGCGGTCGTATAAAGCGTTAAATGACCATTTTTCTTTAAAGATGTTGTACATTGGATGCCATTTTGACAGCGTCAAGTAGCCGATTGTACCGAGTACAACAACACCTATTGTCATATAGAGCTCTGGCTGGAAGCCATGCCATGCTTCAATCTTCACAGCAAACCGGCTCCCTGTTTCAATGGCTTCAGGAATGATTGCCGCAATCGCAGGTTCAATAACAGAATAGGCAAGAATATTAGGGAAAAAGAAGAAGGTAACCACAAGTGCAGCAAGAATGATTGGCGGAATCAGCATGCCAATTGGTGCTTCATGCGGTTTTTTCTCCAATTGGTCTACATTCAGACGGCCTCTAAATGTTTTAAAGAGGAGCATCATACTGTAAATGAATGTAAAGACACTAGCGAGCCAAGCGAGTGCTGGGAAGATAGCACCCCATGTTGAAACGTCCGTAAAGCGGATGTCAGAAATTCGTATCATACTTGTGAAAAATAGTTCTTTACTTAAGAACCCGTTAAATGGCGGAAGTCCAGCCATTGAAAATGTACCGATTAACGTGATCGTAAAGGTAATAGGCATGATAGTCATTAGCCCGCCTAATTTTCGAATGTCACGAGTCCCTGTTTCGTGATCGATAATGCCAGCTGCCATAAAGAGACTGCCTTTAAACGTAGCATGGTTAATGAGATGAAAAATAGCAGCAAGGACGGCTGCGCCAAAAAAGGCAGGATTGTTTTCATGAATGGCAGCGGCGCCGACGCCAAGCATGAGCATAATCATACCGAGCTGACTCACTGTCGAATAGGCCAGTATTGCTTTCAAATCGTTTTGCCGGACGGCGTGGAATGATCCCCAGAATAATGTGACAAGTCCGACGATGGAAATGGTCCAGAACCATACCTCTGACATAGCAAAAATTGGACTGAAGCGGGCAACAAGATAAATACCTGCTTTCACCATCGTTGCAGAATGCAGATAACTGCTTACAGGGGTCGGTGCTTCCATTGCATCAGGCAGCCAGATATAGAATGGGAACTGCGCTGATTTCGTAAAGGCACCTAGTAAGATCAGGATCATGGCAGGGATAAAGTAAGGTGATGCCATAATGAGCTGAAGCTGATTGACTGCTTCACGAATACTGAATGAATCAGTAATCAGGTAAATGAGGATGAAGCCACCAAGCATAGCTAAACCGCCAAAAACAGTTATAAGCAGTGATTTGGTCGCTCCGTACCTAGAGCGCTCCCGCTTATACCAATACCCAATTAAGAGGAAGGAAGAGATGCTTGTTAGCTCCCAAAACAAGTATAGAACCACCATGTTGTCAGATAGAACGACACCAAGCATCGCGGTCATAAACATTAACAAATACATATAGAAAGAGCCAAGCTGTTCTTTTTCCTTTGATAAGTAGAAAATACTGTATAGCACCACAAGTGCGCCGATACCTGTAATTAATAAAGCAAATAACAGGCTGAGACCATCGACATACACAGTGAAATTCATCCCTAAGGATGGAATCCATTCAGCCTGTGAGAAAAGCGTTCGTCCATTCGAGGTGATGTGTAACATTTGGATGAAATAGGTAAATAAAAGAATTGGCAAGATGAGAACAAACCATCCTGTATGTATACGCCTCACATATTTGTAAAGGAAAGGGACAACAAAAGCGAGTAAAAAAGGTGATAGGATGGCGAAGTGAATAAGCTGCAAGAAAATGAACCTCCTTTGATATAAATTCACGTTCTAAAGAACTGGTAATTAAAATTATAGCGTAAATACAGCCATAGTGCATTGGTTTGAACCGATTTCTTCATTTGTTTTGGGTTCTTTTGACCACAAAAATAATTTTATCAAAAATGAACCTCATTGTATATTGTTTTGTTTTTCGTACATGCTTTTCTTAAAGGAGCTGATCAAATGAAACGAAAGATCGCCATCAGCTTAAGCCTATTCTGCACGATTTTAGGAGGAGCATTCTTGATTGACCGAAATGATCACAAAAGGTGGCAGGACGGGAGTGAATGGCCGTTATTTTCTGAGCATCTTCTTCACATGAGCTATCAAGAAACGAGGCTGTATCCTTTTCAGCCGAGGGAATATTTACGAATTGTATTAGCTGATGAATAAGATCCTATAGGAGAAAAGAAATATAAAAAAAGCATGTGCTCATGTGAGAGCCCATGCTTTTTATGTGTGGATTTTTAAGTAAACATTCTGAGTAAGATTGTTGCGCAGATCACAGTTGCTGCTCCGCCAAGACGTGTAGATACTTGTGCGAAAGGCATAAGACCCATTCTTCCAGAAGCTGAAAGAATCGCAACATCACCAGTACCGCCAAGTCCGCTGTGACAGCCAGTGACAATAGCAGATTCTACTGGATACATGTTCATTAGTTTTCCAACGAAGTAACCAGATCCAACCATTGCTAGTACAACAGCAATACATACACATACAAATGGTATAGAAATGACAGTTGCTACATCATCAAGTGGAATGTACAGAATACCAAGGCCAACCATTAGAGGCCATGTAAAGCTTCTTGATACAAACTTGTAGAACTGCTGTGAGCCATTTTGAAGATGCTGAGGCATCACGTTTAAGTATTTGATTAAAGCGGCAAGAACAATCATTAAGATTGGACCTGGAATATGAACAAAGCTTTCTAACAAACCACCAAAGATGAAGGTTGTACAAGCTACGAGTACACCAGCACCCATTAACCCGAAATCAACTTTTGTATCCAAATCCGGCTGCTCAAAAATTGCATTTGCTTCTTTTGATTTCACAAGACGGCCGTTCCCGTTTAGTTCAGGACGTTTTTCACCAAGCTTCTTCATTGCGCCAGCACAGATAATCGCAATGACGTTCCCGATGACAGCAGCAGGAATTAATTGAGAAATTAATGATTCTGCTGATACACCAAGAATTTGTGAATAAGCAATAGATAATGGCAAAATCCCTTCTCCAACACCACCGGCAATAATCGGTACAATAATAAAGAAGAACGAATGATGCGGTGTGTAACCAACTAAAAGACCAACTAGAATTCCAGCACTCACAGCTGCAATTGTACCTGCAACTAGAGGAACAAACATACGAATAAGGCCTTGTACTAAAACAGTTCGCTGCATCCCGAGAATACTACCTACTACAAGAGCAGAAATATAGAAGTAAAGGAAGTTCGACGTTTTCATCAGAGACGTAACCGCTTCCAATGAGTTCGGATTCAGGACATTAAAAAAGACCAGGAACGATGGTACGAATAAAGAAAGAATCGCCGGTCCACCAATATCTTTTAAGATTGGAATACGTTGTCCTACATCTCCAAGGAAAATCCCCAAAATCATAATAACAGCGAAACCACCAAGCATATTTGCTGGAATTTTATTAAAATAAGCGGCAGTTAAAATAATCGCTGCAAGTACTAAATACACAGGTAGATCAATAACACCAATTTTCCAAGACATGATCTTACGGAAAACGCTTTTATTATTGACAGAGTCATCTGTAATCGATTTCAATTGTTGTGTATTAGCCACATAAACACCCCCAAATGCTATTTGTCTCAATTGTAGAAGATTCTGTGACAGTCATCTATTTATTAAACTAAATTAAGTGTAATAAAAGTAAAATAAACAGGGGTTTTGTCGTTTTTATCATACAAAAATCCCCTGAAGGTAGTTTGTCCTTCAGGGGATTGATCATACATCGTATTTATCGTTTTCCTTTTAAATAAGGTGTACCAAGTGCTTTCGGTGCATCGGCACGTCCGATGAAGCCAGTTAGTGCTAAGATGGTAAGCACATATGGTGCTATGAGCATATACACGTTCGGTATATCTTGGAACAACGGTAAAAGAGAGCCAATAATGCTTAAACTTTGAGCAAATCCAAAGAATAAAGCAGCGCCCATTGCGCCAAATGGATGCCATTTACCGAATACAAGAGCAGCTAATGCAATAAAACCTTGACCAGTAATGGTGGCATGTGAGAAATCAAGCGCGATGGTTGACGCATAAACAGCTCCGCCAAGACCGCCAAACAGTCCACTAATGAAGACGGCGATATAGCGCATCCGGTATACTTTGATTCCCATTGTATCAGCAGCCATTGGATGCTCTCCGACTGCACGAAGGCGAAGACCAAACGGCATTTTAAATAAAACAAACCAAGCAACAACCGCAAGAGCTAAGGCGAGGATGGACGTATAATAAACATCTTTAAAGAAAATATCGCCAATGATCGGAATGTCACTTAAAAGGGGAATATCTCCTTTATAGAAAGGCTCTGTAATTTTATCAGTTTGTGCTTTCCCGTAAATTAGTTTTACAACAAATAGTGTAGCACCAAGTGCCAGCATGTTAATGGCCACACCACTGACCGTTTGATCAGCTCGGAAGGTAATGGTCGCAACTGCATGAATCAGTGAGAACAATCCGCCAATAGCCATTCCGGCAAGAAGCCCAAGCCACGGGGTCAAGGCCCCAAACGTATCAGCAAAAAATAAGTTAAAGATAATACTGGAAAATGCTCCGACGACCATCAAACCTTCAAGACCGATATTCACAACACCTGATCTTTCTGAAAAGACGCCTCCAAGAGCGGTTAAAATAAGTGGTGCAGCATAAACAAGTGTAGCTGGGACGATGATTTCAAGAATTTGCAGAAATCCCACTTATTTTCCCCCCTTTTTCTTCATTTGTTGAATCATAAGACGGATGATATAGCTTGAGGCGACGAAAAGAATGATGATCGCAATGACAATATCAACAACCTCAGTCGGTACGCCAGATTCAAGCGGCATATTTAAAGCACCTACCTTCAATCCACCAAGCAATAATGCAGCAAGTACAACACCAACAGCCGTATTTCCACCTAATAAAGCGACGGCGATTCCATCAAAACCTACGCCAGTAAACGAGCCTTTAATAGATGCATATTCGAATGTGCCAAGACCTTCCATAGCGCCTGCAAGACCTGCAAAAGCACCTGAAATGAGCATCGCATAAATGATGTTGCGGCGAACGTTCATACCAGCATAATGTGATGCCTGCTGGTTCATACCAACAGCCCGCAATTCAAACCCTTTAGAGGTTTTTTGAATAATCACCCACATCACGACCGCCGCAATAATGGCAACAAAAATACCGTTATGCATCCGGGAGAAATCGGTGATCTGTTCAAAAAAGCCAGATCGAAGCGAAGCAGTGGCATCAATTTTGTCTGTTTTATCTTTATTGTCTGTTAAGACATTTGAGATCAAATAGTTTGTAACATGAAGGGCAATATAGTTCATCATGATCGTGACAATGACTTCATGCACATAAAAACGAGCTTTTAAAAACCCAGGAATAAAGCCCCATAATGCACCAGCAGCAGCTGCGGTGATCAGTGCAAGCGGCAGATGGATATACATAGGTGCATGGACGGTTGTTCCAATCCATACAGCAGCTACCCAGCCCATAAGCATTTGACCTTCTACACCGATATTAAATAGGCCTGTCCGAAATGCAAAGGCAACAGCAAGACCTGATAAAATATACGGCGTCACTTGCCTGATGGTTTCTCCCATATAATAGGTTTCACCGAAAACGCCATTCCAAAGGGCGCCATAGCCTTCGATGACACTATAACCGCTTGCCAGCATAATAATGGCCCCAACGAAAAGACCAAGTATAATGGCTATAAGCGGAATTAGCAGATTTGTTAAGCGATTAGACATTTGCTTCTTTCCCCACTTCCTGTTGCGTACTTCCAGCCATTAAAAGACCTAGTTCTTGCTCTGTTGTTTCTTTTGGATCAACGATGGCAATAATACTGCCTTCGAAAATGACAGCAATTTTATCACTGACATTGATTATTTCATCAAGCTCAAAGGAGATGAGCAGAACGGCTTTGCCTGAATCTCTTTGTTCAATCAGACGTTTATGAACAAATTCAATCGCACCGACATCCAGTCCGCGTGTCGGCTGAGCGGCAATTAATAAATCAGGATTGCGGTCAACTTCACGGCCAATAATGGCTTTTTGCTGGTTACCGCCTGACAGGGCGCGTGCTTCTGTATATTCACTTGGTGTTCTTACGTCATATTCTGCAATAATTCGTTTAGCTTTTTCGTAAATATTTTTCATATTCATTAAGCCGAATTTTGAATAAGGACGCTGATAATACGTTTGTAAGGAGATATTTTCTCCAATTGAAAAATCGAGCACAAGTCCGTGCTTATGACGGTCTTGAGGAATATGTCCAATCCCAGATTCGGTCACTTTACGAGGCGGGAGGTTTTGAATGGCTTTCCCATTTAGCATGATCGTGCCAGATTCTGATTTTTTTAGACCGGTAATGGCTTCAATTAATTCAGACTGACCATTGCCATCTACCCCAGCAATTCCAACAATTTCGCCAGCCTTCACTGAAAGGTTCAACTGTTTGACCGCTTCAATTCCCCTTGCGTCTTTTACAGTAAGGTCTTGAATTTGAAGCACTTCCTCAGCAGGAGAAGCTGCTTTTTTGTCTGTTTTAAATGACACTTCACGTCCGACCATGAGGCTCGCAAGTTCGTCTTTATTTGTGCTTTCCACGTCAAGTGTACGAATGCCTTGGCCTTTTCGGATAATGGTCACGCGATGACAGGCATCCATAATTTCTTTCAGCTTGTGGGTAATTAAAATAATGGATTTGCCTTCATTAATTAAGTTTTTCATAATTTGTATGAGTTCTTTGATTTCTTGAGGTGTTAAAACGGCCGTTGGTTCGTCGAAGATCAAAATATCAGCGCCACGGTAAAGTGTTTTTAAGATTTCTGCACGCTGCTGCATACCGACAGAGATGTCAGATACTTTTGCGGCAGGGTCTATTTTCAAACCATAGCGGTCAGAAAGCTCTTGTACTTGCTGTATGGCTTGTTCTTTGTCTATCTTTCCAAACTTCTTTGGCTCTTTACCTAAAATGATGTTTTCAGCGACAGTGAAGGTATCGACGAGCATAAAGTGCTGATGCACCATTCCGATGCCTAAATCACTAGCATCATTTGGACTAGAGATGGTCACAGGTTTACCGTGTACCTTGATCTCGCCTTTTTCAGGCTGATACAGTCCGAAAAGCACGTTCATGAGCGTTGATTTTCCAGCGCCATTTTCACCAAGCAGCGCATGAATTTCGCCCTTTTTTAGCTGCAGCGTAATGTTGTCGTTTGCTACAATGCCAGGGAATTCTTTGCGTATATTCAACATTTCAATGACATAATCCACAGGTTTAACCGCTCCTTTTTTAGGGTGCTGATGAAGATAAAAACTAGCAAAAGAAAAGCTGCAAAATGAGGCTGCAGCTTTTCTTTTACCACCTTTTACGAATAAAGAGGAGGTAAAGGAGAGGCAAGGGGATAAGGCACGCTTATCCCGATGCTCAAATTAAGCTTTAAAATCTTTTAGTTCATCACGTGTTGCAGGGATTTTGATTTCGCCCTTGATGATTTTTTGTTTCCATTCTTCAACTTTCTTTAATACATCTTTATCAAGGTTGTCCTGAGATGGAGAAATGTCAAGAGCGCCTTCTTTCAGACCGTATGTGATCACTTCGCCGCCAGGGAACTTACCTTCTTTTGCTTTCGTCGTTAAATCTTGTACCGCTGTGTCTACTTTCTTAATCATAGAAGTAAGGGTGACACTTTGTTTTGTACCAGGTACTTTTCCTTCGTCATACTGGTCTTTATCTACACCGATGACCCAAACTTTACGGTTAGGATCAGCTTTTTTCAGGTTTTTCGCTTCTGTGAAGACACCAGTTCCAGTGCCGCCAGCAGCATGATAGATGATGTCAACGCCGGATTTGTACATGCTTTCAGCTGTTGCTTTCCCGATGTCAGCTTTATCGAATGCACCAGCATATTTCACTTCAACTTTTGCTTTCGGGTTAGCTGCTTCAACGCCTGCACGGAAACCAACTTCGAATTTTCTAACTAATTCAGAGTCAACTCCGCCGACAAAACCAATTTTGTTTGATTTTGTAGAAAGAGCAGCCGCAACACCCACAAGGAATGATCCTTCATTTTCGTTAAATACAATGCTTGCTACGTTGTCTTTTTTCACGACTGCATCAACGATGGCAAAGTGGTTTTTCTTACGTTGATCTGCGATTTCACTAATAGAATCTTGCATTAAGAAACCAATTCCGTAAATCAGGTCGAATTTCTCACGAGCAAGTGTGTTTAAGTTTGTTGTATAGTCAGCATCTGATTTAGATTGTAAATAATCAAAGCCGTTTTTACCTTTTGTTAAATTGTTGTCTTTCCCAAATGCTTGTAAACCTTCCCAAGCTGATTGGTTAAACGATTTGTCATCGACACCACCGACATCAGTTACCATTGCAACAGTGAATTGATCTTTATCTTTTTTGCTTTCACCGCTGTTTGAGCCAGAGTTGCCGCATGCTCCGAGGATGGTTCCTGCTGCTACGACTAAGGACAATGCTAGTCCAATTTTGCGCTTCTTCAAAACATAACCCCCTATAAAATTTAAAAGTTTCAGAAAAGTCTCGCGAAAAAAGACCGATCTATCTCTTCACACCCTTCTGAAAAGGGTATTTTATCCTGCTTTCTCATGAAACTAATGGAGGGCAGGAGAGAAGATGTAAGACATCAGACTTATATCTCGTTGAACTAATCAATCATAATTTATCATTTCCAATCGAATAAATAAATAGAAATTTGTTTTATTTTTAAAAAAATGTTAAAAGGCTTTATTTGATGTCTTTTTATCTGCTGAAATATGATATAATGCCGCTTTTGTGATGTGCTCTACTACAGTAGAACCACTGATATCAAGGGGTTTGTTACATCGTATGCCATAAAAAAACATCTGGCCTTTCGTCAAGGTCAGATGTATCAAATTAAAGGTATTGCTGAATCAAATTCATATTGCTCGTGTTCAGTTTATATTGGAAAACAGGGCGGCCGATTGTCCCATACGCCATTTCCACATCAACTACTTCGATATCCTCAAGGAATTTCAAGTATTTTCTAATAGAAACTTGAGAGATTTCTGTATGATTGGCTAGGTCTTCGGTTGTGAAAGCCTGTTGACCAAATGATTGAATGCTTGTCCAGATGAGTTTGAGTGTGCTTTTCGTCAGGCCTTTTGGCAGAAGGACTTTTTCCGCCTCTGCTTTTTTATGAAAAAGCTTCGCATCTAAATCATTTTGCGAAATACTGTTCATGGATTGATACAGGGCATGTTTTCGTTTATACTCTGCCAGCGCAGATTGGAATCGCTCGAACTCAAAAGGTTTGATTAAATAATCAACCGCTCCGTTTCGCATCGTTTGCTGGACAACGTCCACTTCATTGGCAGCAGAAATGACGATGACATCAACGGAATGATTTTGCTGACGAATTTCTGATAATAAGGCCAGTCCATTTTGACCAGGCATATAAATATCGAGCAATACAAGTTGAATGACTTCTGTTTTTAATATTTCAAGTGCCCGTTGAAAAGAGGTGGCAATTCCCTTTAACTCAAAGCCTTCTATTTGGGTGAGGTATCGTTTATTCAACTCCCCAACCATTGGATCATCTTCTACTATTAACACATTAATCATGTGAATCCTCCTTTTGTTTATACGGAATGCGGAGACTAAAGGTCGTTCCTTCTCCTTTTTCACTCGTGACAATCAAATGTCCGTTCAATTTTTTGATGCTTTGGTCAACGAAGTAGAGCCCGAATCCTCTGTCTTCTCCTTTAGTTGAAAAGCCTTGATCAAACATGGTGTTTTGTTCTTCTTTTGTGAGTCCAACACCTGTGTCTGTGATTTCAATATGAAGCTGCTCATGGACGTACCTAAAGGAGATCGAGATGTTTTTCGTCTTAGTATGAGAAACAGCATCGAGTGCGTTATTTAGCAGGTTGCCAATCACGGTGATGAGATCATGCGTCACTGCAGGGTCTTCCGTATTTGGGACTTGTGTACTGCAAATGACTTCTAATGCAGCACCTTGTTCCCTGATATAGCTTTGTTTTCCTAGTAAAAATCCTGCTAAAACAGTGTTTTTCACATGATTGATGATTTCATTTGTTTCCGTTTGCTGATAGATCGCAATATCTTTGATATAGGTGCCAAGATCATCGTAGTTTTTTAGCTGGACCAATCCTAAAATGACATGAAGCTTGTTCATGAATTCATGTGATTGGGCACGGAGGGCATTGGCATACATTTTGACCCCGCTCAGCTGCTCAGCTAGATGTTTGACTTCAGTTTTGTCACGGAAGGTGGCGATGGCCCCGACAATCTCATCGTTTACTGTAATCGGTACTTCATTAAAGACGAGTTCCAGTCCATTCATTCTCACGTCACGATCAAGCAGCGGCTTGCGTGTTTCAATGACCTGCTTTAAGCCGCTTGATGGGAGGAGAGTCTGAACATCTTGTTCTCTAGGGTCAACCAGAATGCCCATATTATGAAAGAGCCGTTTGGCTTCAGCATTGGCCAGCTTGATTTGACCGTGCTGGTCGACGGCAAGAATCCCTTCTTTTGTTGATTCTAGCATGGCGCTTCGTTCTTTTAATAATGTGGCGATTTCATCCGGCTCCAGTCCAAACATAATCTTCTTCACTTTTCTTGCAACAATGAGTGCTCCGATAATGCCGGATAGAAGGCTGAGTGATGTGACGAAGTAGAGCGGAAGTAAGCTTTGATGAATAATCAAGTCAATTTCCTTTAACGTAATCCCTACAGCCACAGCCCCGAGCTGCTTTCCATTTTGATCATAAACAGGAACAAAAGCACGCATGGATCTGCCGAGTGTTCCAGAAGCCGTACTAATATGTTCTTTTCCCTGTAATACTGCTTTTTCATCACCGCCCGCAAACCGTTTCCCAATCTTCTGCGGGTTCGGGTGTGTTTTGCGGATACCTTTCATATCCATCACGACAACGAATTCGGTTTTGGTGATTTGCTGAACATTTGTTGTATATTTTCGTAATGCCGAATATGAATGATCTTCTAATGATTGTGCTGTGATCGGTGCCTCTGCGACCATTTTGGCAGTGGAGAGGGCAATGTCACGCTCCTGCTGATGGATGTTCTTAGCTGTTTCAGACCATATGGTAAAGAATGTGATACAAAGGGAGATCAGGACAACGATACACACAAAGATCGTCAGCCGTGTTTGCAGTCTTAAAGTTTTTTTCACGAGTATACCCCTAACGCACGATTTTTTCGTAATAGTAATACTTTAACTGGAAAATGAAAGTTTGTGAAGGAATGTACGTGCAAAATCACAAATTTGATTTTGCTGCCAGTTTACTTTGAAAGCATCTTGTCAATCCGTTTTAAGTGAGCCATAATAAATGTGAGCTTATGAGAAAGGAACTATTTATGAAAAATACATATTTGACTGGATATTTTCCGCTGATTTCGATTTTACTATTCAGCTCTGCTTTTTCGATTTTCACAGTAGGCATCACAACTGATTTCTTAACTCAAGCAGGTATTTTAAAGGGAATGCTGGAATTTTTCTCAGAACAGGGCATCCGTCTTGCTCTCTTTGCCGCTTTTGCACTTGTTTATTTGATGATCTTATCTGCTTTAAAATTAATTGCAGATACGGTATTAGAGCTAGCGTTACTCTTTTTCGCTAAGGACCCTGAAGGGGAGAACTTAAAGAAAATTCGAATCGCATCCGTTGTTTATTTATTTGCCAGCTTGCTTGCATTCCTGTTGACGCAGCAGCTCATTTTGCTAGTCGGACTTTTTGCATTAGCAAGTCTTGTCTATTTTATCTGGGTTGTGGTTCGCATTTATCAATCTCTTAATATGCTGAATTTGATTGGATTTATGATGTTTATTCTGCTATTTTGGGCCACGTTTTTGATCGGCATTTTGTACTTATTTATAAAGTTGTATAACAGTGTGATGGCAAGTCTGCCTTCATAAACAGACAAAGAAAGCATCCTCCGATGATGGAGGATGCTTTTTTTTTATGAAAGAAACCGTTTTTGAATATCGGGTGTAGGCATCATACAAGATGTTTTTTGACCAAACCATTTGTAGCGATTTTTTGCAATCACCTGATAAAACCAATCACGGATTGGGCGAGGGATGACAAGGAGGAAATAGCTCCATCTGTATATCCCTTTTAAATGCCGCGCAGCTTTTAAGATACCAGTTGACTTCGTATAAAGGGTCCCTTTTTCAATATAAATGAATGAATTGAATTCATCTAAAGGCAAACCGTTTTCTTTTAAAATACGCTGTCCTGTATTTGATTGTAATGAAGCGAACATCATCCGTTCATTCGGATCGCGCTTAATCACAAACTGAACTGCGCCGCTGCATACGTTGCAGACACCGTCAAATAAAATTAAATGGGGTGGATGTATTGAATGCACCGCAATCAAACCTCCTGTTTATCTGGCGTATTGCATCGTATTTTTCCAAATACGTAAGTGCGGGCTTGAGTTGTAAATCGATTCAACCGTTCCTCTATCTCTTCCAACCCAGACACCCATTGTGTATTGATCTGTTAGTCCGACAAACCAAATGTCTTTGTAGTCATTGGATGTCCCTGTTTTACCACCGATGTAAGGGGCATTGAAGTTCGCTTTTTTCCCCGTTCCACTCTTCACAACGGAGGCAAGCAGCTTACGCATCGTTTCATTGGTACGCTGAGAATACACTTGCTTTGGCGACTCTTTCCACTTGTAAAGGGTCTTACCGTTTAAGTCTGTCACCTTTGTGATCGAATGACTTTGCGTGTAGGCACCTTGGTTGCCAAAGACGGTATACGCATCTGTTATTTCTAGCGGTGAGAAGCCTTTTGTAAATCCGCCAAGTGCAGAAGGTAGGCGATAATCATCCGCTACGATATGCTCGAATGAGAACTTTTCTAAATAGCTGAAGCCTTTTTGGACACCTACTGTATCCAGCATTCGAATCGCAGGGGTATTGTATGAATTCTTAAAGGCTGTTTCAAGTGTGACCGTTCCATACGTTTTATGATTATAGTTCTGCGGACAGTATCCGCTGCTGCAAAACTTGCCGGCGCTGATGGTGCTTGAAGCTGTTGCGCCGGTTTGATCAATATAAGGCGCATAGTCTAAAAGCGGCTTAATCGCAGAACCCGGCTGTCTTTGCGCTTGGTAGGCGTAGTTGAAATCAAACTTTTTATAATTTTTCCCGCCAGCAAGTGCGACAATTTGATGCGTTTCATGATTAATAACCGCTGATCCGCCTTCCACACCTTGATAAGGCAATTGTGCATTGAGCTGATAGACAGCTCTTTGCTGTAAGGAAGGATCAAGTGCTGTATAAATCTTCACGCCATCCTGAAGCAGGGCACTGACCTTTTCAGATAATTCTTTTTGAATCGCTTTTTTCACTTTGGTCGTTTTGGCCTTTTTCAATCGTTTTGTAAAGCCTTCCTGATCAGATACAAGATCAGTAAACTCTTCATTGGCATATGTCACATAGTCAGGGTAAAGGTTTTTCTTTTCACTTAAGGAAAGGGTGATTTTTTCTTTGACGGCTTTTTTGTATTGCTTTTTGGTGATCACGCCATCGTTTTTCAAAATACCAAGCAGCCGTTCTTGGCGGTTCTTTGTGTGCTTGAATTGTTTCAATGGGTCATACAGCGTTGGGTTGTTTGGAATAGCTGAGATAAACGCCATTTGTGCAAGTGTTAAAGAGCTAAGCGGCTTATCAAAATAGTAATTAGCCGCAGAACCGACACCGTAAACCCCGTTGCTGAAATAAATCGTATTTAAATAGCTTTCGAGAATTTCATCCTTCGAGAATTTCCGCTCAAGTTCATAGGAATAGAGCAGCTCTGTAAATTTTCGGCTGAACGAACGTTCATGGCTTAAATATAAGTTGCGGGACAACTGCTGTGTGATTGTACTCGCACCTTGGCTGATGCCATGGTTTTTAACATTCGCAGCAAGGGCACGAACAACCCCCATAAAGTCAATGCCTTTATGGTCATAAAAGTTGCGGTCCTCTGAACGGAGGAACAGCTCCTTTACGGAATCAGGAATTTTATCGTATTTGACGAAAACGCGGTTCTCATCGTTTGATACGATCTCAGAGATCAGAGAACCATCTCGATCATACATATAACTGTTTTGGGAAAAATCTACCTTTTTCAGCTTGATTTTTTGATCAAGCACTTCGTTAACAGGCTTTACACTTGCAGCTTCTTCCTTTGATAGATAAAAAGTCAGAACAAATAATGGGATGAGGGCAGCAAGTAATAACCAACCAATGATTGCACGAAACATGAGGTCACTCACTTTCTTCAATTTTCTAGCCATATCGTACCATTCTTTTGCGATTACGAGAAGGTTATTTTTAGAAAGGAATGGGCGTGAAGTCTAGTGAATAAAGCTTCTGCACAAGAAAAAAGAGTATCTGATGATGATCAGACACTCCTTTCTGTTGTCTTCGCATGAGAGCGGACCGCCCATAGAAATAATGCACCAAATAGAAAAATCCCGGCGGTGACATAAAAGACAGCTGGAATCCCGTAATGACTCGCTACAATGCCGCCAATCACCGGACCGACGACATTTCCGAGAAAGCGGAAACTGACATTGTACCCAAGCACTTCTCCCTGCATAGAGGTAGGTGCTTTAATTCGTATATACGCCGTTGTACACGGGATAATCCCGCCAAGTGCCATCCCGTATAGAAAACGGAAAATGACGAGCATCCCGTAGGAATCCGCCATCGCTTGCGGGATGAATAAAATAGAGGAGAGGATGAGAAGGGCAAGCAGCACCTTGTCGTGACCAATTCGATCTCCAAGATCACCCCATTTTCGCGTAAACATCAAATTGCCAAGTCCAGTTGCAGAAAACGCAAGCCCCGCATAAAAAGCGAGATTGACCGGACCATGTAAATCGTGAATATATAGAGCTAACAGCGGTTGAATACTAAAGTTTCCTACCTGTGTAATAAACGTTAGAAGCATCGTGACCACAAGTAAAGGCTGTTTGAAAATATGGACAAGAACTTCTTTTCGTGAGTAAGATACCCGCTTTGCTTCTTTTGATCGGATCGGCTGTTCCTTCACTCCGAAGATCATCACAATCGCTGACACATAAATGACAGCCGCTGTGAGGAAAAACGTATAAATGAATCCGACGCTGTCTGCCATGAATCCGCCCATTAATGGACCAAACAATCCACCGGCGACATTACTCATTTGCATCGTTCCAAGGGTTTTGCCAGCCGTTGCCTTTTCAGTCTGTGCAGAAATCAGTGCCATCGAAGTCGAGATGAAGCCTGTGACAAGCCCCATAAAGAGCCTTAGTGCGAATAGCTGATACACGGTGTGCACAAGCCCCATTAATAAAATACTCGTTGCAATTCCAATACCGTTTATTAATAAAATCTTTTTATAGCCATGCCGGTCACCAATCCGCCCCCAAATCGGAGAGATCAGGAAGGCCGTCAAAAACGTCACCCCAAAGACATAGCCGCTCCATCTTTGAACAAATTCATTTGAATAGCTGCTATCTAGAGACTCTATGTAAAGTGATAAAAAAGGGACGATCATTGTAATGCTGGCAGATACAAAAAAGTTCACAAACCACATGATGTACAAGTTTTTCTTTCTGTTTGTGATAGAGACCACCTTCTTTAATTATTTCGTGTTCCTTAATAATTATAAAGGAAAATAAGCGATCTTTCATCAGATGAATAGGTTGGGCATAGTGAATCTGCATTATTTTCACGAAAATGAAGTGATTTCAAGGTCCGTCTTAATATAATAGTATCAGGATGAAAAACTGACGAGAAAGTGAGGTGAGACTGGTGGAACAGAAGACGGTGCTTGTGGTCGATTTTGAATTTACAATGCCTGATGGGAAATATCATCCACAAAATTTTTTTCCTGAAATTATTGAAGCTGGGGTAGTGAAAGCAGTAGATGAAACGATCATAGACACATTCTCTAGCTACGTCAAACCGAAAAAGTTCCCGAAGCTGACGAAGCGCTGTAAATCGTTTCTTGGCATTACGCAGCAGGATGTAGAGAGCGGGATTTCATTTGAGGCGTTTATTGAGAAGCTCGTGTCATTTGATGGGGGAGAGAATTGTGAGATTATTACGTGGGGCAATATGGACATGAAGGTATTAAAGCAAAACTGTATGTTCAATCACATTGCTTTTCCTTTTAAGGGGAAGCTGAGGGATCTAGCCTTTGAATATAAAACCTTTTTTGGTGACCGCACCCTGACAGGGCTTCGAAAAGCGGCAAAGGAATACGGCAGTGAAGGAGCTGGTAAGCATCATAAAGCACTCGATGATGCGATGACGACTTATCAGCTGTTAACCCTTTTTGAAAAAGACAGAGCCTATGTGGAAAATCCGCAAACAACGAAAATTGGTGAGCTTATCGACTTCTCACATTTTTTTGATTCGGCTGATTAGCGGGCGTCTTCTGGGAAATAATCTTTTTCGAGAGAAGATAGGCATGCTCTTGATTTTTCGGCCCATTTGGAATCATCCGCTCGGAGCGTTTGTCTCAATTTATCTACAGCCTCTTTCAGTGACACTTGATAATCAGGTATGCTGCCATCATAAGGCTTCACCATATGATGAGGGATATTCGTCTGTTCTCTATAGGCCAAAGCCCGTCTCTCCTGGAAAAAAGGCACGTCTGCGTCTTTTGGGTGGTGCAGGTCGCCTTGAGTGGGATGAGTCAGAACCGCTTTTACTTGAACGAGATAGGTCGATGGTTTTACTGCTGTCACCTCCCCAATGTAAACACCTGTTTTGTAAAAACCTTTCACAACTTGCCCAATCTGAATGTCTGTCATGTGAAATTCCTCCATTTCCTTCTCATAGGAAGGTATTTCATTTTTTTTAGCCAATATAGTGAAGTAAACGAGCAAAGGGGGGAATGGCGAATGCTGTCGTTCATCGCACTTTTTCTACTGTATTTTCCTGAAGATAAAAGGGAGTACATTCCAGCAGCCATCACCACGGTGATTTTCTTTCTTGCTGCTTTTATTTGCTTTCGTCTCATCATTCGTGCGTCTAAGAAGCAGGAGCGGATAGATGAAAAAAGAACAAAAAAAATGGATTGATCATTTTCTTCTTGTGTCTTCAGGAAACTTCACGGTGACAGTTGTACCAGACTGCAGTGAGCTTTTGAACCGAATGGTTCCATGGTGATTTTCAATGATAGAAAAAGTCACTGTCAGCCCAAGTCCAGTCCCTTTATTTTTCAAGGTGTAATATGGTTCGCCAAGCTTTTTCATTTGGCTTTCTGTCATACCTACACCGTTATCAACGAAGCAAAGGCAAATTTTATGATTTTCTTTTGAAGCAAAAAGTTCAATTTTCCCTTCATGATCGGGGGCTGCTTCAATTGCATTTTTGATTAAATTAATCATGACCTGCTTGATCTTCGTTACGTCACCTTGAATGTATAAGTGTGGTTCAATGGATTGATGAACCGTGACCGATTTAAAATTCGCATAGGATGTCATTAGTGATGCACATTCCTCAAGTAATTTAGATAGATTGAGAGATTCAATTTGATAATAGTTTTGTTTCGCAATGTCAAGATAACTTGTGATAATGTCCTGCGCCCGGTCTAACTCGGACAGAACGAGATTTTTATAATCTTTATTGGCAGGCGGCTCTTTTGCATTGTCACTCGAAAAGAGCAATTGAATAAAGCCTCTCACAACTGTCAGCGGATTGCGTACTTCGTGGGCGACACTTGCAGCGAGTTCACTCACAATGGTCAGCTTTTCTGACTGGACGAGCTGTGTTCTCATTTGCGCATTTTCTTTGATGAATTCAATGGAATAGATACTGAGCACAAGAAAGAATATGTAGTAAAGAGTTGAGAAAAATAACTCAAGGAACTTTTGCTGCATAATAAAAGCTGGGCTATATTCCATTAAGCTGACCGTAAGCAGTCCAATGTAAATAAAGAATCCTTTAGATAAACCGATAAGCACTCCGTAAGTCAGCTTTTTCAGCTTTGAATATTGACGCCATTTTCGGTAGAACAGGAACGGGATGAAAAAGTAAATTGGGGCAACAACGAGCCCAACCCATAAGAAAGATCCATACATCACGAATTTGACAACAGAACTTATCAAGATGGCAACAATCCCAACTGTGTATCCTCCGTATAAAATAGCAAGTACAAGGGGAATGGATTGAAGCCCAGTCTGCAAATCTAAAATCGAACCAACTGGATACATAATACATAGTGCTGAAGAGATGGATGCAAATATTGTGATAAGCAGTTTATTCGTTTTTGGGAAATGTGCAGGGGTTCGGCTTAGCCATAGCGCATGATATAAAAAGATTGGAAATAGAATAAAAGATAAATGGAGCAGAAAATCCTTGAACATTTCCATATATATGCTCTCCTCGTAAATAATTGTAATTCCTCTCATTATATCATTTCATGTACAAAGTAGATATGCTAAAAGGAGGGTTTTTTTCTTTAAAAAGAACACCCGTTAGGATGTTCTTTTTATTGTATAGGTCTTATTCAGTTGGTAGTGTGAATGCTTGATGAAGTCGTTTTAGCCCTTCTTTGACTGTTGAAGCAGGGCAGCCGAGATTCATTCGAA
The DNA here is from genome assembly GCA_030159235.1 of Bacillus safensis. Lineage (GTDB taxonomy): Bacteria > Bacillota > Bacilli > Bacillales > Bacillaceae > Bacillus > Bacillus safensis_B. Next base: position 70,654 of record BSBG01000008.1, on the reverse strand, counting down.
TAAACCCGTCTCCTTCTTGTCCATACACGTGTCCAAGCTCTAGTATCACTTTCCCCTTTTTCAGCAGATTTCGCTTCAATTCTGCTTGACTGAATTGATAGTCTTGAATGTCCAGCCACAATAGATAAGAAGCATCTGGTTTCATATAACGCATATTTGGAAGATATTCGTCAATATAGTCCATCGCTGTCTTCAAATTGCTTTCTAGATATAGAACAAGGGCATCGAGCCATTCATCCCCGTGGCGGTATGCTGCTTCCATCGCAGGAATCGCAAATGCATTCAGTTTGGACAGTCCGTTTCTTTGTAATTCATTGTTGAAAAGGGTTCTTTTTTCTTCATCTGAAATGATAATGGCAGAAGCCTGGAGCCCAGCTAAATTAAATGTTTTACTTGGGGCAATACATGTCACCGTGATCTGTGCGATGTCGTCAGAAAGACTGGCGAAAGGCACATGTGGCTTCCCGTAAAGCATTAAATCTGAATGAATCTCATCTGATACGACCGTGACACCATGCTTAACACAGAGGTCTCCGACTCGCTTTAATTCCTCTTTTGTCCAAGCTCTTCCGGACGGATTATGCGGATGGCATAGGAACATGAGCTTCGCTTGTGGTCTGCTCAGTTTTTTCTCTAAATCATCAAAATCCATGATATAGCGGTTGTTTTCTATTTTTAAAGGATTAGTTGAGACTGTACGTCCATTTCGCTCAATCATTTGATAAAAAGGCGTATATACTGGTGACTGTATGACCACTTCGTCATTTGGTGCTGTAAAGGCTTGTACAGCAAAACTAAGTGCTGTTACGATGCCTGGTGTGAAGGTGACGGCATCTGTCTGAATCGTCCATCCATGTCTTCTTTTGAGCCATTCAGCCACAGCCTGCTGCGTATCCTGATCTTGAAATGCATAGCCGAATACGCCATGATCTAATCGTTCTTTCAAAGCATCAAGGACGACCTGCGGCGCTTTAAAATCCATATCGGCCACCCACATTGGGAGGGCATCCGTTGTTAGGAACAAAGATTCTGCCTGATCCCATTTCACTGATTTTGAACCTTTACGTATGATCTGTTCGTCGAAATTCATGAAACCCACCTCTAGCTGTTTTTCAACCAATACTGGTTGTGCTAAAATAAACATCACAAAATTTATTATAAGCGGTGATACCGATGAAAGATAGTCAAGCTGTAGAAGAGATGATTCAATTCATCAAGGCATGGGACCCTTTTCATTATGGAGAGGACTTTTATGAAACGGAGCCTGCTGACGTCATCAGTGCACTATACGACGCAGAAGACCCGTTATCTTTAGCAAAAGAGATTCAAGCCATCTACCATCACTCATTTGAACAGCTTCTTCCGATAGAGAGCTGCCAGCATACAGCGAATCAGCTTTTTATCATACGAGACAGCAGCTCCTGCTCACGCTAAGACAAGCTGAAATGTCCGATTTGATCAGACACAAAGACCGGATTTTCCTCAGGAATGAGGTGCCCGGTTTTTTTTAATGCATGTAAAGTCGAATTTGGCAGATCTTTATGCAGCCTCTCGCCTATTTGAAGGGGAATGATTCGATCTTCTTCGCCCCAAATGAGCAGTACGGGTGTTTCCAGTTTCTTTAGAACATCCGAGGTCAAATCTCCTTCCCGGTGCCGAATCAGACGAAATATCCCACGAAAGATTTGATCATCTGAAAAGGGTTTTAAATATCCGTCCACCATCTCTTGATCGATGATGGAATGATCATGCACAACAGCCGTTAAATTTTTCATAATGCCTTGCTTTAAAAGCTTTCTTTTTAGATAGAGATAAAAATAAGGAATATATGTGCTGTAAACAAGTGATCTTTTTGACTTATTCAAATATCCAGAACTGCATAAAAGAACCGCCTTTTCAAATAGGTCTGGCCGTTCAGAAGCAGCGTATAAGGCGATCTGTCCACCCATTGAATGACCCACTAGAATCGCATGCTGAATCTGCAAATAACCAGCTAGCTCAATAATGATCTTGCCCATGTTGCGATAGCTGTAAATAAACGTATTCGACTTCTCGGACTGTCCAAATGGCGGAAGATCAATGGCAATTAAGTTGAAGTCCTGTTTCAGAAGCGGGATGAGTTTTCGATAGCTAAAGGTAGAAGAGAAGAGACCGTGAATTAAGATCAATGTCTTCTTTCCCTCATTTGGATAGTGCTCGTAATAGATATCTAAACCGAATGTACTTTTCATATAAGCTGGCTGAACAATGTCCACACTCATCACTCCGATACTTGATACTCTCTCTGTTAGGTGACTGTATTGTAACCTAAAATGTGGATTTTAATCTACGATTAGAATCTTTTCCCTGCTTAGCATAATGGGAAAAACGTGCTATAATGTTCAGAAGATTTTTTAAAACTAGCTTTTATAATCTGAGGTGTAAAATCAAATGAAACTAACAGAAAAAGAAACTGAAATATTAGAGATTTTAGATGAAAACAGCCGTGCCGATTTAAATACAATTGCAAAAATGGCAGGCGTGACAACAGAAGAAGCCGAATCCATTATTCAAAAGCTTGAAGATCAAAAAGTCATTATTGATTATTCAACCATGATTGACTGGCGTAAAGTGGATGGGCACGAAGGCGTTACGGCGATGATTGATGTAAAAGTGACACCAAAAAGAGGCGTCGGATTTGATGAAATTGCTGAACGTATTTATCGCTTTCAGGAAGTGGAGTCTGTCTATCTCATGTCAGGCGTGTATGATTTATCCGTTGTGATCCGCGGAAGATCTATGTCTGATATTGCCCGCTTCGTATCAGAAAAATTATCGACACTTGATTCCGTTGTTTCAACAACTACCCACTTTATTTTAAAGAGATATAAACACGATGGGAAAGTGTTTGAAACAGGAGACGATGATAAAAGAATCGTGGTGTCTCCTTAAATGAAAAAGTCTTATTTATCTGAAACGGTACAAAGCATTCAGCCGTCAGGTATTCGAAAATTCTTTGATTTGGCAGCCACAATGGAAGGGGTCATCTCCCTTGGTGTCGGCGAGCCGGATTTCGTGACAGCTTGGAATGTGAGAGAAGCAAGTATTATGTCATTAGAACAAGGGCTGACTTCTTATACGGCGAATGCAGGGCTGATCTCGTTGCGAAATGAACTGAGCCATTATTTATATAAGCGGTTTCACATTGACTACAGTCCTGAAGAAGAACTCATTATCACAGTTGGCGGAAGCCAAGCACTTGATTTGGCCTTTCGTGCGATTTTAAACAGCGGGGATGAAGTCATTATTCCAGAGCCTTGTTTCGTTGCGTACGGGGCGCTTACGACACTTGCAGGCGGAGTGCCTGTCTATTTAAGTACATCCGCTGAAAAAGATTTCAAAGCGGATTCTGCTGATCTTCGCACGAAGCTGACGCCAAAAACAAAAGCCATCTTACTTTGTTCTCCATCAAATCCAACTGGATCTGTTTATTCAAAGGAAGAGCTTGAAGATATTGCTCAATTTGCGAAAGAGCATGACCTGCTGATTATTACGGATGAGATTTATGCAGAGCTGACGTACGATGAAGCTTTTACAAGTGTGGCGGCGATTCCAGATATGAAGGAAAGAACGATCTTGATTTCAGGATTCTCTAAAGGATTTGCCATGACAGGTTGGCGCTTAGGATATGTGGCAGCACCACCTGTACTGCGTGATGCCATGCTGAAAATACATCAATATTCTATGATGTGCGCGCCCGCGATGGCACAATATGCGGCAGAAGAAGCATTGAAAAATGGACTTGAAGATGTAGAGAAAATGAAGAAAAGCTACAGAAGGCGCCGTAATTTATTTGTTGGCTCCCTGAATGAATTGGGGCTCGCATGCCACCAGCCCAACGGAGCGTTTTATGCGTTCCCATCGATTAAAAGCACGGGCATGACGTCAGAACAATTTGCTGAGGAACTGCTCATCAGCGAAAAAGTGGCCGTTGTCCCTGGGAATGTATTCGGCCCGAGCGGTGAAGGTCACATTCGTTGTTCATATGCTTCATCACTTGACCATCTTCAGGAATCACTTTCAAGAATTCAGCGATTTTTGAAGGATCGACAAATGAAGGAAGAAGCATCTGCCATCTTAAAATAAAAAAAGGCATCAATCCAGATGGACTCATGCCTCACAAATTAGGGGGGAATACTAGAAAGCATTCTTGTTTTCAGGTATTCCCCCTTTTGAACTGATCTAAACCCATTTAAAAAATATTTTGCGTAACTGACCTTTCTGTGATATAGTTTTTAATTGCGTATAAACGAATATTAAAACATTTATTTAGGAGTTGTTATCATGGCGACAAAGTTTGAAGTAGGCAGTGTTTACACTGGTAAAGTAACAGGATTACAAGCGTATGGTGCGTTTGTTGCATTAGATGAAGAAACTCAAGGACTTGTGCATATTTCTGAAGTAACACATGGCTTTGTAAAAGACATCAACGAGCACCTTTCAATTGGTGACGAAGTACAAGTAAAAGTTCTTTCTGTTGATGAAAATGCAGGAAAAATCAGCCTTTCTATCCGTGCTACACAAGAAGCACCTGAAAGAAAAGAAAGCAAACCAAAGAAACAAAGACCACAGCAAGTGAAAGAAGAAGCTGCTGCACCACAAGGTTTCAATACACTTAAAGATAAACTTGAAGAGTGGATTGAGCAATCAAACCGTAAAGACCTTATCAAGAAATAAAAAAGCACCGCTTCAAACGGTGCCCCTAGGCTACCTCATATAGGTAGCCTTTTTTATGTCTTTTTGTTTAGCGAACCTCTGGATTCGGCTCGTCACGGTGAACAGCTTCTTCACTTGGCTTGAACAATAGACCAAGATTGACAAGACCTGCAATTCCAACAAGACCATAAATAATACGTGATAATGCAGCACCTTGACCGCCAAAGATCGCTGCTACTAAGTCAAATTGAAAAAAGCCGATTAGTCCCCAGTTAATAGCACCGATAATCGTGAGCACGAGGGCAATACGCTGAATAGCACTCATCGTGATTCCTCCTTTCGCTACAGCATCAATACATTTATATTTTGCAGATTTTTAGCCAAACTATGCGTAAGAAAATGGATGAAAGCAAATTACTTTACTTTTGGAATGATTGAGGCGCATAATGTAGCGCGAGGAGGAGATCAAATGGATCGATTTACTTATTGGAACCCAACGAAATTAATCTTTGGAAAGGGAGAAGTATTAGCCCTTTCAGATGAACTCAAACAATACGGAAAAAACGTATTACTTGTATATGGTGGAGGCAGTATTAAACGAAACGGCCTTTATGACCAAGTTGTCAGCATCCTAAAAGAATCAGGAGCTGCAATCACTGAACTTGCTGGTGTTGAGCCAAACCCGCGCCTAACAACAGTGAGAAAAGGGGTCGAGCTTTGCAAAGAGAACGACATTGATTTTATTTTGGCAGTTGGCGGCGGCAGTGTTATTGATGCAACGAAAGCGATCGCAGCTGGTGCGAAGTACGATGGAGATGCTTGGGATATTGTGACACGTAAGCACGTCCCAATGGAAGCTATTCCGTTCGGTACGGTGTTAACACTTGCTGCTACAGGCTCTGAAATGAACTCTGGTTCAGTGATCACAAACTGGGAAACAAATGAGAAGTATGGCTGGGGAAGTCCAGCAGTTTTCCCGAAATTCTCTATTCTTGATCCAGTCAACACATTCACTGTGCCTAAAAACCATACGATTTATGGCATGGTTGACATGATGTCACATGTGTTTGAACAATATTTCCATCACACGGAAAATACGCCTTACCAAGATCGTATGTGTGAAGGACTTCTTCGTACTGTCATTGAAACGGCACCGAAGCTAATTAACGACCTTGAGAACTATGAGCTGCGTGAAACGATTTTATTCACCGGCACAATTGCACTTAATGGAATGCTTTCAATGGGGGCACGTGGTGACTGGGCGTCTCACAACATTGAGCATGCGGTATCTGCTGTCTATGACATTCCTCATGCAGGCGGTCTTGCAATCTTGTTCCCTAACTGGATGAAGCATGTCATTCAAGAAAATCCAGGCCGCTTTAAACAACTAGCGGTGCGCGTATTCGATGTAGATCCTGCGGGCAAAACAGACGAAGAGGTCGGCTTAGAAGGTATCGACAAGCTGTCTGCTTTCTGGACAAGCCTAGGAGCACCAAGTCGTTTAGCGGATTATGACATCAACGATGAGAAAATTGACTTGATTGCAGACCGTGCAATGGCACGCGGTGAATTTGGTCAATTTAAAAAGCTAAACAAAGAAGATGTTCTAGCTATTCTAAACGCTTCATTATAATCGAACATCAAAAAGATAGCTGCTTTGAGCAGTTATCTTTTTTTGAGTTCATTGTGTACATATGTTACAGTAATCTTTCATGTTTTTGGATATATTCGTTAAGGAGATGTTGAACAGATGGAGAATTTTATTTACTATAATCCAACAAAATTAATGTTTGGAAAAGGACAACTAGAAGGACTCAAAAGTGAACTCGCTCGTTATGGAAAACGAGTGTTACTTGTATATGGCGGCGGCAGTATTAAGAAAAATGGTCTTTATGACAAGGTCATCAGTGCGTTAAATGAAGCAGATGCTGAAGTATTTGAGCTGTCTGGCGTTGAACCAAACCCCCGCCTCACCACAGTGAAAAAGGGAATCGACATCTGTCAAAATGAGAACATTGATTTCTTATTAGCTGTTGGCGGTGGAAGTGTGATCGATTGTACAAAGGCGATTGCGGCAGGAGCAGAGTATGACGGTGATGTGTGGGATATTATTTCAAAAAAAACAACCGCTCAAAAAGCATTGCCGTTTGGCACAGTGCTTACACTTGCAGCAACTGGTTCAGAAATGAACCCAGATTCTGTTATCACAAATTGGGAAACGAATGAAAAATATGTATGGGGCAGTTCAGTCACTCATCCTACTTTTTCAATTCTAGATCCTGAGCATACATATTCTGTGCCAGAAAACCAGACGGTGTATGGCATGGTCGATATGATGAGCCATGTCTTTGAGCAATACTTCCATAATGTCAAAAACACGCCTTTACAAGATCGGATGTGTTTTGCTGTTCTTCAAACAGTCATTGAGACAGCACCAAAGCTTCTTGAAGACTTACATAACTATGAGCACCGTGAAACCATCCTTTATGCAGGAACGATTGCTTTAAATGGCACGCTGCAAATGGGCTATTTTGGCGACTGGGCATCTCATACGATTGAGCATGCGGTATCCGCTGTTTACGACATTCCGCATGCAGGTGGACTTGCGATCCTCTTCCCAAATTGGATGCGCCACACACTTGATCATAATGTAGATCGTTTTAAAAACCTTATGCTGAACATGTTTGACATCGAGACAGAAGGAAAATCAGATCGTGACATCGCGTTAGAAGGAATCGACAAACTGTCAGCTTTCTGGACAAGCCTAGGTGCACCAAGCCGTTTAGCCGATTATGATATTGGTGAAGATCAACTGGACAAAATTGCTGACATCGCAGCAAAAGAAATGGAATATGGTGGTTTTGGTAACTTTATGAAACTTGGCCGTGATGACATTCTAGCGATTTTGAAAGCTTCTTTATAATTCAGTTGGAAGCTGGGATATAACTTTAGTCTCTAAAAAAAGTGGAATCAAAATTGCGATTCCACTTTTTTGCTATGATTAATAACTTCACCACTCTGTTAACAACGGTTTCGGACCCTCAAGCGTAGGAAAGAGTGGCAGCACTTCCTCAGCCAATTCCTGAATCACTTCAGCAGGAGGCCGACTCGAGAATTGAATGCCAAGCGCAGCATGATTAACACCAACTGCTCTCCATTTCTCCAATAGTTCGATTAGACCTGCTCGCCCTGTGCGTAATATATATCCACCTCGAAGCGGTGTGCATGGATAATTGACATCTTCCACTAGATCAATCCATTCGTTCGTCATATGTGGTTTGAACATGCCATTAGGTATTTTTTCACGCCAAGCATTAATTTTTTGACTCAGTATTTGAGGGCCAGATTTATTTGCTGTTGCTTCAGGATACGTGAGCCAACCATCACTATTCTGTGCAATCCAATCTAGAGTCTGCCTACTTGAACCTGTCACAACGAGCGGAATACCACCTGATGTTGGTTTAGGCAGCAATTCAAGCCCTTTCAATTGACCAAGAGAAGATTGTATTGCATCAGTACCATCCTGTATAAGCTCTCGGAAGAACTCTACCGTCTCCCTGAAACGCACATCACGGTGTTCTTCGTCTATCCCATAAGCTGGAAATTCAACAGGCCGATCGCCAGAAGCAATCCCTAGAACGAGTCTCCCTCCCGATAATACATCTAAAGATGCGGCAGCCTTCGCTAGATCAATGGGATGGCGAAGCGTAAAGATCGAGCTTCCTGTTACTAGAGACACGTTTTTAGTTCTTGCGGCAAGATAGGAAAGATAAACAAATGGATCAAATACTTGTCCAGCATCTCCAAAAGCAGGATCAAATAACGGGATATCTCTTACCCAAACGGCAGCAAAATTTTTTCGATCAATGTACTCCACCAGATTTACTTGACCTTTTAACGCCTCCATGTGTCCTTTATAAAATTTAAGCGGTAAAAATAGCCCAATTGTCAATTGGTCTTGAGCAAACATACGGCGAAAACCAGGGTGTTGATTGAAGTTTTGCACTGCTTTTGTTGAGTGATTTTGTATGTGTTTTTTAGCATCTATAGGTCCGTTCATCCTTCTCCTCCTAAAAAATTGGTAATCTAGTGTGTGAGTATCTTTTCAATTCGACTGGAACTGATATAATTGTAACCACAAATTGACCCTGCAAGTAGTTACAAAACTAAACTGAATAATAGGGTCAGATTAGCAATAAGGAGATTAACATGATTGATTTAACATTTTTATTGAACAGAGAGTCTAAAGAACCGTTATACTCTCAGCTTTATCAATATATTAAGACAAATATTTTGAACGGAAAGTTGTCAGCTGGTACTCGCCTTCCCTCTATACGCTCTCTATCTAGTCACCTCTGCATTAGCCGTAATACAGTGGATATGGCTTATCAACAGTTATTAGCTGAAGGCTATGTTCAAAGTAGACCAAGAAGTGGCTTATACATTATGGATTTGAAGCTAGAATCATTGCCCTCTTCTCAGCCCGTAACTAAAAAAAAATGGGAAAACAGTATTCTGAATAATCCAGAGATTCGATTCGATTTTCGTTATGGTGATGTAGATGCTGAGCATTTTCCATTTGCAACTTGGCGTAAGTTATCTAATCAAAGCTTGCTTCAGAACCAAATGAAATTGTTTTCTTATGGCGACCCGCTCGGAGAACAAGGGCTTCGTTTGGAAATTGCAAATTATCTGCACAGCTCTAGGGGAGTAAACTGTTCACCGGATCAGATTATAATTGGAGCTGGTATTCAGTATCTGCTTGGTGTGTTATCTGGATTAATAGGTGATGGTATTCAAGATATTTCGATGGAGGATCCTGGATATGACGGTGTTCGGGCCGTTTTTAAGCACAAAGGTTTTAACGTTCACTCTATTCCGCTTGAAGCAGATGGACTTCATATTCAAAAGCTGTACGAAAGTAATACCCGCATCGTGTATGTTACGCCTTCGCATCAGTTTCCTTATGGAATGATCATGCCCCTTACCAAGAGAATGCAATTACTGAAATGGGCATCAGATCAGGATGGGATTATTATTGAGGACGATTATGATAGTGAGTTCAGATATGTCGGCAAGCCAATACCTTCCTTGCAAAGTATGGATACCCAACAACGAACCGTATATCTAGGTACATTTTCAAAATGTCTCCTACCTTCATTACGAATTGCATATATGGTTTTACCACGGCCCTTGTTAGAAATACACAGTAAACAAGACTATAGGTTGTATGACCAGAACGTCTCTCAACTTCATCAGCACACCTTAGAGCTGTTTATGAGTAATGGACATTGGGAGGCTCACATTCGCAAGATGAGAAAAGTATACCGGCAGAAGCAATCCACACTTATTGCAATGATTCAAAAGTTAATGGGTACTCAAGTTACAATCATTGGTGAGGATGCAGGACTTCATATTTTATTACGAGTTCATAACGGAATGGATGAACACGAGCTCATTTCCACTGCTAAGATGGAAGGTGCTCAAGTCTACCCAATATCCCCCTTTTGGGCGCAGTCAGCTCATGCGGAGCCATCAATGGTTCAGATTGGTTTTGGTGGATTAAGTATTGAGGATATTACTGAAGGCGTATATAGCCTTTACAGGGCTTGGTTTGAAGTAGATTAAGTTCATGAAAGATGACTATATGAAAAAATGGACAACTCAAAGCAGGTTACAATATACAGATCGAAATCGAAGGACCATATACATTACAGTATGTTTCATCACCCAAATGACTCAAAAATGCTCATTCTATTTCTGGATCTAATGGAAAAGGAGTTTATCACTTTACCTCAATATATAGTTGCAGATAGGATATTTTATTGAAACGTAAAGTCCCAGCTTTTTTGCTGTACCAATGACGATCACTTGATTTCAACAGCTAGTTCGGCTAAAGTGAAGGAGACAGAACTAACGTAATGGAGGGCTTACCAGCGATGACACATATTCAATTTGACTACTCGAAAGCGTTACCTTTCTTTCAAGAACATGAGCTTACATATTTAAAAGATTTTGTGAAGGTGGCTCATCATAATATTCATGAACAAACGGGTACAGGCAGTGATTATTTAGGCTGGGTTGACTTGCCTAAGCAATATGACCGCGAAGAATTTGCCCGTATTAAAAAAAGTGCAGACAAAATTAAGTCTGACTCTGACGTCCTGCTTGTTGTTGGAATCGGCGGCTCTTATCTAGGCGCACGTGCAGCGATTGAATTTTTGAACCATTCTTTCTACAACACTTTGCCAAAAGGCAAACGCAAGACACCACAAATCATTTTTATTGGCAACAACATCAGTTCGTCTTATCTAACAGACGTGATGGACCTGCTGGAAGATGCAGATTTCTCCATTAACGTGATTTCTAAATCTGGCACAACAACAGAGCCAGCCATTGCGTTCCGCATCTTTAAAAAGCTCCTTATTGAAAAATATGGTGCTGAAGAAGCGAAAAAACGTATTTATGCAACAACTGACAAGGCACGCGGTGCGCTTAAAACATTGGCAACTGAAGAAGGCTATGAATCATTTATCATCCCTGATGATGTTGGTGGACGTTATTCTGTATTAACAGCAGTCGGTCTTTTGCCAATCGCTGTGAGCGGTGCAGACATTGATCAGATGATGGAAGGTGCGGCAAAAGCAAGCGAAGACTTCGCTTCATCAGAGCTTTCTGAAAATGCAGCTTATCAATATGCTGTCGTCCGCAACGTCCTTTACAATAAAGGCAGAACGATCGAAATGCTGATTAACTATGAGCCGGGACTGCAATATTTCGCAGAATGGTGGAAGCAATTATTCGGTGAAAGTGAAGGGAAAGATGAAAAAGGAATCTATCCTTCATCTGCTAACTTCTCAACAGATCTTCATTCACTTGGTCAATATGTTCAAGAAGGAAGAAGAGACTTATTTGAAACAATCGTGAATGTAGACAAGCCACGTCATGAGCTTGTCATCGAAGCAGAAGAACAAGACCTTGATGGCTTGAACTATTTGGCAGGAAAAACGGTTGATTTCGTTAATAAAAAAGCATTTGAAGGAACGATGCTTGCCCATACAGATGGAAAAGTACCGAATCTCATCGTGACAATTCCGGAGATGGATGCTTATACATTCGGATACCTCGTGTACTTCTTTGAGAAAGCGTGTGCGATGTCTGGATATTTACTAGGCGTCAATCCATTTGATCAGCCTGGAGTAGAAGCTTATAAAGTGAATATGTTTGCTTTATTAGGAAAACCGGGCTTCGAAGAGAAAAAAGCAGAGCTTGAAAGTCGTTTAAAACAATCATAAGAACAAGAAAGCACACCTTGATAAAGGGTGTGCCTTTTTTGTTTTCTTAAGATTCCTGTGCAAGCCTTCCCGCGTTTTGCACATAGAATAATGAATAGAGGAGGGTGAAGAATGAGGACGAATCATATTTATATTCATGATATTTCTGGCCAGGCGATCGTTAACTTTGGCAATGTTGGACGCATTTGTCCTATGAGTGCTACGAAGGAAACATCAGGTTCCGGCAGTGGGAACGAGACGAATCAATCATCCAATCAAAGCTTATTTGATGCTGCGTTTACAAACAATGTACAAATCACTAGAGGCAAATGTATGAATTCCTCTCTTTAACGAACCCTATACAAAAAGGAGGGTTTCGTATGATTCATGTACCATCCAGGCTGCCTGGTGAAAGCTTTTCACTTTACCATTTGGAAGAAACGATGAAGCCGCTCGGTTATGTCATTAATGGCAACTGGGATTATGATCACGGGTATTTTGATTATAAAATTGATAATCGTGATGGCTATACCTTTCTCAGAGTTCCTTTCACAGCTGAGAAAGGCCAGCTCGATCAGCCAGGTGTTGTGGTGAAAATGGGACATCCATTTCTCTTAAAGCATGTATACCAAGACAAGTTAGATGATCATGCACTGGTTGGAAATGTGGGAGCATCCTTTAACCAATTCCAAGAACCAAAAGAGAAAGATGGAGATGTATCAAAGGCTTATGCTGAGATTGGCTTTTCACTCGTCAAGGAATTAGAAGACGCACTGCTTTAAAGGCTGATCAGTTCATCCTCTGGATGAAGCTCATAACCAAAGGGAGGATTCATCATGGGTCCTTCTTTTTTTTGTACGCCGACAATGATTACATGATGCTCTAAAAAGTGATGCAGCGCTGTTAAAAATGTTTCTCCGGCTAATGAAGCTGGTACAGGTATGATAGTGACGTGTTTATGCAACGTCATATGTCGTTTTTTCTTTAATGCCGTAAGCTGTTCTTTGATAAGAAAATGTTCGACCATTAAATGATTGACTGCATCAGAGGTATGAATGACTTGATTGGCGCCAGCACGCTCGGCATTTTTCACATAACGATCTGTTAAGATTTCAATTAAACAGTATAGCGAAGGATTTAGTCCTTTTGCCGCAAGTAATGTTAGAACACTCTGCATATCGGCTGTCACTTCATTTTCATGCTGATCTGCGGTAATCATCAGTGCATCTGCACTAATGATATTGGCTTTGCGCAGTGTGATATCATCGGTGCCATGTCCTTTAATAAAATGGACATTCTCTAAAAGAGGCCCCTCCTTCAAGGAGTCATCAATCAGTACAATCGGCATGGCTGGATCAATCGTTTGAAACGACTGAAGCAGTTTGTTCGTTTTCTCATTCCAGCCGACGATAATCAGATGTCCTTTTCCCTTAAAGGCTACCTTCCCCTCAACATAATGGTGCTGCTTGCTGAAGACAGCGGCGGCAAGCGTGGCGAAATAAGCGGTGACAAAGCTTGCTCCGATAAAAATGAGCACCATCCCCGCCACTTGTCCTGGCATCGTTTGAGGCACAAAATCACCGTAACCAACCGTAGAGACAGTAATGAGTGCCCACCAGATCCCATCAAAGACCGTATGATACTGCTTCGGTTCAAGCAAAACAATTAATTGTCCAAAAAAGAGAAGCAAGAAACAAATGATGACGGCAATTCGCAGATAGAGTGGCCACCTTAGCCAAGCGATAAAGATACGGTTTGATTTCATCGAACTCTTCCTTTCAGGAGACTGCTAATGTCAGTATGCCCGATTGCGGAAACATTTTTTCATCTTCGTCATGTATTGAAACAGAACCCATATCTTAAAATAGGGGAGAAGAAGGAGGGAATTCGAATGTCGTTCGTTCAAAAGACCGTACTTCTTTTTATTGGCGCGCACTTTTTATCATCAGCTGTCATCTTACTTGTGTTTGACTTAAATGCTGTGAATCATTTTATGAGTAATTTTTCATGGCTGCACTTTTTTCAAGATCTTTATGGTTCTGTGACTTTTTATACAGCATGCTTAGGTGGATTCTTCTTTTTCATTGGAGTGATTATTCCCCTGAAAAAGACCTAGTGCTTTTTACTGTACATGGTACATAAAAGTCATTAAAATTGTAAATAAATATATAAAATAAAAAGGAAGCTGATGAGCATGCTGTTTTTTTATTTTTTAACATTTGCCGCATTGGGATTATCATTTTGGGCACAATTTAAAGTGAAGAATAATTTTGAAAAGTATTCAAAGGTTGAAGCATCCAGTATGAAAACAGGTGCTGAAACCGCTCGATATATTTTAGATCGCAACGGGTTATACGACGTGCCTGTTGAACCGGTAAGAGGAACTTTGACTGATCATTACGACCCGACGCAGCGTGTGGTTCGTTTATCTGAACCTGTATACTACGGCCAATCCATTTCGGCCATTTCAGTCGCATCACACGAGGTTGGACATGCCTTGCAGCATCAGGAATCCTATGGTGCGCTTGTTTTGAGACATAAAATCTTTCCTGTCGTGAACTTTGCATCTGGTGTTGCTCCGCTTCTTTTCCTTGGTGGAATTTTGCTCAGCAGCCTTAACTTAATCGGGCTTGGGATCATTTTGTTCTCAGCAGCTGTGTTCTTTCAGCTTGTGACATTGCCTGTCGAGTTTAATGCAAGTTCTCGTGCAAAAGATATCATTGTTTCAGAAGGAATCATTAGAAGCAGTGAAGAAAGAGGTGTGAACAAGGTATTAAATGCTGCGGCTCTGACGTACGTAGCAGCGGCCCTTGTCTCCCTGTTTGAATTGCTCCGATTTGTAATGATCTTCCTAAATGGCCGTAATGATTAATTGATGCCAGAGGAGGTGAGCCCTTACCATTGTTAGGTAAGGGTTTTTTTGTATATTTTAAACGTATTCTTAGTCCTATTACTCATTGCTGCGACAGCATTTTTTGTTGTCACTGAATTTGCGATTGTGAAAATTAGAGGCTCTAAAATCAATCAACTGATCGAAAGTGGTGATAAGAGAGCCATCCATGTTCAAAAGCTGATAACAAATCTCGACGAATATTTATCCGCCTGTCAACTCGGCATTACCATCACAGCTTTAGGCTTAGGGTGGCTGGGGGAGCCGACGGTGGAGCATTTTTTGCACCCGCTGTTTGATAAATTAGGGCTTCATTCCGCATTGACAGACATTCTCTCATTTATCATCGCATTTGTGATCATCACGTTTTTGCATGTCGTTGTTGGAGAACTGGCGCCTAAAACGATTGCCATTCAAAAGGCGGAGGCTGTCAGTCTTGTGACAGCAAAACCACTCATTTTTTTCTATAGAGTCATGTTTCCGTTTATTAAAGCATTAAATGGGGCAGCGCGAGGCATTGTGAAATTATTTGGTTTTCATTCTGTCAAAGAACATGAAGTGGCGATCAGTGAGGAAGAATTGCGTCTCATTTTATCTGAAAGCTATGAGAAGGGTGAAATTAACCAATCTGAGTATAAATATGTGAATAAAATCTTTGAGTTTGATAACCGAGTGGCAAGGGAGATCATGATCCCGCGTACAGAAATTTCAGCCATAGAGATTGAACAGACCCTAGAAGATGTGACGCATTATATGCTGAACGAAAGGTACACACGCTATCCTGTGATTAAAGAAGACAAAGATCATGTGATTGGTGTCATCAATAGCAAAGACGTGTTTAAGGCGAGCTTCCTGAATAAAGAGGTATCTATTGAAGACTTAATGCGCCCGGTGATCCGAGTGATTGAAAGTACCCCCGTTCAAGAATTGCTCATTTTGATGCAAAAGGAAAGAATTCATATGTCAGTGCTCGTAGACGAATATGGAGGAACAGCGGGACTTGTCACAGTTGAGGACATATTAGAGGAAATTGTTGGAGAGATTCGAGATGAATACGATCAGGATGAAACACCTCACATCGTTAAAAAAGGTGATTTCCATTATGTGATGGACGGGAAAGCATTGATTGATGAAGTAAATGATTTATTAGATTTAGCCATTGAGAACGATGATGTTGATACAATTGCCGGCTGGATGATGACGCATAAATTTGATTTCGACATTGGAGATACGATTGAAGCAGAAGGCTGTGCATTTACCATCATTGATGCTGAAGACCACCATATTCGAACCATTGAAGTCAAAAAGGTTCACTTTTCTTAAAAACCTCGCAGCGCTTGACGAGGTTTTTTTGCTTGGTAAACTTTAGGTAAGAGGATTTGTTTCACATCAAAAGGGTATGGTTTTATAGAAACGTCAAAAAGGAGCAGCTCATATGAAAAAAATCAATGTACAAACAGACAGACGCGATGACATGATCGACGTCACACACGAGGTCCACCAATATGTCAGGGAAACAGGCATACAAAATGGAACTGTCATCGTCTATTGTCCACATACGACAGCAGGGATCACCATTAATGAAAATGCGGACCCGGATGTGAAACGAGATATGCTTCGCCGTCTTGATGAAGTCTTTCCATGGAAACATCCAAAGGACCGCCATATGGAAGGAAATACAGCAGCACATATGAAAGCAAGTTATATGGGCGCCTCTCAGCATGTTCTCATCAATGATGGTGATCTTGTGCTTGGCACGTGGCAGGGAATCTATTTCTGTGAGTTTGACGGGCCGAGACATCGCCATTTTTATGTACAAGTGTCATCAAATGAGTAAGAGATGGGGGAAATAAATGGTTGATATCAAAAGGTTACTCCAAATCGAACACGGGATCATCCAAGCACCAATGGCAGGGGGAGCTGTGACGCCGCAGCTGGCAGCCGCTGTTTCACAATACGGAGGGCTTGGGAGCTTGGCAAGTGGATATGTACAGCCTGACAATATGAGACAGCAGATTAGACAGGTCAAACAGCTGACATCTCGCCTGTTTCAGGTCAATGTGTTTGTGCCAGAGCCAATTCCAGATGTGAAGAAAGAGGATGTAGCATTTTGGGAGAAGAGACTGCCGGCATGGCCAGCAGCTGATAAGATGCCGAGCGAAGAGGAATTATGGGATGATTTTGAACAGAAAATCAACATTCTTCTGGAAGAAGACGTTCCTATCGTTTCCTTTACCTTTGCCTGCCCAAATGAACAAACAATTCACCGCTTAAAACAAAAGGGAATTCTTTTAATCGGAACGGCCACAACAAAAGAAGAAGCATTGCTTTTAGAGGAAAAAGGGATGGATGCCATTGTTCTGCAAGGCAGTGAAGCAGGGGGACACCGCGGCACATTTTTGCGTGCAAAAGGAGACGCCCTGCTCGGTCTGATCAGTCTGGTCTCTGACGTCAAACCGCTCTGCGGGGTACCTTTGATCGCTGCTGGAGGCATCACGGACCGAGCAGGTGTGAAAGCAGTGCTAGCGCTTGGAGCGGATGCGGTTCAAATTGGCACACGTTTTTTAGCTAGTCAGGAAAGTGCTGCGGCAGAGGTATACAAGAAGGCCATTTTACAGGCAGAAGGCAGCGAGACACGGGTGACAAGGCTTTTTTCTGGGAAAAGAGCGAGAGGTATTGTGAATCAGTGGATGGAAGATGAAAGTCTGCATGAAGATAAGGTTCTCCCTTATCCAGTTCAGCATGTATGGACAACGCCGATGCGAAAAGCAGCCGCTGCCGAGGGAAAACCTGATCAAATGGCTCTTTGGGCAGGACAGGGTGTTGGACGTATTCACTCGATTTTAACCGTTGCAGACATCATGCATGAACTGACGCAGACATAAATCATGATGGGTGGTGTGACAGGATGGACATCTTAAAACATTCATACCGAAAAAAAGGACAAATTGAGTTTTGGTTTGATGATTTTCCGCATTCTCCTGCCGTCCTTACGCCTATTCGTCATTACTATTTTGTTCGATACGTGAAGTGGAGCCGGTACGACTCGCCAGTCACAAGAAAAGATTTAGAAGAAATGGAGATTCTTGCGAACACGATGCTTGGCACACTCCAAAATTATCGAAAACGTAAGGCGTAAAAAAGCCCCTTGTCATAACCAATAGACAAGAGGCTTTTTTTAGCTGCCAAACATTTGCCTGAGATAAATCACATCCATACGGGTAGTCTGCGGCAATAAATAGGCGGATTGAACCGCACCTGGCCGTCGTCTATTATTTAATTTTTCGATAATTTCTGCGGCTGTTAAAATTCCAAGCCCATGTCCGTAATATTGATCTTCTCCTAAGTAAATCACATTTTCCCCGCGCCATTGAGACTGCTGATAGCTAAACTCTGGATTTTCGAAATATAAGCAATCCCCATAGATAAAGTCATTCTTACGCTCTGTATAAATGGACAATGTATCATAGTGCCAGTCATACAGCGTTAAACTTCGAAGTCTTCGATTAAACTTCTCGTCTCCTACTGTTTGCAAGACCCCCATATAAAATACTATGACAATTGCCGTTGCACATTCAAAAGCATATTTTGAACCATTTTCAAAAATGTCTTTTATTCCTCTTGATGGTTCCACTTGATAGCGCAGCTCTAGTGCGCCTGCTTCCGATACACGCCAAAATGCGTCATTTGCACGAGACTTTTGAAAGATAGCAAATGAGGCACCACTTTTATTCAAATCTCTTGCAGCATTCATAATGTTCGATCGTAACGTGACCTCAAATAACAAGTCAGATGCTTGCCTATAGCGGAACGTATCATTTGATGCTTGTAACTGCATCAAAATGGTCCGCTTTTGTCCCTCTAGCTGAAACGAAGCCAGCTGCTCGTTTGTCACCGGCTGTCCTGAAAGGATAATCATATGAAAAGCGCCCCCTTTTGTATTAGCGTATGCGTGATGCTTGGGCAAGGAATCTATTTGTGGAAATAAACAAAAAGTCATCCTTTTTATTTGAAAAACATGAAAATAATATCAAGACGTCCGATATATAACATAACGTTTAAAAGGAGGAAAAACATGAAAAGTGTAATAAAATGGTTGAAAAAACCATCGATTTCCAAAAGATTGATTATTTCATTCACGCTTGTTCTCGTCTTGCCCATTATTACACTCAGTACGATTTCATATCAGATTGCCAAAGAAGAATTAGATCATGAAATCATGTACGGAGCAAATGCAAGAGTCAATGAACTGAATGACATGATTGAGCAAAAGCTTTCAAATAAGCAAAATGCGGTGAAACTCTTTGCTGAAACATCTACTGCTGCAGACTTTAAAAAGAAAAACCAGGATGAACTGTATCAGCATTTTGAGATATACAGCAAAATCAATGAAGATGATGTAGTAGGTTTTTATGCAGCAAGTAAAAATCGAGATTTCATTCAGTTTCCTAAAGTAGACATCCCAAAAGGCTATGATCCAACAATCCGCGATTGGTATCAACTAGCGATGCAGGATGAAAAAGGTGAGCCTGTTATCTCCAATCCATACATTTCTGTCACAACAAACGGAAACGGCTCTGCCAAAAAAAACGGCATGGTTGTCACGATTGCTCAGCGCCTGAAGGATGGGTCGGGAGTCATCGGAATCGACATTGATGTGCAAGACATTGTAGATAAAATAAAAGATATTAAAATTGGACGAGAAGGATATCCAATTATTGCAAATAAAAACAAACAAATTGTAGCCCATCCAGAAGAAAAATCAGGATCTAAGGTCACAGAAAATATTTCATCTATCCTTTACAGCGGCAAAGAAGGAACATCAACTTATGAGAATAAAGGAGAACAAAAGCGTCTCGTTTTTGTTACGAATGATTTAACAGGTTGGAAAATTGCTGGAACGATGTTTGTCTCAGAAACAGAAGAAGCAGCACAGCCAGTTTGGAATTCTGCCATTATTCTTTTAATTTCTTCATTTATCATTGGCGGTGTCTCTATCTTCTTTATCGTTCGCTCTATTACAATTGGACTGAGAAGGCTTGTTGATTTCTCAGAAAAGGTGAGTGATGGGGATTTAACGGAAACCATTGAAACCAAATCGAAGGATGAAATTGGAGATCTCACAAGAAGCTTTAGCAAGATGAGTGAATCACTTCGCGACGTCATTCGCGCTGTGCAGCAGTCTGTCGACAATGTGGCTTCGGCTTCAGAGGAGCTGACGGCAAGTGCCAGCCAAACTAGTAAAGCAACAGAGCATATCACGATGTCGATTGAACAATTTTCAAATGGAAATGAAGAGCAAAACGAAAAAGTCGAATCTAGCACGAATCAGCTTGTGACGATGAATGAAGGATTACAAGATATGTCACATACTTCATCAGAAGTGGCGGCTGTCTCACTGCAATCAACAGAGGCGGCTGGTCAAGGCGGCCGAATTGTTGAAAGCACAGCGAGCCAAATGAAACATATTGATACATCTGTACAAGAAGCAGAACAGGTTATGAAAGAATTAGAATACAAGTCTAAAGATATTACGAGTATTTTAAATGTCATTAACGGCATTGCGGATCAAACGAATTTACTGGCGCTTAATGCAGCAATTGAAGCAGCAAGAGCAGGTGAATCAGGACGCGGTTTCTCCGTCGTTGCAGAAGAGGTGAGAAAACTGGCTGTCCAATCTGCGGATTCAGCAAAAGAAATTGAGAAGCTCATCCAGGAAATTGTGTTAGAAATTGCTAAATCTCAAGATATGTTCAAAGCGGTTAATCGAGAAGTAAACGCAGGACTCGGCATGACAGAAGAAGCAAAAGAAAGCTTCCAAAACATTTATGTGGCGGCAGAAGGAATGTCGAAAAAACTGACTCAATTAAACGATACAGCAATCGACCTATCGAGCGGTTCAAAGCTTGTTTCACAGGCGATGCAGGAGATGCGCGAAGTCTCTAGAGAAAGCGCAGCAAACATTCAAGACATTGCGGCTTCTGCTGAAGAGCAGCTGGCATCTATGGAAGAAATCACATCCTCTTCCGTCACACTTGCCAACATGGCAGAGGAACTAAAAGAGCTCACAAGTCAATTTAAAATTAATTAAATAAAAATGAAAAAATATCCAGAATTGTCTGGGTATTTTTTTTATTTTTAAACGACATTTCCAGCCTCTAAAAATAAACCTTTCATCCGATAATAACTTTAGAGATGTAAAGGGGGAAAGTTAAAATGGGAAAAATGATCCAATGGTTCAAAAAACCATCCATTTCAAAAAAATTAATCATTGCCTTTTTGGTAGTCTTAATCCTGCCAACCGTTGCACTAACAATTAGTGCGTTTTTCACATCAAAGACAGAACTGGACAAACAGATTATGGGCAGTGCGATGAGTCAGGTCAATGCATTTGATACTTTAATCAACGAGAATATTGGAAACAAAGCAGATGCTGTGACACTGTTTGCAGACTCACTCAAAGCATCTAGTCTTCAAGAGAAAAATAGAAGTGCAACGATTAAAGAATTGCAGCAATATGGAAAAATTAATGAAAAAGATGTGTCTGGTATCTATGCAGGCTCTGAAAAGGGATTGTTTATGCAATACCCAGTTCAAAAGATGCCTGATGGCTACGATCCAAGAGAGCGCCCATGGTATCAAGAGGCACTGAGCGCAGAAAATGGTAAACAAGTCATCACAAAACCATATGTATCAGCATCGTCAGGCAAAATGGTCATTACGATTGCTCAAAAAATGAAAGATGGTTCAGGTGTCATTGGTCTTGATATGGAGATTGACAGTCTGCTCCAAAAATTAAAAGAAATCAAAATTGGGCAAAAAGGCTATGCCTTCATCATGGAGAAAGATAAAACCGTTTTAGCAGATCCAACCCAAAAGTCAGGAAGTCAAGTCAATGAGAACCTGGCCAGTATTATTTTTAAAAACAAAGAAGGAAGCGGCAGCTATACCCTCAAAGGAACGGATAAAAAGGTTGCGTATGTCACCAATGAATTAACTGGCTGGAAGATTGGTGGAACGATGCTCGTATCAGAGGTAGAAGATGCGGCAAAACCTGTTTTCCATACAGCCATTATTGTGTTCAGTATCACACTCATTGTAGCAGGGACCCTCATCTTCTTTATCGTCCGCTCTATTTCAAAAAGATTATCCAATCTTGCCCGCTTCTCGAAAAAAGTTAGCGAAGGTGATTTACGCGATAAGCTTCAGATCCAATCAGATGATGAAATTGGACAAGTTGGTAAAGGCTTTAATGCGATGATTGACTCATTACGATCCCTCATTGGAGCCGTTCAAGCTTCAGTCGAAAATGTCGCATCTTCATCAGAAGAACTGACTGCCAGTGCAGGACAAACAAGTAAAGCAACAGAGCATATTACACTAGCCATTGAACAATTCTCCAGTGGAAATGAAAGTCAAAATGATAAAGTCGAATTGAGCTCAGAAGAGTTAGAGGAAATGAACCGTGGTCTTCAACATATGAATGAATCGGCTGAATCTATTACTGCTTCATCCATTAAATCAACAGATATCGCAGGAGAAGGCGGACAGCTTGTTGAAAAAACCGCATCTCAAATGAACGTCATTGATCAGTCTGTCAAAAAAGCAGAGAATGTCATCAGTGCGCTTGAAAGTAAATCTAAAGACATCACTCAAATTCTTGGTGTCATCAATGGAATCGCCGATCAAACGAATTTACTTGCACTAAATGCAGCGATTGAGGCAGCAAGAGCTGGTGAATCTGGCAGAGGCTTCTCCGTTGTAGCAGAAGAAGTAAGGAAACTTGCGGTCCAATCTGCCAACTCGGCAAAAGAAATTGAGAATCTAATCAACGAAATCGTGCAGGACATCGATGTATCACAGGAAGTATTCACTGCGGTTAATCGAGAAGTACAATCAGGCTTAAGCTTCACTGAACAAACGAAAGTAAGCTTCCACAATATTTTCGACATGACAAAAGAAATATCTGACCAGCTCCAAACGATGAATCAAACCGTTGTCCAGCTTTCAAATGGCTCTGCACATGTGTCAGAGGCTGTCCGAGAGATTGCAGACGTATCACGTGAAAGCTCTGCAAACATTCAAGACATTGCCGCTTCAGCAGAAGAACAACTGGCATCAATGGAAGAAATCAGCTCGTCCTCTGCCACACTCTCTTCTATGGCAGAAGAATTACGTGATTTAATTAGCAAATTTAAGGTCGAATAGACATGATGAAAAGAGCCTCCAGCTAGAGGCTCTTTTTCGTTTGTATACACCAAAAGAAATGGGTAAATATGCTTATTTTTGTGTGTTTTTGAACATTATTCCTTGAAAAATAATTCATATTACCTAAGAATAGAAGAGGAAGATCACAAATCATAAATCATAAATCAAAAGGAGTAGAGTCATGAAAAAAATCAACTTTTTTAAACACTTTACGATGTCGAAGAAATTAATTACTGCATTCTTAGCGATTCTCCTAGTGCCAATTCTCGTACTGGCAGCATTTTCTTATGAAGTGGCATCAAAGTCTCTTAATGATGAAATTATGTCTAGTGCTGCAAATGGTGTTCAACAATTAAACGAACTCATTAATAAAGATATACATCCTAAAATGGACATTGTTTCATACTTAGCCAAATCGGTAAAAAAAGATGAATTGTCTACAAAAAACAAAAATTTACTTAGGGTAAAATTAGAACAGCTGTCGGAAACAGATGACGATGTGGTGGAAGTATTTATTGCAGATCAAAATGGTCAACTAACTGAATACTCCGAGCTCCATAAAGGTAATAGTGCAAAGATCACAAAAAATGAACCATGGTTTCAGCAATCGATGGAGGATAAAAAACTCATCATCTCAGATCCATTTGTCGACAAGTCATCTGATGACCTGCTCATCACAATATCAGAACAGTTAGCGGATGGATCTGGAGTCATTGGGATGAATGTTCGATTGAATACGGTCGTGAAAGATACAAAAAGCATCAAAATTGGACAAGAAGGCTATGCGTTTGTCGCCACCTCAGATCAGCTTTATGTTGCCCATAAAACCGATAAGCCCGGGACAAAACTGACCGGTGACTTCATCACGAAACTGTATGATAAAAAAGAAGGCAGCTTTGAATATGAATACAATGGTCAGCCGAAGCAAATGTTTTTTGAAACAAATGAAGCTACAGGCTGGAAGCTTGCTGGAACGATGTACGTTAATGAAATAAAAGAAGCCGCAAAGCCAGTGCTTGACTTAACAATGATCATCCTTGCGGCTGCGATTGTTATTGGCGGAATCGCGATTTATTTTATTATTAAATCGATTCGAAAGCCACTGATAGAGCTCTCTGAATCGGCTGAGAAAATCAGTCAGGGTGATCTGACCCAGCATATTAAAGTTCGTACACACGATGAAATCGGTAAGCTTGCGCAGAGTTTTAACGACATGTCAGCAAAACTAAAACAAGTCATTCAAGCTGTTCAGAATTCAATTGAAAATGTGGCTGCCTCTTCTGAAGAGTTAACAGCAAGTGCGGGACAAACAGCCCAAGCAACCGAGCATATTACGTCATCTATTGAACAGTTCTCAAACAGCACTGAGCATCAAAATGATATGATCGAAAAAAGCTCAGTCCAGTTAAACGAAATGGATCGCAGCTTATCGCATATGGTCGACACGACCTCTCATATGATGGAATCGTCGATCGAATCGAGCAAAACCGCTCAGGCTGGAGGAGAGCTCGTTCAAAAAACTGCTGGACAAATGCAAACCATTGAACAGGCAGTTAAAGAAGCCGAGCTTGTCATTGCAGGCTTAGAGCAGAAATCAAAGGATATTACAAATATTTTGGGTGTCATCAACGGCATAGCAGATCAAACGAATCTCCTTGCTTTAAATGCTGCGATAGAAGCCGCACGAGCTGGTGAAGCAGGCAGAGGCTTCTCTGTTGTAGCAGAAGAAGTCCGCAAGCTGGCAGAGCAGTCAGGAAGCTCTTCAAAAGAAATTGAAAGCCTGACGAACGAAATTGTGGAGGAAATAGAAAAATCGCAGAAAATGTTTAAACAAGTAGCAGGAGAAGTACAATCTGGTTTAAACATTACAGATGAAACGAAAGTGAGTTTTGAGAAAATCACTGATAAAACATCAGAAATGACGGAACAAATGAAACAAATGAATGGATCAGCCAAAGAGCTATCGCATGGCTCAAACGATATTTCACATGCGGTGAATCAAATCAAAGAGCTCTCAAGAGAAAGCTCAGCAGGCTTCCAAGATATCGCGGCTTCAGCAGAAGAACAGCTGGCATCTATGGAAGAGATCAGTTCATCCTCTGCCACTTTATCCGACATGGCAGAAGAACTAAGAGAGCTCATTAAACAGTTTAAAATGTAAGAGATACAGTGAAACACCTGACGCAAAAACGTCAGGTGTTTTTCCATTCAATGCATATAAATTGGGTATTTTGGGCTTATTTGCACTTTAATAAGTTAAAAAAGTAAAGAACATAGTAGTACTTCCGATATATGTACTATCTTACTAAAAGGAGTTTTCTTTTCTATGAAATTTATACAGTATTTCAGAAAGCCATCTATATCAAAAAAGCTCGTATTCTCTTTCTTATTTATTCTTTTATGTCCAATCATTGTATTGGCATTCTCATCATATCAAACAGCAAGTACCTCTTTGAATGATCAAATTATGCAAAGCGCAAAGGAAAACGTAGAGCAGCTAGATAAAAATATTACGAATGTTGTGAAAGTGAAAACAGACGCAGCCAATTTCTTTAGTCAATGGATCACAGAGAAAAAGCTCAAACAAAAAGGAACGATCGATATTCAAGGACGTTTTGAGCAGTTTATGAGTATGAATGATGACACAGAAGGCATTTTTGTCGCTTCAAGTGATGGCAAAGTGTTTTCGAGATATCCTAATCAAAAAATGCCTGCAGGTTATGTTGCCACTGAGAGGGATTGGTATAAAGACGGCTGGGCGAAAAATGGTGAACTGTCCATTTCAGCACCATATCCAACGGCATCAACTGGTACGCTTGTGATCACAATCTCTAAAAAACTAGAAGATGGATCAGGCGTTATTGCGATGAACCTAGACATTGCGAATCTCGTAAAAGAGTCCAATAGCATTAATATTGGGAAACAAGGCTATGCCTTTATTTCAAGTCCAGATCGCACATATGTGGCACATCCAAAGAAAAAAGCGGGGACAAAATTATCTGGTGGTGAATGGTTACAGAAGCTGTATTCACAAGATAAAGGATCTATGAGTTACATGTTTGAAGGAAAAGAAAAGCAAATGGAGTTCACCACAAACAAGGCGACTGGCTGGAAGATTGCCGGTACGATGTTTGTCAGTGAAGTAGAAGTTGCTGCACAGCCAGTCTTTAACATGGCAGCCGCCATTTTAGCCGGCGCACTCATCATTGGCGGTATTCTCATTTTCTTTATTATCCGTTCCATTACAAAACCACTTTCTATGCTTGTCTCTTCTTCGAAGAAGATTAGTGATGGAGATTTGACAGAAAAAATTGATGTTCGGTCAAAAGATGAAATTGGACAGCTTGGCACAAGCTTTAATGAAATGAGTGAGTCCCTAAGAGATGTGATTCAAGCTGTACAAACATCTGTTGAGAATGTGGCTTCATCATCTGAAGAACTGACGGCAAGCGCAGGACAAACAACAAAAGCAACTGAACATATTACATCATCTATCGAAACATTCTCAAATGGTAACGAAAATCAAAGCGAAATGGTGGAACAAAGTGCGATTCATTTAAAGCAAATGAATGAAGGACTGAACGAAGTTGCAGAAACGTCTGATGTCATCACAGCGTCATCTGTACAATCAAAAACAGTCGCGGAAACAGGCGGACAGCTTGTAGAGCAAACCGTCGGCCAAATGAAGACGATCGACCATTCAGTGAAAGAAGCTGAAGGCGTGATCAATGGGCTTGAGCATAAATCAAAAGATATCACAAACATCCTAGGTGTCATTAACGGCATTGCGGATCAAACGAATTTACTTGCACTGAATGCCGCCATTGAAGCCGCACGCGCAGGCGACTCAGGCAGAGGATTCTCTGTTGTTGCAGAAGAGGTACGTAAACTAGCGGTTCAATCATCCGATTCAGCAAAAGAGATTGAAAAGCTTGTGAAAGAAATCGTATCTGAAATCGAAACATCTCAAAATATGTTCAAATCAGTCAATGAAGAAGTAAAGAATGGTCTTACAATTACAGATCAAACGAAAGAAAGCTTCTCACAAATAAATGAGCAAACAGCGGAAATCGCATCAAAAATGAATGAAATGAATACAACGGTACGTGAGCTTTCAAAAGGATCTGAGCAAATTTCTAAAGCAGTGAATGAAATTGCCGATGTATCGAGAGAGAGTTCAGCTAGCATCCAAGATATCGCCGCATCTGCTGAAGAGCAGCTTGCCTCTATGGAAGAGATTAGTTCTTCATCGACGACTCTTTCCCAAATGGCGGAAGAATTACGTGATTTAATTAAAAAATTCAAGATTAGCGAATAAGGTCAAGTGGTTCTCCTCAAGGGGAACCGCTTTTCTTTTTATGAGGTCATCTCGTACAATAGAGGAAATAGAGAGAAGAGGAGAGAAGTTATGCGTTTATCAGATAAGAAGGTCATTGCGTTTGTCAGCGATGATTTTGAAGATTTAGAGCTGTGGTATCCGGTATTGCGTTTAAGAGAAGAAGGGGCAATTGTCCATCTTGTAGGAGAAAAAGCAAATCATGAGTACATCGGGAAGTATGGTGTGCCGGCTGTATCCGATGCCGATTTTTATTCCATTCAAGCAGATGATTATGATGCTGTGCTTGTCCCTGGCGGCTGGGCGCCTGATAAACTGCGACGTTATCCAGAAGTATTAGACATCGTCCGTACATTTGATGCGAAGTCAAAACCAATCGGTCAAATTTGCCATGCTGGCTGGGTGCTGATTTCAGCAGGAATCTTGCAAGGCAAACAAGTAACAAGTACACCAGGTATTAAAGATGATATGACAAATGCTGGTGCAGACTGGTTTGATGAAGCAGTCGTCACAGATGGTCATCTCGTCTCCAGCAGACGTCCGCCCGATCTTCCTCCGTATGTGAAAGCATTTGCGGATGTGTTAGCGGCAAAATAAACGATTGATACGAAACGTAAACACAAAGGGCGAACATAAAAAACAGTTTCGCCCTTTGTTCATTATTTCATGCCTTATACATTTTGTCTGTCGGCAGGATAGATAACACCCATTTGTCTTCTTGCCTCGTCTATGACGGACATGGTTTGAACAGAAAGGGCAAATGTATTGACCGGAGACTGCCCCTTGCCCTGCTGAATACACTCAATAAAATGATTGATTTCATAATACATGGCTGGCTGATCATCCTTGAGAGAGATGTCAGTTTGGTGTCCATCACGGTCATGGATCGTAATTCGTGAAGGACGGTGGAATTGATCAATCACCAT
Source organism: Bacillus safensis (assembly GCA_030159235.1). Taxonomy (GTDB): domain Bacteria; phylum Bacillota; class Bacilli; order Bacillales; family Bacillaceae; genus Bacillus; species Bacillus safensis_B. The sequence continues at coordinate 42,325 of BSBG01000008.1, read as the reverse complement.
CGTGGCATCCTCCCCTTGAATTTCAGCCGATAAATGAGACGTTGAAATTTTAGAATGAAAAAGAAGTGCTTGATGCCCGTTATACTGTAAAAGGACTGAACCGCTCCCATCCACACCAGAAGAAAGCTTATAGCCTCTCGCCGTGATTTGATTCGGCAGACCAAATAAATACATGATGGGGTAGACGAGGTATACACCGATATCCATTAAAGAACCATTGGATAATTCCGGCTTAAAAGCATTTGGAAGCTCGCCATTACGATAAGCATCGTATCTAGAGGAATATTTACAATAATGAGCAATCACTTGTCTGATAGGTCCCAGCTGATCGAGGTGTTGTCTGATTTGAAGAAAATTCGGCAGAAATGTCGTTTTCATCGCTTCCATTAAACACACTTGATGTTTTTTCGAAGCGGCAATCATTTCTTCTACTTCTTTTCGATGAGAGGCGAATGGTTTTTCGCATAAAACATGCTTTTGATGCTCCATCATCAACATGGCTTGCTCTTTATGAAGGGCATTTGGACTCGCGATATACACGGCATCAAACACATCACTTTCCGCCATTTGATGTAAGTCCGTAAAAACCGTATCAATCCCATATTTCTCGGCAAAGGCCTGGCCTTTTTCAGCCGAACGTGAATAGACGGCTGTACAAATAAAATCAGCTATTCCTTCACCAGCCTGTAAGAACCGATCTGTAATCCAGTTCGTTCCGATGACAGCAAATCGAACCATGTCATTCCCTCCTTCTGCTTTTCTCTGATTATACATGCTTTGAAAGCGTTTGTATGAAAGAATGTTCTTTTTGTTGAGATGCGGATGAAACCTTTATATGGGTTGATGCGTCTTACATAAAGGATATAAATGTACGAAAAGTGGGTAGTTTCTTCCTTCTTCGGGTAATACTCAGATAGAAGGGAGAGAGAAAATGAACATGAAGCGCATCCTGCATGCAGGAACTACATACGTCTTTGCGCTTTTATTTATAGCAGCCGGCATTTTTCATATGATAGAGCCGAGTGGTTTTATCCGTATGATGTCAAGCTGGCCGTGTTGCTACTTCTACCAAATGTCAGGGACGCAGCGGCAAAACCTATTATCTTGTGCTTATATTCCCTGCAAACTTATTTGCTGCGCGAGAGGGAATACTATGCCCAGGTCAAGAATGCACATAACGAGCCTTGCTATGTATAAGGCTGATTGGACAGCCGATTCTCATTGGTTGGGCAATGTCCACCTGCGATATGGGAAAAAAGCTGAAACAATGACCACCATATCATGATCAAGTAGTGTACAATTTACTCATAAAATAGCCCGTGTTTGGAGGAACGATATGAATTCTATGCAAATGTGGAGCAGTCGATTTAGAAAATTTTTTCTTGATAACAAGTTTGTTCTCTTTTTACTCATCCTGCTATTAATCGGATTGAATATCCTTGTTTTCATGAAAACATCATTTATTTTCACACCGCTCATTGTACTCGTCAAAACCATTGCCTTACCGATTATTTTAACGGGGGTTGTGTATTATCTACTAAATCCGATTGTCAACTTGTTAGAGAAAGCAAGAGTCAAGCGGATCTATTCCATTTTGCTTTTATATATTGTCATTATTGGGATTATTACAGTGACCATCGTGTCCATTATTCCTTTTTTACAAGCTCAAACCATGAGTTTATTTCATAACCTTCCGAAATACGTCGATACGGTAGAAGATCAAATTAGACAATTGACAGGAAGCAACTTTATTAATCAAGTACAGAAGACGATGAACTTTAACGTATCTGAATTGGTGAGTAAAGCATCCAGTCAAGCGACGAAGATTTTGGAAAGCACCTTTACCGGAGTAGGGACATTCTTAGGGGCGCTCACAGAAGTCATCATCTCGATCGTGACGGTGCCGTTCATTTTGTTTTATCTATTAAAAGACGGCAAAAAGCTGCCTGACTATTTCCTGAAATTTATTCCGAATAAGCTGAGAGAACATACACATATCGTGCTTCACGAAATGAATCATCGCCTGAGCTCATATATTCGCGGACAGATCATTGTCAGCTTTTGTATCGGTTTTCTTCTTTTAATCGGTTATTTGATCATTGGACTTGACTATGCGCTGCTGCTTGCTATCATTGCGGCATGTACGAGTGTAGTGCCTTACCTTGGTCCAACCATTGCGATTACACCAGCGATTGTGATTGCACTTGTCACGTCGCCAGTGATGCTGTTAAAACTCATCATCGTCTGGACAGTGGTTCAGCTCATTGAAGGGAAATTTATTTCTCCTCAGGTGATGGGGAAAAACCTCCATATTCACCCAATCACAATCATTTTCGTTCTATTAACAGCCGGTAAATTGTTCAGCGTAGTCGGCATCATTGTCGCAATTCCGACGTATGCCGTTCTAAAGGTCATCACAACCCACTTGTTTGATTGGTTCAAAATACGATCCAATTTGTATAAAGAAGAAAAGGTTTGATGTCATAATCTTTTTTTGAAAAAAATATAGTATCATAAAGACGAGCTTTCGATGAAGGAAGCTTGTCTTTATGTGGACATAGATGTTAGCCCTGCTTCAAAAGATCAGAATTGAAAGGAAAGAAAATCATGAATCTATGGGATTTATTTGTGGCACTGGTTTTAGGAATTGTCGAAGGATTAACAGAGTATGCACCTGTCTCATCTACAGGTCACATGATCATTGTCGATGATCTTTGGCTAAAATCGAAGGAAATAATTACGCCAGAAGCGGCTAACACATTTAAAGTCGTGATTCAGTTAGGCTCTATTTTAGCTGTCATGATTGTGTTTAAAGATCGTATTTTAAACTTATTGGGCTTAAAGAAAAATATCACGGAAGAACAGAAGCGCAGCGGGCATAAGCTGACCATCGCCCAAATTGCTGTTGGACTTGTTCCAGCCGTCATTTTAGGATTCTTATTTGAAGATTATATTGATAAATACTTGTTCGATGTTAGAACGGTCGCAGTCGGTTTGATTTTAGGGGCAGTTCTGATGCTTGTCGCTGACTGGATCAATAAACGTAAAACTGAAACAAGCTCTGTCGATAACATGACGTACAGACAGGCACTTTATATCGGACTGTTTCAATGTTTGGCATTATGGCCAGGCTTCTCGCGTTCAGGTTCTACGATCGCAGGTGGGGTTATTCTTGGTTTGAATCACCGTGCTGCGGCTGACTTCACATTTATCATGGCAATGCCGATTATGGCAGGAGCAAGCTTGTTAACCCTTGTGAAAAATGCCGAATATTTAACAACAGACATGCTGCCATTCTTTATCGTCGGCTTTGTGAGTGCGTTTGTTGTGGCTCTCTTTGTTGTTCGATTCTTCCTAAAGCTGATCAATAAAATTAAACTGGTGCCTTTTGCGATATACCGAATCATCCTAGGTGTGATTTTATTTATCCTGTTCATGTAATACTGGAAACTACTCTTTCTAAAGAGTAGTTTTTTTGCTATTCCACCTCTTTAAACAGTAAAATCACCCTCTTAATTGGTATAATAAGAATTTTTTTTATAAATTAGTGTTTAAGAGACAGATGAAGGGGTAGTACATAAACATACCAATTAAAGGAGGAGTTAGAAATAATGAGAAAAACAAGTAAAATGTTTGTTGGTTCTGTTATCGCTACGTCAATGGTTGCTGCCCCTCTATCTCTTACGATTTTTGGTCAAACGGCTGAAGCTGCTACAACAACAGGTGTTGATGGAAGTGTCTCTATTGATCCAGTAGCCATTGCCGATAAAATTGAACAAGCAGTCAAATCATCTCAAAATCGTGATGGATTCGTAAAAAATGCGGCGTACAGTGCATTTTATGAAGCAGGTCAAAACTACAACGTTGTTGTCCAGAACTTAAGCCAAGATCATGACTTTAGCGGACTGAACAATGTTGTCTACTATGATAGTGTTGAATATGACGGGATTACGTTTGGTATTTGGGTATTTGAAGATGGTACGTTTGTCAACAATGGTGACGGTGGGTATATTAATTGGACGTTTGTTGGCAGCTTTGATCGTGAAGATGGAAGCGGAACTGTCGATTTCCATAAAAGATTCTAATCTATCGTCAAAAGTCTGCCAGTGAATCGGCAGACTTTTTTATATCGCGCATTCTTCTATTTCGAAACCTAAATCTTCAATGATATGGTGATCTGTTTGGACTTGCTGGCCTTTTGTTGTTAAATAATCGCCAACGAAAATGGAATTCGCGGCATAAAGTGCGAGCGGCTGGAGTGTCCGTAAATTAAACTCTCTGCCTCCAGATACGCGGATCTCCTTTGTTGGATTGACAAATCTCATCAGTGCCAGCACTTTCAATGCTTTGATCGGGTGTGTTCGTTCTTGATGCTCAAGCGGTGTTCCCTCAATGGCATGAAGAAAGTTGACTGGGATTGAATCCACATCAAGAGATCTGAGCGCAAAAGCCATTTCAACAATTTGCTGATTGGTTTCACCCATTCCAATAATGACCCCTGAGCAAGGTGACATACCCGACTGTTTGACCTGCCCAATGGTCGACACGCGGTCATCATATGTATGAGTTGTCGTAATTTGAGCATGGTGATCATGATGTGTATTAATATTGTGATTATACCGATGAATACCCGCTTCCTTCAGCCGCTTCGCTTTGTCTTTATTTAATAACCCAAGACAAGCACACACCTTCAAAGGCATCGTGTCAGTGATCTCCTTTACTGCTGCAGTCACCTCATCTAATTCCCTGTGAGATGGTGCTCTCCCGCTTGCTACAATACAATAAGTCCCCGCTTTTCTTTTAAGCGCCTCACGTGCGCCAGCCACAATGGTTTTTTGATCAAGCATCGTGTATTTTTCAACGGGTGCCTTTGAAATGATCGACTGTGAGCAATACCCGCAGTTCTCAGGACAATATCCACTTTTTGCGTTAAAAATCATATTTAATTTCACCTTATTTTGAAAAAAATGAAATCTCACTTGATAGGCTGCGTGCATAATAGGTAACAATTCTCTGTCATCTGCATTCAGAATGTCTAAACCTTCATCTATGGTGATCGGTTTATTTAACATTGCCTGCTCAGCTATCGCTTCCCAGGACAAAGATGTTTGTTTTCCCATTATAAACTCCTCCAATATGTTAACTTATTTGAATTAAAAGTTAACATATTGGAGAAATGTTGGCAACCACGGATCAAATGAATCCAACTCGAAACACCAAAAGGCGATGACATGAAGTCATCGCCTTTTGATATGTAAAGCTAGATTGCTTATCGAACTGTAATATAGTTAATCACACGCTCGCCTTGTGAATTATAGTAAGATACTGTCACAGAACCGCGTTGTACGGCACGAATCCAAGTGAAGTTTGGAGCTGTTTGATCTAATTGAATCGCATATGTTGCACCTGACACAGAAATTTGGCTTGCTGGCAGGGAGACAGCAATTGAAGAACCGACAGAAAGCGTACGGTTCACCGTAATCACTTTATTCATAATAGGAGCTTTTGCTATAACTGGTTCTTTAGGCTGTGCAGCTGCATGGGCACCTTCAGTTTGGAAGAACGTAAGAGCACCAACAGCAGCTAAAGACAATGTACAAGCTTTCATTAATTTTTTCATCGGTAACACTCCTTTTTTTTGGTATATACATATATTAATAATAATAGAATTATATGTCAATGAAAAATAGTAAAAAAATAAGTAATTTTGGTGAAAATTGTCACATATTCTTGAAAAGAAGACTAGAGGAATAAAAAAACGCATGATTCTTTATTCATATGTCTGTCGTTTTTAGGGGGAAAAAGTGGCATAAAAAAAGCTGGGATATACCCAGCAAAGTCATGCTTATGATAAGAGATTGAGGCGGTTCCATTATTCGTCTTCGGACGGTTTTGGCTGACGGCCTTTTTGCTTCTCTTTCTCTCTAATGTAGTTAATAAAATCGATGGTTTGTCTTCGTGCTTCTTCAGAAAAATCGGAAGCGGCTTTAAACGCAATTTGCAAATCAGGATCGTCTGCAAGATCGTCATCATGCCTGCCTTTGTCCTTACCTGTGAGAAGATAATCGGTTGAGACCCCATATAATTCAGCGATTTTCACAATCATTTCACCGTCGGGCTTTCTCAAGCCATATTCCCAGTTTGCATAAGTGGACATCGCTTTTAATCCGAGTTTTTTAGCAACTGTTGACTTGCTCCATCCATGCTTCTCTCTTAATTCAGTTAAAATCTTCCCAGTCAAATTATCCATTGGAAACACCTTTTTTCATGTTATGAGTAAATTTTATCATGAATTACACGGAAAAGATAAATAAATACACAAAAAGAATAAAAAATTAGTTGACTTACCCGTTTCGTGTATATTATCATAATGAATATAACTTACACATATTGAGTAAGAGGTGGAAAGATGAAACTTGAAAATTTACGAGAAGAACGGATTTTACAAGGAAAAACACAAACCTATATGGCGAAAAAATTGGGATACAAGTACACAAGCGGCTATGCAAATATAGAAATGGGCAGAACAAAGCCTAGCTTAGATATAGCAAAGCGTATTGCAGATTTGCTGAATACTGGTGTTCAAGAGCTTTTTTTTGGCCAAAAGTTACACGAAAAGAGTAACAAATGAAAGGAGAACGATTCTTAGAAAAGGAGAGACGAACAGAATGAATATCGAACATCCAATGGTGACACAGATGAATGATTTTGGATATCCAAAAAGTTATTGGTCATATGACATGAAACGATATGGATATCAAACAGAAATTGAGGACAGTTTGGAGGAATCTGAAGAAGATGAGACATCAGTTGACGTTTGATGCCAGAAAAGAAGCGCAGCTTTGTTTAGTCCAAGCTGGAGGCTGGATCGCCTTTCATCATCAGAAGCCGATGTTTGTTTTCCCCACAGCAGAAGAGAAGCAGACATATCTGACCCTCCTGAATGCAAACGTCGATGCTGTAAAAAAGGAGGAATCAGGGAGACGTGAAACGATGGAAGCACATCATGACTTTCTTGAAATGCTTGCTCAAAGCGAGTAAAAACGAACAAGACATCCGCCAGTGGGCAAAGGATGACGGGAGATCATAAGATGGTCATCCATTTAATCATTGAAGCAGAGTATTTGTTAACAAAAGAGACATTGATGAAAAGAATACGATCAGCTGCAAAAGCGCAATGCTCGCAAAAATTGGAAGGTGCATTATCACTTGACATTCGTTTATTTGATCACATGCCGCTTGCCATAGCTGAATGTCAAAACAAGCGTACATACGCAGAAAAAGGGTTGATACGTCCGGTGCACGTCAGCATCCTTCAGCCAAGACTACAGCATATTCAAGAAGCACTTCATATCATTGCCAATGAAGTTCCTCTACAGATTGTCGATTTAAGAGTTTCTCAGTTTTATAGTATGCGTCCAAGAGTTGAAATTATTTTAAATACGGTGGGTGATGATGACGCGAGATTACCACCAAAAAAGGAGACAAGCATATGAACGAGCCAAAACAACTATTCATTCAAGAAAACCAAACATTTGTCGGTGAGATGGAAAAAGGAAAAATTCAAGTCATCGTGTTAGATGGGAATGTAGGAACGGCTTATAAAATGGATGTACCTGAACATGGGAAAACCATTATTCAAACAGCGAAAGGTCATTTTGCAAGAGTGGATCACGAGATTGGTTTTAAAATCAGCTAGCTGACTGAACACATCACATCACATCACAACACAATACGTCCAAGACGGAAAGCCTGCGGACACTGATCAAGACCCTGTTAAAAAGGGACTTGATTGGTGTCCGTTTTTTATTTTCTTAAAAAAGGGAGAGAGCCATTATGCAAGATTTACTCATTGAATATAAAAGAGCATTAAAGAATGCTAGAAAACAATATGAACCGTTTAAAGAAAAAGAAGAACATCAGCTATCCGTTCAAGACAAGCATGATAAAAAAATGATCGCTAGCATGGTCAGTGATCTAGAATACGTGGTGGAATGGCTTCAAATCGGAAGAGAGCCAGGCGCGCGCAGAGGACTGGACAGACGCTCAGTCTATCAGCGTACGATTCTTGCAAATCCAGAAGTGTTAGAGGCCTTATCACATGAATATACCCTTATCCAAGAGAAAGAAAGAGAAGTCAGTGAGAGAGACAAAAAACGAATTGATAAAGCTTTATCTGTGTTAACAGATCGAGAAAAGGACGTATTCTTTATGCACACAACACAAGGGTTATCGTTTAGCGAGATTGCAGTTATGCTGGATGTCAAAAAAGGAACTGTCCAAAAACATATGGAACGAGCTCGGACGAAGATGTCCAAAAAAGTCCAAGAACGCCTATTCAAAGCTGCTGAATAGGCGTTTTTTTATCCGAAAATAAATCAGTTAAAGCTTGTCTTACAGTTGCCACCTATAGTTAGAAAGACCAAATGGATGTTTGCTAGCCCTACACAAATAATTCCTTCAAAGGGAATTATTCGAATTAAAAGGAGGCGGCAGGTGAATGTAAATGAAAGATAAACGGATAGAAGCCAAGCAGGATTATATGAAAGGGATGACGTACCAGCAAATTGCTGATCATTACAATGTCTCGATCCATACCGTCAAATCATGGAAAAGACGATATGGATGGCAAAGACAAAAAAATTCGTCCAAGCAGGCACACTCAATCTTCAATCAATTTCTTTCAAATGAAACGATTGAAATCATGGAGAAAATGGGTGGACGCACATCACTTGATTTAATCTGGGACCAAATTCAGATTCAATATGCAGCCATTATTCGGGCGCAGCGCATCATGTATGTAGCAGGACAAGAGGACATGATCAAAGAGCTGAAAAAGGCGTCATACATGCCTTCTTCTTTAGAAGAAACAGCAGAAGGCATTCAGCCAGAACCAGAAATCAGCGCAGAAGAATATTCGTTTCAATTTTCATGGGATCGGCATGCCACGTTTTTAAATGCCCAATCCCGTGCAATGGGTGAACTCAGACGCCTGATCAAACAGTTTGAAGAGCTTGCTCATGCGAAGGATGAACGAAGATTAAGGCTGAAGCAAATTGAACTGACGATCGAAAAAACAAAAAAAGCAGTGCGTGAAGAAAAAGAGGAGGATCTTCATATCATGATCAAGCGAAAAGAGGATGACTCATGACGCCATTGATTGAAAAAGAAGTCAATCCTCACTTTGAACACTTTCTATTCGATTGGAATCAAAAGTTTCAATTTTTAGTAGGCGGCTACGGCTCCTCCAAAAGCTATCACATTGCTTTAAAGCTCGTCTTAAAGCTGCTTGAGGAAAAGCGGACAGCACTTGTCATCCGGGAAGTATATGATACGCACCGCGAATCAACCTTTTCTCTATTACAAGAGATCGTCAGCGACCTAGGCATCGATCATGTGGTGAAGTGCAGAAGCTCGCCACTTGCACTGACATTTCGAAATGGCAGCAGCATCTTATTTAAAGGGCTGGACAAGCCTGAAAAATTAAAATCAATCAACAACATCTCGATCATTTGGATTGAGGAGTGTTCAGAGGTTTCATATGAAGGCTTTAAAGAGCTGCTTGGAAGACTGAGACATCCAGTCCTGCCTCTTTATATGATGTTATCGACCAATCCTGTTGGTCAGGATAATTGGACATATAGGCATTTCTTTCGAGATGAACAGCTGAAGCGATTCGTTTTAGATGACGAGACCTTGTACAAAAAGCGAACCGTTGTCATCAAGGATACGTACTATCATCACTCCACGGCGGAAGATAACTTATTCCTACCTAAAAGCTACGTGCAGCAGTTGGATGAACTGAAAGAGTATGACCCAGACCTTTATCGAATTGCGAGGAAGGGGTATTTCGGGATTAATGGCACAAAGGTTTTTCCTCAATTTGAGGTGAGGAGCCATTCTGACGTATTAGCAGCCATTCAGCAGATTGACAGACCGCTGAAACGAGCAGGCATGGATTTTGGTTTTGTTGAATCATACAATGCGCTCATTCGGTTAGCTGTCGATCACGAAAAAAAGTACTTATATATTTATTGGGAATATTACGACCGCGGAAAAACAGATGATGAAACAGCCAATGACCTGAAAGAGTTCATTGAATCAAAGGAACTGATTAAAGCAGACGCAGCCGAACCTAAAACCATTCACTATTTTCGTCAGCGCGGCTTTCAAATGGTCGCGGCACATAAATTTCAAGGCTCACGTTTGCAATATACAAAAAAGATCAAACGATTTAAAAAAATCATTTGCTCTGATGCTTGCCCGTATACCATCTATGAACTTCAATCACTGACCTATAAGGCAGATAAGGACGGACGTCTTGAGGAAGATGAATTTCAAATCGATCCGCACACATTATCAGCCATCTGGTATGCGCTGGATGATTATGAAGTGACGGATTTGAAACAGACCGCCTCGGAGCGTGTCCGTCCAAACAGAGAGAGGAGGTCCATACAATGAAACAATTGAAAGCAACAATTATGAAGGCGAACATGTCTGATCATACAAAACAAATGTATGCAGATGAATTTTCCTACGAAAAAGATGACATTGTTCCCCCGCCTTACAACATCAATGAATTAAAGAGCATGGCAGAATATTCAACCATTCTTCAGCAATGTATTGATGCGTACAAAACAAATATTTTAGGCTTTGGTTTTGGTGTAGAATACGCCTTTGATTTTAATGCAGAAGGTGTGAAACTGGCAAAAAAGAAGGCCGCAGAGAAGGAATGGACAAGACTCGAAGAGTTTACGAAATACATGAACTATGATGAATCTGCCGATGTGATTCTTGGCTATGTCCTCGAAGACCGGGAAAAAACGGGCAATGGATTTTTAGAGGTGCTCCGGGATGGTCAGGGAAAGCCGGCAGGGATTGAGTATTTGGATGCGCTCCATATCCGCATTTGCAAGCTTAGTGAGCCAGTCGACGTCGAATTCCAGTACACAGAAAACGGCGAATTGAAAACAATGAATCGAAAGAAACGATTCCGTAAATATGTGCAGGTAATCAATGAAAAGAAAGTCTTCTTTAAGGAGTATGGTGATCCGCGCATTTTACATTGTGAAACAGGCAAATATGATGACACCACCCCAGAGCCGCTTCGCGCAACCGAAGTGATCCATTTTAAAATCGGCAGTGGAACATATGGAATTCCCCGCTGGATTGGCAACATCGTCAATATGTATGGAGCACGCAAGGCAGAAGAGCTGAACTATCTTTATTTTAAACAAGGGCGACATGTACCTGGTGCCATCATTGTCGAAAATGGAATGCTGTCAGAGTCTTCCTATCAGCAGCTTCAGGATTATATGGACGATATTGAAGGCTCCGATCATGCGCATAAGTTTTTATTGCTTGAAGTCGAAGGTCTCCCAACAGAAAAAGGGTTAACTGGAGAAGAAGATGTCTCAAACGTCAAAGTGAACTTTAAATCCCTAGCAGAGATCTTGCAAGAGGATGCGCTCTTTTTAGAATACGATGAAAAAACAAGAAACAAAATCCGCTCTTCTTTTCGCCTGCCGCCCATTTACACAGGTGAGTCTCAGGACTATAACAAAGCGACAGCAGATACGGCGCGGAAAACAACAGAGGAGCAGGTATTTCAGCCTGAACGGCACCTCATCACAGGAAAACTCAATACCCTTTTCCTGCCTGATCTTGATATTTGGCATGTCCGTTTCCTATTAAATGGTCCTGATTTTAGAGACCCATTAGAGATTGCTAAGGTTCTAGCACCATTTATTCAGGCTGGGGCCGTATCACCAAACGATTTGCGAGATCTGGCGGGCCGTATTCTTGGGAAAACGTTAGAGGAATGGCCGGAGGATCTCTATCACCGACCTTTAGAAAGCCGCATGACATCAGCTGAAGAACAGCCTCAACGAGAGACAAATCAGCTAGAGAAATAACCAAAAGCGCGTCAGCTTTTTTGAAAGGGGGTGAACATATGCCAAGAGAATTAAGAAACGCAAAAATTACGCATGTTTCCTATGTGGACAGAGCAGCAAACCAAAAGAAATTCTTTTTGATGAAGGCAAAGAAAAGGCAGCCTGACTTTCAAAAGGAGGTCAGTGTTCTGACAAAGGCAGAAGATGCTCATCGCCTCGTGTATGGTGTCGTATATGAACCAAATACACCTGATGCACACCAAGACTTTATGTCAGCCAAAGAAATTGAAAGAGCGGCACATGGCTTTATGAAGGACGCCCGTCACATTGACAAGCAGCATGATTTTCAAGATGGTGTGGGCGAAGTTGTCGAATCCTACATTGCTCCAGCTGATTTTGAAGTAGGCGGTGAGCTGATTCGAAAAGGATCTTGGGTGCTTGTGACAAAGGCTTCCCAAGAGATTTGGGATCAAATTCAAAATGGCCACATTACTGGTTATTCAATGGCTGGAACGGCGGACATCGTCGCAATAGAAGAACAAGATCAGCTTCTATCTCAAAGCACAAATGAGAGAGGGCTTTTTTCTTTGCTGAAAAATTTCTTTTTGAAAGAGGAAGGTGCAAACATGTCACAACCATTTTGGAGCGTTTTAGACCACCTGCTAGAAACCTTACAGTCAAATGACGGTGATGAGGCGGGGGTAAGAGCAGCGCTTGAGCAATTGCTGCCAATCTTGCAAGACATTTTGAAGACAGAAGATGTGCTTCAAACGATTGGGGAAAGGCCAGCCTCTGTACAAAAACAAGATGCTGCTTTGACGACAGATCAAGTACGAGAGCTCGAAAAAGCAAAAATGGCCATCGAAAACGTCTTACAGCAGGCTGAAAAACAGGAAACAGATCAAACAGGGGAAGAACCTGTCCAAAAGGTGCTCGAGCAAGTGGTTGCACCGATTCGTCATCAGCTCTCTTCCTTAGAGAAATCAGCCAGCAGAGAAAATGCAGCGCTTGAGCAAGTGCTTAAGCAGCAGCTTTTGCCTATTTCAGAGCGGATTCACATGCTTGAAAAAGCGCGCGGCATGTCAAAACAAACAATCCACGATACACAAAACGACAAGACAAAGCCCATATGGGATGGCTTACTATAAGCCTAAATAAGGAGGAAACAGTGTGAGAAATCAAGAGTTGATTCGCAAGGCCGAAATGACACTTGCCAGCTTAAAAACCGGCGGTCTCATGAACGCAACCCAATCCAACACATTTATTAGAATGATGCAAAACACACCAACCGTTTTAAATGATGCACGTATCATTCCGATGGAAAGTGATTCACAAAAAATCGAAAAAATCGGCTTTGGCCAGCGTATTTTGCGCCCAGCAGAAGAAGGCAAAGCGCTTGATGAGAAAGACCGTGTTGTCCCAGCGACAAGCACTGTCCAGCTAAATGCAAAAGAGGTCATCGCAGAGATTCATATGACCTACGACAGTATTGAAAACAATATTGAGAAAGACGGAATTCAGCAAACGATTATGCAAATGCTCGCTGAACGAGCAGCGGTCGACATTGAAGAGCTCATCGTCAATGGTGATACGGCTTCAGCAGATCCATTTTTAGCTCAAATGGATGGCGTGAGAAAACAAGCGGTATCTCATATTGTAGATGCAAATGGAGCGGAAATTAGCCGCCAAATGTTTAAGCAAGCCTATAAAGCGATGCCGTCAAAATATTTACGTGTACCTCAGGATTTTCGTTTCTACACATCCCCAAGCTTAGAGGTTGAGTGGAAGGATCAAGTAGCAAACCGTCAGACAGGACTCGGAGATGCAGCCATTCAAGGCGGGCTTTCTTCTGCATTCGGTGTGCCGGTCAAAGGTCTTGCCAATATGCAGCCATATGACGAAGCGGGAACAGACGTATCAGATATTTTGCTGACACACCCTAAAAATATTATCGTAGGTTTTTCTCGCAATATTCGGATTGAAGTAGAAAAAGATATTCGCAGTCGTAAATTTATTATTGTCTTAACAGCGAAGCTGGACAGCAAATTTGAGGAAGAGGATGCTGTAGCAAAAGTGATGAAAGTGAAAGAGTAGGTGACGGCAGACCATGATGATTTCTGCTGAAGAACTGCAAGCCTATTCTGTATTTGATCGTGTGAAAAATCGATCTGTAGAAAGACTGACAGCAGATATTATCGAAGCGGAAGCTGCGGTATTTCAGATCGTAGGTCACGATTTCTCAAGTGAAAAATATCAGCCCCTCCCAGAAAAAGCAAGAATCGCATTATTAAAAATGGCTCAATATTTTGCCATGCTAAATGATGACGAGTCTATGATAAAAGGCTTTACGTCAGAAAAAATGGGCGATTATTCATATGCGAAGGCAGCTGATCAAGTGAAAGGTAGACCCTATGTATATGCCCTGCTTGTAGATTACATTGAACCAACATTGACTGGCGGCAGTGCAAAATTAAAGGTGAGATCATTATGAGCTATCAATCTCTATTAACAGACCGCTGTGATCTTTTTCACCTTGAACATAAGGAGTCTGCCAGCGGGAAATTTGGGATTCCAGCTGGTGATTTACAAATGACACTTTCCTATCCGGGTGCTCCCAGCCTGACGGATCTAGCTTGTTATGTCATAGAAAAAAACCAGTCACTTGTGCAAGAAGAGCCGAATACAGTCATTTATCAATCCTATCTTGTCCATTTTCCTTTAGCAAGTGATATTCGCTTGCATGACAAAATGGTGTGGAATGGTGTCACACTCAAATTACAGCAGCCTAAAAAAGTGAAAAATCATCACATTGAAGTGATGGCAGTCAGGAAGGAAAATCTATGAAAATTGATGGACTTGACCGGCTGCTTTCACAGCTGCAGTCAGCGTGTGATGGCGGCTTAAAGGCAGAATATCAAGATTGGCTAGAGGACATGGGCTTACAGCTTTTAGACATCATTCAAGATGAATTAATCAAGGAGAATGCTGTTGATACAAGCCGGCTTCTAAGCTCCTTTAAGCAAGGCGACAAGGAGAATCATTTTCTTATTTCAAGAGGCGGTCTCACACTTGAAGTGGGGACGCAGCTTGAATATGCCTCCTATGTCAATGATGGACATGCCACTTCTTCAAGTGGAGAGCGAAGATGGGTGCCTGGCAGATGGACTGGCAGCCGCTTTGAATATGATCCGAATGCAAGTACAGGAATGATGCTTGCCTCACAATGGATTGATGGAAACGGCTACTGGGATCATGCTGTCATGCTCTATGAGCAAATGTTTGAACAGTCACTGGATCGAAAGCTGCAAAGCTGGTTCGATCGACATTTTGGGAGGTGATGGAATGAATCAAGAAGTCGGGGCAATCATGCATTATATTTACACACACTTTCCTGTGACAATGTATGATCGTCTTTTGCCAGAACGCTTTCAAGTGCCATCCGTTTATGTGCCGCCTGTCACAGTCATCAGCGGTCCGGATACGGTATCTACCTTTATGAAGTCTTATTCTCTGCAAGTGAAAGTCTTTCATATTGATACAGAAAAAGCACATGATGCGGCAGAAACAATCGTTGATGCATTGCTTGCTGATCGTCAAATCATTCAGATGATGAGTGAAGACGGAGAGGTGCTTGATGATTATGTCCGCATAAAAAGAGTGGAAACAAGAATGATAGATCAAGGCGTAGCAGCGATTGTCCTGACGTGGGATAGCAGCTATTGGTACAACCGAGACAAACAGGCAAGCCTTGAAGATATCAACTTTTCAGATGGGGTGATCAAACGTGAGCAAGACTAAAAATGTACAGGCCGCTCAAACAGCCGGCGAAGAAAAAGAATTTGGCTTTTCATTTGAAGCCTTAAAGGAGCACAGCAAGGATCTTTTTGGAGTCAAACCAGAAATCCTTGAAGGGGCTCTTTTTTATATCAAACATCAACCAATTACAAAAACAGAAGCGAAAAAGCACATTGATGCTTTTTTGTCCAAGGAGGTTTAAAGGATGAACGGAGGCACTTTTACACCAGGTACAGAGAAAAAGCGTCCTGGCATTTACTTTAATTTTAAAACAACAGCAGAGCAGCGAATTACTTTAGGCGATCGAGGTACGGTGGCACTTCCTCTTGTGATGAGCTGGGGAGAACCAAAAACCTTTATTTCCGTTTCCAATATGGAAGATTTAAATAAAAAGGTTGGACTTAATATTGATGATAAGTCACTTCTTCTTTTCCGTGAAGCAAAGAAAAAAGCGCAAACGGTCTTGCTTTACCGCTTAAATGAAGGGGAGCCGGCCAAAGCTGAAATTGCTGAAAACTTTGTGGTCACAGCAAATTATGGCGGCCTAAAAGGAAATGAGATCACAGTCCAAGTGGCAGAAAATGTACTTGATAGCACAAAGCGTGATGTTATTACTTATCTTGGCACAGATATTGTGGATAAGCAGGTCGTCACTGATGTCAAAGATCTTGTGAAAAACAAGTACGTTCAATTTTCTGGTGAAGGTGAAGCGGTCATCACAGCTGGTATGGCACTAAGCGGCGGGAAAAACGGCGTGGCAAGTGTCGCAGATTATACAGCTTTCTTAGAAGCTGCTGAAACAGAATACTTTGATGTGATTGCTCTACCAGTCGATAATAGTGAGCAATTAAAAGCGACCTTCGCTTCCTTTATCGAGCGTTTACGTGATAAACAAGGACGTAAGGTGCAAGGAGTTGTGGCCAACTATGCAGCTGACCAAGAAGGCATCATCAATGTGACAAGCGGTGTTGTGCTGGAAGATGGAACAGAACTAACGCCTGCTCAAGCAACAGCATGGGTCGCAGGTGCAAGTGCCGGAGCAAACTTCAATCAGTCACTGACCTTTGTTGAATACGAAGGAGCAGTCGATACATTAGAACGCCTTGACAATGATCAAGTCGAATACCGATTATCACAAGGGGAGTTCCTTTTCACCTTTGATGCGAGAGATCGTACTGTGAGTGTTGAAAAAGATATTAACTCCTTGACAAGTTTTACAGTTGAAAAGAACCAGCAAATGGCGAAAAACAAAATCATTCGTGTGCTTGATGCGATCAACAATGATTTAACATTCGAATTAAAAAATCTGATTAAATTACGCAAAGCCAATGGCAATGACATTCCAGCATCAGATGATGGTGTGCAGCTTGTGAAAACACTGATTACACAGTACCTCACTCAGCTTCAAGATGGCAGTGGCATTACAGGCTTTAATTCAGAAACAGATATCGTGATTGGTCTCAATGAAGATCGTGATGGATTTAACATCGATTTAGCGGTTCAACCAGTAGATGCAGCAGAAAAATTCTATTTCAATGTGGAGGTGAAGTAAGATGGCTTTTAAAGCGCAAAATACGATTTCAGGTAAAGAGGGTCGTCTTTTCTTAGAAGGTGAGGAGCTTGCCTTTATTAAAACGTTTGAAGCAAACGTGGAGAAAAACAAATCAGAAGTCAACGTGATGGGCCGCCGAATGACTGGTCATAAAACAACAGGGGCAAACGGAACCGGAACGGCAACATTCTATAAAGTCACGTCACGTTTCGTTCAATTAATGCTCAACTATGTGAAAAAAGGGGAAGACCCATATTTCACTCTTCAAGCTGTAATTGACGATAAGTCATCAGGCCGAGGCACTGAGCGTGTAACATTATTTGATGTCAACTTTGATTCAGCTAAAATCGCTGGACTGGATGTGGATTCGGAAGCGCTGGAGGAAGAGGTCCCTTTCACGTTTGAAGACTTTGATCTTCCTGAGAAGCTGAAGAGTACTTTCTAAGAAAAGTGGAGGAAATTAGCTAATTTATTAGCTAAATAAAAACCGAATATGCTATAATGCAGTTGTAATACAGCCGTGTTAATTTCGTCTGGTAACGTCTTGTATTCGATTAATTAAAATATGTTTACATGCAAAGCAATTTGCATAAAATAAAAAGAAGCCAGGATGCGCTAACATCCCGGCAATGTACAATAAGGCCCTTCAAGGGGCTGGCTTTTCGAATAGGTTCTTTAGGTAGACTTCCCTTTAACCTTCCACAGCTCAAGGGGAGTCTATTTTTTGTCTATATACGTCAACAGGGTAATAATAAATGACCCGAATGCAAGCATTAACATAAGCGCTTGAAATGTTGACATGAGCATCACCCCCTTCCTATCGGGGATGAGCCAGACACCCTTGAGCAAGCCGTTCAATTGTACAATTAAGATTATACATGAAAAAATTGGAAATCACATTCAAAAAAATGGATGTGCTTTTTTGCATTCAAAAAAACATAACAAAGGGAGTTTTTAAACATGAGCGAAAAACAAACATTTGATCTTTCATTTTTTATGCCAGGACAAACAGTAGAAGCGGAAGAAGTGAAGGTACCGATTTCTAAGCGTTTTGTTGATAAAAAAGGGAATGTCATTCCTTTTGTCTTTAAAGCCATTACAACTGAACGGATTGATGAACTGGAAAAAGAAAATACGACCTTCAAAAATGTCAAAGGCAGAGGACGTGTGAAAGACTTAGACAGTCAGCGCTTCTATGCACGTATTGCGATTGAATCAACGATTTACCCAGATTTCCGCTCAAAGGAATTAAGAGAAGCCTACAGCACACAAGATCCAGTTGAAGTAGCAAAACGTGTCCTGTCAGTCGGCGGTGAATATGCGAACTGGTTAAACAAAGCCATTGAAATCAACGGATTTGAAGATGAAATTGAAGATTTAGAAGAAGCAGCAAAAAACTAATAAAAGATGGGGATAAAGAAGCGGTGTTTTTATATTACGCCATGCACGAGCTTCACTACTCCCCATCTGAACTCCTTGATTTATACGAATCACCAAGACCGTTCAAAGCATTCCTATTCGGACTCATCAGCTACAAGCTAGACATGTTAGAAAAAGAATCAAAGAAAGGAGGTAAATAATTGGCGAAACTCACAGCACGTTTTGAATTAGAAGACCGGGTGTCGAAGAAACTACTACGCATTCAAAAAAGGTTTCGAACGTTTGAGAAGCAACTCAAACCATTTAGAAAACCGGTGAAAATAAGCCTAGAAATGGATGAAAAGAAGCTGAGAAATCTCACTTTATCGCTACGGAAAATTTCAGCTTTTTCCATGAGGCTAGATCAGGGAATCTATCGTGATCTAAAAACATTAAAAAATCAATTAAATATGTTACCGAATCATATGGTCATATCCATTCAAGCGAAGGGGCTGGATGTCATTAAATCCAGCATAGATCGTTTGAAACAAGTGGGGACAAGCCCCGTTATGCTGACGTTTAAACTGAACGATCAATTGTCAGGGAAAATGTCAACGATCAAAAAATCAATCCTTCAGCTCATGAACAGAACCTACTATATGAGATTAAACATGGTTGACCAAGCCACCGCTGCAATTCAACGAATCAAAAAGACACTCAAAAGCTTGACGATGTCCAAACACGAAATCAGAGTATCTGTTCAAGACAATGCAAAAAGTAAGCTGAAAAAACGAGATCAGGCAGAGTCTGTTGTGGAAGAAAAGAAAATAAAAAAGAAACCTAATGCAACAGCTGCTGCGAAAACGAATGAAAACAACCAGAGCTGGCTGGGGAATTTGGGAAACAAGGCGTTAAAAGAAATTGAAAAATATGCAGGTGACGTTTCAGACAAATTGAAGGAACAATTAAGTCCTAGAAAATTTTGGGATGATAAGGCGCTCCCTTGGATTGAAACGAAAATAGACGAATACAAGCAAGAAGTGATCGGACGAATTAGTGAGAAGATTAAAATCAACCCTGAGGAGTATCTAGATAAATGGGTGAACAAAGGATTGGATTTGATCCTTGGTCCGAAAAATCAAACGAGCGAAAACGACAGTAACCCATCAGCTCAAAATCAAACGACAGACACACCAACAAATCCAACTCCTAATACGCAGCAAAATAAACAAAGTGGAAAAGGGTTGTTTCGTAATAGCTGTTGTCCTTGTTGTGCTCGAGGTTTAAGTAGACGTGGTTCTGATAGGGCTAGAAATAGAAATGGTCGTTCGCAAAGACAGTCCACAAATCCTACGGCTACTGCAAGAGTTGAAAGAAATAGAAGACCTCCAGGTAGATTAGGAAAACTGAAAACAAATGCAGGGAAATTTATTGGGAAAATTCCTAGTGGATTAAAGAAAGGTGCGGCTATAGCAACTTCTGTTGCGGGGCTTGCAGGTCTAATGAAAGGTACCGGAGGATTAAGTGGGTTAGGCGATGTATTTAAAAATATAGGTCGAGGAAGTAGCAAGCTATTAAAAAGAGTGCCTATATTGGGGAACTTATTAAGTGCCACAGATTTAATAGGGACAACGAAAGAAAACGTTGGGGAAAAAGTAGGTGGTTTCTCTGGTGGGCTTGCAGGAGGAGTTAGTGGAGCTGCAATTGGCCAAGCTCTAATTCCGATACCAGTTGTAGGGGCTGCAATTGGTGGCGTTGCTGGAGGATTGGCTGGCACCTTTGGAGGGTCAAAACTAGGGGAGATATTTGATACTTCAAAACTTAAAGAGGATATTTCAAACACTTTATTTAATGGCGAATGGTGGAGTGAAAAGTGGGGGAGTGTGAAAACTTCTGCAGAAACGTCTTTAGGAAACTTAAGTGAAAAATGGGAAGATATAAAAACTACAGCATCGAATACACTGTTTAATTCAGAATGGTGGGCAGAACAAGCTGGATATGTAACAGGAGTTCTAGAATCTACTGTCTTTAATGGCGAATGGTGGAGCGAAAAATGGGATGCTATCAAGGACTGGACTCAGGAAAAGTGGGATAGTGCAGTCGAAATATGGGATTCTATTAAGGGGAAACTTAGTGAGACTGTTTTTAACGGGGATTGGTGGGGAGAGAAATGGGATAATGTAAAGGACTGGACTCAAGAAAAATGGGATGGTGCAGTCGAAATATGGGATTCTATTAAGGGGAAACTTAGTGAGACTGTTTTTAACGGAGATTGGTGGGGAGAGAAATGGGATAGTGTAAAAAAATGGACCAAAGAAAAATGGGATGGTGCCGTTGAAATATGGAATTCTATCAAAGGAAAAGTTCGTGAAACGGTCTTTAACAAAGATTGGTGGGGGGAGAAGTGGGATGATGTAAAAAGTTGGTCAAAAAGTAAATGGAAACAGTCAAATACAATTTGGTCAACTGCAAAAGCAACTATTTCTTCTACTCTATTTAATAAAGACTGGTGGTCAAGTAAGTGGAATAGTGTACAGTCTTGGGGTAAAAATATTTTAGGAGATACTTGGGATTTAGTTAAAAGTAAAGGCGCAAAAATTGTTGGTAAGCATTTTGCAAAATTTGAAAAAGGTCGAGAAAACGGGAAAAAAGATTTTAAACCTGATAAAAAAGCCACAGGCGGCTATATCACCCAGCCAACCTTATCATGGGTCGGAGAAGCTGGTAACGAATTTGTTATTCCAACTCAAAATAACCGAGGACGCGGAAAGATGCTGCTTGCACAGGCTGCTTCTCATCTTGGAATGTCTGTTATGCCAAGCGGAGCAGCTGGAAATCAAGTATCAAGCTCTCCAGCTCCTACAGCAGTAGCTTCATCATCTTCTGTCGGTTCAATAGACGGTTCGGTCTCGATGACTGGGAATATTCAAGCCTCCAGCATAGGCGAGCAATTTAATCAGGATTTTGAACAAGGATTAAATCAAAAAGTGATTACACTTGATCAATGGAAACAAAAGAATATTCAGCAGCCTTTTGGTCAATTGACATCAGACTCAGGAAAGTATGGTCAACAAACGGTTTCAGCCTTTGCAAATGGTCAGCAGATGACACCAACAGGAACAGACAGCTTCTTGCAAAGTCGTGTAAAAGCGCCATACCAACAAGTAATGACAACATCACCAACTTGGGGTACTGGGACGGTGAGTGGTTTTGCAGCAGGTCAAAATGCTACATCAACTGGCACAAACTTATACGTAGATCAACATATCAAACAACCTTTCCTGCAAGCAAAACAAGAATCACCTACCTGGGGTTCAGGAATGATTGACGCCTTTAACAGCGGCATGCGTTCCAAAGGAAGCGAAGTCACGCAGGCGGCCAAAGAAATGGCGAAGAAAGTAGAGCAGGCGTTTAGAGAGGAATTAGACATTCACTCCCCTTCACGCGTCATGATGAGTCTTGGGAAATTTGCATCAATCGGTGTCGTCAAAGGGCTCGACTCAGTTGATGTGAAAAAATTTGCTGAGAATCAGGCTGGTTCATTAATTGGAGCCTTCAGCGGCATGGGAGCTTCAAATCTTAATGTGAAGCAATGGCTCATGGCGGCTATCATGGCAACTGGCACATCTATGAGCTGGCTTCCAGGTCTGATGACCATCGCGCAGAATGAGTCACATGGAGATCCGAGAGCGATCAACTTATGGGATTCCAACGCCAAGAAGGGAACGCCTTCTAAAGGGTTAATGCAAACCATTGGAACGACGTTTAACGCCAATAAAGGCAAGGGCATGAATGACATTTGGAACCCAATTCATAATGCCGTAGCAGCCATTAACTACATTAAGGGAAGATATGGTTCAGTCTTCAACACGCCGGGATTACGAAGTATGAGAAGAGGCGGTCCTTATAAAGGCTACGCAAATGGCGGATTGATTACTCAGGAGCAGGTTGCTAGAGTTGGTGAAGGAAACAAACGTGAATGGATTATTCCCGAAGAAAGAGGCATTCGCGGAAGGTATTTATTGACGCAGGCAGCCAAGGCACTTGGGATGCAAGTATATGATCCATCAAATACATCTGCTCCTTTACCAGAAGCACAGATGCAGCAAGTCACCTCAGCTCAGTCTGCTGGCAGTACAACATCGTCAGGTAATAAACAAATCACGATTCAATTCAATGGCGATCAGCATTTTCATAATGGACAAGACCAGCAATCGCTTGTCGAAAAAATTAAACAAATGCTTGTAGATGAACTGGAAATAGAGCTTCATACAGGAACGAAGGGGGTCGTGATCGATGGGTAAATCAGTATATCAACTGTGGATTTCCCAAGGAAAGGACAAGTTGCGATTCCCTGTCCTTCCATCCGAACTCGAAATCACAAATAACGTACAAAATGAAACAGTGAAGGTCGCCTCTTTTGGAGAACTGACCTTTATTGACGTACCATCGGCGAAACAAGTATCATTCACCTCATTATTTCCTAAGAAATATTCGCCGATTGCTGAATATAAAAGCATTCCATCTCCAGAGAATGCGATAGCGAAAATTGAACGAATGATGCGTTCAAAGAAATCCGTACGGTTGATTGTAACTGGGACAAAAATCAATATGACATGCAGCATTGAAAGCTTCACCCACAAGGAAGGGTCATATGATATTGGAGATCGTGAATTTACAATCGAGTTAAAAGAATATAAAACCGCATCACCTAGGAAAATCAAACGAAAGAAAAAAGCAAAACAAACCAAAAAGAAAAGGCCATCAAAAACACCACCAAAATTGTACACCGTCAAAAAAGGTGATACTCTGTGGGCCATTTCAGGCCGATTTTATGGTGACAGTACGAAATGGCGGCGTATTTGGAATGCCAATAAAGCAGCGATGATTAAACGAAGCAAACGCAATATTAAGCAGCCGGGGCATTGGATTTTCCCGGGGCAAAAATTAAAAATACCACAATAGGGGGGCTGGCATTGATTGAGCTTTTTGCCATCAGAAGCGGCACCATGTATGAGCTTGTCACAGAGAGTGTGACACTTCAGGGGCAAAGGTATCAAGCCCCTCGCTCTATTCAGGCAAATATTATCACAAAACAAGGCAGTCAAACGTATTACCGTGTCTCAGAAGGGGACACGGTTCTTTTTAAATGGAAAGGAAAAGAGCTGTTCAGAGGCATTGTTTTTTCCCGGACGCCTGTTGAAGGGAAGCTGACCTTTACCGCATACGATATGCTTCAATATTTGGTGAAAAACCAAGATGTCTATGTTTTCTCAAAGCAAAGAGCAGATCAAATCTTGAGGCGGATTGGAGCTGACTTTCAAATTCCAATGACCTCCATCGCCAATACAGGGCATGTCATAAAATCACTAGTGTTTAAAAATGATACGAGTTTGTATGACATCATTTTGAAAGCATTGAAAGAAACGAAGCGGCAAACGGGGAGAAACTATCAAATCTATTCTGTTAAAGGCAAGATGGGGCTGAGAGCTTGGCCTGATCCAGAGGATGTATGGGTCATTGAATCGGGCGTCAATCTCATCAGCTATCAATACAGCACCTCGATTGAAGAGACAGCCACTCGTGTGAAGATGCGTACGTCTGCTGATGAACAAGGGAAGAATAAGAAAAAAGGCAGTAAATCAGAGATTGTGGTGATCGAACAAGATAAAGCAGGTCAGAGTAAATACGGTATTTTACAGCATGTTGAGACGGTCACAGGGCAAATCAACCAGCCTCAGCTGCAAAAAAGAGCCGAAGTACGGCTGGCGGAGAAAAAAGGCGTCAAACAAGAAGTCAAAAGCATTCAAGCGCTAGGAATTCCTGAGCTACAAAGCGGTCTTCCAATCTATTTGAAAATTCCTGAAATCAACGTCAAAAAAACCTACTGGATCGATCAAGACAAACATGAATTTAGTGGGGGAAAACACACCATGACCATTGATGTCGTTGAGAAAAATTCTATGCCAAAGGGTGATCAAGCGTGAAATTGAGTGAAGCGATTAAACGATTGGCTGTGAATGCAGTAGATGCAGCATCTCCAATTGACCTTGTCATAGGAGAAGTCACGGCGGTTTCCCCTTTGAGCATCCGATTAAATGAAAATCATAAGCTGATCATTCCAGAAGAATTACTGATTTGGCCGAAGCGCTTAAATAAGGGTGAAGATGATGAGCTGAAAAGGGGAGACAGCATTATGGTGCTCGCAATGGCAGGAGGACAGTCTTTCTACATCATCGACAAATTGTAAGGGAGGTGATGAACGTGGCACTTTCACCAGAGGAAGAAATCGAGGAAACAGAAGAAGACGAAGAGGTCGAAACCTCGACGACGTATCAAATAGATTTTGACATTGGCAGACTGACAGGCGAAACGATTTCAGGTATTGAGGCAATCCGGCAATTCATTTATATGACTTTAAGGACAGAGCGGTATGCACACCCTATCTACAGCCACGACATTGGCACTGAAATTCAGGAGCTATTGACGGATACAGAAGCCACGGATGAATACAAAGAAATGGAGATTCCAAGGCTGCTAGAGGAAGCGCTGCTTGTTGACGAGCGGATTGATCATATTGAAGAGTTAGAAGTCACAAAGCAAAATGACTCGTTTCATGTCAAACTAGCAATTGTCACAGACGAGGGCACATTAGAAATAGAGGAGGTGATGGAGGGCGATGTTTGAGGAACAAACGTATGAAGCATTGATGGAAAGAATGATGGACAGACTGCCAGATGACATAGATAAAAGAGAAAACAGTGTGATTTGGAATGCCTTGGCACCTGCTGCCGCTGAATTGGCACAGTCCTATATTTGGCTTGATCAAGTGTTCGAACTGGTCTTTGCAGATACAGCACAAGGAGAGTTTCTAGATCGGCGGGCTGCTGAAGTGGGGATTGAAAGAAAACCAGCCACTAGAGCGGTATGGTCAGTAGCCATTCAGCCAGAGAACATCGACATCCCAGTTGGCTCACGCTTTTTTATTGAAGACGTTTATTTTCAATATTCGAACGATGGCACGTTAGAATGTGAGACACCTGGTAAAGTCGGAAATGGTCAATTAACAGATCAGCCGCTGCTGTCTCTTGATACAATTCCAGGACTCGAATCCATGACGATGAAAGAACTGGTGATACCAGGTCAAGAAGAAGAAGATGACGCTTCTTTATATGATCGATATTTAATACGTGCGAGGCGAGAGGCTGTCAGTGCCAACAGGGCGCATTATAAAAAATGGGCTGAGGAAGTCACTGGTGTTGGCAGAGCGAAGGTGTTCCCGCTTTGGAACGGAGAAGGGACGGTCAAAATCGTCATCACAGACGGCAATCTAGACGTTGCATCCGATCTTCTTGTCAAAAGGGTACAGGAATATATCGATCCAGAGCCAGGTGAAGGAGAAGGACAAGCGCCTATAGGCTCAAAAGCAACTGTTGAAAGCGCCAAATGGCTGGATATCGACGTAGAAGTGGCAGTCGAACTTCAAATGGACTGGACCCTTGAGGGGGCTCAGAAAGAAATAGAAGAAAAGGTCAAAGCGCTGTTGAAATCAATCGCATTTGAAAAGAGTACCATTCGAATGTCTGCCTTAAATGATATTCTGTATCACTCAGAAAGTGTGTCAGATTATGCAAATGTGTTATTGAATGGAGAGTCGAAAAACTTAGTATTACAGGACATTGAGATTCCGCGTCTGAGGCAGGTGAAGGTTATTGAGCAAACAGGATGAATTGAAAAACTACTTGCCGCCATATTTTACAGAAATTTATGAAGTAGATCACCTGCTCAAGACAGAGGCACCTGAATTTGAGCAATTGGATGAATCCATTTTCGACTTAACGGATCAGTTCTTTCCTTTAACAGCGACATGGGGATTGAATAGATGGGAAAGAATGCTGAAGGTGCAGCGGGAATCAGATGATTCCATTGAACTGCGCAGAGCGCGCTTACTCAATATGATGTCGAATATTCCGCCAATCACATATCTTTCATTAGAGAAATCAGTGAATCGCTTTCTCAAGAATCCAAGTGCCATCATCCGTCTTACAACTAATCGCTACCACTTCGCCTTACGTGTGAACCTAGATGATCTGCAAAACACGAGATATATTGTAGAAATTCTTGAAACGTTAAAGCCTGCTCACTTGGCTTATACGTTCACTGCTTTTCATCATACTGATGTGCATGAAAAAAATGAACATCATCAAAGACTCACACTGCGAAGCAGGGTGGGTTTTTTCGATCATATTCCGATTTTACTCAATGGTGAATTTGTATTAAATGGTACGTTTTATCTCAGTGGAACACGAGGTACAACGGATGTACCTGCTCGTTTTCGGCATTCATTGAAGATGAAAATGCCGCTTCAGCATAAGTCAGAAACAGCATATCGCATGAACTATGTCATAACTGGAGCGGTACATGAGACGGAACAAAAAGCGGCGCTGACTTTACGCACCAAGAACCAGCTTTCGCATCACACCAAGAAGAAGATGACGTTCCGCCTGCCAGTACATGTCCAAACTGAGCAGGGTGGCAGCTTACTGATCAAGGATCATTACTGGATTCTCGATGGATCTGTTCCGCTGGATGGATCAAAAATGCTAGCAGCAACTTCTAAAAAAATAGAGCTATAAGGAGGATCACAATGGCTGATCAATTAACCGTAACAACACTATATGCACGTCAACAAATGGCAAAGGCAAGAGCAGAAGGAACAAAACTCACAAAAGTCGTCAAAATGGCATTTGGAAATGGGGGAACGAAGGATGGAAAACCACTCTCTCTCGATGGCACCGAACAAGCACTCAAAAAGGAACTGGTCCAAAAAAATATTGATTCATTTACCTTCATGGAGCCAGCAAAAATTCGCTATACCTGCACGATCGCCGAAGGAGAACTTGCAGGAGAAGTCATCAATGAACTAGCTCTTGTCGATGAAGACGGCAAATTCACCGCCATCCGCACCATGACAGACAAACAAAAAGACGGCGACATCGAATTTGTTTTTGAGATTGATGATATTTATTAATGGAGGGGAAATGAAGTGGACATAAAATCACCTTTACCGTTTGAAACCTCAGACAAAGCCCATGCCAATTTGTTTAACCAGATGGTCGACACACTTGTAGAGAATGATCATGCACTCAGTACACAGATAGAAGGAATCACAAATGAAAGTTTGTTCATATTAACAGGTGATCAAGCCATTCAAGATGCATCAGTCAGCGGTGAGCAATATCCAAAAGGGATTACGTTGATGGCTATTAGTCAAGCGAATGATACCGGATATCCTACAAAATTAGGTTTTGTGAAGAACGAAAAAATAAATGAGTATCGTTTTGTACAATATTATTATGGCAACGGTAATGAATCAAGTAGTTATTTTACTAGTACTGGTATTTGGTTTAGACAATGGTATATGGCCTCTGGCTGGACCGAGTGGCACAAAATCTCTGGTTTTCTTCATACGAACATTGGTACAACTGGTAAGCAGCTGTTAACCAAGGGAGAGTATCAAAAAGTCCTCTTTAATCGAAAGATAAAAGATAGTCATAATAATTTTGACATCAATAATAATCGCTTCATCTGTCCCGAAAATGGGATGTATTTAGTAAATGCAGGTGTTTATATTGACAGTTTTCAAAGATATGCAAACTTTGAATTATCAATCTATTTGAATGGAAAAAGATATAAAAATATCGCACACCATAGACAAAGTCCTGGAAGCCCATCTGATACATTGAGCTTAAGTACGGGGATTTATGGTGCTGCCAATGTACCGGCTAATAAAGGGGATTATTTAGAAATTTATATGTATGTAGGATATGACGGAGATGTTAGCCGCTACGTATCTGATAATTCAGGCTGGTACAACTATTTCGATATTACGGAATTAGGCGGCCGAAATTTCCCGAGAGTGTAGGAGGATTCTGATGATTTTATATGAAGCGATTAAATATAAATACCCTGATGCGGACCCGCAAAAGGATTTTGAACTAAGAAATGACGGCGACGGTTCGTATATAAACGAGTGGCATCTAGATGTGCCAAAGCCAACGGCAGAAGAATTGAAAAAATGGTGGGAGGAATCCCAAGCCAATCCGAGGTATCAACCACCTCTTCCACTAGATTATCTAGCGCAAGAAGTAGCGAAAGAAAAGCTGATAAGAAAACAGCTTGAACACCAATATGATCTTCTAACAAACGAACTAAAGGCGTTAAAAAATGAGATCCTTTTAATTAAAGGAGAGAGTGAATCATGAATTATTGGGTCATGGCATTATATTTTCAATGGGCGACACCTGAGCTAGTCAAACAAGCCATTGAACTAGGTGATTGTTCAATGGAAGAAATGAATGAGGGATATCAGCAGCACTTGCTGACTTTAAAGCAATTAAAAGAAATTGACCCAAACTTTAGAAAGAAGGAGTAGATTGGAATGGAGATAAAAAAACCAAAGTCATTTGAAGTTAGCGACAAAGCCCATGCTGATTTATTCAATGACATGGTGAAGGTTTTACTTGAGAATGATCAGGGAGTGATCGAGCAACTCTTGATGCATAAAAATGACGTCAATTTACATTCCTCAGATGCGGAAAAGAAAAAATGGAATGAATCACAAATTTATAAAATAACTGCAGACAACGGTATGCAGCTCATCAATGTCTCAGCTGATTCAAAAATATTTGATGCAATTAAGGATAAAGGGACATGTACATTTTACGCAGCTTCTGGAGTCGAAGATTCTCCATCACCGTCAAATTTATCACTGAGAGGTATGCAAATAGTAGGCCAAAATAATATAGGGGCAGGCTTTGCAGTAGACATAGCGGGAAATGCGTACAGTTTTTACTACAATTCTGGTCACACTACGATTACGTGGACACCTCTACCAAATATATCAGATTTAAATAAATGGAATGGCAGCCAATTAATTAAAATTACAAATGATACGGGTGGAGTTCGTGTATCTGTAGGAGCTACAGAGAGTTTACTCGATAAAATTATTCAAGCAGGGAAAGTATTCGGTACATTTTATTCACCAGCTGGAGTACAAGACAATCCGTCTGCTTTATCTGCACGAGGTTTTTATCACTTTACATCTGCTGATAATAATAACAAGGGAACTTTTGGATGGGTCATTGCTGTAGATTATCGTAATAACATTTTTACAAATTATCTTGATTTAAATTTAGGCTGGCAGGGCTGGCGTAGATTACTGTCTGCTGCGGATGAAGAGGTGAAGTGGAACAAGGTAGATGTTTCGATGCTCGATAACGGTTGGAAAATATATAATTCTGTCGATGGTATCCCCCACACCGTGCAATATAGTAAAGATGCACTAGGTGTTGTTGAAATAGTTGGATCAATTACCGGTGGTAAAGTTGGTTTTGACTCTGTTGTTTTTACCTTAAAAGAAGGATTCAGACCAATGCAATCGACACACTTTATTGGAGTAGCGTCAAGCATAGGTAAGGGCAATACACCACAAATTCATAGGACCGCAATCGGTACTGATGGAAAAGTCTGTGTTCAATATTGTTCTAATGATCTGAATCCTAATGAATTTATCACGTTTGGTTTCCGGTTTAGAACAAAGTGAAATAACTAATTTATCATAACAATGCCTGAATAATAATAGTTTTTTGAAAGGAGAAAAAGATTATAAAAACACCTCAACCTTTTCAGACGAACGATAAGGCTCATGCAGATCTCTTTAACGATCTAGTGAAGATATTGATTGAAAATGACCAAGAACTATTAGAACAACTCAACCTTCATACTGGAGATGAAATTCCTCACGTATCTGGTTCAGAAAAGAAGAAATGGAATGAATCCCAGCTATATAAATTGACAAATGATAACGGCTCGCATTTGGTCAGCATTCCTGCTGGCGGCAGTATTTATGAGGAAATTAAAGCGCTAGGTGCTTGCTCATTCTATGCCCCGGGTGGTGTTGGAGTAGTCGATTCTCCTGCTATTGGGAACGCTGCATTAAGAGGCTTCCAGCTTGTAGGACAAAACAATATTGGTGTAGGAATTGCAATTGACACATTAGGCAATGCATTTTGTTTTTCTTATTATGTAAAAGACATCGGAATCAACTGGGTGCAAATGCCGACTCAAAATGAAAAAAACAAATGGAATGCAGGACAATTGTCTAAAATCACTGCTGACGATGGAAAAGCTTTTGAAAGAATTAATGCAGATGATCCTAGTATTTTAGATAAACTGTTAAAATTGCCAGGAGTTCACTCATGGTACATCCATGAAGCACATCCAGATCTTCCGACAAGAAGCTCTATGAGGGCTTTGTCTGTCTTTAGTGAAAATACCTACGGCTGGGTCATCGGTGCAAACAATACAGGAGATGTCTATATTAACCGTTCAACAACTGATGTAACAGGTACCCAACAAGAGTGGAGCGGTTGGAAACGTCTCAATGACCATAACCTATTAAACTCAAAGGGATTACGACTTTCAATGTCAATAGGAACTGATATTTTAACGTTACCATCCGGATTTTACTTTGCTGTTGGATCTAATGTTTTAAATATGCCTGTCGATAATGATTCTTCTTGGTTTAATATCGATATCTTAGAAACTGTAAATGGTAGAAAGACCTTTCATGTCATCAGAAGTTTCGACAACACTCATTGGTTCGGTACTGTTCATACTGACGGTGTCTTTAAAGGATGGAAAAAATTAGTCACTGATGCTGATTTTGAAAATGTTAAGTGGCTAAATGTTACCTTAGGCAGCGGTTCTTCTATTGGAGATAGACCAGTTGAATATACTAGATGGGGAAATTTATTATTGTTGAGAGGTCACCTAAAAGCAAATCGAGAAGTGATCTGTGGAAGTATTCCAAATACGGGCTTACCAGATAAAGGTCTAGTAGTATCAGTTCCAGTATCAGGTACAACAGGCCATAGTAAATTACTTATATATAAGACAGGAGAGCTAAAGCTAACTGGTTTACTGGCAGCGAATGAAAGTGCGGTAACTGGCTACTATTTAGACACGGTCGTCCCATTAAATTAAGGAAGTGATAGTATGATACAAGTCTATGAATACAATCATCAATATGAATTGGTCAGACCTATAGAAGTGTTCGAAAGGGATGATGAAGGCAATTATGTCATTCCAGATCAATGCACAACAATTGCACCACCCAATAATCCTTCTTTTTATAAAGCTACATTTGATGTGGAAAAACAACAATGGTATGAATCAGCGACACAGGCGTATATAGATAGCTTAAAACCAGCCCCTCTCCCGCCAAGTGATATAGAACTTTTAAAGAAACAAAATGCTTTATTATCTAAACAATTAACGCAGCTATTTGCTATCTTTAAAGGAGCTGAATCAGAATGATGTTTCCAACCGTTGCAGATATCAAACAATTTTGGGACTGGCGGTGTTATGGCCCAGAGGATATCGCATTTTATGTAAATATTAGCTGGATATCCGCAGATGACTATCAAGATATAACAGGAGAAATATACGAAGCCTAAAGGCTTTATTTTTTTGCCGGAAAGAAGGTGATTCCAATGGAAGTAGATGTCGTTCAAAACTTAATGACACAAGGCCCATTTGCCGTTCTCTTTTGCTGGATTCTGTTTTATGTTCTCAACACAACGAAGGAACGAGAAAACAAGCTCAATGCACAAATCGAGGCGCAAAATGATGTGTTGGCAAAGTTTAGTGAGAAGTATGACGTCGTGATCGACAAACTCGATAAAATTGAACGGAATTTAAAATAGGAGGAAAAAAATCATGAAAACATTCGACAAAGGCACTGTGATTCGCACAGTGCTTCTTTTTATTGCTCTTATCAATCAAACGCTTGTCATGTTTGGACAGACGGTGCTGCCAATTAGCGAGGAGCAAGTGCAAACCGCTGGAGAGGCACTTTATGTAGCGGGTTCAACAATTTTTACCATGGTTACAGCTGTTATCGCATGGTTTAAAAACAATTATGTGACCTACAAAGGTCAATTGCAAAAAGATGCCTTGAAACAAAGAGGGCTAACAAAATAATATGTGAAGGAGAAACAGCATGGTTAAAATCATTCAAGCATTCATCCCAAAACAAAATCGAAACAGACCAGCAAATAGGATGAAGCCGCTCTATATTACGGTGCATAATACATCAAACACAGCAAAAGGTGCAAATGCGGCCAGTCATGCAGCGTTTGTTGCACGTTCAAGCACTGGAGTCAGCTGGCATTACACTGTTGATGATCAGGTGATTTATCAGCATTTACCGTTAGATGAAAACGGCTGGCACGCAGGGGATGGCAGAGGCACCGGCAATATGAAATCAATCGGAATTGAAATTTGTGAAAATGTAGACGGCAACTTTGAACAAGCAGTAGAAAATGCCCAATGGCTTATTCGGAAGCTGATAGGAGATTTCGGAATTCCTTTATCAAATGTTGTGCCACATAAACATTGGAGCGGAAAAGAGTGTCCAAGGAAACTTCTCGGACGATGGGATCAGTTTAAAGCTGGAATAGCCACAGCGCATACTGGCAGCAAAAACACAAGAAAACCAGTTCAGGCAGAAGGCTTGAGCCACAAAGCATCCGTTTCCAAACAGAAATCGTCAAATCTGCCATCTGGCATCTTAAAAATAACCAAGCCCTTAACAAAAGGACCTCAAGTCACAGCGGTGCAAAAAGCCTTATCTTCTCTCTATTTTTACCCAGACAAAGGGGCAAAAAACAACGGGATTGATGGCTATTATGGACCGAAAACGGCAAATGCGGTTAAACGATTCCAGCTCATGAACGGATTAGCTGCAGACGGAATTTACGGACCGAAGACGAAGAACAAAATCGAACAATTGCAGAAAAAGTGACTATCTATCTAAAGTGCTATCAGCAAGTGAAGAGTTGCTTCCTTGCTGATAGCTAACAAAAAATGACACCATATATGATATAATCGACCAAATCACTATCATGGTTTGGAGTGAGAAAAATGAAAAAAGAACTGTTTCAAGTTATCATGCTGTCAGTGTTGCTTATCTATTTCATTTATCACGGAATGACGAGCGATTTCCCTCTGTCCTACATAATCATTCTCATTTCTCATCACAACTTATCTTTCTGTGATCACGTACCACATCATAAAGTTATTAAGATTACGAAAAAACAAAGAACAATCAGAACGTTAATAGTTATGTACATAAAAAAACCATCCTTGATCTCTCAAGAATGGTTTTTCGTATGGAGCATAGCGGGATCGAACCGCTGACCTCTACGCTGCCAGCGTAGCGCTCTCCCAGCTGAGCTAATGCCCCGAACTAATACGACATAATTTATTATAATCAATCCTCCTGTAAAATTCAAGCTGTAAAACGCAAGCACATCGTCTATTTTTCTTTCTGCTCAACCGGAATATAGTCAAAGATTTCGCCAGAATGAACAGAATGGGCTAGTCGTCTCAGCCAGTCATAATAGGCTTTTGAGCTTTCCAGTTGCTCAATGAGCTGCTGCGCTTCCTCTCTTACATGTTCCTCCAACTGATCATCACGCGCCACCTCTTGAAGCCGCTCTTGCGCTTCTTCAATCGCCCCTAAATTGACCTCGACCTCTCGTTCCCATTTTTGCGGAAAGAAGTTCATGAAAAACTTAAAAAAGTCTTTTTCAGCAACAAAGCTATGTTTTCTTCGGCCCCGGTGAAACGTCTTTTTGACAATATTCATGTCCTGCAGTTTTTTTACACCTGTACTCATACTTGGCTTACTCATTTGCAGTTCTTCACGCATTTCATCAAGTGTCATTTCCTCATTTAAATACATGGTCCCATAGAGAATACCCGCACTTCGTGTAATGCCGTAGAGATCCATCGTTTCAGCTATGGAATCAATGACTAGATCTTTAGCAGCTAAAATACGTTCTTCTACTTGTGGCTGTTCCTGCTTTTTCATTTTGTACCTGCTTTCTATTAAGAGAATTCAATACGTTCAAAAATATCTTTATGGACTATATGTTAACGAAAGAATGCAAAATGTCAAAAGAAAATGAAGCATATCTCCCTTTGACAGAAAAATTTGAACATGTTACGTTTATTATGTTCAAAACGTTAAATTTTTATTTAACAAACTTACCAAAGAGAATCAGAGGAGGTTCCTTCTATGAGTCAAACGCTATTTATAGATGGACAATGGGTTGGCGCTAAAAGTGGCGACACGCGGGATATCACCAATCCATTTAATCAAGAAGTGATCGCGACAGTCAGTGAAGGATCTAGAAATGATGCGCAGCTAGCCATCAAAGCAGCGAGGAAAACCTTCGATCAAGGTGACTGGGCAAACCTGCCTGGACTTGAAAGAGGAAATTTGGTGTTTAAGATTGCAGAATTGATTAGACGTGATCTTGATGAACTAGCCACTTTAGAATCGCTTGATACAGGTAAAACATTAGAGGAAAGCAAAGCAGATATGGACGATATTGCGAACGTGTTCCAATATTACGCAGGTCTGGCTGATAAAGATGGCGGGGAAATCATCGCATCGCCAATTCCGAACTCGAAAAGTGAAGTAGTCAGAGAGCCTGTCGGTGTATGCGGACAAATCACTCCTTGGAACTATCCATTGCTTCAAGCGAGCTGGAAAATCGCTCCTGCTCTTGCGGCGGGGAATACAATTGTTTTAAAGCCAAGTGAAATCACACCACTCACCACGATAAAAGTATTTAAACTTATGGAAGAAGCGGGCGTACCAGCAGGCGTTGTAAACTTAGTGCTTGGACCTGGGGCAACAGTTGGGGATGAGCTTGCTGTGAATGATCTAGTAGATCTGATTTCATTTACAGGCGGTATTGAAACAGGGAAGAAAATTATGCAGGGAGCCAGCGGGAATGTGAAGAAAATCGCTCTTGAGCTTGGCGGGAAAAATCCGAATATTGTGTTTCAAGATGCTGATTTAGACGTAGCGGTTGACCAGGCAATGAATGCTGTGTTTTTCCATGCAGGGCAAGTGTGTTCAGCAGGTTCACGTTTGCTAGTAGAAGAATCCATTCATGATGAATTTTTAGAAGAACTGGTGAAGCGTACGGAAAAAATCAAGCTAGGCAACGGCTTTGATGAAGGGACGCAGAGCGGACCGCTCATTTCAGCTGAGCATCGAGAAAAAGTAGAAAAATACGTCAGCATCGGGTTAGAAGAAGGCGCAGCATTAGAAACAGGCGGGAAAAGACCTGACGCAGAGGAGCTTCAAAATGGGTTCTTTTACTTGCCAACCATTTTCTCAGGTTGTACGTCAGATATGCGGATTGTGCAGGAAGAAGTCTTTGGACCCGTCCTGACAGTCGAATCCTTCCGTACAGAGGAAGAAGTCATCGAGCTGGCAAATGATACGATTTATGGATTAGCAGGAGCCGTGTGGTCTTCTGATATTAGCAAGGCCGAAAGAGTGGCTCGTCAATTACGATTAGGTACAGTTTGGATCAATGACTTCCATCCTTATTTCGCTCAAGCACCTTGGGGTGGGTATAAGCAATCAGGCATTGGCCGTGAATTAGGAAGCACGGGACTTGAGGAATATACCGAGCTGAAGCATGTTTATCGAAATACAAAACCTGAAGCAGTTCATTGGTTTAAATAAAAATCACGCATTTGGAGGAGATACTATATGACACTAAATATGAAAATTGAAAGCATGCAGAAATTTCATACATTTGAAATACCGACTGTCATTAAACACGGTATTGGCGCAGTGAAACATGTTGGGGAAGAAGTGAAAGCATATGGCGTTTCAAAGGTATTGCTTGTAACAGATCCCGGTATTTATCAAGCGGGCGTGGTGGACCCAGTGATTGCTACATTAAAAGAAGCGCAAATTGATGTCGTTCTATTTAATAAAGTAGAGCCAAATCCGCCAGTACGTTTAGTGAACGAAGGATCTGCTTTATATAAAAAAGAAGGCTGTAATGGATTAATCGCAGTAGGCGGCGGCAGCTCAATGGATACAGCGAAGGCAATCGGAGTAGAGGCGACCCATGAAGGCTCAGTCCTTGATTACGAAGCGGCAGATGGGAAGAAACCGCTTGAAAATAGAATCCCTCCTTTAACCACCATTCCGACAACAGCCGGAACAGGTTCAGAAGTCACGCAGTGGGCAGTGATTACGGATGAAGAAAGAGAATTCAAATTCAATACTGGTGGACCACTCATTGCAGCTCACCTAACAGTGATTGACCCAGAGCTTCATGTATCCATGCCGCCTCATGTCACAGCAATGACTGGAATTGATGCGCTTGCTCACGCGATTGAATGCTATACGATGAAATTTGCTCAGCCCATTACTGATGCGGTAGCGCTCATGGCTATTGAATATGCAGCTCATTACATTCGCCGCGCTTTTGCTGATGGCGAGGACTTAGAAGCGAGATATGGAATGGCACAAGCTGCGATGCTTGCTGGCCTTTCTTATGGAAGCGAATCAGCTGGAGCGGCACATGCGATGAGTCAAACACTTGGAGGCATTATTCCTGTAGCACATGGTCAATGTGTTGCAGCGATGATGGGACCAGTGATGGAGTATAACTGGAAAGGATATCCGGAAAAATTTGCTCGAATTGCGCAAGCGTTTGGTATTGATACAAGCAGAATGTCAACAGAGGAAGCAGCCAAAGCAGCCGTGAACTGGATGTATAATTTAGTAGAAGATTTAGAAGTTCCTTCATTAGAAGAACAAGGTGTATCAAAAGAAATGATTGATCGTTTATCTAAAGAAGCGATGAAAGATCCGCAAACAGTTGGAAACCCAAGAGATCTAAACGAAAAAGCGTACAACTGGATGTATGCTCGCTGCTTTGAGTTAACACCCAAAACAGTGTAACAAAGAAAAAGGCTCCCAAAAGGGAGTCTTTTTTATGTCTTATAGTTGTTCTTTAATTTCTTTGATTTGATGTATATGTCGTTTTTCGTGTGCGCCGATAAAATCAAGATATTGCTTGAGAGATAGCTCTTTAAACACAGGGTGTGCAATGACGCGTTTGAAATCTTCCTCAGTAAATGTTGATAAAATTTGATTGAGCTGCTCACGTGCTGTATCGAGCTCATCCTTTAAATGTGTAGGTGTCACATGCTTGTGATCAGGCTCAACAATACTAGGCGCAATGGCTTTTTTCGAACGGTCCTCTGCCATTTCCACCGGCTTTGGTTCATATTCTTTGATCGGTGCTTTTTTCCCCTCAGCAGCTAGATGTTTTGCTGCAACTAGGTCCATTTTCTTTAAATGATCTGCTACCTCTTGAATACTCCAAGTATCATCAGATAATTTTTGGTTCAATTGATCTTCGCTCAAACCTTGCAGCTCGTGCCACAATTCTTGTCTTGCATCATGTAATAAACTCATTTTACTCACCTCAAGATCAAATTTTAACATAATGGTACATGACAATCATTCTTGAGCTATCCGAAAATCCCTTTAAAGAATTATGTTGAAATATGAAACCTTTACAAAAGTGGTTCGTATTACCTGTTAGAAGGAATACATTGGAGGTGAGTGTGGTCTAAATGAAACAAAGGCTGTACATTTCATGAAGAAAGGGTGAGGAAGATGGATGTGTTCGGGCTACCTCTTCAGACGCTGTATTTATACATATTGATGATATCAGGAATCCTGACACTTGTTTTCGTCTTTTTCGGCGATGTATTTGATGGATGGTTTGAAGCGATTCCTGTTCCATTCCTGCAAC
This sequence comes from Bacillus safensis, assembly GCA_030159235.1. GTDB lineage: Bacteria > Bacillota > Bacilli > Bacillales > Bacillaceae > Bacillus > Bacillus safensis_B. Next base: position 4,010 of record BSBG01000008.1, on the reverse strand, counting down.
CAACATTGATCCTCGCATTTCTTACCTTTTTCTCGGCTGGAGGGTTTATCTCTGAAAAAACAGCAATTGTAGGAAGTGGACTTGGCGCAGTATTATCTGCCATCCTCGCAGTAATCCTTGTGACTTGTTTGAATGTATTTGTTTTAGTCCCGCTTTCCTCTGCTGAAGAATCTCTCTCTTATACGGAGGCCGATTTAAAAGGAAGAACTGGGGAGATCATTGTATCTGTTCCAAAAGACGGGTTTGGAGAAGTGCTGTTAATCAGTAATAGCGGGAAAATTTCAAAGCCAGCTGTCAGTTTCGACCAAGAGGAGATTCCATATGGAACCCGCGTGCTAGTCGTCGAAGTGAACAAAGGTGTTTTATCCGTTATACCAAATGAAGAAATCTAGGAGGGAATGCTATGCCAGGAACAACTATTTTAGTTATCATTGGAATTGTGCTTGTGATTCTTATTGCACTTATTGGTGTATTTGTTTCTAAATATCGGACAGCAGGTCCAGATGAAGCGTTAATCGTCACAGGAAGTTATCTAGGAAGTAAAAATGTCCACGTGGACGAAGGTGGGAACAAGATTAAGATTGTGAGAGGTGGCGGTACCTTTGTACTTCCAGTCTTTCAACAAGCAGAGCCACTTAGCTTACTATCTAGCAAGCTAGATGTTTCAACGCCTGAAGTCTATACCGAACAAGGTGTACCAGTCATGGCAGACGGAACGGCCATCATTAAAATTGGTGGATCGATTGAAGAAATTGCTACTGCTGCAGAGCAATTTTTAGGTAAAACAAAAGAAGACCGTGAAAACGAAGCGAGAGAAGTATTAGAAGGCCACCTTCGCTCCATTTTAGGATCAATGACAGTCGAAGAGATTTATAAAAACAGAGAGAAATTTTCTCAAGAAGTACAACGTGTCGCTTCGCAAGATTTAGCGAAAATGGGCCTCGTTATCGTGTCGTTTACGATTAAAGATGTTCGTGATAAAAATGGCTATTTAGAATCTCTAGGTAAACCAAGAATTGCCCAAGTGAAACGTGATGCAGATATTGCAACAGCTGAAGCCGATAAAGAAACACGTATCAAACGAGCCGAAGCAGATAAAGATGCCAAGAAATCTGAGCTTGAACGTGCTACCGAAATCGCTGAGGCAGAAAAAATCAATGAGCTGAAAAGAGCCGAATTCAGACGCGAACAGGATACAGCAAAAGCAAGCGCCGACCAAGCGTACGATTTAGAAACTGCTCGTAACCGTCAACACGTAACTGAACAAGAAATGCAAGTCAAAATCATTGAGCGTCAGAAACAAATTGAATTAGAAGAAAAAGAGATTCAGCGTCGTGAACGTCAATACGATTCTGAAGTGAAAAAGAAAGCAGATGCGGACCGTTATGCTGTTGAGCAGTCGGCTGCTGCGGAAAAAGCGAAACGTCTCGCTGAAGCTGATGCGAAGAAGTACAGTATTGAAGCAATGGCGAAAGCAGAAGCTGAGAAAGTCCGTATTGACGGGCTTGCCAAAGCGGAAGCGGATCGTGCGAAAGGGGAAACAGAAGCCGAAGTCATTAGACTGAAAGGACTTGCAGAAGCTGAAGCAAAAGAGAAAATTGCTGAAGCATTTGAACAGTATGGTCAGGCAGCGATCCTTGATATGATTGTGAAAATGCTTCCTGAATATGCGAAGCAAGTGTCTGCACCACTTTCTAACATTGATAAAATTACTGTTGTGGATACGGGCGGTAACGGGGAAGGTAGCGGTGCCAATAAAGTCACAGGCTATGCCACAAATCTCATGTCCAGTCTTCAAGAGAGCTTGAAAGCATCCTCTGGAATTGATGTCAAAGAAATTATTGAGAACTTTTCAGGCAAAGGTAATGTAAAGCAAAGCATTCAAGAGCTGACAAATGAGATCAAACAGCCAAGAAAAATTGAAAAAGCCGATCAAATAGAAGAATAATATCAATAGGCACCTTCCATCAGAAGGTGTCTATTTGAAATTTTTCTTTCCCAAATATGTGTCCCTTTTCTATAGAAGAAGTTGTAGCCATGAGTTACATTGATTAATAATGAAGAAAATGTGGAAAAAGCTAAAAGGAGTGGTGCAGATGAAGGTGAGACATGCTGTACATCAAGATATTCCAAAGATCGCTAAGATTCATGTGAAAAGCTGGCAGACGACTTATCAAGGGATTATATCGCAGGAGTATTTAAATGGTTTAAACATTGAAGATCAGGAAGAGGGCTGGAGAAGAAGATCACTTGAAGGTACATTTGTTGCAGAAGATGCGGATGGTGTATTTGGTTTTGCTTCTTTCGGAAAACAACGTGACGAGCGCTATTTTACATATGATGGAGAGCTTTATGCTATCTATTTATTACAGCAGAAACAGAAATCAGGTGCGGGTATTGCTTTAATGGCGAAAGGGGTGGAATATTTAATAGAAGAGGGTTATCAGAATATGCTGCTATGGGTATTTGAAGAGAATTCGGCAAAGCAATTTTATCAAAAGCTTCAACCTAGTTTTGTCGTTACCAGCCAGTTTGAGCTGGCTGGCGAGAACCATAATGAAATAGGATATGGATGGAAGCTGTCTATTTTGAATAACCATGTACAACGAATCAAATCGTTAGCTTCCAGTAATAATGAGAGAAAAAAGAGAAAAGCATAGCAAGCAAAATGTAAGAAATAAACGGTGAAGCTTCTACTTTTCCTTTCACGCCTGCTATTTTTAAAGCTTCATAGAAACCTGCCAAAAAATAAGCAAGACTGAGAATATAACAGCACAGCATAATGGAGTAAGGGCTCATTGTCGTACCTCCAGCATGAAATCTTCTATTATTAATAGATTCCATAGAGCGGCAAATTATGCATAAAAAAATAACCAGCTGAATCAGCCGGTTATTTTTGATGAGGAAAAACCAAACGGGATGCACTTGGGATGAGTATACAAAGAACGATACTGCAAATAATAAATGAAGGAACCATATATGTGCTGTTATAAATTAAAGAGTAGACCCATCCTGGCGTCCCTTTTGGTGCATATTGAGAAAAGAAAACAACGCCAGAAATAAAGAACGTCAGCAGCCTGAAGAAACTAGCAACAAAAACAGATAAGGTAATATAGAAGAATTGCTGCTTTCGCTTTTGATCTTGAATGGCTTTTTTGATCAATCCAGAAAACAGGCCGCTTAGAGAAATGACAACAGATGCGACGAAGTAATCAAGGAATCCTTGAACAGGTGTAGCAATAATCGGACTATTCATCAGCTGAAGACCTGCGATTAACACACCTATAATAAACCCGGTAGATACTCCCCATCTAATAGACATGAGAATGACAGGAATCATAATCAGCGCAAGAGATCCACCATTCGGCATTCTTAAAAAGAGACCTGATAAGTAATCTAATACTAGTGCAAGTGAAGTCATAATCGCGATTTCCATCAATCGTACCAACTGCTTTGATTGCTGCATAAAAAAATCTCCTTTTTCATGAATTGAGCAAGGAGAGACCATGTAAGGATGAGTATGTTATTCATAGAAAAACATATCGATTTGAATACACCGTATGTATTCAAGTGATTCCACATTCCTACTTCAGTATTAACTGACAGGTTCAAAGGGTCAGAACAACGAATGTTCACTCTCAGCACAAAGCTCCCCCTGCGGTTATTTAGTTTCAATCTATTATAAATATACTAAAGACCTGCAGAATCAACAATAGAGAATTCCTATGAAAAGCAGTATTCGTATCATTATATAGGAAGAGATAAAGAAAAATAAATTATTTAGAAAAAGTACTTGTTTCTTCTTTCAAAAGGTGTTATATTTGTATTCGCCGCTGAAACAGCGCGGTTGATAAATAACATTAAGAAAAAAGTTGTTGACTTTATCTTGATAGAATGTTATATTAATAAAGTCGCCTCTGAGAGACGACGGACATGATCTTTGAAAACTAAACAAGACAAAACGTACCTGTTAATTCGAGTTTTTATAAAAAAATCCTATGAAACTTCAT
>BSBG01000007.1 GCA_030159235.1 Bacillus safensis | reverse complement strand
ACCTATTTCAATTAAAGATTTCTTGAAATCTCCCGTTCTCCAATATATCGTTGGCTCTTTTGATATATTCCAACTCCCAAATTCTATATTAATCGGTGTATAAAGATCATATTCAATGTTTATAGGTTGAACGTCTTTATATTCTATTACTTTTAACATCATCATTTCTCCTTTTAAGGCATATACACAGCATGCTTTATGACTGGTAATAATCCGTCTCCTCGGGGTTTACTAAATATTAATTCCCAATTACCTACCTTCATAATTTCTTCATATTTAATTCCTTGCTTAGCAGCAATGTTAACAGAGCTTTGGAAACTCGACAATAAAGTTTGACTATTTATCGGCATACCATGTGTAGTTGCATCTCTAGTTATATACTCAACCATATGTTTTGTTCCATTGGGGTGCACCCAGAACTTTCCACCAACTGTTGCTAATTCAAAAGATTTTGGGATTTTTGTACCTTCATAAAGTGGTTGAGTAACTTTTATATCCTTCCACACTGTACCATTATTCACATTTTTAACAGTACCACCTTTAACTCCCATCTTTCCATGAAACCCTTTCGCCCCAAACGGTAAAAGCATTCCAAGCGCCGCATTCATACTCGCTTCCTGCTGTTCTTTCGAGACCTTGTTTCCAAACATATCTCGACCCGTAATCGCTTCGCTAAAGCCGTTGGTTGCGGTGAGGCCATATAAGCCTTTTTGGGATGTTTTTAAGGCATCAAAAGACTTTTGTGATGTTTTGTAGACGTCGACTGCCTTGACTGCGGCTGATGTAGCTTGAGTCGTTTTATAGACAGCCTTTCCGCCTTTGAAAATGCGCCCTGCCCAGCCGACGATTGGGATATATCCAGCTGCTGCCATACCGCCTGCTGCGACTCGCTGCCCTGTGGTGAGTTCTTCACCTGTGATTGGGTCGACCCCTGTTGCGGCACGCTTTGCATCGTTCACACCTGTCAGTTCATTCACGATATTTCCGCCATAATCGAGGGCTTTTTCATACCAAGGGCGGTTGGCGAGTGCTTCTTGTTCCTTTGCGATCTCGCGGGCTTCCTCTTGTTCTTTTTTAATTTTGAGATATTCAGAAGTTTGCTTCTCAATATCGCTTTTTGCCTTGTAGATTTCGCTATTTTGATACGCTTTCTTGTCAAAATTCATAGGCGAAATGGCTTTTCCATCATTTGTCGCATTCATCATTTCAGCGTACAATGCCATTGTAGCCTTCTCCTCAGTCTCTGACAAAGCATATTCATCTTTCAAATTTTGATCAAGTTCAATTAAATCTTTAACAGTCTTTTTCCGCTCGTCTTCGGCATCAGCGATCTTATCATCAAAGGTTTGGCTATCAAATACCTCTAGAGAAATGAGGTCGTCAATGTCTTGAAAAATCGTTTTGAGTGCCTTTTTTTGATCCTTTACAATGCTTTTGGCATTTTTGATGCCCATATGTACTGCGTTGTCTAAAAAGTGCTCTTCTACAAAGGTATCGCCGCCAAAGTTTGTATCATCAAGTGTCCCAGAAACACCTTCATGGAACGCTTTTTGCTTATCAATAAAGCTGATAAACATGTCTACATTTCCGGCGAGCTCTTTATAAAAGCTTTTAATGTTATCGGCACCTTTCCCAGTGAAGTCATCACCGAGATTGGCAACACTTTGTAATGCCTTTTTTAAATCTACCATTTGTTCGCGGAGTTCCTGGTAGTGTTTAGCCCTTGTGTCCATGGCACTTGTTAGTGCTTTTGCATCAAGTATCTTGCCCAGAAGAAGTCACTCCCTCCATTATTGATCATAAAGTCTATTTTACCTTTCTCATTGAATTGGAAAAATAGGCTTTAAGTTACAAAAATAATTTCCATATATTTTTAGAGGAAATAAAACAAGTGACAATTGAAATAACTTTCCCTTTCACCACAAAAAAAGTCAGCCTTCTTTTTAGAAGACCGACTACATTGTGTTTAGAAAAAGCGTTTTAGGCTTTTCTTAAGTGGAGGGATATCCAACTCACCTTTTTCAAAGAATTTTTTCAGTAAGTACTTACTAAATCCTGCTGCCTGTGTGTACGTAATTTTCCCAGGTAACGGCGGTTCATTCGTGACAGCAACATCAAGAATGACAGGTTTATCTGATTGCAGTGCTGTATCCAAGGCTGGCGCTAATTCTTCATGTGATGACACTGAGATTCCTTTGCCGCCACATGCTTCTGCAAACTTAGCAAAATCAATATCTTCTAGCTCTATACCATAATTGATGTTTCCTTTTACCTGTTGTTCATATTCAATCATTCCAAGGTTGTTGTTGTTTAAGATCACAACAACAATCGGCAGCTTATATTTTACCGCTGTCACAAAGTCTTGCATGACCATTGTGAAGCCTCCATCACCACAGACAGCAATGGCTTGGCGATTCGGTTCATTTAATTTAGCAGAGATCGCTCCAGGCAAGCCACAGCCCATCGTGGCAAGCCAGCTGGAGATAATGAAATCCTGCTGCTTCATTTCGAAATGGCGGGCCATCCAAACGGTCACATTCCCTACATCAACAGAAAGAATGGCGTCATCTTCGACTGCTTCTTCTAATCTAGCAATGACTTGCTGTGGTTTAAGCGGCGATGTGGCAACGGATTTTTCCTTATCCATTTCCTCTCGCCATTTCATCATATGCTCAGTACAAGCCTCAAGGAAACCGCGCTGCTCTTTATATTCAATGTAGGAGGTCAGTTCATGCAAGCCACTCTTGCTGTCACTCACGATTCCCACGTCTACCGGATACCTTTTACCAATTTGATCTGGTTTAATATCCAGCTGAATGGCTGGTGTGTCCTCCGGTAAGTAGTCTCTATAAGGAAACGAGGTTCCCAGCATGATTAAGAGATCACACTCTTCCATCGCTTCATATGCCGGCTTCGTTCCAATTTGGCCTAGGTTTCCTAAAAAGTATGGATGCCTGTCTGGCACAATCCCTTTTGCAGGAAGTGTGATGACGATAGGTGCAGCGGCCTTTTCTGCAAACGAAAGAAGCTCTTCCTTTGCATTTTTTAATCCTTTACCTGCTAAGATGACTGGCTTTTTCGCATTGTTAATCAGCTGAGCCGCCTTTAACAGTTGATCTTTCTTTGGCCGTACTTCTCCCTCAACATAAAGAGGAGATGTATAAACAGGCTTACGCTTAATTTTTTGAGAGAATAAATCATCCGATACGATGAGAACTGCCACCCCTTTATGGGTATATGCTGCTTTAATGGCTTGATTCAATAAATCAGGCAGAGCTTCAGCTGTTTGTACCTGCTGATTAAAGACAGCTACATCATCAAACATCCGCTCTAATTTGATTTCTTGAAATGCGTCTCTGCCTACCTCAGTCGATGCAACCTGCCCTGCAATCGCTAAAACGGGTGCGCCATCTGCTTTTGCATCGTATAGTCCATTTAATAAGTGGACAGCACCCGGTCCAGCGATTGATAAGCAGACACCGAGCTTACCTGTCAGTTTGGCATCAGCCGCCGCTGAAAGTGCCGCCACTTCTTCATGTCTCGTTTGTATAAATTGTATTTTGCTTGATTCATGCCTAAGCTCTTCAATCAATTCGTTTATGCTATCGCCGGGCATTCCATAAATATGCTTCACGCCCCACTCTTCCAGTAGCGCTGTTACTTCTTTTCCTGCGGTTCTTTGCGGCATGTGAGAAAACTCCTTTTTTCTTACTTCATACCACCGCACTCTTTTGATCAAACGTTTCAACTTGCTCCGGCTACTTTTTAAAATGATATGGAAGGGTGGCGACCACAATATCCCGCTTCCATAATAGACGGAATCTTAATAAAAAGGCAGATTGATTATGCAATATGGTGTGCCATCTTTTTTTCGGGATAAATTGAGGCACGAGCACCATGACTTTGTATTGGTGCGCATTTGCTTTTGCCTCAATCGTTTCAAGAAATTTATCCAGTGGGTGAATAAGACTTCGATAGGAGGAATGCAGCATCACAAGCCGCACACCGCTATTCAGTTTTTCCCAATCCTCTTCAATTTTCTTATCTTTTTCTTTATCAAAGGATACATGAACTGCTATGACTTGCTCTGATAAGGATTTTGCATATTGAACAGATTGTTCAACGACACGTGTTACTCCTGCTATCGGCACGATGACCACATTTCCTTTAATCTCAACAGGCTCTGTTTCATTCAATAAACGCAGTTGTTCTCCAACGGACACATAATGCTTTTTAATGGAATGAAAGACGAGTAGAACAATTGGCATGAAAACAAATACTGGCCATACAAGATGAAACTTGGTCAAAATGAGAATCATGAGAACCGTGAAAGAAATCAGTGCTCCGACTATATTGATTGGCATTTTCGTTTTCCAGCCCTGCGGTTTTTCACGAATCCATTTCACACACATGCCAGTCTGTGACAAGGTAAATGGAATGAAGACACCGACAGCATATAGTGGAATGAGGTGTTCCGTTTTCCCATCAAACAACCAGATGAGCAGCATAGAAGCTACACCTAAAAAGATAATGCCATTGGAATACCCAAGTCGATCCCCTCTTACGGTAAACATGCGCGGCATATATTTATCCTTTGCTAAGTTGACCGCTAATAAAGGAAAAGCGGAAAAGCCGGTATTTGCCGCTAATATCAAGATTAAAGCTGTGACAGCCTGAATGACATAGTAGAAAAATGTACGTCCAAATGTATCTGATGCAATTTGTGATATAACCGTTTCTTCTGGCTTTGGTGAGATGCCAAAGCCAAACGCAAGCAATGTCACACCCACAAATAAAACAGCTAGTAATCCACCCATCATCAATAATGTTCTCGCTGCATTTTGTGCAGCTGGTTTTTTAAAGGATGGAATGGTATTTGAAATGGCTTCTACTCCAGTCAGAGCAGAACAGCCAGACGAAAAAGCTTTTAATAATAGAAATAATGTAATGCCTTGTACGTGTGTGCCTATCGCTGTATGCTCAGGTGCTGGAGGTACACCTCCTGTTAATAATTTAAAGCCCCCAACTCCAATTAATATAAGGAGCGAAAATACAAACAAGTATACTGGATAAGCCAGAATAGATGCCGATTCTGTCAATCCACGAAGGTTGAGCACCATAATCAAGATGACCAATACAATTGAAATCAACACATGATATGGATATAGTGCTGGGAAAGCCGATGTGATGGCATCGGTACCCGCTGATATGCTCACTGCTACAGTCAAAATATAATCTACAAGCAATGATCCACCAGCGATCAATCCTGGTTTTTCACCTAGGTTTCTGCTAGAGACGACATAGGCACCGCCGCCTTCTGGATAAGCATAAATAATCTGGCGGTAAGATAGAATTAACGCCATTAAAAGAATTAATACACAACCTGCAATCGGGAGTGAGTACCAAAATGCTGCTGCACTAATGACAGAAAGAACAATTAAGATTTGTTCTGTACCGTATGCAACGGATGACAATGCGTCTGATGACAATAATGCCAAAGCTTTGATTTTTGATAGTTTTTGTTCTCCTGCTGCCTGTGATTTTAATGGTTTCCCAATTAAAATACGCTTCATCAAACTGTACATGTGATGCCCGCTCCTTTAGTGTCAAACGATTTAAGTTACAAAAGATGGATCGCCAAAAAGACACAGAGGCAATAGAATGCCCCTGTGCCTATTGTTTAGATCACAGGTTGGTCTTTGCTCTCTTTAACGCTTACGAGGTTAGCTGACGGATTCGGGCGCATGAGACTTTGCCCTACCTAAAAAGGATTCACCCCATGTGGTGTCTTGCACCACTAATGGTTCCCCCGCTCATCGAAATGATTCAGCGATTGGTCTTTTATAAAAGAGATCATACTCCCGTTTAACACCAAAGTAAAGACATTTTTTCACGGTCTTTTGATCGTTTATCAATCAGTCTTTTTGCGGTTTTTTCGTACGAAATAAACAATCATCGCGACCACAAAAATAATCAGCACAGCGATACACGCAAAGTAAATCCAAGAATCTTCGACGCCTTGCTTTTCACTTTTTTCGGGATCATTTGTTGTGCTGCTGACCGTTTGATGATTCGTGAACATATCTTTGTTCTTGCTCTCTATTGCAACGGTTGCCGTCTCCGAATTTGTTTGCAGGAAATGAATCACTTCCTTTGAAAGATCAGCGTCAGCTGCATTCATGCCTGAAAAGACGGTCATTGTTTGTTCTTTATTCCATACAGATGGCTGCGTCCATACAATACGAGCAGTCGTTTCGTTGATCATGCCGAAGGTGGATACATCATAGTGATTCTTTTTCACTGGCACGATGAGATCGTCTGCTTTTTCCTTTAAAAGAGAGAACGTTTGAATGCCCCCGATGAAAATGAGAGAGTGATTTTTCAATTGGTCAACTGTCACATTTGATGCTTTGATCAATTGGTATTGAGCAGCTTCTGGCTGACTAAATGATTCTGTCAGCATGGCCAGTTGATTGATCGTTTCTTGCTTGATTTGATCTGGCATGATGAGCAATGTTTTTCCCTGGTTTGTTTTTGATGTGAAAGGAAGCGGCCATGCGGCTAAATCCGGTGTATCACTAGTCGTCCCATCTGGTATTTGAAGAGAGCTGTTCTTATCGATGTAAATCCAGCCTTCTTCATCCGTATGTCTACAGGATTCCATGTTTTTAAAACCCGTTGTGACAAATTGCAAATCAATATATTCGTTCTTTTGGAGTACTTGTGAATCTACTGGAATTGACACATGATAGAATCCATTCTCATCTTTGTTTCCTAGCTTTGTTAACGGTACGTCGTGTGGTTCGTTATTGATCATGACTGTTAAGCGTTCCGCTTTGTTTGCTGTATCAGATTTTTTAAATGATAGATTTAGCTTTGCACCTGATTTTTGGTTAGAGATCAGTGCTTTCGGATAATAGAAATGGTCAGATGCTGTCTTTTTGGTTCCAACTGTGACATCATCTCCGCCAAAATCTTTTAAACGAATGTGATGAGATGGTTTAGATGCTTTAGTAGTCACCTGTTGAAGCAGCAAATCCGTCCCAGTGAGCTGCCCCGTCAGTTCCGGTTGAGTCAGGACATTGATTTTTTCAGCAATTGTCTTTGGCTGTTCAGCAGTGACAAATACAATGGGCTGTTCTTTTTTCTTTGCTGTCAGGGTTCTCACCGCTAACGTGAGCTGATTGCTTTCCGTTTTAATCTTCGCTGCCTGCTCGATCGATTTCACCCGTCCATCCCAGTTTCCTATTGCTCCCACAGCAATGGTTGGATGCGATATTTGCTTGAGGTCCTTTTCTTGGACGAGTTTGAGGTCTGCTTGGCGGTCTTTGTTTTTCAACGTACGGTATATTTTCATAGCCGCTTCTAATTCAGCTGCTTCCGGTGAATTTGGAATCACAATATCTGTTTGTTCCTTCTGATCACCTGTTTGAATGAAAGGTGAAGGGAAGCTGTCTAACGTCACGTCTTTCGTTTGAGCTCCTTTGAATACCAGCTCACTTTCAGGATATACTTTCAGCCAATTGGCAGGTGTCTCTTGGTTGATACACACACCTTCTTTTAACACGCCATAGAATGCGAGCTGAATTTGATGAGATCCTTTTTTCAATTGCGCTTTGGTCAATTTGATTTGAATTGATTTCTTTTGATTTTTCCCTGATACGAGAATGGTCTTTACAATCTCTCCATCGATCATGACTGTGAATGATGATGGCGAAATGAGTAATGGTGAAGCCTCTATATTCAATGTCAGGGTGCTGGACGCTACTTTTTCTTTCTCTATTTGATAGGAAAATTCAGTGCGGTCTTCTTGTCCATACAAGGTCACCACATCTTCTGATAAATGCTGCGTTTCGGTTTGACTTCCTTTTGATGAGCGAATCCAATCGTCCTTCACTTGTACACGATTTGATTGCGCCATTGCTTGACCTGCCATGAAAAAAGGCTGAATGGCAAGGGATATCGTCAATATAAAAATCATCCATTTTACCGATTTCAATTTGTCACCCGCTTTTCTTTTGTTGTTGATCGTAACGCTCGGTTTTGTACCATTTTACTTCTTGTTTCAATAAACGGCTCTTTGCCTCTACACATAAGGAGTACACGACAAGCGCAATCCACACTTGAGAATAGGTAAAGTACATAAGGGCCACAATGAGAATATTTTGTTTGGTGAGCTCTGTTTTCTCAATACTCAATGTAATCATCACTTCTGTTAGAAAGAGGAAGAAGGCCAATCCCCACAGGATCAGGGCAACCGCTCCTACAGATAAGTGAAGGTCAACAAATAGGTTTACGATAAAGATCCCATTTGAGAGCAGGACACCGAAGAAAAATAAGAAATACGTAAAGAAGAAATAAAACAAATCGAAAATCATTCGTTTTCGTTTCAGCTTCATAAACTGTCTTAAAAATTTGAGCACAACGTATTGGTTGCCTCGAGCCCAGCGTGTTCTTTGCCGCCACCAGACCTTCCACGTCTCAGGCTCTTGTTCCCATGTGATCGCAGCCGGAAAAAATCGAATGACATAGCCAAGGTTATAGACACGGATCGTTAATTCGGTGTCCTCAGCCAACGCATGGGCATCCCAGCCGCCAAGCTCTTCTAAAATGTGCCGGCGGATGGCGAAGTTGGTGCCTGGTATGGTCGCAATGCCAAACCACTTCCATCTTCCGCCCTGAGCCATCCATTGGAAGCAGATGGTCTCAATATTAATAAATTTGGTTAGCAGGTTTTTAGCTGCATTGATGACCCTGAATTTCCCGACAACTGCGCCTGCGTTTGGGTCATTCAATAATCCAAGAACCAAATGATAGACTGCCTTTTGTTCAGGCATGTTATCTGCATCGTAAACGCAGATGACTTCTCCTGTTGAAGCCTTCAAGCCTTCATTCAGTGCAGTGGATTTTCCCTTTCCTGCAAATGGCGGCTTCGTTTCAATCATATGGACATAATCATATTGCTCACTGAATGATTGCACGATATCTCCTGTGCCATCAGAGGAATTGTCATTAATCACAATGATTTCAAGGAGGTGTTTCGGGTAGGATAGCTGGACCATCGCTTTTAGTGTTTGCCGAATGACGACTTCTTCATTATGAGCAGGAATCAGAATGCTGACTGCTGGCAGCTCTTTCCCTTGTTTTGTCCATTTAGGCAGCACTTTTTCGTAGGTCAAATAGTGCTGAAAGCCGCCCTGCATGAGAAACATATGGTATAAGAGCATGATCCAAATCAGTATTAACGAAAGATAAAATAAGACATCAGCCACCTAATTTTCTCTCCTTAAAAATTCGTTTTTTCATTGTCAGTCTTAAATACAATGTGTAAAAAGCAAATGCCGCAATAAATAGCATCACCACGACTGTGAGAATTCGCAGCAAATTTTCGATGCCGCTTCGTTTGACTGTTTTGGTTTCTGCTAGATTGGATTGTTCGACTTGAATATGTCCATTCCCTGATGTTTTGATCTGTACATGTGATGTTTGGACTGTCTGTTTTGTTTTCTTTAAATCCAGCCATTCACTAGAAGGAATCGCCTCCATCTGTGTTATTAGGCCCTGTAATCCGGCTATTCCTGATTCCACGTCATAGGACAGCCCGATTGCGGCTGATTGAAGATGTTGGACGGATTGAATCTTCTGTTCTGTTAAGACATTTGAAGCTTCTTGGTCAGACGCTGGCTCTGCTGATTGCTGAGGATATAAGGTCATGCCATGCAGCATAGCGGGTGTCGTCACTAGTGGCGGTGCACCAACTGTTTTCCAAGTATGGTCTGACAGCTGCACCTGTCCAAAAAGACTGGACATATGCCTTGAAATCACTTCATAGCCTTGCTGAGATATGGCATCATGCGGCACCTCGAATGCAAGTGGATATAAACCTTGCTGCGCAAGAAGCTCAATGCCCTTTGTCAGTTTTTCTTCTGTATAGCTGATATCTTGCTGCTGATTCGATCTGATATAAGCGTTAAAGTCTTTTTCATTCGAAAAATAGCTTTTACTTTGCTGTTTCTTGGCTTTTTTAGGGTCATTTGACGTAATGGGCTGATCATTTTTTGCATCCCAGAACTCAAAGTCCTGGCCAGATTCCTCTGTTTGATACGTCCGGCTAAATCCATGAAGGATGATGCTGGCTCCACCCCTTTGCAATTGTTTTAACACTTTTACGAGCTGCGGGCGGTCACTCAGTGTGACTTCATTACCTGTTGCTTGATCAACCCAAACAGGGGTTACCGCAATTTGAAACGGAATATGCTGAGTGGATACGTATTGTCCAAGTTCAAGCAGTTTTTTCTCGTCAGTTGCAGGGCTGATGTTCCCAAGCTTTAAGTACTTTGTGGTCAATTGATGAGAAGAAGGCAGGCGTTTTTCTAGCACTTCTGCAAGAAGCTTGTTTTGCTGCACAATATCTAAGATTCCAATATAGGCCGCGCCTTCTTTTGTTTGAACCACAAATGGAAGTGTAGCCTCATGCTTCTTAAATAAAAGTTCACTTTGCAGGTCTGCCCCTTGAACCGTTAACGCACGGAAACTTTCCTCTAGCTGACGGTAAGTCTGATCATGCGCACGCTTGACTTGACTGGTGTGATCTTGTTTGTGAAAAGTAAGCTTGGAGAATGGGCCAAGCTGTTCCGCATTGTATCCAATGGCGATTACGTGCTGTGATTCGTTCATCGCACGAATGGTGTGTTTGGATAAGGTTCTCTTTATTTCACCTAGATAGATGACTTGCTGAAATTCACTGATCCTCTTTTCAGCCACATGTTCATCAGATACAATCGTGGTCTGTTTGGAAAAATGACCGGCGAGTAGATCCAGCATATGAACAGCCGGAGTCGCTTCCCCCGATTCTGTCGAATAAACGATTAAGATATTTGGCTGCGTGACAAGAGCATCGGCTGAAGAAATAGATTTAAACGAAAGAATAGAAAAAAGAACGATCATCAAACAGCATTTCATCAAAAAATTAAAGTTCATTCATCATCATCTCGTTTTCTAGTTCTTCTAAAAATTGCTCTGGCGTACGATAATCCGAACTGCTTCTTAAATGACAGACATGAAATGTCAGGGTGACTTCACGACCGTTTAACAGAACATGCTTTTGCAATTTATCCTTTAGCTTATCAAGGACAACAGAGACGTTCTCTTCTGGTGTGTGCGTAAGCAACAGGCCTATTCGTTCTTCGGATAATCGAAATTTCTTATCCGTTTCTCTGACACTTTCGCGGATCTTGATACTTAATTGCTGAAACAGGTGCAGCATTTCTTTTTCTCCATATAACGATTTGAATTCCGCTGCATAATGCATATGAAGAAGGATAAAAACGAATGGCTGTTTGTAGCGTTCCGCCCGTTTCATTTCCTCAGACAATTCCAGCCTCATCCGCTCGGCATTATCAAATCCTGTAGTGGAGTCAATCGCCACAAATTGTTTGATGGCCTGCTTTTGTTGTTCAATGGTGTGACGCATCGTCTTCATCCGCTCATGCAAACTTCCTGCTGAAATCGCGAAAAAGAGGAGTGCTACGCCCCAAATCACCACATCTTGCAATGTTTGATTGGAAAAGAGGGGATTTGTGTGGCTAAGCTCTGTAAAGAACATGGCGCTTCCTATAAAGAACAATATCAGCAAGGTGAAAATTAATGCTGGTAAGATGCCAAATAAAATCCCGCATCCGAACACGACAAATGTCAATGTGATGATCATCAAGCTCTCCGCATCATGGACGTTGAGGTAGCCCATAAATAAAATAAGACCTGCAAACGTGAGGAGCAGAGAATAGTATAAGCGATACGTGTTACTGAATAACCGATTCATTAAAAAGCTCCCTTTCTGCAATTAGAGGCAATAGGTTGTCAAATGAGTGCGTGTCATTTTCGTTCATGTATCCTCCGTAATATGCCTTAAGAGGATCTTTAATTTGTAATTCTTTCATCCGGTCATACACATCTTTTGCGAATTCCAGCTCATTTTGTTTAAGAGCAAACAAGATGACGAGCGCATATACCGAAGGCGATTCATACGTCACAGATGGCTGCAAAGTGCTCAGCTTATATCTCCCGTACAGTTTTCCGTCTTCTTTAAAAGCCGTTTTCAGCCATTTCATAATCGAGGATGTATTCACCTTTGCACGATCGGCATGTAGAGCCGTATAAAGTTGATCGATCATATGAATTTCTTGGTCAAATGAATAGGTTTTTTTCTTTATGTCATAGGATTTTGGAAAGAATCCTTTTTTCCTCGGTGCATGTTTTAGAATGACCAATTGGTTACTCGCCATTTGTTTTGTGAATATTTGAAGGGATTTCATTTCTTTGATTGCTGTTGGGTCTATATATGAGAGTGTGATGGTGTGTGAAGTTTTCTGTGTCGATGCATCATAGTAATCGGTCAATATGCCTTTATACATGTTTTTGTCTTTTAACGCTTGTGCGATTTCTTTTGCTGTCGTTTGATACGCTGACTTCTCCCACAAACGATCTGCCTTTTGCAGTGCTGCGACTACACGTAAATCATCGACTAAAGCATTGACCTTACTTTTTTGATGAGATTCGATTTGCCAGCTGAGAAGGTGATGGTCTAATAAAAATTGATCTTGCAGGACACCAAATTGTTGATCAAACAAATTTTGATCATTTTTTCGAACTAGATAATCCATCCAAAGTCCAAGCGATTCAGATAAGTAGATGTGCTGCTCTGCAAAAGAGGTGCGAATCATGCCTTGATCTGTCATTAAGTGGTGCGTAATAAAATATTCTCCAGGCAGTACAGGCTGTGCTGACTCTGGATCAGCTGATTCTTTCTGCTGTTTCCAGGTACATCCGCCTAGTAGAATGACAATGAGTAAAATAATAGCCGTGCGATGTATGGCTGTAACCATTCGTGTCCCCTTTCAACTCCCGTTCTCTTAGCATCCATCGATTTATTATAGAGTGTTTTTGTTAAAATTTAAATAAATATTTTATACCAAATTACGAGTCTTTTCGCACACATATTCCCATTTTCAGAAAAACAATATGCCGATATACTTGATTTAACTGAAAAACCCATGCGTTTCTGCATGGGTTTCTACACTACTATTGATCTAATTTTAGTTTCTTTAATTGTTCAGCCAGTGCGTTATTGATTGGTTCTTCCACTTTCTTTTGTTTCTTCATATATTTAGACACATCATGCTTACTGGCTCTCTTTTGATTGGATTGTGATTTGCGTTTTTCGAAAACAGACAGCTTTTCTCTATGACCGCACACACAAGCAAAAATTTTGCCATCGCCTTCTCCGCGCAGCTCGAGCTTTTTATGACAGTTCGGGCAGCGCGCATTTGTTTTCTTCGCCACATTTTTTCGGTGCCCGCATTCCCGGTCCTGACACACAAGCATTGTGCCATGTTTTCCATTGACTTTCAGCATGAGTTTTCCGCAGTCAGGACAATGGGTGCCAGTGACATTATCATGCTTAAAGGTTTGGTTCGTCTGTTTGATTTCAGATACAGCTTGTTTTGCATATGACTTCATTTCACTCATGAATTGAGAAGCCTTCAGCTGTCCTTTTGCGATTTTAGAAAGCTTTTGTTCCCATTCCGCTGTTAACGCAGGAGACTTTAAGTCTTCAGGCACAAAGGAGAGCAGCTGCTTCCCTTTTGATGTGATGAAAATGTCTTTGCCCTTTTTCTCGATTAAGAAGCTATTGAACAGCTTTTCAATAATATCAGCTCTTGTTGCTACAGTTCCTAGACCACCTGTTTCACCAAGGGTTTTCACTAAGTCCTTTTCTTGGTTCTGCATAAATGCCGCTGGGTTCTCCATAGCAGATAGCAGGGTGGCTTCATTAAAACGGGCAGGAGGTTTCGTTTCTCCCTTTGTTTCTTTCAGCTGTCGTACGTCAAGTGACTGTCCTTCTGAAAGTTGTGGCAGATGCTGATCTGCTTCGGCTGATTCCTCATCTTCATAGGAATCATCGTACACAGCCTTCCAGCCGGCTGATTGCACGGTTTTCCCTTTTGCTGTGAATGTTTCACTGCCTATTTTGGCGATAACCGTTGTTTCCTCGTATTCAAAAGGATTCATGAGGACAGCAAGGAATCGTTTGGCAATGAGGTCATATAATTTACGCTCTTTATCACTTAATGCACCAGGATACAGCTCTTCCTCAGTTGGAATGATTGCATGGTGATCTGACACTTTTGCATCGTTGACGAAGCCTTTGTGTGCTTTCACACCTGATTGTAAAATACGGTTCACATGCTGCGTGTATGGTCTGACGTTCATTCCTTTTAAACGATCTTTTAATGTAGGAACGATATCCTCTGAAATAAAACGTGAATCTGTACGTGGATATGTGACGAGCTTATGCTGCTCATACAATCGCTGAAGCGTAGACAATGTTTCTTTCGCAGAGAAGCCATAGCGTTTATGGGCATCACGCTGCAATTCTGTCAGGTCATATAGCCCTGGAGCAAACGCTTTTTTCGCCGTTTTTTTCAACGCATCAATCACTGCTGGTTTTCCTTTACACCCTGCCAAACGCTCTTTTATGACATTCTCTTGGAATGTGCGGTTTTGCTTTGTTTTCGCATCCTGCCAAGTCAGCGTAAGTCCATCCACTTGTGCAGTCAGGCCATAGAACGGCTTCGGCTGAAATTGCTGAATGTCTTCTTCTCGTTTGGCGATCATGGCAATCGTTGGTGTTTGTACCCGTCCGCAAGAAAGCTGTGCATTGAACTTGGTTGTCAGCGCTCTTGTTGCGTTGATCCCTACAATCCAGTCTGCCTCTGCACGCGCAACAGCCGAGCGATACAGGTTATCATATTCTCTGCCGTCTTTTAATCGTTTGAAGCCTTCTTGAATCGCTTTATCCGTAACAGATGAGATCCATAGACGTTTCAGCGGCTTTTTCACATGCGCTTTTTCAAGAATCCACCTTGCAACAAGCTCTCCTTCACGTCCAGCATCTGTAGCGATGACAATGTCTTTCACATCTTTTCTTGCAAGCTGCGCTTTTACTGCTTGAAATTGTTTTCCTGTCTTTTTCATAACAACAAGCTTGAGCGGCTCTGGAATGATCGGTAAATCTTCTAAACGCCAGGATTGAAATTCCTGTCCGTAGCCTTCTGGATCAGCCAGTGTGACCAAATGGCCAAGCGCCCACGTCACAATGTATTGATCTCCTTCTAAAAAACCATTTCCTTTTTTATGACACTTCAGCACACGCGCTAAGTCACGTCCTACTGAAGGTTTCTCTGCTAATACAACTGTTTTTGACACTAGATTTCACATCTCTTTCTTCTATCCATCCTTTTATTATAGCAGACGTGGAGATGCGGTTCTAATGATGGATTATTTCTTCAGGCGCTTGATGATTTCGTTTGTGACCTCTTGAGTTTGATAGGCTCCGCCGATATCTGCCGTTAAAAAGCCGTCTGCTGTGACTGATTCGATGATTTCAAGCAAGTGTGTGCCCAGTTCTTCCTCTCCGAAATGATCAAGCATGAGTTTAGCAGTCCAAATTTGACCGATTGGATTGGCGATTTCTTTCCCCGCAATATCTGGGGCTGATCCGTGTACAGGTTCAAACATGGATGGATATTTGCCATTCACATTGATATTGGCTGCAGGCGCAACGCCAATGCTTCCCATAATGGCTGCCCCAAGATCAGTTAAAATATCGCCAAATAAATTACTGGCAACAATCACATCGAATTTCTCTGGTCTTGTCACAAAGAAGGCTGAGAGTGCATCAATGTGCTGTGAGTCTGCTGTCACTTCTGGATAATCCTTTGATACGTCTTGAAACACTTCATCCCAAAATGGCATTGTATGGACGATTCCATTCGATTTGGTTGCACTTGTCACATGCTTTCGTCGCTTTTCTGCTAATTGGAAAGCAAAGCGCATGGCTCGCTCTGTCCCTTTTCTTGAGAAAACAGCATTTTGAATGGCAAGCTGATCTTCTCCTTGATAGATGCGCCCCCCAATTTCACTATACTCCCCTTCTCCGTTTTCTCTTACAACAAGAAGGTCAAAATCCTTTGGCTGAGTAAGCGGTGAACGTATTCCGCTCAGCTGTTTTGCAGGTCTTACGTTAATGACCTGTTCAAATTCACGTCTAATTTTAATCAGCAATCCCCAAAGCGATACATGATCCGGCACTAAATTGGCATCTCCGACTGCCCCTAAGAAAATGCTGTCAAATGCCTTCAGTTGTTCCAGTCCATCCTTCGGCATCATTTCGCCATGCTCTAAATAATATTCACAGCTCCACGGAAAATCCTGAAAGGTAAAAGACAGGCCGCCATGCACCTCTGATACCGCTTTCAATACTCGCAAGGCTTCAGGCACAACTTCCTTCCCAACCCCGTCACCTGGTATCGCTGCAATTGACAAATGCTTCATTGATTTTTCCCCCTTCGCTTTCGGTCGACCGTCGACCATTTAAAATGAGTTTACTAAAGAGTGCCTGCTCTTACAATGGACAAAAGACGCTTTTTGATCAAAGCGCCTTTTTATCCTGCAAGAGCACACCGGGTTTCTGTTTCTTTCTTCCCGCACCTTTTTTATCTGAGAGCAGCAACCCGCCTAAGGTCAGTACAGTTCCGATCACTGACATGAGTGTCAGTCTCTCGTGAAGAACGATCATTGAAATGATCATCGTGATAATGGGCACTCCATAAATATACACACTTGATTTCACCACACCGATCGTCTTCACGGAAAAGCTCCATGTCAGAAAACAAATAGCAGATGCAAAGACGCCTAAAAACAGCAAGTGGAAGGCAAACGATGGATTCGTCAACCGCTCCCAATCTAAACGAATCTTAAAATGCCAGATCAGTGGGATCATCCATAGCAGCCCGTAAAAGAAGACACGTCTCGTCACTTGAATAATATGGTAGCCATATTGATTGATCATTTTCGATAGAATGGAATAAAATGCCCAGACAATGGTAGCCATAAATGCTAAAGCATCACCGAGCGGATTCAATTGGAATGTCGTCATCCCATTAAAACTAATCAGTACAATTCCCATCATCGCGATGAAAAAGCCTATGAAAAATCGGCTGTGCAGCGGCTCATCTTTTAATAAAAAATAAGACAATAGAAAAGAGAAGAATGGGACAACGGAGCTGATGACACCTGCATTCGAAGCGAACGTATAGGTAAGTGCAACATTTTCTAAAAAATAGTATAAGACCACACCGCATAACCCTGCAAGCGCAAACATCCCTTCATGCTTTCTACGCTGCACCTTCATGGTGACTGGATAAATGATCATCAGGGCAAGGTACCCAAGGAAAAAACGAAAAAATAAAATCTCTGTTGGAGAAAAAGCCGTTAATAATATTTTGGTTGATATAAAGGTAGATCCCCATAAAAAAATGGTGAACATGGCCGCTAGATGACCAAGAAGCTGTTTATTTTTCATTTTGTTGTTACCTGCTTCGCAAAAATTTGCTGATACTGCCCTGGCGTAAGCCCAATAAATTCCGAAAAGAAGTGAGTCAAATGACTTTGATCAGAAAATCCAGCGGCAGCAGCTACATCTATTGGCTTCATTCCTTTGGCGAGAAGTTCCTTCGCATAGTTCACCCTGATTGTCTGTAAATAACGATACGGCGTAATCCCTCTGAACTTTGTAAAAGCACGCAGCAATGAATATTTGTTCATGGACACAAGCTCACCTAAGTCATCTAACGATATATTTTCCGTGAGATGTGTTTCAATATATTGCTGTACGTCTTGGACTTTTTGTTCATTGGCATTGGCTGCTGATATTTTTTCCTCTGGTGTATCAGAATAGGTTTCGATCAACTGCTTCATCAAAAAGTAAAAGGCTTCCTGTTTATTCAAAGCAGGAGCTTCTTCTGTGATCATTTGATGAAGATCATATAATTGCTTTGCTAGTTCACTTTGTGAAACCACAGGGGCTTTAAAATGCGGCTTGTGCTGAAAGACCTTCTCCAGCAACTCTGGTTCAATATTTAAGCTGCGATAATCTAGCGGCTTGTGATCAACTTGTTCACATCCGTGATTATCGTACGGATTGAAAAGAAGGATATCTCCTTTTTCAATGATGTATTCTTGATTTTGGCAGAACATACGTCTTTGACCGCCTTCAATAAATCCAATCACATAGTATGTATGAAAATGTTTTGGGAACTTTTTGATGATGGCATGAAAGCGATACGCCTCTATTTGTAAGTCTTGATCAAAATGTACAGTTCGTTCCTCTTGTATGTTCATGTCGATCCCCTCTTTTCACTGAGTTCATCATTAGTGTAGCACACCCTTTTTCTCTTGGATTGTACGATATTGACTTATCGATGCAGGCTTGCCTAGCGGGAAGAACTTGGATAACATGAGACAAAAGAGGATGTATAAAAGAGGGAACGATGGAATGAATTCATTCGAGATTGAAAAACCAGCACCATATCATTTGCAATTTTATGAACAGCTGAAGCAAATGATATTTGATGGACAGTTTCAACCGGGAGAGCGCATCAATGAGACACAGCTTGCCAAGCAATTTGGCGTAAGCCGGTCACCGGTTAGAGAGGCGATGAGACTTTTAGAAAAAGACGAGCTCTTAATCGCCGATCATCGATCAGGCTACTCCGTCTATACGTTAACAGAAAAAGATGTCGAGGAGCTTTATCAAATTCGGGTGTCCTTAGAAACGCTTGCTGTTGAGCTTGCCTGTAAGGAAGCCGGTCAAAGAGAAATGGATGAAATTGAGCAGGTCCTCACGCACGCGGACGAAGCGATCCAGCAGCAGCTGCCATCTAAAGACATCGTCCAGTTACATGAAGCCTTTCACCAAAAAATCATTTTGGCGAGTCACAATGACCGCTTAGCCAAACAATTGAATCACGTAAATGCACTTATTCACTTTTGCCGCATCTTCCATTTTAGCGGCGGGGCTCGTGCTGAGACGATTCAAAGAGAGCATACAGCCATCTATTCTGAAATAAAGAAGCGCCGTTCCCTAGAAGCCGTTCAAGCAATGAGGGAGCATTTATTACATGATGTGATGCATTTAAAGCAAGTACTCTCTGAAACCAGCAAAAAGTAAAGGGCTTTTCCCATTTTTTAAGCATTACATGAACATATTTTGAATTTTTCGTAGATTTCAGCATGTCTAGACGATCTTTCGTTTATATTAGAAGATGAGAAACTAGCTTTTATACAGGAGGATTTGTATATGCATACAAGTATTAGCCGTCTGCGACAGGCGGGTTTTATTGAGGGTATGTCTCTTTTAACCCTTCTTTTAATTGCCATGCCTCTAAAATATTTTGCGGATATTCCGATGGCAGTCACCATTGTAGGCTCTCTTCATGGCGCATTGTTTGTCATCTATATGCTCGTTTTGGCATATGTGACATTTAAAGTTCGCTGGCATTTGAAATGGTCCATCGCCGGTTTTTTTGCGGCGTTCATTCCTTTTGGCAACTTCGCCTACGATAAGGTGCTCCGCCAATATGATACAAAAGCTTAATCAAAAAAGGGCTAAAACGATATTCGTTTTAGCCCTTTGTCTTCACTCTGAAGTATTCCAATAAAGGAACGCTTTTTTAAATCGATGCATATTTCACAATGGCTGCTTGACGCGTCATGTCGTGATACGCTACCCATAATTCATCACCAGGCAATACGCTAGTGATTGGATCGATTGGCTGTTCGACTTCATACATCATGCCATTTCTCTCAATCTGAATGTTTGCTAACGGAAGATTACCGATGACGCCAGCAAATTCGACTTTGGTCACTTTTGCACTTCCTTGTTTCTCTTGCAACAGAGCATTTTCTCTCTCCAGCTCTTCTTTCTTTGTCTGGATCGTGATTTGTGTTCCTGCTGAGACCTGCATATGGTCAGGGATGAATTGGCTGACCGTTTTTGTGATGGAGTGATCTCCGCTTGAAACCGTCACATCCAGCTGGATAGGTTTTTGTTCATAAATAGCAACTGGATATTGCTTCACACGCTGAATGATTCCTGTTAACGTCACATCTTTCCCTGATCGATTCAGTACTTCATGACCATAGGCAGCCATTTTCAGCTGGCCGTTAATGTCGACGAGATCAGCTTTTTCTCCTGTTCTAAATTCAAAACCAGCGGCTTGAATCATCGGAATGATATACGTATTCTGATCTAATTCAAATGTGAGAGATAAGATGGTGCCTCGTCCTACCGTTCCATATGATTCTATTTTTCTTAAAACAGCGCCTTTGATGAATTTTGGCTCGCTTGGCTGCGAGGCGTCTCCCTCTTTTAAAAGCATCGCCTTTTGCTTCTTCGGATCATAATGAATGACGATTCGCTGGCCTGGCTGTGGTATCTGGGTGTAGGGTACAACCGTTTTAACCGTCTTTTCTATGTTCTGTCCTTCATATTCAAATTGAAGACGCATGCTGACAACTGGTTGTTCGTTGATATAGGTGCCCGTTTCTTTCACGGACACAATATAAGCTTGTAAGGTGACACTATCCTTGATCTTGTTCTTTCTGACCAGTCTTAAAATAGGCGGCAGGAAGATGGCAAGCACAAATAATAGCAGTGGTATCAAGAGCCATATCGCCCAGTTGAGAATAAGAGGCCCGCCTTTCATCACATATTGTGTAAAGGTATCAAATGACGTTTGATGAGCAGGACTTGCGTTTTCAATTGAGATGATTTTCTGCAAAGGAAATTCCTTTAGCTGGCTGCTTTTTGTCTCATATGCACCCGTTAATTGATTGTTAAATGAATAATAGAGCCAATTGCTCTTCACATTTTTATTGAAAGAGAGCTCTTCTCTTTGTAAGGATTCATAAGACAACGATTGAAAAATCTTGCTGGCAGACACCGCTTTATTCGTGCGATGGTTATAAATATACCCGGTCACCTTTCCTTTTGCTTCGTCCTTTGCTGTAGAGCCTGCAATCAGCACTTCTTCCTCATTGAGCTGGTAAACATAGGTTTGGTATATCGGCTTTGGTGTCGGAACGACTTCCCCAAGCCTTCCATCTGCATTCACTTTTCTTGCCCTTTTTGGATATTCCGATTCGGTAGCAACAGCAAAGTCTTGTGATGATCCGATCGTTTTTTGCAGACGCTTTTCAACCGCATCATTAACAAGGCTAAACGGTTCAGCGTTTTTGGAGACATAGACGCCAAGCTGATGCTTCTCGTTTGAAATGCCACTGACATAAGCCTTCTGGTCATTTTTCAAGGAGACTTCAAATATAGGAATAGGGGTCTGTCCTCTAAAGGAATTCATGACAGCATCCATGGAGACTGGCCTAGCCGGCAGCTTTAGTTCGTTAAGATTGTGTACATAAAATTGCCCGTTCTTCAGCTCACCAATGACCGCAGCGGAGCCTTCCATTTCTCCTGTAAATACGAGCCGTCCATTCCATTGGTATGTATTTGTCTTTAAAAATGAGGGAATCTGTAGTTTCTGTTGAGCGAGCTCTTTCTTTTCTCCATCTGGAGACAGCTTCTCGATTATTAGCTGTCCGTGTTTATTCTTAAAAGCAAGCAAGAGATTGTTTCCTTGAATGGATGGCCACATTTCTTGAAAAGGATCGCTTGCTGCCGTCCATCCGCTGATTCTTTTTCCTGAATGAGGATCAATCATTTCAACATGGAGCTGCTGGTCTTTTGATACAGCACTCACCACTCGTTTGCCTTGATCAAATGTAAAAATTCGTTTGACGTTATTCTCTGTTACTTTTCCATCTGACAAATCATCTTGGTAATGGTTCCACACCATGACACTGAGAATGATCGCTGGAATAAAGAAGACAATATATCTGAGGAAAATGACTGGTATTCTTTTCACTTGATCGCTTCCTTTCATGAGGTTCCTTTAACTTATACGTCAGTACAGCGAGAATGTTTCATGCTGATAGAATACCATCACAGCATCCAAAAACCATATTTTACAAACTTTGTTGTTTGCGATAAAATCCAATCAGATTCAAAAAAGGAGCTATCTCTCATTGGATAAGCTATCATCTAGCATTCTAGCTGCTTGGCTACGTGTTCCCCGTTGGTTGAAGCAATGGCTGCTCGTATCCATTTCCATTTTCTTTTTTTATATGTGGTTTGTAAAGGGGCTGACTAGCTGGCACACCTTACCGCCCGTCACGTTACTCTCTTGTATCATTGGTTCCTTCATCATTTGGCTGATATGGCTAAAAGGTCAAAAAAATACGTGAAAAGGGGAAAATCATGAAAGAATTCATCTCTTATTTTGCTATCTCTTTTGTTCTACAATGGGTGTGGTTTGGCATCGTGCATCCAAATCGTGGTGTGACACTACTGGACATGCTCATCTTTTCAATTTTGTTTGCGGTGATGTTCTTTTTTATTCGGAGAATTTGGCAGTATCAGAAGAAGGGACGCAGCGAATGACTATGAAGCTCACTGTATTCACCTGTGTGTTCATCGGACTGCTGCTAATATCGAAGCCGTTTGAAGCGGACGCTATGCGGTTGATTTCTATTTTCATCTTCCCTTTTCTTGGGCTCATTGGTTTCGGGATTCTCTTGTTTGACCCAATGAAAAAGGCTGCCAAATAGATGGCAGCCTGTTCCTTATTCTTTTCATGCAAATAAATAATCAATGTTTAATCTCCGTTACGGAGTGTATGAATTAAGATTCGATCATATCAGTGTGTCATATGTGTTCCGAGTGAACCTACGTTTGAAAGTAAACGCCATGGAAGTTCTGGATAACAAGACAACGAAAGCCCTACCTCTCATTCGTCCTTACGGCTCCGAAGCCGTGCCAGTGTGAATTGTAAATCAAAACGTCTTTTTTCCATTCTTCCGCTTTTATAGGGGGGCGGTTGCAGAAGGAAAAGAATAAGTTTGTTCGCTTTGACAGCGTCTCGTTCTTATCAAGTAGAAGCTCTATTGCTTCTCATTATGTCATAGAAAAAAGAAAAGTTTACTTTCTTTATTTATTTGCTTATTTCAACACTTAATATAAAACTATAACATATCCCCCCAACTTACGCAAGTGGTTAAAGTGATAATTCTGCTGGTGTACGGCTTCCTTCATTCATATAACGGATGGAGGTTGGGTTAATCTTCAGAATCACTAGGTTTGGATCATCTTTTCCTTTAAACCACTTCTCCATCTCCTCAGACCAAAGGCGGTCAATCAATTTCGGATCATCGGTTAATGAAGCGGTGCCTGCGATTTCAGCATAAGTATCACCGAATCCTTCGCCTGAATATCCAATGAGAATATGGACATTCGGGTTTTTTTCTATTTCTTCTGCTTTATGTGTTTCTTTGCTCGTTGGTGTATACAGTGTCAGGCCTTCATGGAAAAACGTCATGTAGCGCGTATGCGGCTGATTTTGTTCAACAGTCGCGAGTGTTCCGACCTTTTGTTCATCTAATAGGTTTAGTATTTTTTGTTTTAATTCTTCTTGAGACATATCGTTTCACTCCTTCAACATTTCATCTGTATTCGTAGGTTTCCACAACAATCCATTCATTAAACAAAGAAATGTGTTTTTCATAAAAAGAGACCTTCTGGCTGATGCTATAGAAAATAGGTTCAATGAAGGGAGAAGTTGAACATGCATCATGAAACGATGTTCCATTTAAGCTCACTTATCATTGCAGCAGTTGTTGTCGGCATTATCGTATGGTCTGTCACATCTGTGCAGAAAAATCGCAAGAAATACTAAACACACCGCCCAAGCAAAGCTGGGCGGCGTGGATCATGTATTCATAAAGGAACCGCCATTGACGTGAAGTGTCTGTCCTGTCATATAAGACGATTCATCAGAAGCCAGCAGCACAAAACAGCCGACATGCTCTACTGGCTGTCCTGGTCTTCCCATTGGGGTTTCTGCCCCGAAGCTTTCCACACTGTCTTCATCAAATGTAGATGGAATGAGCGGCGTCCAAATTG
The DNA here is from genome assembly GCA_030159235.1 of Bacillus safensis. GTDB lineage: Bacteria > Bacillota > Bacilli > Bacillales > Bacillaceae > Bacillus > Bacillus safensis_B. The sequence goes on along the minus strand of BSBG01000007.1, from coordinate 142,586 downwards.
GACCTGGCGCTACACCGTTCACCCGAATCCCCTCCTTTACAAGCGACTGTGCCATAGAACGCGTAAAGCCGTTGATGGCTCCTTTTGTTGCAGTATAATCAATCAGCACTGCGTTGCCTCGATATGGGTTAATCGATGTTGTATTAATGATGGAACTTCCCGGTTTTAAGTAATCAAGTGCCTTTTTCGTAAAGTAAAAATAGGAATAAAAGTTGGTTCTAAAGGTTTGATGAAGCTGTTCACTAGAAATATCTTGAATACGTTCTTGCGGATGCTGTTCCGCCGCATTATTCACTAAAATATCTAATTGTCCAAAGGCTTCAACTGTTTTTTCTACCGCCTTTTCGCAAAAGGCTTCGTCGCCGACATCTCCTGCGATCGTTAAACATTTGACGCCTTCCTGCTCTACACGCTTTTGCGTATCCTCTGCATCCTCATGTTCATTTAAGTACACAATGGCGATATGTGCGCCTTCTTTTGCATAGGCAACCGATACTGCACGTCCAATTCCACTGTCTCCGCCTGTAATCAGCGCAACCTTTCCTTTCAGTTTCCCAGACCCTTGATACGATTCATCTTCAAAGATCGGCGCTGGATTCATTTCTCTTTCACTGCCTGGCTGCTGATCCTGCGTTTGGCGCGGAATGCCATTTGTTAAGTAATCACGTAAATCCATGTGTAAGCTCCTCCTTGATTTGTTGATGTATCCTTTCATTACCACCTCATTTTTTCACTCAAACATCCCTATGGTGCACAGATGTGTTCCCGAAAATTAGCATGTTTGAAGAGGAGAAAAATCGGTTACATGATCAGCAAAAAGGAGCGTTCTCACATGCTGTCAATCTTTTCGAAAACCTTTAGCAGACCAAAAGGCTGGCTCGGGAGCATTGCTGGATTGATTATGGCAAATGAAAATAAAGCATTGAATCAGTGGGCGATCCGCCACTTAGATCTGACAAATGATGAAAACATTTTGGAGATTGGCTATGGACCAGGCTACAGCATCAAACATATGCTCAAGCATTATGAAGATCTTCACATTGACGGGCTGGATGCTTCTTCAACTATGCAGGAGCAAGCACAATCCCGCGTCAGTAAATGGGCAAAAGACAAACAGGTCCGGCTGTATGTCGGCCAAATCGAGAAAACACGTTTGCCGGGAGAGCAGTATGACAAAGTGTTGTCTGTTAACAATTTTACGATTTGGGATGATCCAAAGACGGGCTTACTCAATCTTTATCACACGTTGAAGCCAGGCGGGACACTCGTCATTGTGATGCAGCCAAGAGAAAAAGGAGCTGACGCCAATCGGACAAAAGAGATGGGTGAAAACATATTGAATGACTTACAGTTTGCGGGGTTTGATCATTTTTCTGCCAAGTATGAGGAAATTCGTCCTACACTCGCTATCTGTATTACAGCAAAAAAGCCGAGAAGCGAATAAGCTCTCGGCTTTTTTCTTACCACTTTGCCTCTTTGACAAATTGATAGAAAAGCTGATGTAATTTCTGTTCAATGTCTTCCTTTTTCCCCTGTCCATAAAGCGCCATGCTTTCTTCACTTTCGATGATGGATGAACTGATCAGACTAAACATTTCTGACCCTTCCTTGCCAAGCTCTTGCGGCGCAAGCATCATGAGCATTCTTGACATCGTCTGCTGCCCGCCGTCCATGCTTTTGACCTCGTATGGCTGATCCAGATCATACACATGAAAAATTGGTTCCTTGATGAATTCATGCTTTAAATGGTAAAGAGCAAATTCAGTGCCAGGTATGCCTAAACCGCCTTGCTGTTCACGTTCCAATAAACCGCTCGTTACATCATTGGCATGTATGATAGACCCTTCCTCTTCAAGCTGACGAAGCAACTGCCTGATTGTTTCCTCATGCTGCGGCATCGTCTCTCTTTTTTCGATGGTAAAATGGGACAAAATGCTGCGAATCACAGACATATAATTCGTCACCTGCTCTGCAACTGCCATCATATCTATGGTTTCTTGCTCCGATTTTTCGATAGCTTCTTTCGTCCTTTTTTTCTCGATCATATAAGGGATCTTTCGTTTAATATGAGCCTTCACACGCATGGCATCATCTTCGTTTAAGAGCGGACTGACCATGATGTAATCGATATGCTCGTATGGGATAGGCACCGTCGAAACAATCATGTCATAGCACGATGAATCGATTTCCTTTAGCTCTATCAAGGAGGATAGATCGAATTTGGCGATCTCCGGCAATTCTTTTTTCAACCGAGAGGCAAGCATCTTCGAGGAACCGATTCCACTTGAGCAAACCACCAATGCATGAATGTTTGTTTCTTCTTTTTTGATTTCAAGCACTGAGCCAAAGTGAAGCACAATAAAGGCAATTTCATCTTCTGGAAATTCAATCTCTGGAAAGAAATGCTCGACTCCTTCTTCAATCGCCATGAACAGCAAAAAGTAGTCTTTTTTAATTTGTTGTGTGAGCGGATTATAAATTCTCATCTTTTCCTTTAGACGGTTCATGGCAGGTTCGAGATGAGACACGAGCCCCTCATACAATGAATCATTCTCATTGAGATGGTAGCCGGTTTTATTTGAAATAAAATCAATGAGCTTTTTCGTTCTCAGCGCTATATCCAGTTCGATCTCATCAATACGGTGTTCAGTATGAAAGCTTCGATTTGCACTGCGCAGATGGATGGTCATATATCCGACCTCCGCTTCAGGGATCTCCACGTTAAACATACGTTCAAGCGCTCTTGCCATTCGGCGTGATGATTCAAACTCCTTCGTCCGTTTTAATTCCAGCAGCTCTTCCTCTTCCATTCGAATGGTTTCACCAAGCTGAATACGTTCGATCGCATAGGTTAAGTGAACGACCAGTGCAATATAGGCACTATCAGATAATGAAAGTGACAGTCGATCTTTTAAATGAAAGAGCAGTCTTTCTACCTTGAGTAGCTGTCCTCTGCTGACAACGCCAAACACCTTTTCCGTCGCTTTCGTTCGATGTTTGATATTCATTTCAATCGTTTCTAAAAACAATTGAATATCGAGCCGGTCGACAATCAGATTGCCGACAATTTTTCGTTTTGCTTCCTCAAGCCCTTTTAATTCAATGCCGTAGCCCCGCTTGCGGATCAGCTGTAAACCGTATGGAGCAATCCACTCCATCAGTTCATCTAAATCATAGCTGATCGTCGCATTCGTGACCTGCAAGTCGGCTGCAAGTGTGTATAATTTCACCGGTTCCTTTGCTTCAAGCAACGCACACAGGATTAAGAGCTTCCGTTCATCAGAGCTATATTCGATTTGATCTTCGCTTGAAATATGAGACAGAAGCCGTTGTTTATCTTCCTGTTCCCCAACTGCCTTTAAGCCCTTCCCCGGCTGTTTATCAAGTGATAGATCGTAATTTTCCAAAATCGGTTTAATGGATTTTAGTTCTCTATGGATCGTTCTTGTACTCACCTGAACAGAATCGGCTATCTCACGAATGGTGACATAACGATTTTGCTGAATGATGTATTTAATGACTTTCTGTTCTCGTGCCGTTATGTACATGAAATGCCTCCCTCTGTATAAATAGGTCTATTATCACAATCCAATATAAAACGCTTTCAACAAAAGGTGCAATCTTAAGTTAATCTGAATTTGGCACAGCGGCTGTGACAAATTATAAACAAGGAGTCATCAAACGCTTCGCCAAAAGGACGGTCCATAATCCTTTTGATGAAACTGAACCTTTTGTTCATGAAAAGGCAGTGAACCCCCAGCTTTTAATGAATAAGTTGGATTATATACTGGAGAGCCAAAGCAATAATCAATTGTGCCTTCTTCTGGACGGAACATGACGGTTCGCATCGTTCCAAACAGCTCCTCATAATTGTGCACAGTCAGCCCATTAGGATATTCTGTCTGGAACAGCTTCACAAGAGAATCATTTGATCGTTGTTCTTCTAGAGCCTCCATTAACATGTCGTACCTGACAACAGAATGATGTTTGGTCAGCCCTTTTGCTGTTTGATCTGCAACCGGATGATTCGTGGCTGCAATATAACCTGTCTCCGGTCTTCTGACCATTTTTCGTCCATCAATGATTTCAATCACAGCCGCCTCTCCTTTTCGATCAGCAAGCATAAGGTGAACATTTGAGGCAACGGGCATTTCTTGGATAGAATCAATGGCTTCCTCAACCGTTCTACAGTTTTCCAGAACAGAGCGAATTACATGATACACTTGCAAACCAGCAACTGCTGGAGGCTTTAAACCGGGTTCATGACCAACTGGCTGACCGCAAGCAGAAAAGGTCACAGCAAGACCATGCTCATTCATCCCATCAGACCTGCCAAATAAGAGCAGCGAGGAGCCTGTATGATATGCCGAGCCTTTTACACTTGTCGTCACAAGGCGCATATCATCAAATATCGGGGAAAAATCATAGTTACGGAGCATGACTGTTTGTTGTCCAGCCGCCATCTTCCCCTGTCTCACGCAATGAGAACAGCCAGGCTGAAGATGCGATGAATAGAAAAAGGTCAAATCACGCTCATCTAATTGCAGTTCATCACAAAACCCAGCAATCTCTTCATCTAACTGAGGAAGATAGGGACGCATCAACTGCTTCGTTTCCTTCAAAGCCTGTTGTGTTACTGGCTCTGTTCGAATATATTGTGTCTGTAGCAGCGGGTTCTCCTTAAGCCAGACAGCCTGCTGTTTTCCCACTTCATAAGCAGTTCCTTTCATTTCATGAAAATATGCACTGATCTCCTCCATACCTGCACACCTCTTTCACCTTCGTTTCTTTTATCATATCGAAACCGTCATTTATTGAAAAGGATGAAAAAAGCTGCAATCCCTATGAATTACAGCTGTTTACAGTATTGTTGATACAATGCTTCTGCCATTGCATCATACCCCTTAGGATTCGGGTGAAATTGATCAATCGATAAGTAGGCTCTTTCATGCCCTTCAAACGCGCGGTACACATCCACAACTTCTACATGCGGATTCGCAGCAAGCAATTGAAGTTGATGATTATATTGCTGTAGCCACCGCTCGGCTATTGGTATTTGCGGAAAAGGATTGTATAAATTCATGAGATACACGCAATAGGACTGATGCTGCCCTCTTTTGATCTGAGCGATTTCTTGAATCATCTTGCTAAAATTGGCCTGACAATGCATGATCGCTTGCAGCAGTTTCTTTTCATCTTCACCTTCTTCATACTGTTGAACAGCTTGAACAAGGTCATTCCCACAGCCTGTGATGGTGATGATATCAGCTGCTGCAATGGCACGTCTCACATCAGTTCGTTTGAAAAGCTGTAAAATCTGATCCGTCGTTAACCCTGATTTTGCAAATACAGACAGCTCCACTGGTGCATGCGTCTTTTTTTCTAGCATCCATCGAAACCGCTGTGTAAATCCTCCACCAAATAAACGTGCCCCCACCCCAACTGTTAAGGAATCTCCAATTGCAACATAGGATCGTCCCACTCTTATCCCTCACTCTCTCCTGCCTTCTCTTATATATACGAAATCAAAGAACAGATGCTTGTAGCAAATGACTTAGGGGCATCCATCTTTTTTGAAATGCAGCGCCTTTACAAACTCTTTACTTGCGATATCGAACGATTTTTTGTTCAATAAGAGTAGGCTTTTTGCGCTGAAAACTGCGTGTTTACGCGTTCCAGAAAAATTTACAAACTTTTTATCTTGATTTCGAGACTTTTTATCTTGACTTCAAACTTCAATGTGATTACAATGAAAATATCAGTTTTTATGTAACTGTGCTTGTTACATCTTTTTCATAGCATTCCAATATGATTAAAGATGCCACATATTAAGTGTACCTTTTGGATACGCTAAAAAAATAACCGAAACAGAAAGGATTGAATGAACATGGCAAAAGTTTTATTAATCACTGCTCATCCGCATGATGAAACAGTTTCTTACAGTATGGCTACTGCTAAGGCATTTATCGAATCTTATAAGGAAGCTAACCCAAGCGACGAGGTTGTACATATTGATTTGTACAAAGAAAACATTCCTCACATTGATGCAGATGTATTCGCTGGCTGGGGCAAACTTCAATCTGGCGCTGGCTTCGATACACTTTCAGCTGAAGAGCAAGCGAAAGTTTCTCGTCTAAACGAATTAAGCGATCAATTCGTTTCTGCTGACAAATATGTATTTGTTTCACCACTTTGGAACTTCTCATTCCCACCAGTTCTTAAAGCATACATCGACTCTGTTGCTGTAGCTGGTAAAACATTCAAATACACTGAGCAAGGTCCTGTTGGTTTATTAACAGACAAAAAAGCTCTTCACATCCAAGCACGTGGTGGATACTACACTGAAGGTCCTGCTGCTGAACTTGAAGCAGGTCACCGTTACCTTGGTACAATTGCGAGCTTCTTCGGAATTCCTTCTTTCGAAGGTCTTATCGTTGAAGGTCACAATGCTGAGCCTGCGAAAGCAGAGCAAATTAAAGCAGATGCAATCGAACGTGCTAAATCTTTAGGAAAAACTTTCTAATTAATTGCACGCAAAAAGCCAATGATCTTTATGATCATTGGCTTTTTATTTGTTCAGCCGCAAAACCTAATTCTTCCGAAATACCACTAGCAGCTTTTTTGACCTGCTCAATTAAGTAAGGCAGACGTTCCTTTTGATAGCCTGCTTCAAATCCTGCAATGCTAATACCTGCTGCCACTTCTCCTTGATGATTGAAAATCGGTGCGCCAATTGCAGCTGTATAGTTTTCGAGCTCTGAATAGCTTAGCGTATAGCCCCGCGCATTGGATTCTTCCAGCATGTTTCTGAGAACCTCTTTATCTGTGATGGTCCCAATGCCAATTTTCCCAAGCTCAATCGAGTCAATATAGGCAAGTCTCTCACTCTCTGGTAAAAAGGACATAATACTTCTTGCACAGGCACCCGCATATAGAGGAGACCGCCTGCCGACGGCGGTGTAGAGACGAACAGGCTGCGTCCCTTCGATCTTTTCCACGTAAATGGCTTCGTCGCCCTCACGAACAATGAGCTGTACAGCTTCTCCTACTTCATCTCGTAAGCTTTCCATAAATGGTCTTGCAATCCTTCGTATATCAAGGCGATTCGCCACAAGCTGACCGTATTCAAGAAACAGCAATCCTAACCGATAAACACCTGAATCACGCTTTTCTAACAGCCCCATATCGGCTAATGAGCTCACCATGCGATGTACAGATGTTTTGGGCATCCCAGAGAGATCGATCATTTCATTTAACGTTAATTGATCGTGAGTGATAAACAGCCGCAAAATCTCCATTGATTTCACAACCGTTTTATTTGTGTTTTGCATGTTCTTCACCTTTTCTAAACGAAAGTGCTTCCAGCTTGATTCTTGCAGCCAGCTCCCTTAGCTCTGCTTCTTGCTTGAAAAGCGCCTGCTCTGCAGCATGATGATCTATTTGTTTAAAATATAGATTTGACCCGGGCATCGCCTGTGCAATGAGCGGCAAATCTACAGTCACTACTTCTCCAATTCGCGGGTATCCCCCTGTTGTTTGTCGATCCGCCAGCAGAATAATCGGCTGGCCGTCAGGAGGGATTTGAATCGATCCAAAAGCGACAGCTTCTGAAATCAATTCTAGCTTTTCTGTTAAATGAACTGGTTCCCCCTTCAGCCGGCAGCCCATGCGATCTGATTGCGGTGTGACCTGGTAAGGCTGCTCAAAAAAAGCGATTTGAGATGTTTCTTGAAAAAAATCAAAATGCCTGCCTGCGAGCACACGAATGACGGGCGATTTCCGCAGCGGTAAAAAATGAGCATGATTCACTGTCCAATCGGGTGCGCCATATCCAGCCTGTTCCGCTTTATTTTTTAGCCGATCAGACAAATGATCCGCTACGATAGACGGCTCTCCAATAGGCAGGACGTCGCCTTTCTCAAGCGGACGCCCTTTCAGTCCACCGATTCCTGCTCTCACATAGGTGCTTTTGCTCTGCATGACTGGCTCGACATCGAATCCACCTGCCACAGCAAGGTAGGAACGGCAGCCTCTCTTGCAAAGACCAAAGGTGATCGTGCTTCCTGCTCGAACAAAGAGCGGCTTCCATAAAGGTGCCTGCTCTCCATCAATATCAATCTCTACATCAGCACCAGTGACTGCAATGAGCTGATCCTTCTCACATGTGAGCACAGGACCAGGCCCCATCAACGTGATCTCCAGCACGGCTTCATTTTCTTGGTTGCCAGTAAGAATGTTACCGATTCTAAGTGAGAGCAGATCCATGCCGCCGCTCGTTAAAACGCCATACTTTTGATAGCCTTGCCGCCCTTTATCCTGAATGGTTGTGAACATTCCTGGCTTGATGACATGAATACTCATCGTTCTGCCTCCTTCATGCTGAAAAATTCCTTTTCAGACATTTGGACAAATCTAACCTCGTCCCCTGCTTTTAATAAACTTGGGATTTTCTCGTCTGGACGAAACAGGGGCAGCGGGGTTTGTCCAATGAGCTGCCAGCCTCCGGGTGTGGAAATTGGGTAAACGCCTGTCTGTTTCCCCGCAATGCCAACAGACCCTTTTGGAATGGACATTCTTGGTGTTTCTCTGCGCGGTGCTGCAATCTTTTCAGATAGCCCGCCTAAAAACGGAAACCCTGGGGCAAATCCAATCATATAGACAAGATACGCCCCTTTTGTGTGAATACGCACAACTTCCTCAGAGGTCAAACCATTGATACGGGCAACCTCTTCTAAATCAGGGCCCAGTGCTCCTCCGTAACAGACTGGAATGTCAACGATGCGGCGCTTTATCAGCCCCTCCTCCTGCCATTTCTCTTCAAGAAGTTCTTCAATATAGCCTTTGACCCATTCATAGGGAGACAGGTCATGTGTTTGAAGATGGGCAGATTGATGAACGGTATAAGGCTCGTAAAACACCGTCACGTTGGTAAAGGCTTGAACGGCTTCCACATAACCGTCGAATGGATGCTGTTCAATACATGTGAACAGCTGTTTTATACGCTCATGAATCTCTTCACGTATGTCAGCTCCAGCTTGGATCACGATCGCTGCATCACCTAGTTGGTGGAAGGTGATGGAATCTTTTATCGTTGAAAACGCCATTTGAGGACACCTCTCTTTCTACAGTACGCCGAGCTTTTGGTCGCTTTGATCTGTGATGAACATATGTCCAGGCGCATGAGTGATCGCAATGTTTGGTTTTGTGTGCATCACAATGGCTTGCGGCGTCACACCACATGCCCAAAACACAGGGACCTCTCCTTCTTTGATCACAGATGGTTCTCCAAAGTCTGGCTTGCCCACATCGGCAATGCCAATCATCGCTGGGTCTCCTATATGGATGGGACCGCCATGGACTGATGGAAATCTAGACGTCACTTGAACACTTCTTGTGACCTGATGCGCCGGAATGGGTCTCATGCTGACCACCATCGGTCCATGAAACACCCCTGCTTTTTCACAAGCTATATTCGTTTGATACATTGGGACGTTATGATTGTCTTCGATATGGCGAATAGGGATGTCATTTTGCATAAGTGCGTGCTCAAACGTAAAGCTGCATCCGATGAGAAAGGCAACCATATCATTCTCCCAATAAGCGGAGATATCCGTGACCTCTTCTTCAAGCATCCCTTGTCGATAAATACGATACTTAGGAAAGTCTGTTCGAATATCTGCTTGAGGCGCAGATCGTCTTGGCACTGGATCACCTGGCTCCAGTACATCAAGCAAGGGGCATGCTGCCGGATTTCGCTGACAAAACAAAAGAAAGTCAAAGGCAAGTTCCTTTTTAACAATCATTAAATTAGCTTGAGCAAATCCTTCTGCGAAGCCAGAAGTTGGCCCTGTAATTTCTTTCTTGCGAATCAATTCTCTGATCTGTGAAGGCTCATATGTTTGATAGGTATTCATCCGAATCAACTCCATAGTTTCGGGATTTCATTGATGATGGTATAACCGCCCATTATTGCCATGATGACAACAACAAATGCACCTGACACGGTCAAAAAGAATGGATGGCGATAATCCCCGACAATGTCTTTCTTATAGGCAGCAACAAGCAATGTGCCAAGGGCGAGCGGCAAAATCAATGCATTGATCGCTCCAACTAATATCAAGATGTTCACAGGTCTGCCAATCGTGATAAAACAAAGGGTCGAGAGGGCAATAAAGCCGATGATAATACCACGTTGGTTTTGCTCAATTTTTGGTGAGAAGGTTTTAAAGAAGGAAACAGATGTGTATGCTGCTCCAATAACGGACGTAATCGCCGCAGCCCACATTATAATGCCGAACATTTTATATCCGATATTTCCTGAAGCTAATTGAAAAACAGAGGCAGGAGGGTTTGATGGATCAATCTGCAGTCCTTTTGTGACAACTCCTAATGTGGCAAGAAAGAGTGCTACACGCATGATGGATGTAATGAGGACACCGAAAATGGAGCTTTTCGTCACTTGCGGCAGTGCTTCCTTCCCCTTAATACCTGCATCCAGCAAGCGATGACCGCCAGCGAAGACGATATAGCCGCCTACCGTTCCGCCTACAAGAGTCACAATGGATAAAATATCAATGGTCTCTGGGACAAATGTTCTCACGGCCGCTTCACCAACTGGCGGTGCTGTTGAAATTGCCACATACAGCATCAGGCCAATCATCACAAAGCCTGCTACTTGGGTGAAACGGTCCATCGCTTTCCCAGCCTCTTTGATCACAAAGATCAGAATAGCAATCACAGCACTGATCCCTGCGCCAATTCGCGGATCGACGCCGAAAATCACCTGAAAACCGAGACCAGCCCCTGCGATATTTCCGATGTTAAAGGCAAGTCCGCCGATGACAATCAAAAAGGCAAGCACATACCCGAGACCTGGGAGCACCATATTTGCGATATCCTGTCCTCTTTTTTCAGAGACAGCAATGATGCGCCATACATTTGTTTGGGCAAAAATATCTAATATGATGGAGATCAAAATGACAAAACCAAAGCTAGCCGCAAGCTGCTGTGTGAAGACAGTCGTTTGTGTTAAAAATCCCGGTCCGATCGCGGACGTCGCCATTAAAAAGGCTGCGCCCATCAGCATAGACCGATTCCCCTTTGATGCCTTCATGCGTTTGACTTTCTCTGTTTTCATGCTGTTTCCCCCTTTGATGACGATTTTTATTGAAAGGCCTTGAGTTGAATGCCGGATTCTTTTAGCTTCGCTGTAATGGTTCTTGCAAATTGAAGCGCATGGCTGCCGTCTCCATGAATACAGACCGTATCTGCTTTCAGCTCGATATCTTCCCCTTGAACTGTACGAACCTTGCCTTCTCGCACCATACGAACGACCTGCTGGACTGCCTGTTCATCCTTTTCAATGAGCGCATGAGGATCACGGCGGGATGTCAGTGTCCCGTCTGTTTGATAGGTCCGATCAGAAAATACTTCGTGTGCCACTTGAAGCCCTATTCGTTCCCCTGCTAACGCAAGCTCACTGCCTGATAGACCAAATAATACAAGGCTTGGATCAACATCATATACAGCCTTCGCAATTGATTCAGATAATTCAGTGTTTTTAGCCGCCATGTTGTAGAGGGCGCCGTGCGGTTTGACATGCTGCATCGTGCCGCCTTCTGCTTTGAGAAAGGCTGATAGAGCACCAATTTGATAGAGGACGAGATCGTAGGCTTCCTCTGCAGAGATGGCCATTGGACGTCTACCAAAGCCCGTCAAATCTTGCAAGCCTGGGTGTGCGCCGATTTTAACCCCTTTTTCGAGCGCCATTCTGACCGTCTTTCTCATAACCGTTGGATCGCCTGCATGAAAACCACAAGCAATGTTAGCTGAGGTGACATATTCAAGAATTTGTTCGTCTGCACCGATGGTATATTGACCAAAGCTTTCTCCCAAATCACAGTTGATATCCACTTGATACATAGAATCCCTCCTCGTTGTTCCGAAATACGGAATATAAAGTCCGAATATTCGAATTTATATTGATTATATCAACTCTAGTTAGACTGAACATGAATTTGATAGAAAACATAACCATCGAACTAGGAAAAACAAAAAAAGCGAGAGACAAAGTCCTCTCACTTTTTCTGATCGTTATGATGTTGTGTCATGACATGCACCCTATTTAGACAGCACCCAATGTTGGATTGCTTTTGCGACACCGTGTTCTGTATTAGGAGCCGTAATCCAATCAGCGGCTTCTTTCACCACTTCTTGTGCATTTCCCATCGCAATGCCTAATCCGGCTTCTTGTATCATTGCCATATCATTTAGGCTGTCACCAAGTGACATGACGTTGTCCATCGTACAGCCAATGCGTTCTGCTATTTTTGCAAGAGCGGCTGCTTTATTTATGCCAGCTGCATTGACTTCGATATTGGTCGGACTTGAATTTGTAATCTCTAGATGCTTATTTGTTTTCAATATATTGAGTACTTCCTCACGAACGTCATCATCATGAATATCAAAGCCAAACTTCAACCATTCATGATCATGAATTTGTTCTGGAAATTCACCTCTCCACACCTTATCCACAGTCGAAGCCCAGTAATCGGTTTCGTACCTATTTTTTAAATCCCACATCATTTGGACGTGATCAGGATGCAGCAAATCTCGTTCGATCAGCTGGAAGTTTGAATCCCAGATTTCACTTCCGTTTGCGGTCACAAGGTAAGAAGACAGCTTGAGCGGCTCAACGAGCTCTCGGCATGTCATCAGTGTACGCCCTGTGCTAATGACCACATGGACCCCTTTTGCTTCAGCTTCTTTAATGGCTTGTTTATTTTCCTCTGGAATGACGTGCTCACTGTTTAACAGCGTACCATCCATATCAATGGCAATCAATCGGATGTCTTTCTTATCAGCTTGTGTTGACAAATTGAGTACCCCACTTTGTATCGATTTTTGAAACTATCTTTATTTTAATATAAAGATGAAGAAGGCACAAAGGGACGAGTTTGATCCCATAGAAAAAAGACCTTGTTACAGGTCTTTTCAGCGTGTAGACAAACCCTCGCATTCGGTGTCAGGCCTGCGCGCCGGTACTCACGAATGTTAAATTCGCTCCGTTCCGGTGCTCGTCCTTCCTAAACTTCAAAGGTTTTCTATCACGCTGAGCTGAAAGGAAGACAAAGGGCTAAAATAAAGATCCTTTTAGCCCTTTTTCAACAATCTGAAAAGAAAAGACCTTGTTACAGGTCTTTTCACTTGTGCTTAGCGTTCACAAGCAATGCCGTCTTTATCGCGGTCAAGGTGCTTATTTTTCAGGTAAAGCGCTTTTGATGCATAAGGCTTGTACTTTGTTTTTCCGCCTTTGTTTTTCGTGTTTTTGGTTTTTGCCACGCCGCCTTTATATACTTTGTTCAGCGCTTTGCAGTTTTTGTACTTTACGGTTTTTGCATCTGCTGTGTGGATATCGACTTGTGTAAAGCTTAGTAAAAGACCTAAAGACAAGACAGCTACCTTGATTTTTTTCAACATGTAAGATCCCCCTATTTTTTCTATTTTTACATTTTTATCATATGTCACCACTTTTTGTTTTTCAAGACTATATATCTAGAAATTTGATTTTTTTGGCAGCGGATACACCTTATATCCTATATGATACAATTGGTGGGAAACCTTTCCGGTTTTAACACGTATATGAAAAGAGGCGTTTTCCACATGAAAATGAAATATACCATTCTATATGTAAACGATGTTGAAGCAAGCATTCATTTTTACCATCAAATCCTCGGTTTCCCTATTAAGCTGAGAGTTGAATCCTATGTTGAATTTGATACAGGGGAAGTGACTTTATCCATTAATTCACGCCAGGATGTGAAAGAAGCACTTGGACTGCCTGTTCCAGAGGAAAATATTTCATCTCAAACGTTTGAAATTGGCTTTGTTGTCGATGACGTGAATCAAACGGTTGCCTTATTGAAGGAAAAAGGGGTTTCGATCATCAAAGAACCTGCAAAAAAACCATGGGGTCAAACCGTTGCCTATGTGTCTGATCCTGATGGTCACTTCATTGAAATATGTGATGCAATCTCCTAATCTCTATCCAAAGGAGTGAACGGGAATGAGAAAAAAACATGCTTTTTTCGCCGGTTTTTGCTCAATGATTGTGATTTGCAGTGCGGCTTTCATGTTGCAGCACCATGAATGGATTGGGTTTGTCAGTGGCGGGATCTCTATTATTGGAGTCGTGATGTCTGGGCTGCTAATAGGTGCTTGGACAAGCGGCGAAGAGACACGAGCAGCCTATTATTCTGAAACAAAGGAACATCGCATGTGGCGTCTTGAAACCGCTTTTCTTGTGATGATCTTTGCACTTCTGCACATGGCTGTGTCGGTCTTATATGTTTTGATGTAAACACTTGTTAAAAGGAGTTAGCGCTATGGCGGTTTTTGTTCTATTCATTGCTTTTGGCTTTCCCATTATCTCCGTGCTGATCGGCATTTTTGGCACGTTGCTTTTGAAAAATCCTTGGATGCCCACTTTGATTGTCCTGATGGCAAGCATGATCTTCATGTTCACTTATATTGGTGGGAATGAATCCTTTCTCATTTGGGTCATCGTCTATACCGTCTTTACATTCCTTGCTGGATGGTTCACAAAGCGGCTCAAATAAAAAAGAACAGTTTGCACTGTTCTTTTTTAAATCATATATCGGCGCACCATAGTTCAATTTCAATTTTCAGCTCAGGCCATCCCAATGCCGATACATAAGCAACTGTCATTGATGGATAAGCTGTTTTGAAAATCGCATCCCACTGAGGATATAGATGGTCCCAGCCGATTTCTTCTGTTGCCCATATATTGACCTTGATCACATGTTCTTCATTTAATCCTTCTGATTCAAGGATTTTTTTGATATTTTCAAACGTATTCGTTACTTGGTCGTTTAAGCTTGATGGGATCTGCCCATCCATTCCTGTCCCTACTTGACCCGATGTAACAAATAACCCCGCACCCTTGGGTACTCTTGTGATATGACTGTAGTTACCAACAGGTTTCGGCATACTTTCTGGGTTTTTTCTCGTGATTTTTTCCATGTTATGTCCCTCACTCACGTTAATTTTTCTGCTCGTTTCTTCATTTTGAAGACAGACTTCACCAATTTCTATCTACCCTCAAAGAAAACAGCAGTGGAGTATCCATAGCCACAAGGTAAGAACATCAATATCTTCTTTTTCATGACGGAAACACTCCTTTTCATTGCGTGAGCAAGGTTTTGATTAACTACATAGTACCTGATAAGTGACACTCAGTCAAAATGGTTTATAGACGATAACGCGCAATGTCCTGATTCAACCGCATGCTTAGTTCATTGAGGCGTTCTGCTGCTTTTGCCACATTGGATATGGCTGTCACTTGTTCGTCTGTGGATGCAGTGATCTCTTCGACCGCCGCAGCATTTTCTTGAGAAATATGTGCTGCGCCGTGCATCGCTTTTGTGATGAGATCGTTTTGCTCCAGCAGTGTATTCAGCTCTTTTGCCATAGCGTTTGTTTCAACGATAGTTTGTGAAATTAAAGTCGAGATGGCATTGAATTCATGTTCTGTTGCATGCACCGCTTGATCTAACTCGGCAAACCGATCCATTGTGCTCGACATGATGCCGGCTGTTGCCGTTGTTTCTTCTTTAATACCTTGAATCATTTGCTGAATTTGAACGGCTGATTGTTTTGTCTGCTCAGCTAAATTCCGCACTTCACTCGCCACAACTGAGAAGCCTTTGCCGTGCTCTCCTGCACGTGCTGCCTCAATACTTGCATTCAGTGCCAGTAAATTCGTCTCATTCGAAATGCTTTCAATCGTATCTGTGATTTGAGAGATATCCTGTACTTTTGTACTTAACTGCTCGATTCCTGTTCTAATGCCTTGAGACGCCTGAATCGATTGTTCATTCGATTGTTTTAATTGCTGTACAATTTGCTGACCCTGCTGTGATGATTGACTCGATTGATCAGAAATTCGTTTAATTTGATCACTCTGTTCTTTGACGTTTTCAATGGATTGATTGAACTGGGTCATTTGTTGATTGGCTTCCTCAAGGTCAGATGCTTGATGAAGCGTACCAGTCGAAATGTCTCCAATGGCTCGTCCAATTTCTTCACTGCTGGCTGATGTTTCTTCAGATATCGCCGATAAATCTGTCGCTGATTCAACAAGGTGACTGCTCGTTTCCTGTAAACCGCTCACAAGTGTTCTGAGTTCTCCTGACATATGGTTAAAGCCTTTTGCCAGCTGTCCAATTTCATCCGCTGTTTCTTTTAAGCTCGTGCGTTCAATATTCCCCGCCGCAATCTCTTTTGAAGCAGCTGTGACTTGCTTGAGCAATCGCACCTTTCCTCGAGCTGCCAAATAAAAGACGCCCATACTTAAAAGAGCAACACCTGCTGTAATCAGAATAATATAGAGCTTCATCTGCTCTAATTCTTTATAAAATTCATCCTGGAATACGGCAATTCCGACACTCCAATTCCACGGAGTAAATTGGTTCATATAAGCGAGCTTTTTCTTTTCTTCTCCCGTTGCATCATCTTTATCCATATAGGTCACATAGTGTGCTTCTTCGCCTTTTGCATTGGCTCCTGCGACCATTTTTTCACGATTGGCCGTGTAATCTGGAATGACACCGATATCGCTGACTGGATGAACCTGAGTTGAATAGCCCGCTCCATATGCGATGAGATAACCTTTATTTTTATAGATAAAATCAGATTTTTGAAATTGGTACCCTTTCCCATTGTCATTCTTCGGCCCGCTTAAATAGATACGCGCTTGTTCCTGCGCCTGCTCAAGCGTCAGTTCTTTTTTCTCCACACGGTCATTCAACTGTTCTAGTGTGGCCATCGCTCCATTGACGATGTGTTTTAAATCTGCTTTTCCCGCATCAATTAATACGTTTTTCGCTAAAAAATAGCCCGTGGTTCCAACAAGTCCACCTGTTAAAATTGTGATCACAATAATAGCCGACATTAATTGAAAAAATACACTCTTTGAAGCAAACGCTTTCTTTTTCATATACAAATTCCCCCTTAATACATATATCGTCAAGCAGGGGAAAGTATTGAAAAAGTCATAGAAAAAAATCCCTTTCTTATGTTAGAAAGGGATTTTCTAATTATCGATTTGTTTCTTTGAGGATGGCTTGATAGAGATCGTCTGCTGGATGAAGCCCACATACCTCTTCTAGCACACCTTCAATGCCTTTTTCATTTCTTAACGCCTGCAACCGAACAGCTTCTTCGTCTGCTGCAAAGTCATAAGCTAAAGCTGCGGCAATACCTTTGATCAAATAAACGGGTTGTTTGATCTTCTTCGCTGGACCGATCAAGCGGTCATCCGCTCCAAGCTTTCTTAGCGGGGAGCGAGCGACACGCGTCACTTCGTCAGAAATAAAGACATTTTCAAATCGTTTGATGATTTTTTGTATATACGCAGCATGTTCTTCTTTTTGAAAGCCATATGTCTCGATTAAATAGCTGCCCGTTTCATGAAGGGCACCTTCGACAACCTGACGAATGCCCGGTGTGTCGAAGGCTTCTTTGATCGTTTGGACTCCTTGCTGATACCCGGTATATGCAGCCAGGGCATGTCCTGTGTTGACAGTGAAAAGCTTCCGTTCAATATATGGTGTTAAATCTTTTACAAAGGTCGCTCCTTCAATTTGAGGGATGTCTCCTATAAAACCTGTCTCATCTATGACCCACTCGAAAAATGGCTCAACTGACACTTTAAGAATATCCTCGTGGTGCTGAATTGGAACGATGCGGTCAACCGCAGCGTTTGGAAAACCGACTGTTTGTGATATCGCTTCTTGTTCATCTGCTGTTAAATGAGAGAACACCGCTTCTTTTAAATGAGCGCTTCCCCCAATCATATTTTCACACGCAATGATGTTGATGATATGGTCAGGCTTTTTTTGTTTTAATCCTTCAGCAATTGATGAAGAAATGATCTTCAAAACGGCTGGTCCAACAGCTGTTGTCATGAGGTCAGCTGTTGCCACCGCCTCAGTTAATGCGGCTGGGTCTTTTGCGGAATTAATGGCTGACACAGGCCCGACCACTTCTTGTTTTTGACCGGGTGCTGCATGTTCAACCGTGTATTCTCCTCTATTGTTCAGCTCGTTGATGACTGCTTCATTTACATCGGTAAAGACAAGTTCAAAGCCTGATGTTTTTAACAAAGATCCGATAAACCCTCTGCCGATATTTCCTGCTCCAAAATGAAGTGCCTTCATGTTAGTTCACCTCGTTAAAGATGGCGATCAGTTCATCCTGATCCTTTGCATGAATGATTCGTTCTACATTTTCTTCCTCTGAACAAACAATCGCAATTTGAGAAAGAATATCGAGGTGTTCATTGTTTTTCCCAGCGATGCCAAATACGACTTTGGCGATATTTCCTTCTCCGTATTCAACGCCATTTGGGATTTGAATAATGGAAATTCCTGAATGAAGAACAGCCGCTTTCGCATCCTCTGTTCCATGAGGAATCGCAATCCCGTTGCCCATAAATGTAGAAGAAATGTTCTCTCTTTCAAACATTTTGTCGACATAATCACTTGTGACATAGCCGTTTGCCACTAGGACTTCGCCTGCTTTTTTAATGGCTTCTTCTTTAGAGCCTGCTTGTTCGTTTAGAAAAATATTGCCTTTAGAAAGTACTGGTTTCATGGATGATCACACACCTTTTTTAGAATGGAAAATCAGAAAACAACCAAAACGGGGAGTTCAATTAAAATTGGACTCAACCCGTTTCATCATGTTATTTTTTCAACTTCTCAATCAGCTCATCGTATTTCGGGCTGTTTAAGAAATTATCAACTGAAATATGCACAGCTCCTGGCAGCTTTGCCTTGGCTCTGTCTGTTAAATCTTTATGCGTAAAGACCACATCGGCATCATCTGGGATGTTGCTGATGGATGTATTGGTTACATCAATATCAAGCTCTGCCTTTTTGACTTTATTCTTTAAGACAGATGCCCCCATTGCACTTGAACCCATTCCTGCATCGCAGGCAAAGATAATTTTGTTCACATCATCTGGATTGATATCATGTGGAGATGCTACTTGCTCGTTCGCTTCAGCACCTTCTTTTTGAGCTGTAAGAGCTGCTGCTGCTGCACTTTTCTTGCCTTTCATGTCTTGCATTTTTTCTGTTGCAGCTGTTAAGTCTTCATCCACTGCTTTGGATGCTTTCAAAATAACAGAAGCGACAAGGAACGATACGATCGCTGCCACGACAACACCTGCTAGAACGGCAAGGTGACCGCCTTTTGGTGACATGAGCATAAGTGCGATAATACTACCTGGTGATGGCACAGCCTTTAAGCCTGCATTTAACAGGGTAAAGGTCAGAACGCCGCTTGCTCCCCCAGCAATTACCGCCAAAATGAGCTTTGGCTTCATTAGGATGTAAGGGAAGTAAATTTCATGGATTCCCCCTAAGAATTGAATGACAATCGCACCCGGTGCAGACTGTTTTGCAGTCCCTTTTCCAAAGAACATGTAGGCTAGAAGAACACCTAGACCTGGTCCTGGGTTTGTTTCAAGCAAGAACAGAACGGACTGGCCTGTCTTCGCCGCTTGCTCCACCCCTAATGGACCTAAAATCCCTTGGTTAATCGCATTGTTTAAGAACAATACTTTCGCTGGTTCAATGAAGATACTTGCCAGCGGCAGTAAGTGTGCATTGACAATGATATCTACACCTGCCGCAAGGGCTTTATTCAGACCTAGTACCACTGGGCCGATGGCGTAGAAAGCAATGGCGACTAGAATAGCACCTAGAATACCTGCACTAAAATTATTAATCAGCATTTCAAAGCCTGATCTGATTCGGTCTTTGAACAGCTGGTCGATTTTCTTAATGAGATAACCGCCAAGCGGTCCCATGATCATCGCACCTAAAAACATCGGAATGTCTGAGCCAACAATGACCCCAATCGTAGCTGTAGCACCGAGTACCCCGCCTCGATGGTCATATACGAGCTTACCGCCTGTGTAACCGATTAAGAGCGGCAGCAAGTAGTTAATCATCGGGCCAACGAGTGTATTTAATTGTTCATTTGGAAAATAACCACTCGGAATGAACAATGCTGTAATGAGTCCCCAAGCGATAAACGCTCCAATATTCGGCATAATCATGCCGCTTAAATAGCTTCCAAAGCGCTGTACTTTTACACGGAATCCGCTTTTTTCCTGCATCTGTGAAAACCCCTTTCTTCTCTCCCTTTATTCAGGGCTTTATAGGTCAAAAGATATAATTACAAGTGTCAGTGAAGCCCTTATACTTATCGTAAAACGCTTTCACTTCCCCTTCAATTGAAACTAAATGTCACTTTGTCACATCGTGTGTGACAAAATTGAAATATGACATGAATTCTCTGTCAGATCCCAACATATAATGGGTGAAAAGCTTGATCTGCCGTTGTTTTCACGCAAAATTCATTGGAATTTCACAACTTTCAAATGGTCTCTTCTTGTTTCCTCTTCTTAAATCGAATAGGCTTATAAATGACCAAACCTATTCAATTAAGAAATGTCTGCGCAGACATGACACAGAAAAAGTGAACCATCTTGCTGTTTGTTTCGTTTACCTTTTAGAGAGGGCGGTACAATAGGAGGAGCGGTTTTTTCTGTGACTCACAGTTTACTGCCGCTTTCTTTCTGATATATGAGACACTTTCAAAGGTAGAAAGGCGGTTATTCACCTTGTTTAAAAATAGTAAGTGGCTTCTGGTCCTTATGGTCATGTTCGCTTTTTTCATTCCAAAGGAAGCATTTGCTCACGCTTACGTCGTAAGCTCGAATCCAGCGGCAAATGAAGAGCTGAATCAGCAGCCTCCTTCAGTCTCGATCACATTTAGTGAAGGGATCGAAAGCGGATTTCATGCCATTAAGGTGCTAAATGCAAAAGGTGATCGTGTGGATAAGGGAGATACGGTCATTAAAGATCAAAAAATTATGGAAGCGGCTTTAAAAAAGAATTTACCAAAAGGGATTTACACCATTCAGTGGAATGCGGTATCAGCGGACGGACACTCTGTCTCTGGCATGATTCCGTTTAGTATTGGAAAGGCGGATGGCGGTTTTGACCAATTAGAGCAAGGCCAAACGAATGAATCTATTGATATCGCTTCAACTATTGATAAAGCCTTTCTTTATACGTCATTCAGCTTATTTCTCGGAACCATCTTGTTTGGATTGCTTTGGTTTAGGGCAGCGATTTCACCTATATTGGCGAAACGAATAAAGCGGCTTTTGACAGTGTCGCTGATCATGATGGGCGGGGCACTTGTGTTCCAGCTGCCGATTCAAACAAAATCAGCGGCAGACGTGTCCTTTTGGGGGGCATTTCAGCCTTCGCTTTTACAAGAAACGATTGCGTCAACTTCTGGCGGCAGTCTGTGGATGATGCTCATGGCGTCATTTGTTCTTCTCACCATTTGGACGATTGTGGCGATGAAAAAGGGGGAATTTACTTCTTTTCGGGTATGGCTGTTTCCATTGCTCCTCTTCACAGTGCTCCTTTGGCTGAAAGCACAAATCGGACATCCAGCTGCAACAGACAATAAAATACTGACAACGTCACTTGATTTCATTCATCTCGTCTCTGCATCGATTTGGGTCGGCGGTTTGACAGCCATTGTCCTTCTATTGATGAAAAAGCTGCCAAATGAAGATGAGCCGCTCATACGGAATACGTTAACCGCATTTCATCCTTGGGCACTGCTCTCTGTTGGACTCATTGTGTTTTCAGGATTTGTGAATGCCATCTTTATTTTGCAATCGTTTGACGCTCTTTTCCAATCAGCATACGGACGCACCTTTTTAATCAAGCTTGGTTTATTTATCATCATGGGCCTTCTTGGGCTTATGCATTACTTGATGCTGAGATGGGAAAAAAAACAGAAACGCAGCGTGTCCTTACGAGCTGAATGGATCATCGGCATCACCATTTTGTTATTAACGGCTGTGTTTACCAACATTCCAAGCCCGCCTCCGCCTGCACCTGAGCCATTCTTTGGCGCAAATCAGGTCGAGCATCGTGACATTGTGTCCTTGAGCATTACCCCGAATGCCCCTGGGAAAAACACGTTCGAGCTGGCATTTACAAAGAAAAATGGGCAAACGATCACTGACATTCAATCTGTAACAGCTAAGATCCATAAGGTCGCTTTATTCGGTGATGAGACACCGAGTGAATTTCAGCTGAAACGATTAAAAAATGGTCATTTTTCTGCTGAAAATCTCTTATTAAACGAAAAAGGCACTTGGAAAATTGAAATTCATGCGTTAACGGGTTCTTTTGAAAATATCAATACCACCTTTATTAGAAGAAACTAAAAGGAGAGTTCATCACATATGAAAAAATACGTTAAAGCTTTATTACCAATGCTTCTTGCTTCATTTTTATTGGCGATTCCTGTGAGTGCGCACGTAACTGTCAAACCTGATACGTCTGCGACAAGTGCATGGGAAACTTATACTTTAAAAGTTCCATCCGAAAGTGACAGCCCGACAACAAAGGTTGTCGTGACAATTCCTAAAGGCGTAGAATTCCAACAATATGAACCAGTACCTGGCTGGAAAACGTCAACAGAAGAGAAAAATGGCAAGGTGACAAGAGTAACTTGGGAAGCAACGGGAGACGGAGTGGCTGCAGGACAGTTCCAGCAATTCGTTTTTGTAGCGAAAAACCCTGATAAAGCAGGTGAAGCTGCATGGGATGCGTATCAATATTATAAGGATGGAACAGTCGTTGAATGGACTGGCGATAAAGATGCCGATAAGCCTCATTCCATCACAAACATTGTGGCATCAAATACTGTAACGGATTCACATGGTCAAGAAAAACCAAAAGAAGAAAAGACATCTGAAACAGCCTCTGCTTCTTCCTCACCACTTGTCCTTGGACTGTCCATTGCAGCTCTAGTCGTAGCACTCATTGCGCTTGGACTGTCTTTTAGAAAGAAATAAAGGATGCATGAGCGGTCGTTTTCTCGGAAACGATCGTTTTTTCTTGCTATGAACTTGTGCGAGTTAGACAAGCCAAAGCAATACTTCCCTATTTTCCCAACCTATTATTGACAATATAGGATTGAATAGGATAAAAGAGCATGCCATAATGGGACACATGACCAATAGGAGGCTATGAGATGAACCATCTAATTATATTTGCTCATCCCCAGCAAAGCTTAAATCAAACCTTATTAGATCTTGTTGTGAGCACTCTTTTGAACAATGGTCATAATGTGACTGTTCGTGATGTCTATGCGCTCGGTTTTTCGCCAGAGCTCACCATTTCGGAAAAGGCTGCCATCAAATGCGGTGATGTCCCGATCACCATTCAAAGAGAGCAGAAGCTGATTCAGCAAGCTGATGTGCTGACGTTTATTTTTCCAATATGGTGGACGGGCTTGCCGGCTATGCTAAAGGGCTATGTAGAGCGCATCTTTTCTGAGGGCTTTGCTTATCGGATCAATGAGCATGGAGAGATTGAAAATTTGCTTAGGCACAAAAAAAGTGTCATTATCAACACACACGATGCCCCAAGGACTTTTCTTGATTCCAATAAGAGCTTCACCTCTCATCACATGACAACGGATACAGAAGTCTTCAATTTTATTGGGGTTCAGCCTGTCGAACGGCTTTTGTTCAGCAGCATGGAGCAGGCATCTGCAGATTACATACACGAGATTCTGAAAGAAACGAAAGAAACGGTGGATCAGCTTTTCCCGCCGGCTGTTTAACATAAAAAAAGACTGCCCGAGGTTTCTCGGCCAGTCTTTTTCACGTTTATTCGTCTAAACCAATAGATACATATTTTGTTTCTAAATATGGTTCGATCCCTTCGATGCCGCCTTCTCGGCCAATACCGCTCTCTTTCATACCGCCGAACGGTGCTTGGACAGCCGATGGACCGCCATCATTCCAGCCAATAATTCCATAATCGAGATGTTCTGAAATGTAGAGTCCGTTTCGATAATTCTCTGTAAAGAAATAAGCTGCAAGACCAAATGGTGTATTGTTGGCTAAATCAATTGCCTCATCTAACGTTTTGAATGTCGTAATCGGTGCCACAGGGCCAAATGTCTCTTCATGCATAATGTTCATGGAAGGGTCCACTTGTGTAAGAACCGTTGGCTGGACGAAATAATACGACTTGCCATCGTCGAAATGCGTATCGCCGCCGACAAGGATTTTCGCCCCTTTATCCACTGCATCTTGAATCTGGCCGACAATTTTTTCAAAGCCGCGCTTGTTGATAATTGGACCGATGGATGTCCCTTCTTCAAAGCCATTTCCCACTTTCAGCTTCTCTACTTCTTTGCTGAACCTTTCCGCAAATGCTTCATGAATGTCTACATGAACAATTAAACGGTTGGCACAGACACAGGTTTGTCCTGCATTACGAAACTTAGACGCCACTGCTTGTTTGACAGCTAGTTCAAGATTTGCATCCTTATCTACGATAAGCGGAGCATGACCACCAAGCTCCATTGATACGTGCTTCACTGTGCTGGCACTGTTTTTGATCAGATGCTTTCCGACTGGCGTTGAGCCTGTAAACGTGATTTTGCGAATCAATGGGCTGTCTGTGAAGATTTCACCCACTTCTTTTCCATCTCCCACAACCCATTGCAATGCATCCTCTGGAATGCCAGCTTCATGACCTAATTTGACTAGTTCAATAGCTGTCAGCGGCGTGTCTTCAGCAGGTTTTACAATAAACGTACAGCCTGCCGCAAGCGCTGGAGCTGCCTTTCTCGTAATCATCGCCGCAGGAAAATTCCACGGAGTAATGGCCGCAACAGGACCCACTGGCTGTTTTGTGACGAAAAGGCGTT
The DNA here is from genome assembly GCA_030159235.1 of Bacillus safensis. GTDB lineage: Bacteria > Bacillota > Bacilli > Bacillales > Bacillaceae > Bacillus > Bacillus safensis_B. The sequence continues at coordinate 117,731 of BSBG01000007.1, read as the reverse complement.
TGTTTGTCGTATGTGACGGGATGGTTCTGCCATAGATCCGTTTTGCTTCCTCTGCGTACCATTCAATATAACCAGCCGCATAGATGATTTCCCCTAATGATTCTTGATATGGCTTCCCGTTTTCTTCCGTAATGATTTTTGCAAGTCTTTCTTTATGTTCTATTATCAAATCAAACCATTTGCGAATGATATTGGCACGTTCATGCGCTGACGTTTTTGCCCACGTTTTAAAAGCCTTGTGTGAGCGAGAAATCGCGTCTTCGATCTGTTCTTTTGTATGCTGAGCAACTGAAGCAATTTCTTCTCCTGTTGCAGGATTATACACTTTGAGTTCGTTTGTCATGCTATACCGTCTCCTTCGTTCTTGGATTCATTACATATAGTATATACCCATTGAGTACCCAACCTAAAAGCAAAATGCATTCAGCTGGCCATGATCAGGAGGCCGGCATCCTTGGAAAGTAAAATGAAAAAAAGAAGACTCAGGCCGATGACTAAAACACCTGTCGTCCGCCAATCTTTCATGCTGTATGGACGCTCAAGCTCAGGTTCTGTTTTACGAAGTCTCATAAAGGCGATGGACACAATGAAGTATCCGCCGATGATTGCATTGAGAATCCACACGAGGCAGGACGTCCTAATAATGGAGCGAAAAAGGCCAATGCACCAAGGAATAAAATTGCATTTGTTGGTGTTTTATACTTTGGATGAATATACGCAAACCATTTTGAAATCATGCCTCTTTCCGCCATAGCGTATAGGATGCGGCTTGCACCGATTGTTTTTCCCCTTTGTTGTTTAGCGTGCTTTGAAGGCGTCCTCGATAATCCCTAGTCCTTCCTGCAGCAGTTCATCTGTGATAACAAGTGGGGTTAAAAAGCGAATTATATTCCCATTGATCCCTGCCGTTAATAAGAGAAGTCCGTGCTCATTTGCATATGCTGCAATGGCTGCGGCTGTTTTCTTATCTGGAGTCCGTGTTGTTTGATCTTCCACAATTTCAATCGCTGCCATTGCCCCTAGTCGGCGCACTTCCCCAATGAATGGATACGTTGTTCTCCAATCATTTGCTTTGTCCTCAATGACTTGACCAATGTGTTCAGATCGTTGATTCAATTGTTCTGTTTCAATGATATCAAGAACAGCTAGCGCTGCTACACAGCCTAATGGACTGCCTGCATACGTTCCTCCGAGCTCCCCTGGGTCCGCTGCATCAAGTAATTCTTTTCTGCCAACGACACCACTCAGCGGTAAGCCAGCCGCAAGAGATTTTGACACCGTGATTAAATCCGGTACCACATCAAAATGCTCAATCGCAAAGTATTTCCCTGTTCTCGCAAAACCGGTTTGGATTTCATCAGCTACAAATACGATCCCATGCTGCTGACAGAATGAAGCAACGTGCTGTACAAAACGCTTCGATGGCACAATGAATCCGCCCTCCCCTTGGACTGGCTCCATGACCACACATGCAACGGTTTCTGGTGCAACGGTAGCGACGAAAAATTGATTGAATTGATCAATGATGTACTCATCATAGGCCGCATCACTTAACCCTGCAGGCTTCTGATAGTAATAAGGGTACGGTGCTTGATACACCTCTGATGCGAATGGTCCGAATCCAAATTTATATGGCTTCACCTTGCTCGTCATGCTCATCGTCATATTCGTTCTGCCGTGGAAACCTCTTGTAAACGACACAACGGCTTGTCTTTTCGTATATTTACGGGCAATTTTCACCGCATTTTCAACAGCTTCTGCACCTGAATTTAAGAAAATGGCTTTCTTGTCATGATCGCCTGGTGTGAGTTGGCATAACTTCTCTGCCAATTCGATATACGATTCGTACATCATCACGTTGAATCCCGGATGGATTAGGCTGTCTGCCTGCGCCTTGACTGCTTCTACAACCTTTGGATGTGAATGCCCAACATTTAACGTACCAATTGCGCCTGCAAAATCGATAAAGCGATTGCCATCGATATCGAATAGCTCGGCTCCCTTCCCTTTTGCTGCAAGATGACGATTGCCATTACTGACACCTCTTGCGACGTATTGATCTCTTTTCCCCTGCCATTCCTCTGTTGAAAAACGGTTTGTTGTCGTTTGACTCATTGTCATCCATCCCCTTTATGTCTTTCTTATTATTCTGAATATTTTTTGGTATGATAGAAAGTACCAAAATCATTTTTTTCATGGTACCAGAGAGGATGGAATGAAGAGATGCTGACAATTCAACTAGATCAAACAGGGGCGAACGGATATATTTATCATCAAATTTATACGAAAATTAAAGGTGAAATTTTAAACCGAAACCTTCAGCCACACGATCAATTACCGTCCAAACGAGAGTTAGCCGAGTCTTTAAACGTCAGCGTCAATTCAGTGAATGGCGCCTATCAGCAACTGCTTGCCGAGGGGTATTTATATTCGGTTGAACGAAAAGGATTTTTTGTGGAGTCACTAGACACATTTCATGAGTCAGGTCAGCTGAAGCCCTCTTCCCTTCCAGCAGATTTAAAGGAGGAGCCAATTGCCCGCGATGACTGGTATTCCTTTTCACATATTTCCGTTGATACAGCGAACTTCCCATTTAAAAGCTGGCTGAAAAGTGAACAAAAGGCGATCGGTCTCCATCAAGAAGCCTTCGGTGAGCTTCCTCATCCACAAGGTGTCTATGGGCTGCGGGAAACGATTGCGCGGCTGATCGGGCTTGCGCGAGGTGTCAAATGCTATCCTGAACAGCTCATTTTAAGTGCAGGCACACAGTCACTCATTCATTCGTTATCAAGCATTCTTCCGGCAGATCAAGTATACGGGTTAGAAAACCCTGGCTACCGCAGGCTCTATCAAATGCTGAAAAACAATCATCACCGAATTGAAACGATTAGCGTTGACCAAAAAGGTGTGCGGATGAGCGACATTCACAAGAAGCAACCGAATGTATTGATCATTACTCCTTCTCATCAGTTTCCAACAGGGGTGATCATGCCAATTTCCAGACGGATACAGCTGTTAAACTGGGCGGCTGATCAGCTAGACCGTTATATCATTGAGGACGATTATGATAGTGAATTTAAGTATGGCACAGACAGTATTCCAGCGCTGCAAAGTCTAGATCGATATGACAAAGTCATTTATATGGGAACCTTTTCAAAATCATTGCTGCCCGGCTTGCGGCTAAGCTATATGGTGCTGCCTCAGCATTTATTGAGACGCTATAAGGAAGAACAGCATTTTTTCATTCAAACAGCTAATCTTTTTACACAATACACCCTTCTTCATTTTATAAAAGATGGGGCATATCAACGGCATATTAAAAGAATGAATGGTTTATATGAGGAAAAACGAAAGCAGCTCATTGAAGAGCTCAATACGGTTTTTACTGACAATGTGCGGATTATTGGAGAAAATGCTGGGCTTCATTTTATCGCAGAGTTCCGTTCAAATCGGACGCAGCATGAGATTTTACAGCGAGCGAAAGAAAAAAAGCTGAAAATGTACGGAATGGATCGTTTTACCCTTGATGAGCAATTGCCAGGACATCAGCCAGGCTTTGTCCCGCTCGTCCTCGGCTTCTCACATATGAGGCGAGAGGATATTCAGCCGGCAGTAAAACGGCTATATGACGCGATTTTCGGGAAATAAAACAGCCAGCTGCTCTTCATAGACAGCTGGCTTACCACCGTTCTTTATCTACTCTTAAAATAGATGACACAAGATCAGGAAAAGCAGTCTCGATGTCTTCTTTTCTTAAAGAATAGTAACGGTGCTTCCCGTCAATCCTCACTTTCACGACGCCTGCCTCCCTCAGCACTTTGAAGTGATGGGAAAGCGTAGATTTGGCAATGTTCATTTCATATGTGCCGCAAGTCCTCTCCCCCGCTTCCGCTAAACAGCGGACTATTTCTAAACGGACAGGATCAGCCAAAGCGTGCAGCACTGAAATCAGTCTCATGTCTTCTTGGTTTGGATGGTTTGGTTTATTCATACGATAAATGTATCGTATTTTGTGCTCACATACAATCTCATTCATCTAAAACTCATGAACTGACTAGGCATGTAACGATTTGACTTCATTTACGTCCATTACTTAAGAGACGCTGCCTTGAAGGGAAGGAACCGATTTTGATACGTAACATATGGTTTAGTTTATTGATCATGCTGCTCACGTTTTCCTTATGCGCCTGCCAGTCAGTCCAATATCACTACCAGTCAAAACCACCTAGTGCGGAAGAATGGTTAGCTATCGATCAGCAGGCAGATTTATTTCAATGGGAAGAAACGATCTATATAACAAATGTAGATTGGACGACTTCCTTACACGTCACAAAACATGAACAATTAGGTATCATTCAGAAAACAGCTACCAAAAATTTTAAACATGGTACAGCTTCTAAATTGAAAAAAGGGACCGCTATTTACTCTGTGAAGGAGAGAGAAGACCTTTTGATCGTGGAACTTCACGGTAAAACAAAAATATATGCCGCACTTGCAGAAGGATAAATACCTGTCAACTAGACAGGTATTTTTTAAAATTCATTTTCTTGTCAAGAGTCATTGGTTTTGTTATGATAGCCAAAGTGACCACTCGGTTTCCATTGTGACTCTATGGTTTTACCGATTCGGAAAGGACTTATGAAGATGAAAGTAAAGCAAGAAGAGATTTTGCGGGTATCGAAGAAATTGTTTTCTCAAAAAGGCTATATGAGTGTCTCCATGCAGTCAATTGCCGATGCCTGTAAAATATCAAAAGCGTCTATTTATAAACTGTTTGATTCAAAGGAAGCTCTTCTATTAGAACTGATTAAATACAATCAGCGAAAAATGAGGGAGATTTCGCGCATCATTCATTCAGAAACGACGCTGTCCAAAAAGGAAAAATTCACAAAGAAGATCAAGCTTGAGCTTGAAGAGTTTAAAGAGAATCATAAGTTTTTGAATATGTTGTCCTTTGAAGCTTTTTCTCAGCATTCGCCCATTGTCATTAAGCATTTACGTGAAACACGCTCCATTATCATGCAGCGGCACAGAGACATTATTTTAAGCACATATGGTGAATCTGTCGCTCCTTATGTGTGGGATTTAGTGATTGTTCTCAATGGATTAATGAGAGAATTCATCTTAATGCTGGCGATTGATCAAAAAAACATCCAGTTAGAAATTGCTGCCGAAATGATCATCGGTGTGATGGATCGTGTATCGAAAAAGCCTTGTTCCATTAAACCTGTGTTAACAGATGAGCTGATGAACTCTTATTTGCTTTCCTCACGAGACGAATATGACGAAGAAAAACTTGTCAATTCGTACTTAACAAAGATCAAACAAGAGCTTCACTCACTGCCAAACGGAGAAGAACAGGACGACCTCTTCTCTGCGTTTGAGCTGCTCAATCAGGAATTATCAAAGGACCAACCGAGAACCTTTTTAATCAGCTCACTGCTCGATTATTTAGGCAAAAACAGCGTTTTATCACAAAACGTGTCACAGCTGAAAAGCATCATTTTATAGATAAAGAAGGGATAACATGAACCAATCAACAACATCTTACAATCGATCTGTGATTGTTGGGATTTTTCTCGTTGGGGCATTCGTTGCGATTTTAAACCAAACGCTTCTTATTCCAGCGATCCCACATATCATGGAGGACTTCAATATTGATGTCAGCAAAGGACAGTGGCTTACAACAGCCTTTATGCTGACAAACGGGATTCTCATCCCGATTACGGCTTTCTTAATTGAGAAATTTTCGAGCCGTTCTTTAGTTTTAACAGCGCTTAGTATCTTCACAGCCGGTACAATTCTTGCATCATTTGCACCGAATTTCCCAGTGTTACTTGCAGCGCGTATCGTCCAGGCAGCCGGTGCAGGGATTTTAATGCCGCTGATGCAAACGATCTTTTTAACTATTTTTCCAAAAGAAAAACGCGGACAGGCAATGGGTATGGTCGGACTTGTCATTTCGTTCGCACCAGCGCTTGGGCCAACACTTGGCGGCTGGATTGTCGATTCCTTCAGCTGGAAGGCCTTATTCTATATTGTTTTGCCAATCGGTATCATTGACCTTATTCTTGCTTTCTTCTTAATGAAAAATGTCACACAGCAGCGAGAGACTCGTATTGATGTCTTATCTGTCATCTTGTCGTCCTTCGGTTTCGGCGGGCTGCTTTATGGATTTTCTAGTGTCGGCACCTATGGCTGGACGAGTGCGACTGTCCTCATTACGCTAATTGTCGGCGCCGTGAGCTTGTTCTTCTTTATCCTACGCCAATCGAATTTAACAAGACCGATGCTTGAGTTTGGCGTATTTAAATTTGCGACCTTTAGCTTAACAACCTTCCTTGGGATGCTTGTCTTTGCTTTATTGATTGGTACAGAGACGATTCTGCCGCTTTATACGCAGAATGTCAGAGGGTTGTCTGCACTTGATACAGGGCTGATCTTATTGCCAGGTGCTCTCTTTATGGGGTTCCTGTCACCTATTATCGGACGGATTTTTGATAAAGTCGGCGGAAGAGGGCTCGCATTAGGCGGATTTACGATTCTCACCGTGACCACCCTGCCATTTATGCTGCTCACCCTTGATTCATCCATCGCTCTCATTACGGTCACCTACACGCTTCGCTTAATCGGGGTTGGGATGATCATGATGCCGCTAACAACAGCAGGTATTAACGCATTACCGCCTCATTTAATCCCGCATGGGACAGCGATGAATAACACGATGAGACAAGTGGGAGGCTCTATTGGGACGGCCGTGCTTGTCTCCATCATGAGCAGTTCTGCTGCAAATGCAGAATTGGCCAATCCATTAAAATCAGCCGTTCATGGAATGAATACATCATTTTTCATTTCTGGTCTGATTGCGGTCATTGGACTCATTCTCTCCTTTTTCTTAAAGGCAAAACGTAATAATAAAGTGATGAAGCAGGAGCTATCTTCCTCCTCCTCTTCTTCATAAGGAAAAGAGCTCGGCATAAGGCCGGCTCTTTTTTCATATCATCATACGATATCGTCCTCTCTACAAATACATTTGTATTTCTAGTGAAGAAAAAATCCTTGATAATTTGAAGAAAAGAGTTGATAATAGGAACTATTCAATTTGTGAGAAAATTTTTACTATAGGAGATGTATGCATTGAAGGTCGTGAAATTTGGTGGCAGTTCACTTGCATCTGGCAAGCAGCTGCAAAAGGTATTTGACATTGTAACAGCAGATCCAGCTCGAAAAGCAGTCGTTGTTTCCGCACCAGGAAAACGGCATTCAACGGATACGAAGGTCACCGATCTATTAATTAGCTGTGGTGAACAATATTTACGTTTAGGTGAAGCACATGACTTACAGGAAGCCGTCATTGAGCGGTATGCTTCAATTGCAGATGAACTCGGTTTAGATCAAGACATTATCGACACCATCAGGCAAGATCTAGACGCATTATTACAGGCTGATTCATCTCGCCCTGAGTGCTATCTTGATGCCATCAAAGCAAGCGGTGAAGACAATAATGCAAAGCTCATTGCTGCGTATTTCCGTCACCAGGGTGTCGAAGCTCATTATGTGAATCCAAAGGAAGCTGGTTTATTTGTAAGCGATGAACCTGGCCATGCGCAAGTCCTCCCGGAATCATATGATCATTTGTACAAATTAAGAGAGCGTTCTGGCATCATTATATTCCCTGGCTTTTTTGGCTTTAGTTTAGCGGGAGATATCGTCACCTTTTCGCGAAGCGGCTCCGATATTACCGGTTCCATTTTGGCGAACGGCCTAAAGGCAGATGTGTATGAAAACTTTACAGATGTGGATGCTGTCTACGCTGTGAATCCAACGATTGTTCATGAACCAAAAGAGATTACAGAGCTGACGTATCGGGAAATGCGCGAGCTGTCGTATGCTGGATTTTCTGTTTTTCATGATGAAGCACTCATTCCAGCCTTCCGTGCAGGCATTCCGGTTCAGATTAAAAACACCAATAATCCTTCGGCAAAAGGCACAAAAATTGTGAATCAGCGCGATCATACAAATGGACCTGTTGTTGGAATCGCCTCAGATAATGGATTTTGTAGCATTTACATTAGCAAATATTTGATGAACAGAGAAGTCGGCTTTGGGCGTAAGGTGCTGCAAACGCTAGAGGAATATGGGCTTACGTATGAGCACGTTCCTTCTGGCATAGATGATATGACGATTATTTTAAGGCAGGATCAGCTGGAGGAGCAGCATATTGAACAAGAGCTGCTAGACCGCTTGAAGCTTGTGCTTGATGCAGATGAGGTTGTATTAGAACGGAATCTATCGCTCATTATGGTCGTAGGGGAAGCGATGCGTCATAATGTGGGGACAACAGCAAGAGCAGCAAAGGCACTGTCAAAAGCGAAGGTCAATATTGAAATGATTAATCAAGGCTCCTCTGAGGTCAGTATGATGTTTGGCGTCAAAGCGGCTCAAGAAAAAGAAGCCGTTCAAGCCCTGTATGAGGAATTTTTCTCTCTGTCTACTGTCCCTGTCTCCCTTTAATCAGCAGACTGCCAGATCTTCGGATCGGCAGTCTTTTTTGATCTTGCCGGATTCGATTGTTTTTGCGCATTAAAGTGTATCTATTTCTCGTTTGATTTTGTATGATAGAGACAAATCAACTATCTGTTCCGGCATGTGATCGGAGCTACAAGGAGTCCTAAAACAATGCCTCGTCAACAACTATTAAAACAGTTTCGCAATTTTCATGATGCTTCTACTAGTATTTTAAACATGATGAGTCAATTCATTGAAGTGAACACACTGTTTATTGCTAAAAATGATCAAAACACCAATCATATTGTAAAGGTGCTAAATCAAGACGAGCAGCTTCTTGAAGAAGGGGAAGAACTTCCTTACGAAAAGACATTTTGCAAGCTGGCAGTCGATCATCGGGATACCCTTGTGATTCCTGACATTTCGATGGATGACCGTTCTAAATACTTAGAGGTCACGAAACGACTTCAAGGCGGCTCGTTCATTGGTGTTCCCATTGATTTTACAGATGGTACAAACTACGGAACGATTTGCGGACTTGATGTGAAGCCGCAGCATTTTACAGAAGAGCATGTGTATATGTTTGAAACGATGGCTTCTTTGTTAAGCTATGTCCTTGAGCTAGACCGTGCCAACCGGCAGATTCAGCAATTATCTGTACCGATCGTACCAGTTGTTGATGGCGTCGCTGTGCTTCCTCTACTTGGTGATATCGAAGAGACACGTGCTCAGCATATTTTAGAAACCATTTTACAGGAAAGCTACAGGCTGTCTCTCTCTCATTTGGTCATTGATGTATCGGGAACAAAAAGCCTGAATGAACAAAGCATTCAATATTTGGTCAACTACGCACAAACGCTACGGCTCTTAGGAATTTCAGCTGTCTTAACAGGAATTAAGCAAGACCTTGCTTTAAGTGCAATTCAGTCAAATATTTCATTTAAAGACATCACGATTCGCAAAGATTTGCCGCAGGCACTTGCTCATATTGGGTTGACGTTTACGAAAAATGAATAAATGATTTTTAATAAAAAGGGCTAGAATGATCTTTATCTTAGCCCTTTTTATTCTTTTCAGCGTGATAGAAAACCTTTGAAGTCTAGGAAGTTCGAGCACTGGATCGAATTCGACATTCGTGAGCACCAGCGCGGAATGCGAGGGTTTGTCTACATGCAGAGGCTCATCTCGATGGATGGGCCTTTTTCGGGATTATGCCAAAAGCTGCAAATAAGAAGAATCATTCCCCTCTTCAACTGCCTGTAACATAAGCTGAGCATGCGAATCGTCTGTCACACTGTTTAACTTTTTCATGATGTCGTCTATCGATAGCGCGTTTCCGGGTGCTCCCTGCGGAATATCGATCCGCTTGCTGATGGTGGTACCGTCAAATAAGGTAAGCTTCACAATCGTAAAACGTCCTTTTGGAACAGCGTCTGGATGGGGCTCTATCGTTTGATCATATTCTCTGCTCACCCTTTTCATCCACGTTCGCATGTATGATGGAATGGTTTTTTTCGTAAAGGCATCCAGTGTGAGTGTCTGTCCAAATATGGCAAGTGCGATGACGTATTCGACACTGAATCGTCCTTCTTCTCCAGTTAAAGGTGTCCGCTCAATAAGCGCTGCATCTCCGCCTGGCGGGAATACGACATCGGCCTGTTTCACCTGCTCAGGTAAGAAAGCATGCTCTCTCATTAATGAAAGGATTGCATCGGCTGCATGATGTGCAGCTGAGCAGAACGGATATATTTTGAACCATAGCCCCGGCGCGACAATACGCCATGTAGAACCATAGCCCTCTAGTAATCGGCTTTCTGCCAGCTCCTGATCCCCATAAAGTGAAAAGAAACCAAGGGCGCCATCAAGTACTGAATCATTCCCGCCAAAACCTGAACAAGCTAAATCTATGGACCACACCGCTGTTTTAGCAGCTAAGCCGGCTTGTAATGGTTTCATATCAGAGCCGAATTGCTTTCGCATTCCAGCTGATTGCGCTCCAGCAAAGCCGATCGCTTTCGTCAGCTCTTCCTGCGAGACTTGTTTCAAATAACCAATGGCACATACTGCCGCAATGGCTCCAAGTGTTCCTGTATTATGCCAGCCTCGTTCATAATGCGCCTTGCCGATGGATTCGCCAAGCCTTGCCATCACTTCGACACCTGTGATGTAGGCCGCTAAAAACCGATCACCATACTCTTTGCTATCTGTCAGCTGTGAAAGCAGTGATGGAATGATGACCGCACTTGGGTGTCCTCTCACATCTGAATGAACATCATCATAATCAAGGGCATGGATGAGGTAGCCGTTTAACATCGCTGCGGATTGACGGCTGACCTTCTTCCCTTGTCCCATAACAGGAATCTGAGCGGCGCCGCCTTCCTGTTCCACAAGCGCCATCAGCTTCTGAATCCCTTCATCCTCTTTCGCAGCAAGCGCTGATGCCGCAGCATCTAGCAGACCATTTCGAGCCATTTCAACAGCCCGCTGATCTTGCAGCGGATCAGCAGAAAGCACGGCCTCAGCCAGTTGTTTTGTTAGCTCCATGCTCGAGACTCCAATGCCCGAACGGCAAGCTCAGCGAAGAAGGCAGCGGCAACTGGAAGGGCATCTTCATTTAATGTAAACGCAGGGTGATGCCATTCCTCCGTACCGCTTGTTCCCATCCATACAAAAAAGCCTGGAATGCGTTCTTGATAAAGGGCAAAATCTTCTCCGCCCGGTGACTGCTCTGCCTGCACGACAGGTAAGTCAAGCGCACCAGCTGTTTCTTCTACCACCTTTGTCAAGCGCTCATCATTCATCACTGAAGGCAAATAAGGATGCCATTTCACTTCGCCCTTTGCGCCAAAGCCTTCTGCAATCCCGCTCACAATTTGTTTCATGAGCTCTGGAATCATTGCTCTCACTTCAGGCTCAAACGTCCGAACGGTTCCCTCCATCTCGACACGATCAGGTATGACATTCCATGACGTTCCGCCTTGAATACGTGTGATGCTGACAACCGCATGATGCAAGGAGCTAATGCGGCGGCTGACGATTTGCTGAAGGGCGCTTGTGATCTGCCCGCTGATGGCAATAGGGTCCACCGTGTGATTTGGAATTCCCGCATGTCCGCCCGTTCCTTTAATCTCGATTTCAAACCGGTCCACACTTGCCATCAATGCTTTTTCTCTAATGCCAATGGTGCCAACTGGCAGATCAGGTTTGTTGTGCATACCGAAAATCGCATCGACTCCATCTAACACGCCTGCATCTATGACTTGTTTCGCTCCTTGAGCAACCTCCTCAGCCGGTTGGAATAAGATGCGAACCGTTCCCTTGATCTCATGTTTCCGCTCATTTAATAAAAGAGCCGCACCAAAGATGGAAGCTGTATGAAAATCATGACCGCATGCATGCATTTTCCCCGGTACCTTTGAAGAAAATGGTTCGCCAGATGCTTCTTCAATTGGAAGTGCATCAATATCGGCTCTCAGGGCAATCGTCGGTCCCTCTTGTTCTCCTTTGATTTCACAGACAACACCTGTTTGCAGGGCTGGGATATCGAGTACAGTGATCCCCGCCTCTTCTAACCAGCCGCGCAGTTTCTTTGTCGTTTCATATTCCTCAAACGCCAGTTCTGGATGCTCATGAAGCGCTCGTCGCATGTTGATTAAACGTTTGTTTAAAGCTTCATTTCCTATTGATTTCACTGTCAATCACCCCTCTAAAGAATAAAAAGCAGCTTATGCTTCTTCAGCCGCTGCTTCTTTTTGGATAAATCGTTTCGTCCGTTCATTCTTTGTTTCATCAAATAGCTCAGTTGGCGTCCCCTGCTCAATAATATGACCATCAGCCATGAAAATCACATGGTCTGCCACTTCTCTTGCAAACGCCATTTCATGTGTAACGATGATCATGGTCGTTTCTTGAATCGCAATGGATTTAATGACTTGAAGCACACCTGAGACAAGCTCTGGATCAAGTGCGGACGTTGGTTCATCCAGCAAAATGGCATGTGGATCAACAGCTAATGCACGGGCAATCCCAATCCGCTGCTGCTGCCCGCCAGATAATGTAACTGGATAGCTGTCAGCCTTTTGCTCTAACCCTACCTGCTTCAGCAGTTTCATACCAATTTCATTTGCCTGCTGCTTCGTCATTTTTTTCGTCACAAGCAGTGATTCTGTAATGTTTTGTAGCGCTGTCTTGTTTTTAAATAAATTGTAGTTTTGAAACACCATGGCCGTTTGCTGACGCAGGTGATGGGCTTCCTTACGTGTATATTGGGACGCATCGAGCTTCGCATCGCCAATTTCAATTGTGCCTTCATCTGGTGTTTCTAATAAATTTAAGCAGCGCAGCAAGGTGGATTTACCGGAGCCAGAAGGTCCGATAATGGCCACAACCTGCCCTTTTTCCACGTCGAGATTGATTCCGTCTAAAACGACAAGGTCGCCGAATGATTTCTTCAAATTGGTGAGCTTGATCATGTCCACACCTCCTTAATTCCGGTAAGGTTTGCTGATTTTTCGTTCAAATAGGTCCTGCAGGAAGCTATAAATGATCGTCATCACCCAATACACGATCCCTACGGCTAAATAGGTTTCAAAGTATTTATAGTTCGCCGATGCTATCATCTTCCCTTGTGCAAACATTTCTGCCACACCAATCGTAAAGGCAAGAGATGTTTCTTTTAAAAGACCGATAAAGGTATTCCCCGTTGCAGGAATCGCATTTCTGATGGCCTGCGGGAAAATAATTCTGACGTAAGACTGCCATTTTGTCATGCCGACAGACAGGCACGCCTCTAGCTGCCCTTCATCGACTGAGTTCAGAGCTGCTCTGAAAATTTCTGCTAAGTATGCTGAGTTTTTGATACTTAATCCGATAATGACCGCTGTTAAAGCATCCATTGAGGTCATCGCAGGGAATAGCTGCGGAAGACCAAAATAAATGAGAAAGAGCTGAACCAAGGTTGGAACCGCTCTGAAGAAAGAAATATACAGCTTGGCAAATTGGTATAAAACAGGTACCCGGTTTTTCGTAATGAGAGCGAATACCACACCAATGATAATGGCAAATACCATGGAGACAATCGCCATGAAGATCGTTATCGGCAAGTATTGAATCAATGTCGGAAAAACCGTCACCATATACTGCCAATCAATTTTATTCATGTCTGCTCTTCACCGCCGCTGTCGTTATTTTTTAATTGGCACTGTGACATCGTCTTTGAAATATTTCTCAGACAATTTTTTAAGTGTCCCGTCTTCTCTTAATTCTTTAATGGCTTTGTTAAATTCTTTTCTTAGTTTGTCATGCTTTTCATCTTTAGCAAATGGGTAGCCTACTTCTTCATACACAATTGGATTGCCTACGATTTTCAGCGGAAGGCCTGTTTTTTCAATTTGTGCAAGTAGTACACTGCGTCCGTTGACATAAGCATCTACGCGGCCATTTGCCACTTCATTTAGTACGCCGTCCTGCGTTTCATATGTTTTAATCTTGATTTTCTTGTCTGGGTCTTTGCTCTCTAAGTTTTTGGCATGGTTAGAGCCAAGAACCGCCGCCACTGTTTTTCCTTTTAAATCGTCAAGACCTTTGATGTCTTTGTTGTCCTTTTTCACGATGATTTGTGTTCCTGCGTAAGCGTACGTATCAGTAAAGTGAAACGTTTGTTTACGCTCGTCTGTGATGGCAACTTGGTTTGACACTGTATCCAGCTTACCAGAAGTCAGTTGTCCCATCAGTCCGCTGAATTCACTCAGCTGCCAGTCTAGTTTGTAGCCAAGCTTTTTCGCAATGGCTTCTGTTACTTCAACATCGAATCCGACAAGCTTGCCATTGTCTTTATAAGCGAATGGATAGCTTTGTCCTGTAGCGCCTACTTTTAATACTTTTTCGTCTTTGCCTTCACTCTGATTGTTGCCGCCGCAAGCTGCTAAAACTGCCAGCATTGCTGCAAATAGAACGACTAGCCACTTTTTGTTTTTCATGTTCGAAAACCTTCTTTCGTCTTATGGTTGTGTGATATCTGATCTTAATTGTTTTTTAAAATAAATCGTGATGTGACCTTTGCCTAAATCCTTTTCTCCTGCTCTGACATAGCCTTTGCGCTCATACATTTCTACAAGCCACGGGTGCTTATCAGCTGTACCTAGTGACACGTACGGTACCTTTAGTGTATCCCTTAGCACTTCGGTTTCAACCCATTCCAGCAAGGCAGAGCCTGTCCCTTTTTTGGCGACAGGTTCTGAGGCAAACCACCAGATGTGAGGGACGCCGAACGGTCCTGGCTGCTCTCCCCAAGGCATACGGAGTGATAAGGTGGATAGAAGCTCTCCGTTTTCTTCCATCACATAGCAAAGATTTTTTTGTACATTATTCTGAACGAGAGCGAAATCAGCATGTGCTGCTTGGAACTGGATGCCGAGCTCACGAATTGGCTCATAGGCTCTTGTTGTCAATTCAAGCAGCGCCTCTATATCTGCCACTGTTGCCAGACGAAACGTGTATCCCAACGTTAGTCACCCCACCCTTATATCGTGTATCGATTTTTTGGCTCTGTTAATCCAAGATTTTCTCGTAAGGTTTGTCCTGTATAATCCGTTTTGAATAAGCCTCGTTCCTGAAGGATTGGGACGACGCGGTCTACGAACACATCTAGTCCTTCTGGCAAGAGCGGCGGCATCACATTAAAGCCGTCTGCTGCTTCTTCAGTGAGCCATGTTTCCATCACATCTGCCAGCTGCTCCGGCGTTCCAATGAAAATATTATGACCGCGAGAACCAGCAACAGATTGATAGAGCTGGCGAATGGTCAGATTATCCTTTCTCGCCATATTCATCACTAAATCAAAACGGCTTTTCACCGCATTTGACGTGCTTGGATCGATCTCTGGCAGCGGTCCGTCTAAAGGATACTGAGACAGATCAATTCCACCTAAGTAGTTTTGCAGAATGCTCAGCCCAATCTCAGGAACAATCAGCTCCTGTAATTCTTCATATTTCGCTTGGGCTTCTTCCTCTGTATCAGCAATAATCGGGAAAATACCCGGCATGATGCTGACGTCCTCTCTTGCACGACCAGCAGCTTCTACTTTCCCCTTCAAGCTTTGATAAAATTCCTTCGCTTTATCGAGATCATTTTGTGCAGTGAAAATAAGCTCAGCCGTCTTCGCTGCAAGCTTTTGGCCATCATCAGAAGATCCTGCTTGAATGATCACTGGCTGTCCTTGAGGCGTGCGTGATACGTTGAGCGGTCCCCTAACTGAGAAGAACTCACCTTTGTGCTGGAGTTCATGAAGCTTACCAGGCTCAAAGAATTCACCCGTTTCCTTGTTTCTGACAAGAGCGTCTTCCTCCCAAGAGTCCCATAGACCTTTGACGACATCAACGAACTCTTCTGCCCGCTCATATCGTTTATGATGTGCTAAATGCTCTTCCCCGCTAAAATTTTTCGCTGTTTCTTCAATAGAAGATGTGACCACATTCCATGCCGCTCTTCCGCCCGATAAATGATCAAGGGAAGCAAACTGTCTTGCAATATGGAAAGGCTCACTATATGTAGTGGATGCTGTTGCTGCTAATCCAATTGTTGAAGTAGACTCAGCAATGGACGAAAGCAGTGTGAGCGGTTCAAATCTCGTTAATACGTTCGGATGAGAGGTTTGATTAATGGATAAGCTGTCAGCTAAAAAGAACAAATCCATTTTTCCTTCCTCTGCCTTTTTCGCTAATTGTTTAAAATAATCAAGATTCATAGCTGCATCTGGTACTGCATTCGGATGTCTCCAAGAGGCAACATGATGTCCAGTTCCTGCGATGAATACGCCTAGTTTGAGCTTCCTTTTTGGCTGTGGCACTTGTACTTCATCCTTTCTATATCCTGCATGTATCAAACTGAAGTCCTTATATGATACATTTTTCTGATTGAATTAATCGGTTTTATCAATAAAAAAAGGGCAAAATGTTGCGAAAAATGAAAAATAATTATTACTATATGCCCTTTTTACAGGATTGTCAACCGCCTTCCGAACCTCCAAAATAAGGGATTTTACAGGCTCATGACGGTGTATCGATCTCAATATTTCCGATGAGCCGGTCTGTGGAATGTGTCATCACTTGACTGCGCTCCAGCATGTTGTGAGCAATCACGGAATGAGTTGATGACATGGTTCGGATGGCAATCGCTTTTTGAGGGGATATATTGATGATGTTATTCCGCAGCACACGAGCAGAGTCAGCCTGATCAATAAAGATCGCCGTCGGCTGTCCGATCGATCGATTTAAATAGAAACGGTTATCTCCAATTTGTGGTGAACCATTTTTAATATACATCACCACGTATAAAGAACTTTCTTCAAAGGAATTGTCTTTAATTTCTAATGCCCCTATCGTGCTGCTGTATACGGCGTAGTTTTGGTAGTTCTTAAAGCGATTCTGCCAGATGAAAGCCCTTGCATTTCCGGTGACACTGATCGTATACGAAGACGCAAGCTCAGAGTGTCCTTCTTGAATAAAGTGATTGCCATTGATTCCAGCTTCCCCTTCCTGCACCCATATCCCCCTGCTGAACTCTTTGAATTGATTATGCTGGATCAAGATATTCGTTCCTCTCACCATGGCCGCATCAATGACAGAGTAAACCGTATTGTTTGAAAAAACGACACTATCCGATTGATAGATACGCAGCGATGCGCTTCTTTGCCGGGTATTCATCCCTGATTCAATATGGTTTCCTTCTATTAGAATACGATTCGCCATATAAACGGACACAGCCGCATCTTCAAAAAGACTGATCTTATTGCCTGTAATGTGAACGCTGTCTCCCCTCACGTCTATCCCTTTTTCAAACCCCTCAATCATATTGCCAATAATGACCACATTGTTTTCCGTTTGACCAAGTGAGACCCCTAAACTTGTAATCCCTGCTTTTGTTACGCCTCCTCCCACTGCGCGGATCAAATTGTTGGCAATGATTGTTTCGGTGGAGAAGCCATAGGAGATACTGCTGTCTGTATGATTGCCTTCAATGATCACACCATAGCCGTTGAAGTTATAGATAGAGCTTGCGGCTCCTCCTCTGACGATGTTGTTTCGAATCTGAATATTCAGTGGCTCCTCCATATTCACCGCATTTTCTCCATAGCCTTCTATATCAATGCCCATTCTCGGCTCGACCCCGTTTACTCCCGCTCTTTCCAGCAGGCAGTCCTCCACAATGACCCCGTCACAGCCTGTAATTGAGATATTGTTGCGCCTTGAATCTGTGATGGTGCAGCCAGAAATATGAATAGACGAAGCAGGCGAGTACGATTCGACCTGAGGCAATATACCATGGGGACTGACAATGATACCGTCTCCCGTACAATTATTAATTTGCACTTGATTGACCTCCACATGGGAGGCACCTTCAATACATATCCCAAGGCCCCACTCATGGGTTTTTCGTTCAGAAGGAAGCGACTTGTACACATGCTCATGACGATCCCCTTCAATTCGTCCGCCCCTGATGGTCACATGCTGAACATTTCCTATATAAAAGGCCGCATACCCCCACGAATCATTTGGTTTTACCTTTATCACAGCGTCAGACGCCATTTCAATATATATATGACTTGGCACCCGTATACCCGCACCTCGAAAAGGAAAAAATGGATCACCTCTATACACTGCATCTATTAAATACGTGCCGCTCGGCAGCCAGACGTGGGAATACCCTTGTGCTTTTGTCCACTCTAAACATTCATTGAGCTTAGCTGTACAATCCGTTTTTCCGTCGGCGATCACACCAAAATCTAGTACATTGACAACAGGTTTTTTTAGATCAGATTCATTCAATTCCCCCAACCTAAACCCTCCTTTTCACACATGTCCTCACGTCATCCTATGCATGTGTAAAAGGTTTGCTTGTACATTATTTCAAATTTTAAATAAATTCTTCCAGAATAGTTTTCTGGTAATTTATACTTAATTAAATTTTTCGTTTTTTTGAGTATTAACGCCTATTTAACTAACATTTTCCTGTTTTAGAATAGTTTTATATCGACACAATAACTATACAAGAATATCATTTTCCTCATATCTCTTTTTTTAAGAAAGGATCTATGCCATGTCTACAATTGACCACGATAAAATTGTTAAAAGTGTTCCTCAAAAAGGGTTTTTTGGACATCCTAAAGGACTTTACACGTTGTTTTTCACTGAATTTTGGGAGCGTTTCTCTTATTACGGCATGCGTGCACTGCTTATTTATTATATGTACACAGAGGTAACAAAAGGCGGTCTAGGCTTTGACCAGACGACAGCCAATTCGATCATGTCTGTCTACGGTGCGCTTGTCTATATGTCAGGAATTATTGGCGGATGGCTCGCCGACCGGGTATTCGGTTCGTCCAGTACGGTCTTTTATGGCGGAGTGTTCATTATGCTTGGCCACGTGATTTTGGCTTTGCCAAGCGGAGCAACAGCGCTCTTTATTAGTATGGGACTGATTATTATTGGGACAGGTCTTCTGAAGCCGAACGTTTCAAATATTGTTGGCGACCTGTATACAAAAACGGATTCACGCAGGGATTCCGGCTTTAGTATTTTCTACATGGGGATCAACATGGGTGGCTTTATTGCCCCATTAATTGTCGGAACACTCGGTCAAAAAGTGAATTTCCATCTCGGATTCTCACTCGCTGCCGTTGGGATGCTTGTTGGACTCATTACATTTGTGATAACAAAAAAGCCGAACCTTGGCCTTGCCGGCACTTATGTCACAAATCCATTATCAGCTGCTGAACGTAAGAACTTCAAAATTTACGGGACATTGGTTGTAATTGTGCTCGCTGTTTTTGCGGTCATTGGCATTCAAACAGGCGCACTTACGATTAATCTATTTACTTGGTTTGTCAGTGTTCTTGGTGTGCTCATTCCGATTGTTTACTTCATTATCATGTACTTCAGTAAAAAGACAAGCGAAGTGGAGCAATCCAGAGTTCTCGCTTATATTCCATTGTTCCTTGCTGCGGTGATGTTCTGGGCGATTCAAGAACAAGGCTCAAACATTCTAGCCACATATGCGGATCAACGAACAAACTTGAATTTCCTTGGGATGACACTAGCCTCTTCGTGGTTCCAATCATTGAACCCGATCTTTATTGTGCTGCTGTCTCCAGTGTTTGCTTGGTTATGGGTCAGACTTGGGAAGAAACAGCCATCTACCCCAATTAAGTTCTCACTTGGCCTTCTGTTTGCAGGATTATCCTTCATTATCATGATCATTCCTGCATACATGTCAGGTCCAAATACACTTGTGAGCCCATTATGGCTTGTTCTGAGCTTCTTCCTCGTCGTGATCGGAGAGCTCTGCTTATCACCAGTTGGTTTATCAGCGACAACAAAGCTCGCACCTGCTGCCTTCTCAGCTCAAACGATGAGCCTTTGGTTCCTTTCAAATGCGATGGCACAGGCGATCAATGCGCAAGTGGTCAAACTGTTTGATAAAGTGCCAGAAACCGTCTATTTCGGTATTATCGGTTTGCTTGCCATCGTTTTATGTGTTGTGATGCTATTACTAACACCAGTGATTAAGAAAGCGATGAAAGGCGTTCATTAATAAAAAACTGGACATGAGTACTTCATGTCCAGTTTTTTACTTTATTTATCATCATTCTTCATATATTATTAATTCGTTTTTATTGGTACTGTCTCATTTATTTCAATGTTAAAATAATTCACGGCATTGTTATAACAAATATCTTTGACTATCTTTCCTATAAATTCGTAATCTCTTGGAAGCTCACCATTTTCTATCCAAGTCCCAAATAAATTACATAAAATTCTTCTGAAATATTCATGGCGAGGGAACGATAAAAAGCTTCTTGAATCTGTAAGCATCCCTACGAAAGTGCTAAGCAAACCTATATTAGATAATGTTTTCATTTGATCTAGCATGCCGTCTTTTTGATCATTAAACCACCACCCAGATCCAAATTGAATTTTTGCTCTGGCATCAGAAGACTGAAAATTCCCTATAGTAGAGGCCACAATCGCATTATGAACGGGATTTAAGTTATAGATAATGGTTTTAGGTAAAAGGTTATCTTTGTCTAATTCATTTAAAAAACCATTTAAATGTCTTGCTAGGTGGAAGTCAGACATAGAGTCGTACCCACTATCTTTTCCCGTTAACTTGAACATTCGTGTGTTATTATTCCTTAAAGCACCTATGTGTAATTGCATGGTCCAATGAAGAGAATGATATTTTTTACTCAAGTGAATAAGAGTGTTTGTTTTAAATTTATTTATATCCTCTAAGGATAGTGTTTTTCCTTGCAGAGCACGTACAAATATAGAAGACACTTCTTGATCAGTAGCTGGTGAAAATGGAAATATTTCAAAACCATGATCAGAAATTCTGCATCCATTTGCGTGAAAATAATCAATTCGTGAATGTAATGAAGCGATAAAGTTTTCATATGTTAAAACAACGCCGTTGATTGAATCACCTAATTTTTCTATATAATTCACAAAATTTGATTGTTCAATATTTAAAGCATGATCCGGTCTAAATGTAGGTAGGACCTTAGTTGTAATTCCGACATCTTTACGTATGATTTGATGAATTTCTAAAGGATCGATTGGATCATCAGTCGTACATACAACTTTTACATTAAATTTTTCTAAAATGCCATTTGTGGACATGTTACTTTCATTTAATCTCTCATTACAGATATCCCAAACTTTATGTGCATTTTTTTCTGAGAACAACTCATTTATATTGAAATAACGACTTAATTCTAAATGTGACCAATGATAAAGAGGGTTTCCTATTGTATATGGAACCGTTCGGGCCCAAGCTAAGAATTTTTCCTTGTCACTTGCATTTCCCGTGATCAATCTTTCTTCTACGCCTAACCATCGCATAGCCCTCCATTTATAGTGATCTCCATTAAGCCAAATATCAGTCATATTTTCATATTTTTTGTTAGTAGCCATTTCATCAGCCATTAAATGCGTATGAAAATCATAGATTGGCATATTTTTCGCGTAATCATGATAAAGAACTTTTGAACTTTCGTGATTAAGCATCATATCTTCGCTTAGGAATGTAGACAATATCGTCACCTCTATGCATTTTATTGTTTCTTTATCCTTCAAACTTATGTTTAGAAAATCTCAATTAAATGAAATAAGGTGTTATTAACAAAAATAACACCTTACTTTTTTAGATCTTACTTAATTCAAACTCCGTATTTACGTAGATTGCGTCTCGTTGTGCAATTAAGCATAGTTCTGCGGCTTTAAAAGTATGTTCTTGAGTCATAGCATTTTCAGTATCGTTTAAACAATCTAAAATAAGTTCACCAAAGTAAGGGAATCCTACTTCTCCATTTAGAGAAAAATGTTGCTCTGTCTGTTGATTTACTAAATATAAATGGTCTCCTGTTTTATCCCTTGCTATGTCTACGTATTTGCGAATTTCAATATACCCATCTGTTCCAAGAATGAATGTGCGCCCATCCCCCCAAGTGCTAAGGCCATCAGGAGTCAGCCAGTCTACTCTAAAGTAGTTTGTAGCCCCATTATCAGCAATCAAAGTAGCATCACCGAAGTCTTCTAATTCTGGATATTGATGATGTTTATAATTGCCCACTTTACTATGTACAACTTTTGCATCTTTTGCGCCAGAATAGAAAAGGAATTGTTCAATTTGGTGACTACCAATATCACACAGAATACCTCCATAATATTCCTTTTCAAAAAACCAGCTTGGTCTGCTTTCTACATTACTACGATGCGGGCCAGTTCCGAGAACTTGTACCACTTTTCCAATGGCTCCTTGTTCAATCAATTGACCAGCAAATACGGCACTCTCTACGTGCAAACGTTCACTATAATAAACAGCCCATTTAAGCCCCGTTTCAGCTGTTTTTTTACGAGCAAGCTCCAATTGTTCTAACGTTGTAAAAGGGGATTTATCCGTAAAGTAATGCTTACCATGATCTAAAACACGCATTCCTAAATCACAGCGTTTAGATGTAATGGCTGCGCCTGCCACGAGCCTTACATCTGGATCTTCGAGAATTTCTTTCTCACTTTTGGCTACCTGTACCTCCGGATATGCTTTACAAAATGCTTGTACTTTTTTCTGATCATGATCATAAACCCATTTTAATGTAGCCCCAGCCTCAGTTAATCCATTGCACATTGCATAGATGTGTCCATGATCAAGACCTATAGCTGCCATTACGAATTGTCCTTCTGTAACGACAGGGGCACTTTTTCCCTTAGGAGCATAATTCATTCCATCACTTTTCTGCATGATTGTTCCTCCTCAAGCTAGCTAGTTTATTTTTAATACTGATAACTTAAAAGCGTTAGACTCATTTTTTCTCGTAATTTCCTCCAACGGTTATCGTATCGTCTGAAAAATTTTCTACACTGCTTTGTTTTTCATAAAAATGCTTAACGTTCGCGAGCATTCCTTCACGTGTATAAAAAGGATCGTCTGCTAAAAGAGGAAGCTTCACATGAACACCTAGATTTGCAGATTTATAGATGGCTGTAATAAGTTCTAGTGTTTTTCTTCCTTCTGATCCATCAATTAGAAGCTTCTGGTTACCCTTGATAGCCATTAAAAAATTATTTATTTGTCCTTTATGCCCTTCAAATAGTAATTCTGGATATTGATTAAAAGCTTCCTGAATACGATTTTCTAAATCCTCATCATTTTTCTCTTGAGGAAATCCATTTTCTTTAGCCATTTGAGCATTTACTTTCCATGGGACAGATACTCTAGCTTTTTCACCTTGAAAAATCAGTTGTTGTTCTTCTCCATGATGAACAACAGAACTGGTTACTTGTGCTAAGCTACCATTTCCATAGCGAAGTACAGCAATAGAAAGGTCTTCAACCTCTGCATTATCATGCAAGGTATTACTAGTTGCTGCAAAAATGTCAGTCGGCAATCCTAACATCCATTGCAACATATCAATATGATGGACAGCATGATTCAGTGTACAACCTCCACCTTCTTTTTCCCATGTACCGCGCCACCATAAATCATAATAACTATGACCACGCCACCAAAAAGAATCAACTTGAGTATGAGCGATTCTTCCAATTAGGTTTTGATCAAGGACATGTTTTAATCTCATAATTGGCGTCATAAACCTGTTTTGAGCAACAACAGATAAAAGCTTCTGGCTTTCAATAGATGCTTTTATCATTTCGTCACATTCTTTTAGAGAAGAAGCCATAGGTTTTTCTACTAAGACATGTTTGCCTGCTTTAAGAAAATCGATGGCAATGGTTGCGTGCATATAAGGAGGTGTACAAATGGAAACGGCATCAATAGTAGGATCATTCAATAACTCTTGGTAGTTAGCGACAACTCGTGCTTCTAGGTTATATTTTGTTGCTGCAGACATTGCTTTTTCAGGATAAATATCAGCTAAAGCTACAATTTTACTCATTTCAGGCATTGCAAGATAAGCCTCGATATGGGCAGTTGCAATAGATCCAGTTCCTATAATTGCGATGTTGGACATATCAATCTTTCCCTTCTGCAAGAAGATAAATTTTCACTTCTAATAACGAGATAGCGCTTTCAAAAAAACTTAATGATTCACCTAACTTATCGATCAGAGCACCGTTTGTTTTAATAATATTCTAGTTATACTAGTATGGTAGCTCAAAAACATTATAACTCAACCTTTTTAAATTTTGTATAGTTTTTTGAATTTTCTTTTTAATTTCTCCCACTTTTATGATTGATCATGTCTTACATGGTTGGCATCATCAAGAGTTATAAATGCTCACAGTACAAATATTCAGAAAAATGAAATTAGCATCTACCATTCTAATGCACTTGTATGGTAGTATGTTAGAGAAAGGAGATTAGAATAATGAATATTGATTTTAAAAACCAAAACCTCTCTACGAGGGAACAAGTTTACAATATGCTAAAAGATCAAATATTAAGCCTGAAGCTTCCACCTGGGACAAATATTTCTGAAAAAGAAATATCAGTTCAATTTAATGTGAGTCGAACTCCTGTAAGAGAAAGCTTTTTAAAATTATCTCAAGAAGGATTGTTAAGCATCTATCCTCAACGAGGTACATTTGTTTCTTTAATTGATTTGAACCTTGTGGAGGAAGCACGGTTTATGCGAGAACATCTCGAGAAGGCAGTGATTAGACTAGCCTGTCAGGACCTTTCTGAAGAGTTGATTAATGATTTAGATATGAATTTAAGTATGCAAAAAATTTGCGTTAAGAAAAAAGACTATAAAAAAATGTTTGAATTGGATGAGGAGTTTCATAGAACTATTTTCAAACGGTGTAAAAAAGAAAAAACATGGTTAGTTATTCAACAGATGAATGTACACTTTAATAGGAGTCGCATGTTAAGGCTAGTAACGGATTATAATTGGGATGATATTTTTTCTCAACATGTAAATATCTTCAAAGCTATACAAGATCAAGATGCTAATCAAGCTGAAAAAATCATGGAAGAGCATTTGAAAATTGCACTTATTGATAAAGAATTATTGAAGAAAGAATATCCAAATTATTTTAAATAAAAATAGGTTGTTACTTATAGGGGTGATGGTAGATGAGGATGACATTTAGATGGTTTGGAGAAGGAAACGACACGATAACACTGGAACAAATAAAGCAGATTCCAGGAGTGGAAGGAATTGTTTGGGCACTGCATGATGTGCCCGTAGGAGAAGAGTGGCCAATAGAAAGAATTTTAGAAATGAAAAAATTAGCTGATAAACATAACCTTCATATTGAAGTGGTTGAAAGCGTGAATGTTCATGAAGACATTAAGCTCGGACTTCCAACTAGAGATCGATACATAGAAAATTATAAGAAAACAATTCAGAAGCTAGCAAAGGTCGGTGTTAAAGTCATCTGTTATAACTTTATGCCTGTATTTGATTGGATCCGTACAGACTTAAATAAAACACTTTCTGATGGCTCTACAGCTCTATTTTATGAACACAGTCGAATTAAAGATATTGATCCGAAAGATTTAGTAAATAAAATTAGTGAGAACTCCAGTTTAACCATGCCAGGTTGGGAACCAGAGAGGTTAAATCACCTTCAACAACTTTTTGAAGCCTACAGAAATATAACAGAAGATGATTTATGGGCCAATTTGAAATATTTTTTAGATCAGATTATTCCAATTGCAGAACTTCATGATATTAAAATGGCTATTCATCCTGACGATCCACCTTGGCCTGTCTTTGGTCTACCTCGAATAGTAACTAACCAAAAAAACATCAGAAAAGTTTTACAACTAAATAGCAGCCCACATCATTGTATAACGCTCTGTACAGGATCTTTAGGAGCAAACTTAGAAAATGATTTAGTTTCTATGATTCACGAATTTATTGATAGAATACCATTTACTCATATAAGAAACGTACGTGTATATGATAATGGGGACTTTGTTGAAACATCGCATCGATCAAAAGATGGATCAGTAGACGTTTCAGCCATTATACACGCTTATTATGAAAGCGGATTCAAAGGTTATTGCAGGCCCGATCATGGAAGACACATTTGGGATGAGCAATGTAGGCCTGGATATGGTCTTTATGATAGAGCACTTGGAATTATGTATTTGTGGGGAGCTTGGGATGCTTTTAAAAATAAACATTCTGTACGAAAAGAAGCAAAGGAGGAAGCTACATGGTAAATAAAAATTTAGATGGTAAAGTAGCTGTCATAACAGGTGGAAGTGGAGTACTTTGCAGCGCCATGGCAAAGGAACTTGCTAGACATGGCGTGTCTGTGGCTATTTTAAATAGAACAGTCGAAAAGGGTGAAAAGGTAGCCGAAGAAATTAACCTTATGGGCGGGAAAGCGATTGCGATTAAATGTGATGTGATGAATAAAGAGAGTGTTGAACAAGCCGAGAAGATTGTAACAGCGGAATTAGGCATATGTACAATATTGATAAATGGAGCTGGTGGTAATCACTCAAGTGCAAATACAACCAACGAAATATTTCAAACAGAAGACCTTACTAATCCTAAGTTAAATACTTTTTTTCATTTAAGTACAGATAGTGTGCAACATGTATTTGATTTAAATTTTATGGGGACTTTCATTCCTACACAAATTTTCACTAAAAATATGGTTCATCAAAAGGGAGCAGTTGTCATCAACATGTCATCTATGAGTGCCCCTTCTCCAATGACCAAAGTGCCTGCTTATAGCGCGGCAAAAGCAGCAATTGAAAATTTCACCAAATGGTTAGCTGTTCATATGGCTGAGGCAGGAATTAGAGTAAATGCTATTGCACCGGGCTTCTTTTTAACCTCACAAAATAAAAACCTTCTTCTAAATGAAGAAGGAGATTATACAGAAAGGTCTCATAAGATTATTTCGAACACACCAATGAGAAGGTTTGGTACGCCAGAAGATCTTCTTGGTACCCTATTATGGCTTGTTGATGATCATATGTCAGCATTTGTTACCGGAGTGACCATTCCTGTTGATGGAGGTTTTATGGCGTATTCAGGTGTTTAATATTTTTATTTTTTTCCTTGTCATGCATCTTTATTTTATATGTTTTTTTAAATTTATAAGTAGGCTTGGAAAGGAGAAATAAGAATGCAGACTGAGAACAGGAAACTAACACTCAAAAATTATATTGGTTATGGAACAATGGATTTATTTGGAGGGGGAGCATTCGCTATAATAGGCGCATGGATGTTATATTTTTTCATTACATACTGTGGTCTTACCCCTGTTGAAGCAGGATCTATTATTGCAATTGCTCGTATTATTGATGCTCTAGCAAGCCCAATTATGGGCCATATCACTGACAATTTTGGTCGTACAAGACTTGGGAAAAAATTTGGAAGACGAAGATTCTTTTTACTAGTTGGAAGCCCTTTGATGGTGATTTATTCTCTTCTTTGGATTTCTGATATGAATTACTGGTACTATCTAACGGTTTATATTTTGTTAGAATTCCTTGCAGCAATGGTATTAATTCCATTTGAAACACTTGGAGCTGAAATGACTAATGATTTTAATGCACGGACCAAGCTCTCAACAATAAGATTAATCTATTCAGGACTAGGAACATTTTTAGCTACCTTTATTCCAGGCAGATTATTCGAAATATTCGGAAAAGATTCACCTCAAGTTTTTCTTTACAATGGGATTATCTTCACCTTTATTTTTATGGCTGCATTATTAATTACACATAGAACAACATGGGAACGTAAAATAGAAGAAGACATGATAGAACCTCATGATGTAGAAAAAGTACCTGCTATAGAATCCATAAAAAAATTCATGATTGACTTAACATCTACTTTTAGAATTAGAAGTTTCCGTCAGCACCTCACGATGTATATTTGTTCGTTTACGGCCATGGATATTTTAAACGCTGTCTTTGTCTACTTTGTTGTGTTTTCTTTAAATAAAGATGCAGTGCTCGCAGCCGATTTATTATCTATTGGTTCATTACTTCAAATGGTATGTACAATATTGTTTGGTTGGCTCGTGATTAAAATAGGTCCTGCGCCATCTTTGAAAATATCTTATATTGCTATTATTACATGTATAAGCGGTTATATATTTTTATACTTCACACAACCAACTTATATGATTATAGCGCTGTATGCTTTCTCTGTGATCTTAGGAATCGGAAAGAGTGGATTATATTATATACCATGGAATATTTACACTTTCATTCCTGATGTAGATGAAATGGTCACTCGTAAAAGAAGAGAAGGAATATTTGCAGGTATTATGACTTTTACACGCAAGAGTACTACAGCTTTAGCCACATTCTTGGTAGGCGTTATTTTACAGGAAAGTGGATTCGTTGCAAATGCGACGACACAGTCTACTACAGCAATAAATGGGATTGTAGGTATTCTGTTTTTCGGAACTGTAGGGCTAGTCGGTATTAGTTTAGTTATTTCATTTAGATTTAAATTATCTAAGAAAACTCATTCCATTATGATTAATGAAATGAATAGATTAAAGAATAATGGTTCAATGGAACAGGCTGATGATGAAACAAGAAGTGTTTTGAAAGCGCTAACAGGATGGGATTACGAGAACCTTTGGGGTAATAATAACGTAGGATATCAGAATAAGCTCCAAAATTTAGAACAACAAGATTTTAAACAGCAGGATATGAACTAACTTTTGTTGGTTAGTTGAGAACTACAGCTCAGTTAAATAGTACTTTCCAGAATCACTTCAAGAAAAAAACACCTTCAGATTAAGATCAGAGGTGTTTTTAAATATCTTAAATTTAGTGTTTTTTGATTTTAAAACCGGATCTCGTCATCTCCGCGGATCTGCAGCTTCAGCGGCTCACTTTGTGCCTGATGCTTTTTCACATAGCGGTGATAGACAACATACCCGATGATCATGAGCGGTACGCCGACATATAGCCCGATACGCTGCTCTTGATCAAAGGCAAGGCTGACCAACACGATGGTATTCAGTGTGATCGCAATGATTGGCAGCACCGGATAAAGAGGCGTTTTAAATTTTAAGTTTTCCAGCTTTCCGCCTGCTTTCAAGTATTTTCTACGGAAAAGCAGCTGTGATAATGTAATCGTGATCCAGCCTGTCTGGGCACTCATGCCGGCAATGGACACGATCCATGCAAATACCGTTTTCTCTGCAAAGAATCCGGATAAGAGAGAAATCCCTGTAAATAGGAAGGTGAGCAGTAGGGCATTCATCGGAATACCGCGCTGATTGACGCATCTAAATGCTTTTCCTGCCATTCCTTCCTTCGATAAGGAATACAACATTCTCGTTGATGCATACAAGCCAGAGTTAGCAACAGATAACAAAGCAATGATAATAACAAAGTTCATGATGTCTGCTGCAAAAGGAATGCCCGTTCTTTCAAACACAGTAACAAATGGACTTTCTAGCACACTCGCTTCCTTCCAAGGCACCATACCCGCTAAGACGAAAATCGATAAGACGAAAAAGACGAGTGTACGCCATACGGTATGATGAATCGAGCGGGGAACGGTTTTCTCAGGGTTTTCACTTTCTCCTGCCGCAATCCCGATCAGCTCTGTCCCTTGAAACGAAAAGTTCACCGTAATCATTGTGACCACAACAGCGAGCAATCCATTGGGAAACAGCCCATCACTCACAAAATGACTGAAGTACGGTGCGGGCTCACCGCTCGTTGTTTGAATAAAACCAAACATCGCTGCTCCGCCTACGCCAATAAAGAGTAAGATCGCAATAATTTTAATAGTTGAAAAGAAAAACTCCGACTCCCCGAATGCTTTCGCCGACCGGGCATTTAATAAGAAAAGACAAAGTCCGAATATGAGACACCAAATCCACACATCCACTTGCGGAAGCCAGCGTCTCATCAGCTGTCCTGCTGATAAGAATTCAAGGGCGACCGTTGCCGCCCAGCCGAGCCAGTAAATCCAGCCAACAGCAAAACCAGCTGCCGGGCTGACAAATTTGGTCGCATACGTATGAAACGACCCCGACACAGGAAGTGCAACAGACAGCTCCCCAAGACACAGCATGGTTAAATACATAATCAATCCGCCCACAATATAAGAAAGAACGGCTCCGACTGGACCTGCTTGTCCAATCGTATAGCCCGTCCCTAAGAAAAAGCCTGTTCCAATGACACCGCCAAGTGAAATCATAAATAAATGACGGGAGGTCATCGCTCTTTTCAATTGTTCAGGCTGATTTTGTCCAACATCCACAATGATGCCCTCCTTCTTCTAAGATGCTCTGTTATCAAAACATGTCTCCATGTGATTCATTCCATTTTCAAAACAACCTACTAATTATACATCTTTTATAATAAATATGCTTCCTTCTATGGTCACTGTCTCAAAGTCTTTATTTTAGTAATGTTCGCACAAATAACATCCCTCAAAATGAATATCTTTGCTGCTATCAGTAAAAAAACCAGCGTGCGTCTTTAGAAGACTTTTACACACTGGTTTCCTGTTTATTTTTAAAAATCTGTTTTAATGGATCTTTCTGATAAAAGGGAAAGGGAGAATGTCATAGAGGTGTCTTTTGTATAGCTGTCGTGACAATGATAGATATAATATATAATCATTTTGTCTCTTTTCAAATCTCATACCAGACAATTGATCATGATAACCAAGCATTCTCTCTTCTTCCCATACATTAAATAAATTCATCGTACCTTCGACACATGTAATCATATGTTCACGATTTATTTCATCCGCCCATAATATGAAAGTTGAGGCAATGATCTTTCCCCCTAGTAAAAATCCATTCTCTGATATCAGAGCTACCCCCTGCCTGCGTGAAGAAGCTGCATAATGGATTTTGACTTGTATCAATTGATCATGTGAAAATTGAAAAACATCCGTTTTCATTATGTGATCTAATTGCCCCTCTATCTCCCGATACTCCTTCTCCTTTTTAATTCGCATGGATTTGTCTCTCCTCAGTACTTTTTTTATGATCGTGATTTTTTAATGTCACTTTCAAGAAATAAATGAAAACAAAACACGGCAGACAAATAATCGCCATTCCTAAGAATGCATAGGAAGATGATAAAGAAAATAAATAACCGCTCACTATTGTTAAAATACCGTTGCCAAGACTTAAACCTAAAGCTGCGTATAACCCGTGAGCATATGGAAAGAATTGATTCTGAATATTTTTATCCAAGTACTTCATAAAGGCAACTTGAGTTAGTCCAAATGTAAAGGCATGGAGTATTTGCGACATGATGAAAATCAGCACATGATCAAAAAGAAAAAGGGACGTCCACCTCACAATAGAAGCCGTGACACTAAACATTAATAAAGTCGTCACCTGACCCTTTTTAAAAAGGGAATCAGAAATAAAAAAGAAGACAATTTCCGCCATGACTGCTATTAACAACAGAAACCCTATATACTCTGGTTGAACTCCTATTTCGCCTAAAAATAGCACAGCATAACTGTAATATGCCGCATGTGCCGATTGAAGAATGACACAAAGAAGCAGAACAAGCACAAATGATTTTGACTGGAAAAGTTTTTTAATGCTCATTCCTGCCCGTTCATTCTTTTCTCGTAAAGTGCTTGGGGGTCTTATAGAAGCCAATAGGGCAAATATCATCAAACCCGAAATCATCACGTATATAATGACTTTTTCTCCTAATAAAGAAATAACGACACCCATAAGCAGCAAAGCCACGATGTATCCAAAAGAACCATAAGATCTGCTTCGCCCGTACGAAATCTCTCCTTTCTTCATCAATTTTGATGCCATCGCTTCATGCATAGCTAAAGGCATTGGATAGAGCAAACTAATGAAGAAGGTAGTCACAATCACCGCAGGAAAGCTATTTGCTGGGATGAGAAGAGCAAATAGAAGAACCGATAAAAAAACCACCCATTGATTTAGACGTGCCAAGCTCATATACTGACTTGCCAGTGGAAATAGAAAAAAGGTAGTCATTGCACGGGTCACCAGCCCTGTCGCAATAATAATACCTGCTTGATCAGGCGTGAAATTTTTATCTGATACAAGCCATATAGACCAGTAAGGTACAAATATACCGAATGTGAAAAAGAAGCCAAAAAACTGCAAGGACATCCATTTGTGAGCCTTCATATTCTCTCTGCCGATCTGTCTCTATTTGAGTTAGTTTTTATAAATTCACTCATTTTTTGAAAACAGAGGTCTCTGGATGCCGCTTCAAAAGCCTCAGAATATGGATTGGCAAATCCATGTTTCCCCTCTACCGTCATCACATACAGGCCATTCTTTTCCTCCAACACTTTCACCATTTCTTTAGGGTGAAAGGAATTTTCAATGGTAGGAAAAAAAAGCAATGTTTCACACTCAGGTGAAATCGTGACGTAATCTCTTATTCTGGAACCATAAAATCCGATTACACCTGAAAACAAATCCCCACGCTGGCTGCATAGCCAAGCTACTGTTGCACCCACGCTAAAACCTAATACAAATAGATTGATATCCTTATCTTTTGTTTTTATCTCGTTCGCCAAATGAAGGACAATGTCTACCGAACGCTCAAAACCAACTTCATTCATGAAGTAACGATATGCATCACCCTCCCTGTCATCATCAAAGTATTTGACTCGGCCTAATAAATGCGGACAATAGACGTGAAAACCTGCCAATTCAAAATATCGGATGACACTTCTCATATGATCATTTACTCCATATATCTCATGTATTAAGATGATTCCAGGTTTTTGATGTGATGTTTGCAAATGACGTTCATTCCTTTCATAAGAGTCAACAACATGAGGTCATCCTTCATCCTTAGTCACTTTTACTTCCATGTGTAATATCCCTGTAAATGTAGGGTTAGAAGTCCATTCCGGATTTTCAAGATCGTATAAAGGCTGTATTTCAGGACATCGCGTAATAACTTCTTTTAATATTTCCATGATTTCTGCCCGAGCAAATGCTGCAGCGATACAGGTGTGATAACCTCCACCAAAAGCCATATGACGAGGGCCCTTTCTTGTAATATCCATTTGATCAGGGTGTTCAAAAACCCGCTCATCTCTCCCGGCAGATGCCAAGAAAAAATAAACTGAATCATTCTTCTTCATTTGCTTTCCGTGTAACTCAATATCTGAAGATGCGTGTCTGACAATGTATTGAATAGGTCCTTCTAACCTCATTGTTTCATCTAAAACTTTAGGTAATAACGACATATCCTCTTTCAACATGGCGAGAATCTCTTGATTTTTGAATAACAAATGCAAGGAGTTACTAAGAACAAACTGCGGGATTTTATGACCCCCAAAAATCAAATGCATCGTCTGAGCAATTAATTGATCATCCGTTAACTCGCCATTCACACCCGGTGTCTCAGAGATCAGCCGGCTTAACAAGTCATTTTTCTTCTTTTTTCTTCTCTCAGCAATGGCATTTGATAAATACGCATATATTTCTTTTACGCTTCCTCTGACTTGTTCACTTATTTCTTTACTAGGTACGTGAGATACAACAAAGTTTTGCATAAAAAGAGCAATATCATCAGACCATTTAATAAACTTGTCTACTTCTCCTCCTGGGATACCAAGCATTTTACAGAGCACCATTGCAGGAATAGGATGAGCAATTTCCTCTACGAAATCAAATGATTCTGTGTTGTTCTCTAGCACACGATCAATAATTGATGCGACAATTTTTTTGATTTCAGGGGTAATCAGTTCAATTTCATTGACTAAAAAGGCACGATTCATGTAACCCCTTAGCTCGGTATGATCAGGACGGTCATGATACACCATCCATGTTTGAATAATGTCAATGATATCCTTAAAGTGTTGATCTTCTCCTTCATCTAAATTACTCATTTTTAAAGGAATGACCTGACTGGAGATAAAGCGATCTCCTGGAAGGTTTGTCGTCATGTCAGCATGTCTTGTGATGAACCACGACTTCATTTCTTCATTCCAGCAAACAGGGGCTTCATTTCTTAATTCCTTATAAATGTCATATCGATGTTCAAAATATTCATCACTGTACAAACTCAACTGTTTCACACTTTGTTCTGTTTTCAATTTCAACCATCATCCCTTCTGTTTTCAACTTCGAATCCATGTTGCATTTTTGGTTAGTAGAATTTGTTTACCTTCTCTATACATTCAGTCTATGGACAAATAAAAAACCAAGATAAAGAGAACCTGCCACCATATCACTACATGGCATGAGAAGTTCTACCTGATCTTGGTCTTAAAGAATACATGATTGAAACAAAGCACAGAAGTCGTTCGTTAGAAAATTCCAACAATATAATATGGATGTAGTTCCTTTCAATTCTCCTATAAGTAAGATTAAGTAGCAATCTTCTCGTAGTCTAATTCTTTACGGGAATTAGGTAGAGACTCTCAGACCATATTACTGAAGGTATACGAGTATTGCTGCTTGCATCATTTTTTGAATCAAATGGAAAAATTGACATTAAAATACTTTTCCGGATTAATCATAGCACATTAGCATATGAAATGGTTCATAAAATATAGCATTTTTTAAAATACACACGTATCCGTTGATTTTGCTTTTTCCATTTATGCCGATCACATGAACATGTTTAGTTTGAGCATCCTTTTCATTTGGGTATATTCATAGCAGTGTAAGTTCGACGATTTCATATAAGAATGGAGCATTTGCAGGCATAAAGTTGGGGAGATTCGCTCAAGATAATTTCAAATGCTTTACTTTTAGGTTGCTTCTCTGTAAGATCATATGTTGTAAATACCAACAAGAAAAGTGGGGAATAAAATGAAAAAAATGTTCTTTGCCATTATTTTAGGCGCTTGTGTTGCATTGATCACTGCATGTGGATCTGGCGCAAACGACAACGCTAATAAACAATCTGGGTCTAAGGAATCGGGTGACCTTTGGAAATCCATTCAGGATAAAGGTGTATTAACGATCGGAACAGAGGGTACTTATGCTCCTTTCACCTTCCATGACAAAAAGACAGATAAATTAACTGGCTACGATGTAGAAGTCATCACAGAAGTAGCCAAACGTCTTGACTTAAAACCTGAATTCAAAGAAACACAATGGGACAGCATGTTTGCTGGACTGAATTCAAAACGTTTTGACGTGGTAGCGAACCAAGTTGGTAAAACTGGACGTGAAAAGCAATACGATTTCTCTGATAAATACACAACGTCTCAAGCCATTGTTGTGACAAAATCAGATAACAATGACATCAAGAAACTATCTGATGTCAAAGGGAAAAAAGCAGCACAATCATTAACAAGTAACTACAATAAACTAGCAACAGATGCTGGTGCTAAGATTGAAGGCGTTGAAGGTCTTGCACAATCCATTCAATTGATTCAGCAAGGACGTGCTGATCTGACGTTCAATGACAAATTGGCCGTATTGAATTACTTGAAAACAAGCGGGAACAAAAACCTAAAAGTTGCATTTGAAACGGGAGATCCTCAAGAAACTTATTTCGCATTCAGAAAAGGCAGCGGCGAAGTCGTTGACAAAGTGAATGGCGCATTAAAAGAAATGAAGAAAGACGGTACACTCGCAAAGATTTCGAAGAAATGGTTTGGTGAAGATGTTACAAAATAATATCCTAGGAGTCGTCATTCCTTGGGATCTTCTTCAGCAATCTTTCTGGCCAATGGTGATGCAGGGGATTTATTATACAATTCCCCTCGCCATGATTGCCTTTATCATTGGTATATTTATCGCGCTTGTGACAGCTCTTGCTAGAATGTCTAAAATTAAAGCTCTCAGATGGATTTTCTCTATCTATGTGTCGGCCGTTCGTGGAACGCCGCTTTTTGTGCAATTGTTTATTATTTTCTATTTCTTTCCGACATTTAATATCACACTGGATCCATATCCAAGTGCCATTATTGCGTTTTCATTAAACGTAGGTGCGTATGCATCAGAAATTATCCGCGCATCCGTCCTTTCCGTTCCAAAAGGACAATGGGAGGCTGGCTATTCAATCGGGATGACGCATCGCAAAACACTCGTCCGCGTGATTTTACCACAGGCTGTGCGTGTATCGATTCCGCCGTTATCGAATTCATTCATTAGCTTGGTGAAAGATACATCTCTTGCCTCTCAAATTCTCGTAGCAGAGATGTTCCGTAAGTCTCAGGAAATTGCTGCGGCGAACTTGGATCAAATATTGTTCATTTATATGGAAGCAGCCCTGATTTATTGGGTATTTTGCTTCATTCTATCGCTCGTTCAGCATCAAATTGAAAAACGACTTGATCGATATGTCGCAAGGTAAGGAGGGAACGACATGCTAACAGTCAAAGGCTTAAAGAAATCCTTTGGTGAAAATGAGATTTTAAAGTCGATTGATTTTACGATCAACAAAGGGCAGGTTGTGGCCATTCTTGGTCCATCAGGTTCAGGAAAAACAACGATGCTTCGCTGTTTAAATGCACTTGAAATACCAAATGGCGGCTCCTTTACCTTCGATGATTTCTCGATTGATTTTTCGAAAAAGAATAAATCAGCTGATCTGTTGAAGCTACGCCGGAAATCCGGAATGGTGTTTCAGGATTATCACCTGTTTCCGCACCGTACAGTGCTTGAGAATGTGATGGAAGGTCCTATCCAGGTGCAGCGACGTCCAAAGGAAACCGTTCGAAAAGAAGCCATCCAGCTCTTGCAAAAGGTGGGTCTTGAGGACAAAAAAGATCTGTATCCATTCCAGCTGTCAGGCGGTCAAAAGCAGCGTGTCGGGATTGCCCGCGCACTTGCCATTCAGCCAGAGCTCATGCTTTTTGATGAACCGACCTCTGCGCTTGACCCTGAGCTTGTCGGAGAAGTCTTAAAGGTCATGAAGGATCTAGCGAAGGAAGGCTGGACCATGGCAGTTGTGACACATGAAATCAAGTTTGCTCAGGAAGTAGCAGACGAAGTGATTTTTATTGATGGCGGCGTCATCGTCGAACAAGGTCCTCCAGAAGAAATCTTCAAACGACCAAAGGAAGAACGAACAAAACAATTCTTAAACCGGATTTTAAATCCAGTATGATGAAAAAAGGCTGTTCTCACGTGATGAGAACAGCCTTTTTTTATATCTCTTTTTGCAAACGAAGCGCCAGTAAATCTTGCAGGAGCAGTCTCGCTCCCTCTGGACTGATGACCACCCCACCTGATAGCACCTTGTTAGCGCATGTTACTTGACCAGTTACGATACAGGGTTTGTCCTGCCAATACGGCTTCATGACAATTTGGTCTTCTTCTTGATAGATTTCTATAAAATCTTGCGGGCGGATCTTTAGCCTTTTTCTCATATTTGTCGGAAGGACAACTCTTCCGAATTTATCTATATGCCTTACATAGTCTTCGTTTAACAAATTGACCCCCTCCTGCATCTTTAGATCTTGTATAGGTAGATTCCACCTTATCAGGCGAGCAGCTTGACAGGAGGATGCAGGCTGGTCCAGAGACTAAACACGCTTCCCATATATAATATATCTGTTTGGTGCAGGACCAATGAAAGAAAAAGGATAACATGTGGTCAGAATGAGCTCTTCCTTTTCCTGTTGGAGTGTAATAATCCTTTTATCATCTTTCGTCACAATCTTTGTTTTCTCTATTTCATAGACAAAATATCCATATGACAGCTCGATAATGAGTTGATCCCCCTTTACAAGCTCTCCTGTTCGTCTGAACACCGTGTCTCGATGACCTGATAAAACGATTTGTCCATGCTCGTTTGGAAAATAGCTCTCACGAAAATGACCAACACCTTTTGCTAAATCATCTGCTTCTGTTCCCTCTACAATTGGCAACTCAGCTTTTAGTTTTGGGATGTGCAAGAGCCCTATGGTTTCACCAGCCTGCGGTGCAAAAGAATCCTTTTGCACCTTTTGCTGAATAGTTGCTTGTGCAGACTGAAATGACTGATCTATTTCTCTTTGTCCATCAACAATCCTTAAATACCCTACAATCAATAGACAAAAACCTGCTGTAATCAATAGCGCTGAGATGAATTTTTGACACATCGACGTTTATCCGTTTCTTTTTCTTCTCTTCCATACTATAAGGGATGCGCCAATCAACACAAGTGCAAATCCTGCAAGTAAAAGGTTGTACATCGCAGTTGCAGTATTTGGGAGGTGATGTCCAGGTGTATCCTGTTGTGGATCAGAAGGCTGCTCTGGATTTGCTGGCACCTCTGGCACATGCGGTGGATCTACAGTTGTTGAGTTTTCAGGGTTGTCTGGATCGTCTACATTCTCACCACTGACGACTGCGATATTTTGAATGGTTTTCCCTTCAGATCCTTTCGCAACCTTCGCCTCAAACGTTACGGTATGCCATTTGGTATCTTTGATGTCGCCAAATTGACCATTCACCGTACCTTTTGTGAATTCTCCATTGTCTTCATCTTTTGCATCTGTGACCGCTTGTCCATCTACTTTTAGTGAACCTGCAACATACTCAAGTTCTTCTGGCAGTTTATCAGAAATCACTAGATCTTTGATGACACTATCTTCTACAAGATTCTTTGTTTTAATTGTGTAAAGCAAGGTGTCGCCTGCTTCTACTTGTTTTTCATCTGTATTGCCTTTTGCTTTTTGCTGAATCTGTGATGTCTTTTCTGATTCAAGCTTTGGATCTCTTGGTTCAATTTTTGTTTCAGTCGTTGGTTCGTCTGGTGGCGTATTGCCGCCTGTGACGCTGGCTGTGTTTTGAATGGTTTTACCCGCTTGGTCTTTCGTAATCTTTGCCTCAAACGTTACGGTATGCCAGTCCGTATCTTTGATATCACCAAATTGACCGGTCACTGTACCTTTTGTGTAATCTCCATTGTCTTCATCTTTTGCATCTGTCGCGGCTTGTCCATCTACTTTTAATGACCCTTCGACATATGCAAGGCCTTCTGGCAGTTTATCGGAAATCACTAAATCTTTGATCACACTATCTTCTACACTATTTTTTGTTTTAATCGTATAAAGAAGGGTGTCACCCACCTGTACTTGTTTCTCAGCTGTATTGCCTTCTGCTTTTTGATGAATCTCGGATGTTTTTTCCGATTTAAGCTTTGGATCTCTTGGATCAATTTTCGTTTCGGTTGTTGGTTCATCTGGCGGTGTATTATCGCCTGTTACTTTTGCTGTGTTTTGAATGGTTTTACCCGCTTGACCTTTAACGATCTTCGCTTCAAAGGTCACCGTATGCCAGTCCGTGTCTTTGATTTGACCAAATTGACCGGTCACTGTACCTTTTGTGTAATCTCCATTGTCTTCATCTTTTGCATCTGTCGCGGCTTGTCCATCTACCTTCAGTGATCCTTCAACATATTGAAGACCTTCTGGCAATTCATCGGAAATCACAAGGTTGTCGACGATGCTGTCTTCTTCAAGATTTTTTGTTTTAATCGTATACAGAAGGGTATCGCCCACCTGTGGTGTCTTTTTATCTGTGTTACCTTCTGCCTTTTTCTGAATGCTCGCTGATTTTTCTGATGCTAGTTTTGGGTCACGAGGATAAATTTTTGTTTCAGTTGTCGGATCATCTGGTGGTGTGTTTTCACCTGTGACGCTGGCTGTGTTTTGAATGTCCTGACCAGCCTGTCCCTTTTCAACTGTGACTTCAAAGGTGACTGAATGCCAGTCCGTATCCTTGATATCACCAAAAGAACCTGTGACCTTTCCATCTGTGTAGTCTCCGTTATCTTCGTCTTTCTCATCTGTGACGGAGTCTCCATCAATTTGAAGGGACCCAGTGACATACTTTAGCCCTTTTGGTAATTGATCTGAAATCACTAAATCTTTAATCAAACTGTCTTCTATCGTATTCTTAGTTTTAATCGTATAAAGGAGCGTATCTCCGACCTCTGGATGCTCTTCATCTGTGTTCCCTTCTGCTTTTTTCTGTAAAACAGCTGTTTTTTCTGAATCGAGCTTAGGATCACGAGGATAGATTTCTGTTTTTGTTGTCGGATCGTCTGGTGGTGTGTTTTCACCTGTGACACTGGCTGTGTTTTGAATGTCTTTACCAGATTGTCCTTTTTGAACCGTGACTTCAAAGGTCACTGTATGCCAATCTGTATCCTTAATGTCACCGAATTGTCCTGAAACAGTTCCATTTGTGACGTCCCCATTGTCTTGATCTTGCTCATCTGTAACCGCTT
The DNA here is from genome assembly GCA_030159235.1 of Bacillus safensis. Taxonomy (GTDB): domain Bacteria; phylum Bacillota; class Bacilli; order Bacillales; family Bacillaceae; genus Bacillus; species Bacillus safensis_B. Next base: position 77,600 of record BSBG01000007.1, on the reverse strand, counting down.
GTCCGTCTACCTCAAGGGAATTCGGTACATACGCCAATCCTTCTGGCAGTTCATCTGAGATCACTAAGTTTTCAATAAGACTGTCTTCTATTGTATTCTTGGTTTTAATTGTATAAAGAAGGGTGTCGCCGACCTCTGGGTGCTTCTCATCTGTATTCCCTTCTGCCTTTTTCTGCAGAACCGCTGATTTTTCTGAAGCTAGCTTTGGGTCACGAGGATAGACCTCTATATTTGTTGTCGGTTCGTTCGGTGGTGTATTACCACTAGTGACGTTGGCTGTATTTTGAATATCCTTGCCTGCCTGACCTTTTTCTACCGTCACTTCGAACTTCACGGTATGCCATTTCGCATCCTTCACTTCACCAAACGTTCCAGTGACCGTTCCGTCTGTCATATCACCGTTGTCATCATCTTTTATATCTGTGACTGGGTTTCCATCTACCTGAAGTGAATTTGATACATAGGATAACCCTTGAGGTAACTTGTCAGAAATCACAAGGTCTTCAATGACGCTATCTTCAACAGCGTTACGGGCTTGAATGGTATACAGTAATGTGTCGCCTACTTCTGGATGCTTCTCATCTGTGTTACCTTCTGCTTTTTTCTGCAAGACTGCTGATTTTTCTGATTCAAGTTTTGGGTCACGCGGGTAAATTTCTATGTTTGTTGTTGGCTCATCAGGAGGAGTATTTTCTCCTTTTACATTCGCGGTATTTTGAATGTCTTTGCCTGCCTGACCTTTTCCTACCGTCGCTTCAAACGTTACGGTATGCCAATCGGTATCTTTCACATCACCTATTTGACCTGCAACAGTGCCGTTTGTATAATCACCTTTGTCTTGATCCTTTGCATCTGTTACGCTTGTTCCATCCACCTTAAGAGACCCGGAAACATAGGTTAAGCTGCTTGGCAGGTTGTCTGATATGATTAGATTTTTGACAATACCATATTGCACGGTATTTTTTGCTTTTATTGTATAAAGCAATGTGTCGCCTACTTCTGGATGCTTCTCATCTGTGTTGCCTTCTGCTTTTTTCTGTAAGACCACAGATTTTTCAGATTCAAGCTCTGGAGGATATGGATCGAAGTCTGGCTTCACTCGTGAAGCTAAGTCGTAAGATAATGAATCACCTACAGTGCCCATATATGTTGTACTTAATGTTTTCGCATCAAGCGTAAAAAGAGTGGAATGGCCAATGGATTCATTTAATCCTGACTGTAATAGCATTTGTCCATTTGGCAAAAAGCTTATCCCCCGAACGCCTCCGTCAATCGTTTTACCATCCGCATTTTTAATTGGAATGACTCGAATGACTTCAGCCGTATCAGGATTCATTTGTGCAATGGCGCCACTGCCATTTGATGCGAACCAAAGATAGCCATCCTTATCGACTACAAGGTCACCTCCAACACCAGAACCGACATCATAGCCTACAATTTTTTTAGACGTTTTTTGCTTCGTAACTAAATCGTATGTCCCAAGGAAATAATTACCACCAGAAGCATAAGAATATATATATTTATCCTGATACACAACGGCATTAGAAGCGCCTTCAGGTAATGTGGTTAAGCTCTCTGCTTGCCCTGAGGTCGCATTTATTTTATATAGAGTAGGGCTAGTGCCATTTGCAGTTGCATACACAACATTTTCTCGATCATTTACAGCAACACCATTTACTGCACCTACATCGATTCCTTTCACTTGTACACTAGCTTTTACGTTTGTTGGGTTATTTCCATCAAGCTGCTGAAGAACAAGCGGTCTACTCCCAATAATATAAGAATCCGTGTTGTTTACAACCACCGTCCCAGCGGCTTTCGTAACAGGTGGTGAGACTGTTAATAAGTTTCCAGCAATTAACACCAATATAAGAAATAATTGACTTGTTCTTTTCAATAAGTTCATTCTTTGACCTCCCCTTTTTCTCGCTTCATATTGTAAAGGTATGTACCAGTTCACCTCCCACACTTTGGTAAAGAATATCAGTAACATTTCAAAAGCCTCAACATGACTAAACGACTATTTTCGACAAAAATAGCCCTTTAGTAACAATCGCCTCTCAACGTTTGATTTACTTATGTTTTTTCCAATAAAATGACCTTTTTTATCTTAAATTTTTACATTTATCTTTCCGTCCAAACAGGTCTAATGTCGTGATTTATATACAATCGCTTCTATTTAAAGATAAATATTCTTTAATTGGGTTTAGATTTATTTTCTGTCAATAAATATTGAATTTTTTTCTTGTTCTCTTAAAAAAAGGGAATGATTGGTTTGCTTTGTTAAAAAAAACAATTCGAAAGTCTTGCTGTTTATTTTGATGGTTTAACCCTTACGATTCGAAAAAAATCTTTTTTGAAGTAAGCGATTACAACCGAGCAAAGCCATTTAAAGAGGCGTGGGAGTATGTTACGATGGATATCGAGTGTTTAAGAAAGAAGGGAATGCTTTTGAAGCGGGAACATCTTTTACGTTGGTTTTTTTATTTTGTTGGATTGATCGTACTAGCTTTTGGACTATCGCTGACAGTGAAAGGGAAGATCCTTGGAATTGGTCCTTGGGACGCTTTCCACTACGGACTGTTTCAGCATTTTGGACTCACAATTGGACAATGGTCCATCATTATTGGCGCACTCATTGTGACACTGACTTCTGTTTTTACGAAATCATTTCCAAAGATTGGCGCTTTACTGAATATGGTGCTGATTGGCGTGTTTATTGATTTCTTTAATGCGATATTACCTGCACCACATGGATATTTACCGGCCTTATATGTGTTTATTACGGGTGTTGTTGTTTCTGGATACGGCGTTGGCATTTATGTTTCAGCCAATCTTGGCGCTGGTCCAAGGGATTCATTAATGCTGCTCATCTCAGCGAAAACGGGACTGAACGTTCAGTGGGTGCGAAATGGCATCGAGTTAACAGTGCTATTATTTGCATGGATGCTCGGTGGACCAATTGGCATTGGAACGATTTTGACTGCGATCTTCACAGGTCTTGTCCTTCGTTTCTCCTTGCCGCAATCGACACGACTCCTGCAGATGCTTATTACTAAAACAGCTGAAAAACCTGTTCAAACCCTGACTAGATGAGAACAAGCCATTCTGATTATAGAATGGCTTTTCTTGTGCTAAATTAAATAAACAGAATATTCATTCAAATAAGATGAGACCTATTCAGCTTTTCCACTATCATTACTGGACACCTTTTGTTGAAGAGACCGAACAAACATATCGTTCGCTGGGCTTTGAAGTGAAAGAGCGTTTTATAAAGGATGGCGCCTTTCACCACCCGCTCACATGGGAAGATTTTAGAGAGGAACATCCCACCTTTCGAATCATAGAAATGAGAAAACGTCATAGCAAAAAAGTCCTGTTTGATCACATCGGCTTTCTTGTCTCAGACGAAGAATACAATCAGCTGCTATCTTCGATGAAGCAACCCATTCACTGACAAAAAGGAGAACGGCTTTCCCTGCTTAACGTGATCATGACAGATGATGTTGGAGTTTTGATACAACTGATCCGACTGGTGTCCACATCGTGAAACAGACGTAAAAGCAGTGAGGCTCGCTTCGTTGTCTTTTTACGTTAATCGACCCTTTTGCACGGCGCTCTTCAATGGTACAATCAATGTAAAAAATTAGAGGTTCGTTATGAAGATATTTGCTATCCAATTACAACACTTAGATGAAATTGATGCACGACAACAAATAGATCGTCTGAAGCTCTTTGTGTCATCTGAAAAACGGGCTGCAGCTGAACGCTTTCGTTTTTTGATCGATGCAAGAAGAACCCTGTTAGGTGAGGTGCTCGTTCGTCAAATAATCCATGATATGTACGATCTACCTATTGATCAGATCGTTTTTGAAAAAGAGGGCAATGGAAAGCCTGTCGTTCGGCATATTCCTTCTTTTCATTTTAATCTTTCTCACTCTGGCGATTGGGTCGTTTGCGCAGTAGATGATGCACCTGTTGGCATTGATATTGAGGAAATCAAACCCATTGATCTAGCAATTGCTAAGCGATTTTTTTCGCCCGATGAGTATCAGGATTTACTCTCACAGCCGGCAGAAAGGCAGGAGGCGTATTTCTTTCATTTATGGTCTATGAAGGAAGCCTTTATTAAGCTGACTGGAAAAGGATTATCCTATGGTCTTTCTTCCTTTACAGCTCGGCTGTCAGAGGATGGACAGGCTACGTTGACTTTACCTGATCATGAAGTACCTTGCTTTGTTCAAACATACTCACTTGACCCTCACTACCAAATGGCGGTATGTACACGAAAGCCTGCTGCGGCTGAAAGCGTTGAGACACTCAATTGTGGCGATGTACTGTCACGCCTTTAATAACGAACGCTTTGCTGAAATATCGTCTTTAACAGATCAGCTCCGCGTATAATTTGCTCTTCTTTCACATGCCAGATGTTCAGCTGAAGAATGGGGTCCTTTTGATAGGTCGACAAGTAATGACGGTCAATTGGCTGAACAGAAACAGATGCCTTTTTCAGCTGAAGAATGAGCTGGTTCATTGGAATCGAACGATCGACACGTAGATGTGTATGGGTAGCTGGCTCTAATTCTCCGAGCTGATAGGCGTTTTGATCATCTTTTAAACTCATCACGAGCTGCTTGGATCGACGCCTGTAGGTCGCCTGCATCCTGTCTCTATGCCGCTCAAACATCCCACTTTTCAAATATATTTCCAAGGCTGCCTGGGACAGCATGGAGCTGTCAATATCAATCAGGCGTTTATGTTCGCTAAAGGGTTTAAGCAGTTCTTCAGGTAAGACGACCGCTCCTGTTCGAAGTCCCGGAAAGATGATTTTAGAAAAGCTTTTTAAATATATGACCTTTCCTGCCTGATCGTACGAGTAGATCGGGTCTCTTTTTGTGTCGAATTCTAAATCGGCCAAGTAATCATCTTCAACGATGTAGACATCATATTTCTCGGCAAGGGCTGCAATCGCTCTTTTTTCTTGTTTTGATAAACTCGTTCCAAGCGGATTCTGAAATCTTGGCATCGTATAGAAAAAGCGAATCTCCTCTTCTCGAAAAATACGCTCTAGTTCGATCAGATCGATCCCTTTTTCCGTCCGCTGAATTCCGCGCACAGGCAGTTGATTTTTCTGTAAATATTGGAGATATAGATGATAACCAGGCTGTTCGACTAGTATGGTCTGCTTTCCATTCGGAAAAGGGATCGTGCTTAAAATGGATAACGCGAGCTGAATACCAGAGGTCATGACGATCTGCTCTGGATGAGCAAACACTTGATAATCCATTAACCGCTTTGAAATGACTGGCAACAGCGATGGCAAGCCGTTGACTGTTCCATAAATAAACAAGTCATTTTGATACAAATCGATCGCTTGGTTGATGCAGTGCTGGAAATCGACATATGGGAACACAACGGGATCAGGTGAAGATGAAGCAAAGTCAATCCATGTACCATCCTGCTTGCCTGCAGGTTGCTTCGTTTTCACGACATAATAGCCGCTTCTTTCTACAGAATAAAGCAGATGTTCACGTTCCAATGTATCCAGCGCTTTGATGACAGTGCTTTTACTCACTGCATATTGAGCCGCTAAGTGGCGGATGGAAGGGATTTTCATCCCAGCGCTGTATTCACCCGATTCCATTTTCTCTTTTAAACTCACGACAAGCTGATCATATTTCCTCACACCATTCCCTCCTTGTACCGGTACAGATATCATGTTCTCTTATTGTACACGTTAGATGATCCGATTACGATAGAAGAACAGAACCGGTCAATTCATTTGAAGCATGCATGCTCGGTAAGGAGTCACATTGTGGACATTTCAAAACAAAAAGCGTATGTTGCCGCGATCGCATACGCCTCTATCATTGGTTTTTCATTTTTATTTGTCAAAATAGCACTAGAATCAGCCAATCCCATTGACTTATTGGCACACCGCTTTACCGTTTCTTTTGCAGCCGCTCTATTGCTGTATCCGTTTTTACGAAAGAAGAATCGTGTCTCTATTCAATGGCGTGATCTCATTTATATCGTACCGTTTTCCTTGCTTTATCCTGTTTTGTTCTTTGCTTTTCAAGTGTGGGGATTGATGTATACATCTTCATCAGAGGCTGGCATCATTCAAGCGACGATTCCCATTTTAACGATGGGACTGGCGGCATGGTTTTTAAAGGAACGGGCGACATGGATACAAGTAATGTTCACCTTTCTTTCTGTGTGCGGGGTGATGCTTCTCTTTGTCATGAAGGGAATTGATGTAAAACATTCTCACTTGATCGGCTATGTGCTGATTTTACTTTCGGCCTTGTCAACCAGTGTATACAGTGTGTTTGCCAGAGTGATTACAAAACGATTCCATGTAATCGAACTCACCTTCGTCATGACATTCTTTGGTTTTGTTTTTTTCAATGCCGCCGCGCTTATTCGGCATTCAGTCAATGGGTCATTGCCGGAGTTTTTCAGTCCATTTACACAAGCATCCTTCGTATGGTCGATGCTCTTTTTAGGCATCATTTCATCGCTTCTCACGGCGTATTTATCAAACTATGCACTCTCTCAGCTTGAAGCGGCAAAGGTCAGCATCTTTAACAATTTATCCGCGTTTATCACGGTCGCCGCCGGTGTTCTCATTTTACATGAAGCGATTGATTGGTATCATCTCATTGGAGGTGTGCTCGTCATCGGCGGGGTGATTGGCGGAAATGTGGTGAAGAAACAGATTTCATAATAAAAAGCGGCCTCTTGAAAGAGGACCGCTTCAGATTGTTGACAAAGGGCTAAAATGATCTTTATTTTAGCCCTTTGTCTTCTTTTCAGCGTGATAGAAAGCCTTTGCAGTCTAGGAAGGACGAGCACCGGAACGGAGCGAATTTGACATTCGTGAGTACCGGCGCGCAGACCTGACAACGAATGCGAGGGTTTGTCTACACGCTGAAGCGGCCTCTTGAAAGAGGACCGCTTTCTTTTAATGTCTAATCAATTGTTGATTGGTAGTGAGTTCAATGACATGTCTCATCTGCTCTGCAAATTGCTCAAGATGTGTGTTGATATACATGTGGCCTCCATCGAAATTGGTGCGTTCGATGGTTTTTGCCCATTTTAACCAGCCGTTTGCATCCTGCATGCATTTCTCATCTTGCTTTCCATTGAATAAATAAACGGGTGTGTCGATGATCGATTGATCGGTGTGCTGGAAAGTTTCGAGCGCCCGATAATCTGCACGCAAGGACGGCGTAAAGTAATCCATCATTGGTTTGTTCTCTAACAATTCCTTTGGAATCCCGCCCATTTCGGCAATATGCTGAACAAATGCTTCATTGGATAAATGGGTCAGCATCTGCCGTTTTGTTTGCGGCGGCTGAATGGCTGAGATCACCACTGCTGCAGGATAGATCCCTTCCTTTTCTAGCAGCTGGGTCAGCCTGTACACCACAAGTCCTCCCATTGAATGTCCGAATAGGATAAATGGACGGTTTAATTGGGCCGTGAGTCCTTCTTTGTACAGTTCCACCAGCCGGTCTATGCTTGATTCGAGCGGCATGAGATTGGTGCCATGCCCCGGGGGCTCTGCTGCTGTGACTTCGACCATGCCTTTTAGCTCTTCAAAGAGCGGACGGTACGAGGCGGAATATCCGCCGGCAAAAGGAAAACAAATAAGCTGAATGAGATCTGATTTTTTTTCAAACGTTTTAAATAATTGATTCATACGTCCTTACCCCTTTACGATAGTTTGTAAAATCCATGCCAGTTCATCTGCCTGAGGCCTTTTCATCATGGTGACATGGTCGCCTTTGATGTGATAATACGAACACGACTCTTTCGTATAAGCCTCCCAGTCTGTGAACTTCTTCTGGAAATCAGCTGCGTGATCACTGCTTTGGACAATATAGAATGGCACAGGGAACGGTTCTTTTTCTAATTCAATGGCTTGTGACATGATCGTATTATGCGTTTGCATTTGCAAATATTTATCTAAATACTGGTCATTCATAAATTGATGAACGACTTCATCTTTTTCTGCCTCTTTGAGTATTTTTTGCTTCACCTCTTGGAAGCTCAATCCTTGTAAAGCTTCTGGCTGGATGCCGACAAGATTCCCCATTCCAAGGACAAGTGCAAGCATTTTCACTTCTTCTTCGTTCATATCGGCATGAAGTGCCTGATCTGCCTCGTCTCTTAGCACTGGCACCGTGTCTAAAATGATGAGTCCCTTCGGCGCTTTTCCTGCATGAGAAAGTCGCTGATTCATTCCGTAGGCAAGATGTCCACCCATTGAATGCCCTGCTAGATAGTCAATGCCTGGCCGGTAGAAGGTCTCAATGGCTTCAATAAAAATGGTCACAAGCTCTGTGTAATGGAGGAATTGCGGTTCTTCATCCTCATACAAGCCTGGAGACTGTAAGGCGTAAACAGCACCTTGATGTGTCATGAGCTTGGCCACATCAATATAGCCCATCACCGTTCCACCGGCAGGCGGTGCAAAGAATATTCTCGGTTCTGCTGGATTGCCTTTTTTCAGTTCGATTACATAGTCCTTCGGAGACCTTTCTACGTGCTCCCCGGCTTCTGGCGCTGCATCCAAATATGCGGATAACTGCGCAGGCGCTGGGTGCATGAAAATCCATTTCGGATCTACACGAACACCTTTTTCTTTTAATTTGGCCACAGCCTGAATACTCATGATTGAATCGCCGCCTAAATCAAAGAAGGAGTCATGCATACCAACTTGTTTGACACCAAGCACTTCTTTGAAAGCTGCGACAATCCGTTCTTCCGTTTCGGTGACCGGTTTGACGTCATCATGTGAAAGAGAGATTGTTTCTGTTGGCTCTGGCAGTGCTTTTTGATCAACCTTCCCGTTCGTTGTCACTGGCATTTCATCCAGTACGACAAAGTAACTTGGAATCATATAGCCTGGCAGGCTTTCCTGCAAAAATGCTTTCCAGCCCGGTACAGGATGTTCTCCATCTGTCACAAGGTAGGCCGCCAGCCGTTTTGAGCTGCCATACGTTTTGGCGACGACTGTACATTCCTTGACTTGCGGATGCTTGAGCAAGGCTGTCTCAATTTCTCCGCATTCAATTCGGTAGCCTCTAATTTTCACCAGGTGATCTTTTCGGCCGAGATATTCAATCGTGCCATCTGACCGCCATGTGCCAAGGTCACCTGAACGATACAGCTTCTCTCCCTTTAGTTCAGGAAAAGGATTGTCAATAAACCGCTCCTTTGTCTGCTTTGGATCATGGAGGTAGCCTTTAGCCAGTCCGATTCCACCGATATACATTTCTCCTTTGACGCCTGCTGGCACTGGGTTGAGCGCATCGTCCAGTATGACGACCGTTGTGTTCGACACCGGGACACCAATTGGAACTGATCTTGCGCCTTTTGGCACGTGTGTGACTTGATGTGTTGTGGCTAAGGTCGTGTTTTCGGTTGGACCGTAAGCATTGATGAGCACACCTTCCATATGCGGCAGTGCCTTTCGTGCATGCTCACTAGACATAGCTTCTCCGCCAACGAGTAATGTGCGGTAGCCTGCCACACTTTTTGGATCGTGCTCCACCAGCCGATTAAATAATGCAGTTGGCAGACAGTTCGCTGTCACTTGATGCATGTTGATGAAACGCGCCAATTCGTCCATATTCAGTGCTGCATATTTTGGAAGCAGAATGAGCTGACCGCCATTCAGCAGCATTCCCCATAATTCAAATGTAAAGGCATCAAAAGCATAGTTTGACAACTGAAGCATCTTGTCGTCTGGACCTAATTCAATATAGTTTGTTTCTTTAACCAAGCGGACAACTCCTGCATGAGGGAGCATCACGCCTTTTGGTGTACCTGTTGAGCCTGATGTGTAGTTGACATAGGCGATCTGGTCTTCCCCTATGATGGATGGCTCTCTTTGATACACTGCATCAGTTTCTGGTAATGACTTGTCCATGTCAATCTTTGTACAAGTGAAGTCTACGAGACGATCTGCAAAATGAGACTGGGTGATGATCACATCACTTTGTGTATCACGAATGATGAGGCGGATGCGTGCATCTGGATATTCAGGTGACATCGGAACATACGCTGCACCAGACTTGACGATACCTAGTACCGCAACAATCATGGCAAAGGACCGATCAAAAAGCATTGGTACAAGCGAACCTGGTCCAATTCCTTTTGACTGCAAATAAGCAGCAAGCTGTGTCGCCTTCTCATCTAGGTCTTGATACGTCATGTGCTCATCCATATACGACAACGCAATGCGATACGGATCACGCTGCACCTGTTCTTCAAACAGCTCTTGAATCGTACGCTTTGGATAAGGCGTATCCGTTTGATTTCCCCCTAGGATCATGGCAGCCTGTTCCACTTTGTCCATTAAGCAATAATCAAAAAATGTACGTTCAGGCTGAGCCGTCATGCTATCTAACAGATGGAGATAATAGTTCATATAACGATGAATCGTCTCTTGATCAAATAAGTCCGTATTGTATTCCACATGAATGGACAGCTGATTCTCCTGTTCAAACACATGCAGGGTGAGATCAAATTTAGATACTGTATGATGAACCATTACCTGTTCACTTGTCAGGCCTTTGAAATTAATATCGAGCGAATCTGTGACATAACCCATGGCGGTCTGAAAAATAGGTGACCGGCTTAAATCTCTATCCAACGAAAGATCGTCGACAAGCTTGTCAAATGGATAATGCTGATGCTCAAAGGCTTTTAATGTCAGCTCTTTCACGTTTTCCATGACTTCTACAAACGTCTCTGCTGTTGAGACGTCCAGTCTCAGCGCAAGTGTATTCACAAACATGCCAACGAGCTGCTCTGATTGCTTGGCATCCCGCCCTGCAATAGGTGAACCAATGATGATATCTGTTTGTCCAGAAAGCTTGTGAAGCAGAACATAGTATGCGGACAGCATCGTCATGAACAGCGTAGTACCCTGCTGCTTGGATAAAGCCTGCAAGCGGCGGATAAGCGGTTCTTCCAGTTCGATTTGCTCTGTAGCGCCGCTAAATGTTTGAACCGGCGGACGAGGACGGTCAAACGGAAGCTCTAACATCGGAAGCTCACCCTTTAAGGTATCGAGCCAATAGGTTTGGTCTGCTTGATGATGCTTTAATTGTTCATTTTCCCAATGAACATAATCTGTCCACTCGATTTCCAGCACCGGAAGCTGCGGTGTTTGATCCCCAAGCAGCGCGTCATACACCACTTCTAGCTCCCGAATGAGCAGGCTAAGCGACCATGCATCTGAAATGATGTGGTGCTGCGCGCAAAGGAGATAATATTCCTCCTTGCCCATATCCACAATCGTCCACTGCGCAAGAGGCCCTCTTTCTAAATCATAACTGCGATTTGCCTCTTGCTGAATAAGTTGCTTGAGTCTTCTCGTTCTTGTTTTTTCATTAAATAATGAGAAGTTCGCAACGGTCACAGATGGCGGAAGGTCTTCACGAATCTGTTGAACCGGCTTGCCGCCAATTGATTTGAATGTTGCCCGAAGTGCTTCATGGCGCTTCGTTAAAAGACCGATCGCTTTTGTTAACGCTTGAATGTGTAATGGTCCTGTCAGCTTCCAAGCACCTAGTATATTGTAATGATGGCTCTTTTCTAATGTGGATAAGAACCAAATACGCTTCTGGGCATGTGACAGTTCATAGCTTGCTTTCTTTTCAAGCTTAGGAATCTCAGCTTCCTGAACAGCTGCTCCCCCTTTGATGTCATCAACGATTTGCGCCAAATGTGCAAGGTGTCTGCTTTCAAATAATATTTTTAAAGGTGCCTTGATTGAACATTCATGATTTATCCGAGAAATGGTTTGAGTCGCCTTTAATGAATGTCCGCCAAGATCGAAGAATTGATCCTCTTTATACACACGATCTACGTCTAAAATGTCCTCCCATATGGCAGCAATCAGCTGTTCTGTCTCCGTTTCTGGTAATTGCTTTTCAAAGTTTTTGACGCTTTTATGATGATTCCGTTTGAGCGCTTCATTATCAATAGAGCCATCTTGTTTTTTCGGTATTTCTTTTACTTGCTGAATGTCCCAATTTCCTTCAATGATACTTGTGATCTCTTCAACATGCACTTCTTTGCCAGGCTGAACGGTGTAAAAAAGCTTTTTCTCAAAGACGGGTATTGGAGATGGCTGAAGGTACTCGGCGATTTCTGGATTTGCTCCGTCTAGGCCGATAAATAGATGCGCTTCATTCAGCCGAGCACCTAGACACAATGAATGGAGACCTTGCTTCTTTCCAATCAATTGAAATCCCTTACGAACGGTGAGAGCTGCTCCAATATGTCCCTTAGACAAACCGAGATTATCCCACATACTAAAGTTCAAAGTAATCGCTCGTCTTCCTTCTTGAAAGGTAAGAGCGTGCGCGAGTCCATCTAAAAAGCTGTTGGCTGCAGAGTATGCCCCAAATGTTGTGCCGCCAAAAAAGCCATTTACCGACCCAAAAAAGACAAGTGGTACTGTCGGATCATACTTAAAGGCTTCTTGCAGAACCCACGCACCGACTGCTTTCCCTGACATTTCTTTTGTGAAATCCTCTTCTGACGTATGTGCCAGAGTATACGTGTCCGCATGCTGAAAATGCTCGGACACATTACCAGAACCGGCTAAATGCAGCACGCCTCGGATCGATTGTCCAAAATACTTCTCTGCTTCATACATCGCCTGCTCTACGTCAGATAAGTTGGTCACATCCGCTTGGACATAAATGACGTCACCAAGACCTTTTAGCTGTGAGAATGCCTCTTCTTTTTCCACGCTGCCTTCCAATGATGTCCGTCCAATCAATACGAGCTTTAAGCCAAATTGGAGCATCTGCCTAGACAGCTCAAACCCAATACCGCCAAGTCCTCCAGTCAATAAATAAAGACCTTCATATTCTAAAAACCCTTCTGTTTGAGGCGCTTCCAGCATATCGACTTTTTCCAGCTTTGGTACGAACCTGTGCCCTTCTCGGTAAGATACCTCTGCTTTTAGATGAATCGCAGACAATTCTTCCGCAATAAGCTTGGCCTCCTGCTCCACCTTCTCCGCTTCAATATCAAGATGAGACACCTCTGCCCCCTCCCATTCTTGCGGAATGGTTTTTAATAGACCTACAAGCGACGTTTTCTCCACATGTAGATCGTCTTGAGGCTTCACAAATTGACCACCTTTTGTCACAACGACAAGACGGATTGGCTCTTTATTTGCTTGTCTCAACGCTTGATACAAGTACAAAATGGATTGACTGGTGCCCTCATGCCGCTCTTTGAACTGTGCAGGATCAAGGATGACTTCTTTGTCTGACACATTCCATAAATGAAGCATACATCCCGGCTTTAGTTCATCTGCTTCAAGTGCTGCAACGAGCCTGACGTAATCCCCCTTGATTCTCGGGTTTATCTGGTACATCCCTTTGGACAGACGGAGAAATTCATGCCCTTTTCTCACAGAAATATAGGGCTGATTCCTTTCTTCAAATTGTACGTAAAGCGATTGATAAAGCCTTTTTTCATCCTCGAAAACAAGCACATGATCAGCAAAAGGCTGAGTTGGACCGATTTGCTCTTTAGCCCAAATGCGCTTATAAAACCAATCTGGGAGAGTTTGTTCATTTTCAGAAGCAAGATCCAGTGTCCGTTCAATGTCCCGGAATTTGCCATCTTTTAGTGCTGCGCCTAACTGGGCACGTTGGATTTTCCCACTCTCCGTTTTCGGAAATTGGTCTTTTTTCACCGGAATGATGTGATCAGGCTCTATCCCGATTTTTCGAATGATGGCCTCTCTAATCTGTTGAATCATCGTCATTTGTTCTTCTATCGAATTCTTTTGTGAGACAAAAAAGACGGCAAGCGTGTCGTTGCTAGATTCGGGATTGTAAATGCCGTACGCAGCGGCAAAGGTGACTTCCACCCCGTCCACTTCTTCCACAACCGCTTCAATTTCGTAATTCAAATAGTTGGCTCCGTTGATCACAATGATGTCCTTTTCTCGACCTGTCAGAACAAGACGCCCTTCGTGAATAAACCCTAAATCGCCTGTGTGAAACCAGCCGTTTTCTGCAAAAACTTCTTGATTGGCTTCCTCATTTTGATAGTAGCCCATCATAATTGTCGGACTCTTCACCTGCAGGCGGCCTACTTGATCTTCTGGCAGCACCTGATGATGCTCATCTACAATCCGAATCCATACAGACGGAATGGGTGCGCCGACTTCTGTAAACGTGATCTTATGCGGATGATCATGCGTCACACATTGAATTTCACTTGTTAACGACGTCTGATCAATCGTTAGCTGTCCATCCTGTTCACTGTTCCTCATAAATTCCTTTGACTGAACAATGGCTGAGGATGTTTCCGACATGCCGTAAGCCGGCACCATCGCATGGCGGCTTAATCCGTGCTGACCCATGATGTGCATGAAGCGCTGCGTCACTTTTGGAACAACCGCTTCGGCTGCATTCATGATATAAGTCAGAGTGGACAGATCCCAGCTCCCCTTGCGGATCTCGTCCTCATATTCATTTATCATGGCAAAGGCAAAGTTTGGCGCCCATGTCCTTGTGACCCCGTATGTTTCTATCCAATCCAGCCACACCATCGGCCGCTCGATAAATTGATCGATGGATGGACTAATCTGCTGGCAGCCAAGGTAGACATCATGTACATGAAACATGACGATCCCGCCAACATGATCAAGCGGCATCCAGTTCAGCGACACATCCTCATGCGTAAAACCATTTGCCTGCTCAAAGGAGATGATTCTAGATAAGATACTTTGATGATGATGACGGATACACTTTGGCACACCTGTGCTTCCTGAGGAAAGCAGCTGAAGCACAGGCTCATCCGGTTCCGGCTCATAATGCTGTTCATCTGGTTCACACGCCAACAATGATTCAATTGTTAAAATAGGCATCGCTTCTGCTTCAAATGCCGCTCGCAGCCCAGCAATGTCCTTAGCTCTTGCTTCGTTTGTAATAATGAAAGGTTCATGTTGAAGCTGAAACACGCCCTTCAGCTTGTTCACACCTTGATTCATTTCATCATAAACGGGCGGCACAGAGACTGGGGTCGGAATGATTCCACCGAGAATACATCCCCAAAACACCGTGATAAAATCTTGGTGATCTTTCAATTGAAGTAACACTTGATCACCGTTTGCGAGTCCTGCTGACCTTAAACCAGACAGAACCCGTTCAGCGCTTGTTAGAAGTTCAGGGTAGGTTTGCGTCAACGTGCGCCCATCTTCTTTTATATAGGTCACACCGCGGTCAGGCGACATAAAGGCTGAGCGAATCAGCACCTCTGTTAGTGTGACAGGTTCGCCTGGTTTTTTGATGACATCCCCTCCATACACAAGTGCCGGCGGCTTTTCATGTGCGGATGAAAGTTTTGTTTCGACCGCTTCATTCTTTGATTGCGGTACGTTTCCCTGAGTACGCTGTCGATCAGGGAACAGGTCATCTAGGTGATAGGTCATTCGTTTTTCTGTCTGACTTTCAATGAAAGCTGCCGCTTCCTCTACTCCATCTATCGCTTTAGTACGTTCTTCTATCTTTCTTAATTCCTCTTGATCTATCACTTCAATTAAAAGCAATGCCTCTGTATCGACCTCACCACTTTCTGTCTTTGGTAAGGAAGGTAATAAGACAAGAACGGCTGGCACTTCATGAGGTTGAAGCGGGCCTTTCATTAAGTCCTCTCTTGTCAGCGAAGGGTCCTTCGCCTGTGCAAATAGCACAAGCGATAGACTACCTTCTTGATTTTTCTTCGGAATGATTGCACATTCCTTTAGTGGAAAATGAAGCATCATGACTTGTTCTAAGGCTTTGAGATCTATCCGTTTTCCATTGATTCTGACGAGATGATTTGCTGCATGTCCTTTTCGTCTACTCACTAACATCGTTTTTCTCCTCCTACATCCAATCCAAAATCTGAATCTTGTTTTTTTCAGTCCAAACGCCGACATCCCCTGTCGGATAGAGGTATTCGCCAGTTTGATGTTTGAATGGATGCGGAATTTTATGCGTCTCCATCCAATCGGCAAGCTCTCCGCAAAGTGCTTTGATATCCTTTGCACCGATAAAAATATCTCCAGGAAATCCTACTGGCATGAGCTGATGCTCTTCACTCAGGACGTATATTTCCGTCTCATAGGAAGGATCATGCACACCTGAGTAGACCTCTTCTTGATCTGGGTACAGCACGCTGACTTGTGCGTTTTTCGCCCAATCAGTGATCATTCGCTCTTTTTCTTCATTCGTCACGATCGTGAAGGAGGAAAGTGGCGTCTCCACTTGTTCTGTCATGGCTTCAAGTGTGTGGATCAGCTGCTGCATCAGCGATTGTATTTGTTTTTCTGTATATTGATTGATGCGATATGTGACCCGAAGCTCCAGCGTATCTCCCGGGACAGCCACAAGGGTCAGGTCATAGTTCGTTTCTTCATGGCTTGCAATGTCTACAATGCGTACACCGTAAGGCTCGATAGATTCAATCGGATAGTTTTCAAACACGACAATGCTGTTAAACAATGAATCTCCATTTGGGATACGGGTCAGCTGCTGAATATCTGGCAGCACGGTATATTCGAATTCCCGCATGTGAAAAACCGTTTCCTGCGTATGTGCCAGCAGCTCGGAAATGGTCCACTCTGGCGTGATTGGCAAACGGAGTGGCAATGTGTTAATAAAAAGGCCTGTCATGCTTTCAACCTCTCGTAAGTCCGCCGGCCGGCCAGATACTGTCACACCGAACACGACATCCTCTGATCCTGAATGAAGGTGCAGCAGCAGCCCCCACGCTGTCTGAATCAGTGTGCTCATCGTCACCTTCTTTGTGCCTGTCATCTCTTCCAGCTTCTGCTGCATGTCGGGCGTTAGTTTAATACTTAGCTGATCAACACCTGCTTCTTCATCCGAAGCGTGTCCACCGTCTCCAGGTAGTGGTGTGGTCTCCTCTACTCCAGACATATAACGTTTCCAGAATGCTTGTGCCTTTTCTTGATCCTGCTTTTGCAGCCACTCGATAAAATCTTTATACGGACGTACAGCAGGAAGGTTGATCTCCCGTTCGTCCACAAGAGATCGATACAATGAGAAGGACTCTTCGATAAAACTGAACAAACTCCAGCCATCTATTAAAATATGATGAAAGCTAAAAACAAACGTGCATGTGTTTTCATCACGGTAGAATAATGCAATACGAATCAGTGGTTTCTCCGTATCTTCTAAATTGAAATCCGTTAAACGATCTGATTGCAAATAATGCTGGATGGCTTCCTCCTGATCCGTTTCACTCAGGTGGCGCACATCGTGCTGAGTGAGGTGAATGCTTCCTTCTGATTGAATCAGCTGCACAGGCTCCTTTAGCCCTTCCCAAGCGAATCTTGTCCGCAAAATCGAATGGCGCTCTACAAGCAGATTCCAAGCTTGTTCATAGGCTTTGCCGTCTGTTAAACCTTCGAGCGTCATATGCACCTGACCAAAATAAGCCTGTGACGCTTGATCTAACAGTGCATGAAACAGCATTCCTTGCTGCATTGGAGAAAGTGGATACACATCCACCACATTGTCTGGAAGCTCATCAATTTGTTTTTGCGTGAGCTGCACCATTGGAAAATCAGATGGCGTAAAGCCGCCTTTTGTCTCTACACAATGCGTCAAAATATCGTCCATTTTTTCTTTGAAACGTTCAGGTAACTGGCGCACCTCTTCATGCTGAAGCAATTCACGATTGATCATAAAATTCATTTGGAGCTGGCCGTTCACCACATATCCGTACACATCAATCAAATGCTGTCTTTCTGCTTTTGGATCATGTACATGTCCATTTCGTTCATCTGCTAAATAAAGGTGTGCCTCACCATCTATTTGATCTAACTGTCCAAGGTAATTAAAGCTCATCTGTGGCGCAGCCTTTTTGAGTAAACGAGATGCTGTCATATATTGAAGCAAGCCATAGCCGATTCCCTTTTGCGGCACAGCTCTTAAGGTTTCTTTGACATCTTTGATTTGTCTCTCAACATCGGTTTTTATAAAAGGAATAAAAATAGGATAAGAGCTTGTAAACCATCCGACTGTTCGTGACAAATCCATTCGTTCAAATAAATCCTCACGTCCGTGCCCTTCTAACGTAATGAGTATTGGCTTTCCAACGGCTTGCGTGAGTCCTGATAAGAGTAAATCGTTTACTTCTGTTCGGTACGCTTGTGATGCCTGCCTTAATAAAATGTCTGTTTGATCCTTCGTCAATTGAACAGACAGGATCTCTGCATGTTCTTCTATATTAAAAAGCGCAGGTGTTTGAAAAAAAGAACCCTCCTCCTCTTGATCGATGATCTTTTGCCAAAAAGACACCTGCTCCTGTAATTGATCTGTTTGTGCATATTCATAGAGAGCATCTGCCCACTGCGGAAAGGAAGCCGTTTTCTTTGCAAGTGCTATCTCCTGCCCTGACGCAAGCAGCTTTAGTCCATTTAATAGGTCTTCCTGTATGATGCGCCACGAAATTCCATCCATCACAAGATGATGGGCAGCTATAAAGAGTTCAGACGTTTCATCACTTGTCTGAAATAGAATGGCTTTGAGCACTTCTCCTCGCTCTAATGACAACGTTCCTTGACAAGCGCTAGTCTCCAAGCGAATGTGTTCCAGCGCTTCCCCCTGAGAAACACCCGTCAAATCACAGAATGTGACACAAGGGATGATGCCAGGCGCACGAATGGTTTGAATCCACGAACCATCTGCTGCTTTTGTATAAATCGCTCTCAGCATATCGTGATGATCGGCAATTTTTGAAAGAACCTGCATCAACAGCTTGAGCGGTACGGATTGCTTGAATTCTATATGCGCTGATAGATTCCAATGATCTTGGTTAGTCATCGATTGCTCAAAGAACCAAGATTGGATTGGGAGCAGACGCACATCTCCTGTCACAGGTGACTGATCATAGGTCACAGCAACATCTGCCTTTTTCATTGCGAGTGCCAGATGTGAAATCGTTTGTTTTTCAAATACATCTCTCGGCTGAATAACGTAGCCTTCCTGTGCTAATCGTGCCACCATTTGTATGACAATAATTGAATCTCCGCCAAGCTCAAAGTAGTTATCATGTACGCCAATCGAAGGAGTACCGAGCAGCTGAGTCCACACCTTTTCCAGCACACGTTCTTCCTCACTGAGTGCGCTGCCAGTCGGTTTGTCCACTTCTTCCTGTCTCCACTCTGGCGGCGGGAGTCGTTTTTTGTCTACCTTGCCGTTTGCTGTAAGCGGGAGTTCCTCCAGCTCTATTAACAGGCTTGGCACCATATAATCTGGCAGCATGTCTTTCAAAGTGCGGCGTATATCTTGCTGGGTCCATGCACCTTTTTGAACAAAATAACCGATCAATCGCTTATGACCACTGTCGTGCTGATGCGGAATGACCGCACATTCTATGATGTCTTCAAAGCTCAGCATAGCAGCTTCAATTTCTCCACATTCGACGCGGTGTCCGCGAATTTTCACTTGATGATCGATTCGTCCAAGGCAGTCGATGATGCCGTTTGGCAGCCAGCGGCCCATATCGCCTGTTTTATATAAACGCGCCCCTTCTTGGAAAGGATGCGGGATAAATGCTTGCGATGTTTTCTCTTCATCTCCAAGGTAACCGAGCGCAAGCCCTGTTCCGCCTACATAGATCTCTCCAATGACACCCTGCGGAACTGGCTGCAGCTGGTCGTCTAATACATAGGCTTGTGAATACGCAATTGGCTGACCGATTGGAATCGTAGCCTGACCTTCATCCAAAGTACGAATGTGATGCACACAGGAGAACGTCGTATTCTCAGTGGGCCCATAGCCGTTTAAAAGGCCTTCAGGTAAATATGGTAGTGCTTTACGGATATGAGCAGCTGACAAAGCATCACCACCGACCAATAAGGCATCAAACCCAGATAAAGCTTCTGGATGTTCCTCCGTTAGCCGGTTGAACAGCGGCACCGTCAAAAATCCTGTAGTGATCTTGTGAGATGTCAGCGTATCAGCCAGCGTATCCATTGATAAAATTGTATTCCGATCGGTCAGTATCAGCCTTCCTCCGTTGAGCAGGGCTCCCCATATTTCATACGTAAAGGCATCAAAGGAGAAGCTCGCCATTTGTAAAATGCGTGTCTGATCATCAAGGGTGACATAATCTGTTTCACACACAAGCCGGATGACCGCTTGATGCGGGATTAAAACCCCTTTTGGCTGTCCGGTTGATCCTGATGTGTAATTGATATAAGCGAGCCCATCAGGTTTTAAGGAAACAGGTAGCAGTTCTGCTTCTGATAAAAATTCTTCATACCCCTGATCGAGACAAATAAGCTCAGTTTGACTGATCGACACCTTTTTGAGCCATTCATTTTTTGTCAGTAACAGCTTAATGCCTGTATCCCTCAGCATATAATCAATGCGGGCATCTGGATATTCAGGATCAATTGGCACATATGCGCCCCCTGCTTTCACAATCGCCAGCACCCCAAAAATCATTTCAGGCGACCTGTCGATCAGAAGTCCTACTGGTTCATGCGGCTTCACTCCTCGCTGCTGCAAATAAGCGGTTAGCCGGTCGACTTTCTCATGTAACTCCTGATACGTCCACTGCTCTCCCTTAGATTCGAGGGCGATGGCATGAGGTGTTTTTTTCACCTGTGCTTCAAATCGGTCTGTGATCAGAAGCGGGCCTGCTGGTTGGGCTGTTTCGCCGCTCCATTCATAGAGTAGCTGCTGCTTCTCTTTCTCTGGCAGGTAATTCATTTGTCTGATTGGCTGCGCTGGATTTTCACAAATACAAGCAAGCAGATGCTCATAGTAACGAAGGAACCGATCCATCGTATCGTCAGAAAATAAGTCCGTATCATACTCAAGTTTTAATTGAAGGCCTTCCACCCCTTCAAAAACAAACAGCGACAGATCGAATTTGGCTGTATCATTATCTTCAATGGCTAAAACGGATGTCGCTTCCCCCATTGGAGAGGCTTCAAGCGGTAGGTTTTGCAGAACGAACATGACCTGAAACAGCGGCTGTTTGCCAGCCTCACGTACAATATTCAGCTCATCTACGACCATCTCAAACGGCACATCCTGATGCGCATAGGCGCCCATTGTGGTTTCCTTCACTCGCTCTAATAACTCAGTGAAAGCCGGATTCCCGCTATGATCGATCCGAAGTGCCAACGTATTCACGAAAAATCCGATCAACTGCTCCATCTCTGTCCGATTTCTCCCAGCAATGACGGACCCAATCACAAACTCATCCTGTGAAGATAACCTGTGCAGCAAGGTAGAGAAGGCAGAAAGTAACGTCATATAAAGGGTGCTGTCTGTTTTCTTAGAAAGTGCAACCAGCTGCTCAGACAGCGGCTTCGACAAGCGGTATTTCTTCGTTTTTCCCTTGTAGGATTGAACGGCCGGCCGCGTGTAGTCATACGGCAACATCAACTCTTCCACAGGTACCGCAAATTGTTCCTTCCAATAGGAAAGCTGTTTCTCCAGTGTTTCTCCCGTCAAATACTCCTTCTGCCATAGTGCGTAATCCGCATATTGAATCGGCAGCGGCGTAAGGTTAGGCTCCCGTCCTTCGATCATCGCTGTATACCACTCGGGTAGCTCTCTTGCGGCAATACCAATCGACCAGCCATCTGACACGATGTGGTGAATGGACATCAGCAGCAAATGATCTGTTTCTGACAGCCGAATCAGCTTCACACGAAAGAGCGCATCATGTTCTAAGTGAAAAGGTGTA
Source organism: Bacillus safensis (assembly GCA_030159235.1). Taxonomy (GTDB): domain Bacteria; phylum Bacillota; class Bacilli; order Bacillales; family Bacillaceae; genus Bacillus; species Bacillus safensis_B. The sequence continues at coordinate 55,826 of BSBG01000007.1, read as the reverse complement.
CCCGCTTCTCTTTTCGCCCATTCATCCGCTTGTTGTTCTTTTTCTTCCTGTGATGTCAGGTCTGATATATCGACCACTTCAAGCGCTGGAAGAGTCATATATTCATGTATGATCTGTACCGGTTCATCGCCGCTCATCGCAAAGGATGTTCTAAGCGATTCATGCCTTTGCACCATTTGCTGCAGGCTGTGCTGAAGCAGCTTCACATCTAAAGGTCCATTCATCCGAAAGGAAATCGTATTATTGTAAAACGGTAGATCAGGCTGTAATTGATAGAGAAACCACTGTCTTTGCTGGGCATAGGACATCGGAATCGCAGGACCCTTTTCTATTTTCCGTATCGGATTCGCTTCATCTGCTTTGGCATGTGAATCAATCCAGTCCGCTAACTCTCCAAGTTTCGTATGTTCAAATAAAACAGCGAGCGGCACATCAAATCCCATTCTTTCTCTAACAGCAGACAGCATTTGCGTTGCCTTAAGCGAATGACCGCCGAGTAGAAAGAAATGATCACCACAGCTAATATTTGAGACTTCAAGCAGATCGGACCAAATGTGTGCCAAAAGTTTCTCCGTCTCTGTTTGCGGCACTCTGCCCCCTGAATCGTATCCACTTTCATCTATTAATTCATTGAAATACGTTTCGTCCGGCATCCCATTTTCTGTTTCTTGCCAGTATTCCTCAGGATATAGATGCACGGTATATTCACCAGAGAGACGAGACTGTAAACACGTATAAATGGACTGATACAGCCTTTCTTCAATGGCCTTTGTTTGATCGGTTTTGAAAAAAACATACACGGCCTGCTCTGTTGGCATCTCAGCTTGTATCATCTCTTGTATTTCCTGCTTCGACCGATCCAATCCCATATAAATGAGAGGTGCATCTGTCATCAAGCATGCCAGCATTGTTTGGATACCTGCATGCTTTGGAATTGGGAGATAGCCTCTTTCTTTTAACATGCCTTTGATGATCGCACCTTCACTCATTCCGATCTCATCCCACATGCTAAAGCTAAAGCAATACGGCTTCACTGTAGATGTCAGTCTCTGATAATGAGCAAATTGTTCAACGAACTCATTAGCCGCGCAATAAGCACCAACGGTCATCCCGCCCTTTAATGTTCGAGCTGACGAGCTGGAAAGGAATAAAACGTTCTGCCGTTTAGATGCTGCTTCATGAAGTGCAATCGTGCCATATACCTTCGCTTCGTACATGGCTTGTAATGACACAGACGTCATGTCAGCAAGCAACGCTTCTTGAATGATGCCAGCAAAATGGATGACGCCATGAAGCCTTTTGCCTAAAGCTGCCTCTTGTCTTGAAATAAGGGCTTCAATGGCTTTTGCGTCAGTGATGTCTACTTCTTCATAAAGAACTGTACCGCCGCAATTTTCCGCTTGTTTCTCAAGTGAAGTCAATACGTCTTGCTGCTCCGCAGATAAAGCCTCGTGCGCCTTTCTTCCAAGCAGCACAAGATGCGCTTGATAGGACGTCAGTAGGTGTTCACTCAGCATCCGTCCAATTCCGCCAAGCCCGCCTGTCATCACGTAGAGCCCGGATGATTCAAAGGGCGGCTTCTTCATCCTTTGTTCTTTTTCCAGATGAATCGATGATAAGAGAAGAATATAACGAACGCCTTTGCGATAAGCGGCGATATGTTGGCTCGTGTCATGTGTGAGCTCTGTCATAATCGATAATGCATGAGAATGGGTAGCATCTGATTCTGCCAGAGAAAAATCAAGACATCGCACCTTGATAAATGGCCATTCATGCTGAACAGCTGTCATCAATCCTGCTGTTGTTGCTTTTTCCACATCATGTATTTGATCCGCCGGCACATTCATCGCATGAGCAGAGACAAAGGTGATCTCTACAGGCTCCTCATAGGCGGCGATCGCTTTTGTTGCATATAATGCACTCATGCTGCCTGTTTTCTGTGCTTCTTTCGCCACGGCTGCATGAAGTGTGTCTTCTTGATTTGTGTAGTTCCAAAGGTGAATGATTTGTTTCACCGAAACGCCATACGAACGGAGCGTCTCAAAGAGTTGTTCGTAGTCAGACGGCCGATTCGGGTGGATGATGAAGTGGGTATGTGTGAGTTGTGTGAATGCTTGACCCGGTTCAACCGTAATATATGTTTGGTCATTGATTGAAAGGGATCTCAATTGATCCGCCAGCCCTAAGGTGTCTGAAAAGATCACAATGCCCCCTGCTGTTCGTTTTTCAGCTCCATGAAGCGGAGCAGGTGTCCACTTCTTTTGATAACTCCAATCAGGCAATGTGTGTTCATTTTCAAGTCTGATGTCCAGCTCCTTGATGATTTCATCGAATTCGCCTTCCTCCCATCGCTTCTTGAGCTGCGCCCTTTCTATTTTTCCAGAGCTTGTTTTCGGAAAGGCATGCTTCTGGACAGGGATCATACGCGATACAGACAGACCCATTTTTGTCGCAATATGGGATTTGATGTGCTGACTTGCCCTCATAATATAAGACGGCTCATATAACTTCGGCGTAAAAAAGAGAATCAGCTCATCGGATGCTGATGCTTCCATCCGAACGGAGCAAGCTGCTACAAAGCTAGTTTCGACGCCTGGTACTTCCTCTGCAATGGCTTCAATTTCATAGTTGTGATAATTTTTCCCATTGATGATGATCATGTCTTTTTCTCTACCGGTTAATGTCAGCCTTCCTTCGTGCAGGAAACCTAAATCCCCCGTGTGAAACCAGCCATCTGTTTGAAAGACTTCTTGATTCGCTTCGTCATTCTTGTAGTAGCCCTTCATTGTCGTTGGCCCTTTGATTTGCACGCTGCCAATATGATCTTCGGGAAGAAGCTCCTGCTGATGGTTGACGATGCGAATCGTGATACCCGGAATCGGTCTTCCCAGCTCTGTAAAGCTGACAGTTCCTGCCTCACGTGCCTCCGCTGGTCTTAGCTGCTCTGTCAGCGATGTTTCCTCAAAGGTCAGAACCCCGCTATTTTCATCCCCTCGCTCAATCGCAAAAGAGAAGACAACAGCTGATGAGATTTCAGACATGCCGAATGCCGGCCTGATGACATCTCCCTTTAAGCCGTGCGGAGCCAGCAAGTGTAAAAATCGGTGAATCGTCTTCGGTACGACCGCTTCTGCCCCATTGATCATACAGGTCATGGCAGAAAGATCCCAAGATCCTGACGAAATGTCTTTCTCATAAGCATTGATCATCGCAAATGCGAAGTTAGGCGCCCATGTCTTCGTTGCACGGTAGCGGTCCATCCAGTCAAGCCAGCGTAGCGGCTGAGCGATAAAATCATCTGTTCTTGCCCGAATCTGCTCACAGCCTGTATACACATTGACAAGGTGGAACATCACAATGCCCCCAATATGATCTAAAGGCATCCAGTCTAATGACACATCCTCTTGTGTAAATTGATTGGCGGCCACTGTTCCTTTGACATTCGCCAGCACGCTTCTATGAGAATGCTCAACGCACTTGGGCATGCCTGTACTTCCAGACGTTAAGATGAAAAAGACTGAATCATTCGGTGCGGCTGGGTGAGCTTCTATATCTCTTTCTAAAGAAAGCATCGGCTCAACAGCTGCCACACGTAATCGATCTGTATGCCACAATAAAGCTAAGCCTTGCACCTCATCAATCAGCGAGTCATCCGTTAGAATGAGCGGATGCTCCAGCAGGTTCCAAGCATGATGCAGCTTCTTCACAGAGGCATTCATTTCCCGATAGGTCGGAGCAGCGGACACAAGGGTTGGAATAAATCCGCCTAACACACATGCCCAAAAAGCTGTGACCATCGCATGATTCGATGAGAATTGAAAGAAAACAGGATCACCCGGTTCAAGTCCTAATGCCCTTAAACCTGTCAGAACCCGCTCGGCGTCCTCTTTTAACTGCGTGTAGGATTGCGTGAGTTCATTTTCGCTATTGACGATATAGGTCAGCCCATTTGTTGTTTTTGCCGCCGCTGTTAAGGCGTCCTGCAAGGTTTGAGCTCCTACTCTAATATCTAGGTCCCCTCCATAGGAAAGGGCAGGCGGCCTGTCCGCTACAGCCGGAGAAGCCGTTAGCGTCTGTATCCATTCAGCTGCGGTCTCCTGCTCCATGTGATGGTCGAGAAATAAATGAGAGAGGTGATAGGGCCGCGGTCGAATGGTTTTTTCACGAGAAAAAACAGCGAAGCGTTCGATTTCGTTGGTGTGTAAAATGGTTCTCTGTACATCTTGTAAAATCATATCCATTGATTCATGTACATTCGATTGGTTGATTGTTGATGGTTTCATATGGGTTCCTTTCCTTTTTGTCAGGCAGAGCTGCCAATGCACCCCTGCCTGATCTAAAGTTTACAAGACTGCTTCTCTCTTTTTTTGATGGACGATCTTTTTGATCAGCTGTGCATTTTGGGCTGCACATTCTTTGTTTTTGAACATATCAGCGTGTTGACCATAGCCTTGATATTGGCGATAGGCACCAGTCGTCGCATGGTCCCAATTTTCCATCCAGTCTGGCAGCGCAATTTGCTCTTCAGATTGGATAAAATCAATATCTGCTTGTATCTCTCCTTCATTCACCCCCATAACAAATGTTTCATAATACGCCCGCGTTTTTTGGGCAAGTTCTTGTTGGATAGGCTCTGCTTGAGCAAGTTCACTTTGCTTCGACTGATGGACAATCGCGGCTATATCGTCATCAATGGATCGTCCTTCCAAATCACTTTCTCCAATTTTCTTATAGGAATCGATCATGATCACCTTGTCGACCGTCCGTCCTGCTTGTTCAAGCGATTGAACGAGCTCAAAAGCAAGGTAGCACCCGCCAGAGTAGCCCATCAAAGTCAGCGGTCCTTCAGGCTGAATTTGCTGAATTTGCTGAACGTATTGCGTCATGCGGTGATCAGCTTCAATAAAGTCAAAGGCGATTAACCGAACACCATCAAGCGTTTTTGCGGCTTCCTGATAGATAAAGCCATAGCCCGGTAATGGCGGCAGCGCAAAGACTGTTAAAGATTGAGATTCATTGAATACAAGATAGCCAGTTTTAGCCTCCTGATCCTGCTGCTGAATATAACGACTGATCGCTTCAATCGTTGGCGTCTCGAACAACAAGTGAATGGGTACATGGACATCAAATTCCTTAGACACTTTCGACAAAAGTGACATCGCTTTTAATGAATGTCCGCCAAGCTCAAAGAAATGGTCATCTGTGCTGATATCCTCTCGTTCAAGTACTTCACGCCACATCACAAGCAGCTTTTGTTCTACCTCATTTGCCGGAAGCTTCACATGACGGTTCCCTTGAGACGCTTCTAGCTTTGGCAGCTGACGCTTATCAACCTTCCCATTTGGCGTAAGCGGCATTTTCTCAAGTCTGATCAGTTCATGAGGCTGCATGTAGGCAGGAAGCTTCTCCTTCAGCCCTGACTTGATCACATCAAGTTTGTCCTTCCACTCCTCGTCACACGTCATATAGGCGAGCAGCCTTGTATGCTGCGATCCATGCTGATCAGCTATCAGGGCAGCTTGCTTGACGCCTGGATGCATGAGAAGATGGGCTTCAATTTCTGCCAGTTCAATTCGATGACCGCGAATTTTCACTTGATCGTCCACTCTGCCTGCATACTCAATCAGACCATCTGCTCGAAAATAAGCCAAGTCTCCCGTACGATACAGCCTTTCACCCGAAATGAATGGATGCGCAATAAAGGCTTCTTTTGTCAGATCAGGACGATTTACATACCCCTTCGCAAGTCCTTTGCCGCTGAGACAAAGTTCTCCGACCATTTCAATCGGCTGAAGCTGACCATGCTGGCTCAATATATAAGCACCCGTTTGGTTGAGCGGCTTTCCGATTGGAATAGAATGTGCCTCTATCGGCATGGCCTCATCTACAGGATAATAGGTGGCGAAAACGGTTGATTCGGTTGGGCCATAGACATTGATTAGCCGGCCTTTCCCCATGACATCAAAGGCTTTTCTCACATGCTGTACAGATGCTCGCTCCCCTCCGAACAGCACTTTCCGAACACCGCGCATCCAATCGGTTTCTTCATCAACGAGAAGATGAAATAAAGCAGTCGGTACAAACATGACAGAGATGCTTTCTCTTTTAATCAGCTCCGTCAGCTCGTGCATATCTAAAATGGTTTCCTTTTTCGGCAAGACCAGCTTCGCCCCGTTTAAAAGCGCACCATATACATCAAAGGTAAATCCATCAAATACGCTGTTGGAAAGCGACAGCAGTGTATCTGTTTCTGAAATGGTTAAGTAGTTCGTATTTTTGACCACCCGGGCAATATTGGAATGGGTCGTCATGATGCCTTTTGGCTGACCTGTTGTGCCTGATGTATACATGATGTAAGCCGTATCGTGTAAACCAGCTTCAAGCGGCAGATTTTCTGAGCTCATTAGTGAAATTTCCTGATCATCTGCAAACAGATATGTGCCGGAAAATGCCAGTTCCTTCGTCTGACCAATATAGGATGAGTGAGTCAGAAGATGCGTCGCTCCGCTGTCTTTGAGCATATATTGAATGCGGTTTTCTGGATAATCGGGATCAATTGGCACATAGGTCGCACCTGCTTTTAAGACAGCAAGCAGACTGACAATGAGTTCAGGCGTTCGATCGGCTAAAATGGCGATAACCGTTTGATGTGCGGCTCCATTTTTTTGCAAATGCCTTGCCAATCGATTGGCCTGTTCATTCAGCTGGGCATATGTCATTGTGTGCTCTCCCGCTGATAATGCCACTGCATTCGGCTGTTTGCGGACATTATGCTCAAACCATTTAGATAAATAGAGCTGGTCATGCTCAAGCTCAGGTGCATTCCATTCCTCAAGAATCAGCTGCTTTTCCTGCTTTGTGACGAGTGTGAGTGTATGAACCGCTTGATCGGGATGCTTGACCGCCTCTTTTAACAATAGACTCAGCTGCTCCTTTAACCTGCGAATAAATTGAGGATCAAACGCTTTTTTGTTAAAGGCGAGCTTCAATTGCAGCTGTTCTCCGGGCGATGCCAGCAAATTGAGATCATAGTTCGATTTTTCATAGACATTCATGTCCTCAACGGTAAACCCTAATCGTGCCTCTTGCTCATCTTTCTTTGCGGCTGGGACATTTTCAAACACGACAATATGATCAATGAGCTGTTGCTGACCTGTCTTTGCCTGAATATCATAAATCGGAATATACTGGTGCGGCTCAGCCGCAAGAGACTGCTGCTGTGTTTCTGACAGGAGCGAACGGAATGTCATGTGCTCTGTCAGTTGAATTCTTCTTGGGATGACATTGATGAACAATCCAACCATCCTGTCAACGCCAGCCAAGTCTGCTGGACGCCCTGACACAACCGTTCCAAACAGTACATCATTTGACCGCTGATACCTGTTCAGCAGAACCGACCAAACCGATTGCAGCGCACTGCTTAGCGTCGCATTTTGCTGTAGCGCTAGCTCCGATAAAGCGGCCGTTTCTTCTTTGCTCATGGACCATTCTATTTCGCCTAATTCATGTTCATTCGTTTGTCTTCGCTGTTCTTTAAAGGTCGATTGTCCATCAAACCCTGCTAGTGATTGCTGCCAATATTGAAGTGATGCTTGTTTATCTTGTTTTTCCAGCCATTTTATATATTCTTTATATGGTTTGACCGGTTCTAGCTTGTAAGAGACATCATGCAAAAGTGCATGGTAAATTGCAAATAACTCCTGCACTACAAGTCCAAAGCACCAGCCATCAAGAAGGATATGGTGATAGCTCCATATCCAGCGATAACTGGCAGGACCTGTTTGGAAAACAACTGCCCGCATAAGAGCATCCTTCGAGAGGTCAAATCCTCTCAGCTGATCCTGTTGTTTAAATGTCTCAATACGTACAAGCTGCTCATCTTCACTAAGATCCTGCATGTCCACAACATCAAGTGTAAAAGGACGTTTCTTCAGTACAACTTGGACTGGGCGCTTCACTTTTTCGTGGAGAAACACGGTACGAAAAATATCGTACCGCTCCACAATGACATTCATGCTTTTCTCAAGTAAGTCATGACGCAGTGTGCCCTTTACGTTCATATCCATTTGCTCTACATAAAAGCCCTTTTCTTGATGATGGAGGGTATGAAACAGCATTCCTTCTTGCATCGGTGACAAATAATACATATCTTGAACTTGATCCCTTTTAAATTGACTCATCTATTTCATCCTCCCTTCCCGTTTTTATGACTGATCTTGTGCTGTTAGGTTAATTTTTCCTCAAGCATGTCAAAAATGTCGTCCATTTCATCCATTTCAAGGTCAGCCGCAGAGAAGTCACTTGGCGTAAATTCCCGTTCATGCTGCGCTAAACAATGTGTGATGATGGATTGTATTTTTTCCTTCAACAATGCCATGAACTGCTGTATCGTCTGTTCTTCATACTCACTTACACAATAGGAACATGACAAAATGAATCGATTGTGTTGAACAAGTCCACTGAGATTCAGCTTATAGACAGCTTCCGAATCAGGGCTTGCTTGTCTTCCCATATCATATGTGGACGGTCCAAAGAGTGCTGTCGTCACTTCCTGATCAATTTGTCCAAGATAGTTCAAGCTGATTTCAGGATGTACATGCTGTCCTGACGGTTCAGCCGCTGTCATGTATTTTAAAATCCCGTAGCCAATTCCTTTATTCGGCACACGCCGCAGCATCTCTTTCGTTCCTTTAATGGCATCAGCTATGGTGTGATCCGGCTTCGCTTCAAGAACAACTGGATACATACTCGTAAACCAGCCAACCGTGCGGGAGACATCCAGCCCTGATAAAATATCCTCTCTTCCATGACCTTCAAGCTGCACATGTACATGGGACTCGTCTGTCCACTCCTGCACGGCAAGACCAAGAGCACATAGAAGAATATCGTTCATTTCTGTTGTGTACGGTAGATGAATATCAGTCAAAAGATGCTCAGTTTCTGTTTCTGTCAGCTGCATTTGAACTGATTTGGTTTGGGCGACTTTTCTTTTTGTCACTTCATGATCAACAGGTAAAACGGTTAATGGCTTGCTTTCAATCTCTGTCCAGTACTCCTGCTCGCTTTTCAAGGACTGTGACTGCGCATAGCGTTCAATTGCCTCTGCCCAGTCTTTAAAGGAGTGAGTTTTCGGCGGTAGTACGAGCGTTTGTCCCTGATCTGCCTGCTGATAAAGAGACATAAAGTCCTCTAGTAAAATTCGGCATGAGACACCGTCAATGACAAGATGATGTGTCACGATGAGTAAGTGATCGCCATCCTCTGCACGGAAACAAATCACTCTCATCAATGGACCTGTTTCGAGGTTCAGCTGGCGCTGATACTCGTTGGCATATGTGGAAATGGCTTTTTTCACATCAGACTCTTTAGAGACATCATGAGAAATAATCTCAATCGGCTCCGTGAGCTCCCGCTGATTGTATTGCAGAACGCCGCCATGCTCCTGCCTATATACCATGCGCAGTGCGTCATGATGTGAAAGTAGTTTTTGCATGACTTGTTCTGTAATAGAAAGGTCAAATCCATTTGGCGCATGAAGCATCATCGAGAGATTCCAATGGTGCTGGTTGCTGAATGCTCGTTCAAAGAACCAGCGCTGAATTGGAGTCAACATGACTTCACCTTCTACAGGTGATTGATCAGCTGTCATTTGATCTGCTTCTTCAATATATGGGCGAAGCTCCGCAATCGTTGGATATTGGAAAAGCAGCTTCATATCGAGCTTCCAGCCCTCTTGCGTAAGTCTGCTTGCCATTTGGATGCCTTTAATCGAATCTCCTCCAAGGAAGAAGAAGTGATCGTGAATGCCGACTTGGCTGACGCCAAGCACGTCTCCCCAAATGCCGCAAAGAAGCGTTTCGACTTCGTCTCTTGGTGCTTCGTATGCCGTTTGGTTCGCTTCCATATCTGGAGCCGGCAATGCCTTTAGATCGACTTTGCCATTTGCCGTCATTGGCAGCTGATCTAGCTTAATGATCCATGAAGGCACCATATAGTCTGGTAACGTTCGTTTTAAGCTATCTTTTAAATCCCCTGTTTCTCCATCTGTGATGACATAAGCGGCAAGGGCGTCTTGATCGCTCGCATCTTTGACCGTTGTCACGACTGCTTCCTTGACTGCATCCAGCGCTAGGAGCTGCGCTTCAATTTCTGACAGCTCAATTCTGAAGCCGCGGATGTTAACTTGATGGTCTTTTCTGCCGAGGTAAATCAACTCTCCATCCTCTGTCCATTTCACTAAATCGCCTGTGCGGTACATGCGCTCGCTTGGATAAAATGGATCTGGAACAAAACGTTTGTCGGTTTCCTCGGAAAGATTCCAGTACCCTCTCGCCAATCCCTTCCCTGCAATCACAAGCTCACCCGGTACGCCTGCCGGCGACAGATCATTTAACGAACCCATAATGTAAAAACGAGTATTCGCAATCGCTGTTCCAATTGGAAGTGTGCCTTGATTTGGATCGATGATTCCACTTGTCGCTACGACCGTATTTTCCGTCGGACCGTAGTTATTCACTAGTTTGTATGGAACAGGCTTCACCTGTTTCAGCTTGTCTCCGCCTGTTAGTAAATAGCGAAGTGAATGGTTGTCCATCGACATAAACTGCTCACATAGCTGCGTTGGCAGGAATGCAATGGTGATATCTTCTTCATTGAAATAAGTATTGAGCTTGATCATATCGAGTCGAATCGCTTCGTCGATGATGTGCAGCTCTGCACCAGCGATCCATGTCGGGAACATCTCCCAAATAGAGGCATCAAAGCCAAAGCCGGCATATTTCGCAGTTCGATCCTTATTCGTCACTTCGAAGGCATCATTATGCCAGAACGCAAGGTTTACAAGGGACTGGTGCTCGACCATGACACCCTTCGGCTGTCCAGTCGTCCCGGACGTGTAGATCATATAAGCGAGATCCGTTGGTTTCACATGAATTTGAATCTCGTGAGCTTCTCCTTCAACCGCCTCTTCTATCAACAGAACCTGACCTGTGAAAGAAGACGGTGCAGTGAGCCCTTTTTGTATTAGAAGTACCTCTGCCTCGCAGTCTTCCAGCATGTACACAATACGCTGCGCCGGATAATCCGCATCAATTGGAACAAATGCCGCACCTGCTTTGAGAACACCGAGGACAGCGGCTGTCATATCAAGGGACGGGCGGGTGAGAATGCCAACGCGGTCTCCTTGTTTTATACCGCTCGCAATAAGTCTTGAAGCGACTAGATTCGCCCGGCTGTTCAGCTTTTCATATGTCCAGCTCGTTCCGCAGAAGGTCACCGCTTTTTGGTGCGGCGTTTCATGTGCCTTAGACTCAATTAGTGCATGAACCGTTTGATTTGATGGCACGTCAAGGGATGGTCCAGACCATTCATTGATCAGCTCTCGCTTTTCCTCTTCTGTTAAGATCGATAGCGCTGCAATTGGCTGATTCAGCTTCGCCAGCATCTCGTCTATGATTTGTTCAACATATCGACTCCAGCGCTCAATGGTCTTCTTTTTAAACAGTGCCGCTGCATACTCAAAGCGCAAGCCCACTTGGTCTTTTTCTTCAAATACACCGAGCGTTATATCAAATTTTGCATGAACGGTATCTTGCTGCTTTTGCGAGAGCTTGAGTCCATTCAGATCCGGTAACGTCAGGTCACGGTCATCAGTTGTGAGCAGGACACTAAACAATGGATTGCGGCTCGTGTCTTTCGGAAGATCTAGCTGTGCCACCAATTCCTCAAACGGGAAATCTTGATGTTCATAGGCTGATAGGCTGCGAGCCTTAGTTTTTTTAAGCAGTTGGGCGGTAGTTTCTTCTGGCTGCACTTCGTTTCGAAGAGCCAGTGTATTCACAAACATGCCAGGAATACGTTCGATTGAAGCATGCGTACGTCCTGCGGTCACAGCGCCTATGACGATATCTGTCTGCCCAGTTAATTTGGAAAGGAAAATGGCAAATGCCGTTTGCATCACCATATTCAAGCTCACACCTTTTTCCGCCATGAGCGCTTTGATGGACTGCACTTTTTCAGGTGATAACCATCTATCCACTCGGCCTCCTTCAAATGACTGAACATGAGGACGCGGAAAATCAAGCGGCAGCGCCAAATCTTCTGGCGGCTGAGCGTATTGCTCCAGCCAATATTGGCGTTGTTTCTCAAACAGCGCTTGCTGCTTTTCTTCCTGCTGCCATACCGCATAATCCTTGTAATGGAGCTGAACTGGCGGTAACGGATTTTTCTTATACAGTTCTGCCAGCTCTTGAATGAGCAGGCTGCGTGTGACACCATCTGCAATGATATGGTGCATATCCATCATGAATACATATTTCTCTTCAGAAAGCTTCGCCACTTTTGCCCTCATTAATGGTGCTTGATGTAATGAGAATGGTGTAATGAATGACTCTACGACAGACTGCTCCTGACCACTCTCTACTTCAACAGCCTCTAATGTAAACGGCACTTGGCGATAGACTTTTTGAACGGGCACACCGTCAATTTCTACAAAGGCTGTCCGCAATGATTCATGTCTTTCGATCAAGGCTTGAAGCGCTTTTTCTAACTGCTTCACATCAAGGCTGCCTTCCATCACTAAAACGGCTGGCATATGGTAAGTGACTGCTTCTGGATGTAGCTGCTGCAGTACATACATCCGCTTTTGTGCGGAAGAGACGGGATAAAAATCTTGCTTTTCCGCCGGCTGAATGGTTGTGATAACGGAAGAATCCGCTTCTTCCAAATAGGCAGCCATCGCTTTTATCGTTGGCTTTTCAAAAAGAACTTTGAGCGGCACATGCTTGTTCAGCTTGGCTTGCACCTTCGAAATAAGCACCATGCCTTTGAGGGAATGACCTCCCAATTCAAAGAAATGATCATGAACTCCTATTTGTTCAACCGCTAGAACTTCTGACCAAATGTCACACAGCGTCTGCTCAAGTGCCGTTTCTGGCGCCACATGCGCTGTGCGGTTCATATGCACCTCATGCGGAAGCGGCAGAGACTTCGCATCCACCTTTCCGTTTTGGGTGAGTGGAATGTGATCGACTTTAACAAAGTACGTTGGAATCATATAGTCCGGCAGTGTCTCCGCAAGATTTTCTCTAAACGCAAGTGTCCCAATGTGTTCAGGCGCTGTGTAATAGAGTGCAAGCTCCGGTAAACGGGACAGGTGCAGGACTTTGACATGGACTTCTTGAACAGATGCCAGAGCACGTGCGGCATGCTCAATTTCCTGTTTCTCAATGCGATAGCCGCGGATTTTCACTTGATCATCGACTCTTCCAAGAAATTCAATGTCTCCATTTGCATGCTGTCTGACCAAATCCCCCGTGCGGTACATTCGCTCTTGAGGGACATATGGATTTTCAAGAAAACGTTCTGCAGTTAATTCAGGCTGATTCAAATATCCTCTCGACACGCCCTCGCCGGATATATAAAGCTCTCCCGGCGCGCCATAAGGAACAAGGCGCTGCTGACGATTGCATACGAGCGCTCTTGCGTGAGCCATTGGCTGTCCAATCAGAGAGCGTTCCTTCAAAGTGCCCAGCTCTTGCGTTGTGATCAGCTTGGTCACTGTACCAATGGTTGTCTCCGTTGGACCGTAATGATTCATCACTGCCACACATGGATGCTGCATCATAAATGTCTCAACATCCTCAGAAATAATCGGTTCCCCTCCAAGGACCACAAGGCGTAAAGCGTTAAATGCATGGTCCTTAGAATCTGCCATCATATGAAATAAAGATGGTGTCATTTTGATATAAGTCAGCTCTTGTTCATCTATCAAACGCATCAGACGCACAGGGTCTGTATACACGTCTTCACGAGGTACATAGAGTGTCCCCCCTGCTGTTAAAACAGGGAAAATGCTTGTGTAACCGAGATCGTAAGCATAAGAAGAAAGCAGTGCCGTCCGATCACATTCTTGCAAGGTCACCTCATTTGTCAGCCAGTTGACGTAGTGTGATAGATTACGATGCGTGAGCTGTACACCCTTCGGCTTTCCTGTTGTCCCAGAGGTGTAAATCACATAAGCAAGCTGGTCAACCGATACTTCCGGCAGTTCTAATGAGTAGCTTTGGCGCACTGCTTGTTCAACCTGCACCACTTGAAGCGCTTTGTGATTCTGATAGGAACCCGCAAGAGACTCATTTGTTACGATCACTTGTGCACCTGAATCTTCTAATGTGTAGCGGATTCGTTCAGCCGGAAAAGCCGGATCAATTGGCACAAATGCTCCTCCTGCTTTCATCACACCGAGCATGGAGACGATAACATAGACAGATCGGTCAAGGATCAGTGCTACAGTTGTTTCTTTCTCTACGCCTCGTGTCTTCAGTTCACAGCTTAGTGCAGTTGACATGTCTTCCAGCTCGCGGTAGGTGAGCTTTCTTTGGTCATCCATGACCGCAATGGCATCAGGTGTTTCCTTTGCCTGACGTGAAAATTGGACATGGATTGGCTCATGGCGATTCGTTTGTCCTTCGGCTTTTTTCTCCAGCCGCTCTATTTGCTCTTGCTGATCCAGTATATGGAGCAAGCCAATCTGTTCACCCGGATGATGGACTGCCTCACGAATAATGGCCAGGAGATGAGTTCCGAAACGGCGGATGGTCTCTTCTCTGAATAACGCTGCTGCATAATCAAAGCTCAGCTTTAATGCTCCCTCTCGTTCAAATGCTTCTAGAGATAGATCAAATTTGACCGAGTGATGCTGAATGGCATAAGGCGAAATGTTCAGATCGCCGAGCTTTAGCGCCGGAACCTCCATGTTCTGCATGTTAAATGACACGCTAAAGAGCGGGCTTCGAGTTGTATCACGGTCTAATGGAAGACGGGCAATTAACTCTTCGAGTGGATAGCTTTGATGTGCAAAAGCGTCAACACTCGTTTCTTTTATTTCTTCAAGCAGCTGTAAAAATGTTTTGGTTTGTTCCGGTTTTCCGCGCATCGCAATGGTGTTGATAAACATTCCCGGCATGTCCTGTATATCAGGGTGTGTCCGTCCAGCAACAGGCGAACCTACAATGATATCTTCCTGTCCGCTATAAGAGGCAAGCAGCACTTGAAAGGCAGATAACAAGAACATATACATGGTCGTATCTGTTTTCTGAAGCAGTTCATGAATTCGCTGAGTCGTCGCTTGATCACAGCCAAACATGAATCGTTCTCCAGAAAAATCACGTTCCGCTGGACGAGGATCATCAGTTGGCAGCTCTAAAACTGGTAAATCTCCTTCGAATTGCTTCAACCAATACGCTTCATGCTCCTTCTGTTTTTCCGTTTCTTCTTCACTTAACTGCCAGACAGCATAATCTTTATAATGAATGGCTCTTTCTTCAAGAGCTTCTCCATCATAGGCCTTCGCCAAATCTTGAATGAATGTCTTCATGGAGCTACCATCTGTAATGAGATGATGTGCTTCCAAGACGAGAAGATGACGGTTCTCACTGACTTTGAGCAGCTGAGCACGCAAAAGGGGTGCCGCTGTTAAATCAAATGGCGATTGACGTTCAGAAAGATATGCCTCTGCCTCTTCTTCCTTGATCTCATGAACAGGAAGGTCAAATGTAGTCTTTTCATGCACCCTTTGGACAATGTCTTCTCCTTTCATATGGAAACTTGTTCTTAAGATTTCATGCGTTTGGATTAACTGATTAAACGCTGAACTGAGCCGCCCATATTCGAGTTGTCCTTCAAGCGTTAAGACGATCGGAATATGATAATTCGTACTGTCAGGTTCGAGTGTCTGTAAAATGTATAAACGGCGCTGAGCTGGTGATACCGGATATTCATCTGCCTGCTCTACTGGCAAAATAGGATGTCCCTTTTCTTCTTGACCATCCTGATCAATATACGCCGCTAATGAGCGAATTGTCGGCTTCTCAAAGATCATTTGAATCGGTACTTCCTTTTGAAGCACTTCTTGAATTTTCGCTGACATCATCATCGCTTTGAGAGAATGCCCGCCAGCCATGAAGAAATGCTCGTCTACTCCAATCGTTTTCCCAAGGAGCTCCTCCCAAATGTCAGCGAGTGCCTTTTCCGTCTCAGTCTCAGGCAGAATGATTTTGATCTCCTCACGATGCACTTCGTCAGGCTTTGGTAAGGTTTTTCGATCTACCTTCCCGTTCGATGTCAGCGCAAAGGCATTCAGCTTCATCACATGATGCGGCACCATATATGCTGGCAACTCTTGATTGAATAAATTCCGCACCTCTTCTTCTGTCAATGTTCCTGTGAAGTAAGCGATGATTTCCTTTTCATCTGAGGAGGAAAGCTGCTGAACAAGAACAACCGCCTCATCTATGCCTGCTTCTTGCTGAAGCACCGTTTCAATTTCACCAAGCTCAATACGGAAGCCTCGTATTTTCACCTGATCATCTGCCCGGCCAAGGAATTCAATCTGGCCATCCGCGTCATACCTTGCCAAATCCCCTGTTCGATACATCCGTCCTGACGGCTTAAAAGGATCTGCCATGAACACTTGATCAGTCAAATCTGGACGTTTGATATACCCTCTTGAAACACCATCTCCGCCAACATACAGCTCTCCTGGTGCCCCAATAGGCTGCAGTTTTTGATGACCATCTAAAATATAAGCAGTTGAATGATTGATCGGCTGACCAATTGGGATCGGACCCGTTTCATCTCCTCTGACTTCGTACATGGTCGAAATGGTTGTATTTTCTGTTGGACCATAAACATTCAGTAAGATAATTGATGGATGATGCCTTTTCACAAGCTCCGCACTTTTCACATTGATCACATCACCGCCCGTGAGCAATGTGTTTAATCCTTTGAACATTTGCGGCCGCTGCTGAGCGAGTTGATTAAATAAACCAGTCGTTAAAAAGAGTGCTGTGATCTGATGTGTTTGGATAAATTGTTCGAATCGATGAATATCCAATAAAGTATCACGGTCAACAGGATAAAGCGTCGCCCCATTCAGTAACGTAGTAAAGATTTCAAGGGTAATCGCATCAAAGCTGACAGCTCCTGTATGCGCCATACGATCCGACTTGTGCAACCCCAATTTCTCCTGAGCGCATGCCAATCTCACAATATGCTGGTGCTCAATTTGAACACCTTTTGGTCGTCCAGTTGATCCCGATGTATACATGATATAGGCCAATTGAGACGGAGACGTCTGGACTGAAAACTCCACTTGTGAGTGATGAGACGTGCCGGCCACATGAACTGTTTTCATGCTTTCATCCACTGGCGGCTCACTGTCAGCATGAAGCAAAATCGATACGCCGCTGTCTTCAAGCATCCAACGGATTCTCTCCTCAGGCTGAGCTGGATCAATCGGTACATAAGCAGCCCCTGCGTGTAAAACGGCTAAAATGGCGATCACCGCATCTGCTGATCGATTCATATACACCGCGACCGCATCCCCCGGCTGAACGCCGTTTTCAACAAGACTGCCGGCTACACGACGGATTTCTTGTCCAAGCTCCTCGTATGTGAATACTTGATCACCTTCAACTAATGCCAGGTGGTCAGGCTGCTCCTTGATACGTTCATTGAGCAGCTCCGGAATGGACATGTGCTTCGGATAATCACGCTCCGTCTGATTCCACGCTTCAATCAGCTGCTTTTCTTCTTCTGTGATACATGTCACTTCATGAAGGTGCATGTCAGGATTTTGAATGATTTGTTTTATGAGATTGGTCAGATGTTTCGATATCTTTTCAATGACTTTTTCTTCAAACGCCTTGGCGTTGTATTTGATTTTCAATGTCCATGCTTCACCCGGATACACAAGGAGATTCAGATCGAAATTCGTTTGTTCAAATCCGTCCTTTACATCAATGGAAAAACCGAGACGTGCAGACATGGTGTCACCAGACAGCTCCTGATCTAAAGGATAGTTCTCAAACCCAACCAAATGATCAAAGAGCTGTCCTCCAGCAGCTGTCTTTTGCTGAATGTCATAAAGCGGCATGAAATCATAGTTTTCCGCTTCCAGTGCATGCTGCTGAACCTGTTGAAACAGCTGTTTGAAGGTCTGCTCCTGATCTAATAGCACCCGAACAGGTATCGTATTGATAAACAGCCCTGCCATACGCTCAATCCCAGATACACTTGGAGGTCTGCCCGATACGACTGTTCCGAATGTGACATCCTCTGCTGCATGATAGGTGCCTAAAAGAACAGACCAGACAGCCTGAAATAAGTTCGGTGCTGTCACTTGGCATTGTCTTGCCACATCTTGAATGCCTTGTACCGTTTGAGCATCCCATGTAAACGTCCATTCCTGATGGTCGTATCGTCCGTTCGCTTCTTTTTGCTGTAGCAGTCCTTGATGCTGAACAGCACCATCCAGCCGTTTTTCCCAATAGTCTTCTGCTTCTTGTTTGTTTTGCTTTCCAAGCCACTGAATATAGTCTGCATAAGGCTTACCTTGTGAGCGATCCGGCGTTCGTCCGTTCCGATAAGATTCATAGTAATGAAACAGTTTTTTCATCAAAACACCCATGGACCAACCATCCATAATGATGTGATGGTTGCTCCAAATAAGGTGCCAGTTTGTTTCATTTAGTTGAAAAACAGCAACTTTCAACAACAGATCATTCGTTAAGTGAAATCCTTGCTTTCTCACTTGCTTTTTATATTGATCCAATCCCTTTTGCTGCTCCTGATAATTCAGATGAGATAGGTCCTCTCTATACACATCTAAATGACGTTCAGCCAGTACAACCTGGCGAGGCTTTTGTAATTGCTGATAGACAAAGGCTGTACGCAGAATGTCATATGTCCGTATGAGTTCATTGAGACTCTTTTCAAAAAGATCGAGATCAAACTCTCCGCTTATTCCAAGCTCAAGCTGTGTGAAATAAGAGGAGGAATTAGGGTCTAGCATGGCATGATACAGCATGCCCTCTTGCATTGGTGTTAAAGGATATACCTTTTGAATTTTCTGCTTGCTCATAAGTCCACCTCTTCGTTTTGCTTAAAATAGATTCATTAGCTTTTCAAGTTCATCCATGGTGAGATCCTCATCCCCTACATCACTAGGTGTGATCTGGCTCTCATCCTGTGATAGACAGTGTAAGATCAATGCCTTCACATTTTTTTCTAAGAGGTCCTTGAACTGTTCCATCGTACGTTCCTCGAACTCAAGGTGATGATAGGAAATCGTCACATGGAGCATTGCTTGTTCTACGAAACCAACAATATCTAGCGCATGAGGCTTCTCGGATTCAGGACTCAGCGATTGTCCCGCATGCCATGCAGAGCGTCTCAGCTCACCGCTGCCGATCTGTTCATCAAACTGACCAAGATAGTTAAAACTGATATCTGGCGTGACTTGAAAATCGATATCTTCCTTCATCTTGTCAGGCGTTAAGTATTTTAAAACGCCATAGCCGATTCCCTTATTCGGAATGTGCCTGAGTTCCTCTTTTAAATGCTTGATCTGATAAGAAAGATCGTCCGCATGCGACATATCTAGTAACACAGGATACATGCTTGTAAACCAGCCAATGGTTCGCGATACATTGACCGCAGGCAGGATGTCCTCTCTTCCGTGTCCTTCAAGATGAATAAAGTGCCTGTCTTCACCTGTACACTGATTCATGGACAAGCCTAATGCCGTCAGCAAAATATCATTGATTTCTGTTTGATAGGCTTCATGTACATCCGTCAGCAGACTGCGTGTTTCCTCCTCAGACAATGTAAAACGAATGGTCTCTGTATGAAGCATTCGTTGATCCTCTGTGACATGATCCTTTTGAAGCGGAGGAACGGAATACGTAAGTACCTTTTTCCAATAGTCTCTTTCTGCCAGCAGTTCATCTGACACAGCGTATTCAGTCAGCTTCTGGGCATACTCTTGGAAGGAATGTGTTTTTTCAGGAAGGGTCAGAGCTTCCCCGCGCTTCGATTGTTCATAAAGAGACATAAAGTCTTCAAGGAAAATACGCCATGACACACCATCAATGACAAGATGGTGAACAGCGAGTAGTAAATGATCCCCCTGATCCGTTCGGAAAATAACTGGTTTCACTAAAGGTCCATCCGCGAGCGATATACTCGCCTGCACTTCATTTGCCAGCTCCTCTACCTGCTGGATTTGCTTTGACAGCTCTCCTTTTACTTCCATCACATCAACTGCTACATTGTTTTCCTCGATTCCTCGATGACGCTGGATCACGCGCCCTTCTTCGAGCGGATACACCATTCGTAAGGCATCATGATGGATCATAAGCTGCTTGAGCACTTGCTGAACGAGCGCCTCATC
Source organism: Bacillus safensis (assembly GCA_030159235.1). Taxonomy (GTDB): domain Bacteria; phylum Bacillota; class Bacilli; order Bacillales; family Bacillaceae; genus Bacillus; species Bacillus safensis_B. The sequence continues at coordinate 35,593 of BSBG01000007.1, read as the reverse complement.
CAAACCATTTGGCGTGTGAAGCATTACCGATTGGTTCCAATGATGCTGACTCGTAAAGTTTCTTTCAAAGAACCAGCGCTGAATCGGTGTTAAAATCACATCTCCTTCGACAGGTGATTGATCAGCTGTGAGAAGATCGGCTTTTTCAATAAATGGGCGAAGCTCCGCAATCGTTGGATATTGGAAAAGCAGCTTCATATCGAGCTTCCAGCCCGCTTGCGTAAGTCTGCTTGCCATTTGAATGCCTTTAATCGAATCTCCTCCAAGGAAGAAGAAGTGATCGTGAATGCCAACTTGGCTGACGCCAAGCACGTCTCCCCAAATGCCGCAAAGAAGCGTTTCGACTTCGTCTCTTGGTGCTTCGTATGCCGTTTGGTTCGCTTCCATATCAGGGGCTGGCAAAGCTTTTAGATCGACTTTTCCATTTGCCGTCATTGGAAATTGGTCGAGATGGATAATCCATGAAGGCACCATATAGTCTGGCAAGATGCGTTTCAGGCTATCTTTCAGGTCTGTCGTTTCTTCATCCGTGATGACATAGGCGATAAGTGCATCTTGATCACTTACATCTTTGACCGTTGTCACGACTGCTTCCTTGACTGCTTCCAGCGCAAGGAGCTGCGCTTCAATTTCTGACAGCTCAATCCTGAAGCCGCGGATGTTAACTTGATGGTCTTTTCTGCCGAGGTAAATCAACTCTCCATTCTCTGTCCATTTCACTAAATCGCCTGTGCGGTACATACGCTCTCCCGGATAAAATGGATCTGGAACAAAACGTTTGTCGGTTTCCTCGGGAAGATTCCAGTAACCTCTCGCCAGTCCTTTTCCTGCAATCACGAGCTCTCCCGGTACGTCTGGCGGCGATAGGTCATATAACGAACCCATAATGTAAAAACGAGTATTGGCAATCGCTGTTCCAATTGGAAGCGTTCCTTGATCTGGATTGATGATTCCGCTTGTCGCAACAACCGTATTTTCTGTTGGACCGTAGTTATTCACTAGCTTGTATGGAACAGGCTTCACCTGTTTCAGCTTGTCTCCGCCTGTTAGTAAATAGCGAAGTGAATGGTTGTCCATCGACATAAACTGCTCACATAGCTGCGTTGGCAGGAATCCAATAGTAATATTTTCTTCATTGAAATATGCATTGAGCTTGATCATATCGAGACGAATCGCTTCGTCGATGATGTGCAGCTCTGCGCCGGCAATCCATGTCGGGAACATCTCCCAAATGGAGGCATCAAAGCCAAAGCCGGCATATTTCGCGGTTCGATCCGTATTCGTCACTTCGAAGGCATCATTATGCCAGAACGCAAGGTTTACAAGGGACTGGTGCTCGACCATAACACCCTTCGGCTGTCCAGTCGTTCCAGACGTGTAAATCATATAAGCAAGGTCTGTTGACTTCACATGAACCTGAATCTCGTGAGCTTCTCCTTCGAGTGCCTCTTCTATCAACAGGACCTGACCTGTGAAAGAAGATGGTGCAGTGAGCCCTTTTTGCATTAGAAGTACCTCTGCCCCGCAGTCTTCCAGCATGTACGCAATACGCTGAGCCGGATAATCCGCATCAATTGGAACAAATGCCGCACCTGCTTTGAGAACACCGAGGACAGCGGCTGTCATATCAAGGGACGGGCGGGTGAGAATGCCAACGCGGTCTCCTTGTTTTGTACCGCTCGCGATGAGTCTTGAAGCAACTACATTCGCCCGGCTGTTCAGCTTTTCATATGTCCAGCTCGTTCCGCAGAAGGCCACCGCTTTTTGGTGCGGCGCTTCAAGTGCCTTAGACTCAATTAGTGCATGAACCGTTTGATTTGATGGCACGTCTAGGATAGGACCTGACCATTCGCTGAGCAATGTTTGCTGCTGCTGCGGTGACAATAATTGCATTTGATCTAACGATTGATCTGGCGCTGACACCATTTGATCCAGCAGATGAAGGAAATAATCCTTCCACTTTTCAATCGATGATTTTTGAAAGATAGAACAATTAAAATCAAACACCAGCTCAATGTGATCAGCCAATTCGTTACCGGTTAAGGTCAAATCAAATTTGGCGATGTTCTCTTCGAATGGCTGTGGAACAATGTGAAGCCCCTCCATTGATAAATCGCGAATATCCGCATTTTCCATTGAGAACACCACATCAAAAATGGGATGACGGCTTGTGTCTCGAACCGTTTGCACCTGATCGACCAATTCTTCAAACGGGTACAGCTGATGCTCGTTTGCTTCTAACACAAGCTGATGAACGTTTGACACAAATGCAGCAGCTGTCTGATGCCCTGCTGGCTTTGTTCTAAGTGCCAGCGTATTGACAAACATGCCGATCACAGATTGAATATCAGGATGGGTTCTGCCGACAACCGGAGAACCGATGATAATATCCTCTTGTCTTGCTAACTTGCTTAAAAGGATACTGTAGCCAGCCAGCAAGACTGTATACGTCGTACCGTTGAGCGCTCTCACCAGTTCGTCCAATTTCGATTTAAGCGAACCTTCGATCGTAAATGAGACACGATCTCCTGTGAATGTTTGCACCTTTGGTCTTGGCTGGTCTTCCGGCAGTGCCAGTACAGGCAGTTCCCCTTGTAATTTTTCCAGCCAGAATGCCTCTTCGGCTTCTTTTTGCGCAGCAGATGCCTCACTTTTTGACCAAACTGCATAATCCTTGTATTGAACAGGTAATTCCTCTAGTTTGTCTCCTCGATACAAGGCGGAAAGTTCCTCAATTAAAATGCCAACAGACGCACCATCCGAAATGATATGATGCATATCAATCAATAAATAATGAACATTTACGGAAACAGAAACGAGACCTACTCGAAGTAGAGGCGCTTTTTCTACATCAAATGGACGGATAAAGTCATTCATCAATTCCTGTATGTCTCGTCCGTTCCCTTCGATTTGTTCAATGTCTATAGAAATGTTAGTTTCAATCCGCTGTACAGGTTCACCCTGAACGAAATCAAAGCTCGTTCGAAAAGCCTCATGCCGATCGACAAGCTGTTCAATTGCCTGTTCAAATCGTTTTTTATCAAAGGCCCCTTCTAGCTTTAAGGCAGCCGGCATATGATAGCTCTGCTCCGCATCAGTCATTTTCTCTAAAACAAACAATCTTTTCTGAGCAGATGTCACTGGATAATAGGCCGCCTCTTCGGCGATCTCCACTCGCTTGATCTCCGTTTGATCCGCTTGATCAACCGCAAAAGCAAACGCATCTAATGTTGGAAATTCAAATAAAGTTTTCAAGGTAAGCTCTACCTGCATCTCTTCATACAGCCTGTTCAGCATTTTCATGCCGCGCAGTGAATGCCCCCCGCATTCAAAGAAATGATCGTGCCTGCCGATTCGCGGCACTTCAAGAACTTCCTCCCAAATCTTCGAGAGCAGACGCTCTGTTTCTGTTTGAGGTAGCACGTATTCAACTGCCGTCTGTTCACTCAAGTCAGGAGCAGGCAAAGCCCTTCTATCGACCTTGCCGTTATTCGTTAGCGGAAGCTCGTCTAATTGCATGAAGTACGCCGGCATCATATACACAGGCAGTTCACGTCCTGCTTGCTCGCGCAAATCAGTTAATGAGACAGATCCTTCTGCTGTGAAATACGCAGATAAAGTATCATTCGAAGCCGCAATGACAACAGCTTCCTTAACCTGAGGATGTTGCAGCAGCTGATGCTCAATTTCTCCAAGCTCGATACGCTGTCCGCGAATTTTCACTTGATGATCAATCCGCCCAATGAATTCAATCTCTCCATTTGGCAGCCAGCGTGCGAGATCACCCGTTTTATACATGGTCTCACCAGGGCGGGAAGGATTTTTGACAAACTTTTCGCTCGTTAGTTCTGGCTGCTTATAATATCCTTTCACAAGTCCATCGCCAGCGACACACAGCTCTCCTGCAACGCCCGGCGGCTGGATATGTCCAAATTCATCTACAATATAAACAGCCGTTTGACTCACTGGCTTGCCGATTGGGATGGATAATGCCTGCTTCTCAATGTGATTCACAGGGTAATACGTGGTGAAAATTGTGCTCTCAGAAGGTCCGTACATATGAACAAGCCTGTCTTTCCCAACCGCCTCAAGTGCAGTTACGACATGAGGCACCGAAGCACGTTCCCCGCCAAACAGCACTTTTCTTACGTTCTTCAGGCTGTCTTTTTTCATATCGATGAGTAAGTGAAAAAGAGCGGTCGTGATCATTAAAATACTGACTTTTTCCTTCTCAATTGCTCCAGAGAGCTCATTCATATTTAAGATATGGTCCTTAGGCAGAACAATGAGTTTCGCGCCGTTTAATAAAGCACCAAACACATCAAACATAAAAGCATCAAATACATAGTTGGAAAGGCTCATTACCGTGTCTTCATGATGAATGGCGAGATAATTCGATTGCTTCACCGTTCTCAAAATGTTCCGGTGTGTTACCATATTTCCTTTAGGTTTACCTGTTGTACCGGATGTATAGGTCAAATTCGCCAAGTCCTCTGGTAAAACATGTGCATCTACAGGGCCGTTTGGTTGCTGAGCAATTGCTTGATCTTCTGTTTCTATGATGGTTCCCTCAAAAGCAGTGAGCACAGAGCGATGGCGCAGCAATTGCTGTGTCAGTAAAAATTGTGCACCGCTGTCTGACAAAAAGTGCTTCACGCGCTCATCAGGGAAATCGGGATCAATTGGTACATAGACACCGCCCGCTTTAAGTACAGACAGAACAGAGAGCACCATCTCATGAGACCGTTCAAAGAACAGAGCCGCTTTCATCCCTTTTTCAAAACCATTTTCCCGTAAATAATGAGCCAGCTGATTCACCCGGTCATTCAGTTCTTGATAAGAAAGAACCACATCTTCGTATTGCAATGCAGGCTGATGACCATGTTGCTGCACCTGTGCTTCAAACTGTGTCACAATGGTTTCTTCTGCTGGATAAGGCGTAGGTAACGGGTTCCACATATTTAGCTGCATTTTCGCTTCTTGTTCAGACAGTAATCGATAGGATTGAATAGCTTCCTGCGGCATTTGGACCATCTGTTCCAGCAGATAAACATAATGCTTGAGCATCTGATCTGCTGTACTTCTCTTAAATAGCGCCGTACTGTAATCAAGTACGAAGGATAACCCTTGATTTGACTCCATCGCTTGCAGTGTTAAATCAAACTTCGCAATATGGAAATTGGTTTCTTCGACTTCAACTAGCATGTCTCCAATATGCTGAGCTGTTGAATGATCCGGCGTGAGTGTAAAGACGGTATCAAACAATGGATGACGACTAAAGTCTCTTGGCACATTCAGCTTTTCAAGCAGCCGCTCAAATGGATATTGCTGATGCTCAAATGCCTGCATCGTCTTTTCCTTTACTTGCTCGATCAACTGCGACATGGTTCCATTCGAATCGACCTCTGACCGCAAAGCAAGTGTCTGGACAAACATACCGATCATGTCATTCAGATCTGCATGCACACGCCCTGCTACCGGTGTTCCAACCACGAACTCCCTTTGACTCGTGTATTTTGCAAGCAGCGTATAGTAAGCAGAAAGTAAAACTGTATATAGTGTCGTCTGGTGATTCGCTGCAAGCTCCTGTAATTGAGCCTTTAACGTTTCATCTATTTCTTTTATGACACGATCACCTGCGAAAGACTGGACGGCTGGACGCTGATGATCGGTCAGCAGCTGTAAAGCAGGAATATCACCCGAAAATTCTTGCAGCCAGAATGCCTCTTCCTTTTGAAAGTCTTGGTGTTCTTGCCAAACAGCATAATCTTGATACTGAAGCTTCAATGGTGCTTTCACTGATCCCTCGTAAGCTTCTGACAGCTCACGCAGCATCAAATCGATCGAAAGACCATCTGATATTAGATGATGCATATCGAAAAAGAGCAGATGCTCCTGATCATGTAATGACTGCAAACCTATTCGAAGGAGTGGTGCACACTCAAGATCAAAAGGTCTGACAAATTGCTGCATATTTTCTTCCATTGTACGGCCTGTCAGCTGCTCTATTTGAAAGGACAGTGATGGAGCAATCCGCTGACGAGGAACACCTTTTATCGTATGAAATGAAGTACGCAGCAGATCATGGCGTGTGATCAGTTTTTCAAAGGCTTCAGTCAGCTTCTCAAGCTGTAGTGTTCCTTTTAACCTCACAACAGCAGGCATATGATATGCAGTACTTTGCTCCAATTGACTCACCATATAGACGCGCTGCTGTGGAGGCGACAATGGATAATGGTCTGCAGCCGGCGCTTTTGATATCACCGTTTCAGAAGACTTTTCTGCTTGCGCAATGTAGTCAGCCAAAGCAGCAAGTGTCTGCTGTTCAAATAAAACGGACAACGGCACTTCCACTTGAAAGTCTCGCTGAACCTGTGTAAGTACGGTCATCGCTTTCAGCGAATGCCCGCCTCGATCGAAGAAAGAATCATATACCCCGATCTTCTCTTCACCAAGAATGTCTTCCCATAAACGAACGAGCTTCATTTCTACATCGTTTCTAGGCGCAGTATAAACCGCATGAACCACTTTCTCGCCTTTTAATGCAGCAAGTGCAAGGCGGTCAACTTTCCCGCTGACTGTGAGTGGAAAGGCATCGAGCTCTTTGAAATACATCGGCATCATGTAAGCTGGAAGCTGATGTTTAATGGCCGCTTGCAACATGTCAACTGACACATTTTCTTGACGAGCCTGATAGTAAGCACTCAATGCCTTTTCTCCATCCGCTTCATCAACCACTAGCACGACAGCCTTTTCAACTCCATCTACCTGCTCCATCACCGCTTCAATTTCGCCTGTTTCTATGCGGTAACCCCTTATTTTCACTTGATCATCCATTCTACCTAGATAATCAATCGTGCCATCCGGAAGCCATCTGACTAGGTCCCCCGTTCGATACATTCGCTCATGTGGAGAAAATGGATCTACCGTGAATACCTTCGCCGTCAACTCAGGCTGATTCACATAGCCTCGTCCAACACCTATCCCGGCAATGCACAATTCTCCTGCAGCCCCGTGCATCTGCAATTGATGTTGTTCATTTAAAATATAAATACGGTGATGACCAAGCGGTTTCCCGATCGACACATAACGCTGTTCAGATGATTCATCCAGCTCACTGAAATTCAGGCGATGAACCGCCGCATCCACACACGTCTCAGTTGGACCATATACATTCCATAGAGTAAAATCAGGCTGACTCATACGAACCGCTTCGATAAGAGAGCGTGCTGCTTTCGCAGGCAATGCTTCTCCCCCAATCAACATGTGGGTCAATGACAGACCATCCAAATCTGCTGCCAGTAAAAGCTGCACATGTGCCGGTGTTCCATCAGCCGCTTCAATTTGATGTTTTCTGTAATAAGCTGCTAATTGAACACCATTTCTCGTCGTATCTCGCGGGACGATATGAAGCGTATGTCCAAATAAAAGGGCAACAAAGATTTGTTTCACAGATGCATCAAAATGGAAGGGTGCAAGAAGCGCCATTTGAAGATTAGCCGCCCCTTGATACATCTCATGATGCAAAGCATGGATCAAATGATGCAGCTGAAGATGCTCAATCATGACACCCTTCGGCTTTCCAGTCGTACCCGATGTATAAATACTGTAAGCCAAATCCTCTGGCGCCGTCTGATCTACGAGCTCAGGCAGCGGACCATCATCTAATAAAATTTGCTGCTGCACGATCATTTTTCCTGAGAGGCCTGGGTACTTTTGAATGATGGATTCCTCTGTTAACACAATAGAAGCACCTGAATCCTCCACAATAAATTGAATGCGCTCCTCAGGTAATGCCGGATCAATTGGTACATACGCTCCGCCAGCCTTTAATATGCCGAAGACCGCCACCATGGCATCTGCCTTTCGATCCATCAAAACAGCAACAGGCACATCACGCGAAATACCTTTCATTTGTAAAAAACGTGCCAGCTTTTCTGCCTGTTGATACAGCTCTCCATAAGTAAATGTTCCATTTTCTGCTACAACTGCTGCCCGATCTGCATTTTTGTGAGCTGTCTCATCAAATAGGTGATGAACTGGTCTTGCTGCTGGCTTTTCAAACGATTCTCCTCCAGATAATTGCAGCAGCTCCTTTTGCTCACCTGCTGAAAGTAAAGGCAGTGTCCCGATCAGCTGATTAGGCTGAGAGACCGCCGCTTCTAGTATTATCAAAAATCGGTCAAACATCTTACTCATTTCTTCTTCTGTGAATACATCTGTACGGTAATCCAAATCAATGGTCAATGTATCTGTATCCCAGCGGTCTTTCACATGTATTGAAATATCATTCATTCCGCTCCCGCTAAAAATTGGTTCAGTAATGAAAGACAGATTCTCTTTTTTCTGCCACTGCATGACTTGATATTCTAAAGAAATATCAAAAAGGCGCCCTGTAAACCCTTCTCTTTCTCGCAAATCATTCATGAGCAGATTGTAAGGGTACTTTTGGTGACGCAAGATTTTCATTTGATCCGCCATGACTTGTTTCACGAAATCAAGAAACGATTGTGATCCTTGAACAGATGCGCGCATTGGAATCGTGGAAACAAACATCCCAATCATCTTTTTTTCTTTAGCATTCGTCCGGTTACCCATAAATGTTCCAAGAACAACATCCTCCATGCCGCTAAAACGGTGTAAGTAAATATAGACAGCGGACATAAACATCGAAAGCATACTGACTTTCTGTTCTTCACAAAAGACGCGAAGCTTCTCTTTTAAAGAATCTGGAACATCTCCCGAAAATCGCTCCGCATGTAAACTCATCTCGTATCCCTTATGAGGTTTTAAAGATGCGAAGTCCGGAATATGAGCAAATTGCTCATTCCAAAAAGCTTGATCTTTTTGAAAACGTTTAGAAGATTCATAGGTTTGCTCACTCATGATGTGATCAACGAACGAAATCTCCTCAACTGGCGAGATATCTACCCCTTGCAGCATGTCATGATATAAATCAATAATGCGATTCCCCATTAAAATAATGGAAATACCATCCGCCACAATATGATGTGCTTTGCAAAACAGCCAGCACTCTTGATCACTGATTTGAAAGACCGTAAATTCAATCAAGGGACTGTCAATCAGCGGCATCGGTTCACGAATTTGCTCGTTCGCCCAAATCCTTACTGCCTCTTCACTCCAGCCCTTCTCCATGCGAATAGACTGTTTTTCATATGGTTTGATATATTGAACAGGCTCCTCCTGTTCATGTCGATACACAAGCCTCAAACGAAGAGAGTCAGTTTGGCGAATATACGCTTGCAGCACATCAACGACTAAAGAAGGATCCAGGCCTGATACTGATCTTAATCTGGCGAATCCACCCAAATTAGAAATGCTTGTACCCGGATAAAATCTTTCCGTGTAGAATACTCGCTTTTGCGCATGTGTTAAGGGGTAATATACTGTATTCATTCTCATCCTCCGCCTCTTCTATGTTTTCTCCACCAATTTCACCCTGCACCCTCTATATCAAAAGAACCAAGTCTATTTCATTAAAAATAGACGGAATAACAGAAAAGGAACCCACCCCGAATAAAACGGAGGGACTCCCATTTTGATTCGGTAGCCTGCCGACCATAGCAAAAAAAGAATCATTTACCTTAGGACATGGCTTTGCGTCTCTATGTTTCCATAGATTTGCCTTTTTCTTCTTTTCTTTTAGATATTTTCTATTTACGTCCACTCTATATGAAAATATTGTTTTTTTCACCGAAAAATGGGTGTAAAGATTCATGCGTCATGCCGAAGGAATCACATGATAATTTACGATATTTACCGAAAATAACTAATAATAGTTGCGTTCAACCGAAAACAATCGACTAAATACCGCAAAAATTTCATGTTTTCACTTAAATTTTGAAAATATGACCGAAAATGTAGGATAGAGGTCTCCTTTCGTTCCCCGCAAATTCTTAAATCTTAAGAACTACACTTCCTAAAAAAATGAAATTTTTTACCGTAAAAACAACAAAAAAAGAGCTGTCATTTCAAATGACAACTCCTTGTTTCTTCATTATATTTACATCACCTTAGACAGGCCTATCGTTTTCTCAATAATGAGCAGCGCAATGATAGAAATGATAATAAATATGACAGATATCGCATTGACACTCGGATCAAAGGTTTGCTCAATGTAATTAAAGGTCCTAACGGGAATCGTGATGGTTTGAGGAGAAGAAACGAACAAACTGATCGATATTTCCCCAAAGGACGTCACAGCTGAAAACACCCCGCCTGCAATGATTCCTGGCTTAATCAATGGCAGTGTCACTCGTAAAAACGTGCGAATAGGTCCTGCGCCAAGATTCATTGAAGCTAGCTCAAGCCGCGGATCTAAATTCGACACACTCACGCCTACCGTTCGAACCACATAAGGGAAACCAATGATGACGTGACCAATGACGAGCGCCCACAAAGACCCTGTAAAGCCCATAGCCGTAAACAAGTAAAGCATCGCAATTCCTAACACCACTTGAGGAATCATGAGAGGTGACAAAATGAAGGCTTGAACGGCCTCCTTTCCATTAAAGGAAAGCCTTGCTAAAGCATAAGAAGCCATTGTCCCTAAAAGAACCGTAAGTGGCGTCACAATGAATAGCAGAATCACACTGATACGCAGAGATTCCATCCATTCTGGATTTGATACAACTTCATGAAACCAACGAACGGAGAACGAAGTCGGTGGAAATTCAGGAAAGGCATTTGGACTAAAAGCCGAGAGGACGATAACAAGAACAGGTATGGTTAAAAAGAGATAAACCAATGATCCAGCAGTCCAAATCAGGATCGAAAGCAAGCGGTCACCTATTGACTTTTTACGCATGCATCCTCGCCTCCCAACGCTTCAATAAATAGCTTAATAGACTGACCACCACAAGTACACAAACCAACAATGTAAAGGACATAGCTGCGGCAAGAGGCAGGTTATACACCTGCATAACCTGCTGATAAATTGACAGCGGCAGAAGCGGTTGCATCCGTCCACCGACTAACAGCGGAGTGATATAGCTTCCTGCTGCCAGTGAAAAGACAATAATTGCGCCAGTCACCATGCCTGGAATGGTCAGTGGTAAAGTGACATGAAAAAAGGTTCGAATACGGCCAGCTCCAAGGCTCATAGAAGCCGGTTTTAAATGACGATCCATATCGGTTAAGCTTGTTGCAATAGGTAGTACTGCAAATGGCAGCATAACTTGGACATACGCAATAATGACTGCATTCATATTCCACAGCATCGAGAGCGGCTTCTCAATCACATGTAAATCTAGTAACATGTCATTGATCAGACCATTTTGCGAAAGAAGAACAATCCATGCAAACGTCCGAATCACAACACTCGTCAAAAGCGGAGATACAAGCAGGATATAGAAAAATGCCCGCAGACGCGAATTAGGTGCCTTGACGAGCAAATATGCTGCGGGGTATGCCATCAATAAACAAATCACCGTTGTCTGCAAAGCCACCCACACAGTACTTCCAACCGCTTTCACATATGCATCTGTCGTGAACACATGAATATATTGAGAAAAGCTATACGTCTGTAATGTATTCATCATCGAATCGACATCACGAAAACTAAGGACGAACATCATCACAAGTGGAACTAGAAGAAATACAACAAGAAACAAACAAGCTGGCAGCAGCATAAACCAATGAAATCGTTGATTCTTTTTCTTGATTCGCATCACGTATGCACCTTCGAATCTAGGAAAACGATATCTTCAGACTGCCAATGGATATGAACGGTTTCTCCAACTTCCGGCAGCTCGGGAAATGCTGCATCAGATGCATGGACAATGATTTCACCGTTATCAAGCTCCACAACCAAACGTAATGAATGCCCGATATAACTCACATCTGACAATACGCCTGATACATGGTTTGGCTGACCTTCTTCCCGCCGAGAAGAGATGCTGATTCTTTCAGGACGCAGCATAAGTAACTGCTGTTCCTTCTTCTCTGGATGTGCCGCAGGAGCCTTCAGCTGAAGCTGCTGACCGTTTGAATGGGTTAAATGGGGAACCGTAAATGCTGCATCAGCTTCATTGTACACAGCCTCAAATATGTTCACCTGCCCGATAAATTCAGCTACAAATCGATTGCTCGGCTGACGGTACACCTCTAAAGGCGTTCCAATCTGCTGGATTTTGCCCTCTCCTAAAATCCCAACCCGATCAGAAAGGCTTAAGGCTTCCTCTTGATCATGTGTCACGAGAATGGTTGTAATCCCGACATTCCTTTGAATATTTCGAAGCTCTGTCTGCATGTTTTTTCTTAGTTTGGCATCTAGGTTGCTGAGCGGTTCATCAAGAAGGAGAACAGCGGGCTGAATCGCCAACGCTCTTGCAATCGCTACCCGCTGCTGCTGACCACCACTTAATTGGTGGGGCATCCGTTTCGCAAATGCCTCTAATTGAACAAGAGACAAACTCTCCATCACCTTCTCTTTGATTTCCGCCTTCTTTTTCTTTTGAACCTTTAACCCGTAAGCCACATTATCAAATACAGTCAGATGCGGAAAGAGCGCATAGCTTTGAAAGACCATACCTGTTTTTCTTTGGTACGGCGGTAAAGCTGTCACATCCTGTTCACCAATATAGACAACACCTTTTGTTGGTTCTAAAAAACCGCCAATGATGTTTAATAACGTTGATTTTCCGCAGCCACTAGGGCCAAGAAGGGAGAAAAACTCTCCCTCATTCACCGTAAGACTGACATCGTTAAGAGCAATCTGCTCACCGAAGTGCTGACTGATGTGTTCTAAATGGATTTCACTCATGCGATCACCTATTTTCCTCCGCCTAATACTTCATTCCATCGATTTGTCCAATTGCCAAGCTCTGAGGTGGCTGTTTCATAATCTACCCAAGTCAGCTTGCTGTAATAATTCTCGCCAACTTTCACTTTCCCCTTAATCTTGTCATCGTATTTCACATCGGAATTCGACATGCCATAATAAGATTTTTCCGAGAAAGCCTCCTGAGCTTCTTTTCCACTTAAATAGTTTAATAGTTTGTATGCCGCTTCTTCATGCTGATTTCCCTTCGTTAATGCCCAGCTCGCAACAGCTGCAACAGCGCCTTCTTTCGGATATGAGAAACCAATATCCATTCCTTCTTCTTCAAGTGCAAATGCTCGCCCATCCCAATATGGAACTGCCGCGACATCGCCGCGTTCTAACAACGTTTGAATCGATCCTGGGTTATCTGGAAAAGCAGCTACATGACCTTTTAATTGTGCGAGACTTTTAAATGCTTTATCAATATCCTTAGGATTTGATTCTGTCCCCCCTTGAGCATGGACAAGTGCAGAGAAAAATTGCAAACCAGCTGAATAAGTCGGAGATGAAATGGCTACCTTCCCTTTCAGCTGACTGCTCCATAAGTCAGTCCAACTGTTTGGTTCCTGCTTCACAAGGTCTTTTCTATAAGCAATTCCTAGCTGCCCCATACTAAAGCCTGCTGCATATTGTTTCCCACCAACAGTGAGCTTCTTCTGGACAGAACGGTAAAGTTTTTTGACATTCGGTGCTTGTTTTTCATCAATAGGCGCAAGAACGTTTGCTGCAATGCCTCTTTGAATCGTATCAGGCTGTAAAATAAGCAAGTCATACGGTGGATTTTTACCATTTGACGCTTTTAATTTCGTAAACCATTCAGAATCCGCTCCAGAGACAGTTTGCACTTTAATTCCAGTATCTTTTTCAAACTTTTCGAGGATTGGTTTGATATTCTTTTCCCAATCGCCACCATATACGCCAACGATCACAGTCTGCTGCTCTTTGCCTTGATCCTTTCCATTTCCACCACAAGCGTTCAACAGTAAAACCATCGATAGGATACCTGCAAAAATAGCAATTAATCTTCTTTTCATGATTCATTTCCCCCTTTTTGTCCATTCATTTGACGAAGTGTTTGAGTAATATCTTCCTTTGTTAACGGCTCATTTCTATGACTGAAATGTTGATGAATGGCATGTTTATAGTGCGTACGTTCATTAGCTGGGTAGGAACGGAGCTGCACGGCTAGCTCACTGCTGGCCTCGTCCGTCCACACTGTCTCATATGCTGTTCTTTGTTCTCCGAAATCCCACACGTCAGTAGATGCAGAATCATCAACCTTTTCACGCACCCTGCTCGTTTGCTCCTCATCAATCTTCCATTCATTTTGGTCTAGATACACTTTAACACCATATTGCTGTAGCGCTCTTTCTTCACTTAATAGGCCTGCTTCCACTTCCTGAAGGACTTTTTCTTTCTTTCTAGCAAATGGATTCCCCCAGCCGCCTCCACTTGGTGAAACCAATTGAACGATATCGCCTTTTTCAAGGTGCAGAACATCTATTTTGGGCTGGTCTTGTTTTTCACCATTTGCTGTGATCAGCTTGACCTCACCAACTGCACCCGCCCGGCCGCCCATTAACCCCCAAGGCTGAAACTTCATCCGTTCCATTCCTCGTGCTGTCACCATGGATTCAGGCTTCATCATTTCAAATTCCAAACCAATCGCATGTCCGCCTCGATTTTCACCCGCTCCACCCGTGTTCGGCAGAAGCTCATATCTGTGAACATGAATATCAATGTGCTGTTCCAAACTCTCTATTGGGGTATTCTTTAAGAAGCCAGACGAATGATCAATACCATCCACTCCATCAGTACCATTTTGAGCACCGCCGCCGCCTCCTAATGGTTCGACAACAGACATTTTCCTGCCACCCGTTTGATCATCAGGAACAGAGAGAACAACAATGGCAGATTGACCTGCACCTGCTGCCGGCACTGCTTCAGGTAACAGCTTGCCAATGGCACCTAGCACAACATTGTACAACCTCATCGTAATCGAATGCCGAATCCCGACAGAGGCCGGGTATTCTGGATGCACCAGCGTTCCTTTAGGAGAAATTACTTCAATTGGATACGTAATTCCACCATTAATCGGTATAAAAGGATCTTTACTAATGATGTAATTAATTAACCCTTGATAAAGGAAGGAATGCTTCTGACCATTGGTGACAAGATTAAAGGCTGTTTTTACTTGCGGGTCACACTCAGAAAAATCAAGTGTCAGCTGTTTCCCTTTAATCGTTAGCTTGATTTTCAGCCGGATAGGTACGTTCGAAATCATATCATCATCTAAATAATCAGCAAATTCACTCGTTCCATCTGGAATGGCTTCAATGACCTTTCCAGCACGATCCTCGGCTTGCTTCAGCAGGTCTATCATTCCTTGTTTCACTTCGTTTTTTCCAAATTTCTCGATCATTTCTTTTAATCGGATATCTGCAGTATTGACGGCAGCAATCATCGCATTGATATCACCATCATTTAAATGACTAGCGCGGCTATTGGCTCTTAATAAGGTACGTACGACCTGATTCTCTTTTCCGCCTTCATAAATTTTCACTGGCGGAATTCTTAATCCTTCTTGATGAACATCCGTCGCTGTCGGAGAAATACTCGAAGGCACAAGTCCACCCACATCACTAACATGAACAAAAGACCAAGCATAGCTTACAATTTCATCATCTACGAAAATCGGTTTAATGATATGGACATCTGGCAGGTGAGTCGCTAAACCATCTGTTGTATAAGGATCATTTGTGATGACAATGTCTCCCGGCTGCATCGGTCCGCTTTCTTCAATTGCTTTTTTTAGACTAAGCCCTAAAAAGATTGTCACACCCACTGTCTTCGGATAAACAAAGAAATCTCCAGAAGGCGTGGCTAATGCTGTCGCAAAGTCAGCAGATTCTTTGACAAAGGTCGTAAATGACGTCCGTTCAATGACATGCCCCATACCAGATGCAATCGCATTAAAATAACTGCGCATCATCTCAAGCTTTGCTGGATCAGTTCTCATGTAAAGCCACCTCCTTTGAAATCACTAAGTTACCTGATGGATCAATGCTGCCTGCCCAGTGTGGCAAAATCAATGTCGTCGTATCATCCTGCTCAATAATGGCAGGCCCATTAACGATAGAATCTACTGACAGAGTATCCCGGTTATAGACCGATGCTTCATATTCTTTTTCTTCTATAAAGATTCGTCTATATTCATGTGGTTTTAAAGACTGTCCACTGCTTTCATGAACAGGTGAGAAAGGCAGCGGCGGCGTCTCGCCTATGACTCGAACTCGTAAATGAGTGAACTCAATTTTTGCCTGATCATCCCTATGTCCATATTGACGTTGATGCAGGTTATGAAAGGCTTCAATGAGTTGGTGAATATCTTGTTCTTGTTTCAGCCAATCAGCCGATAATGGCAATTCAATCTCAAATGCCTGCCCTTGATAACGTGCATCTGCCAATAATAGAATGGATGTCTGATTGATATGCTGAATGTTCTGCTGACTGAACCAATCAGCCGCTTTTCGCGATAACTTCTCATAATCTTGTTTTAGTTGGTTGATTGAATAGTCTTGTAAACATATTTTCTTAGACAGTACCGCATCATGAATAAAATCAGCTGTCAAAGCACCTAACGCACATAATGTACCCGGACATGGAGGAATAACCACATTTTTCGCATGAATTTCTCTCGCAAGAAAATTCGCCACAACCGGTCCCGCTCCGCCAAACGCCAGCAAACTAAAATCTCTAGGGTCAAACCCTTGCTGCTCCATGACATTGCTTAATTCTGTGTACATATTGGCTACGGCTACTTGAATCAGCTGGTCAGCTGCCTCTTCAACTGTTTTGTTAAGCTGATCCGCAATTGGTTGAAAGGCTTTTTTCGCCGCAGACAGCTGTAATTGTAAGTGTCCTCCGGCAAAACGTTCTTGATTGAGATAGCCGCATATGAGGAACGCATCCGTTAAAGCTGCTTTTTCTCCCTTGCCATATGAAGCTGGTCCCGGATTTGAGCCAACTGATTCCGGTCCTGCTTTTAGAAGACCGCCCTGATCAATCCATGCGACCGAACCTCCCCCTGCTCCTATTGAATACATCGCAACAGATGGAAGAATAATAGGGAAACCTGAAAGCTGATTCGATTGAGCCATTGTAGGCTGTCCATTTTGAATAATCGAAATATCAGCACTCGTCCCACCGACATCAAAAGTAATCAGGTTGGGTTCGCTCGCTGATGCTGCGATTCTTGCCGCACCGATGACACCAGCGGCCGGACCAGAAAAAAGAGTTTTAACAGGCGAGGTTGCCGCACTTTCTGCATCCATTAAACCACCATTTGATTGTGTAATGTATGGAGAAATTGGTACACCTTCTTCTTTCAAACGGCTTTTCAATGTTTGTAAATACTGTTTCACCTTTGGTTGAATGTACAAATTAACCACAGACATCACTGTACGCTCGTATTCTCTCATTTGAGGCCATAATTCAGATGAGGTGAGGACTTCTAACTGCGGATAATGATAATTGATATAGGCTTTTGCCTGTAATTCATGAACTGGATTTTGATAACTATGTAAAAAAGAAATGACGATACCTGCTAGTTTTTTTGATATGACATGCTGGACTGCATCATCTAATTGCTGCAAATGGAGAGGTTTTTTAATCGTACCATCGTGTATCAACCTTTCAGAGATTGGATATACATGCTTACGTGGTATCAATGGTTCTGGCAAACGTGAATTGAAGTCATAAGGAATGGGTAGTCGTAAACGTTGGAGTGACAAAATATCTTGAAAGCCCTCCGTCACAAAAAGGGCTAAATCCGCTCCTTTCCGCTGCAATAAGGTATTAAGACCTATTGTCATTCCATGAACGAGGTATTGGATTTTGGATAAATCAACACCCCTTTTTTTTAGAAGATTTAGCCCATTGATAATTCCTTGAGCTGGGTCATCTGTCACTGTGGGCGTTTTGAGTTCGGTCAGCACCCCTGTTGCTTCATTTATCAGCGATAAATCAGTAAATGTTCCGCCTATGTCTATGCCAAGCCGATATGAGACATCCGCCATTTGTACTTACCTCCAACAATGTATTTAGAATCATATTTCGATAAATTACGACACTTTTTGATATTTGATACCATATTATTAAAGCATATCGGTTTAGTCAATTTTATTTTTTTGAAATTTCCTTGTGTTAAAATCTTGAAATTAGCCCAAAAAGCAGTGATAATACCATTTTGAATGAGCATAATCAATTTATGAACCACAAAATTAAAAATTTTATGAATTTCTACAAAAATGAAAACAAGAAATCGAATAAAATATGTTTTTCTAATTTTAAAAGGCGTTTTTTCAAAACCAGGAGAAATTGGTAAGTAATTCTGCTATACTTCTGTTTACAAAATACGCAAACAAGAAAGAGAGCTAGCATCTATGAAACTTCTTAAAATCATTCTCTTGCTTATATTGATTGTCATTGGTGTAGCAACAGGCTATGTCAAACTCGAACAAGGGAAACAAGAGACGGCAAATTCATCTTATGACAAAACCATTCACTTTCCATCAGATCGATACCCTGAAACAGCCAAGCACATAGAAGAAGCTATTGATGAAGGGCATTCATCTATTTGTACAATTGACCGTAAACATAGCGACGAGCAGAGAGACCGATCACTGCATGGCATTCCAACAAAACGCGGATATGATCGGGATGAATGGCCAATGGCGATGTGTAAAGAAGGAGGCACAGGAGCTTCTGTCAAATATGTACGTCCTTCCGATAATAGGGGAGCAGGCTCTTGGGTCAGTCATCAACTATCAGATGATCCTGACGGCACAAAAATTCAATTTATCATCGATTAAAAGCCTTTCCCTTTTCTAACTTAAAAAAATTTCACGTAACTGCATGCAGGTATTTCAAACATTTTTTTCATGCCGATAATCCTTAAGGAGGAATATCCTACCTTATACCTAAAGGAGTCAAAAAAGCATGAAGAAAAAGGGAAAACTGAGGCTTGGTGCCAAAATTCTGCTGATCTTTTTAAGTGTCCTCATCATCTTTTCCACAGTTGTTGGTTATGTGGTGAATCGCGAAATGACTGAAAACATCAAGCAAATGGCCACTGAAAAAGCAAAAGGTGATTTAAAACTAGGCTACGCCTACCTAAATGAAAAGGTGGCTGGCTCGTGGCAGATAAAAGAGGACAAGCTATACAAAGGGAATACCCAAATCAATGATCATAACACATTGATTGACCAATTAGCCGAATATACCGGTGATACCATTACGATTTTTCAAGGAAATACCCGTGTTGCCACGAATGTCATGTCAAATGGGAGACGAGCTGTTGGTACAGAAGTTTCTCCTGAAGTGAAGACCACTGTTTTAGATAAAGGAGAAAACTATTACGGCACAGCCAATGTTACCGGGAAAGATTATCAAACGGCTTATATGCCGATCAAAAATGAGGCAGGCGAAACGATTGGTATTTTTTATACTGGTGCCAATCAAAGCATGATTTCACAAATGCTTCAGTCGTTCTTTATACAATTTGTCATCGTCCTTTTGCTAAGTCTGATTGTTTCGGCTATCATTGTTTCTATTTTCACAAAACGGATTCAAACACGTCTCAAGCATTTGGCTTTCGCCATTAAGAGTGCAGGCGAAGGTGATTTAACCATCCATGTGACCAATACTTCCGGCGATGAATTGTCTGATCTGGCTGGCCATTTCAATAAGATGCGGGAAAAACTAAATCAAACTATTTTAAATGTGATGAACACGTCTGAATTAGTGGCCACATCCTCTGAGCAGCTGTCAGCTAGCGCAGAAGAAACGAGTGCAGCGTCAGAAAGAATTACCCACACTATTCAAGAAGTTGCACAATCATCAGAAGAACAGTCGGTTCAAATGACATCCAGTGAGCACACGATGATTCAAGTATCTAACGAGCTGGCAAACATCACTGATAATGCTGGACAAATGGCTTCAAGAAGTCAATTTGCACAAGAAATGGCCCAAAAAGGTGTACAGAATATTGGTGAAATTCATTCGCAGATGAAATCTATTTCAAAATCAATTGAAGAAAATGGTACAGCGATCCAAGCATTGGAAACACGTTCAGCTGAAATTGATCACATTTCCAGCGTCATTACAGGTATCGCTAGCCAGACAAACCTGCTTGCTCTTAATGCAGCAATTGAAGCAGCCCGGGCAGGTGAGCATGGAAAAGGATTTGCTGTTGTCGCAGACGAAGTGAGAAAGCTCGCTGAAGAATCTCAAGCATCATCAAACATGATTTCCCATCTCATTTCTGAAATACAAAAAGAGATGACTCATTCGACGAATGCCATCAGACAAGTAAGAGAAGAAGCGGCGCAAGGGGCTGTCCTTATTTCTCATACAGAAGAATCTTTTCATGATATCCAGCAGGCAATGAGAGAAATGGTAGATGGCATTAAACATTTATCAAGTGCATCACAAAAAATCGCAGCTTATACTAACGATGCGAAACAATCTTTTGCCTCTATCACAGAAGGCGTTAAACGAACAAGTGAACATTCACAGCAAGTAGCCGGTTTAACAGAAGAACAGTTTGCCGCAATGGAAGAAGTAACAGCTTCATCAGAAGCACTTGCCCATTTGGCAGGAGATTTAAAAGCAATGGTCTCGCAATTTCACATCTAGATCCCTCAACAAGTAGCGCAAGACGGCGACAATCGTCTTGCTGCCTAACATTTTCCTCAAGAATCACTCTTTCAACCATTCACGTTCTAACGAAAATTCATGAATAAAGGAGTTTTTTATATGAATAACTTAAACCAAGCCTATTCCTTATCTATCTCCTATCATCAAATCACCGTATACACTGGAAGCGAAACTCCACCTGTCATTGATTGGACAGATGATGACATTCTTCAAGGGTTCGCAACTGGAGATCAAGGAGTTTCCTTTGAAGGGGTCAATAATGGAAAGGCGTCCATTATGGTGACATTAAATGGCGATGAGCCCCAAGTCTCAATTGATAGAGCCATAACCGTGTCATTTACACATGTAAGTGATCAAGTTTATATCACAAGTGTCATGGCCCATGTGCTGTCTTTCTCCATTCCAGAGGGAGACTATCAGCTCACCTGTTCTACCTCACAGCAGCCTGACCAAGATGTTTATTATGTCAATTTCCAAACTATGTAGATGATGACTGATCGTATAGATCAAGCCACTTTTCCGCATAGTCTACCGATTCTCTCATCGGCAATAAATATGAACTGGCAAGCCCGGTTTGACTGTGCTGATGGGTGCCTCCTGATTGCAGGAAATCAAAACCAATCTGATCAAATAGTTCTTCTCTTGTGATGATATCTTGGTACTCCTTCCATATCCTCCACCCATTTTCTAAAATAGGAGCTCCTCTTGTCATGAGGTCTTGCTGAGGAATTCGGTATTCAGCTAGATGAAAAGCTGTCACGCTCTCAAATGACGTACCAATCAGCAGCACTTGAGCATGAAGGTCGTACATGCGGCCAAGAGGCGAATGCTCTCCTAATCCAAAGGAAAGTGCATGGTGTTTCAATATTTCATGTTTCCTTTTCCCCCAGGCTGTGAATGAAAAATTAGGATGATTGCTTCTCGCCACGCCTGGGTATTTCCAAAAGGTTTCCGCTACCTTTCCCATTGCTGTTGGCACCGTGTAAGCTGGATCAAATGCAGGCATTGTTTCTTTGATCGACTTCCACCATGAATAAGGAACAGGCGGATCGATCCAATCGGCGGGATCAGAAAGCTCTAACGTTTGTGCCGGCATAATCAGTGTTCCCTCTTCTGTTAAGGTTTCCATCAATGCTTGTATGACGGCTACAGCGCCTCCATTTACCCAACCGATAGATGATAAGGATGAGTGAACACATAAAATCATGCCTTTTTTCACACCAAGTTGAACCAAATCGGCTTTGATTCTTTCCTTTGTCATCGGTTCAGCTTGATTTTTAATTAATTTTTGCATCGTTCCTTTTCCTCCTGCGTCTCTCCCATTACTGATGAATGAGACGTTTAACCGCAATCGACAGTTTGTAATTTGCGTAATTTGTCAGCTCCGTTAAAAACTGATCAAGTTCATCATGACTGGAGAAATGTCCTTCAGCCATATAACAGCCCTCACCACTTATTTTGAACAGATTCTTGATTTCTTCCTTTCGATCAAGAAACGTAAGAAGTGGTTCGTGATGATGACTTCGGGTATAGAGCTGCAAAAATGTTTGAATGGTTTGCTGTGTCCGCCAATCAATTGAGATGGTATAGGCTTCAATTACCCCTTCTTCTTCCAGCTTTAACACACGATTTGCCACCGCTTGACCGGTTAAATGAACTTTTTCACCTAGAGCTTTCATGGTCAATCGGCTATTCTTTGATAGTTCTTTTAAAATATTCATATCTGTTTGATCTAGCATTGCATTGGCTCACCTCTTTCAAAAATCAAGCCCTTCTGTCAAAAGACTTTCATGATCCTCTGTCACATAGAACTCTTTTAATATACTGTAAACTTAATCAGAAAAAAAGGAGGCCTTTTTATGAAAATCACGCTCATTCGCAATGCTACTTTATACCTTCACTATGGTCAGTCAACTTTCTTAATTGATCCCTTTTTAGCAGCCAAAGGAACATATCCACCGTTCCCTCATACAGCCAATCAACATTTGAACAATCCTATTGTGGAGCTTCCTGCAAATATTGATTTAGACAATATTTTACACCCAGATGCCGTTTTACTCACTCATCTACATTTGGATCACTTTGATGATGAGGCAAAAAAGAAATTAGCTCAGGATCAGCCAATTTATACTCAATCAGAAAAGGATCGAAAAGAAGTTGAAGAAGCTGGCTTTCAGCATGTCACATGCATTGAAGAGGAAATGGACATTTGCGGCGTTCATATTAAACGTACAGGCGGACAGCATGGGACAGGAGAAACTGCGAAGCGGATGGGACAGGTCAGCGGTTTTGTTTTTTCTCATCCTGATGAACCGACCCTTTATATTGCAGGTGATACCATTTGGTGTGATGAACCGAAAGAGGTTGTGAATACATGCAAGCCGGATGTCATTGTGGTCAATAGCGGGGCTGCTCAATTTTTAGAAGGTGATCCGATTACAATGACCAAAGAAGAGATTTTAGACATTCACCGTTCTCAGCCAAAAGCTCAAATTGTCGCTTGTCATCTTGAAGCTGTGAATCATTGCTTGTTAACAAGAGAGGCTTTAAAAGCTTTCATTCAAGAGCATCATGCAGATCAAGCCATTTTTGTCCCTCAAGATGGGGAAAGTCTCACCTTCTAAAAAATTAACAATAAAAAACCGGCACCTCGCTGCCGGTTTCATCATTATGGGCGATGGTGCTGTGGCTTTTTCAGTAATGGAACAAATCCGTTATGCTTCAAATGATTGTAATGCTCATCCATTCGTTTTGTGATGTGTGTGCCTTGTTCCTTTGTTAACACGCCATACTGTACATATTTCTCAATAACTTCTTTTCGCTTAGAAAGAATTTGCTGCTCAAGAATTTCAATTTGTTTTTGTTGTTCTGTTGTCAATTTCACTTGATGTGTCACAGGGCGCTTTTCCATTTGCGGTGTTTCTCCATGAGCCGTTTCTATATGCAAACCAAATAACAGCATCATCGACAATATGAGCAGGCCACTAATTTTTTTCATCATTGATGTTCCCTCCTTTATTCGCCCTTATTTTGCGCACACTTTCCTTTTTTATACATTATTTCAAAACGCAAATTGCCTATAATATTCTTACTTTTTCACTTTTCTTCTGAAAACGTTGTCCTAATATAAAAAGCGTGCTATGTTTTGTTTTGTATAAAAAATAGAGGAGGATTCTTAAATGAGTCGTTTTTATCATAAAAAACCTATGTGGATCATGCTTGTTGTGTCTGCCTTCATACTTATTTTGTCTGCTTGCAGTCAATCAAGCTCATCCCAATCTGGAGAAACAAAGTGGGATCAGATTAAAAAGAAGGGGAAAATCGTGGTTGCTACTTCAGGCACACTTTATCCAACGTCTTATCATGATACTTCTAATGGCAAGGATCGATTGACTGGCTATGAAGTAGAAGTTGTCAAAGAAGCGTTTAAACGCCTTGATGTGAAAGTAGAATTTAAAGAAATGGGCTATGATGGGATGCTGAGCGCCATTAATTCTGGTCAAGTGGATGCCGCTGCAAACGATATTGACATCACCGATGACAGAAAAGATAAGTTCGCCTTTTCAACCCCCTATAAATATTCCTACGGAACGGCTATCGTACGGAAAGATGATTTATCTGGCATTAAGACTTTAAAAGATTTAAAAGGAAAGAAAGCCGCAGGTGCTGCTACGACGATTTACATGGATGTCGCTCGTAAGTATGGTGCTAAGGAAGTCATTTATGATAATGCGACAAACGAGCAATACTTAAAGGATGTTGCAAACGGCCGTACAGATGTCATTCTAAACGATTATTACTTGCAAACACTAGCTCTTGCTGCATTTCCTAAATTAAATATTACGATTCATCCTAACTTGAAATACATGCCGAATGAACAAGGCTTTGTGATGAAGAAAGACAACAAAGAGCTTCAAAAAGAATTGAATGGCGTATTAGCCGATATGAAAAAAGACGGTACAATGAAAAAGATTTCTGAGAAATTCTTTAATCATGCAGACGTCTCAAAGAAAATTGATACAGATGTCGAAGATGTCGACATTTCCAAATAAGGAGCCTCAATCGTGGGAGATATTCATTTAGAATATATATTTAATCCTGCACTGGCAAAGGCGTCATTTCCGTTTGTCATGAAAGGCATCTGGCTGACGCTGCTCATTTCCTTTGTGAGCATGTTTTTTGGTACCATTCTTGGCTTTTTTATCGCTCTTGCCAGAATGGCGAATTCGTGGTTTCTTCGCCTGCCTGCACGGCTGTATATCTCATTCATGCGAGGCGTGCCCATTCTGGTCATTTTGTTTATTCTTTATTTTGGATTCCCTTATATCGGCATTGAGTTCACAGCGGTCACTGCTGCCATTATTGGATTCAGCTTCAATAGTGCCGCCTATATTGCAGAAATCAACCGGGCGGCCCTTTCCTCTGTTGCAAGTGGTCAGGTGGAAGCCGCTAAATCATTAGGTCTCAGCTATTGGCAAACGATGCGCGGTGTCATCTTGCCCCAATCTGTCCGCATCGCACTGCCTCCATTGACCAATGTCATGCTCGACTTAATCAAAGCCTCCTCACTGGCAGCGATGATTACTGTACCAGAGCTCTTCCAGCAAGCAAAAATTGTGGGCGGACGAGAATTCGATTATATGACCATGTATATTTTGGTCGCACTCATTTACTGGGGCATTTGCAGTGTGGTCTCATTGCTTCAAGACTTTTTAGAAAAACGCTATGCGAAATATTTGTAGCAAAAAAGAGCAGATCTCATTGATCTGCTCTTTTTTAATGAATCAGCCATAACCACACATATAACCCGAGTAAAGTGAGAATCAAGGTTGGGATGGTCAGGATGATTCCGGCTTTCATGTAAGCCCCCCAAGAGATATGGACGCCTTTTTTCTTTAAAACATGAAGCCATAGCAATGTCGCCAATGAACCGATTGGCGTCATTTTCGGACCAAGATTGGAGCCGATGACATTGGCATAAATCAGTCCGTCTCTCATGACACCTGCTGTATCTGTATGTCCAATGGCAATCGCATCAATTAAAACGGTAGGCAGATTGTTCATCACAGAGGACAGCACTGCAGCAAGCACGCCCATAAACATCGTTCCTGCAAGCAAGCCATGCGATGCCCCTTGTTCGATCCATGCCGCCAATATTTCTGTAAGACCGACATTCTTCAGCCCATATACAACGACATACATGCCGATGGAGAAAAACACAATAGACCACGGTGCTTCTTTGATCACTCGCTTTGTCGCCACTTGCGGACTTCTTCTCGCCAGCCACAAGAAGGCAAGGGCAATGCCGCCTACAATGATGGACACCGGAACCCCAATTAGTTCCCCCACAAAATAACCAACAAGCAGACAGCCAAGCACATACCAAGACAAGCGGAACATGCGGATATCTCGAATAGCTGATGCCGGTTCCTTCGCCTGTGACAGATCGTAGGTTTTTGGGATGAGCTTTCGGTAAAACACATAAAGAACCAGCATGCTCGCTCCAAGTGACACAAGGTTTGGCACAAACATGTTCGCTGTATATTCTAGAAAACCAATATGAAAATAGTCGGCTGATACGATATTGACCAGGTTACTAATGACAAATGGCAAGGAGGTTGTATCTGCAATAAAGCCGCTTGCCATCACAAAAGGCAGCACCATGCGCTCATCCAATTTCAACGCTCTCACCACAGATAAGACGATTGGGGTCAAAATCAGTGCAGCCCCATCGTTGGCAAAAAAAGCAGCCACAACAGCGCCAAGCAATGTTAAATAAATAAACATGCGGACACCGTTGCCTCTTGCGGCTTTTGCCATATGCAGTGCAGCCCATTCAAAAAAACCGATCTCATCTAAGATTAACGAAATGATAATAATGCCGATAAAGGCAAAAGTCGCATTCCATACAATTTGCGTCACTTCCCACACATCGCCCAGCTGAACGACACCAAAGGCTAGCGCAAGAATGGCCCCTCCACATGCTGACCATCCAATGGTGACACGTCCTGGCTGCCAAATGACAAGGACGAGGGTCATGATGAAAATCAAAATGGCCAAGGTGATTGATCCCAAAGGTGGCCCCCCTTTCACTTTTCACATAAAATCTTTATCTATCATACAACGAAACACAGCAGTTGTATGCCATTTTTGCATTTCACATGAAAACCCGCAGGTGGTCCTGTGCACCTGCGGATTTCATGAAGATTATTGATCTTTTTTCATCAGCATCAATTCAATAAACAACTCACATCGCTGACTAAAATGACTTAAATCAATCGAGGTCATTTCAAAAATTTGTTTCATTCGGTAGTTTAATGTATTTTGATGAATAAATAACTGCTCCGCAGCCGGCTTTAGCTTGCAGTTATTCAATAAGTAGACTTCTAGCGTTTTTAAAAACGAGGTTTGGCTCTCGCGGTCTTTTTTCTTCAAACGTAACAAATCTGGATTAAAGTCATTTTTCTTTTTTTGATGGCTGTAGATAGAGTCTAAAAACCGGAAGACGCCTAAATTCTCATAATCGTACGGAATCAGTCCTTGTCCACCGACAATTTTCACTGCCTTCACAACCTCTATCGCTTCAAAACGACTTGTGCTCATTTTCATGACATCACGATACTCTCTTCCCATCCCGATATACAAAGGGGAAGGATGGGCGTTCGTTTTCGATTGCAGATGTGCGATAACATCAGCAGCAGTCGCTTTCGGTGAGTGACGGTCTGAGAGACTCCCTAATATGACGACGATATCTGATTGAACCGAATAGACATGATTCACCTTATCCTCTAGCTGTAAATACGTTCGAATGACATCCTTCACATCTTCTGCCGTCTCACTTTTGTTATCAGCAGCGTGCACGACCATGACGGTAAATACGGCTGGCAGTGGAATGCTTAAGTTCTCAGCCTCCCATTTCAGCTCTTCTTCTGTATAGAAATGATCATCCATGACCTTTTTGAAAAATTCTTCAATCTTGCCTTCCTTTTTCTCAAGCTGTTTCTTATTCTTATAAATCACTTTTCCCACTTGAAAGGAAGCTTCATGTAAAAATTGCAGCTCCTCCTGAGAGAGAGAGTCCTCGATGTCCTGCACCCAAATAAAGCCTACAACCTCTTGTTTATGCTTTGCGCTCACTGCCACCCGCCGATTAAAACCGAGCTCGTCATGACCGTTCACATAAAAAGGATTTGAATCGGCGAGAAGCCGCTCAATGACCCCTGTTTTCTTTAACCAATCGACCACAGACCCCGGACATTCCTTTGAGAAAATCGTTTGCTGATTCACTGGGTCAAATTGCTGAATGCTGTAAGAATTATAAGCAAGGAGCTGACACTCTGTGCTTTCTAAAATGACTGGTTTCTTTAAATACCCGCTAATAAATGCAATTAATTTATCGACATCAAAAAATGTGTGAAGCTTTTCTAATATCTCTTCCATCCCGATTGCTCCCTGATTAAGTAATACATTTATCATACTTCTTTCCAGTCAGATTTGTATAGAAACAAGTCGTAGACAGGCAAAAAAAGCATGAACCCGTCTACACAGGCTCATGCTTTTCCATATTAAAACATTTCACTAATCGTTTTTGCCTGCATATGCAGTGCTAGGTAATCTGGCCCGCCTGCTTTTGAATCCGTTCCTGAC
This sequence comes from Bacillus safensis, assembly GCA_030159235.1. Lineage (GTDB taxonomy): Bacteria > Bacillota > Bacilli > Bacillales > Bacillaceae > Bacillus > Bacillus safensis_B. The sequence continues at coordinate 7,383 of BSBG01000007.1, read as the reverse complement.
ATTTTGAATCCGCCAAATGGATGGTAGCCAACGATGGCTCCTGTGCAATTACGGTTAAAGTAAAGGTTCCCCACATGGAACTCCTGCTTCGCACGGTTGATGTGATTACGATTATTGGTAATAACCGCACCTGTTAAACCGTATTCTGTGTTATTGGCTACTTCAAGTGCCTCATCAAAGCTAGAGACTTTCGAGAAGGCCAAGACTGGTCCAAAGATTTCTTCTTGCATCAAGCGGGAAGTTGGCTCAAGATCTGCAAAAATGGTCGGGTGGATGAAGTATCCTTCCGAATCATCACTCGTCCCGCCAGTGACTAAGCGTCCTTCCTGTTTGCCAACCTCGATATAATCGGTGATCTTGTCAAAGGACGCTTGATCAATGACAGGTCCCATATAGACATCCGCAGAAAGTGGGTTGGCTGTTGTTTTCGTTTCTGTGATTTCCTTCACTCGCTCAACCACTTGGTCATACAGCTTCTCGTGAACGACAGCCCGAGATCCAGCCGAACATTTCTGACCTGAAAAACCGAAGGCTGATGTGAAAATGGCGTTAGCCGCTAATTCAACATCTGCATCTTCATCCACAACCACTGTATCTTTACCGCCCATTTCAGCAATAACACGCTTTAAATGCTGCTGACCTGGCTGCACTTTTGCTGCGCGTTCAAAGATACGTGTCCCTACTTCTCTTGAACCAGTGAATGTAATCAGGCTTGTTTTCGGATGATCTACTAAGTAATCTCCAACCTCTGCTCCGCTTCCTGGTACAAAGTTGACAACACCTTCTGGCAGACCTGCTTGCTCAAGCTCTTCCACAAAACGGGCTGCAATGACTGGCGTCGCACTTGCTGGTTTTAAGACAACCGTATTTCCTGTGACGATCGGAGCTACTGTTGTACCTGCCATGATGGCAAACAAGAAGTTCCACGGTGGAATAACGAGCGTCACGCCAGTTGGTGTGTACACGTATTGATTGCGTTCCCCTTCGCGGCTATTTACTGGTTTGCCTTTCGCCAGCTCCAGCATTTGACGGGCGTAATACTCTAGGAAGTCGATCGCTTCTGCTGTATCTGCATCTGCTTCATTCCAAGGCTTACCTGCTTCTTTTACAAGAAGAGCTGAATACTCATGCTTTTTACGGCGAATGCTTGCAGCAGCACGGAATATGACACCCGCTCTTTCTTCTGGAGACGTGTAGCGCCATGTTTCGAATGCTTTCGCCGCAGCTTGAACCGCTTGTTCTGCCTCTTCCTTCCCAGCCTTTGATACGGTTCCAACGACTTCATCCTTTTTCGCTGGATTAATTGAGACAATCTGGTCTTTCGTTTCGATTCTTTCTCCATTGATCACGAGCGGATAGGTTTGCCCAAGAGATTCAGTTACTTTAGCTAATGCTTGTTCAAACGCTTTTCGATTTTCCTCCTGGCTAAAATCCGTGAATGGTTCATGCTTGTAAGGTGTTGTCATCTTTGTCACGCTCCCGTTTCAAATTATTTTCTCGTCATCCCTTTTAAAGCAAAGGCAATGTTTGCCGGCCGTTCTGCAAGACGTCTCATGTAGTAGCCATACCACTCTCGTCCATACGGGGTATAGACCCTCATTTGATAGCCTTCCTTCACAAGTGCCTGCTGCGTTTCTGATCTCATGCCATACAGCATTTGAAATTCGAACTGACTTGTCTGTATATTGTGTTTTTTCACAATGTTTTTCGTGAACTCGATCATTTGATCGTCATGTGTCGCAATGGCTGTATAGTTCCCTGTGAGTAATTGCTTTTCGATCAGCTTTTGATAATTGTGATCGACGTCTTTTTTGTTTGGATACGCCACATCGGCGGATTCCTTATAGGCACCCTTTACAAGTCTTAAAAATGGATGCAGCTCATTTAGGTCATCAAGATCCTTTTCTGTTCTGTACAAATACGCCTGCAAGACCGTACTGACATACTCATATTGAGATTTCATCTCTTTAAAAATGTCCAGCGTTTTTTGACAGCGCTGTTCATCCTCCATATCGATTGTTACCATGATCCGGTGTTTCTCGGCCGTATCTAAAATACTTTTCATATTGCGATACACAAGGTCATCGTCAATATCCAAGCCAAGTGATGTCATTTTAAGTGACACATGAGAATTGAGCTTGGCCTCTGCAATCCGCTGAATGGTTTGAATACACTCAGTCGTCCGCTCATTTGCAATCTCGGCCTTTGTGACAAACTCACCAAGGTGATCGACTGTTACGGCCATTCCTTGTTCATTTAATCGTTTGATGACAGGGATGGCACTTTCAAAATTCTTCCCTCCGATGATTTTCTTAGATGCAACAGCACTTCCCCAATTACGAGCAATATGGTTCAAGAGACTGCTCTTTGACAAAAACAAGAAGAAATTTCTTGTGACCGACTCCATAAAGGGCACCTCCCACTCTTTGTAAGCTATGTCTTTATTGTAAGGCTCATGAGCTGTCCGCTACAATATTTGAAGATGACAAAAATTCTGACTTTTTTTGTGGTTTTATCACAATAAGAGATAAAAAAGAGCCTGCCTCCTCCGGCTGGCTCTTCCCTGCTTACGCCCACACCTCATCAAGGGTAGACTGCATCAGCTCATTTAATTCTTGCATCAGATGATCTTTCGGCTGATTGTAGCTTTTCACCAATTCTTGAAAACGCGCCAGCTCTTTGTCGATAAATGGATGGACATGTGCAAGCCGGTTCTCTAAATCCATTTCTACACCGTCCATTTTGCGTTTGAGCAGCTCATGAATTTCAGCTAAAAGCGGTCCATCCTCCACAAGCTCTTGCAACAATTCATGAAAATCCATCGGCGGAACCGTCCGGTAACGTTCAATCCACTGACAAGCAAGCAGCGGACGAAGTACATAAAAATACTTCTTGATTCGGACTTGCTCTCCTCGTAAATATTGACTCTCATTCCGCTTCGCCATATTGATGTAGTGATACATCAAAGCCGCAGGGTAAAAGGCTCGATCCTTTAAGTCTCTTAGCTGTTTTGCCAACGAGAAGGATTCAGCATAGATGATGTCAGAAGACAGCCATTCCATGATGGACGGATTCGATTTATTGAATAAGCGAAGTGCCTTTCTAAGCTCCCAGCCGCTTATATCAAGCACGTCAGCAATCGGCCGTTCAATGACATCACGATGCTCTTCCATCGCCCAATACCATTCTTTTCGAGGAACATATAAAAAGCGAACATCATAATCGCTATCAGTCGAAGGAAATCCCCAAGCCCTGCTGCCTGATTCGACTGCGAGGCAAATCTTGACGTCATACGTTTCTTCGATGATTTTCAGCTCTTCTTTGATTCTCTCTCGCATCATCCATCAACTCTTTCTATAGAATTCTGCATGACTTCTTCATGTTTAGGGAAAATACGAATAAGACATATAAGAAAAAGGAGTTGGATCTCATGTCTATATCTCGCATCATGAAATGGATCACCGGGATTTTTGAAGCCTGTCTCGCCATCCCTGTGATTGGAGGTTTATTTGTCATCAGTAATGGCTATTCACCGCTCATGGTCATGCTTATTCTGCATATTATCACACTCGTCTTATCGAAGCGAGACCAAGGACCAATGATTGGAAGTATCATCGGAATTGTCACATCATGCCTCGCCTGGATTCCGATACTCGGATTCATCCTTCATATCATCACAGCTCTTGCCCTTATTATCACGGCGTTAGTGCCTGATGAAAAAACAAGACAGAATACGAGTTATTAAAAAAGAGGCCCTCCTAGAGTGGCCTCTTTGTTCTTTTATTTGAGCAAATGCTTTTGTAAGAAGGCAAGCTTCTCTGTTTGAAAAGCTGGGATATATTCGTGTCCAAAATAGCGATACACCTTTAAGTCTTTATCTGTTTCTAAATGATTATATGCCGCAAACACAGTAGATGGCGGGGTTATTTTGTCAATCAGGCCAATCGCCATCAATGTTGGCTGTTTCACCCATCCAGCTAAATTGATTAAATCAAAATAGCTTAATGTCTCAAATGCCTTTTCCTCCGCTTCCGGATCACTATTTCTCCGAAAGTACGAATTGATTTCTAAATAAGGCTGCTCCAATGCAACATCCACTGCACGCTCGAAGTTTGATAAATAAGGATAATCTGCTGCTACGACCTTCGGAATGTCTGAAAGGGCTGCGGCGGCGATCGCTAATGCACCTCCCTGACTTCCTCCAATCGCGCCGATGCGGTGTTCATCTACTTCGGGGAAGGATTGAATCACTTCGAGTGCACGGACGGCATCTAAATAAACGCCCCGATAATAGTAAGTCTCCTTGGATAAAATACCTTTTGTCATCCATCCCAAAGCGTGACCGCCTGGTGTCACTGCCTGATCTTCACTGCCGCCTTGACCGCGGACGAGCATACCAAATGTCGCATAGCCATGCAGCGCCCAGTTGACGATGTCGTGAATGCCGCCATCATAGCTGGCATTATAGCCATGAAAACGAACGAGCGCTGGATGCGGACCTGATTGATCTGGTACCGCGTACCAGCCTTCAATTCGTGAATGTCCAAAGCTTTGATACGTCAGGCGGTACACCTTGACCCCTTTCACTGGATAGTCATAAGGTTCAAGCGCTGGATCTGCCTTCACTTGACGCAGTTCTTCGAGCGACGCCTTCCAAAAGTCTGAGAAATCAGGACGTGCTGTTTTCTTTGGTTTATATTTTTTTAGATCTTCTAGTGATAAATCGTACAATTGCATACCCTACTATTCCCCTTTGTTTTATTAGTTATATATATCATACCACTCATTTCTTGATTGAGAAAGTCATTTAACAAAACCTTCTGACATTTCTATTGGCAAAGATGATGGAAACCTTTATGATAAAGAAACTGACCATAAAGACTAGACAGAATCACCCTATACTTATATTTATGAAGATGATCGATCGTTCATGAATTTTCACATGACATATAGCGAAAAAAGGAGGAACCCCTATGAAAATCGCCCTGATCCAAATGGATGTACAAATCGGAGAACCTGAAGTGAACTTTAAAAAAGCAGAAGCTTTCTTAGAAGAAGCAACTCAAGAGCAGCCTGACCTGATCATTTTGCCCGAAATGTGGAATACCGGCTACGCCCTTGAACAAGCCGATCAGATTGCAGATGTAAACGGCGAACGCACAAAACAGCTTTTTTCTTCCTTTGCCCGCAAGCACCAAGTATATCTCATCGCAGGCAGTGTATTAAATAAGCGGACTGAAGATGAAAACATCACCAACACGATGTATGTCTTTAACCGCCAAGGTGAGCTTCTGTTAGATTATGATAAAATTCACTTGTTCCGTCTAATGGATGAGCACAACTATTTAACCGCTGGTGATCAGCTTGGTTTATTTGACTATAGTGAAGATGTGAAAATTGGCGCGATGATCTGCTATGACCTCCGCTTCCCGCAGCTTTCTAGAACACTTGTGAACAAAGGGGCTAAGATCCTCGTCAATACAGCACAATGGCCGTCAGCCAGAGTCGATCATTGGCGCAGCCTGCTCATTGCAAGAGCGATTGAGAACCAGTCATTTATGATTGCTGTCAACCGGACTGGCACAAGCAGGGACACAGAATTCCCTGGACACTCCATGGTAATTGATCCACTCGGTCGCATTCTGCTTGAAACAAACGATGACGAAGACATTTATTATGCGGAAATTGATCTTCAGCTAGTGGACGAAGTAAGACAGCAAATTCCGGTGATGACGGATCAGCGTCTGGACTTATATTAAAAGCAGGGTGTTTTGTTTTCCTGCTTTTTTCTATTTCATCAAACGTTTGTTTAAGCCTTTTCCTGATTCTGATAAAGGTCCATGAAGGCTTGGGCGGCTTTCGTTAAATACCTTTCTTCCACATATGCAAACACAAGCGTGCGGGTTGGGCATGAATCAATTTGCAAATAAGTGACTTGGTTCCTTTCCTCTTGTGCCACCATTTTTGGAACGACCGTCACCCCTAGTTCGTTTTTGACCAATGCCTGTGCTGTTTGAATATGACTTGTTTCAAAAGCCACTTTTGGCTGAAAACCGTGATGACGGCACAGTTCCGTGACCACTTGCCGAAAGCCGTATCCCTCTTTCAGCATAATAAATGGAACCCCTTCGAGAAGGTGAAAAGGAACTGCTTGATCATGACTCTCTTTTTGCGATGCTTGCCTGATGATATCGTTCAATTCCGAAGTTAACCAGGGCATAGCAGCTTGCGGGGCTGCCAGAAGGAGCGGCTCTATCAGCATTTGTTTCGTTTTCAATGATTCATGCTCGACAGGCATAGACAAAACAGCCAAATCCAGTTTTCCAGCCAATAGCAGACTCTCTAGTTTACGGGGTGATTCTTCTATTAATTGAACGTGAACATGAGGATATGTTTGACAGAAGGTTTTTAACAAACCTGGCAAGACATACCCTCCTGTGACGGCTGGCGCTCCGATTTTCAGTTCCTTACCCACCTCGTATGTAGCTTCTTCCATCTCACGCAGCAAATCGTCTCGTTCCTTCAAAATGTTCTCAGCCCTTTTGATCAATCGACTTCCTTGAGGTGTGGGCGTGACTTGTCCATACTTTCGAATAAAGAGGGGTGTGTTTAATTCCCCCTCCAACTTCTTAATTTGCTGACTTAAAGAAGGCTGTGCAATGTGAAGTTTTTCTGCTGCTTTTGTAAAACTTTGCTGCCGGTACACTTCAATGACATATTCCATCATACGTATATCCACTTTTATCACCTCATAGCTTTTAACTATTGACGCCATATGATTTAAGTCTTAGACATAGAACAAGCCGCATTCTACGATAGAAAGACACATAAAGGGGGAAAAGAAATGAATCCATATGCTAAAGCAGAAAACCAATTCTCACAGAATGCCGAGAACTATCGAGATTCACCCATATTTGCTGCAGGAGAAGAGCTAGAATGGATGAAAACCACAGCAAATGCGAAGGGACATGAGCATTTACTTGATATTGGCTGTGCGGCAGGACATACCGTTTTTTCCTTTTCAGACGTCATCTCTAAAGGAATTGGTATTGATGTCACACATAAAATGATCGAGGTTGCTGCTGCACTTGCGGAAGAACGCCAACTGACCCACATTACTTTTGAGCAGGCAGCCGCTGAAGCATTACCCTTCCCTGATGAATCATTTGAATTAGTGACGTGCCGATTTGCTGCTCATCACTTTCCAAACCTCCCGGCAGCCATGTCTGAAATCAGCCGCGTCTTAAAGAAAGGCGGCAAATTTCTGCTCGTCGACCATTATGCACCTGAAAACCCTGAACAAGATTCATTTATTAATCATTTAAATAGACTGAGAGACCCTTCCCATGTGCGTGAAAGCTCGTTATCAGAATGGAAAGAGCT
>BSBG01000006.1 GCA_030159235.1 Bacillus safensis | reverse complement strand
GTTTCTCCGGTGACTCCAGTGGCTCCCGTTTCTCCAGTGACGCCGGTAGCTCCCGTAGCGCCGGTTTCTCCAGTTGCACCTGTTATGCCTGTCGCTCCCGTTATGCCTGTTTCTCCGGTGACGCCGGTAGCTCCCGTTTCTCCAGTGACGCCGGTAGCTCCCGTTATGCCTGTTTCTCCGGTGACTCCTGTGGCTCCAGTGGCTCCCGTGATACCTGTCGCGCCTGCGGCTGCTAATAACGTATAATCCGGGGACGTATCTGGTGTGCCTGTTGGTGGTGCTGTATTGACGATATAGGTTCCACCTTCATACGTCACCACTTGGCCTACTGGATAGGTTGGCGCTACTGCTGGATCAAACGCTACCACTCCGGATAAACCGACTCCCGTCACTCCTGTTGCACCTGTATCTCCGGTTACACCAGTTACGCCTGTTTCTCCGGTGACTCCTGTGGCTCCGGTTAAACCTGTAGCACCTGTTTCACCAGTTGCTCCCCTGACACCAGTTGCACCAGTTCCCCCGGTTACACCTGTTACACCTGTACCGGTGACTCCAGTTGGACCTATTTCTCCCGTTGCTCCGGTGACGCCGGTGGCTCCAGTAATGCCGGTAGCGCCTGAGGCTGCTAATAACGTATAATCCGGGGACGTATCTGGTGTGCCTGTTGGTGGTGCTGTGTTGACGATATAAGTTCCACCTTCATACGTCACCACTTGACCTAATGGATAGGTTGGCGCTACTGCTGGATCAAACGCTACGACGCCAGATAAACCGACTCCCGTCGCTCCGGTCACTCCTGTTGCACCTGTATCTCCGGTTAAACCTGTAGCTCCAGTTACCCCGGTTACTCCTGTGGCTCCGGTTAAACCTGTAGCTCCAGTTACGCCGGTGGCTCCGGTGGCTCCTGTTAAACCTGTAGCACCAGTTACCCCGGTGGCTCCGGTAGCGCCTGTTTCACCAGTTATCCCCGTTACTCCTGTGGCTCCCGTGATGCCGGTCGCGCCTGCGGCTGCTAATAACGTATAGTCTGGGGACGTATCTGGTGTGCCTGTTGGTGGTGCTGTATTGACGATATAGGTTCCACCTTCATACGTCACCACTTGACCTACTGGATACGTTGGCGCTACCGCTGGATCAAACACTACGACGCCGGATAATCCGACTCCAGTGGCTCCGGTCACTCCTGTTGCACCTGTATCTCCGGTTAAACCTGTAGCTCCAGTTACCCCGGTTACTCCTGTGGCTCCGGTTAAACCTGTAGCTCCAGTTACGCCGGTGGCTCCGGTGGCTCCTGTTAAACCTGTAGCACCAGTTACCCCGGTGGCTCCGGTAGCGCCTGTTTCACCAGTTATCCCCGTTACTCCTGTGGCTCCCGTGATGCCGGTCGCGCCTGCGGCTGCTAATAACGTATAGTTTGGGGACGTATCTGGTGTGCCTGTTGGTGGTGCTGTATTGACGATATAGGTTCCACCTTCATACGTCACCACTTGACCTAATGGATAGGTTGGCGCTACTGCTGGATCAAACGCTACGACGCCGGATAATCCGACTCCAGTGGCTCCGGTCACTCCTGTTGCACCTGTAGCTCCGGTTAAACCTGTAGCTCCAGTTACCCCGGTTACTCCTGTGGCTCCTGTGGCTCCTGTGGCTCCAGTTACGCCGGTGGCTCCGGTGGCTCCTGTTAAACCTGTAGCACCAGTTACCCCGGTGGCTCCAGTTATCCCCGTTACTCCTGTGGCTCCCGTGATGCCGGTCGCGCCTGCGGCTGCTAATAACGTATAGTCTGGGGACGTATCTGGTGTGCCTGTTGGTGGTGCTGTATTGACGATATAGGTTCCACCTTCATACGTCACCACTTGACCTAATGGATAGGTTGGCGCTACTGCTGGATCAAACACTACGACGCCGGATAATCCGACTCCAGTGGCTCCGGTCACTCCTGTTGCACCTGTAGCTCCGGTTAAACCTGTAGCTCCAGTTACCCCGGTTACTCCTGTGGCTCCTGTGGCTCCAGTTACGCCGGTGGCTCCGGTGGCTCCGGTGGCTCCTGTTAAACCTGTAGCACCAGTTACCCCGGTGGCTCCAGTTATCCCCGTTACTCCTGTGGCTCCCGTGATGCCGGTCGCGCCTGCGGCTGCTAATAACGTATAGTCTGGGGACGTATCTGGTGTGCCTGTTGGTGGTGCTGTATTGACGATATAGGTTCCACCTTCATACGTCACCACTTGACCTAATGGATAGGTTGGCGCTACTGCTGGATCAAACACTACCACTCCGGATAAACCGACTCCCGTCGCTCCTGTGACACCAGTTGTTCCAGTTGGACCAATTTCTCCCGTCACTCCTGTGATGCCAGTTGCTCCGGTTACCCCTGTGCCTGTAGCGCCCGTAACTCCAGTCGCGCCTGCAGCAGCTAACAGCGTATAATCTGCCGACGTATCTGGTGTACCTAATGGTGGTGCTGAATTGACCACATACGTACTGCCATCGTACGTCACCACTTGACCTACTGGGTAGGTTGGCGCTACTGCTGGATCAAATGCCAAGATTCCTGTTAAGCCTACGCCTGTAGGACCGATTGGGCCTGCTGGACCTGCTGCACCCGCTGGGCCTGCTGGGCCTCTTCTTCCTCTTCCTCCTGGTGGACCTTGAATGACACACACACAAGGATCTTTCCCGCAGCAAGGATTTTTCACTAGTTTTCTTAACTTTCCTTTCTTACAACTATCACATTCCCAGCCTTCATCCTCAAACGTATCGTACCAGCTTCCTTTTTGGTAGTCGTCTCTCGAATAAGTAGGATATGTCTTTCCACATCGTCTACATCTTCTCATGCAATCACCCCCATCCATCGTATTCATCATGACTTAGATAGGTGTATGTACACTTTTATTTTTTTTAAAAATATGAAAAAGACCTTGCACTTTATGCACAAGGTCTTTCTTTCCTTTCACTGAAGTCTCATCGTCATTTTCAAATCTTTTCCTACCATACGATAATCAATATCTACCGGACGAATGGCTTCGTTCAAAGTTTGAATTCCTTTTCCTTCAAAGAAAGTAGGCGCGTCTTTCCCTCCAATGAATAACGGCGCCATATAAATAATGACTTCGTTCACAAGTGACGCTTCTAAAAAGGACGCGCTCACACTGCCCCCCGCCTCCACAAGTACCGACATGACAGAACGCTTCTTCAGCATGCGTAACACATCATGAAGATCTGTCCGATTTTCTCCACTTGTGACAAAGACCTGATGTCCTTTTTGCATCAATTGATGATACTTTTTTTGATCGTGGTTGTTTGAAGTACAAATAATGGTTTCTGCCATATGATCGTTTAAACATTTCGCATGAAGCGGAATCCTTAATGTGGAATCTAAAATGACACGAATGGGCTGAGTCATGATCGACTCTTTCACAATGAGACCAGCATCATCTTGAATAATCGTTTCGACCCCTGTTATCACAGCATCTGCTTCTTGACGTAATTGCTGTACTTCTTGCCTCGCTTCTGTTCCTGTGATCCATTTGCTTTCATGATGAGCTGTGGCAATTTTCCCATCTAACGAAATGGCTGTTTTTAGTATGACATAAGGAAGCTCTGATTGTATGGAATGAAAAAAAGGCAGATTTAAGCTGTCCGCTTCCTGTTTACATATTCCTACTTCTACTTCTATACCTGACTGTTTCAACATGGCAATCCCTTTACCTGCTACAAGCGGATTCGGGTCTTGAGTGGCAATGACCACACGTTTCACACCACTCTTTATAATAGCTTCTGAGCAAGGACCTGTTTTTCCATGATGCGAACAAGGTTCAAGCGTCACATACAGATGAGCTCCCTTCGCCTTTTCTCCGGCCATTTGCAGCGCATGAATCTCAGCATGCGGTTCGCCCGCCTTCATGTGAGCACCAATTCCAACGATCTCACCTTTTTGTACAATCACTGCTCCGACAAGTGGATTTGGCGAGGTTTGTCCTTTCATGGCCTTGGCGTTAGCAATGGCTAGCTTCATATAAAAAACATCGTCTTTCATTTGAATCTCCCTTCCTCTCTTTCAAGGGAAAGAACTCCTTCAGGGAATGAAGGAGTTCTATTCTCATGTGCTATATTTTTTCCATCCGTTTCTTCTCAGATCGATCATAGTAAGGCAAGGAATAAAAAAGTTTATACGATGCTCGTTGTTTACAAAAACAGCATTTGCGACATTCATATTTATTAATGAGGAGCACATGCGGACAATTGAGTACAGTGAGACCTTTTTTCATATGTTCCTTGCAAACACTTATCATGAGAATCCCCCGCTTACATTCTTTTTTCTTAATGAGAGATTAATTCTTTCGGAAATTGTTCAAATAAGCGTAGTACTTCTGTATACGACCCATCTTCTCGAATATGATAAACCCCGCCGTCATATGAGCTTGCGTATACATCATTGCCTAATTGTCTGATGGCACTAATCCCATTTTGGGCAATTCTAATTGGGCCTGTATTTTGATCTAATTCTGGATTCCACACAACGATATAACCCCAATAATCGCCACTCACAATATAGCCAGAATCTGTGACAGTGATCGATTTAATAGAATACTGGTGCTCGTTATGCTGGTCTAAAATTCTCCCTGTATGCAAATCAAACAATCTCACATTTTTGTCACGGCTGACAATGGCGATACGGTCTCTTTTGCTATCAATAAAGACATCATTTAACAGCTCTGTCGCACCGATGTATTCCGCTTTTAAGGACAAACTCTTCTTATCTAAAAGACAGATGGTTCCTTCTACCGCGGCTGTGATGATATGATCTCCTTCTACCTTTAATGCTTTGACCGCACAATCGTGTGCTTTGGAACGGCCGATTTCCTTTAAGTGTTCTGTCGAAATGACATGTACATAACCGCCATACGTTCCAATATAAAATTGACGATCCTCCTCGTGGAAATAGACGCTGTTGACTGGGCCTGTGTTGAGATCAAACGAAACCATTTGCTGTAATGACTCATGAACAATATGCACCTGACTTGCATGATCTCCCCATGCATAATAGCTTCCATCCCGTGCAACAGCTACTCCATTTGTTAAAACGCCTGTCGATTTAGCGATTTCGACCCCATTTCTTCTGAATTTTCCGTCATCTGATGCGGTAATGATATCTCCTGCATCAGTCAGCGCAATATCATTAATAGATGGTGTCGCCATTTCGATGTCATCTGATACGACTGTTCCCTTTTCGATCGACCATTCACAATATGTTTTTCCAAAGCTGGCTCCTAGTATGGATTTCTCATCCTCCGTCCAGACAAGCGAGCGCTCCCATTGATATTTATGAGGCAGCAGTGTATCGACTAAATCACCTGTTTCAAAATTCCACAACTTAATTAAATGATCGTAGCCTGCTGTCAGCAAGTAATTGCCGCTTGGAGAAAAATTCACTCGCTTGACGCCTTGTAAATGGGCTTTGATGATTTTCTTCTCCTGTAAAGTAGCTGCATCATAAATGATGACAGTTCCATCGTCTCTGCCAAGTGCGAACACTTCTTTCTGATTACTTCCGCTAATTGTGTCCAGCTCATAATCAAACGGACCGATTTCCCCTACAATGTCTCCTGTCTCATACAGCCAGACGAGGACATAGCCATCATCACCTGTTGTATAAGCTTTATCACCATGTATCCATACAGCTAATACATCTTTGCTATGACCATGAAATTCTCTTAAAATAGCTCCCGTTTCGATATCCCAGACTAAGCATCTTCTATCTCTGGACACGGATACAAGCAAGGTATCCTGCTTCGCAAAGGCGACGGCTTCTACATCATCCGCATGACCAAACAGAGTGCGAATTCGGGTATGTGTGCTTGTATCATATAATTGAATGGTATAGTCTGACGATGCACTCGCAAGATACTTTCCGTTTTCAGAAAGAGATAAAGAGTTAATGATATGCTCGTGACTGCCAATGAACGTTCCTTCTCCTGTTGCTCTGTTCCACTGATAAATACAGCGGTCATACCCTCCTGTGTAGACAATTTGGTCGTGCTGAGTTGATAAAACGGATGTAATTGGTCCTCTATGCATGGTTTTACACTCCCACCTTTATATGTTGTTTTTGACGAGTCACTAAACGAAAACCAGTAAACCGAAAAACCGGATCTGGGTGTTTCCCGTGTCTTCTTGCAACTCTGCATAAATCTCCGCCTCTTGCGAAGGAGCCGCCTTTTAAAATGTAGTAATCACTTCCGAGCGTTTCCGTTAAATCATCTACAACCTCAATGCCGCCTTCATATACGTGATATTTCGTGTTGACCCATTCCTCGACGTTGCCCCCCATATCATAAAGACCGAATAACGATCTGCCCTTTTCGTAATGATGGACAGGCGTCGTTTTTTCAATATTTGATTCGTGCGTATTGCAGTAAGAAGGATCAAACTCATCTCCCCACGGGTATTGATTTCTCGAGTTCCCACGGGCAGCATACTCCCATTCTTCTTCAGTAGGAATCGAAACATCAATTCCAAGTTTCCCGCTGAGCCACTGGCAGAACGAGAAGGCTTCCTTGATCTCCATGCCCCAAGCTGGATGATCTTTTCCTCCGCCAAGTTCTTCGTTCGTTAAGCTCTCCGGATATGTCTGGCCCGTTTCATCACAATAGCTTTGATACCATTCATTGGTGACAACCGTATCTGAGATAAAAAATTCGGTGATATACGGCTGATAGGATGGAAATTCTTTGTACAGCCATTTTTGAAATTTCTTCTCACGGCCGTAGGTTGGATTGAGCAGCTTGTCCTTCCAGAATTCTGATGCCTTTTTCATATCTTCTTCATTACTTCCAATTGTTGCATAGCCGCTTGGGATTTGAATCCAATTGATATCAGGTTTCACGCTTTTCTCCCGCCTTCTTTCAATAAACTCGTCTATTGATTAATTAATTTTTTCTCATCGACCATATGCCCTGAGGCTGCTTTTGCCTTTAAATAGGCTTCATTGTAGAGAGAGGCTTCAACCGTATGATCAAACCGCAAAACGGGAAGACCGTAAGCAGCAATAGAGTCGACTTTATCTGGATTATTCGTTAATAAGTGTAATGGTTTTCCGTTGTTCAAATAGTGCAAAACAGCCGCTGCTTCCTCGTAATGCCGATCATCATCGCCGCAGCCGATCAGGCGGTTGGCTTCAAATGTATCAAGCTGCATTTCCTGTAATTTATACGTCAACGCTTTCGCCATCAGCCCAATAGACCGTCCTTCTTGATTGGCCATATACACAAGCATACCTTTTCCGTACTCGGTGATTTTCTTCAGCGATAACGCAAGCTGTGGACCACAATCACATTTCAGTGACCCAAACACATCCCCTGTTTGGCAGACACTATGGATTCGCACAAGCGGCGGCACTTCATTTTCAAAGTCGCCAAATAAGAGACAAGAGGAAAAGGTTTGCTGCGCGGTACTCATTTGGACAATAGATTCAATTGTTGGCTTTGTATCCCGTTCAACAGGTGAGAAGGCATACCATTTGAATGGCACTTCTTCATGTTGAATGGAAATCGGCAGGTTCACCGGCCCCACGAGTAAATAGTGTTTTTCTTGAAAGGTAAAATGATGAATCATTGATTGTAATTCAGCTACAAACTTGTTCATTTGTCTCCCTCCTATTCATTACTGCACCCAAATCGACTCCAAGAGCGCAGTGATGGAGTGATGAATATGTGTACGCACTCTCTCAAACTGTGTGCTCTCGATCTCAGCAGAAGGAAATGGATCAAACCTTGTCCTTTTCTAGTACAAAGGCAGAAATTTCGGTTCATACGCTTTCTCTCTGTTGGAACAGCAAGCTCACTTGATCGCAGTCGCTCTTTCTTAGAATGAACACCTCTACTAGTTTAAGTGAGTTACCTTTGTACTAGATTTTGACGGCAATGACATGATGCTGGCTCATTCCAGCCTTCGCTTTTAGCGGTGATATGGACACAAGCTCAAGACCTGATGTACAAATTTTTTCGCCAAGCTGAGAATCTGAAAATGAAAAATGGAAGCGGCCATCCTCTCCGATTAATCCTGTTCTCCATTCTTCTCCCCAAACAACAAGTGAAAAGACACCGCCTTCATGAAGCAAAGAGGAGACCTGTTTTAAGTAACGCTCATGATCATCAGGATGTTGATGATGAAAGCAGCCATGATCTAAAATCAAATCAAACTGCATCCCGCGCCCCTGATCCATCGACCATGACATAAAATCTTGATGAACAAAATCGGCAGGAACCGCTTCTCTTTTGTATAACGCTTCCCACTCCTCATGCTCATACAGGTCGATACCGACATATTGGGAAAGCCCGCTTAAATGTTCAAGTGCACGGCCGTTCCCGCACCCGATATCCAGGACAGAAGCGAGTGCATTCTTTTCTCTTGAACGCCATGCCTTTAATGACACCACAGCTGCGTCTGTTAAGGATGGATCAGTGGACCACATATCTGTTCTTTGCTCATAATGTTCTTGGAATGCCCTGCGCATCTTTTCTAAATACACCCCACTGTCTTCATGATACAAAGCCTTTTTCATCACGAAACCTCCTTCAATTCACAATCGTCTTTTCGGGCAAAGATGGTTATCAAGCCAAAAAACCTTATGTTAAAATGAGAGATGGATTTTTCAGGAAATCTTTTTTCTAAAAAAGGAGAGGAGCATCCCACATGTTCACTCTTCTTTTTCAGCATGCATCCTCATATGCAGCCGTTCGAAAGCTGCACCGCCTCAGCCTGTTATCTCTTTTTTTCATATGAGTTCACCTCCTTTACCGTTCGATCAACTCACAAACTTTAATGAAAGCGCTTTCTCTTCTGTACAAGAACATGACAGCCTTTGAATATCTCTTGCCAAGTGTTCATAGTAGAAAGATCAATCTACTGTTTAGACCGGCTATCATTTTTTCTTCAAGTAAAAGAAATTTTTCTTTTCTAGTAGACATTTTCTTAGCAAATTCTTCTCATCGAGGCGCTTGTGACTTGGTTCCATGCCACCACCTTTCACTAGAATACGCTTCGAATAAACCCGTTTGAAATTTAACAACTAATTCCATAATGACTGGATTAAGCCAAATATATTGTTTTTAGATTATTTTGTCAACAAATTATTTCCTAAACATTAGAATGAATTTCCTAATTGAAAATACAGGTATTTTTCGTGGTTTTTTGACCTCAAAATCCTTATTTCTACACAAAAATACAACTTAAACCAATAGAACTAAGAAATTTATCTACTGAATTACACAAGATTTTTAGTTAATTTTAAAACAAAATAGAAAGATACAATGATTATTTCCCGAATGATTTTTTATGATATTTTAACTACTTTTTTCTGTTTTTCAATGATTTTATTTGGTCTATCTACATTTTCAATTAGATTTATTACTTTTTATTCCATTTTAATATTTTTTCTTATTATAGTAAAAAAGAGGTAATCTCTCCTTCAGAAAAGATGGCATGAAAAAAAGCCCCTTACGAAAGTAAGGGACTTTTTTCAGCTTGCGTTTATGCCCAGGTTTTCACTTTTTCATGGTCTGTCACAAAGAGAAGGACTTTTCCTTCGTCTAAATGCTCTTCAAAAGTCTCGGCTTCTTCTTTAGAGAAACCAATTTCATGAATTTTATTGCGGAGCTCATCTCCCTTTTTACTAAAGATGTTTCCAACAGCATGTTTAAGTCCGACCTCTCTTGGACCGATCGTATTGGCATCTGCATTACTTGCAATACGCTCTGTTCGATCATCGTCATGGGACAGAACATAAATGTCCTCTCTTGCAACACCGAGTTCTTTTAATTGCTCTACATCTCGTTGAAGTATTTCATCATTTGTATACTCTCTTACAACAGGTTTCATTTTATATTCCTCCTTTAACGTCTTACGAATCTTTTACCCGTCACTTTTGCCATTAAACCTTCCACAAGCACATCTATTTTGTTTGATGGACGTACCGTGCCTATTGACTTATTTTTGACAAAAATCCTGTAAAAATGACTAAATCTTCTGAAATATTGTGTTCATTCCTATGGATTTGTTGTACAATTCTTATACTGGAGGCTAGAAATGAGGTAGAGCTGATGTATTACTTTTCAGCTGAGCAGCAGTTTAACGCTTGGGTTGTCAGTGATTTAGTGAAACAGCTTTTTCAAAAATGGAATCCTGAAGAAGCAAATGCAAAGCCGCTTACATTGTTTGCCGAACAGCACTTTCACATCTCCATTGATTATCTCTTTTCCATCATTATTAACATTGGAGATATCGAGTCAATTGAACAAGATCCACAAGACCTGTTGTCCTCATACTTGAATATCCTTTTTCCCTTTGTGACGCGCGATATGATGAAAGCCTCCATACAAAATGCAAACGAATATTTATTAAAAGAACGTGATGCGGATGTGTATCAGCTGTTTGGTTGTCTCTCGCCGCTCCTCTCTGTATCTTTTCAAAAAAAGTAGTCCCCTTCGATGAGATGGTGGCTGCTTTTTTGTATGTGTTCTGAAAAGACCGTATGTTTTGAACGAAAAGACGCATCATGTTAATGTAAATCTAGGTTGCAAGTGAAAGGGAGGATTTGACATGAGTCAACAAAAGCAAATTCAATTAGCCAAACGTCCAAAAGGATTACCTACAAAAGATGTTTTTCATTTTGAAACTGTAGATGTACCTGTCCCGCAAGATGGAGAAGTCTTGATTCAAACGAAATATGTTTCTGTAGATCCTTACATGAGAGGGCGAATGCAGGATACAAAATCCTATACACCTCCGTTCAAACTAAATGAAGTGATTCAGGGCGGTGTTGTCGGAGAAGTCGTTGAGTCGAAATCGCCTCAATTTGAAAAAGGGGATTTTGTCCTTGGATTTCTTGGATGGCAAGAATATTCCACTGCCAAAGCTGAATCTCTGACTAAAATTGATCCGTCCATTGCGCCATTGTCCTATTATTTAGGGATTTTGGGCATGCCAGGGCAAACCGCCTACTTCGGCCTGCTTTCAATTGGCCAACCAAAAGAAGGCGAGACGGTTGTCATTTCTGGAGCAGCAGGTGCCGTTGGTTCTGTTGTTGGACAAATTGCTAAAATCAAAGGCGCACACGTCGTTGGAATTGCCGGATCTGATGATAAACTAGCTTATTTAAAAGAGCTGGGCTTTGATGAAACGATTAATTATAAAACAACAAATGATTTAGATGATGCCATTGCAAAAGCCTGTCCAAACGGCGTCGATGTGTACTTTGACAATGTGGGGGGCGAAATTTCAGATGCTGTGATGAATCATTTGAACCGCTTTGCACGTATTCCAGTGTGCGGCGCTATTTCTTCTTATAACATTAGCGCAAGCGAGGACATCGGACAGCGTGTGCAAACAAAACTCATCAAAACAAGCGCATTGATGCAAGGCTTCGTCGTTGCCAACTATTCAGATCGTTTTGAAGAGGCAGCGAAGGATCTCGCACAATGGGTAAAAGAAGAAAAACTAACTTATAAAGAAACAATCATTGAAGGCTTTGACAACATTCCTGATGCATTCCTTGGACTATTCAAAGGGGAGAATGTCGGAAAACAGCTTGTCAAAATTTCATAACAAAAAAGGACCCTGCCACATTTGGTGGGTCCTTTCAGATTGTTGACAAAGGGCTAAAATGATCTTTATTTTAGCCCTTTGTCTTCTTTTCAGCGTGATAGAAAACCTTTGCAGTCTAGGAGGAGCGAGTACCGGAGCGGAGCGAATTTGACATTCGTGAGCACCGGAGCGCAGACCTGACACCGAATGCGAGGGTTTGTCTGCACGCTGAAAGGGCCCTGCCACATTTGGCGGGTCCTTTTCTTATGCCTGTTTGGGCGCAAGATGCAATTGCCCTTGCTTATAAATAATTTCCTGAAGAGAAAGATTCAGTTTTTTCGCCATTTTTTTAAGCATCGAATGCTCTTGAGGTGTAACAAGACTGATGACTGCCCCTTCTTTACCTGCACGTCCCGTTCTGCCTGAACGGTGAATATAGCCCTCTTCATTTGGCAAATCTGCATGGATGACGTACGGTAAGTCGTCGATATCAATGCCTCTTGCTGCAATATCTGTTGCTAGAAGGAGCGGGAATTCATGCTGTTCAAATGCCTTTAAGATCACAGCGCGCTCTGCTTTTTTCGCTTCACTATGAAGCACACCAAGATCGACATGGTGATACGCCAATTTCTCTGCATAAATACTTAAATTCGTAATATCACGTACAAAAACGAGCGCCTGCATGTCCTCAAGACGTGATAGCTTTTGCAGTAATTTCACTTTGTCACGCTGGTCACATAATAGATAATAGTGACCCACTTTTTGCGCTTCTTCCTTGCTTCTGGCAATTTTCAATACTTCTGGTTCAGTTGTCATTTCTTTGATCAGTTGAACGGTTTCGTCTTTCAACGTTGCAGAAAAACAAAGGGTTTGTCTTTCCTTCAATGTGGACTTAATGATCGCTTGGATCGTTTTCATATGCTCTGGCACAAGCAGCTGATCTGCTTCGTCTAACACGATCGTTTTGACTTCGTGCATTTTCAGTTTTTTGATTTTGATTAATTCTTGTACGCGGCCAGGTGTCGCCACAACGATGTTCGGGTGTTTCTTTAGTTTTTCTTGCTGCTTCTTGATGTTTGCTCCACCAATCAAGGAGATCGCTTTGATATCTGATCCTTGTTTGAACTCTTGCACCACATCAAAAATTTGCATTACAAGCTCTCTTGAAGGTGCCAAGATTAAGACTTGCGGGTGCTTGATCGTGACATCAATTTTATTTAGAAGCGGCAGAACATACGCAAGTGTTTTCCCCGTTCCAGTTGGTGATTCTGCGATCACATCACGTTTCTCCGTGATCCACTCTGCTGTTCTTTCTTGTATTGCTGTTGGTTTTTCAAAGCCCGCCGCTTGAAAGTTTTCTTGAATAAATGGCTTTGCTTCTTTTAAAAATGCCCAATTTTCCGTCATGTCGATCTCCTTTATCCTCATTCAATCTATCCTTAAGTATCTCAAAATCAGCTTTGAAACGCAATTTTTCTTTTGATGCTTTTATCGAGCCGGACAGTTCGATATAATCATGAGAGGCACTAGCCGTTTTTGAATCTATTTGAGGTGTAAAAAATGATATTATCTGTTAAAGATTTAAGTCATGGCTTTGGCGACAGAGCCATTTTCCACGAAGTGTCCTTCCGTTTATTAAAAGGCGAGCATGTCGGCTTAATCGGCGCCAACGGTGAAGGAAAGTCAACGTTTATGAATATTATTACTGGCAAGCTGGAGCCAGATGCAGGAAAAGTCGAATGGGCGAAAAATGTCCGTGTCGGCTACCTTGATCAGCATACTGTGCTAGAAAAGGGCAGAACGATCCGTGAAGTCCTTCAGGATGCATTCCATTATTTATTTTCTATGGAAGCTGCGATGAATGACATTTATGGCAAAATGGGTGAAGCTGATCCTGATGAGCTGGAAAAGCTGTTAGAGGAAGTGGGCGTCATTCAGGACGCACTGACAAACAATGATTTCTATATCATTGATTCCAAGGTTGAAGAAATTGCTAGAGGTCTTGGATTAACAGATCTGGGGCTGGACCGTGATGTGACGGAGCTCAGCGGTGGTCAGCGTACGAAGGTGTTGCTAGCGAAATTGCTATTAGAGAAGCCAGAAATTCTCCTTCTCGATGAGCCGACCAACTATTTAGATGAGCAGCATATTGAGTGGCTGAAGCGCTATTTACAGGAATATGAAAATGCGTTTATCCTCATTTCACATGATATTCCGTTCCTAAACAGTGTCATTAACTTGATTTATCATGTTGAAAATCAAGAGCTCACGCGCTATGTTGGTGATTACGACCAATTTAAACAAGTGTACGAAGTCAAAAAGCAGCAGCTCGAAGCAGCCTATAAAAGGCAGCAGCAGGAAGTGGCTGAATTAAAAGATTTTGTCGCAAGAAACAAAGCACGTGTCAGCACAAGAAATATGGCCATGTCCCGTCAAAAGAAACTCGATAAGATGGATATGATTGAACTCGCAGCTGAAAAGCCAAAACCAGAATTCCACTTTAAACAAGCACGTACTTCCGGGAAACTGATTTTTGAAACGAAAGATTTAGTCATCGGTTATGATGAACCGCTCTCTCGTCCATTGAACTTAAAAATGGAACGCGGTCAAAAAATTGCATTATACGGTGCAAACGGTATCGGAAAAACGACATTGCTGCGAAGTCTGCTTGGAGAAATCACGCCAATTTCTGGTGAGGTGGAACGTGGAGAATTCTTGCATATTGGCTATTTTGAGCAAGAAGTAAAAGAGCAAAACAGCAATACCTGTATTGAAGAGGTGTGGAGCACCTTCCCTTCCTACACACAATATGAAGTCAGAGCCGCTCTTGCAAAATGCGGATTAACGACAAAACATATTGAAAGCCGCGTGTCTGTTTTAAGCGGTGGAGAAAAAGCAAAGGTCCGTCTTTGCAAGCTGATCAACGAAGAAACCAACTTACTCGTTCTCGATGAGCCGACAAACCACTTGGATGTCGATGCAAAAGAAGAACTAAAACGCGCGTTAAAAGAATATAAAGGCAGCGTCTTATTGATTTCTCACGAACCTGAATTTTATCAAGATGTTGCAACTGAAACTTGGAATTGCGAATCTTGGACAACAAAGGTGCTGTAACGGCAAAAAGCCTTATATCTTTTTCAGATATAAGGCTTTTCTTTATTCATGACTTGCTTGAATATTCATCAGATGCTTACGTCCAAGGAGCAGAATGACCATGCCCAAGAGAACGACAGCAGCCCCTACATAGTAAGGTGTACTAGCTGTATAGCTTTCAGCGAGAACTCCGGCAATCCAAGGAGCAATCGCGCCCCCAATAAACCGTACAGCACTGTATGAGGATGATGCAATTGAACGCTCAACCGGTGCTGAACCCATCACAGCCGTCGTGAGCACTGTATTGATCATACCGAGAATTCCCCCAGCAATGATAATTCCGCTAATCACGACCGCAACATGAGAAGTCCATACTCCAATGCCGAATAAAATCACAGCAAACGAGGCAAACAGAATCACAAGAGAAGTCAATGTCCCAAGCTTGCGATGAATGACTGGCGCTGAGAAGACGGATGTCACAGCCAAAAATAGTCCCCATCCAAAAAAGACATAACCAAGTCCATGCTCATCAAGATGGAGCACAAATGGCGAATACGCTAAAAGAACAAAGAAACCAAAATTATATAAGAAAGCGGCAGATGCCATCGTTAAAAGCCCTTTATATTTTAACGCACCAACAGCCTCAAAGAATTTCACCTTTTTCTGCGGCTTTTGTATAGGTGGAAGCATAAAGGTAATCGCTAAAAGAGCAATGAGCATTAACACGGCAACGCCAAAGAATGGTCCGCGCCAAGAAATTGTTCCAAGCTCACCGCCAAGCAGCGGCCCAACCGATATCCCAAGACCTAGTGCGGCCTCATATAAAATGATGGCCTTCGCACTTCCACCAACAGACACACCGACAATCACTGATAATGCCGTTGAAATGAATAAGGCATTTCCAATGCCCCATCCACCTCTAAAGCCAATTAATTCATTAATCGTTGAAGAGGTACCACCTAAAGCAGAAAAGACAATAATAAAAATGAGTCCAACTAATAACGTCCATTTCGCACCAATACGACTAGAAATAAAGCCGGTAAAAAACATCACAAAGCCAGTCACAAGTAAGTAGCTTGTAAATAAAAGAGAAACCTGACTTGGAGACGCATGCAATTGCGATGCAATGGCTGGCAGGATCGGGTCTACAAGACCAATTCCCATAAACGAAATCACACACGCAAAGGCAACAGCCCAAACGGCTTTCGGCTGCCTAAGCAAACTTGTCCGCTGTTTCAACACTTCTTCTTCCTTCATTCCATCAGAACCTTTCTTTCAATTGTTGACAAAATAAAATAAACACGCAGAGGTGTTTATTTTTGTAATTGCTCAATTGCATGAGCCGCTCTTTCTTTCATCGTTTCAAGATCCTTTTTAAAGGATTGAATCGTTTCAAGCTTTTTTGTAATCAATTGATGCTGCACAGTCAGCTGCGCATCAATATCTAAAAGCTTCTTTAATCGTTCCTTCGGATCAAGCGACAGCAAGTAGCCTTCTTTATTCAGCTCTAGCTGCTTTCCGATTTCCATAAACGATTGAAGCTCCTGTAAAGAGAAGCCGAGTACCTCTTTTGCCTGCATCACTTTCTCTAGTTCTTCCATGTCGTCCTCTGAGTAAAGTCTGACACCGCCCTCTGTCCGCTTTGGTGCTGATAATAAACCAATCTCTTCATAGAAACGAATCGTCCGTTTTGTCAGACCGCTTCTTTTCGCCACTTGATCAATTTTCATCCAATCCATCGCCAGTGCCTCCTGCTCATCAATTCATGTTTTATTATACACCTTTATAACCTTAACGTAAACGTTAAAGTTTTAACCCTTGATTTTTCCCACTTCTTATAGCAAAATAAATAGGAATAATTACGATTTAAAGGAGGTATCCTATGCGCTCATTTCCACCTAAAGAAGTACGGCACCAGCTATTTGGATCTGTACCGCCAAGTCTTGGAACGAAGCCTTGTGAAAAAGAGGACATGACGGACATCCAAAAAACACAGCAGGACTTTTATTTTCATCTTGAACAAGTGGGGATCTGCCGCATGTCCTATCCAGTACATATCGTATCTAAGACGGCACCACAGCATCAGACAACTGCCGCTGAATTTACACTGAGTACATCTCTGGCAGCTCACCAAAAAGGAATTCATATGAGCCGTCTTAGCGAACAGCTGCACTCGTATTATGAGAGCAGTACGCCGCTGAATATGATTACCCTAAAAGAATTGACAGCAGAGCTCGCCCGGCAGATGAATCAATCCACTGCGTCGGTTCAGGTTTCCTTTCCATGGTACATGGAAAAACAAAGCCCAGTCACGGGGAAGTCAGGCTTAATGCATGCGACTGTCAAATATGACGTCCATTTTCATGAAAAGGACGGATGGACCTGTCATGTTGGCTGCGATGCACAGGTCACTACATTATGTCCTTGCTCCAAGGAAATTAGTGAATATGGTGCACATAATCAGCGCGGCTCTGTTTCCATTCAAGTAAAGTTGTTTGAACATGCACCGCTTCCAGACGACATGAAATCCGCACTCTTACAGATCATTGAATCAAATGCGAGTGCACCGCTGTATCCCGTGCTCAAAAGACCTGATGAAAAGAAAGTAACTGAAATGGCTTATGAAAATCCACGCTTTGTAGAAGATATCACGAGGTTAATAGCCGTCGAATTATATGAACAGCCATGGATTCAGGGCTTTCAAGTTGAGTGCCGTAATGAAGAATCTATTCATCAGCATGATGCCTATGCAAAATGTTCATATGAAAAAAA
The DNA here is from genome assembly GCA_030159235.1 of Bacillus safensis. Classification (GTDB taxonomy): domain Bacteria; phylum Bacillota; class Bacilli; order Bacillales; family Bacillaceae; genus Bacillus; species Bacillus safensis_B. The sequence continues at coordinate 172,545 of BSBG01000006.1, read as the reverse complement.
CCTGTAGATCGCTCTACAGGTTTTTTATTCCCACATCTTTATGATTCATTACTTTCTAATTCCTCAATCATGAGCGACAGCTCTGTCCAGCGGTCCATCGCTTGTTCTAGTTCTTCAGCAACGGCTTTTTGCTCGTCCATCAGCTCTTGAATTTTTCCAAAATCACTCCCTGCCTCTGCAATATTGGCTTCGAGCTGCTGATGTTTTTCCTCTAATGACTGAATCCTGTCTTCAATCCCGTCCCATTCCAGCTGGTCTTTATAAGAGAGCTTCTTTCTCTTTTTAGGCGCAGCTTCTACTTGTTTCTCAGTAGGCTTTGACTCTGTCCGCTTCTGCTCTTTTTCCTGCTCCATGTAATCGCTGTAAGCGCCTTGGAAGTGTGAAATGCGTCCATTTCCTTCAAACACAAGTAGGCGATGAACAACACGGTCTAAGAAATAACGATCATGCGATACCGTCATGACAACGCCAGGGAACTGCTCTAAATAATCCTCTAAAATGCTGAGGGTCTCGGTATCAAGATCGTTCGTCGGCTCATCTAAAAAGAGAACATTCGGCTCTTCCATTAAGACTTTCAATAAGTATAATCTGCGGCGTTCTCCCCCGGACAGCTTACGAATAAACGTCCGCTGCATCGATCTTGGGAATAGGAAACGCTCCAGCATTTGCTCTGCTGTCACAATGGCACCATCAGATGTTTTGACAATCTCAGCTGTTTCCTTGATGTACTCAATGATGGTCAGCTCTTCATTCATTTCCTTATGATCCTGCGTGTAATAGCCAATACGAACGGTTTGTCCAATAGTCAATTGTCCTGTGGTCGGTTCCATTTGACCCGCTAAACAGTTCAGTAAAGTGGTTTTACCGACTCCATTCGGTCCGATAAATCCGATACGATCACCCGGCACGACTAAGTCTGTAAACCGCTCCACAAGGTTTTGGCCAGCAAATGAAATCGACAAGTCTTCCGCCTCTATCACTTGTTTGCCTAGGCGGTGCGAGCCGATGGCGAAATCAAGCTCTCCCTTCGCATCAGGGCCTTTTTGATCCTTCAGCTCTTCAACTCTGCCGATGCGTGCTTTTTGCTTTGTCGTTCTAGCCTTTGCCCCTCGTCTAAGCCATGCAAGCTCTCGTCTGAGTAAGTTTTGACGCTTCGTTTCTTTCACCTGTGCCTCTGCTTCTCGCTCCGCTCTTTTTTCTAAAAAGACTTCATAATTTCCTTTATACGTATAGAGCTGTCCTTGATTTAACTCATAAATTCGATTGGCCACACGATTTAAGAAATAACGATCGTGCGTCACGAGGATGACAGCACCGCTGTATTGGCTCAAATATCCCTCGAGCCATTCAATCGTTGCATTATCAAGATGGTTGGTTGGCTCATCTAAAATCAGCAAACCTGCAGGCTGAATTAAATTTTTAGCAATGGCGACACGCTTTTTCTGTCCACCTGATAACGCATGAACAGAGCGGCTCACATCTTTGACGCCAAGCTTTGTCAAAATCGTTTTTGCTGACAGGTTCGCATCCCATGCGTCTTCCTGATCCATTCGATTTTGCATGCGCATTAGCGCTTCTTGTTTTGCCTCATTTTGCGGATCATGCTCTAATTCGGCAAGCGCCTTTTCATACGCCTTCATCGTTTGAATCATTGGTGCCGTTCCAGAAAAAATGTAGTCAAGAATCGTTTCATTCCCGCTCATTTCAGGGTCTTGCTCAAGAAATTCGATATCAAGTGTCCCTGCTTTCGTGATGTCACCCTCCTCAAACGATTCAAGTCCTGCAATGACCTTTAATAGCGTTGATTTTCCTGTTCCGTTTGGTCCAATTAATCCGATGCGTTCCTTTGGTTCTATATGAAAAGAAATATGATCAAACAGCGTTTTCTCGCCATAGGTTTTATATAATCCTTCAACATTCAATAAACTCATTTTTATCAGCCCTTACATAGATTCTTCCTTTATTTTAAATCAGCCCGTAGCAGAAAACTAGTTTTAAAAAACCCGCTGCTGAAAAGAATGTTTCCTTTTGATGCTCGATACACTATGAAGAGGTGATCTAAAGATGATAACCATTAGCTTATGTATGATTGTGAAAAATGAAGAGGAGGTGCTGTCGGACTGTCTTTCTTCTGTTCAAGACATTGTAGATGAGATGATCATCGTTGATACGGGATCAACAGATCGAACGAAGGAGATCGCTCATTCCTTTTCAGCAAAGGTGCTGGATTTTGAATGGGTCCAGCATTTTGCAAAAGCCCGCAACTTTGCTTTCTCATGTGCAGAAAAAGAATATATTTTATGGCTCGATGCTGACGATGTTCTGCTTGAAGAAGACCGCCAAAAACTTCTTCAGCTCAAGCAGACACTTGATCCCTCGGTGGATGCTGTCTCAATGTTTTATCATGTGGGATTTGATGAAGACGGTCAGGTGAATTTTAAATATAGAAGAAATCGGCTTGTGAAGCGTTCCTTAAACTTTCAGTGGTATGGGGCCGTTCATGAATTTCTTCAAGTGTATGGCAACATCTTTCCAGCCGATATAGCCGTCACACATCAAAAGCGCAAGAAAACAACTGTTGGTGAGCCTGGACGCAACCTGAGAATTTATGAAGACATGCTGGTAAAAGGTGAGGACATGACGCCGCGTGATCTCTTTTACTTTGCCAATGAATTAAGGGACAACGGGCAGCATGTCAGGGCAATTCGTTTTTATCATGAATTTTTAAACACAAAACAATGCTGGATTGAGGATGAAATTCGCACATGCCAATATTTAGCGGACTGCTATTATGCGGTTGGCTTCGAGGAAGCGGCCTTATCCTCATTATTACGTTCATTCTTATACGATCAACCTCGGCCAGAATTTTGCTGCCGAATCGGGGATCATCTAAAAATACAAAATAAACATCAGGCGGCCATCTTTTGGTATGAGCAGGCGCTGAAGGCTCCTGAAAACGAAACAGCCTTCACACTCACACAATATAAGACTTGGTATCCTCATCTTCAGCTTTGCTATTGTTATTATCAGCTCGGCAACCTGGAGCAAGCCAAAACACATCATCTTGCCTCCGCCGCCCATTATCCAACCCATCCAAGTGTGCTTTACAATGAAAAAATATTTGCTGAACAAACTTAAATCGCCGGTGATCACATCCGCCTTCTATCTGTGGGCGGATGTCTCTTTTTATACACTTTATCAGTTGTGGCGTTTAACACTTTAGTGATTTAAAGCGTTTTTCAACCAATTGACTAAATTTTTATTTACGCATATACTAACATTCGTCTTAAGAAAAGATTTATCCATTAGGAGGTCCACATGAGTTCTTTATTTCGAAAAAAATCTCTCGACCAGCTCATGCTTGAAAGTCAAACGAAGCGGCTCAGTCGTTCATTAAATACGTTTGATTTAATCTTGCTTGGCATTGGCTGTGTGGTCGGGACTGGAATCTTTGTGATTACGGGGGTTGCTGCGGCAAATGATGCAGGACCTGCGATTATTATATCTTTTATTTTAGCTGCAATCGCATGCGCCCTTGCTGCTTTTTGCTACGCTGAATTCTCCTCGTCTATTCCTGTGTCAGGAAGCGTCTATACGTATTCCTATGCAACACTTGGGGAATTTCTCGCCTTCTTAATGGGCTGGGATCTCATGCTTGAATATGTCATTGCCCTCTCTGCTGTGGCAAGTGGATGGTCGTCCTATTTTCAATCACTGCTCAGTGGATTCGGCCTTCACATACCGAAAGCTTTATCAGCTGCACCGGGAGCCGCTGATGGGGCCGTCTTTAATCTTCCAGGCGCACTCATTATTTTGCTTATCACCTTTATTGTCTCAAGAGGCGTCAAAGAAAGTACAAAGCTGAATAACATTATTGTGCTGATCAAAATTGCCATCGTCCTTCTCTTCATCATTTCAGGCTTTGCTTACGTCAAACCTGAAAACTGGACACCCTTTATGCCAATGGGCTTTGAAGGCGTGATTGCAGGCGCGGCAACCGTCTTTTTTGCTTACCTTGGATTCGATGCAATCGCCAATGCATCTGAAGAGGTCAAAAATCCGCAAAAAGCGATGCCGATCGGGATTATGGGAGCGCTTGGTGTTTGTACCATTTTATATATTGGTGTTTCCTTTGTTTTAACCGGCATGGTTCACTATACGAAGCTGAATGTCAGTGATCCTGTCGCATTTGCACTTCAAGTGGTTGGCCTTAATAGTGTGGCGGGTATCATATCAGCCGGTGCCATTATTGGAATTACAACAGTTCTCATTGCCTTGGTATTTGCGCAGGTTCGCTTAACCTTTGCGATGAGCCGCGATGGACTCATGCCAAAGGTTTTCTCAAAGGTTCATCCAAAATCTCAAACGCCCGTTGCCAACACTTGGCTGACAGGGACTGTCGCAGCATGTATTGTAGGTTTTGTGAATTTATCAACGCTCGCCAATTTAGTCAGCATCGGTACACTGGCAGCCTTTACGGTGATTTCAATTTCGGTCATCATTTTACGGAAAAAACATCCGAATCTTAAAGCAGCGTTTAAAGTACCATTCGTGCCTGTTCTTCCGATTATCAGTGCGATCATTTGTACGACACTTGCGACAACACTTTCATGGGTCACATGGAGAGCCTTTCTCATCTGGATCGCCATCGGTGTTGTTGTCTATTTCACCTATGCAAGACGAAAAAGCCATCTGAATGAAACACATTAGAAAAGAGACACGGGGTTTCCCGGTCTCTTTTTTTTGCTTAAATCACGCTGTTTTTAGCTGAATTCGAGTCCACCATATCTGGATCTAACACGCTTGAAATCGGAATGACAAGCGGTGAACAATCTCCATTGTCCTCACCAAAACCTTGGTTCACTTTCATCGAGAGAAAGTAATCGATCTGCTGATAAGGACCTAGCGTCAGTGATGCACCCCGATCCATTGCATTGATTTTAAAAGCACCGACATTGACGACTGAGGGTGAGAATAACATCACACGTCACTTCCTTTGAATAGGTTTAGCTGCTGGCGAAAAAGAGGCAGGTGAGTCCACTTGATCTCGATCATCTACATGGCTTTTTGTACCGACAAAACCGCTGGCATCTCCAAAATTCTGTCCGTAACCCTGATTTTTTTTATCTGAGTTTTGCCACTCTGCTAACAAATTTTGTCCGACATTCACCGCCGACGCATTTTCAAAGGAATTAATTTTTAACATGAAAATATTAATATTGATATACGGAGTTGGTTGAACCACAGATAAACCTCCTTTTTATACGTATATGCGAACACCCATCAAGTATGTTAACGGGAGGTCTTCACATGGACTTCGAAAAAATGAAACAGTGGATGGATATTGCCCAGCAAATGCATGGAGATGATTTTTGGAAAATGATCTTCGATGATGAGCAAAGATCCCCCTTTATGACGAATGGTTCGTCTCCATTTCCATTCACCCAGCAGGATCAACGAGGATCAGATGCGTCGTTTCCACCCATTGATATAGTGGAAACGCCTACAGAAATTCAATACTTAATTTATTTGCCTGGCTACCGAAAGGAAGATGTTCAGGTATTATCATATGGTGAATATTTAGTAGTGAAAGGACAGCGTTTTACCTTTTTTAACGAGCAGGACTTCCGCCAACAGCAAGGCAAGTATGGTCCATTTGAAAAGAAAATTCGCCTTCCAGAAATGATTCTTGGACAAATGAATGCCGCCTTTAAAGACGGTGTGCTTTACATCCGCCTGCAAAAGGATGAAGGGAAAGCGACTGCGATTATCATAGATGACGAATATTGATACTCACTGCGTCTATTTGATCACGATCATCAATCGATTCAATCGGCAGGATCGTGATCACGCCATCAGCATTCTGTTCCCCAAAGCCATTGTTTCGTTTGATCGTACTGCAATGATTGCGAACAAACGTCGAGCCAAACGTCATAGATGATCCTGTGCCAATCGAGTTCGTTTTCATATGGGCAATGTGAATCTGAGTAGGCAGCATGTGCTTCTCCCCTTTCTTGTCATCTCTATAAGTATATATCTCACAGCTTTTCCATAGACTAGATCAAGGCAGAAGAAAAGGTTGTGGTCTACTTGAAACATTTCATTCTATCACTCTTTAAAAAAACTGAATCCAGTCCATCTCCCTCTGTCACCGAGCTGGAGAAAAGGCTCACCGCTCTCGAGCAAAAAATGTCTGCACCAGCTGCTCCTGTCTCAGAGGATACACACATCCATATCGAATCCCTGCACGTGGACAAAATTGATTACCATTTAGAGTTTGGGGAGCTTTCTATTGACCAGCTTCAAGGCAGGCTCAATATTGGGGCAACCTATTACACGCCAAAGGACACCCACATCAAAAAAGCAGCACCACCTCCGAAGCCAAAAGAAACAAAAACACCGACGGTCTCGATTCGATCAAAGTCTTCTTCTTAAGCGCTCGGCTTTTTAGTACAATCGGGGCAGCATCAGGAACATGCAAATTGAAAACGATAAGGCAAGTCCAAAATAAAAAGCTCCACTTCTCTACTAATCAAAATAGAGAAATGGAGCTTTTTCAGTTACTTCATTTATTTATTGAATTCATCAACCGGAAGAAATATTCAGATTGATGTGTCTTATTCAGGTTATACCAAGAATGTAAGGTATCTGGTGTAAATACTTCTATTTTTTTCAGCACTTCCATTGCAAATTCTAAAGGGGCTATTCCTGATGCAGTAACTAAATTCGCATCTGATACCGCAGGTGCCAACTCATAGAACTTCTCTCCTTTATAATTAGGACATACCATTTTAGTATATTCTAAGTTATTACTTGTATGCCTTCTAGTATTTAAGTATCCCCTATTCGCGAGCCCCTCAGTTGCACCACAAATTGCAGCAACAATAGTGCCCAGTTCTAAAGCTTGGCCAATTCTTTCCAAGATAGGTTGGTGAATTTCTTCACCCCAAGTCGTACCTCCTGGTAAAATGAAAAGATCTTTGCTCTCAAGGTTACATTCTTCAAGGGAAATATCTGGTTTTATACTCAAACCTCCCATAGTCGTCTTTATTTCTTTATTAGCTCCTACTGTAATTACTCTTAAAGGTGCTAAATCTTTTTTGAAATATTTACCTGAGTTTAGTTCAGCAATTAAATGTCCATATTCCCAGTCAGACATCGTATCAAATACATATAGATAAGCTTTTTTTGTTTGCATCCAATCACGCTCCAATCACAGTTGATATAGCGATTATAAAATAACTTCCCTGACAGTTAACGTCAGGGAAGTTATCATACTTGGTAAAATTTTATTAAATCCGACAAAACTTCAATCATTCTTTTTTTAAGACTGATTGGCTCAACAACTTTAATAGATTTATTGTAAGGTAAAAGTAAATAAGGTACATATGTATGTATCATATCTTTTGGAAGAAGAAAAACTGCTTGATGTGAATTCCGTTCTTGTAAATAATGTCCTAAAAACCAATGTTGGCAAATATCAGCCAATACATTTTTATCCCCATGAATCACCAAAGAAATAATCTCTTCCTTATCTTCTAAAGTTGGTAGGAGACTGTTTATAAAAAAGTCACGTGCTGAAAAATTTTCTTGCTGGTCAAACTGATTTTCAGTCACCATTAGACTTTCAATTCGATCTACTCTAAAACTGCGCATATCATTCCTAAGATGACAAAATCCAATCACATACCACTTATTATTCCAATAGATCATTCTGTATGGATCGACACATCTATGATGTAATTGCTTTTCTCCACTTTTATGGTAAAGAATTTTCACCGTGTTCGCGGCTGCTATCGCCTTTTCCAACTTTTTCAGAGAAGGTTCCAAAGAGATTGAACTGGTTCGACTTATTACTTCAAGACTAGTTATATGTTGGTTTACCTTTGTTTCTTGCTCTTGATTTGAGTGTTTACTAAGTTTTGAGATGGCTCTTTGTAGCGCTTCACCTCCATAATATCCCGCTTCTTCTGCAAAAACAGCAGCGTGAAATAGTGAAATTTGCTCCTCAAAATCAAAAAATAGAGGAGCCTCTATAAAATTGTTCAATAAACGATATCCACCGTTATGTCCTGGTTCTGAAATGATAGGTACACCACTCGTTGAAAGTGTATCAATATAACGATAAACAGTTCTTATATTCATCTCTAACTTTTCTGATATTTGTTTTGCAGTTATTTTTTTATCTGAGCGAAGCATCCATAGAATGGCTAACAGGTTGTCAACTTTAGGCATATAATACCTCCTTTATATGAGATTTATTTATACAATGTCCGGAAGAATCCATCAACTATTCCTTTACGACAGCTTTCTATATATTGAAACTATACACACATTTGATTTAAAATCATATTTTCCTCTTGATTAAGCTTTACTGCATCACGGCACTTCTTTAGCCGACCTATAAGCTATTCTTACTTCCCAGTTTAATTCCTTCATGCTGTCGCATACGGATAAGATCACCTTCTAATTGGCTTACCCCGCCATAACCGTAAATTAAGAACTCGCTGTAGGGCATTATCTTCTGATATCTAGCTACATATCTTTTAAGAATTTTAAATTTGTCTTTTTACGGTGAGCAATACAAGGCTAGGTCTGGACCATAAATAATTTCACCTTTTTCCTCAATTGAGGATTTAGATTTTTTTAATAAAATTGGGTATCCTAAACGGCAAATCACAGGTCGTTTTTCTTATCTATTTCGCTAGGTTTCTATGAGAAACTATACAAATCACGAGCAATAACTGTAAAATATAAAGGATCTTATCAAAAAATTGAGGTGTTTTCATTGTATACGGATCAACGAAAATCATTTTGGAAACAGAAAAAAGTCATGATTCCCATTCTTAGTATCATCGTAGTTGCTGCTGCTTTCTTTTTCTTAAAAGATACTCTTTTCTCAAAAGAAAAAGAGGCATTAAAAGCCGCTCAAGACTTTACGAAACAATCGGAGAAGAAAGACTTTACGAAGCTGGCAGATGAGGTGACAAGTGCATCTTTAAAAGCCAATGACTTTTCAAAAAAACAACTAGCCGAAAAATATGACAATATTTTCAATGGCATTGGTGCTCATGATCTGAACATATCAAAGCTCAACGTCGAAAAACAAGACAAAGGAAATGGGTATCAATTCTCCTATGCTGTAACGATGAAAACGTCTCTTGGCAAACTACATAAGCTGTCTTACAAAGGTGTTCTCTCCGAAGAGGACGGCAAGTGGAAAGTGGACTGGAAACCAAATCTCATCTTCCCGCAAATGGAAAAGGGAGATACCATCAAAGTCAAATCAGACCCTGCCGTCCGCGGAAACATTGTCGACCGAAAAGGGCGTACTCTAGCAGAAACAACTGGTGGAAACGCACTTGGCATCATCCCAGGAAAGCTCGGAACAGGGGAAGAAAAAGAACGTAATATTAAAAAAATCAGCAAAGCGTTTGATATAGAGGAAGAACTCATTGACAATCAACTGAAACAAGCATGGGTCACAGACGACACGTTTGTCCCGCTCAAATCGATGCTTGAACAGAAGCCGATTCCAAAGGACGTAAAAGGCGTCACCTATCAATCGAAGGAAATGCGCTACTATCCATATAACGAAGCAGCCGCTCATCTCACCGGGTATGTCGGAAAGGCAAATGCGGATGACATCAAAAGAAATCCGGCATTAAAACCGGATCAAATCATCGGCAAAACCGGCCTTGAATTCACATTTGACAAGAACTTACGAGGTCAAGATGGCGGAAGCATTCTCATCGTCCATGATGAAACAGGTATTGAAGAAACATTACAAAAATCAGCTCGAAAAGATGGAGAAACCGTGAAGCTGACGATTGATGCTTCATTACAGAAAAAAGCTTATGAACAGCTGAAAGGTGAAAAAGGAGCCGTCACGATCATGAATCCATCTTCGGGTGATCTATTAGCACTTGTCAGCGCCCCTTCCTACGATGTCAATCTTATGACAAACGGGATAACACCTAAGCAATATCAGGCATACAGTGAAAACCCAGATCTTCCATTCCAAGCTCGATATGCGAGCCGGTACGCACCAGGGTCCACATTCAAAACCATTACAGCAGCCATCGGGCTGGAAACAGGTGTCACAAAGCCTAACAAAGTACGCACCATTCATGGACTGAAATGGCAAAAGGATCAATCTTGGGGAAATTATCGCATCACACGCGTTCACGATAAAGAAAACGTAAATATGGTTGATGCCCTCGTGTACTCAGACAATATTTACTTTGGACAGGAAGCACTAGAAATTGGCAAAGACACCTACGAGAAAAAAGTGAAAGCATTCGGATTTGGCGAAGATTTGCACATGCCATTTACAATGAAACCAGCACAAGTATCGAACGACGGCATTCAATCAGAAATCCTACTGGCTGACTCAGCGTATGGACAAGGTGAATTACTCATGTCACCGATTGAGCAAGTACATGCCTATTCTCCATTTGCCACAGGAGGCAAGCTTGTTTATCCACGAGTGATTCAGGATGAAAAAACAGCATCACCGAAACAAATCATCAAAGAAGACACAGCAAACACAGTGAAAGACGCTTTGACTAAGGTCGTGACAAGTCCAAACGGTACAGCCCACTCCTTGCAAATCGAAGGAGCTGATATCGCTGCTAAAACTGGAACGGCAGAGCTGAAAAGCAAACAAGGTGCAACAGACGGCACTGAAAATGGATTTTTACTTGCGTTTAATCCTAAAAAAGAAGATTACATCCTTGTCGGCATGATTGACGGTGTGAAAAACCGCGGCGGAAGTGGACTCGTCGTTCAAAAAATGAAGCCTTTGATTGCTTCTTTTTACAAATAACTCTTTAGAGACACAAGCTCCAGCAAGTGCTTGTGTCTCTTTTTTTCTAAATCATGACAATTTGCTATTGTTTTATAGTTCACCTTATGAATAAAATGAGAAGAATGCAAAAACAGAAAACAGTGAAATGAAAGGAGGAAGTCTCATTGGCTATTGCTGCTCGTACAAAGGATAAACCTCAAAAATCTGTCACCGGCTCAACGGTTTATCCCATCTTATTGATTATTGGTATTTGTCATATGCTGAATGACACATTGCAAGCCGTTATTCCTGCGATGTTCCCTATTTTAGAACGTTCAATGGGGCTAACCTTTACACAATTAGGGCTGATTGCCTTTACATTAAATATGGTCTCTTCCGTCATGCAGCCTGCTATTGGGTGGTACACAGATAAACGGCCGATGCCTTATGCACTTCCGATTGCTTTATTTTCAAGTGCTATCGGTATATTCGGACTTGCCTTTGCTCCGTCCTTTGCCACCATTTTGCTTTGCGTTGTTCTTATCGGACTCGGCTCTGCGATCTTCCATCCAGAGGGCTCCCGTGTTGCCAACATGGCAGCTGGTCCAAGGCGAGGACTTGCACAGTCCATCTATCAAGTAGGCGGGAATACAGGGCAAGCCTTTGCTCCGCTTATCGCTGCATTCATGCTCGTCCCGCTCGGTCAGCCAGGCGTGGCTTGGTTTACGATTGTTGGAATGATTGCTGTCGGTTTTCTTCTTTATATTTCAAGATGGTACGCAGGCAGACTCCAAACCATTCGAGCTCAAGCGAAAAAAGCTCCTGCAAAAGCTGCGCGATCTGATATTCACCGTAAATCAGCACTCATTGCACTTGGCATTATCGTCTTTCTCATCTTTGCCCGCTCTTGGTATGGAAATGCCATTTCGAATTTCTATGCGTTTTATGCGATTGAACAATATGGCTTGACGATTAAAGAATCACAGACTTATATTTTCTTATTTCTCATTCTAGGTGCAATTGGTACATTTTTAGGCGGGCCGCTTGCAGACCGCTTTGGCAAGAAAAATGTGATTTTAGTTTCCTTATTGGCATCCTTCCCACTTGCCCTGCTGCTGCCATTTGCCGGACCTGTCTTTGCCTATGTTTTACTCGGACTGATTGGACTCATTTTGACATCAAGCTTCTCTGTCACAGTGGTTTACGCCCAAGAACTATTTCCCGGGAAAATTGGTACAATGTCTGGTTTAACGGTTGGGCTTGCGTTTGGTATGGGTGCAATCGGATCGGTTGCCCTCGGCTCATTTATTGATGCCTTCGGCTTAACGCCTACCATGATCGGTGTTGCCTTCTTACCGATATTAGGCATCCTAGCCTTCTTACTTCCTAGCGATCAAACCATCTCCAAATGGAATGAATCATAAAAGGAAAAACCGCTCAAATCAATGAGCGGTTTTTTTCACATCTCATAAAAATGCGTATCAGGAACATGCTTCTTTGCAATAAACCCCTGCTGAAATTCTGGAAATACCTTTTGCACCTGTTTGATCTTTTGATGAACCAAGTTAGCATAAGGAATATACAGGTGATCCACAAGCTTTTGTTCTTTCATATAGTAGTACCAATTCAGGTTAAAGGTCTTCTCATCAATGATCGTAAAGGCAGAAAAATGATAGAACAAGAGTGGACATTCATCAAGATACATATCCCCTTTGACAACTGAAAGCTTGTAGTTTTCAATATTCCAAATGGCTGCATTGGCTCCTTTGGATGTCACCACGTGGACTCCTTCAAAATCATCGACCCATCTTTCAACATACCGCTGATCTCCATACGTCTTATTTTTGGTATCCATTTCTACTGTACAGTGTGCAAGACAGTTTTCCTTCCATTGCGTGACCGCCTGTTTGGCAATGTCTGTGTTACGACAGCCTACAAATCCAGTATTAAAACGGCCAGACAACTCGTAATAACGATAGAACCGCTTGGAATTCATATGATCCGTTAAAAATAAATGAGCGCTTGGATTCTCTGCAAAAATCGCCTCTGGATCATGATAAAAATACAAATCTGTATCCAAATGAGCAAGATAATCCGCATCTGAGGACTCAAGAATTTTAAGCAAAAAGGCAGGTTTTAATGTCCAGCAATACTCATGAAACGTACGATCCTCTTTTGCCTTTCGCAGGGAGTCATCCTCAATGTCTTCAAGCTGTTCATATTGAACATGCGGATGAGGAAATTCCTTTAACACCTTGTAAGCCAAAGGGTCTGCACATAAAACTGACAGCTTGAATGCGTGAGCGTTTTTCTCAAGCGAATGAAGCAGTGCCAACAGCTTAAAGACATGGGTATTCGATACAATGGTTGTAAAATGATAAGAGGCCATTTACAACACATCCACTTGGAACAAATCAACGCGTAATAGCTCTTTCGTCAGACCTTGAATGGCTTCAACAAGCACTGTACAGCCATATTCCTGCCGTGCAACCTGCGCTGCCTCCGCATGCTTTTTCAAAGGTACATGCTTTGCTGTCAGCACTTCTTTTTTATCTCGTTTCATGCCTACATTCCGCTCTGTGATCAAATGAAGCAGCTCTAAAAAATAAGACAGCAGGTCATCAAATGCCGGATTCTTACGCAGCTGCCGAATTTCTTTCACAATGTCATTTGTCACCGTGTGAGAAAACGGACCGGAGAAAGCCAAATGGACATCAATGGCATCAATGTTGTTGTACTTCTCACACATATACAAAATGTTGTATTTGATATCATCAAACGACGTTAAATTACTTGGGTGCTCCTGATGCACGCTCATGATATCCTCTCGCAATTTAAAGGAGAGACCAAGCTGATGCAGACGAATCCCTAAATCATAATCCTCAAACCCGTACCGAACGATATTTTCATCAAACATCCCCAGTGCCATGACATGCTTGCGTTTGACAGAGGAGTTATTTGTAATAAAAAATCGCCACGGCAGCTCATAAGAACCTAAATCATAGTCGTATATGTGTAAGATGTCTTTGAGGATATCAATAAACTCAGACTGTAAATCGAAGCTTTTTTCTAGAAATGCGCCGTTTTCGACTTCTTCCATTGATAAAAGAGGCGTTTTGTCCTTCATTTTCTGTTTATACAGCCCTTGCATTTTCAACCGCTTGATATGATCCTTATCAAATGCTGTGTAAAAATAACGATAAATCCGCTTCCAGCATACGCCGCAAATGACGAGATCCTCTTGATCAGCATGCGCCTCTGCATGCTTTTGAATAAACCTTGGTTCTGCCAGCATATCACTGTCATGAAAAATCAGCAGATCCCCCTCCGCCTCACGAATGGCATGATTACGTCCCTTTGCAATCCCTTGATTGACAGGAATACGCACCTTTTTAAACGGGAAGTTCACCTCAATATTCTCGAGCATTTCCATCGTGCCGTCCGTTGAGCCATTATCGGCGACAATGACCTCGAATGGAATATCCGTTTCCTGAAGCGTTAAGGAAACAAGGCTCCCTTCTAAACGCTCTTTCGCATTATAGCTCGGAATAATGACGCTTACCTTTGGCTTTTCGTTCATGCGTCATCCCCCTCCAGTTTGGCATAGCCGTTAAACAGCGGATTGGCCTGCTCCACAGATTCAATCACATGGCGAAGCACTTCCCGATAGGCTTCTTGGAAAAACGGCAGGTCATCTCGACCTTTTTCATGAATTTGCTCCATCTCATCCTTGCTCAATATCCGAAAGCCGCTGAAATGATAGCAAATGAGCGGGCTCCCATCCTCTAGTAAAATACGCCCATTCTCTTCCTGATAAGAATGCTGCCCATAATTCCAATGGCCAATATTCACACCTTTTGTTTCAATATCTTCTACTCTCTCAAACAGCCTTGGCATATGATCCAAATATCCTTGATCGCCAAACTTGCCTTCTCCCGGCGCATTTTTACATTCTTTTAAGCATTGTTCCTTCCACCAGCTGAGACATTTTCGTCCGGCTTCATCTCCTTTGAAATGAAGAAAACCTGAGTTATAGCGGCCTAAAAGCTTCTGAAGCATCTTCACTTCCTCTGGATCAAAGCTTGGAATGACAATATCCCCTCTTGAAATTAAAACAGACACATCTGGCTGTTGTTCAAATATGATTTGCGGACTCTCATAAAAGAATAAATCCGCATCAAGATACGTCACCTCTTCTGCCTGCTCCTGTTCAAAAATCCGCTCAATCCAGATCGGCTTTAACGTCCAGCAATATTCAGAATCATCCCGTTCCTTTTTAATTTCGAGAAGCTCCGACGTTTCAAGCTCACGCACATGAACAAGATCGACATGTGGAAAATGCATTTGATGAAGCAAATCAAATGCAGCATCATCCATACATAACGTCTTGATGACAGCATCATCTTCTACTTGCTTCAACGATAAGAAAAACGCAATGGCTTGATAAAGTCTTCCACTTGAAAGAACCGTACAATATATGCTGTTCATCTATTTACACCTCTATTTTTGAAAGAATTCGCGGTACCATTCAATCGTCTTCTCTAACCCTTCATCAATGGAGTAGTCAGGCTTCCAATCGAGCAGCTTTCTCGCTTTCTCTGCCGACAAATATTGATGCTTAATTTCATGTGTTCCTTGGTTGAGAATACGAGACTTCAGCTCACTTCCCATTGCCTTTAAAATCTTATCCACAAGCTCAAGCACCGTCAGCTGAATTTCATTACTAAAGTTAAAGGCTTCTCCAGCCAGCCCCTTTTCCTCCATCTTCTCAGCTAGCAGCAAATAAGCCTTCACCGCATCTTCAATATAGAAATAATCACGAATAAAGGTTCCATCACTTCTAATTTCCGGCGCTTCTCCCTCTAATACAAGCTGAATCGTTTGCGGAATGATTCGGTTAAAATTCAAATCCCCGCCTCCATATAAATTGCCGCAGCGCGTAATACAAACCGGAAGACCGTATGTGTTGTAATACGTATGAGAAATTAAATCTGCACAGCTTTTCGATACATCATATGGATGCTTCCCGTTAAGCGGCATGTTTTCATCATATGGTAGCTGCTCCTGATCACCGTATGCTTTATCACTTGAAGCCACGATCACTCGTTTAATGAGCGGCTGTCTTCTGCAAGCCTCCAGTACATTCCATGTCCCTAATATATTGGCTTCAAATGTAGAGACCGGGTGTCTGTTTGCGACCCCAACAATCGCCTGTGCAGCCAAATGGAAGACGGTATCAATTTCGTATTCCCCTAACGCACGCTCAATCGTTTGCATATCCTCTAATGCACCGTGCACCACATTCATTTTTTCAAATTGACTGCCTTGATATAAATTCGATCGAGGCACCTGATCACGCACAAGTCCAGTCACGTTTGCCCCTTGATCAATCAATTCCTTGACGAGATAGCTCCCTAACAGCCCTGTACATCCAGTTACAAATACGTTCTTTCCATTCCAAAATCCGCTCATGCCGTCACCAAACCTTCCATGGTTGTTTTCCATCTGTCCACATACCGTTGATTTCCTTCAGGTTTTTATACGTATCAATTGCCGTCCAAAATCCGTGGTGCTCATAAACTGCAAGCTCTCCATCATTCGCCAGATTTTGAAGAGGCTCCGCTTCAAACACGCATTGATCATCGTCTGTCAAATAATCAAATACCTTTGGAGACAACACAAAAAATCCTCCATTGATCATCCCGATACTGTCTGTCTTCTCAGAGAAGGATTGTGCCATCCCGTTATAGACTTTCAATGTTCCGTACTGGGACTTCTTTTCAATTCCTGTAACCGTGGCAGCTGCCCCTAAATCTTGATGGCGCTTCAGCAAATGAAACATATTGATATTGGCAAGTCCATCACCATACGTCATCATAAATGTCTCATCACCAATGTAGTCTTGTGCCTGCTTTAACCGCCCGCCTGTCATCGTATCCTCACCCGTATCCAAAAAGGTAATCTTCCAATTTTCCGATTTTCCTAAAAGCTTCATCTCTCCTGTCGACATATCGAGCTGCATGCTGTGAAGCCGCCAGTCATAATTCAGAAAATACTCTTTGATCTTGTCTCCCTTATATCCAAGCAATAAAATAAATTCGTCAACACCGTAATACTGATAGATTTTCATAATATGCCATAGAATTGGCCGATCTCCGATCATAGCAAGTGGTTTAGGAAGCGCTTGTGTGATCTCACTCATTCTCGTTCCCTTTCCTCCGCAGAGAATGACTGCTTTCATCTTCTCCCCTCATCTCTCTATGAAAATTTTTGATTGAAAACCTTATCTTTATCCGGAAAATCAGTACATGTACCCTTATACTTTGTCCGACATCAGGTTTTGAATCTACTCTATTCATATGTCGAAATAAGAGAGTGTGCCACCTAGCATTTAACTATTTTTACAAATAAAAAAAGAGCGAGTTTTATATTCTCGCTCTTTCAAAGTTTAAATTGTATATTTTCAGGGTAGATGGTATGATAAACATGTGCATAACCAGCACAAACAGCCTCTTTCTTTAAAGAGACTACTAAATTGAATGAATTCAAGTGGCAGCTTGCTTC
Source organism: Bacillus safensis (assembly GCA_030159235.1). Taxonomy (GTDB): domain Bacteria; phylum Bacillota; class Bacilli; order Bacillales; family Bacillaceae; genus Bacillus; species Bacillus safensis_B. The sequence continues at coordinate 155,192 of BSBG01000006.1, read as the reverse complement.
ATTCTCAATATGAATCACGGAGGTGAATTCCCATGGCACAAAACGTTCTTTGTGAAGTGAACTCTTGCCGTTTTTGGGCTGAAAACAGCTGTACCGCTTCTACCATTAAAATTGGTAAAAACACGATGACTGACGTGACTCGCAATGCTGAAACTGATTGCGAAACATTTGAAACAAAATAATATGTTTTTCTCTGAGATGAAGGAACTTGCAGGTTCCTTCTTTTCTTTTATCATTCTATCAAGAATGATAATTATTATCAAGTGTTTTTCAATAAACATTTCTCGGGAAATAATGACACGATATTTCTCCATTCGTTGACGATTTTCACTCCTTTTTCTATACTCAACATATCCGAAGAAGAAAAAGTGGTGACCAATCAATGGATTTTACGATACGTTTTCTATCATTCTTTGTCGTAGAAGTCGAAGGCAAAGATGAACAAGCAAATAAACGATTTAAACATTATCAAACATTAGACCAAGAAGAATTTGAACAAAGTGAGCTGAAGGATTTTTTAGATGGTGAGCTGAAAAAAATCGTCAAACGAAAAGTAGACAGACACCCTAAATCTGAACAAGTACCGACCAAAATTGGCCGATTCATTGTTGAACCCGGTCACGAGCTCGATTCAAATCCAAACTACAATCTATTTCATCAAACGAGATTTGCAGATACAAAAGAATTGTTTAATGAATGCAGTGAACAGTTTGTTCGCACATATTTAGATACAAGTGCGGTCAGAGGCGGCGTTTTTTTAGTTGCGTCTGCCGTTCCTAAAAAATATTTCGATGATTCCTTTGTCTTTATTATGAAATGCGATTTTGAACAGAAAGTGGCTTCTATCGCTGATACATCTACCTTGATCAGAAAAGTCGAAATGGCCATTACGACAAAAAACATGAAATCAATCCAATACCCATTTATGCCAGAAGAGGGAATGACAGAGGAAGCTGAAGTGAAAATTCACCAATCCTCACACGCTCGTTATTTTGAGGACTTTTTAAAGTTCGTGGAATACGGAGAATCCATGCCTGAAATCATGAAATCACAGGTCATGAATATGGTGCAGGAACAGGTTTTCGAAACATTGCAGGATGAAAGTGAAGAATTAAAGCAGTTCGAAGAGGATCTTGAAATATGGGAAGCGAGTGAAAAACGAGAAATTAGAGAAACACTCGATACAGAGCAAGTCACACTAGCAGCCTCCCACATTGTTGAGCAGACCCCTGATATCACAATGAAAATGCGTCTGGGCGAAACAGAAATCAAAGGTCTTCTCGCGGACTTTGGCCACTCGATCCATATTGCCAAGGTGAACAATCGATATGTCGTGCTCGTTGAAGCAGACCAAATCATATTCGAAAAAGGAAGCACACCAGTTGAGTTTCATAAACCAAATGGATTAAAAGAGGTTGTCAGCCAGCTGACGCAAAAAGCCTATGATTCAGACATAGAATAAGAGAACTTGACTGCCTCCTGCACTCAGCTGCACGAGGCAGTTTTTTTGAATTTTTTACGATGCATCAGATGAAACATGCAGCTGCCTGCCTCTTGCCCACATGCTAACAAGCAAGAAGCTTATGATAAGCATTAGCCAAAAGACACTGTTTGTTCCAAAAAATTGAATCATCGTATACCCGCACAAGGGTCCTAACGCAGCTCCCAGATCTTGAACAAAGGAATAGCTGGCGAGGAAACGGTTTTTATCTGTTTGAATAGAGGCTTTTTGAAAAGCAAGCGTATCCGTGAACGTCGTTATGATCGTTGACAGCAGCTGGATTAACAGCAGCATCAAAAGGAATCCGCTGCTTACCTTCAGCATGATCGCAAGAAGACTGAGTCCTCCAAATGAAAGAAACATCCCACAAAGCATTCGTTCCTTCATCTCAAGGCCATCAAACCTTCTGCCAGCTCTCGGTGCGACAAAGGGCTCCCAACCCCATCTGATCGCTTGAATGATTCCACTTAAAGCTGAAGCTCCGATGACAAAGCCAAAAAGAGCAAATTCATTATGACCGAGCTTAGCCTCAATGACATGACTCAGCGTTGATGCAAATAAACCTTGTATGACAAGTGCAACCAGCATCCCTGTCATCAGTACTTTCACGATATCTCGTGCAAACCACTTCTGTTTGATGCCTTGATACACCTGTCTCTCTTCGCTCTTTTCAATCTCATCTAAAGATACATAAAAAACGCACCCTATCAATGTGAGTAAACCAAAGACAAGCGTCATGGATTGGAAACCAATCAGACTGGCGAAAATCCCGCCGAATAACATACCAAACAAACTGCCAAGCCGATAAAGTCCATTGTAAAGCCCCGTCAAATGTCCTTGTGAGCCTTCTTCCATTTCCGATATGACCCTCATCCCACTCATACGGAGTAACGTCCATGCAAGTCCCCATGCACAGCGGCAGATCAAAAGCAGCCAAAAACCACTCACGCCATATAGCATCGTGGTCACTGATGCGATGAAAATAGCCATCAATACACCCGTCTTCATTGGGATATATCGATAGAGCCACCAAACAACAGGTGCTAGCGGAATGCGAACGAATCGGTTGATAGACAGCAGTAATCCGACCTCCCAAATGGATGATAAACCAACCTCTTTCCAATAGACAGGTAGAACAATATAAAGCATTGAATCCCCAATGAGTGCAAATGCTGTAATAAGCGATATGGACATGACCTGCTTTTGACCTCGATCCATTTTTCCCTTCCCCCTTCGCTATCTTTACGATAAAGGATGCCTTATAATAAATCTAATGAATGTTTCTAATTAAACCATCAAAATAATTGATAGGTGGTGTGAAGTTGAATTTACATGCCCTTCGGATTTTTGCAAAGGTCGCAGAGACAAAAAGTGTTACACAAACAGCAGACGTGCTCTCTTTGACACAGCCAGCTGTGACAGCTCAGCTTAGAAGCATTGAACGAGAAATCGGTTTCCGTCTTTTCAAACGAGATGGAAGAGGGATTACACTTACGGAAATGGGGAAAATTCTATACCCTTATGCCAGACAAGTGTTCGAGGCTGAAAAGGAAGTAGAATATCAGATCACACTTTTACAAAATGGAAAAAAGGGGCGGCTCCGTATAGCTTCTACCTACGTCCCACTCAACTTTTTACTACCTGATTGGCTCGCTGCTTTTAAAACATCATCACCGCAGACTGAAATTGAATTAAAAAGCGGAAACTCCGCTCAGGTCATAGAGAGCCTGCTTCAATATAAATCAGATGTCGCCATCGCTGTGATTGAGGATCTGCATCACGAAGAGATTCTCACCTCTCATTTGACGAATTTAAGCTATGACTTTATTGTCCCAGCGGACCATCCGTTAAACGGAAAAACCGTCCCGCTAGAGCGCCTCAGCCAGGAGCCCTTTTTGATGCGTGAAGAAGGCAGTTCAACAAGAGATAAGCTCTTCTCTCTTTTCACCTCAAAAGGAATCAAAAAACCGACCGTTGATTTACAATTCAGCGGTGTTCATGAAGCGATTCAAATGATCAAAGCTGGTTATGGTATCACACTTGTTCCCCGTGATGCGGTTCAAGGCAGTCTCAAACGGGAAGAAATTGGGCGCGTGTATATTGAAGACATTGAGATCGTCAGACCCGTTGTTGTGTGCAAACGAGCGAATGATCTTGAAGAAAATAAAACCGTGGATGCCTTCTTACAAATGAAAGATATCGGTCCATTTACAACGCCTGATGCAAACTAAAAAAGTGCCCGCTTATAAAGCAGGCACTTTTTTCTATTCGGCTGGCTGCACGATGTCGAACGGTACAGCCTTTGAGGCTTTCACTAATTGTTCTGGCGTGATGAGAATTTCATTTCCCCATTCGCCTGCTCCAACGCCTAATACTTCTTCTTCTAATAACGAAGCTTCGATGATAGTACGGAACCCTTCTGGCTGCCAGCAAAACGGCGGAATCGAGCCAATTCGATAGCCCGTCACTTCAAGAACCTTCTCCGGTGATGCCATTTTAATATTACGGGAGCCGGCTGCTTTCTTAAGCTTCCCTGATTTAATATGCTGGTCAGCACCAACCATCACAAGCAGCTGCTCCCCCTCCCCTGTTTCAAAGATCAAGGTTTTAATCATTTGTCTTTCACGAAAACCAAGGGCTGCCGCTACATTTGCTGCTCCCTTCTCTGTTTCGGAAGAAAATGTTTTGATCTCATACGGAATGCCGTGTTTGTCCAAAAAATCATGTGCTGGTAATGTTCTCAATGGATTGAACCCCTTTCCTTACAATGTCTTTCATTTAGCTTATCACAATCCTCTCATCCTTAAGATGTATTTTTCAATGGAAAGCCTCCGGACACTGCATCACCATGCTATACTGAACTTGTTTTTGAAAGGGAGCGAGTTTGTTATGGGAAACAAGTTTTGGTGTTATACAGGCAGTAAAAGCCTTCTCATGCTGAGTGATATTCTATTTGTCATGACGATCACGTTTATCATCTATCAAGATACACAATCTGTTGCCTATGCCGCTGTATTTCCACTGATAAGAACGCTTTGTCAGCTATTGGCTGGACTCATCTCTCCTGTTTTGACCGATCATTTAAAAGCAGATCGTCTATTGAAATGGGTCCCGCTTTTACGTCTTGGGATGCTCGTCGTGTTCACGACCCAATTTCATTTCTTTCAGCAGCATATGATCTGGCTGTTTAGTGCGCTCATTTTGATTTCCATCACAGGAGGGTTCATCAGTCCTTTATTACAGGCGATCATGCCAATGCTTGTGCCAGCAAATCAGCTTGTGAAAGCGAACAGTACAGCCTCCATTTTTCATCAAATCGTTCAAATCGCCGGTTATTCGTTCACTGGAATGCTCGTATTGCTGATTGGTCCACTTTATTTAATGTGGATTACTTGTTTCATGATTGTGTTGTCTTATCTATTTTTCATCCCTGTTTTTCCGCTTCTCAAGCAAGAAGACACGGTTCGAAAAGCAAATAAGATGAACAGCTTCAAGGATGGCTGGACGATCATCTGGAAAAACAAAACGATTCGCACCCTGACCTTCATGGATGTTTGTGAAAATATAGCAGGTGCTGTGTGGATTGGGGCGATTACACTTGCCTTTGTCACACATGATTTAAAGGAAGGTGAGGAATGGTGGGGATTTATCAATGCGGCCTATTATACAGGTGCCATTATAGGCGGACTCTTGGCAGCTTGGATGAGTCAGTTTATTCAAAAGCAGCTACTCCTTTTTATGGCAGCAGGCTCATTCATTTATGCAGTGCTGACCATTCTATTTTCGCTGAACAGCCAGCCATGGCTTGCGTTGCTGCTTTGTATTTTGATGGGGCCTGCCTATCAAATAAGGGATGTTTCGCAGCAAACCATTCTCCAAATGGAAACGCCAGTACGTGATTTATCAAAAGTGTATTCGGCTCACTACGTCCTTTCTTCTGTATCTGTTGGTTTATCTATTTTCTTTGTTGGATTAATTGCGGATGCATTCGGAGCGAGATCTGTGTATTTGCTAGGTGGTCTGTTTGTGCTCGTCTGTTCCGGTATTGCCATCCTCGCTTTTATAAGGCAGAAAAAAAAGAGCAGCTGATTCATGCAGCGGCTCTTTTACTTTTCCTTTAACATCACGAACATATCACGGGCCATCGCTTCTAAAATATACACAACTGGCGTCTGTGTCGTGATATTGGCTCTATGTACCCGCTCATCTGTGACATAATACGCAATATTTAAATCTGAAATGCGCGAAATCGTGCAGTGCTGATTGTTAGTAATACTAATGATCTTACTGCCTTCTCTTTTCAACTTCGAAATATGATCGATCGTAATACTGTTCTCTCCTGATACAGACAACACAATGGTGACACTATTGTCTAAATACTGCATATTCATCGGGAAAAACGGATCATTGATGTAAAATGAAAATTTCTCAAGACTTGAAAAGTACCTCGCCCCATACTGTGCCAAAATGCCAGAACTGCCAGTCCCGATAAACAGCACATTTTTTGCCTCAGCAATGAGCTTCGCTGCCTCCTTAATTTTCCCCTCAAAGTCGCCTTTCAGTGTTCGTTCGATAAATTCATAGAGAAAGTGCTGTGTGCTTTTTAAAGAAGGTGTCTGCTCTGATTCTAAATACATTTTGAGCTTCACTTTAAACTCTGAAAAGCCTTCACAATTTACTTTTCGGCAAAAGCGAAGGACAGACGAAGTGGAAATATGTGCAGCATCTGCAAGGTCCCGAATTCTCATATACACGACCTTTTCACTGTTTTCCATGATATATCGATATAGAGCGCTTTCTAGTTCATTAAAGCTGGAAATAACCTCACTTGAAAACATCTGACTTCCCCTTTCTCCAACAACATGTCACAATGTGTTTCTTTTATGTAACAAATCTCTAAATGAGACACCCTTGCCTAAAGACGCTGAAGTCATTTACGCACTAGATGCTCTCACGATAAGCTATAGATGTACAAACAAAAGAAAAAGAATTGGCTTTTCTCTATTATAACATTGCGCGTTACATTATTCGGAGGTGCAGAACATGGCAAAAGGATTAAAGGTTGTCACAATTGGCGGAGGATCAAGCTATACACCCGAGCTTGTCGAAGGGTTCATTAAACGGTACGATGAATTTCCGATTACCGAGCTTTGGCTTGTCGATATTGAAGCTGGAAAAGAAAAGCTTGAGATCGTCGGAGACCTTGCAAAACGAATGGTCAAAAAAGCAGGACTTCCAATCGAGGTTCATTTAACATTAGATCGCAGGAAAGCGCTAGCAGGCGCAGATTTTGTCACAACACAATTCCGTGTCGGACTTCTTGAAGCACGTATGAAGGATGAACGCATTCCTTTAAAATATGATGTCATTGGTCAAGAAACAAATGGTCCAGGAGGTCTATTCAAAGGACTTCGCACCATTCCTGTCATTCTTGATATTGTCAAAGATATTGAAGAGCTGTGTCCAGATGCATGGCTAGTAAACTTCACAAACCCAGCTGGTATGGTCACAGAAGCCGTTCTTCGCTATACAAACCATCGCAAAGTCGTTGGCTTATGTAACGTGCCGATCGGTATTCGCATGGGAATCGCCAAAGGACTTGATGTCGATGCAAGCAGAGTCGAAGTCGGCTTTGCTGGATTAAACCATATGGTCTTTGGACTCAATGTATTCTTAGATGGCAAAAGCATCATGGATCAAGTCATTGAAGACATGGCTGATCCAAACTCCAGCATGTCGATGAACAACATTCAAGCGATTCCGTGGGATGCAGATTTCTTAAAAGGACTTGGCGTTATTCCTTGTCCATATCACCGCTACTACTACAAAACAAGTGATATGCTGGCTGAAGAAAAGAAAGCAGCAGCAAACGAAGGAACTCGTGCAGAAGTCGTTCGTGCATTAGAAAATGACTTGTTCGAGCTTTACAAAGACCCTGATCTTGATATCAAGCCGCCGCAGCTTGAAAAACGAGGCGGTGCCTATTACAGTGATGCGGCGTGTAACTTGATTGCATCCATTTATAACGACAAGCATGATATTCAGCCTGTCAACACGATTAACAATGGCGCCATCAGTGACATTCCAAATGATTCTGCCGTTGAACTCAACTGCGTTATCACAAAAGACGGTCCTAAACCAATCGCTGTTGGTGAAATGCCGGTCGCTGTCAAAGGACTCATTTCTCAAATTAAATCCTTTGAACGTGTAGCCGCTGAAGCAGCCGTGACAGGCGATTACAACACAGCCCTTGTCGCAATGACCATCAACCCGCTTGTCCCATCAGATGCCGTTGCAAAAAGCATCCTAGATGAAATGCTCGAAGCACACAAAGAATATTTGCCACAGTTCTTCAATAAAGTAGAAGCATAAAAAGAAACCGCACTTGTCGAAAGTGCGGTTTCAGATTGTTGACAAAGTGCTAAAATGTTCTTGATTTTAGCCCTTTGTCTTCTTTTCAGCGTGATAGAAAACCTTTGCAGTCTAGGAAGGACGAGCACCGGAACGGAGCGAATTTGACATTCGTGAGTACCGGCGCGCAGGCCTGACACCGAATGCGAGGGTTTGTCTACGCGCTGAAACCGTACTTGTCGAAAGTGCGGTTTTTCTTATTTGGCTGCAAACAGCCCGTCCATCTGAGCGCGATCATAATCTAATAGCCAGTGCTGTAAACCCTCATAGACTGGACGTAGACGCTCAGCATCTGCCGCAATGAGATCACAGCCTCGATCATCATATAAGTGAAAAATCATCTTTTTAGAGAGATTGATGAGATAGATTTCATACCCCAGTCTTCCCTTCAAAATCTGATTTGGTGTAAAAAAACCTTCTTGGCATATCGCATGAAGCAAAGGGCGCAATCGAATATCTCGCAGACGGCAGTTGATAGTAAACCGCTCTAACTTCATGATCTCTTCTATTTCTGGGTGTACATAGGTCAAAAGCTCATGACGCAATCGGTAACGCATTTTCCAATTGACATATTTCTGATAAACCAAGAGCTTACGCTTCGTTAATTCATGTTCATGTTCTGTATACACATCCGTTACAAGCAGCATCTCGTCTTCTGGATCAAAAGTATATTTCACAATCTCTAAAGCACGCTCTCCCGCTTTTTCTAATACAACCGATTCTTTTCCTAATGACCAATCTGCCACTTCAAATCGAAGCCCAAAAGGCCACCCATAAAAAAGCGGCGGCGTGAGGATAAGATCAGGAAAATGATTTTTTAAAAATATATTGGTTTGATCGCTCATTTGCTTTCCTTTCATTGGGTTTATTTCTTATTTTACCGTTGAAACTTACGGAAAAACATTTGGAAATAAACTGTCATTTATTATAGGATGGAAATATATGGAGTTTTGACCAATTGAAAACATCAACAAGGTTTTTACAAGTGTTCCTTACAGCTCTGATCACCATGTGGATACAGTCTGGACTTGATCAGGTGAACATCATTCATGCCACCAGATGTCAGCAGCTGGATTCTGATCTTCTTTGTCATCTACGCACTTTTTGAATGGACTGCTCACGTCTTAGCAAAACGGAAAACCGCTCATCGCTGAACATCTCTTTTTATAGAGATGTTCTTTGTTGAAACTCTTCCTGCACAAGTTCATGAATGACGCCCATTCCTGCCTGGCTACCAGCAGCCGCTGCGATAACTAACTGAGCAGGACCTCCTAAATTATCACCACATGCAAAGACCCCACTGACGGTTGTACGTCCAAGAATATCTGTTTCAATGCCCCCATTTTTCGTCATTTGACAGCCTAGTTTTTCAGCAAAAGGGGTTGACTGCTTGAAATCACTTGCGACAAATCCGCCTTCCCTTTTCACTGTCTCCCCACTCGCAAGCTGAAGAGAACCCAGCTGCCCATTGTCATGATTCATCGATACAATGGGCACATCAATCACTTGAATAGAATGTGCCGACAGAAGTGACTTGTCCTCTTCAGTTAACACTTGGTACCCGTTCGTAAACACGATCAAATCCTTTGTCCAATTGGAAAGAAGCTTAGCCATATGCATGATTCTTTGATTCTCTGCAATGAGTGCGAGTGCCTTGTCCTTTAATTCCCATCCATCGCAGAAAGGACAGCTAAAGAACGTTTTTCCGTATACATCATGAATTCCTTCGATCTTTGGCAGCATATCCTGAAGTCCTGTTGCCAAGATGATTTTTTTCGCTTCAAATGTATCCCCCTCATGTGTCAGTAACGTAAAGCTTTCCTCTTTCTTTTGTATATCAACAATTCTACTTCGTTTCATTTGGATATTAGGGTATTTTTGAAGATCTGCCTCTCCCGCTTGTCTGATCTCAAACGGTGTCATTCCATCGTTTGTAATAAATCCATGTGATTCCTGAGTCACTCGATTTCTTGGCAGCTCGTCATCAAATACAATGACCTGCTTTCTCCCTCGCCCCACAACAAGTGCTGCACTTAATCCGGCTGGCCCGCCTCCGATAATGGCACAATCTAATAACATTTAAATCTCTCCTTTTTTATTCAAGACTTTAAAGACTCTTAATATCTATAATTGGTTCAAAAAAATCACATGTTGAAAAATGGATTTTTTTCTGTCTGCTCAATTTGGTTCGCAATATCAATTAACCGTTTTTGACTTAACGTCTCCTGCATTTTCGTTTCCACATCCTGCATGACTTGTTCAATCAAACAGCCATCATGAGGCATGAAGGAGTCATGCTCTAAAAAGCAGCGAAATAAATTCGTTTGCCCTTCTACAGCCTGAATGACATCCAAAAACGAAATGTCTTCCTTTCGTTTGATAAGGGTGTACCCTCCCTTTGCACCTGGTGTTGATTCAATCAATCCCGCCTTCACAAGCTTTGTTAAAATTTTGGATAAATAGGTTGGTGAAAGGTCTTGCATCATAGCAAGTGGCTCAACGCCAATCGCTTTCCCCTTTGGCGCAAGAGTTAAAAACACCATCGTATGCAGCGCATAGTTGGTCGCTTTAGAATATTTCATAAGAAGCTCCTTTCTATCTATTATAGACCTTTTATATCTGTAATTGATCATAGGCGATTCAAGGGAAAAAGGCAAGTGTTGTGAATCGGCTCCTCTTTTCATTCCACATTTCGCCTTTCCTTCCGATAATAGAAGTAAGCACGGATAAGATTTTGATGAAGACAAGAAGGAGTGAAGAAAAATGTCAGATCAGCAGCACAATGCAGCACACGAAGAAGAAGAGGAATTCAATGTATACGACATGCTTCCGCCCGCAGGTACAATCATTGGAGAAGCAACCGAAGAAGAGATGGAAGCTGCGGCAGCACTAGAAGTGAGACATGTCGCGTTCATGCGCCTTCAAGACATGTACATTCAATTTGACGGCTCATCTTACAAAGACTTATTAAAAGACTTCCAAGACTTCGAATTGGATTCCACAAAATTCTGGAGAGCCATTGCTAGACGACTTCAAATTCCATACGAATGGCCAATCCGAATCGACCACGCAAACGGCCCTATTTATATAGGTGAAACAGAGGACAGCCTTGAGGTTGTGGAGAGTGTAGAGTAAGTGGTTGGTGACCCCCTTGTTGGTGAGGGGGGTCTTTTTGTAATACGATAGATTACATTTCTCATTAAAAAGAGAGCCTTATTGCTCCTCTAAATCAAATTCCAACCATAATGATATATTAAAAGCGATTTCATGCATTTCTTCTATTTTTGATTGATTCAATTGCTCCGCAAAACGACGTGCACTTTGAAAAATATCGTCATTCTGCTTAATCACCACATCATTCAGTGTAAGGATTGTACTGAGCGCCCAGCCAGCAGTTACTAACATATTTTCGTCTTGAATAGAGTTCATAAAAGTTTCTACTTCTGAAAAAAACCACTTGATATCATCAATTTGTTCAACTTTGAAAAATACAATATTCTGAAGTTCGTCAGGGTCTCGAGTCTGCAATATGTCTTTCACTTCTTCTTTTGATAAGGGCGGATTTTGCTTTTCATATTCAGTCTGCCACTCTTCATCTGACATTTCATCTTCTTCGCTATCTTCTGCGGTATAATGCCCAGCAATCAGTTCATCAAACGAATCCGCTAATTTGAAATCCGTCTCATCTTCTAGATCAAAGTAATGAACCGGCGGATGTTCCTTTGTTTCTCTATAATTCAATGCGATCCACGTATGTCCATCCCCACAAATAAGCACAAGCCCCTCAGGCAATTCCCATTCTTCTATTAAATAATCACTATCCATAATGCCTTCGCCTTTGGCGATCCCTCTTAAATGATCAAATTGTACATGATCCTCTGCCCATCCATTCGGTTGATCCGTTGGAAAAGCGTTGTGAAGAGTATAACCGCCATTTTGTTCAAGGATGAGTTTCTTATATGTATCTGGCAGGATGACGCCTAGCTTCTTTTCCGCTTTTGCAATGCCTTTCTCATTGATTTGCTTAAATGTTTCTTCACTTTCTATGTCTTTATCCCAGAATGGTTTCAATAAAATACCTCCAATTTTCATTTCTATCTCATTTTACCATTTGAGAGAACTAGTTTAATAGTCCTATTTATAGAAAAAAGAGAAGGGCTTTCCCTCCTCTCATCAATCGTTATTGTTCTTGATTTCTCGCTTCAAATTCATCCAGCATCGCACGCACTTCATCTGTTGATGATGTGTTCATTAATTGATTTCTAAGGAAGCTAGCTCCTCTGAATCCTTTGACATAAATCTTAAAGAAACGATGCAGTGCTTTGAATGGTCGCAACCCTAGTGAAGAATACTGGTCATGAAGATCAAGATGCAATCTTAATAGCCCTAACAGCTCATCACTCGTATGCTCCTTCGGCTCTTTTTCAAAGGCAAATGGGTTATGGAAAATCCCGCGCCCAATCATCACTCCGTCCACTCCATACTGCTCAGCGAGCTTTAGGCCTGTTTGACGATCAGGAATATCACCATTGATTGTCAAAAGCGTATCAGGTGCTACTTCATCACGAAGTTCTTTGATCTCAGGAATGAGCTCCCAATGCGCATCAACCTGGCTCATTTCCTTTCTTGTGCGAAGATGGATTGATAAATTCACAATGTCTTGCTCCAAAATGTGTCTAAGCCACCCGCGCCATTCATCGACCTCAGTAAAACCAAGTCTTGTTTTCACACTGACAGGTAATCCCCCAGCTTTTGCCGCTTGAATCAACTCTGCCGCAACGTCTGGTCGTAGAATCAATCCGCTGCCCTTCCCGTTTTGCGTGACATTTGGGACAGGACAGCCCATATTAATATCAAGCCCCTGAAATCCTAACTCCGCCATTCCAATGCTCATCTGTCTAAAGTTCTCAGGCTTGTCTCCCCAAATATGAGCAACAATCGGCTGCTCATCCTCTGTAAACGTTAAACGGCCTTTCACACTTTGAATGCCATCAGGATGGCAATAGCTCTCACTGTTCGTAAACTCTGTGAAAAACACATCCGGTCTCGCCGCCTCACTCACAACATGACGAAACACAACATCTGTCACTTCTTCCATTGGTGCTAATATAAAAAATGGCCGTGGTAAATCACGCCAGAAATTTTTACTCATCTTTCATCCAATTCCTCTCATGACATAGCGCCTAAAGGGTATGTCCTTCTATAAAGTCTTTCAGCAATTTTTATCATTATATACTTTAATATGAACAGGGCAAAATTGCAAAAAAGGACATTTGGTGATGAAATAAGGGATGAAAATATTGATTCAACTTCCAAATATCCTTTTTTAATGCAGATTGGACAAACAAAAATAAAAATATCCCGATAGCGATGTTTATCACGAAATCGGGATGTCTCTCAATACATTACTGATTAATTACAAGGCTTGCCACACATTCTACATGAGATGTATGTGGAAACATATCCACAGGCTGCACTTCCTCTGTCACATACCCACCATCTTCAAGAATACGCAAATCACGAGCTAGCGTGCCTGGGTTACAGGACACGTAAACAACACGATTTGGCTTCATCTTTAAAATCGTATCAAGCAGTGCTTCGTCACAACCTTTTCTTGGCGGATCGACGACAAGAGTGTCTGCTTGGATGCCTTCTCTGTACCAGTTTGGGATAACGGTTTCTGCTTCGCCGACAGCGAATTCGACGTTGTTGATTCCGTTTAAGGCAGCGTTGCGTTTTGCATCTTCAATTGCTTCTGGGACAATTTCAACCCCATATACTCTGCCTGCTTTTTGTGCGAGGAATAAGGAAATCGTCCCGATTCCACAGTATGCATCAATCACGGTTTCTTCACCTTGCAGCTCTGCATATTCAAGGGCTTTGTCGTAAAGCACCTTTGTTTGGGATGGGTTCACTTGATAAAATGAGCGGGCTGAAATAGCAAATTTGATGTCGCCAATCGAGTCATAAATGTATTCTTCGCCCCATAAAACGGTTGTTTCGTCTCCGAAAATGACATTTGTTTTCTTTGAATTCACGTTTTGTACAATTGACCGAACATGTGGGAATCGTGCTATAATCTGCTCAATCACCTGCTGCTTTTGCGGAAAATCAGCCGTTCTTGTGACAAACACAACCATCATTTCACCTGTTGCAATACCGTAGCGAACCATGACATGACGCAGCCAGCCTTTGTGCCGCTCTTCGTTATATGCTTTAATGCCAAACGCATTACATATGTCTTTTACTGCCTGTACCACTTCATCGTTTTCTGACTGCTGAATCAAACATTTTTCCATATCAATGATTTCATGGGTACGCTGCTGATAAAATCCTGCAACAAGTCCGCCTTCTCGTTCGCCAACTGGAACTTGTGCTTTGTTTCGGTAATTCCAAGGGTCTTCCATGCCGAGTACAGGATGAACTTTTACACGGCTCATATCAAGCTTGCCGATCCGCTCTAATACGTCCTTTACTTGTTTCTGTTTAAATTGCAGCTGGCCTTCATAGCTCATATGCTGAATTTGACAGCCGCCGCACTGTTTGTAAATGGGACATGGCGCATCTTGCCTGTGCTGACTTTCCTTTGTCAGCTCCATGAGTCGTCCAAAAGCAAATCCTTTTTTGACTCGTGTGACTTTGATTTGCCCTTGTTCGTCAGGAAGGGCATTCGGTACAAAGACAGGAAATCCCTCTATTTTTGCAACACCTGCACCTTCGTGCGTTAAGTCTTCGAAGGTTACATTGTAGTATTCATTCTTTTGAACAGGCGGTTTCATTTTCACCAATTTTATCACCTCATTTGCAAAGAAAAACTTGGCCGCCATAAGGAACCAAGTTCAGTCTTCACCCTATTTTTTCAGCTGTTGCTTTTGGCACAATAAATTCAATATGGCGATACAGGTTTTCAAATTCACCTGGCAGCATGCCGCCGAATTCGCCATCTAAATTTAATTGCATTTTATCTTTCACATCTACCTTCACGCGATTCGCTTTTGCGTAGATGACATTGTTATCATGAATATGCTCGCCTCTAAGAGCAAGGCTGACCACTCGAATGGCTTCTGCTAGATTGACCTTTTTTAGAATAATTAGGTCAAACATCCCATCATCTAAAATGGAATCTGGCGCTAGTTTTTCAAAGCCGCCAACTGAGTTTGTGAGTGAAACAAGGAACAGCATGATTTCTCCATGAAACAATTTGCCGTCATATTCAATTTCGACTTCTGTCGGGCGGATAGATGGAAGCATCTCCATGCCTTTTAAATAATAAGCAAGCTGTCCAAGCATTGTCTTCAGCTTACTAGGCACCTCATAAGTGAGCTCTGTTAACCGACCGCCGCCAGCAATATTAATAAAATAATGGCCATTGACTTTACCGATATCAAGCGGCTTCGCTACACCCTCAATTATGGCATCTGTCGCTTTTAAAACACCTTCTCGTGGAATTCCAAGTGCTCTTGCGAAGTCATTTGTTGTTCCAACTGGAATGATTCCTAGTTTTGGTCTTTTTTCAAGCGGTGCTAGTCCATTGACGACTTCATTAATCGTGCCGTCTCCACCTGCTGCTACAATTAAATCAAAATCTCTCTGTGCGGCTTTTTCTGCTGCTTGCGTCGCATCTCCTGCACATGTCGTCGCATGACAAGATGTTTCATAGCCAGCTTGTTCAAATTTTTGCAAAACCTGCGGTAAATTCTTCTTGAAGAGTTCACGCCCAGAGGTCGGATTGTATATAATTCGAGCACGTTTCATTCATCATCATCCTATATTCATTATGCAATCTATTTTCACCACTAACAACCTTTAATTATACTATGAGATTTGAAAATGGCAACAAAACAACCATCTAATATGTGAAATCTCCTAGCTCATCAAAGCATTCTGATAAAATAAAAGAAAACGCTGTAAAGGATGGTTTGCGATGAAAAAGCCTGTGTATTTTAATCATGACGGCGGTGTTGATGACCTCGTCTCTTTATTTCTTCTCCTTCAAATGGAACATCTGAAAGTCATCGGGATGTCTGTGATTCCTGGTGATTGTTATTTAGAGCCTGCTCTCAGTGCATCTCAGAAAATCATTGATCGATTTAGTCCTTATGAAATTGAAGTCGCTGCTTCAAATTCAAGAAGCGTCAATCCATTTCCAAAAGAGTGGCGTATGCATGCTTTTTATGTAGACGCCCTGCCGATTTTAAATGAAAAAGGTACTATTGATACAAAAGTGTCCAAGCTTCCAGCACACCTTCATCTGATTGAAACGGTTAAAAAGTCTAAAGAACCTGTCACCCTTCTCTTTACTGGCCCGCTCACAGACCTTGCACGCGCCTTAGAAGAAGATCCTTCAATCTCTAATAAGATTGAGAAATTGGTGTGGATGGGCGGTACGTTCCTTGAAAAAGGCAATGTTGAAGAACCCGAGCATGATGGGACAGCAGAATGGAATGCATTCTGGGACCCTTATGCTGTCAGCACGGTCTTTCAGGAACCGTTTCCTATTGAAATGGTCGCACTTGAAAGTACAAATCAAGTCCCGCTTACACTTGATGTACGTCAGCGCTGGGCATCCCTTCGCTCTCATATCGGGATTGATTTTATTGGACAGTGCTACGCCTTTTGTCCGCCGCTCGTTCATCACGAAACGAACTCGACTTACTACTTATGGGATGTGCTGACAACGATCACTCTTGCTTCGTCTTCATTTACCCGCTCAAAGGAAATGAATGCGATTGTTTACACTGAAACGCCAAAGCAAGGACGAACTGAAGAGCATCCAGATGGAAAATCCATTCAAGTGATTGACCATGTTGATCGAGATGCCTTTTTCCATGCATTTGAAGAGCTGATGAGAAAAGCTGTTTGTCAGATTTCAAAATAAAAAAGCCCCGTCAAGGCAGGGCTTCAGATTATAGACAAAGGGCTAAAATAAATTTTAGTCCTTTGTCTACTTTTCAGCGTGATAGAAAACCTTTGCAGTCTAGAAAGGACGAGCACTGGAGCAGAGTGAATGTAACATTCGTGAGCACCAGCGCGCAGGACTGACACCGAATGCGAGGGTTTGTCTACACGCTGAAAGCCCCGCTAATGAGCGGGGCTTCCTCTTATTCTTCTTCTGCGTACTTTTTCTTACGTCTAAACTTGCTTAACATTTCATACACGATTGGTACCATGACCAATGTGAGAAGTGTAGAACTCGTTAAACCACCAATTACAGTGACGCCAAGTCCTTTTGATACGATCTGGCTTCCGCCTTCAAAGCCTAATGCGAGTGGCAGCAGTGCACCGATCGTCGCAAGTGCTGTCATTAAGATTGGACGTAATCTTGTTGCACCTGCTTCAAGTAATGCTTCTCTTGTTGAGAGACCTTCTTGTTCTTTTTTAATAACGCGGTCAATTAAGACAATGGCGTTTGTCACAACGATACCGATCAGCATGAGCAATCCAATCATGGCATTTAAGCTGATGGTTTCTTTTGCTATAAACAATCCAGCGAGAGCACCAATAACCGTAAATGGAAGTGAGAAGAGAATTGCAAATGGTGCAAGACCTCCGCCAAATGTGATGACGAGAATGAGATACACAATGGCTATCGCTGCAAGCATCGCGAGCCCAAGTTGTGTAAAGGACTCTTGGATATCTGCACTTACGCCGCCTGTGTCAATTGTTACGCCAGATTTCACATCAAGCTTGTCAACTTTCTTCTGAACATCTTGTGTCACACTAGAGACATCGTCTGTTGTCATGTCACCAGACACTTCTGCGTAGATTTTTCCATCACGCTTTGTCACCGTATTTGCTGTCGTACCATCTTTTACTTTTACGACATCACCAATTCGGACTTCTTGCCCTGTCGGTGTTGTAATCTTTTTATTTTCTAAATCTTTCTTGCTCTTATATTCATCTTTTTCCGTTTGAAGCTTCACATCAAGTTCTTTGCCGTCCTCTGTGACTTTCGTTAGTGTCGTTTCACTATTTTGAGGTGCAATCGCTTGAGCGATTTGTGAAGCAGTTAGACCCAGTTTAGCCAATTTTTCTTGATCTGCATTAAACGTATATTCATCGTATTTCTCAGCTAAGCTTGTGCTGACATTTTTCAGGTTTTTCTCATCTTTTAGGATGTTCTCGACATCTTTTACTGTGCCTTCAATATCGCTTGCTTTGTCACCGTACACATAGTACGTCACAGTATTGCTTGCGCCAGCAGATGAGAAGTCTTGTGATTTCCATTCCCCTTTAGACACTTTGTCTTGCAGGGCTTTGACCACACGATCTTTTTCTTTATCAAAATTCGGTGTGTCCTCGTCATATTGTACGAAGAATAACGCACCGTTAGAGTTACCGCCAACACTTGCTGTCAGGGCATTTGAAGAGCCTAGTGAATATTGGACTGTATTGACATGGTCACGTTTCATCAAATATTCTTCAGCTTTTTTCGTTTCATCAATTGCCTGTTCTCTCGTTTGTCCAGGGTCTGGCGTGTATGTCACCATCGCTGTTTTCTCTGCTTCCTGTGGTAAGAAGCTGACACCAACAAGTGGTGCTAAGAATAAGCTTCCGACAAGCATAAGAATGGCAATTCCTGATGTAATCCATTTATGGTTGAGTGTCCAATTCAGTACACGTCTATAAACGCCGGCAAGCTTGCTTGGTTTATGTTCTTTGACCTTTTTCGCTGTACCGTACAGGTTCTTTTTAAATAGAGTGTGTGCCATCATTGGAACAATTGTAATGGCGACAAGGAGTGAAGCAAGTAACGCAAACACAATCGTTAAGGCAAATGGGATGAATAGTTCACCAATCATTCCACCTACTAATGCTAACGGTAAGAATACCGCAATTGTCACAATCGTCGAAGACATGATCGGAATAAACATTTCTTTTGTGGCTTCTCTGACGAGTGCCTTGCCTTTTAACGGTTCATCCTTTAACGCCATTCGTCGATAGATATTTTCTATGACCACAATCGAGTCATCGACCACACGCCCAATGGCGACGGTCATGGCACCAAGTGTCATGATATTTAACGTGATATCCAGCTGATTTAATATTAAAACAGCAATCAACAGAGATAACGGAATGGAGATGACCGAGATTAATGTTGATTTGATATCTCGCAGGAACAATAGAATGATAATGATCGCAAAGATTGCTCCGATGATCGCCTTGTTCAGCATTGTGCTGACAGACTCTTTAATCGGCTCTGCTTGATCATATGTGGTGCTCACTTTGATTCCTTTGTTGTCTTTTTTGAATTTCTCTAGCTCTTTTGTCACTTCTTCTGCAACACTCACTGTGTTAGCATCAGAGCCTTTGACAATTTGCAGACCGATACTGTCTTTTCCATTCGTTCTAGAAATCGATTCTGCATCTTTCACGACTTTAATATCTGCAATCTCAGACAGCTTGATCGTCGGCAGCTCTACAGATTGACTGCTTGCTGCACCTGTTTGCTGCTGTGCTGCTGCTTGCTGCTGAGCCTGCTGCTCGGCACCTTGCGCACC
Organism: Bacillus safensis; assembly: GCA_030159235.1. Classification (GTDB taxonomy): domain Bacteria; phylum Bacillota; class Bacilli; order Bacillales; family Bacillaceae; genus Bacillus; species Bacillus safensis_B. The sequence continues at coordinate 135,779 of BSBG01000006.1, read as the reverse complement.
GGCGTTTTCTGAGCCGCTAGAAGGTGCTCCAGCTCCAGCGCTTCCCGCACCGCCGCTTGCACTTGGTGTAACAGGAATTCGCATGTTTTTCAAATCTTTGACACTTAAAATATTTCCGTCCACGACAACTGATTTTTGTTTATTGCCAAATGTGTATAAACCTAATGGCACATTCACATCAGAGCCTTTAATCATGTTTTGGACGGTTTCTTCATCTAAACCGTATTCTTTCAATTTCTTTTGTTTAAACGAAAATTCTACTTCTTTGATTTGCTGTCCTGAAGCTTCAACAGAAGAGACGCCGTCTAATCCTTGAAGTGAAGGAACGAGGTCATTTTCTACTTTTTGTGTAAGGTCTTGTAATGATTCTTTATCTCCAGAGACACTAAGAGCTAAAATTGGAATCGCGTTAATACTAAAGCGTGCGATTTTAGGCTTTTCTGCATCTTCAGGAAAATTGATATTGTTAATAGCATCTTCAATTTCCTTCTTTGCTTCATCCATGTCTTTGCTGTAATCGTATTCGACTTGAATGGATGAGGCATTTTCAAATGAATTGGAAGTGACCACGTTGACCCCATTGAGGTTTTGAATCGACTTTTCGATTGGATCGGTCACCTTATCTGATACTTCGTCCGGCGTTGCGCCAGGATACGTTGTAGAAACCGTAATGACTGGAGTGTTGATATTCGGGATTGATTCTTGTTTCATATTCAATCCGGCATATAGACCAGCAACTGTTACGATAATCGTCATGAGCCATACAGCGAACTTATTCTTTAATACAAAATTGATGATCGAATTCATTATGTCCTCCATTTTCCTTTATGTATTGACTGACTGGTCATTCTATATCATAATAAACGGTGATATACAATGCCGTCAACCATTTCACTTGCGTTTGACGTAACATTCTAAAGCTGAAGGGGCCTTATTCCATGAACGAAAAAAAAGAAAAAATCATTAAGGCAAGCATCCAATTGTTTGCGAAAAAGGGTTTTTCTTCTACGACCATTCAGGAAATTGCAGATGAGTGCGGAATATCAAAAGGCGCTTTTTATTTGCATTTCAAATCAAAAGAACAGCTTTTCAACCGAGCGTTTGAATATTATATCGACACCTCTATGAAAAGCATCGAAACAATTCGAAAAGAGAATCAGCATCTCGCGCCTAGAGATATCTTTCAAAAACAAATTGCGGAACAATTTCAGCATTTTGCTGAGAACAAGGATTTTATCATTTTGATCCTCAGCGAGAACATTATTCCGGAAAACCAGCAAATTAAAAAGTATTCAAAAACTGTGAAAAAGCAAATGAATGATGAAATACAAATTTCCATCTTGACCACTTATGGACAGGAGATCGAACCATATATAACTGACCTGTCAGTCATGATTCAAGGTATCATCCAATCGTATGTGCAGGTTCTGCTTTTACAAGATCAGATGCAATTATCATTTGATGAGCTCTCTTCCTTTATACTTGAACGGTTTGATGATTTGGTCCAAGGCATGCTTCGTTCTCAGACGAAGCCGATTCTAAAGCAAACCATCTGGGACGATGAAGCGCCGAGTGCCACTTCCCTTCAAGAAGAGCTTCATTTGTTAAAGCTTGAGCATCTGCTTTCTGATGATACCCTTGTATCGGTTGAAGTGATTGAAGAAGAGCTGGCAAAAGCTGAACCTCGTAAGCCAGTCATTCAAGGGATGCTGACGAATTTAGAAAAGTGTGAGGATCCTGCTGTTCTCAGAGCAGTGGAACAATTGAAGCTGTTTCTTCAGTAACATGACATGCTGTTTTTCGATTTAATTCACCTTTACCCCTTCGAATGTTCACTTTCGCTTATGCTTCATTATAAGAAAAGAAACTCCAAATTGATATACGGCGGTGGTCTGAATCTATGATAAGACCCTGTCATTCAAACAAAAAAACCGCCTTCCATAAGGCGGTTTTTTGATTTAGCGTTTTTTGATTTCTTCGAGAAGAATCTTGTTCACCATCGGCGGGTTTGCTTGACCCTTCGATGCTTTCATAATTTGTCCGACTAAGAAACCAATCGCACGGTCTTTTCCATTTTTAAAGTCTTCAATGGATTGTGGGTTATTATCAAGTGCTTCTGTAACAAGTTTGAGCAGCGCACCTTCGTCAGAAATTTGGACAAGTCCTTTTTCTTTGACGATTGTTTCTGCATCTCCCCCATTTTCGATGAGCTCTTTGAATACCTTTTTGGCAATCTTAGAAGAAATCGTTCCTTTTTCAATGAGTTGGATCATGCCTGCCAGCCCTTGCGGCGTTAGCTTTGTATCGTCCAGCTCTTTTTGAGCAGAGTTTAAGTAAGCAGATACTTCACCCATCAACCAGTTAGATGCTTGCTTCGCTTCTGCACCTTCTGATATGGTCGCTTCAAAGAAATCAGACATTTCTTTTGTAAGTGTCAATACCATTGCGTCATATGCAGGCAGTCCAAGCTCATCGATGTAACGTTTGCGGCGCTCGTCTGGAAGCTCTGGAATGGATGCTCTTACACGTTCTTTCCACTCGTCATCAATATACAGCTCCACCAAATCCGGTTCTGGGAAGTAGCGGTAATCATCAGAGCCTTCTTTAACGCGCATAAGGATGGTCTTTTTAGATGCTTCGTCATAACGGCGTGTTTCCTGCTCGATCAGCCCGCCAGAAAGCAATACTTGCTCTTGACGTTTTTCTTCGAATTCAAGGCCTTTTTGTACGAAAGCGAACGAGTTTAAGTTCTTAAGTTCTGTCTTTGTACCAAACTCTTCACGGCCAATTGGTCGAAGAGAAATGTTGGCATCACAGCGAAGTGAGCCTTCTTCCATCTTACAGTCAGAAACGCCTGTATATTGAATAATAGATTTTAGTTTTTCTAAGTAAGCATACGCTTCTTCAGGTGTACGAATGTCTGGCTCAGATACGATTTCAACAAGCGGTGTGCCTTGACGGTTGAAATCGACAAGTGAGTAGCCGTCGCCTGTATGCGTCAGTTTCCCTGCATCCTCTTCCAAATGAAGACGTGTAATACCGATTCGTTTTGTTTTGCCGTCTACTTCAATTTCAATCCAGCCATTTTCACCGATTGGTTTATCAAATTGAGAAATTTGATACGCCTTTGGGTTATCAGGATAGAAGTAGTTTTTACGGTCAAATTTTGTATCTGTTGCGATTTCACAGTTCAGCGCCATGGCCGCTTTCATCGCAAAGTTCACCGCTTCTTTGTTCAGTACAGGCAGTACGCCGGGATACCCAAGGTCGATGACACTTGTTTGCGTGTTGGCAGCTGCACCAAAAGGTGTCGGTGAGCTTGAGAAAATTTTCGATTGTGTTTTTAGCTCTACGTGGACTTCAAGTCCAATTACCGTTTCAAAGTTCATTCTAATTCACCCCTTACAGTTCAGGTTTTGCTTTATGATGATCTGTTGCTTGTTCGAAAGCGTGAGCCACGCGGTACACTGTTCCTTCGTCAAAGTGCTTGCCGATGATTTGCAGTCCTAACGGTAGACCATTTGCAAATCCACAAGGCACACTGATTCCTGGAACGCCTGCAAGGTTAACAGGGATCGTTAAAATATCGTTTGCGTACATAGTCAATGGGTCGCTTGTCTTTTCACCAATGTTAAACGCAGGAGTTGGCGTTGTTGGCCCTACAATGACATCATACTTTTCAAAAACATCTTCAAAGTCTTTTTTGATCAATGTACGGACTTTTTGCGCTTTTTTGTAGTACGCATCGTAATATCCTGAGCTTAGCGCGAATGTACCAAGCATGATACGGCGCTTCACTTCGTCTCCGAAGCCTTCAGAACGAGTATTTTTATATAAATCAATCAGGTTGTCTGCATTATCTGTACGGTAGCCATAGCGGATACCGTCAAAACGAGCAAGGTTCGCTGATGCTTCTGAAGAAGACAGTAAGTAGTAAGTCGCAAGCGCATATTTAGAATGCGGAAGAGACACTTCTTCCCACGAAGCACCAAGTCCTTCTAATACTTTTAACGATTTGAGAACAGACTCTTTTGCTTCCTCGCCAACGCCTTCGCCAAGATATTCTTTTGGCACAGCGATTTTCAGACCTTTGATGTCGCCAGTTAATGAAGAAAGAAAATCTGGTACATCGACATTTGCACTTGTTGCGTCCATTTGATCGACACCAGCAATGGCTTGAAGAACATAAGCGTTGTCCTCTACATTACGCGTAATTGGCCCAATTTGATCCAATGATGAAGCAAATGCGATTAATCCGTATCTGGATACACGGCCATATGTCGGCTTGAGACCCACAACTCCGCAGAATGATGCTGGCTGGCGAATAGAACCACCTGTATCTGATCCAAGTGAGAACGGTACTTCACCTGCTGCAACAGAAGCTGCTGATCCACCGCTTGAACCGCCCGGAACAGTGTTTAAATTCCATGGGTTTTTCGTTGCTTTGTAGCCTGAGTTCTCTGTAGAAGAGCCCATTGCAAATTCGTCCATGTTTAATTTACCGATTGTGACAGCTTCTGCTTCTCTTAGACGGTTCACAACGGTTGCATCATAAATAGGATCAAAGTTTTGCAGGATTTTACTTGATGCTGTTGTACGCAAATCCTTTGTAACAATGTTATCCTTCACACCGATCGGCATACCGAACAATAGACCAAGTTCGTCCTTTTCTCCAACTGCCTCGTCCAATTCCTTTGCATAAGCACGTGCTTTCTCTTCGTCCAGTGCAAGGAATGCTTGTACTTTCCCGTCTACTTCATTGATTCGTTTATAAGACTCGTCCACTAAATCAGAAACAGACAGTTCCTTTTTATGTAAAAGCTCTTTTAATTCAGAAATTTTGTGATCAAACAGTGACATGTCTCGGGCCTCCTTTAGTCCAAAATTGATGGCACACGAATATAGCCGTCTTTATGATCAGGCGCGTTTTTGACGACTGCCTCAATGGAAAGACCTTTATTCGGAACATCTTCTCTCATGACGTTTTTCATTTTTAATACGTGTGTCGTTGGTTCAACGTTTTCCGTATCTACCTCGTTTAACTGCTCTGCAAATGAAATGATGCTATCAAGCTGTTCTGTAAACATCTCAGCTTCTTCTTCTGTAATCGCAAGCCTTGCTAAATGCGCAACGTGCTTGACTTCTTCTATAGAAATTCTTGACATGCAGGTTCACCTCCAAAAATGATGCGTGCTCGTGGTCATGATCATAAGTCATATACACTTTATCATATCAAATTTTACTGTTCTAAAGCAACTTTACGCAGGTGCGTTGAAAGGTCATTTCCCTTGAATCGTCAAATATTCGTAAGGTCACTTTCTATTTTTCAGAAAATTTTTACTTTATTTTGTTTTTGTAAACGTATACATATTGATGCTTATCACCGATTCGTGCATTTTCTCTTCAAAATAAAGAGGTTTAAGCAGGTTGATCACTTGGGAATACTCTGTTAGGTTAAGTAACCATAGCAGATAGCGGGGACAGTTATTCAAAATAGCTGCTCTGGCACTTCTGTATATTTTGATTGAGGTGATGTCAAATTAATACGAAAAAGGTGAGAACACAAAATGAATGTTGAAGTTACCATTTCCTTATCTATTTATTTTATCGGGATGCTTGCCATCGGTTGGTATGCATTCAGGAAAACACATGATTTAAATGATTATATGCTTGGTGGACGCGGGCTTGGCCCATTCGTTACAGCCCTTTCTGCAGGTGCTGCGGATATGAGCGGCTGGATGCTGATGGGTGTTCCAGGTGAAATGTATAAAACAGGTTTATCGACAACCTGGCTTGCAATTGGTCTCATCGTCGGTGCTTACTTGAACTACCTCATTCTTGCACCTCGTTTACGTTCTTATACAGAGATTGCTGATGATGCCATTACGATTCCTGATTTCTTTGATAAGCGGTTCAAAGGATCATCTGCTTTATTAAAAGCTGTTTCAGCCGTCATCATTTTAATCTTCTTTACGCTGTATACATCGTCTGGGATGGTATCAGGCGGACGTTTATTTGAGTCAGCTTTCGGCGCTCACTACATGTTTGGGCTGATTTTGACGTCAAGTATTGTAGTTTTGTATACATTGTTTGGTGGATTTCTGGCAGTGAGCTTAACGGACTTTGTCCAAGGAGCTATCATGTTTTTAGCATTAGTGCTCGTGCCGATCGTTGCCTTTACACAATTAGGCGGACCTGTTGCTACATTCCAAGATATACAACAGATTGATCCTAAATTGCTTGATATTTTTAGAGGAACGAGCGTCATTGGCATTATTTCCTTCCTCGCTTGGGGACTAGGTTACTTTGGACAGCCGCATATTATCGTGCGCTTTATGGCCATTACGTCTGTCAAAGACTTAAAACCAGCACGACGAATCGGAATGAGCTGGATGATTATTTCAGTCATTGGTTCACTGTCTGTCGGTTTAGTTGGTGTTGCATATGTTCATGAAACGGGTATGAATCTTGCTGACCCTGAAACCATTTTTATCGTCTTTTCTAAAGTATTGTTCCATCCATATATCACTGGATTTTTACTTTCTGCCATTTTAGCTGCGATTATGAGTTCAATATCGTCTCAGCTGCTTGTCACTGCAAGTGCGATGACAGAGGATTTATATAGAACGTTCTTTAGAAAAAAAGCATCAGACAAAGAGCTCGTGATGATTGGCCGTATGTCTGTACTCGTTGTCGCTGTCATTGCCCTTTGTCTTTCACTTAACCCAAGTGATACCATTCTTGACCTTGTTGGTTATGCGTGGGCAGGATTTGGTTCTTCATTCGGTCCAGTCATCTTGCTTTGCCTATACTGGAAACGAATGAATCATCATGGTGCCCTAGTAGGGATGATCGTTGGTGCAGTTGTGGTTCTAACATGGATCATGACAGGCCTTAACCATGCCACAGGTATTTATGAAATGATTCCAGGCTTTACGTTAAGTGGTTTAGCTGCACTTATCGTGAGTTTAATGACTAGTAAGCCGTCACAAGCATCCAAACAGCTATTTCACAAAATGGAAGACCATCTTGAAGAAGAAACAAAATAAAGATTATGAAGAGTCGTCTGCCCTATGCGGATGACTCTCTTTTTAAATAAAATAAAAAGCTTTTCTTTCTTCCGATTCTGAATAAAATAAGAGTTGTGCAGCCATATGGGCTGTGAGAAGATCATATACATGTTGTGAAACGTACATGAAGTGAAAGGAGCGATACGCATGTTTTGGACAATTGAATGGGATACAGTCTTAAAATTAGCCGTGGCCACTTTAATTGGTTTGATTATCGGGCTTGAACGAGAGCTGAAGAAAAAACCGCTCGGCTTAAAAACGTGTATTGTCATTGCTGTCAGCTCCTGCGTCTTAACCATCATCAGCATTGATGCAGCCTACAATTTCCCTCGAGTCTCTAAGCTTCAAATGGACCCACTCAGGTTACCGGCGCAAATTATATCTGGTGTTGGTTTTATTGGAGCTGGTGTGATTCTTCGAAAAAGCAATGATGTCATCTCAGGTCTCACGACTTCTGCGATGATCTGGGGGGCAGCAGGACTTGGGGTTGCAACAGGTGCAGGGTTTTATAAAGAAGCCTTCCTCAGTCTTTTCTTTATTCTAATCAGTGTTGAATTTTTACCATGGCTCTTTCAGCGGTTCGGGCCGATTCGCCTACAGGAAAAAGAAATCCGCATCAGAATGTCTCTTTCTGATCGAAACCGTATGACGGATATTTTAAAAGAAATGAAAGCCCTCAATATTCGCATTCATTCTGTACGAATTGATGATTTAAAAGAAAAGGACTATCCGATCATGGAAGTACGCGTACGTGTGCACAAAGACCGCTATACAACGGATGTGTACTTTGATATTAAAGATCTAGAAGGCGTCGTTGGCGTGAAGTGTGATACGGTATAAAAGGTGATGAGGCAAAAGTCTCATCGCCTTTTTTTATGGGAAAAGGGGTTGAACCATTGTCTCCATTCAAATAAAATACAAATTATGAAATAAATGATAAAAGGGGATTTTTCATGGGCTCTATGAATCGTAAAAAACGTATTTTTCTTATGAGTGGGATTCTAGCGGTTCTCGTATTTGCTGTTCTATTGACCTCACATTATGTCACTCCCGTATCAACAAATGCAGCAGACAAGAAACAAACGAAAACACCAAAAAATATTATTTTTATCGTTGGCGATGGAATGGGGATGCCCGTGATCAAAGCCTACCGCACATTCAAGCAGGAAAAGCTCGGTTCTACAAAAGCACAAACCGTCTGGGACCCGTATTTAGTCGGGATGCAGACCACACACCCAGATGATCCTCGAGATAATATTACCGACTCAGCTGCCGCAGCCACGGCCATGGCGACTGGAAAAAAGACATACAATGATGCCATCGCCGTCAACCAAGAAAAAGAACCTCTTAGAAGTGTCGTTGAAGCTGCAAAGGAAGCACAAATGAAAACAGCCTTTGTTGTCTCATCTGACATCACCGATGCAACGCCTGCCGCTTTTGGCACACATAACGTCTCCCGAAAAAACAAAGAACAAATTGCAGATCACTTTTTTGATGAGAAAATAGGCGGAGAGCACAAAGTTGATATCCTTCTAGGTGGCGGAATGCAATATTTTGTCCGAAAAGACCGTGATCTTGTGAAAGAATTTAAGAAGAGCGGGTATTCCATTCTAAGGTCAAAAGATGATTTAATCTCCCAATCATCTTCAAAAATGCTCGGCTTATTCCAGGAGGACGAGCTGGATCGAGCCATCGATCGTCCAAAGCATGTGCCTACTTTAAAAGACATGACGCAGGCAGCATTGACCCAATTAAATCAAGACAATTCGCATGGATTTTTCATGCTGCTTGAAGGCAGTACCATTGATTCTGCTGGACATGAAAATGATGTGGTCGGTGCAATGAGTGAAATGGAGGATTTTGAGAAAGCAGTTCAAGCGGCTCTTCAATTCGCTCAAAAGGACAAAGAAACCCTCGTCATCATTACAGCAGATCATGCAACTGGCGGCTTTTCGTTTGGCGCAGATGGCATGACAAGTGAGACCGGCTATAAATGGGACCCAGCACCCATTCTAGCTGCTAAAAAAACACCTGTGTATATGGCAAAGAAAATCGCAGACGGCCAATCTGTACGTGATGTCCTTCACACCAATATTGACTTCTCGCTCACAAAAGAGGAAATCTCTCAGGTGGAGAAGGCCGCACAATCAGGGAAGACCAGTACGATCCAACTGAGCATTCAACATATCTTTGATCAGCGTTCCTTCTCAGGCTGGACAACCTTTGCCCATACAGGAGAGGATGTCCCTGTCTATGCATACGGACCAGGTAAAGCAGCATTTCAAGGCTGGATCGATAATACAAAGCAAGGAAAGAACCTGTTTCACATCATTGAATCACCGTCCACCTATCGCCCATAAAAAACAATCCCCGCCTCATCACATAGGCGGGGATTTTGATGTTAAGATTGACTTAGATTTGTGAAGTCAAACGTCGTAATCGGTGCTGCTTGCTCAATGTCGGAGCGGAAGCCAGCGAGCATGGCCTTCTCTTCTTCTCCGATGTCAGCCAAATCAAATGCTTGATGCAGCAAGCCATAGATCAGCATGTGACGTAAGCGAAGGAAGTCAGGAATGTAGGCAAGCCACTCATCCCCAAGCTCATTCTCTTCACGATAGCCTTTCAGGAACTGTTTCATAAAGTTTCCTGCAAAAGCAGCTTTGTCTTCGTATGGAATGACTGGGTACCACAACACATTGTATAGCAATATGCTAATGTCATTCATAAACCAGTTGTACCCGATATCATCGAAATCAAAGGTCGTAATTTTCCCTTGATCCCAGTGGAAGTTTCCGTGATGAAGATCCGCATGAACCAATCCGTACGTATCCTGATTTTTCGGAAGCTTTGCCAGCTTTTCCATCAACCGATCCGCTTGTTCGAACACAAGGGTCTGATCGGCTGGAACATACTTACGCAATTTAAGCTGCTCCTCTTCATCCCACTCTTGTCTTTTATATCGCGGGTCTGACAGCTGATAACTTTTTGTCAGCTTATGCATGCGGCCTGTGTACTGTCCAAGGGCATAAAATAATTCATCATTCCAGTCTGCCTCTTCGACTTTATGGCCTGGCGCTTTTTCATAAACTCGAAGCAAAAATGAACCGCCTTGCCCATCGTCTACTTGCTCGATATCACGGCCATTTAATGAAGCAATTGGTTTCGCAACCGAAAGTCCGCCCTTCGCTAAGTGATGGAGCCATTCCATTTCACCTAAAATATAATCAGGTGATCTGCGGATGGTATGGGTAATTTTTAAAATAAAAGACTCTCCGTCTTTTTTAAGTTCATACACATAGTTTTCTGCATCTGCGATAAAGTGGATGTCACTTCGCTTGACTCCGTATAAATGAGTGGCCTCATCTAAAATTTTTGATTCTTCATATATGGCTTTTACATCTTTATGCATGCTGATTCTCCCTCTTCATATATTTTGCTAATTCTCGAATGGTGTGTTTTTCAGCAAAATTCAAATCATCAACATACCAACCCTTCTTTTCAATCTCTACTTCCATTTTGACAGCAAGTAAAGAATTTCCTCCTAAATCGAAAAAGTCGTTGTCAATTCCTACTTTTTCCACATGAAGAATGTCACACCAAATCTCAAGAAGCAATGCCTCGCGTTCATTGGTTGGCTGTGCGTAAAGTCCATGATCCTGTGTCAGTTCCATCTTTAATAATGAACGAAGACCTTCTTGATCATGTACCTTAAGGGCTTTTACATAACCGCTATGCAGCGCTTGATCTGTTTGAACCGTTTCCCATGTATAACCTTTAGAAGCTGAATGACTTACTGCCTCCAACCTTTGACCCTCTATTTCTTCAGTCGAGTGCTGACGAGGTGACAGGTGGTCGACGATCTGAATGTGATCGCTCAGCGAACCGATTTCTTCCACTTGTATACGGTATGTTTGCTGCTCCTCAATCTCCTGCATCTCGTGCTCTTTCATAAATGACTTGAACAGCTCATTACGTCCAGTCGATGTAAACTTGAATTCAATAGAAGAAAGCTGGTGCTGACGGCTGTATTCAGCGAGCCATGTCAGACATTTTTGCTCAATCCCTTTCCCTAGAGCACGGCAGCTTAGCATCCATGCATCAATTTTCAAGGTGTCGCCTGCATGATGAGCCAAGATAGCCCCTACAATCCCTTCATGACTGAAGCGATCCGCTGCCTCAATGACCCAGCCCTTAACATGCTCATTTTCCATCCGCGCTCTCAGTTGCTGTTCATCAAAGCGCTGATCATTTAAGCGGAATTGGTTAATGCGACTGCTCATTTGCGCCACGCGGGCAAGGTGCTCTTCTCCCCACTCTGTTACACTCATGTTCAAATTCAAATCTTGTAAAAATTGCTCCATTGACGGCGACTGTGCCTTCTCTTTTTGACGAGCCTTTTCAGCCTTGTAGCTCGTTGTTCGCCCTCTATCTTCAGCTGTGACATCATAGCGGTCAAATGCCCAAGCATGCTGGGCGAATAATGGAATCGCTTTTTCATTGGCAGGCAACAGCAGTGTCATCACTTCAGGCAGCTCTTCATTCATACGCAAGCACTGAGCAGGATCATCGTCTAAGAAAATAAACTGAGATAATGAAAGGTTCAGTGAATCCGCCATCTCTTTTAGGTGTGCCGGTTTACTTTCCCAATTGATCCGCCAGTCGACAAAATCGTCTTTTTGCAAGACCATATCTGGGTGGTTTTCAAACACGCGCCACACATCTTCTTCATTATTCCTGCTGCTTAAGACAAGCAGGAGCCCCTCTTGCTGCTTTTGTTTTAAAAAGCGCTGAAGCTTTTGATGTTCTGGCGTAATATCGATACCTTCCACACCGTCTTCTGAAACGACACCTCTCCAAAGCGTATGATCACAATCAATAGCCGCAACCTTAAATGGTGCACCTTGCCAAGCAATGATCTCGCGTGCGACTTTTGTACCGATGGCTCCACAAAAGACTTCAGTGAATGGGAGATGTGCGGCTTGCTCTCCTTTTTCATCAAAGATGTCATCCATCTGATAATGCTGTGCTAGATGACGGCAGTCGATCAATTGAACACCGTCTATCTCAGATAATTGAGCAATCCACTCTTGTTCCACATTTTGCAGCGTATCTTTAAGAGCAGCACTTATCGGCAGAATCCCAACAAAATATAGGTTATGTTTCGTTTTTGATTTCAGAACGTTTGCAAGTTCTTCAGCATGCTCTGAAGCCAGTTTTTTCTTTTCTTCCAGTGAGAGATGAGCTGGACCAGTGATATCCTCTAAACGAATGAGCAGAAGGTTCGCACCGTTTTTCTTCTGTGAGATATGGCTGCGCTCATTTAGTAATTCCTGATATACCTGTCCATACGGTGCAAATTGAACATCAAGCTGCACGTTAAACTGCTTGGCCCAGTACTGAATGTAAGGTGCGACTGGATCTGCCGTAAATGTCGAGCAGACTGTCAGTACGAGCGGTGCTTTTTCCTCTGCACGCTCCCTTTTCTCTTTTGCTGCCTGTTCTTCTTCCTCTGAAAGCACATCGAAATCCTTGAGCAGTTGATCAGGTGCTTGAACAGCCTGTTCAACCAAGTGCTCGAAGTGCTTGACGAACGCTTGCATCGTCTCATGTTTAAACAGAGCCAGATTGTATTGAAGGACGCACTTCAACTCCCCCGTTACCTCTCTGACAACATCCATTTTCATATCAAGTTTGGAAATTCCCTTTGCAAACTCATGTGTTTCAAATGTCAGTCCATCGGCTTCGATTTTAATATTCGGATCGTACTCATTATGGTAGATGAGCATTGTATCAAAGAATGGATTACGATGCGGTCTTGTTTTTGGCTTCAGATGCTCAACCATTTGGTCGAATGGATACTCTTGATGGTCATACGCATCCAGCAACACTTGCTTTGTCTGCGCCAGTTGCTCTGTAAAGGTTGCTTCTTGTACCATGTCTAGTTTAATTGGCAGGAAATTCGTAAACATGCCAATGGTATGCTCGATATCTGCATGACGCCGTCCAGCCACAAGTGAACCGACAATCAATTCCTCTTGATCCGCATAACGTGAAAGCAGCAGCCCGTAGAGCTGGAACAAGATGACGTTATTTGTCAACTGATACTGTTCAGCAAGCTGTTCAATTTTCTCAACGATGTGCGGTTCAATATTGAATTTGATCGCTCTTCCTAAGAAGGATTGTTCCTTCCGTTCAAAATCATATGGCATTGTCAAAATCGGCACATTTGAGCCAATTCGCTGCTTCCAATATTCCTGCTGCTTTTGAAACATCTCGCTGCGGAAATACTTGTCTTGCCATTCTGCATAATCTTTATATTGAACAGTGAGTTCCGGCAAGTTTTCCCCTCGATAGAGCTCAGTAAATTCTTTAATAAAGATGTTCATGCTCGCTCCATCCGCCACAATATTATGCATATCGACTAATAAGAGGTGATCATGAGCTGCGATTTTCACAAAACGCACACGGATCAATGGTGCAGCCTTTAAGTCAAATGGACGAATGAATTCATCGATTTGTGCTTCTAATCCTTCTTCATCAGCTTCTGTCATTTCAACAGCAAACTGGAAGTTATCATGGACTCGCTGAACTGGTTCACCATCTTTTAATTCAAAGGTCGTTCGCAAGGTTTCATGACGATCAATTAATTGCTTGAAGGTCTGCTCAAAGCGCTCGACATCAATTTCACCTTTACATCTCAGTGCCATCGGCATGTTGTAAGAGGTCACTTGACCAATACGCTGATGAATGAGGAATGTCCGTCTTTGAGCAGCAGATAATGGATACGTGTCTTTCTTTTCTACTGGTTCAATCTTGAAATATTGATGCTTCTCTGCCTTTTCGATAAATGCTTGGAGCTTTTCAATTGTCGGATTGTTAAACATGTCTGTGAGCGTTAGCTCTACACCAAACTCTTTGTGAATTTGAGAAATCAGACCGGTGGCATTTAACGAATGTCCGCCAAGCTCAAAGAAATGATCGTCTCTTCCCACATTTTCAATCCCTAAAATGTCTTTCCACATCCGCTGTAACGTTGCCTCAATATCATTCGATGCGGCAGCATGAACTTGATTGTTGTCTTCTATTTCCTGTGTCTTGTTTTCCTTTGGCACCACCATTTGCACACCTGAGGATGAAGATAATGCGGTTGTATCTACCTTTTCAATCCAATATCGTTGTCGTTCAAACGGATAGGTCGGCAAGGATACTTTTTGATTTGATGTCTGATTTCGCAATTTTGTCCAGTCAACCGGCACCCCTTGGAGCCAGATGTCACCCAATCTTCCCAGTAGGTAACGGTCGTCGGCTGCCTCTTCTTTTGGATGACGCATCAATGGAATTGGCTGCTGATGGTGTTCCTTTGAGGCTTGGCGAATAAAGGCACTTAACGTATTCCCCGGCCCGACTTCAACGAAAATAGGATCAAGCTCCGTTAATAATGTCTCTGCTCCATCACGGAAACGAACCGCTTGCCGCAAATGATTAGCCCAATATGCCGGGTCTTGCACTACTTCATGGTCAATCCACGTACCTGTGACGTTAGAAATATACGGGATAGACGGCGCATTCAATTGATACTCGGCGACCTTTTCTTTGAATGATGGCAGGATGTCATCCATCATTTTAGAATGGAAGGCATGAGAGGTGTGAAGCTTTCTACACCCATGTCCAGCAGACTCCAATTTCTCAGCAAGTGCATCAATGGCTGCGGTCTCCCCTGACACTACGCACAATTCAGGACCATTTACTGCTGCAAGTGAAAGATCATTTGTTAAATATGGCAGCACGTTCTGTTCACTCAAAGGAACGCTCAGCATAGAGCCCTTTGCAAGCTGGCTAATGAGCTGTCCGCGATAAGACACGAGATCTACGGCATCTTCAACAGATAGTAAACCAGATACGGCAGCAGCCGTGTATTCTCCAATACTGTGGCCGATCAGTGCCTTCGGTTTGACGCCAAAATGAATCAGCAATTTAGCCAAAGCGTATTCCACACTAAACAGAAGCGGCTGCGTATATTCTGTTTGGTTGATCAACTGACGATCAGCACTTGTTTCTGTTGAGAATAAAATACTAAATGGGTCAACTGAGACATGCTGTTTGAATTGATTCAAGCATTGATCCAGTGCTTCCTTAAAGACCGGATATTTGTCATAAAGCTGACGCCCCATGTCTACATACTGAGATCCTTGGCCTGGGAAAAGAAAGACGACTGGACGGCTCGATGTTTGGGAGCTGGCCGTCTTGACCACCTCTTTTGACCTTTGATTCAGCGCCTGTAACATGTCAGCCGTGTTCCTTCCAAGAATGACACGTTTATGCGGAAAATGATGGCGCCCTGTTTGCAGCGTATAGGCAACGTCACTTAGACGGACTTGCTGCTGATGCTGGAGTAAGTAGTCCGCAAGGCGATCCGTCATTTTTTCAAGAGCTGCTGGTGTTTTGGCAGATAATAAAAGAATTTCACTATCCTCAGGGCTATCTGCTGATACACGTGTAGCAGGTGCTTCTTCTAAAATGACATGAGCATTCGTTCCACCAATCCCAAATGAGCTTACACCTGCCCGGCGAGGAGATTCCTGCTTGCTCCATGGCGTCAAGTCTGTGTTTACAACGAAAGGCGAATTGGCAAACTCAATTTTTTCATTTGGCGTTTCAAAATGAATGGTCGGCGGAATCACCTGATGCTTTAAGCTTAAAACGGTTTTAATAAAGCCCGCGACACCTGATGCATCATTCAAATGACCAACATTCGATTTGACAGAACCAATGCGGCAAAAACCTTTTTTATCTGTATCAAATGCTTGCTTGAGCGCTTCAATTTCGATCGGATCTCCGAGAGTTGTCCCCGTTCCATGTGCTTCAATGTACGAAATGGTTTCAGGCTCCACCTCAGCCATTCGCAGTGCTGTCTTAATTGCTGATACTTGACCTTTCGTACTCGGCGCTGTATATCCTACTTTTCTATTTCCGTCATTATTAATAGATGATCCTTTGATGACAGCATAAATATGATCACCGTCTTCAATGGCATCCTCTAAATTCTTTAAAATAACAGCACCTGCACCATCACCAAATACCGTTCCATCGGCTTTGTTATCAAAGACGCGACAATGTCCGTCAGATGAATGGATCATGCCTTCTTGATAAAGATAGCCCGATTTTTGCGGCAGGCGAATGGACACACCGCCTGCAACAGCCATATGACAGTCGCCGCTTAATAAAGCCTGAACGGCTAAATGAATCGACACCATCGAGGTCGAGCAGGCGGTTTGCACCACCATACTCGGTCCCTTCAGATTTAATTTATATGAAATCATCGTCGCTAAATAATCACGCATATTCAGAACGGCAGCTTCCAGTGTTTTCGAATCCTCACCCTGAGCCGCCCCTTGAAGTGCTCTCATGACCCATTCTGTATTGATCCCTGCACCTGTATAAAGACCAATTTGCCCTTTATATTCAAACGGATCGTATCCAGCATCTTCAAGCGCCGTCCAAACACATTCATGAAACAGTCTAAACTGCGGGTCCATCATGGCTGCTTCCTTTGGTGTATAGTCAAAGAAATCTGCATCAAATAAATCAACATCATCTAGCATCCCTTTTGCTTTCACAAAACGGGGGTTTTTTAATAAAGCTTCATCTGTACCTTCGCGCCGTAATTCTTCTTCTGTAAAAAAGGAGATTGTTTCTTTTCCCTTTTTCAGATTCTCCCAGTACTCTTCTACATTTTTGGCCCCTGGAAAACGACCTGCAAGACCGATAACAGCAATTTCTGCGCCATGATAGTGATTCGTTGTATCATTCATTCTCGATTCCGCCTCTCAATCTTTTATTCCGTTGCTGTTTAAAACGTGCTCTTCGATCACCTGAAGTGACGACGGCTAGTTCTTCTTCCATCACTTCTTCATTCGTGTCCTCAGAAGGCTGGATATATTTCGCAAGCTCTGCAACAGATGGGTACGTAAACAAGGTCACAACCGCTTCATTTGTTTGAAGTGCTTGATTTAACCGATTGGTGACTTGAACAATATCCAGCGAACTTGCGCCGAGATCAAAGAAATTGTCATGAATGCCCACTTGTTCCATGCCCATAAAGTCCTGCCATACTTGACAGATCGCTTTTTCAGTTTCATTTCGAGGAGCCACATATGGATTACCCAGCTCTGGTCTTTCATGCTTAGACACTTCATATGAATCGTCATCCGCTGCAGCCTTAGGCTCTAGTGACAGCCATTGATCTATCCGTTCATCAAGATTTCCTGTGGACACGAGCATGTGTCGATTCTGCCGGCTAGACAGAACATACTGGAATAGCTCAGCACCCTCTTCTGGTAAAATCGCAAGCTCATTGATCGATTCACCAATTGTGGATTCTAGCTCACCCCAGAAATTCCACGCATCCCAGTTCACACACATCCACGGGGTTTGACTATGTTGATTAAGTCTAGCTGCAAATGCATCCATATATAAGTTAGCCGCTGAGTAAGCAGAGAATCCTAAGCCCCCAAGCAATGCACTAATGGAAGAAAACAGAAGACAAAAGTCTGCTTGTTCTTGTTCCAACAGTTGCTCTAGTACATCGAGCCCTTTCACCTTTGATTGGAATTGATCCTCTCCCTGCGCCAGTGTAGAAGGGATATCTTTGATTGCACGGAAGGATGTACTTCCTGGTAATCCAGCTGCATGGAATACACCATGAACGCCGCCATGCTTTTTGCGAATGGCATCAAATACACGTTTCATCTGATCAAGATCTCCTGCATTCGCCTGCACCGCTTCTACTGTTGCACCTAATCGTTCGAGCTCAAGCACCTTCTCAATTCTCGTGCGCTGCGCTTCATCGGCATTTGCTTGTTGAATGTATGACGCCCATTCATTTCTTGGCGGCAATGCCGTTCTTCCAGTTAAATAAAGATGTACATTTCCTTCCTTCGCCAGCATCTTTGATAAAACAAATCCGATGCCGCCTAAACCTCCTGTGATCAGATACACACCATTTGGTCTGATCATCTTCGGTAGTCCATCTTCTTTTTGCAGCGGCAAATGCTTGTAGCTCTGCACCCAGCGCTTTCGATGGCGATACGCCACAAGCTGGTCCTTTCCAGGCTGCATGATTTCCTGCACAATAAGATCGACAAGGACTTGTTCCTTCCAAGACATAACTTCTGGCGCATCTTCCACATCGATATTCCAGCATTTGATATGATGGTATTCTTGGGAAATCACTTTACACGGTCCAAGCATTGCACTTTTCTCTGCACATATCGTCTCATTGCCTGTGACTGGCTGAATTCCGCTAGTGATCGTAAACAGACGGCATTCTCGAATATTTTTTTGGGCAGCAATCGCTTGAGATAAGAAAATTAAGCTGTAATAGCCTTTTTCAATGTGCGCCTGAAAAGCGGCTTGACGATTCGAGTTGTCATCTTCTTTCGCAGCCTCCCATAAATGCAGAACCCGCTGGATATTGATGCCTCTATTAGACAATGAATCTAGCATGTTTCGGTAGTGCTGGCCTTCTGCCGGATTGATCGTAAACGCCTCACCTTGCTCTTGATAAGCTTCACCCTTTGTGACAGAAATGACCTTGATACCTTTTTGCTTAAATGAATGGGTAAACAGTTCATGAAAAGCGTCCTGCTCTCTGAAAATGAGCCATGTTTGTTCTTCTGTTTCTTTTTCAAAAACTGGTTTTAGCGGCTGTTGCTCCCATGAAGGCAGGTAGAACCATTCTTCCATCTCCTTTTTCTTCGTTTCCTTAGGAGCGGATAGCTGCGGAGACGCGGGCTTTCCTGCTTCAATCCAATATCGTTT
This sequence comes from Bacillus safensis, assembly GCA_030159235.1. Taxonomy (GTDB): domain Bacteria; phylum Bacillota; class Bacilli; order Bacillales; family Bacillaceae; genus Bacillus; species Bacillus safensis_B. The sequence goes on along the minus strand of BSBG01000006.1, from coordinate 116,889 downwards.
CCGCTCAAATGGATAGGTCGGCAGCGATACGAGCTGACGTTCCTCTTGAGTTGGATGTTGCTGCGCTTTGACCTCGTAGCCCCCTGCCCATAGCTCTCCTATTCTCTTTAAGAAATATGCATGGTCATCCGCTTGTTCTCTCGTATGCCTCACCATATTCAGGACATCATGATGTGACTCTTTGTTTTCATGACGTTTCGCTAATGCCGTCAAGCTGTTTCCAGGTCCAACTTCAATGAGTGCTCGTACTTCATCGGTTAACAGATGAGAAAGACCTTCATGAAAACGAACGGTTCCACGCAGGTGGTTCGTCCAATAAGATGCTGTCATCACCTCTTCACTTGTCGCCCAGGTGCCTGTGACATTCGATATAAATGGAATCGCCGGCTCGTGCAATTCTACTTTCTCTACGAATTGTTGAAACGCATCAAGCATTGGCTCCATCATGTAGGAATGAAAGGCATGAGAAGTATGGAGCTGTCTTGTGACAATTCCTTTGTCTTGCAATTTCTTTTCAAATGCAGCGATATGCTCTTCTTTTCCAGAAACGACACAAAGGTCTTTTGCATTGACAGTAGCAACAGAAAGCGATTCATCGATCATTGAGACAAGCTCCGCCTCGGGTAATTGCACACTAAGCATCGCGCCTTTTTCCATATCTTGCATCAATCTTCCTCTTGCCATCACGAGAGTTAATGCAGACTCGAGAGAAAAGACCCCTGACAAACAAGCGGCAACGTATTCTCCAATACTGTGTCCAATCATTGATTCTGGCTCAACACCGCTATGCTGAAGCAATTTGGCTAACGCATACTCAAATATAAAGAGTAGCGGTTGGGCATTTGACGTTTTTGTGATGTCTTCGTTCATTTCGTCCTCGGAAAAAACAATGCCCTTTAAATCCACTTGCTCCGTTTCCATTACATATTTAAAGCATCTATCTACTTCCCATTTGAACACTGGCTCAGCATCGTATAATCCGCGCATCATACCAGCATACTGTGCGCCTTGACCCGAAAACATAAAGGTTGCTTTACGCCATTTTTTACTTCGGAACACACTCGTTTCAAGCTGTTTCTGCTGCATCCATTCATCAGCAGACGCGAGCACGATCGCTTTTCGGTATGGAAATTGTTTTCTGCCATAACGTAATGTATAAGCAATATCTTCAAGCGAGACTTGAGGATGCTGGATCACATACTGTTTTAATCGCTCTGTCATTTCCACTAAAGCAGTATCTGTTTTTGCAGATAAGACGAGCAGCTGCTTTTGGTTAGAAGCTGGTTTTTGATTCGCCTGTATCCCCTCTTCTATGATCATATGGGCGTTCGTTCCGCCGATACCGAAAGAGCTAACTCCCGCTCTTCTCGGACCATCTGCTTCCTTCCAATACAACGCCTTTTGATTCACATAAAACGGTGTATCTTTGAAAGGAATCTCCTGATTGGGTGATTCATAATGAATGGTCGGCGGGATCGTTTTATGCTGGAGAGCCAAAATGGCTTTAAACAGACCTGCAATCCCTGCCGCACTATTTAAGTGTCCGACATTACTTTTCACAGAACCGATCGGAATCGTCAGCGGATCTGTTCCTTTGAACACTTGACTTAGGGCGGATATCTCAATCGGATCTCCCATTTTTGTCCCTGTACCATGAGCTTCTACATAACCGATAGAAGCAGGATCGATCCCTGATTTTTCATACGTTTCTTTTAAAACCTCTGCCTGTCCTTCCACACTCGGAGCGGTAAAACCAGCTTTTCGGTTGCCATCATTGTTCACACCAACCCCTTTGATGACCGCATGAATCGGGTTGCCGTCTCTAATCGCATCTTCATAACGTTTTAGCAGAACAATCCCCGCCCCATCTCCGAAAATGGTTCCGCTCGCATCTTTGTCAAACGGACGGCAATGTCCATCTTTTGATTGAATCATCCCATCTTGATAGATATAGCCGATATTTTCTGGAGAACTAACCGTCACACCGCCAGCCAGTGCAGCATCACATTCTTGATTCAATAATGCTTGACACGCCATACCAATGTTGACAAGTGAGGTCGAACAAGCTGTCTGCATGGTGACACTAGGCCCGTGTAAATTCAATTTATAAGAAAGCTGCGTACTAAAAAATTCACGATCATTTAACAGCATCGCGCTGAACTGCTCAGTTGCTTCCATTTGATGGGCAAAGCGCGTCAGCCACTCATGGTTTGGACTCGTTCCTGTATAAACGCCAATTTTCCCTGCCAATCGATCAGGGTCGCAGCCAGCATCCTCCAGCGCTTCCCAAGCACATTCATGCAAGAGCCTGAACTGCGGGTCCATTAGCTCTGCCTCTCTAGCAGAATAGTTAAAAAAGTCTGCATCAAAGCCTTCGATCTCTTGTAAACGACCTTTTGCCCCAATGAAATTCGGATGCTGATAGACAGACGCATCCAGCCCTGCTTTCTTGAGCTCTTCTTCCGTGAAAAAGTGAATCATTTCCTCGCCATTCACAAGACGCTGCCAAAAGTCTTCTAGTGATGAAGCTCCCGGGAATCTTCCAGCCATTCCGACAATCGCAATATCCGTATGCTCCTGGTACGTGTTTTTTGCTGGGCGAGAAGCAGGCGTTTGAATCTGTTCTGACTGTTCTTCAAACAAATATTCAGCAAGACTTGCCACTGTCGCAAACCGATACAATTGCACAGTGTCAATTTGCTTGTCCACATGCTTAGATATTTTCGCTGCAAGCTGAGAAATATCAAGGGATGTCGCACCAAACTCAAAAAATGGCGATTCATCATCCATTTGGTCAAACCCAAAATGAGTTTGCACAATGTCGTGAATATCTTTTTGTAAAGAAGCGAGTGAAGCAAAGACACGTTGTTCATTCTGCGGCTTTTGCTGTCCAATGGCTGCCATCGTATTTGTTTGTGCAGAAAAATCAATTTTGTGAAATGGATATCCAGGTAGCGGTATACGCTTCCTGATGTACTCCTCTGTTAAAGGAAAAGCTAAGCCGATTCCCATTTCCCAAAGAAAACCTGCGATTTGAAGAATGTCTCCATCAAGTGGTTCCGTTGTTTTTTCTGCTCCCTTTTCAACTACAATTCCTTGCTTCATTGAAAGGTCAATGATCAAAGCTGGTGATTCTTCCTCATTCATTGGTGATTTTACAGGCTGATTCATATTAAGAAGACCCTTTGCAGACGATGGGTCGAAAATGGTTAGTTCCTCCCCAGTTTGCTGCAAATAAACAGGCTGTTGGAGGGCCCTCTGAGGCAGGGAATCCAACCTTTGATTAACCGTCTCGGTGTCATGAAGATGGTACACAATAGATGCCGCATCGTTTAGCTCAAGGCCGCCAGCTGCATATAAAGCTGTCCAGACGCCGCTGCCTTCTCCAATCCAACCATCTGGTTCAATTCCGAGTGATCTTAGCATGTTGGCAAAAGCCGATGTCATGATCAGCATCGCCACTTCTGATTGACTGCTTTGTTTAGGATGGAACAGCTCGTCTTTTTTGATAGGTACCGTGGATTGGACGAGGCTTATGAATCGATCCACTTCTGTTTTGAAAGAATGATCTTTCTCATAAAGCTTGATGTAATCACGTAAACCTGACTCATGATACCCTGTCAGTTTCATGCTGATCCGTTTATAAAGAAGACTTTCTCTGCCTGCTGTCTCTTCATTCAGCACTTGCAGCTCCTCTAATAACTCTTCCCGTGTCGAACAGACATATGTTTGTCGATATTTGAAGGCCTTTCTTCCACTTTGTAAGGTATAAGCTGCATCACCAAGTGATAGCTCAGGATGTGAGGAGACATATTCCTTCAAGTTTTTTGTCATGTTCCTGAGATCATGCGTTGATCTAGCTGACAGCACGAGTAATTCTTTGGACGAGGCCTTGCTGTTTGCTTTTCTCGGCTTCGCCTCTTCTAAGATGACATGAGCATTTGCTCCCCCTATACCAAAGGCACTGACTCCAGCTCTCCTTGGCAAATGAGAAGTCTTCCACTCCTCTTTGTCTGTCCCAACATAAAATGGGGTTTGATCAAATGAAATACGGTGATTCGGTTTCTCAAAGTGCGGCATCGGGGCAAATTGACGATGGTGCAGCATCATGACTGTTTTGATAAAACCAGCTACGCCGCTTGCGGCATCTAAATGCCCAATATTGGCTTTGACTGATCCAATTCGGCAATAGCCTTTTTGATCCGTTTGAAAAGCACGAGTAAGTGCCTCAATCTCAATTGGATCTCCAACCGGTGTACCCGTTCCATGTGCTTCGATATAAGAAATCGTCTCTGGTTCTGTCTCAGCCATTTCTAACGCAGATTCAATGACACTTGCCTGTCCACTTACACTTGGGGCTGTATAGCCGACTTTATTACTTCCATCATTGTTCGTTGCAGACCCTTTTACGACAGCATAAATAAAATCTCCGTCTTCTATCGCATCTTTTAATCGTTTTAGCGCAACAACACCTGCACCCTCACCAAAAATGGTTCCCTTAGCTTTTTCATCAAACGGACGACAATGACCATCAGGAGAATAAATCATTCCTTCTTGGTATTGATAGCCTGTGATTTGCGGCTGATGAAGTGTGACACCTCCTGCTAACGCAAGGTCACATTCACCGCCGATTAATCCTTGGCAGGCCATATGGATAGCAACAAGCGATGTGGAGCAAGCAGTTTGCACCGATACACTTGGACCTTTTAGATTTAATTTATAGGCAATCCGAGAAGCAAAGGAAGGGTCATTAAGATGCATGATTTGAAACACATCTTCGTTCTTTGCAAGTGACGACATATGCTGCCCCATCCACGATAGATTGCTAGATGCCCCGGCATAAAGGCCAATTAACCCTTCATATTGCTCAGGCTCATAGCCTGCATCCTCTAGCGCATGCCATGTGCATTCATGCATCAATCGAATTTGCGGGTCCATAATGGCTGCCTCTCGCGGAGAGTAGCCAAAAAAGTCTGCATCAAATGATGATGCATGCTGTAAATATGGCTTTGCCTTGACATAATCAGAACGTTTTAGCAGCGTCTCATCTACCCCCGCTGCCTTTAATTCTTCATCATTGAAAAACGTAACGGATTCTTTCCCTTGCGATACATTTTCCCAAAACGCTTGCACATTCGGTGCTCCGGGAAACGTACCTGCTAATCCTACAACTGCAATTTCTAGTCCAGATTCGGTCCATTGCTCTTGATCAGACATACGCTGCATTTCTCCCATCTATTTTCGTTTTAATCTCTGTTTACGGCGATTCTTCCCATCTGCCATCGCCTGTTTGCGGAGATTAGATGACTCAGTGACAGCTTGCTTTTCTTCCTTTACACCATGTATCTTCTTCAGTTCTGCAGCAAGGGACGCAATGGTCGGATGGCTATACATCATGACGACTGGAACCTCTATGCCATAAATTGATTTGATATGACCACTCATTTGCAGCAAATCAAGGGATGTCGCACCCATTTCAAAGAAGTTCTCATTCACATCCGGTTCATGAGGAAAAAAGGAGCTGAGTACATCACTCAATGATGCTTCTAGACGATCATCTATGACCTGCGATATTTGTTGAGACGGCTCTTCTTCCTGCTGCATAGGTGTTAATCGGTGTTTTATTCTCTCACCCATATCTCGAACAGAAACAAGAATTTGCGGATAATCTAAACGCAGCACTTCCTGAAAGGCCTTTACTCCTTGTTCTGGTGAGATTCCGGCCTGCTCCTCAAGCGTCATCATGTCATTGACTTTGGCCGCTAATGTTGAGTCGTGTGCCATACCGACTTTTTCCCATCGATCCCAGTTTAAAGAAATCACTGGCTTTCCTTCCTGCCTCTTCGTATGAGCAAAGCTGTCCATAAAAGCATTGGAAGCCGCATAAGCCACTTGTCCAGCCGCTCCAAGAAAGGACACTAGGGATGAACAAAGTAAAAAGAAGTCGAGCGTTTCATCCTTGAGTGCTTCATCCAGCACATAGGTCCCGTTGATTTTTGCTTGACACATGCGAATTTCATCGTCTGCTGTTCTTGCTTGGATGATCTTCCCATCTGCCTCTCCTGCTGCATGAATGACGCCATGTAAACCACCAAATGACGTATGAGCCAGCTTGACCGCTTTCTGTACAGCATCTTTATCTGACACATCACCGTGTACAGTGTGTACATCAGCTCCTAATTCTTCAAGAGTCATCAGCTTTCTCACGGTCTCAGCTTCTTTCCCATCCGCATCACGCAGCTCATGCCATGTAGAGCGTTCAATTATTTGTGATCGGCTGAGGAACACAAGTTTTGCTTGATACGTTTCTGCTAAATGTTGAGCTAGTGTGAAGCCAATGCCCCCCATACCACCGGTCAGGAGGTAAACACCATGAGTCCTGAAAGGCTGCGTTGACGTTTCCTCTTTGCTTAAAGGTGTACTTGAAGCTTTTCGAATCCACCTGCTGTTCCCTCGATACGCCACGACTGACTCTTGATCGTGCATTGCCACCTCGTATGAAAGAAATAGCGGCCAGTCCGCCTTTGTTTCCTGAGATAAATCAATGTGCTGACACGCAATATGCTGATATTCTTGAGGAATGGTCAGAGCTAGTCCAGTACATGTTGCTTGAAGAGGATTGACCTTCTCCATCCCGATGACATCATGCGCTTGGTTTGTCACAAGATGAAGACAGATGGTTGTGTTGTGATGCTGACTGATCAGCCTGACGAAATCGAGTACAGATAAGTAGTTTGGCTGATCACTGGTATCTTCTGTTAGTTCATCATGCATCCAGATGATCTCTTCCGGTATAAATCCAGATTGCTGCAGTTCAGCCATAACCCACTCTAAGTGTGACAGCATATGAATGTCAGCCTTCATCAACTGGTCATTTTCTTTGATCGTATGATCACTTTGACAGACGCTGACAACCTCTGCATGCCGTTCTTTCAAATAGTCGCCAATATGACCACTTTTCTCAAAAACCAAGATACGCTTCCCTTGATGATGCTGCTCTTTTAGTACAGGTGCAGAGCGCTCCCATACCGGAATGTAAAACCAGTCTTGAAAATCAGCTAAGTGTTTCCCCTCTTTTTCTGATGGCATTAAAGCAGTCATCAGCTGATCCGCTTTGAACTGCGGTGAAGGGAATATTTGATGCTCGAATGGATATGTTGGCAGTGACACTCGATATAGAGCCTTTTCTTTTCTGACAGCGCTCCAGTTCGGTTCCACTCCAAAACTCCACAGCTTCCCTATAGCTTTTTTCATATATTCATCATCAGCAGCTTGTTCTTTTGGATGTCTTACCAATGAAACAGCCGCTGCTTTGTTCACATCATAGTCATCATGTCGTCTCACAAATTGAGTCAACGTATGACCTGGCCCCACTTCAATGAAAACCACTTCTCCAAGTCCAAGTAACGTCTCTAATCCTTGACTAAATAAAACAGGCTGCCTAATATGAGATGCCCAGTAATCAGGCGATGAGGCTTGCTCATTTGTTAACCAGTTCCCTGTCACATTCGAAAGGATCGGAACCTCGCCCTGCTGATAGGTGATTTCCGAGAGAATGTTCTTAAACTGTTCGGATGCTTCAGCCATCATACTTGTATGAAAGGCGTGAGAGGTTTTCAGCTTTTGGACAGAAGCCCCTCTTTTTTCAGCTTGTTCGAGATAGATCTGTAACCGTTCTGAAGGACCAGAAACAACAGATAATTGTGAGCTATTCACAGCAGAAAGCTCGACACCTTCAGGAAGATCATATTTAATCTCTTCGGCAGGGAGTGACACTCCGGCCATTTCACCTGAAGGCATTTTTTGCATCAAACCGCCTCTTTTTAAAACGATACGGATTGCATCTTCGAGTTGTATGATACCGGCCACGCAGGCAGCCGTGATTTCTCCAATGCTATGACCAATGAAATAATGCGGACGTATACCTAGTCCCATCAGCTTCGATGCGAGCGCATACTCAAAACTAAACAAGATAATTTGTGTATAGGATGTTTGTTGCATGAGTTGTTCTGCTTTTATAAACTCTTCTTCAGTTATTGGATATAACACGTTCTCGATCTCAACACCTGATAAAGATAAAATGATGGCAAAACATTTCTGAAGCGTTTGTTTAAATTCAGGGTCTTTCTCATATAAATCCTTGCCCATATTCACATACTGAGCACCTTGTCCAGAAAACATCCAAACAACTGCAGGCTGTTGAAAGGCCTTTTGCGGCTGTCCGGCTGACTGGAATGTGCGGTCAGGAGCTGCAAGAAAAGCTTGTCGATAAGGAAAATGCTTTCGCCCCTCTTGCAATGTAAAGGCAGCACCTGATAGTGTGACATGCTTTTGTTCTTTTAAATAAGAAGTCATTTGTTCAGCAGACTTTTGAACCGCCTGCTTCGATCTTGCCGAAATCACCATTAGTTCATGATCTCTTTCTACTGACGGTTTGCCGGCATCGGGTGCCTCTTCCATGATCAGGTGTACATTCGTTCCACCAACTCCAAATGAACTGACACCGGCACGCAGCGGCTTCTCTGGTTTCGTCCATGGTACGGGTGTGGTATTCACATAAAATGGGCTTGATTCAAAATCAATTTTCGGATTCGGTTTTTTATAATGAAGGCTAGGCGGTAGCATCTGATGGTACAGACTAAGCGTTGTCTTGATAAAACCTGCAACTCCTGCGGCTGAGTCAAGATGACCAATATTGGTTTTCACAGACCCAATCGCACAAAACTGTTTTTTATCCGTTTGAAAGGCTTGCTTTAGTGACTCAATTTCAACCGGATCTCCAAGAGTTGTACCGGTGCCATGTGCTTCAATATAAGATATACTCTCAGCTTCTACACGACTGATGTTGAGTGCCTTTTTAATCACTTCGCTTTGTCCTTCTATACTTGGTGCTGTGTAACCGACCTTCCGTCCTCCGTCATTGTTATAGGCTGAACCTTTAATCACGCCATAGATATGATCCTTATCTTTTAGTGCCTGTTTTAATGATTTGAGCACAACAACACCACAGCCCTCACCGCCAACGGTACCTTTTGCCTGTTCATCAAAAGCCCGGCAATGCCCATCCGGCGACATGATCATGCCCTCTTGATACATGTATCCTTTTTTGTGTGGGGTCGTAATGGTGACGCCGCCTGCGAGAGCCATTTTACATTCTCCAGTAATCAGGGCGCGCGCCGCCATATGAATGGCAGTCAAAGAGGAAGAACAAGCTGTATCAATAGCTACACTCGGCCCCTTCAAATTCAATTTATAAGATACTTTTGTGTTCATGAAATCTTTATCTGTTAACTGAACAGCCGCAAATTGTTCGGATGAGTGATTCGTTCTCATCAGCATGGAAGCAGCTTGCCAATATAAATTAGCAGAAGCGGCCCCAAATAAACCAATTGGTTCTTGATAGGTTTCAGGGTTATAGCCTGCATCTTCAAGAGATTCCCATGCCACCTCATGAAACATACGGATTTGCGGATCCATTACTTCTGCTTCACGCTGTGAATAACCAAAGAAATCTGCATCAAAATGATCATGCTGATCAACTGCTCCTTTGGCACGTACATATTGCTCATGATCTAATGCTTCTTTCTCAACCCCTGCCTCAAGCAGCTCTTCCTTCGAAAAGAACGTAATGGACTCTCTTCCATTTGCAAGGTTGTCCCAAAAGTGATGAATATTCTTTGCTCCCGGAAAACGGCAGGCCATCCCAACCACTGCAACCTCTAATCCTGTGAACTTACTCATCTATCATCCCGCCTAACAGTTGAGCGGCACTTTCTAAGTCATCCGCTTCATTTTCTCCCTCATCTTCGATCTGTTTCTCTTGCCCTGATGCTTTGTTTTTTAATTGAGCAGCTATTTGCGAAACAGTTGTATATTGGAACAGCTCCATCACTGTCAACTCCTGCTGAAATTCCTCTTTCACTTTATTGGACAACTCAACGATATTAAAAGAGTTCCCGCCTAAGTCAAAAAACGGTTCATCTATACGAATCTGCGAAGCAGGGACTTGTAAAATAGAGGCGAAAATGCGAACAAGCTTCTGCTCTGTTTCATTATGTGCTTGAATGGTCACAGGCTCTTGATTGTCTGCCACCTGATCTTCTGGATTCGGAAGTGCTTGGATATCCAATTTACCTGATAGATTCAAAGGAAATTGCTCTATTTGAATGACATGCCTTGGCACCATATAACCTGGTAATCTTCCACTTAAAGACTGACGAAGTGTGCGCTGATCTATCACTTGTTTTGCTATCATGTATGCGCAAATGTATTGATCCTGATCCTGCGTTTCCTTAGGAATGACAATGACATCTTGAATCAATCCTTGCATATGCGGGTGATCAAGAATGGCTCTGCGGATTTCCTCTAGCTCAATTCGATATCCCCTAATTTTCACTTGACCGTCGTTTCTCTTGGCAAACTCTAATAAACCATCAAACCGCCATCTTGCAAGATCTCCCGTACCGTATAACATCCCGCTGCTCAGCTCTGGTTTTTTGATAAATTTCTCCTTGCTCAGATCAGGGTGATTGATGTACGCACGACCTACACCATCGCCTGCTATATATAACTCTCCAAAGACGCCAATCGGAACTGGCTCTCCTTGCGCGTCACATATGAAAATATGCTCATTCGGCATCGGTTGCCCAATAGGAATGACTTGCTCATCCCAGTCTTGTGGAATCAAAAAGGATGACGACTGAACCGTACATTCAGTCGGCCCATACGCATTAATCATGATTGGTTTTTCACCTGATATATGTTGTAAAAATTGATCCATCAGCTCTTTTCTGAACACCTCTCCGCCCACCAGTAGCATCTTCAACGCAGGAAGGTCTTGTTTTGATTGCGCTGCTGCCTTGTTCATCAGCTTTAAGTGAGAGGGGGTCACATCGGACAGCTGAATGTGATGTTCTTGGTAAAACGACCATAACGCATGCCCATCCATACGGACTTCATCTTTGGCAATATGCAGCGTATGTCCGAGGAGCAATGCCGGGAACAATGTTTGAACAGACGCATCAAAAATGTGTGAAGCCAGCATCCCTACTTGCAAAGGATCAGGGAGCAGATCAAAAAAGCGCGTTTTCATTCCATATACCAAATTAATGACATGACGATGTTCAATAACGACCCCTTTCGGATGCCCCGTCGTACCTGATGTATACAGGACATACGCCATATCCGAAGGCGAGATAGACCAAATCAGATTCTCTGTTATTGATGATTCTTGAAGCATGTCTTGAATCACATAAACATCGACATCCAATCCTTCATGTCCTTCTGCATCCGAAACAATGGCTGCAGCGCCGCTGTTTTTCAGCATATACCGAATTCTTTCAATCGGCAGATGGACATCAATCGGTAAATAAGCATAGCCAGCCTTTAAGATGCCAAGAATGGCAATGACAAGTTCAGCAGATCGATACATTCTGAGTCCAACAGGAGTCTCACGAGTTATCTGGCTTTGAGACAGTCTAAGCGCTATGCGATCCGATAAACGATCAACCTCGTCATATGTATAGGAGGTGGTGCCAAACACAACAGCCGTTCGTGCTGGTTGCAATTGAACTTGTTGTTGAAATAACGACACAATATCTCGGTCCACTGGATAAGCGAGTGACTCCCCTTGAAACGAATCAAATAGCAGACTTTTCTCTATATCAGATAAAAATGAGTGTGTGCTCATCGTTTGTTCAGGCGTTTCGAGACATTGCTCTGTGAATACCATGAAATGTCTGGAGAACTGCTCCATCATTTGGTCATCATAAATGGAAGCATCCCAGTGAACTTCAGCATGAAGGTGATCTTGTTCTTCCTTCCAAACAATGAGCACATCCGCATGCAGCTGCTCTCGGTCAGCTTGCCCATGCAATGGTTCAAATGCACATGCCAGATTGACACGCTTCTTGTCTTCTCCTACTGAACGCCAAAGCTCATCCATTAAAATATGAACAGGATAGTTTTGATGACGAACTGCCTCCTGAAACGATTGTTTCACTGCCTCTAGCCCTGCGCTAAAGCTCATATAAGGCTCAATCTCTGCCTTAAGCGGCAGCATATGATTGATGGCGGATTGATTGGCAGACTGTTCCATTGTAGGAACAGTCACCATCAACTCAGTTTTTCCGCTATAACGTTGAAGCAAGCCAAAAGCAGCTGTGGTCAGCACGATAAACAGGCGCAAATCAGAATCTCCACATAATTGCTTTAACGAATGATTCATAGCCACAGGGAAGGACGAATGAAGCGATCGGTTCATTGCAGCAGGCTTGGCTTGTGAAACCGTATGAGGAATGCGGCCATCAAGCTGGACACCTGATAAGATCGATGTCCAGTAGGCTCTTTCCATCACCCTTTCCTTCGCCGCTGCTTTCAGTTGAAAATCATCATGTTCAATCACTCTTCCATTCACCTCTTTACTTATATTTTTAAATCATCTAATTCGAAAAGAGATACGTCATCTAATTGCTGGAATGAAGAAGTCAGTTCGACCTCTTCTATTCTCACAGCATCTACTGAAACAGCCCGCATGATGTCTTTCAGCAATCCCGCAATCCTCACTATGGTTTCCTCTGTGAAAAGCTCAGTATTATATTCAATCGTTGAAGAAAGACCGTCTTCCTGCTCATACGCAATCCAGAGTAAATCAAAGCGTGACGTTCCTGTCTCATACGGATAATCACTAAAGGTTAAGCCACCTACCTTCAGTTCTGGCTGATTCATATTTTGCAAGGCAAACACAGCATCAAACAATAGATTCCGGCTGACACTCCGGCTTAACTGGAGGTCTTGAACCATTTGTTCATATTGATATTCTTGATGTCCAAAATCATCAATGACATGTGCCTTCACATCCTGTAGGAATTGCTGGTACGTCAGCTCTGCTTTAGGATACAAACGAAGTGGCAGCATATTGACAAAAATACCGATCACTTGCTGTAGCTCCTCTTGTTTTCTCCCTGCTACTGGAACCCCGACTGTGATATCTGATTGCCCGCTTAATTTATGAAGCAAAATCTGATAAACACTTAACAAGCCCATAAACAGTGTGGCGTCTTCTTGTAAAATTACCTTCTTAAACGCGTTCAGTTCCGCTTCTTCTATACGGAACGTATAATGTCCGCCGCAGAATTGTCTCACCTCTGGCCGATCGAAATCTGTTGGCAGATCAAGGAGCGAGGCACCCTCTAATCGGTTTTTCCAGTAATCACTCGATTCTTTCAGTGCTTCTGATGCAAGCAAGTCATTTTGCCATTCTGAAAAATCTTTATATTGCAGAGCGAGAGGCTCGAGCGTCCTGCCATCATATAACTGCATAAAGTCATTGACCAAAATATCTTGAGAAAGACCGTCTGAGATAATGTGGTGCATGTCCAGCATAAGCACGAATTCCTCTTCTGCCAGCTTCATCACACCGACTCTCATCAATGGAGCCTCACTTAACGTAAAGGCGGTCAAAAATTGTTCAATCACTTGTTTTTGATCTTCCTCAGATCCTTGTGTCGATCCGTTAGTGAGATCAAATAATGTGACTGCAAATGGTACCTCGTCTTCAATCTTTTGATAAGGAATACCATTCTCTAGTACAAACGCTGTCCGCAAACTTTCGTGTCTCTTAATGAGCTGTTGAAATGCCCATTCTAATCTAATGATATCGAGTTTCCCTTTGATTCGTCCCGCTTTAAACTCGTTGTATCCTGTGCTGTTTACATCCATTTGCTGCATGAGATACAACCGTTTTTGCGCAGACGACAGAGGATAATGCTCCTTCACTTCGGCTTTTTCAATCACATGATAAGCAGCAGTATCTGCTTGATCGATATATGCTGTCATTAATCGTATTGTAGGTATTTGGAAAAACTGTGGCAGCGTCAGCTCTACACTAAATGCACGATGAATGATGCCAATGAAGGTAATGGCCTTAAGAGAATCTCCACCCATTTCAAAGAAATGATCATCTATACCAATTTCATCAATCTTAAAGAATGCTTGCCACTGTTGACTTAATTCCTTCTCCAGCTCCGTTTCAGGTGCCGCATAATTCGTTGACAGCGCTGGCCGAGAATACAAGTTTCCATCTTGTACATGCTCTCCGCCGCTCTCTTCCTCACGGGATAAGCGGTCTACATATCGGTGAATACGATCATGTAAAGATGTTGTCGAAATAACCATTTGTTCCACTTGATCCAGTGAAAGCAATCGTTCAAAGATCATTCTTCCTTCTTTTTCTGTAATTAACGTCTCGGTGACATCATCTCCAATTGGAAGATCGAGCTGCTGCCCCTGCTCAAATTCCCAGCCGTCAAAGCTAATGACAGACCACTGTGTTTCAGAACGTAGATTACGTTCATACACATACGCATCGATGAAATGATTCACAGCTGTATAGGCTGTAAAACCAAGTCCGCCCAAGATCGGTGACAAAGAGGACAGGACAAAACAGAAATCAAGGGATCGATCTCCTAAGGCGGCATCAAGATGAAGCACACCGTTCATCTTCGCTTCGAAATGCGGCTCCGAAAAAGTGACATCTGTTTGCTCCATCACCTGGAAGGATTGGTCGCCTGTCACTCCAGCTGCATAGATCACGCCATCGATCTGCCCATAAGACGCATCCACTGTGTTGATCAATTGGTGGATATCTTCCCTGTGGCGAACGTCTACTTTCTGTATCAGAACGTTTGCACCCGTCTCTTCCAGTGCCATTACCTTTTGTATTTTTTTCTTTGTTGGATCCTGTTCATCGTGCGTAGACAGCCATTCTTGCCACTTGCTTCTATCAGGGAGCCCAGACCTGCTCGTTAAGATCAACGTTCCCTTCGTTTGCTCGGCTAAAATCTGGGCGATATTCAATCCAATAAACCCAAGTCCGCCAATTAAAATGTATACACCATCTTTTTTAGCTAAATGAGCATGTCCTGTTTCGGGAACTGAACCTTTCGCATACTTTTTCACATATCGTTTATTTCGTCGATAGACCGTGAGAAGCTGTCCATGCGCTCGATCTAGCTCATCACTTATTTGCTTTAGCAATCTCTTTTCTTGAACTCCATTTTCCACCGGGCGATCAATATCAAGAATGCGGTAACGTAGGTTCGGTGTTTCTTGAGATATCACCATGGCAGGCCCTAGATGGATCGCTTTTTCAGGATAAAGTACAGGCTCACCGCCAACGGCATACGTCAATGAGGAAAGAACTGTAATCGATACCTTTTGGTCCAACACATATTTTTTCAGTGCCTGGCCGATATAAAGCAAGGAGTAATAAGTATCTTGCTGCGTTTGCTTCACCCATTCTTCTTCCGTGTGAGATGAGTGTCGTTCTGAAAGACCCCATAGATGGCAAACTTTTGACACATTGATTTCGTCGTCTGCCAGATTTGATATGAGCCTTTCATAATCAGATGGCTCATGTGACCGAATGGTATAGCTTTTTTCGTCATGCTTCGTAAATTCATTTCCTTTACGAACCACTACGGACACGTTCCGTTTCGTCAGGAGCTCAGCCGCCATCTTCTCTCCAAAAGCAGATGAATCTGCAAACAAAAGCAAGGCTCCGCCAGACGTATCTTCTGATGGCACGCAAGGTAAAAGATCCGCTTCCCAATGAGGGGTATAGAACCACTCATCCATTTGCTGCTTTCTTCTTGACTGCTTTGGTTTTTCTTGTTTCACATGATCTGCTGTATCATACCAATAGGAGGTTTGATCAAACGCATACGTTGGCAGCGGCATTTTCTGCGGCTGACGGTTTAGATGGAACCTGTCCCAATCAATGGATAATCCGTTTGTCCATAGACGTCCCATTTGACCAAGTAAAAATTCAGTATCCGTCACATCTTGTTTTGCATGTCTTAACACATGACATACATGCTGATTTAGGCCATTCAGCGACCGGTTGACCATCACGCTTAAATCTTGTCCTGGTCCAATCTCAATTAATTGAATATTGTCCTCTTGTAAAATATTTGTGATCCCTTCAGCAAAGCGAACTGTATCGGTCATATGTCTTTTCCAATAAGACATATCCTTCGCACTCGTATCTGTCATCCAATCTCCTGACAAATTCGAAATGAATGGAATACGAAGTGACTTGGCTTTGATATGATTTAATTTTTCTCCGAATTGCTCCGCTGCATCCTTCATGACATGTGAGTGGGCAGCAATGGTTCCACCTAAACGCATACACATCAATCTGTTGCTTTTCAGCTCTTGTTCAAATTCATTTATCGCCTCTTCTAGACCTGACACGATACATGATGAATCATTGACAACGGCGAGAGAAATATCCTTTGGAAGCATCGGTTTTAGCTCTGCCTCAGGTAATGGAACACTCATCATGACGCCAGCTGGTGACGACTGCATCGCATTCGCACGATAGGCGACCATGGACATTGCGTCCTTTAAGCTGAATAGCCCTGATATAGCAGCTGCCGTTAGTTCGCCAAAGCTATAGCCGATCATTGCATCAGGACGAACGCCCCATTCAATGAAAAGCATGGATAAGGCATATTGAATGGCAAAAATGGCTGGCTGTGCATATTGAGTACTTGCCAATTGTTCACGCGCCTTTTCTGTTTCAGCCGCTAATGGGTACAGAATACGGGCAAGACTTCGCCCCGTTGCTTCTTCATATGCTTGAAAACAAGCATCCATTTGCTTCTTAAAGTAAGGCTCTTCCCGGTACAAATCTAATCCCATATTGAGATATTGATTGCCTTGTCCAGAAAACATGAAAATAATCTTTTGTTTTTCCACATGGGAATGCATAAGCTTTCCAATGCCCTTGCCTTGCTTTTCTGTTAATACTCGCAATGCATCTTCTCTGCTTGTCGCAACAAATGTCTGACGGAAACCAAAGGATTGTCTTCCTGTTTGCAGCGTATAAGCTGCGTCTGCCAAATTGATAGAAGGCGTGTTTTCTATATGGCTTGCGAGTTTGTCTTTCATTCGTTCCAAGCTCGTTTTGCTCTTTGCTGAAAGAACAAGCAGCTCAGCAGAACGAGGTATTTGCTGACGATCTCTTTGTGGTGCTTCTTCTAATATGACATGTGCATTTGTACCACCCATTCCAAATGAGCTCACCCCAGCCCGCCGCAAATGGGAAGCTGGCTGCTTCCAGTCCGTCAGCTCAGTATTGACAAAGAAAGGGCTATCTTCAAATGCAATGTTTTCATTGGCTTTTTTGAAGTGAAGACTAGGTACAAATGTGCGATGCTGAAGCGATAGCACTGCTTTGATCAAGCCAGCTGCTCCTGCCGCTGCATCCAAATGTCCAATATTGGTTTTCACAGACCCAATACGGCAAAATTGTTTTTTCTCTGTGTCGAAAGCCTTTGTGAGCGCCTCTATTTCAATGGGATCACCAAGTGAAGTGCCAGTTCCATGTGTTTCCACATATTCAATCGCATCTGGTGAAACATCTGCTTGATGCAGAGCATCCTGAATGACACGTGTCTGTCCTTCGACACTTGGAGCATTGAAACCAACCTTTTGATCACCATCATTGTTGATGGCAGAGCCTTTAATAACCGCATAAATATGGTCACCATCTTCTATCGCTTCACTAAGCGCTTTTAAAGCAACAAGACCAACACCATCTCCGCCTACAGTTCCATCCGCTTGATCGTCAAAGGCGCGGCAATGGCCATCGCTTGATTTCACCATGTTCTGCTGATAAACGTAGCCGGATTTCACTGGGTGCAGGATCGACACACCTCCCGCAAGAGCTACATCTGAATCACCATTTGCAATGGATTGACAGGCCAAATGCAAAGCGACCAAAGAAGTTGAACAAGCGGTTTGCAGCGTGAGCGCCGGTCCTTTCAAATTCAATTTATGGGCAATTCTTGTACTTACGGTATACGTATCATTGAGTGAACCCACTTCAAACAGCTCTGACATGCTGCTATCAAGGGAATTGGCAAAACGCTGAATCCATTGAAAGTTCGATGTGGACCCAGTAAATAACCCGACCTTACCCGTATAATCTTCCTGCACATACCCCGCATCTTCCAGCGCCTTGTAGGCATACTCATGCAGAAGGCGTATTTGTGGATCCATCATTTCTGCCTGACCTGGCGAATAGCCAAAGAAGGATGCATCAAATAAATCAGGCCCATCCATCACACCTTTTGCCCTCACATAATCGGATCGTTCGAAGGTTTGACGGTCAACACCAGCTTCAAGCAGTTCTTCATCGGAAAAGAAGGAAATTGATTCCTCTCCATTCTTCAAATTTCGCCAAAATGCCTCAATATTTTTCGCACCAGGGAATTTACCAGCCATTCCTATAATGGCAATCGGCTCATTGGCTTTTCTTGTCTTTTGTCTCACAGGCTGCGCGCCTGCCGCTGCCTGCTCTGGATCGCCGCTTAAATATGCGGCAAGCTCTCTAATCGTTGGACGACGGAACATTTCGACCATTGGAATGCTTTGATTCAATTGCTTAGCGAGCTGTTGATTGACGTGGATTAAATTGAGTGAATGCCCGCCAATATCAAAGAATTTGTCATGGACACTTACCTCATCTAAGCCGAGGACTTTTTTCCAAATGTCTTGAATGACTTTCTCCGTATCAGAAAGATGGTCAGAGCCCGACTGTTTTTTCGTTTGTTGCGCCTGTTTCAAAGCAGGTAAAGCTCGTTTATCTAGTTTGCCATTGGCAGTCAGCGGCATATCGTCCAATTGAACAAAGTGAGTTGGGATCATATAATCTGGCAGTTGATCAGCCAACGCTTGTTTCATTGCAGCTTGATCAAGTATGGCTGTCGTGACAACATATGCGGCCAAACATGGTGTACCCGAAGCATCTGGCTTTACAACAACAGCTGCTGCTTTGATTCCTGGCTGTTCATTCAGCCAAAATTCAATTTCACCAGTTTCAATCCGATAACCTCTCAGCTTCACTTGATCATCATTTCGACCTAAAAATTGAATGAGACCATTAGGGAGTATGCGGGCTGCATCACCTGTTTTATAAATTTTTTCACCTGGCTGGAAAGGGTGATCGACAAATCTGTCTTCGGTCAATTCTGGGCGATTCAAATAGCCTTTTGCGACACCTTTCCCGCCAATATATAATTCACCAACGGTTCCTTCCGGCATGAGATTCATATGTTTGTCAAAAAGGAGAATATCTGTATGCTGTGCAGGCTTTCCAATCGGTACATACACGTCTTGATCAAGGTCCTGATCATATCGATGAATCATGCAGCCAACGACCGTTTCAGTTGGTCCATATTCATTCACAATTTCAATTGGCTGCGGGAAGGACTGCTGAATGGATTTCGCTAAAGATGTTTCCAGCTGTTCTCCGCCTAAAATGAAACATTTCATTTGGCTGTCTGGGAAAGACAAATGCTTGATAAACTGTAAATGAGATGGTGTCAGTTTCATCACATGTACGCGATTGTCTTTTATGATGTCTTCGACAAGTAGCTGCCGGTTTTCATGGTGATAAATCATGATGGTATTTCCTGAAATGAGCGGCGTGAAAATAGAAGTAACCGTCAGGTCAAAGGATAGTGAGGTATACAAAGCAAAATGCCTTGTTTCTCCTCGAACATATACTTGCTTCGCCCAATCAATATAATTGGCTAAGCCAAGATGATGAATGAGTACACCTTTTGGTCTTCCGGTCGTTCCTGATGTATAAATGCAGTAGGCTGTTTGGTCTGAGGTGATGGCTTCTGCCAAGTTGTCTGATGGTCCGGTGTATAGATCCGGCTGTGTGATATCAATTTTTTCTCCATGATAGGCATAGGTGAGCCCTTTCATTGGATGAGTTAAGAGCCATTCTACTCCGCTGTCTTCTAATAGATATTCTATTCGTTCCTGCGGATATTCAGGATCAATCGGCACGTATGCACCACCAGCTTTTAAGATCGCTAAGCATGCTATCACCATTTCAATAGAATGCTCTGCTAAAATGCCGACACGCTGCTCCTGTTTGACCCCTTTGTTTTGCAAATAATATGCGAGCTGGTTCACTCTCTTATTGAGTTGTTCATATGTAACCGTCGTATCGCCAAACTCAACTGCGGCTGCCGCTGGCGTTCGCTCTACTTGTGCTTCAAATAGGTCAATCACGGTTGGCTCATTGCTAGATGTTGCTCCGCCATATTGCCGGAAGACCGCTAACTGCTTTTCTTTCTCTTCTTCTGATAGCAGCTGTAGTTGAGAAACAGGTTTGTGCGGATGAGCACAGGCATCAGACAGGAGATGAAGAAAATGCTGACACCACTTTTCGATTTGCTCAGCTGTAAAGCTGATAGGGTTATACACCAATGAAAAGTGCAGTTGATCATCAAACGCCTGGACACTAAGCGTGAGATCAAATTCTGTCTGCTCAGTCATCTCAAATTCACGAATACGAATTGGCTGATCGTTTTTCGTGAGCATTTGATCTAGTGGATAGTTTTCAATGACGACGATTGAATCAAATAATGATTGCTCTGCAGTCATTCCTGCATATTTTTTTAAGTCAGATAGCGGGGTATGTTCGTATTCATTTCTGACAGCGATCTCACGGCTCACTTCCTGCATCTGTTCAAGAATTGGCCGCTCCTGTTCGAATGAGACTCGCAGTGGTAATGTGTTAATGAACAGCCCAGTCATCTTTTCAATATGAGGGACATCCGCATTTCTCCCTGATACTGTTGTGCCAAAGACAATATCATCTTGGTTCGCATACTTAGATAGCAAAGCTCCCCACAGCGTATACATGACAGAAGCCAGCGTCACGTCATATTGATTCGTGAATTTGCTCAGGCTCTCCGCAATAGAAGTATCCACTTGATGTTCATATTTATGAAACACTTCTGAATGTTCATATGCGCCGCTTGGCTTCGGAAGCAGTTCTGCATAACTCCAACCGTTGAAAACATTTTTCCAATAGGCGGCTTGTGCTTCTGTCTGTTGAAGGTTTTTCTGCTGCCATTTAACAAAGGATTGGTAGGACGGTCTTTGTTCCAGAAGAGGTTTGTCCCCATTCGATAAGCGCTCATATGCACTCATCCAATCGCTTAATACAATTCCAAGGCTCCATCCGTCCAATAAAATATGATGGAAGCTAATGAGAACCCAGCTGACTTCATCATTCACTTCACATAACGTCAGGCGGAATGGGACTTCCTGCAGATCAAAGCGTTCTTCTCGGTTCTGTGCCGTCACCTCTTCTTTCAGCACATGAAGAGGCTCCTTCGCTTGTGTCAAATCACGATATCGAATGTCTGGCTGATGCTGCTTCAGCACAATTTGTACTGGTCTTGCGAGTTCCTGCCATCTGAACAATGTTCTAAGCATTTCATGCTGTTTGGTGACAATCGTCCATGATTGTTCAAAAATGTCTCGATCTATCGGTCCGTCTATTTCAATCAGCAGCTGTTCAAAATAAGCTGTTCCGTTCGGTTCCATTAAATGATGAAACAGCAGTCCCTCTTGGATCGTAGTGATACCTAACATATTTTCAATGTTCTGTTTATCCAGCTTCTGCGGCTGTAAAGCCATGGGATCATCTCCTTTCTCTCTAAGAATGTTTCACGAAATAATGGCGTAAACCATAGTTAGCAATAACCTGCTGCTGAATTTGCGAAGTCCCTTCAATAATTTCGAGCACCTTCGCTTCTCGATATAGTCTTGAAGCTGAGTTTTCCCGGCTAAATCCACTTCCGCCATGAATTTGGACATTTGTATTTGTAATGTCAACGGCGATTTTAGAGGTGAAATATTTTGCAATGGATGTTTCTGTGATTGCATCAGGATGATTTGCTTCTCTCATTTCCCCAGCCTTTAGGCATAAGGCTCTCGCTGCATGGAGCTGGGTAACCGCATCTCCGATCATGCCTTTGATCATTTGATGCTTGTACAATTTTTCATTAAACTGTGTTCTTTTGCGTGAATACGTGACAAGAGAATCAACTGCTTCTTGTGCGATGGCAAGACCTGCCCAAGCGACACTGTATCTTCCATGGTCTAATGCGAGTGACACCACATGGTTAAATCCCCCACCAACTGGTCCTAAGACACAGTTTTCATGTACTTTGACATGATCGAGGGTGATTTCCGCTAAATAGGACGCTCGGTTAGCCATCATTCCTGTAATCCTCTCAATCTCTACACCCGGCTGATCTCGATCGACAAGGAATGCAGTGACTTGTTCACCGTCTCTTGCAATCACAACAAAGAAATCGGCAATCGCTCCAAAGGAAATCCACTTTTTCTTCCCATTTAATACATAGGATTGTCCTTCCTTTTGATAGCTCGTTTCAACATGGTTGGCATCTGAACCAATATTCGGCTCTGACAAAGCAAAGGCACCGATTTTTTCTCCTTTGGCTAATTCAACGAGCCAGCCTTGTTTTTGGTCATCTGTTCCATAACGAAGAATGGCTTCTCCTACAAGTGAATTCACTGTCAATAATGTCCGTACATTACAGCAAGCTTTTCCCACTTGTTCCGTGAACTGTCCATATGCGATTGGATCAAGCCCCAGCCCTTGATAGGAAGACGGGATACCTGCTGCCAAGTAACCTCTTTTCGCCATATCTCGAATCAGTGACTCTGGCAAATGTTCCGTCTCATCGAATTCATTGGCAAACGGACGGATATGTTCATCGCAATACTGTCGAATTTCATCAATGGCATTGATCGTTTGTTCAGCTGTTTTCATGAAGAGCCGCCCCCTGTTGTTTTCTCTCAATTAAGGCGACAATGCGATTGACCGTACTAAAATGAGCAATGTCGAGGTCTTCGTTATCTAATTGGAATTGAAAGTCATGTTCGATATAGTTCACTAGTTTCATCGCAAATAGAGAATTCACAAAGCCTTGTTCAAAAATATGATCATCATTTCCAAGCTCAATTTCCTCATCAAATACCACTAGGTTTTGCTCGATATAGGCTCTTACTTGTTCGTGTAGGTTCATGATTTAATCTCCTCGCTTTTCGCTTTTTTATTGTTTGGCTGGGTCTTTCTGATTAAATTCAATATTGACATCTACGTATTCTGGGAAAGGCTGAATCATGCTTAAATCATTTTCAAACAAGATATAGCCATCCTCTCCCTTCTCAATTTCTTTGAAATTCGCAAACTTGTATGTGATATACATCATGCGATTTCGGTCGGTTTGTTTAAAGTCAGCCACAAGCCGCTTTCCTCGCTTTTTCGCTTCTTGCAAAATCGTTGTGAGTAAAATGGTCCCGACACCACGAGACATGACGCGGCAAGACATCAGAAGCAGTTTGACATGCCATGTGTCTCCTGTTTCTTCTATTAATGAGAGTCCAATTTTTCCATAGGAACCGAATTTATCTTCAAGTTCACAGACAAGCAGCAAGTGAGAATCTGATTGACGGAAAAAATCAAGCTCTTCATAATCGTAGGTTTTCCCGCTCGCATTTAATTGATTGGTACGGACAGTCAGTTCTTCGGCTCGCTGGAGGTCTTGTTCTTCTGCTTCAGATATCACGAATTTCATATGTAAAGACGCCAAGAATTTCTCAGGCGGCCCTTCATATTTCTCTTCTTCCTGCTGCCTTTTGTCCGCTTCTAAGTACATTCTTCTGCGTCGTCTAGCATCTTCTGTGATAAAGACTGGACGCAGGCGATCATCAGTAAGTAATGACAGATAATCCCTTGCATCCCAGCACGTAATCTCTGGATGAACAGCCTTCACTTCTTCTCGTTCAAATGGCTGATCATCAATAAAGAGAATGGTATCTTTATGAATATTTAAGCGCTCACTGATTCTCTCTAATGAACTAGATTTGGCATTCCAATGAATCTCTGGATAGAGAAAGAAATGTTCGATTCCGAAGGCAGATAGCTTTTCCTTCACGGCTGCTTCATCATTCCGGCTTGCTATAGAAAGAAGGATACCGCGCTCATCTAACTCTGTTAGCACTTCCTTCATCGATGGTTTTAACGTCACTTCATCTGATTCAAGTAAAATTCCATCCCATAATGTATGATCTAAATCCCAGACAACACACTTGATCTGCTTAGTCATTGGTTATTCTCCTCTCACATATCATATTGGAAAAAGCCCTTGCCTGATTTTTTGCCGTACTCGCCTGCATCAACCATTTTGACAAGCAAAGGACACGGACGGAACTTCGGATCTTTGTAGCTCTCGTATAAAACAAGCAATGAATTCAAAATCGTATCAAGCCCAATTAAGTCTCCTGTCGCAAGTGGTCCCATTTTATGACCGAAACCTCCGCGGAAAATTTTATCGACATCCGCTGGCGTGGCGACTTGATCTTGCACCGCCCAAATCGCTTCGTTGATTGTCAACATCAGCACACGGTTTGAAACAAATCCCGGAAAATCATGCACTACAACAGGTGTTTTATCAAACGATTTCAAGAAACCTTTTGCCGTTTCCACTGTGTCATCAGAAGTTGCTTTTCCTCTAATGACTTCAACTAACGCTTTAAGAGGGACAGGGTTCATAAAGTGCGCCCCAATGACTTTTTCAGGATGATGCATAAGGGACCCTACCTTTGTGATGGAGATACAGCTTGTGTTTACAAAATAGATGGTTTCTTTCGCACAAATATCTCGCAGCTCTTCATAAATAGGTTTTTTAATCTCCCAATCTTCTGTCACATTTTCAATGACGATATGCGCATCATGTAAACCTTCAAGTGAAGTTGACAGCTGGATTTGAGATAATACATCTTCTAAAGACAAGGAAATTTTCTTCTTTCTCACAAATTGAACCAGTTGATAGGTCTTCTTGATTTTTTCCAGCGCTTCATTTAACTTTTCTTCTGTGATATCAACTAATGTGACTTGATAACCATTTGCTGAAAGGTCTAATGCCATATCAGCCCCCATTACTCCTGCTCCAATCACGCCTATGTGCTTCGTGTTCATTTCTCTAACACTCCAATTCGCTTTAAAATGACATTGATTTTTTCTACGACTTCATTTGTTAATGAATGAATAAAAAAGTGATCTCCATCGAATTCGAAAAACGCACAATCTTCGCTTGTATATTGATCCCAATCGTCTAAATCGAACAGCACAGAAGGCAAATCACGTGTACCATAAAAAATAGAAATTGGACAAGCAGCTGGAACGACTTCATCACACAAATAGGTCTCCAAAAGCTGAAAGTCTGCTCTTAAAATCGGCAGAAAGAAATCAAGCACTGCATGGTTATCAGCAAGTTCCTCAGGAACGCCTCCCATTGCAATGATTGCCTCTTTTAGTTTGGAATCTGACAGCTGATGATAGACTTTCTTTTCTGGAATATGTGGTGGAAAGCGCCCAGAATAAAAGACATGGACAGGCTCTCTGTTTAAACTTGTTTTCATTCTTTTTTGTAATTCATATGCAAGGACGGCTCCCATGCTATGACCGAAAATGGCATAAGGCTCTCCTTCTTTTAAGGAGGAGGACGCCTGTACATAAAGATCATCTGCGACCTGCTGTAAATCGGTTAGTACAGGCTCTGTCATTCTTGTCCCGTGCCCAGGGAGTTCAAGGGCATGAATTTCTATCGACCGGTCTATATAAGATTTCCACGTACTGAATACGGTACTTGCTCCACCTGCGTACGGTAAGCAAAATAACTTCACGACACTCCACACTCCCTTTTGCATTTGATTGCTAACGCTTCCAGCCAGTGTCTTTCATCATGGATGATTTGTTCTAAAGAAGCTGTGATATTAGCTTGGTACCTACTAGACATCTCACCTGAAAAAAGGAGTTTTGCTGCCTGATGCCTCGCTTTCTCCCATTCTGCTAAAATACGTTCCATCCACCCCACCAGCTCAGGTAGATCGTCTTTGATGAGATTCAATCGATACAGCTCCACTTTCTTCGTATTGATGATCTGATTGAAAGATGCCACGAGTTTCTCGATATCATCCCATTGCGAAAACTGCTCATAAAATGTTTCAAGAGCTATGATTCCTTTTTCAATTACGTCTATCTGGCCATGCATATTTCTCAGGAAATAAGTCGTTTTTTGATCAAATAACTCTGTCGAGAGCTTGTCTGGATCAAAGTAGAAGGCCGCATAGGAATGAAATTGATCATTCGGCTGAAAATGATCATGAAAGGTGTCATACCCTTTCTGTACATCTTTAAATGACAGCACTTGATGCTCATAAGACAAATTATCTAAATGCCGATTCTCTAATACGTGAAAGATTTGCTGATTTTCATCGAAACCCGTAATTAAAATGGAATGACGGCTATGGGTTGTCAAATACTCTTTTCTGCCTCGCTGCACGTAAGGGTCTACCCAAACGATTACCGGGCGGTCACACGTCACATCTTGCTTGACCTTTTCAATGAGGTTAGAACAATACGTCATTTTTTCGACTTGAATGCCTTGTACATTCATAATCTTTTCTGGATCGTTTGCCGACATCCAGTCAATGTGTAGCAAGCCGTCCTCTGTAAGCCCGTAGGCAAATTGATCATTTAATAAGTATGGAGCGACTTCTTGATCATGCAGCTTCACAATTGGAAAAAAGCAATTGAAGAAACAGCTGCGATAAAACAAATCATTATAAGGATGAATGCCCGAAATCTGTTTGACGGTCATCTTTTTTTCCTCTCTTTCCAGCAGGAGATGTCACCATCAATCCTTTGATGAAACCAATCGTACAAAACCAAATGAAAAACAAATAATAAGAAATCGCTAATTCGATGAGAGAGGAAGGTCCCCATACAAAAGTCATTTTCCATGGCAGCCCATTAAAGGCTAACTGCGCAACAATCATTGGCAGGAGCAATATCCCAATTAGTAGCAGTACCCAGCCGCTGCTTTTCAGACAGACACTAAGTGACATGTCTCTGCGAACTAAAGCGCCATTTTTCACACGCTTTTTCCACTTGATAAAACGAACGATAGACACTATTTGCAGCAAAATAAAAAGACATGTGGCACCGAGGCTCAATTGATCAATGAGCTGAAAAGGATCGATTGCTGACTCTGCTTGTTCATTTTTACCCGTGATCGTTTTGGCAATAAGACGTGCCGTTTGCTCTGTGTAGCTGCTATTCATATTTGCTAACACTCCGATCGCAATCTCTTCTTTTGGCTGGATCAGAAAAAATGATGAATAGTTTGGGTTAGAGCCTGCATGAAAAAGCAAGTCCACCTGCTCATGCGCCTTTTCTATGTACCAGCCGGCATTGTAATAGACATGCTTCCCTTCTTCTGGGACATTCACAGTTAAGTGATCAGGATTTTTTACAAAACGGGACCAAGTTGAATCGGTCAATTGATATTGCAGCCAAGTCCCCACATCCTGACTATTCATCACAATATAGCCTGCAGGGGTGTTGCCTCGATATTCCGGTGCTTCATAAGCATGCGGAGAAAGGAATTGCAGTTTAAACCCTTCTGAGACAGCACCGGATTTCATGCGTTTTAGCCCAGCCTCCGTTTGGTCAAGATGATGCCTTTTAAACAGTTCTTTCATATAAGCCTCATACGATGTTCCTGTTACATTTTCAATGATGAGACCAAGGACATCGTAGTTGATGGTGGCATATTCAAAGTAACTGCCTGGTTTACGATTAAGCTCGATTGATTTCAGCTGATCAACTGTTTTTTTCAACGCATCCTTTGCAGTATCAGGCTGGATAAGTGCAATGGATTGAAAGGGAATGCCGCTTGTGTGATGCATTAATTGCTCCACCGTTAAACGCTGAGGCTTTCCATTGTATGTTGGAAAAAAACCTGGAATATAGCTGCTCACCGGATCTTTCAAATGAAGTTTTCCTTGTTTCTCTAACTCCACAATAGCAAGAGCGGTAAACGCCTTTGATGTAGATCCAATTTCAAAGAAAGTTCTGGATGTCACTTGCTTCTTTTTCTTTCGATCCGCATAACCAAAGCCTTTTTGGTACACCACTTCGTCCTTTTTCACAACCACAACGGACATACCTGGAATACGCCCAAAATTCATCTGCTCTTCTATCACTTGATCAATGGCTTTAGATGAAATCACTGCTTTTGCATGTATTCCCCCGGCAAAGCTGCTTACCCATAAGATTGCTAATAAAAATGAAAGATACATAACATGCTGATTTTTCCTCATGTAAATAATGAATCCATTTCTTCAAGAGACATATCCACTGTTTCAAAATCAGACGGTGTAAATTCGATTCCTTCTTTCTCTAAGCAATGCTGTACAAGACGCTCAATTTGCTGCTCTACCGCTTGCAATAGCTGCGTCATGTCTGTTTCACACAGCTGTTTTGCGCTGAAAGAAAGATGGAAAATCAGCTGCCTGCCCTTGATAGTAGCGACCATATCGATGACGGTTGTTAATGGATTATCCAATGACGAATCAACCCCCGATGTAAAGTAAGACATCTCATAATCAGATGATTGTTTAAGTACTTGATCAATCTCACCTAGATAGTTAAAACGTAATTGTGGTGCTGAATGAGGAGGAAGCTGCCTATTGATGAGTGACAACAGCCCATAGTCTGACCCTTTATTTGGCACTTCGCGTATCGTTTCTTTGACAGCTCGTATGTGATCTGAGAGAGACTCAGTCACATGAACATTCACAGGATACATGGTGGTGAACCAGCCGAACGTTCTAGATACATCGATATCATCCTCTACAGCATCCCTGCCATGACCTTCTAATTCCAAAGAAATCCACTCTTGATTCGTTTGCTGATAACAGGCTTGCGTCAAGGCTGAAATTAACAGTTCATGCGGCTGCGTTTGATACGCATGATTCGCTTGATTGAGCAATTGATTTGTGAGCTCAACTGATAATGCCTTGGTTAATTTGACTTCGTCTTTGACATATCCCTCATTTGAAGAAACTGGATAAAGAGGCTGAATATTCTGCACTGCTTTTTGCCAATAGCTGACCGACTCTTTTACACCCTCTGATACTGCATACTGATTCACCCGCTCAGCAAATGTTTGATAGGAATGGGTTTTAGACGGAAGCACTTCTGCTGTAACCTTCTCTGCATGCAATAATTGAATCAAGTCCTCCACAAGAATTTGCCAAGACATACCATCAGCTAATAGATGATGGGCGGCAAAGATGAGATGTGATTCAGAACCAGTTTGACAAAGCGCTGCCTGAATCAATGGTCCTTGATAAAGATGAGTCCTTTGCTTGACCTGATATCCTACTTCTTGTAGCACTTCTTCCACATTCTCTTCTGACAATGCCGTGAAATCGTGTATTATCAGCGGAATATCTTGAATGTCTTCATCATAATAGAGTGTGTTTGTTGCCTCATGTACTTTTAACCTTAGTCCATCGTGATGAATGACGAGCTCTTTGAAAGCATCCTGTACGATTGTTTCATCCATCTTTTTCTTTGAATGAACAATGATCGATTGATGCCAGAAATGTTCATCTTTTAACCGCTGTGACCAGAACCATTCGATAATTGAGATCGATTTCACATTACCCACAGCTTGCTCTTGTGAGATATGTATGACAGGTTCCTGCTGAACGACTTGTGCCATTTCTCTCAAAATGGGATAAGTAAAAAGATCCTTGGTTTTTAAATAGAGTCCTTTGTCTTTTAACTTCGCAATAAATTGAATCGCCTTAATGGAATCTCCGCCAAGCTGATAAAAATGATCGGTCGGTTCGATTGTTTCATGTCCTAAGATGTCTTGGGCTGTATCTACTATGATCTCTTCAATGTCCGCTGTTTCCTTGGACCACTCAACGTCTGTTTCCACTTGAGACAGCAATGGATCAGGCAGTGCCGTCCGATTGATTTTTCCGTTTTGAGTGAGCGGAAGCTCGTCTAGTACAATAAAATAGGCAGGTACCATATAAGCTGGAAGCTGATCTGATAATTTCTTTCTAAGTAAAAAGGACGTCATCTTTTTTTCTTTTAATTCAATATATGCAGCCAGCTGTTTTTCTCCAGATTCATCGGTTAGATCAATAACAGCTGCTTTATCAACTTCTTCAAGCGCCATCAGTGCAAGTTCAATTTCACCGAGCTCAATCCGGTAGCCTCGCAGCTTGATTTGATGATCAATTCGGCCAATGTAATCAATCTTTCCATCATTTTCTCGTCTGGCTATATCACCTGTTCGATACATGCGGCGATCATTCACAAATGGATTGGACAGAAAGCGTGATTCCTGCAAATCAGGTCTTTGCCAATACCCTCTGCCGACACCCGCACCCGAAATATAGATTTCTCCTACTGTCCCAGGCAGAACGGCTTGCTGATTCTCATCTAAAAGGTAAATCTCTGTATTTGGCATTGGCACACCAATTGACACCGATGTTCCTCCATCATCTTGATGGAATTGATGAATCATACAGCCGACGGTTGCTTCAGTTGGTCCATATTCATTAAAGATGGATATCCTTCCATCACTTGCCTCTGTAATTCTTTTGGCCAAAGCGGTCGATAATTGTTCTCCGCCCACAATCATCCGTTTCACAACTGATTGAGACAGTGCAGCATCTGTTAACAACGCCATATGAGCAGGTGTCAGCTTGATGACTTTTGCTTTTTGATCAAACAAAATATGTTCTAATAAAAAGCCTGGCTGATCCTCTTGACGATAGATCACCACTGTACTGCCAATGATCAAAGGCGTATAAATGGATGTCACAGTTAAATCAAATGCAATGGATGAATACAAGGCAAAATGATCATCTGGTGAAGCAGTATAGTGTGTTTTGGCAGACATAATATAGTTCACTAAGCTTCTGTGCTCAATCATGACTCCCTTTGGCTGTCCTGTAGAGCCAGACGTATAAATCATGTATGCGATGTCTTCAGCATCCCCAATGAATGGATGTGCCGCATTATACTGATCCAACTGATCCCACACGTTGTAGATATTGTACGTATCACCATTAAAATGGTATGCAGATGCATGTTCTGTGAAAAATAGCTTTGCCTGGCTATCATCCAAAATAAATTGAATGCGTTCCTCTGGATACTCAGGATCAATCGGCACATATGCTCCTCCGGCCTTTAAAATCCCCAGCAGTAGCACAATAAGTTCTGGTGAATGATTCATACATACGGCAACAAAGTCCTGTCTTTGTAAGCCTTTTGTTTGTAGAAAATGCGCCATTTGATTGGTTTTTCTCTCAAGTTCACCATATGTCATGCTATGAGATTCGTCCTGAAGTGCAATTCGATCAGGAGAAGACTTTGACATGTCTGTGATCAATTCATGGATTTTTTGTTTCTGTGGAAATAGTACGCCTGTGTCGTTCCATTGATATAGCTCCCGTTGTTCCTCGTCTTCTGTCATGAGAAGTACGTCTTTTAACAGCTGCTTTGGCTGAGCGAGTATGGTTTCGACAAAGAGAAGCATTCTTTCGTGTAGAAAGTTAATGTCTTCATTGCTGTAATCTGAGATCTTGTAGTCATATTGCAGCTCGATTTGCCCTTTGTCATCCCATTCTTTCACAGCAACTTGTAAGCCATAT
Source organism: Bacillus safensis (assembly GCA_030159235.1). Classification (GTDB taxonomy): domain Bacteria; phylum Bacillota; class Bacilli; order Bacillales; family Bacillaceae; genus Bacillus; species Bacillus safensis_B. Next base: position 85,455 of record BSBG01000006.1, on the reverse strand, counting down.
GGCTGGAAGCCATTGTAAAGCTCTATGTATTCAACTTTGTATCCTTCCATCTCCTGTACCATATTTGTGCTGTAAGAGTTGATATAGATTTGAAAAAGCTGATCATACCCTGCTTTTGCAAGCTCTAAATCTTTGACAAGTGCATCATAGGGGTAACGCTGATGCAGGAAGTACGCCTTATAGCTTTTTTGAACGTCTGTTAAGCTTTCTAACAAAGATAGATGGGGATCAATCTTCATTCGATATGGCATTGTACTAACGGTCATACCGGACGTGGCTTTTTCCTTTTGTCCGGAACGATTGAGAACTGGCGTCCCAATAATAAAATCTTTTTGCTGGTATCTTTTATGCAAATAAACGAAAAGTCCTAAAGTAAATAAAGAGTTGATTGAACAATGATGGGCATCTATAAATTCATAGATTCGTTCTGAGAGTTGTCGATCAAGGTAATGGCTTTGCCGATGGCCTTTGATTTGGTCAGTTCCCTGTACCAAATAACTATCAGACACATCAGATAATGCTTCTTTCCAAAATTGCTGATCTTTTTTAAATCTTGGGGAGTTCATATATTTTGATTCTTTATCAATAAATACAGAATGATTGTCTGCTACTTTTTCGATAGAGGAGCTTTGGGTAAGAGCAGTGTAAAGTTGGCTAATTTTATCAATGATTACTTTCATCGACCATCCATCTGCTACTGTATGATGGCATTTGATGAAATAACCGGATTGTTGTTCACCGATTTTTAGTACAGCAAATTCGGCAAGGGAGGTTTCTGTTAATTGAAATGGTGTTTTGAAGGCTTTTTCAGCCCATGCTAGCATGTCTTCATGTGTGGAAAACTCATAGGTGGGAATAGGGTTATCGGCGTTTGGATCAACGTATTGAAGCGTTTCACCATCTTTCTCTACTAGCTTGAGACGAAGAGATTCTGTCATCATAATACAAAATGCAATGGCCTGCTTCAGTTTATCGAGCTGCAACGGTCCATTGACGAAAATGATACCGCCAATATGATTGATCGGTGTTTCTGGATAAAATGTTTCCATGTTCATCACGCGCCGCTGCGGATGTGTTAATGGCCAATATACTAAACTACTAGTCAATTACGCCACCTCTACTTTTCATATAGTTAACATTTATACGAACATATTAAAACATATAATAGTATTTTTGTAAATATTTGAGATAAAATGTCTAAGTTTGTTCATTTTTTAATCTAGACGTTAGGAAGGCCGACACAGTAAACAGGGCGACATTTATAAAAAAAACGACTCTTGCCCCAAAGAGATCGGTCATGGTGCTCATAACAAGGATGGACATTCCGTATATAAAAGTTGATAGTGTATGTTGAGCTGATAGTATTTTGGGCAATTCAATTTCACTCAGTGTATGTTGTACATAGGTACGAATGGAAATGCTGCGAAGCTGAAAAGCTGGCCCTAATAAAAAGACAAACAACAAACTCATCCATGCTGAATGATTCAATCCTAAGCAAAGAGTTAGCACAGCTACTATCACCGAACTGTAAAAAATGTGATCAAACAAACGCTGTTCCACATGCTTTGCGAACCGCAGCACGAGCAGGCCGCCTAGAATGGTTCCACCAAAATAGCTTGCGTTAATAAAGCCCCACCATGTTTCAGGCTGGTGTAAGACTTCTGTGACATACACAAGGATAATGGCACCAGTCCATATACTTCTACCGCTCATGGACAGCATTTCTAAAATCGTTAATGTTCGAATAATTGGCTTTTCATACATGAGCTTCCATCCTGAAAAGACCCTTGTAGCAAATGATTCAGACTTTTGCTCTTGTTTAGCTGCAGCCCCAGTTTCAATGATAAAGAGCATAGATATGAGCGACAAACTGTATAAAAAAAGTGTCGTCAATAGAAGAAACTGCGGTCCAAGAATGCCAATAAACAGCCCTCCTAAAAGCCAGCCTAGTAAAAGAACCATTTGGTCAGAAGTTAAGATATAACTATTGGCTTTTAATAAAAAGTTCTTTTCTACTAGACGTGGTATCATCGAATTTCGAACAGGAATGGATCCTCCATCTATCAAAGAAAGGAAAAATACAATGATAAAAAAGAGAGGAATAGTAAAAGTTGATAGTTGTAGAATATAAATGAAAATCAAGCAACCGAAGAAAGCAATTTGACACATTTGCAAATAGATAATGAGTCTTTTCAGCTTAAATTGATACATAAAGAAAGGAATGAGTACTGCTCCAAGTGCTTGTCCAACAAACTGCGAGACAGCCACCATTGAAGCAATCAGTGTAGAATTTGTTAATTGATATGTCAGGATGGTCAGAACGAGGACATATAGAGAATCCCCAAAATTAGCTAGAGATTGTCCCCCTAATAAAAAGTAAAATGATTTATTTTTCATATTTATCTCCATTTTCTCTTCATTATCACCCATAATAATACATTATTTTCTACACTTCTACTTTCAATAACAATATTTTCATAATTTGATACATATTACCCAATTTAAAAAACCGCCAAAAGGCGGTTTTTATATTTAGTCATATATATGAACAATAGGCTCTTTGTCTTCAGCATTTTTCGTGATCAAGGCTTCCTGTTGATCAGAAGAAGTGATGTCGATTTCGATATTGGTACTCTTATAGTAATCCATGACCTCACCTGTTAAATATTGCGTGAAGGCAACGACTTCCGTTTTTCCGTAGAATTGCATAGGAATTTCGATTTTCATTTTTTGCAGGTTTCCGTTTTTATAAAAGCCTTTTCCTACGACACCAGTGTAATTCGGGAAGTAGTCTTCGACCTTTGTCTTGAAGCGGTCAAACCGCTCGGAATCATCTTTATAGCTGCTTTTTGCATTATCTGAAGGGAAGAATACATTCTCCTCTTTGATCGTATCCCAATTGCCGATATCAGCTGATCCTGCTTTCACATCCGTTTTGGCGATAAAGTTTCCTGGAACGATAGATGATTTTGGTGCTTGCTTATAAAGGGCAATCATGACAGGCACTTTTTGCAGTCCGTCCATTTGACGAATTCGCTTGATCACTTGTTCAGCGATTTTTTCTCCCTCTGCCAAAAGTTTCTTTGAATTTTTCGAAGAATCGATGGTCACCTCTTGCTGCGGGTCACCAATATTTTCACGGTAATAATACACAGAGTTCAGCGCAAGACCAATGACAACTCCGCCAAGCTGTAAGCTGTTTTTGTCTTTTCGAATTAAGTAATTATGCTCTAGCATGGAAGCTAAGTAAATTGGACTATTTTCATTTTTAGACTTTGTCGAACCTGAGTTTGGAAGAGCAGGATTTAAGCCTAAATTCTTAAAGTCTTTTTCTGCTTTTTTCAGATCACTGCCTGTTTTTTTGCGCGCCAGCCAGCTGAGAACGGTATCCTCATCTAAATGCTGTCCTTCTTGGAAAAGATAGTCGTTTGTATTAAATGACTCTGTTGCGAGGCGCATGAGTCCTGTTTCAAATTCATCAATGTCCAAGCGCGTGTTGAGACGCTCCGCTGTTAACCCTCTCGCAGCTCCTTGTTTAAACGGCAGCACCATTTTGTAATAGGAGTCAGAGATATTGTACATCGGGATGATGGCTGTTTCCTTCGTTTCATCCGTTTTTTGTGTGACCTCTTCCTCTTCCTTTCCCCCTAAAGGTGCACACGCTGACAATACCAGTGTGAGCATTGTCAGCAGTAATAACAACTTTTTCAATAGATAACACTCCTCTTATTTCTTTAGCTCCTCGAGCATTTTAGCTTCGTCCCAAATTTCAATATTGAGTTCTTCTGCCTTAGTCAGCTTACTTCCCGCTGCTTCTCCGGCAATGACTAAGTCTGTTTTTTTACTCACACTTCCTGCCAGCTTCCCGCCTAATGCTTCAATCGCTGCTTTTGCATCGTTTCGAGCCATTTCTTCTAATTTTCCTGTCAGCACGATCGTTTTTCCTGCAAAGTAGGAATCACTTTCTTCTGCTTTCACCGGCTTTGGCCCTGTGTAGGTCATATTGACTCCAAGCTCTTTTAGTTCGTTCAGCAGATCAAGAATTTCTTCTTTCTCAAAGTACGTGACGACGGCATCAGCCATTTTTTCACCAATTTCATCGACTTCAAGTAATTTTTCTTTCGTCGCTTGCTTTAATTGATCGATGTTTTCGAAATGCATCGCCAAGGTCTTTGCCGCTTTTGAACCAATAAATCGAATACCGAGTCCAAATAGTAAACGCTCAAGAGAATTTTCTTTCGATTGCTCAATTGAACGCAGTAAATTATCGACAGATTTTTCACCCATTCGTTCAAGCTGAATGAGCTCTTCTTTCGTTAATCGGTAAAGATCGGACACACGAGAGACAAGCTGTTCTTGGAAAAGCTGTGTAATGACCCGCTCGCCAAGCCCATCAATATTCATCGCATTACGAGAAACGAAGTGAATGAGTCCCTCACGTATTTGGGCAGGACATTCTGGATTGATGCATCGTAAGGCCACTTCGCCTTCGATTCGTACAAGCTCACTATGACACTCTGGACATTCAGTTGGCATGTGAAACGGCTTTTCTTCGCCAGTACGCTGATCGACAAGTACACCTGCGACTTCGGGAATAATATCACCCGCTTTTTTCACAATCACTTGATCAAACAAGCGAATATCCTTTTCTTTGATCAAATCTTCATTATGAAGAGAAGCACGCTGCACTGTCGTTCCTGCTACTTTGACAGGCTCAAGAATTGCTGTTGGTGTGATCACGCCTGTACGTCCGACACTTAGTTCAATATCAAGCAGCTTCGTCACGACCTCTTCAGCCGGAAACTTGTACGCAACCGCCCAGCGCGGACTTTTTGCTGTAAAGCCAAGCTCTTCCTGCTGAGCCAGTGAATCGACTTTGATGACAATTCCATCGATTTCATATGAGAAATCGGCACGTTTTGTTTTCAGTGTTTCAATGAGGTCGATCACTTCTTCAATCGTTTGGCACATCCGTCTTTCTTTGTTCGTTTTAAAGCCAAGTTCGTCGAGAAGATCAAGTCCTGCGCTTTGCGTTTCAACACCGATTTCATCAAGCTCCGCTATACTGTAGACGAATATATCAAGGTTTCGTTTCGCTGCAATTTTCGTATCAAGCTGACGAAGTGAACCGGCAGCCGCATTACGCGGGTTTGCAAACGGCTCTTCTTCGATTTGAATTCTTTTTTCATTTAATGCTTCAAAGGAAGGTTTTGGCATAAACGCCTCGCCTCTCACTTCAATCGACAGAGGGCGTTTGATTTTAAGCGGGATAGAACGAATGGTTTTCAGGTTTTCAGTAATATCCTCACCCGTTGTTCCATCGCCGCGCGTAGCACCTCGAAGAAACACGCCGTTTTCATAACGGAGAGAAACAGCGAGTCCATCAATTTTCAGCTCGACATTGTATGCGATATCGTCACCGACTGCTTGACGAACCCGGCGGTCAAAATCAAGAAGGTCCTGTTCATTAAACGCATTCCCTAGGCTGAGCATCGGTGTGCCGTGACGCACTTTTTGAAAGGCGTCTAAAACAGCGCCACCTACTCTTTGGGAAGGGGAATCCGCTGCTTTTAAATCAGGGTGCTCTTCCTCTAGAGAGATCAGCTCACGCATCCGCGCATCATATTCAGCGTCAGGAACACTTGGACGATCAAGTGTATGATATTCGTAGTTGTATTGATTCAAAATCTGGTGCAGTTCCTCGATCCGGCGTTTCGCTGCTTCTTTGTCCATCTGCTTCTTCCTTTCAATTCATCCGTTTTGTCAGTCCTATTCGTTTACTGCTTCTCGATTGGCGCAAATGCTGCGAGAAGACGCTTAATGCCTGTAGGGCTTGGGAAGGCAATATCAAGCTCTGTGCTGTCTCCGCTGCCTTTCACACTCACAACCGTACCAACGCCCCATTTTTTATGAGCCGCTTTATCACCCACAGCCCAGCCAATATTGCCGCCGCCTGTGTTTTGAATCGTTTGTGTTTGCGGACGTGAGACAGGGCCTCGTCTTTGCGGTCTTTCTCTCGTTTGGCCAAACGGTGTTTTCGTTTCCTTCTTCTCATTTAGGTTGTCCAATAAATCAGCTGGTATTTCTCGAATGAATCTTGATTCAAGGTTCATGTTCGTCCGGCCGAAGAGTGTTCTCATTTTCGCACTCGATAAATAAAGCTCTTCCTCAGCCCGTGTGATGCCTACGTATGCGAGGCGGCGCTCCTCTTCCATCTCTGCATCTTCCATTAATGAACGGCTGTGCGGGAAGACACCTTCCTCCATCCCCATTAAGAAAACAACAGGGAATTCTAGACCTTTTGCGGCGTGAAGAGTCATTAAGATGACGGCATCCTGATCTTCTTCCTCATTTTCATCCAGCTTATCAATGTCTGCAACGAGGGCGAGATCTGTCAAGAAGGTCACAAGTGACTTGTCTTCATTTTGTTCTTCAAAGTTCTTAGTGACAGATAGAAACTCGTCAATATTTTCTAAGCGGCTTTGTGCTTCAATCGTTTTTTCGAGCTTCAGCGCTTCACGATAGCCTGTTTTCTCTAGGATTTCTTCAGTTAATTCAGTGACAGATAAATAATCCTGCATGTTTGTCATCTGATCAATCAGCTGTTTGAACTCATCAAGCGCATTGGCTGCCCTTGCACTCAGTCCAATGAAGTCCACCTGACCAAGTGCTTCAAACATAGACAGATCATTCATCTCCGCATATGCTGCAATTTTATCAACAGATGTCGCACCGATTCCGCGTTTTGGCACGTTCACAATTCGTGCAAAACTAATATCGTCATCTGGGTTTGCCACTAGGCGTAAGTACGCCAAAATGTCCTTGATCTCTTTTCTGTCATAGAACTTTGTGCCGCCGACAATGTTGTATTGAATGTTTGACTTCAATAAAGTTTCCTCTATGACACGAGACTGGGCATTGGTCCGGTAAAGGATTGCAAAATCAGATAATTTACGCTTACCGCTCTGATGAAGCTGATGAATCTTTCCAGCGACAAATTGCCCTTCACCGAATTCATTATCTGCGCGGTAATAGGCAATCTTCGCTCCTTCATCATTTTCTGTCCAAAGATTTTTTGGCTTCCGGTTTGCATTGTTTTGTATGACCGTATTTGCGGCATGTAAAATGCGTTTCGTCGATCTATAATTTTGCTCAAGCAGAATCACTTCACTGGACGGATAATCCTTTTCAAAGGACAGAATGTTTGTAATATCCGCTCCGCGCCAGCGATAAATGGACTGATCTGAGTCACCAACAACACATATATTTTGAAAACGCTGAGCGAGCAGTTTCACAAGCATGTACTGCGCTCTGTTCGTATCCTGATACTCGTCCACGTGAATGTATTGGAATTTTCGCTGATAGTGCTCTAATACTTCAGGGATACGCTCAAACAGACGGATCGTCATCATAATTAAATCATCAAAATCGAGTGATTGGTTTTTGAGTAATCGCTTTTGATAATCTGTATAGACGTCGCTGACCACTTGATCATAGTAATCGCCGGCTGTTTTGGCGTATTCCTCTGCATCAATGAGTTCGTTTTTTGCACTGCTGATGGATCCTAAAATGCTGCGTGGGTCGAACTTTTTAGGGTCGATATTTCGTTCTTTTAAAATGTTTTTAATGACTGAAAGCTGGTCAGATGTGTCTAAAATAGAGAAGTTGCGATTCACACCAATGCGGTCAATATCGCGTCTTAAAATGCGGACACACATGCTGTGGAACGTAGATATCCAAATGTCATCTGCCCCAGGCCCTAAAATAGCCTGGACACGTTCTCTCATTTCACGTGCTGCTTTATTTGTAAACGTAATCGCTAAAATGTTCCACGGAGCCACGTGCTTTTCTGCCATTAAGTAGGCAATTCGATGTGTGAGCACCCGTGTCTTCCCGCTTCCTGCTCCTGCCATCAACAACAAAGGACCGTCTGTTGCTTTGACCGCTTCCTTCTGCGCGTCATTCAGCCCTTCTAATAGATGATTCGATATTTCATTCATTCCATTCACCGCCAATTCGAACTTATGTTCTATTTTAACCTGTTTCGTCTTGTTTGACTATGATGACTTTTTGACTGCACCCACTGTCTTTAATGCTTCTTTGAAATTGTCATAAATGACGTTCCCTACAACAACAACGTCTGCATGCTGTGAGAAGTCTTTTGCCTGCTTTGCGTTCTGAATGCCTCCGCCATAAAAAAGAACTGTTTCATGAAGTACTGCTTTCGTTTCTTTCACAAGCTCTATGTCTCCAAGCGTTCCGCTGTATTCTAGATAAAAAACGGGAAGCTTCATCAAATGCTCTGCCACTCTTGCATATGCCCTTACGTCATCGATATCCAGTGCTGTATTTGCCTCTGTAAGCTTGGCCGCCTTACAATCTTCATTTAAGATCACATAGCCTTCTGGCACAATCTCTTCCATTGACATCAAATCACCGAATTCCTTCATCGCGTCCTTATGAAGCCCAACAATCCAGTCAGGATGAGAGCTGTTTAAGACGGTCGGGATGAAATACAAATCGAAGCCCGGCACAATCATCTCATGTGTTGAGATTTCCAGCACACAAGGTACTAGAAACCGGCGGACCTTTGACATCAATTGAAGCACATTGTCCTCTGTCACATTGTCACTGCCGCCAATCAATATGGCATCCGTCCCAGATTCGCAAATCGCTTCTAGCTGTTCATCGGAAATTTCTTTATTTGGATCGAGTTTAAAGACATGCTTCCACTCGGTAACATCATACATGAAAAACGTTCCTCCATTCGTTTCATTCCATTTAAATATTATAACAAAATCAGTGACCGCAAAAAATGGGTAACCTCTTTCAGCTAAAAGTTTCATTCTTTTGAAAATGGATGATTTTAACCCTATGTGAGGCAAATGCAGACTATATGGAAAGATCCACTTCGAGAGGGACTGAGGGAGATACATATATTGATACTGAACTGAAATACGAGTGCTTCGTCTCATCACATGATATTATACAATAAAGGAACATTTTACTATCTATTGGCAGGTGAATGTTTTGAAAAGAACCATCACATATGATCAAACGATCGACATCGGATACATCTATCTCATCTCGCCTGGAATCGGGACAATCAAAGAAACCGTTGAATTAGACGTGAATGAATGTGTGAACGTAGACATCGACAAAGAGGGAAGAGTGGCTGGGCTGGAGTTATTTGCAGAAGAAGCGAAAGTTCTCCAGAACACGCCGGTATATGAGGACGAGCTTTCGTTACGTTTTACGGATCAGGAGGTTCTCTCAACCTATCATTTATCGGGCATTGAATTTCAATTCTCGATGCCTAATCACAATGGACTGATCGGATTTACCATTGTCAATCCTCTTCGATATCACGTCAAAAGAAAGACAAGAAAAAACCGTTTTGAATGGTCAAAACGGCTTTTCAAACTATTGTCTCACTTCATTAAAATAATGGACGGATGTCATAGCCCCTTCATCGACCATTTTGTTGTCTTGGATATCTAACGGATCGGGGTGGCCGGCTTTTTCAGGAATCTTTTTATCTGACTGGAACATGCTTGCCCATTTTTTCAGATGCTGTTTATTTTTGACCGCTAATAACACAGCTCCTCCAACCCCTAATCCTGCAAGTACATACGCATTTGGACGCTTATTCATGAATGTTCCCTCCCCTTAACATCTTATTTGTAAGTTACCCCGCCTTTTCATTTCTAAACGTTACGATATGTTCATGTGGTTTCTCTTTTCATGAAAAGTGGAATAACAACAGCAATGAATGAGAAAAGAGGGGATTTTCGTGACAACAACCTTACTTGTCATCAGCGTACTGCTAGTCATTTGTTTCATCATACCCATCATTTTATTTTTCTGGATTTGGATGAGGGATGAAAAACAGGAAGAACATTCAGTCCTGCGTAATTATCCAGTTATTGGAAATCTGCGGTTTATTTTTGAAAAAATAGGGCCTGAGCTTCGCCAATATTTGTTTCTGAATGATCGAGAGGAGCTGCCTTTCTCAAGAAGAGAATACGAGCAGGCGGTCATGTCTGGAAAGTACAAAAGCCGGACGATGGGCTTTGGATCAAAACGTGATTTTGACAAGCCTGGCTATTACATTCGAAACGTCCTATTTCCAAAGCAGCGGAATGAATTACGCATCGATCAATCTGAAAAAATTCAAACGAAAGTGTATCAAATTGATCAAGATAATTTACTGCGAAGAAGTGAACATTTTAAAGAGGTCGAAGCAAAGCCTTATTTTCTCCATCAAGAGGATGTACAAGTCATTGGCGAACACACATGTCAAAAACCTTTCCATGTGAAAGGACTGATTGGTCAATCCGCCATGAGCTACGGCTCCTTAGGCGACAGAGCGATTGCAGCTTTATCCTCAGGATTAAAAATGGCCGGCGGTACATGGATGAACACAGGTGAAGGCGGGCTTTCTCCTTATCATCTTAAAGGTGGCGCCGATATCATCTGCCAAATTGGTCCCGGTCTATTTGGTGTTAGAACAGAGGATGGCGCATTTTCCTTTGAAGAATTCAAGAAAAAAAGCGAGCACGAGGAAGTCAAAGCGTTTGAACTCAAGCTGGCACAAGGGGCAAAAACGCGCGGCGGTCATATTGATGGCGAAAAGGTCACCGAAGAAATTGCGAACATCCGCAAATTGCCGCCTCATCAATCCATTGATAGCCCAAACCGCTTTGAGATGTTCCACTCCATCCCTGACATGTTTGATTTCATTGAGGAGCTGCGAAGTATAGGCGGGAAGCCTGTTGGAATCAAGCTTGTTGTCGGACATAAAGAAAACATTGAAGAGCTTGCCAGCTATATGAAAAAAAGCGGGAAACACCCTGATTTTATTACGGTTGATGGCGGAGAAGGCGGTACAGGTGCGTCCTTTCATGAATTGGCAGATTCCGCAGGGCTTCCGATTTTCACGGCACTTCCAATGGTTCATCAAATATTGAAGGAATACGGTGTCAGAGATCAGGTGAAGCTCTTTGCTTCTGGTAAGCTTCTCTCGCCTGATAAAATGGCGATTGCCCTTTCGATGGGTGCTGACTTTGTGAATATTGCCAGAGGACTTATGTTTTCAGTCGGATGCATTCGCGCACAAGTATGTCACACGAATAAATGCCCAGTCGGTGTCGCTACGACAGATCCAAAGCTGCAAAAGGGTTTATCGATTGAAGAAAAAAAATACCGAGTATGCAATTATATCCTGTCTCTTAGAGAAGGTCTGTTCAACTTATCCGCAGCAGCGGGAATCGAATCGCCTATTCATTTTACTGAAAAACATATTATCTTTAGACAAGAGAATGGCCAAACAAGTGAAGTGCCGACGTTCTCAAGCACACAGCCATCTGTCTAGCTTGAAAAGGTGCGAAAACGCACCTTTTTTTCATTAACTTTTTAGCTATGGGCGAGCTAAAGTAAAGTTTTTTCAGTCCCTGCTTGCCTTCTCATTGCGCTCTCCATAAAAAAACTGTAAACAAGTCCATTTTCGTGAATGGGGTTGTTTACAGTGAAAGCTGCTTTATTTTGTTTCGTCATTTTCCTGCTGTTCTGCTACGCGGTCAAGTGCCATCGTATAGGCATCGTTGCCGTAGTTCAAGCAACGTTTGACACGTGAGATAGTTGCGGTGCTTGCACCTGTTTCCGTCTCAATTTTATGATACGTGTTCCCCTCGCGAAGCATACGCGCTACTTCAAGACGCTGTGATAAAGATTGGATTTCATTGATGGTACACAAATCATCAAAGAATCGATAGCATTCTTCCAGGTCTTTAAGGGATAAGATGGAGTTGAATAACTGATCTAAGCTTTTTCCCCTTAATTTATCAATTTGCATCTTAATACATCTTCTCCTTTACTATTGCCACACCACTTCGCACGATATTCTTCTGAGAAAGCGGTATCTTTCCTGACTAATTTTTTTAAACCTCAGCAATGAGCTTTGAACAGATCATGACAGGTTGGGTTCTACGCTGAAAATGCCGTCAGGTTCTTTCGTAAGCCGAAGCTTCTTTATCGTAAACAAATTCGACAAGTTCTGTCATTTTCCTTGTTCGACAATCTGACAAACTTGTTTGCTTTCAGTATAAAGATCACTTCGACAGCTCGGCGAGACGACAAACACGTCCCGCCTTACTCTATTCTTTCAACATATGTGGGCCGGTCAGCGTAACCGACAGAATTCATTTTACAATTAGGGTACTTCATTCGTCATGTCAAAGCCCTCTGCTTTGTCAACAGCTCCACATAAGCTACATTTCACTTACATGGCAGTGAAGAGAACCATTGCTCAATTCTGCCCTATAACAGCAGTCAGAAATACAGCAAAGATGATACAGCTCCACTCTGTTATATTTTAACGCATTATAGACGGAAAGAGTACAGTTTTTTTCATGACATCAAATATTCCTCTTGGTGTCACTCGAATATACGGCAAATGTGTACTTTGGAAAAAGACAAGTGTATCAATAGGACAGTCAAATGGGTATCCGCGCTCAATGAGAAGCTCGCGCAATGTTTGTTCCTGCTGAAGAACAGTCTCAAACGGTTCAGCCGATGCACAGCCTGATAATTGCAGCGGAATTTCGTGCAAAATTTTCCCGTTCTCTGTGAGTACGATTCCCCCGCCAATTTCTTTCATTCGCTTATGTGCCAGCATCATATCTTCTTTATTTTTCCCGATCACTAAAATGTCACCCGTGAGCGAAAACGAGCTGACAAAGCCTTGCACTTTGTTTGCGAAACCTTTAAGCATCGTATTTACACGCCACTCGCCTTTTCGGTCAATCAGGCTAAAGAAGCTTTGATCATGGTCACATGACAGCTGGTTAACCGAGTTATCAATTTCCACTGTATAAGGCTCCATAATGACGGCATTTCTCATCTTGACACCTAGCGGCATAGAGAATTGCAAATCACTCAACGTCAAGTCATAGCCTAAATCTAATGGAACAAGCCCACCATTTTCCCATTTTGTTTCTTGGAATTGATGCTGGTTCTCTCCATCTAATTTGAGGATAACCCCTTTAGATATCACCGTTTCAGGATTTGGGTTCATTGGATCATCTAAAATATTCAAAGAAGCCAGCCGGCCTGGACCGACAACACCTAATAAGTCATCAATTTGATAGTATTTCGCAATGTTAAATGTCGCCATATTATACGCATCAATGATCGGCACGCCTTCTTCAAGAGCAATGGAAATTAAGCGATTAATCATCCCTTCCTCATAAAAATGAGGCGCAGCTCCATCTGTTGTATAGAAAAAGTGATCATAATGCCTAAAATCACGCTCATGCAGTTCTCTTAAAATGTTCACTAAATCTGGGCGGATGGAAGAATGCCGCAATGAAACATGGTAGCCAAGAGACAAGCGTTTTAACACATCGTCCGCATTCATCGCTTCATGATCACTGTCTGCGCCAAACAGTTTCATTTTTGTTAGCGTTTTCTCAGAAGCCCCGGGGAAATGCCCTTCAATTCGTTTTCTCTGCTTCTTCGTTTCTTGCATGCAATATAAAATGAGATCGTCACCGTCCATCAGTCTCGGCCAGCTTGTTAATTCGCCGCCTTGAAGGACGTCAGGATGGTCAATCCATTCCTTACGGTAGTTGATCGGCAGCATCTCATCTTCGTATCTGACTTCTGTTTGAAGATCGTATCTGGACCACCAGAAATACTGAAATGGCTGCTGTTTTAATTCACACAGAGTGGAAAGCGCTTTCTTTTCATTGCTTTGCAAAAGAAGAAATAAGTTATCGCTGACCATCGTTGTTGTGCCAAATTGAGACACATATTCTGCAAGTGATTGGGGATTATAAATATGGAACGGATGCGCGTGAGGCTCTATATACCCAGGCACAATGTATTTCTCTTCACAATCAATCACACGTTTAGCTGATTTATTTTGAGGAAGCTCTGCTCCGACATAAACAATTCGATCATCATGTATCCAAATATTTGCCTTCACCCATTGCTTCAAAAACGGGTTAAGCACGAGTCCATTGGTTAAAAGGAGTGTTGGAACTATTTTTGAGTCGACTACATCGATTTGTGTGCGGATGTCATTGTTTCTCCAATTAAAAGTACGTTCGGACATTCACATACTCTCCTTCATTTGTATTAGCCCTATCGTAACATAACGAACCAAGTTACGCATTAATGAAACGTTACAATTTCTTGAAATCACAATTAAAATATTTAAAAAAGGAGATTCACCTTCAATGAAACCTAATCTCGGCTTAATGGAAGCGTTCATTAGAATTGCCTGCGGAATGACAATATGCACTGTGGCTGGATCCTTATATGCTAGAAAACCATGGAGTAAAATGCTGCTTTTCAGCATCATGTTTGGCGGTATGAAGCTGGGATCTGGCATTCTTCGGTTTTGTCCAGTGACATATATGTGTGAACAGCAGGACACACATAAAGAGAAGGCTGAGTAGAACAGCCTTCTTTTTTGTGCTTATTTTCTGCTTTCATCATTTCGCTGCTTCACACCATTCCACCATTGTACCTGCAATAATTTCTGCTGTTTTCATCACATGCTCAATCTCAATGGACTCATTCGGATAATGGGCAAGCTCCGTTGTTCCAGGTCCGAACACGATGATCGGGATACCTGCCGCCTGTGACAGTAATCCGCCGTCCGTTCCCCAAGGAGCGGCTTCGACCTTTGGCGACTGCTTCATGACCGCTTCATATTGTTTCTTCAATAAACCTAGAAGTGGATGATCAGAGTCGATTGAACCTGGCAGCCATCGTGCCCCAAACCATTCGACCTCCACAGGATGTTCTTTGAACCATTCATCTTTTTCTCCGAGTCCCGCCATCCAATGTTCTAATTCCTTCTCTGCCTGCTCAACCGTCTCACCTGGCATCACCCCGAGCCTGCCCTCCATTGTGACCAGATCCGCTACAGAGGACGGCCAATCACCGCCTTGAATTTTCCCGATATTGATGGGGATCGGTATTGGGATATGCTGAAACAGAGGCTCGGTGATTCGCTGATTTCTTTCTTCTTCAAGTGCCGCTATATGTGAAAGGACGATCGTGCTCTTTTCAATAGCGGAAACGCCATGATATCTTGTTCCGCCATGAGCTGCCCTACCTTTAATATGCAGTCTGAACCATTTAGATCCCTGCTGAATCGGAAAGATTTTCATATGACTTGGCTCTGGAATGATGGCAGCATCTGCTGTGTATCCTCTCAGTATGGCTGCAAGAGTGCCTGCGCCGCCGCTCTCTTCTTCTACGACACTATGAAACACGACATCTCCCTTCAGTGGAATCTGAAGCGCATGCAGTGCCTCTAGTGCAAAAAGTAAAGAAACGTTTCCGCCTTTCATATCTGTTGCCCCGCGTCCATAAAGTCTCCCGTTTATGATATGCCCGCTGTAGGGCGGATATGTCCATTGTTTCGTATCTCCTGCTGGAACAACATCTACGTGGCCATTTAATAAAATGGATTTGCCGCCCCCTTTTCCTTTCAAACGTCCAGCGACATTGGGACTTCCTTTAAAGGAACGCCTCGGGGAATAAAAATACGGATGATTCAGCAGGTCATCGCCGCCGATGTCCCATACGTCAACATCAAAGCCAATGGCAGAAAGCTTCTTTGCTACGATTTG
The DNA here is from genome assembly GCA_030159235.1 of Bacillus safensis. Taxonomy (GTDB): domain Bacteria; phylum Bacillota; class Bacilli; order Bacillales; family Bacillaceae; genus Bacillus; species Bacillus safensis_B. Next base: position 69,808 of record BSBG01000006.1, on the reverse strand, counting down.
CTGCACTTCTTGTTCATTCCCTTGTATGCTTTCACATTGCACCATTTGCTGAAGAAGTGTCACGGCTTCCTCCTTATGCTCTTTCATCCAGTTTCTGATACGTGTGATCGGCTTCAAGTTGGTCATCCTTTCTACACAACAGATTTGACATCAGGCGCTAAAATTAATGGTGCTTCCGTCGCCCTCATGACATCTTCCGGCTGAAACGGCGGCATGACTTCACGTAAAATGAGCAGCTGTGATTTGACCTCAATGACTGCCATATCCGTAATAATCAAATCCACACAAGATTTAGCGGTTAAGGGCAGTGTACAGGTTGATTTCACCTTTGATTGTCCGTGTTTATCAAGGTGGCTCATCACCACGACAACCTTTTTTGCCTTTTGCGCGAGCTCTATTGCTCCACCCATACCCGGCACTCGTTTACCTGGCACTATCCAATTGGCAAGATCACCCTGACTGCTGACTTCAAGTGCACCTAAAATCGTCATATCCAGCATCCCTTTTCGAATGATGCCAAAAGCGGTTGTGCTATCCATATATGAGCCGCCTTTTGTTAACGTAATCGGAAAACCGCCGGCATTGCACAAATTCGGGTCTTCTTCTCCTCGTACTGGTGAGGCCCCTGCCCCCATAATGCCGTTTTCGGCATGCAGCCACACCTGATAATGTGGTGGAATGTATTCAGCTGCAAGGGTCGGGATGCCGATCCCAAGATTCACAATCATGCCATCTTCAATTTCCTGTGCCGCGCGTTTGGCTATGCGGTGTCTTAAATCGATGTCTCCCATGCCCATGTCCAGTTCACTCCTTTTGATTGCACGATCTGGTTCACAAATACGCCTGGTGTCACGATTTCTTCTGGATGAAGCCTGCCCACAGGCACAATCTCTTCTACTTCCGCAATGGTCCAGTCTCCTGCCATCGCCACGATCGGGTTTGTATTCCGTGCACTTTTATCAAAAATCAGGTTGCCTGCTTCATCTGCTTTGAGGGCATTCACAATGGCGATATCCGCAGTCAGTGCAGGCTCAAGAATATAATTCTTTCCACTTAGCGGCACAAGCTGTTTCTCATCGAGATTGAGGCTATCCATGCCGACATCTGTCACAATGCCAGCTAAGCCCATCCCGCCTGCCCTTATCTTTTCTGCTAGAATGCCCTGCGGGTAGAACAGAACGTCAAGCGTACCCGCCTGCATTTTTTGCCCGGCAACTGGATTTGAGCCAATATGAGAAGCAATGATTTTCTTGACTCTTCCTTCTGTGATCAGCCGGCCAACACCAATTTGCGGGAAGCCTGCATCGTTTCCGATCAGTGTTAGGCCTTTGATATTGGCTTCTAGGATGGCATCGATCAATGATGGCGGGGACCCCACACCGCCAAATCCGCCAAACATGATGGTCATCCCGTCCTTAAAACGCGTGATCACTTTATCAAGATTCGCTGTTTTGTTCATCCTCTTTCCTCCCTACATAGCAGATGGGAAAAACCCTCGGTTGATGACTTCTTGTTCGACCTGCGTCATGGTCTGCCCGAATAAATGAATGAGTTCATCCATCTCCTGCTGCGTGATGGAAAGCGGCGGTGCGATCATGACCGCTGCACCTCCCACCCCATCCTCTCCAGCGCTTGCTGGATAAACAAGCAAACCATTTTGCTTGGCCGTCTCAACGACTAAATGCGTCATTTGAGCATGGGCAGGAAATGGTGTTTTCGATAATCGGTCTGCGACAAATTCAATTCCAACGAGCAGTCCCTTACCTCTCACATCTCCTATGATGGAGTGGTTTGTTTGCAAATCCTTTAAAGCATTCATTAAATATCGGCCAGACAGATCAGCTCGTTCTGGAAGCTGGTGTTTTTTCATATATCGAATGACAGCCAGCGAGACGGCTGCTGACAGCGGGTTGCCGCTATATGTGTGCCCTGCCATCACAGCACCTGATCCGCTAAGAATCGGTTCGATCACATGATCCGCTGAGACAGCTGCCGCAATCGGTGAATAGCCGGCACTCATGCCTTTTCCAAGTACTATAATGTCTGGGACGACGCCCCAATGTTCCATGGCAAACATTTTCCCAGTTCGTCCAAAGCCTGTCATGACTTCATCTGCAATCATTAAAATATCGTTTTCCTCACAGACACGCTTCATTGCCTGAAAATATCCGTCTGGCGGTACGAGTGCCGCTCCTGCTGCTCCAACAATCGGCTCTGCGATAAAAGCCGCAATCCTCTCTTTTCCTATACGCTGAATGACCGTTTTAAATTCCTGGACATACCATTCGACCTGCTTGCTTTCTTCCTTTGGCAGCCATGAACGGTAGCTATATGGCGGTGACAGCACCGGATGCTTTTCAAGCAGTGGTTCAAAGCGCTCTCTCCTTGCAATATGTCCCGACATCGACAGCGCACCGAGTGTGATGCCGTGATAACTCATCCATCTTGAGATGATGTGATTCTTCTCAGCCTTCCCCTGCTCCTGCCAATGCTGAATCGCAATTTTCATCGCAGTCTCCGTTGCCTCTGACCCACTTCCGACAAAAAAAGACCAGTTCAGGTTACCTGGACAAAGCGTACTCAATTCATAGGCAAGTTCTTCTGCTGGTTCATTTGTGAATTGTGATCTGTACGTAAAGCTTACCTTTTCCGCTTGCTCTGTCATGGCATCAATAATATCTCGTATGCCATGTCCAATGCTTGCGGTGACAGCACCAGATGAGCCGTCTAAATATTTTTTCCCGTCCCGATCATATAAATAAATCCCCTCTCCTTTCACAGCCACAGGATAATGCTGATTCAACATCGGTTTGATTAAGTAATCCCGGGTCTCCACTTTGTCATTCCTCCCTCTCTCGTCAGCAGCTGCATCTTTCTTTTTCATGAATCGCAAGAAAATTTTGTATACTTGTTATAAGATTAGCTTAATCAAGAGGGCAGTCATCCTCCATTCGCCACATGCCCGAATTTCAGACGCATTTTTTATACATCATGTATAAGAGTGTTCAAAAGGAGGTCATGAGTCTATGGCGATTCTCGTCAAAGATGCACTCTCGCTCGATATCATGAAGGAAACAACGCTGCTTGCTGGGGAAAATGGACTGGACCGCCTCATTCAGTGGGTGACCATAGTGGAAATTATCGAAGACACTTCCAGACTTTCCGAAGGGGAATTACTTGTCACAACTGGATTTGGACTTGCAGAAAATAAAGAAAGACGCGCCCGGCTTGAGGAACTAATTCAATCTGATCGTCTATCCGCCATTGCGATTTATAAAGGCGTGTACTTAACAGAAATCCCTGCATCACTCATTCAAGCGGCAAAAAACAGCGGCATTCCACTCATCGAGATTCCTTCACATGTCAATTTCTCAGACATTACAAAAGCCGTCCTAGAGCAAATCGTCAGCAGCCAGCTCCATCAACTGAAATATTCTTCTGCCATTCATCAAAGATTGACCCATTTAAATGTCAGCAATAAAAATGTCACGCAAATTACAGATGAGTTGGCACATCTCACTGCGGCAAATATCGTCGTGCTAGATGTATTTTTACATCAAACAGCGGCTCACCTCGAAACAGATGTAGTAGCGTATTCTCCTGCTTTTGGCTTTCAAACAGATCACGAACCAATTGAAACGACACCTCTTCTCAAGCAGGCTGAGGAGAAAGGACGGCTCGTCTATAACACATGTGGTGCGTTTGTTCTGGCTGCATGCCCCGTCATTGCAATGGGCGATATTTTTGGGTTTATTGTGGCTTTAAAGAAAAAAGAAACGTGGCACCATCTCGACGCAATCGCCATCGAGCATGCCGGGGCGGTGTATGCGATTGAATGGCTGAAGCAAAAAGCCATTCAAGATACAGAAAACCAAATGCAGGGACATTTGTTAGATGATATGCTGCAGCAGCAATACACAGAAGAAAGCTATGTCATCGAACAAGCAAGAAAGCTGCAATATGATATGAGCGATGAACAGGTCGTCATCTACTTTCAATTTCAGCATCAGCACACACAGCTCGATCACCAAATGATGCAGCGTCTCTCTCAATTACTCACGTCGATATTTGAACGCAGACATATTCCTTTTTTACTAAAGGCAAGGCTCGATTCCATTTTTGTCCTGACACCGGCGGAAAAAAAAGCATTTCAAGAAACGGAGTGGTATCGCGCATCAGAGGAGTGCCGGAGCACTTGGTCTTATTTTTTCCCCGTCCATCCGATTGTCATTGGTATCGGGAGAGCCTATGACCAGATCAGTCTCTTTGCAAAAAGCGCAAAGGAAGCACAGTATGCAGCAAGGCTTCTGCCGCTTTTAAAAACAGACGAAAGCATCATTCATTATCAGAAGCTCGGCTTATACGGCATGCTTCTTGAAATGAATGAAGCGGGTATGAATTTGCATGATTTTTACGTGGAGCTGTTAAGCCCTTTACTTTATACGAAAAAACAGGGAGCTGACCTGATCCATACACTCGAAGTGTATTTGGCACATAATGAAAATATCCAAAAATCTGCGGGAGAATTGTTTATTCACAGACATACATTAAGCTACCGGTTGAAACAAATTGAAACGAGAACAGGCTGCAGCCTCAAATCCACGGATGATCGGATGAAGCTGCAGCTTAGTATTATGGCGTACCGCCTTTCTGGTCTGCTTGATCAGATGAGAACCATTTCATGATTCATTCGGCGTTTTGACCCATAGATTCATATCTTCAATTTTGTCAAAAATATAGCAATTATTTTGGAAGCGCCCGGTATACGTATAGCCGAGCTGATAAAACACTTGATTCATTCCATAGGAAAGTGCACGTGCGAGAGAATAAAAGACATAAATGTGCATGGATTGAAGTTCCTTTTCGAGTGCTAGAATCAAATGATGCATGAATCCTAGTTTTCTATATGATGGAAGGGTTGCACAATCTGTTAATTCCGCATGACCATACGGCGCATTGATTTCAGCGGATGCTGCACTCACAATGTGACCGTCATGTTCAACGGCATAAAAAACCGTCCCTTCCTCCATTACCTTTTGGATATAATCTGCCTCGTTCATTGGCGTGGGATACGTTTCAAAGACGGTATCATAGAGCTTCGCCAGTTTGTGAATATCCTGCGTATCTGCTTTCCTCATCACATACTCATCCTGCCACGTGCCTTGGTCTTTTTTAATCTCCTTCGCTTGAATGGATGCGACGATCTCATCTTCCTTCAGCCAATACGGGCTATTCATTCTACCCTCAGTGAGAAAAAGCGACATGCCGTACGCATCACTTCCAAGAAAATAATGAGAAAACACGCCTTCAAGCCGAAAACCTTTTTCTAAAAAAAGAGGCATATGCTCACGCCTTACTTTTACAATGACCTTAGAAGCCTTGCAGTCCGCCGCTTCCTGAAGAACGGACTGAATGACATCCCGCACGCTGCCGCTGTAATCATCTAAACGAATTCGCTCATTAAATGAATCCATACAGATCAAAGCAGAAAAACGCTCGTTTGCAAGTTTCTTCAATTGCACCATACACTCATTCCTCTCTTAGCTAATGAAAAACTTCCAAATTAAAAATGAAGAAATAGCGATGCCAGAAAAAATTGAAATGATCATATAACTAATGGCTAAGCCCTTTTTCATTTTATTGTGCTTAAATGCAAACAACATGACGTTATTTATGGTTATGAGAAATAAAATAAGTATGACGATTGCAAAGATCATAAATGCTTTGATTTCCATGTTTCCTCCCTTTTCATTTGTAATCCCATATTACTTCTTCATATTGAATCGGCATCCCTTCCCATGAACAAAAAACACCTTTCCATCTCATCAGATAGAAAGGTGTTTTGGTTAAACGGTTTTCCCCGCTGCCTTCAGTGCACGGGCGCCAATGTCACGGCGATAAAATAAACCTGGCTGAATGATTTCTTCAACCGCTTCATACACTCTTGATCTTGCCGCTTCAAATGTGTCGTCAAATGCGGTTACATTCGCTACACGGCCGCCATTTGTGACGAATTGATCGTTTTCTTTTTTTGTTCCTGCGTGGAAGGTCACAACGTTAGTCACTGTTGTTTGCAAAGCACCGATTGGCGTACCTTTTGCATAGTCCTCCGGGTACCCTTCTGATGCAAGAACCACACTGACAGCCGCAGTGTTTTTCCACTGTAAGTCCACATCTTTTCCATCTAGAATATCGAGGAATACTTGGACTAAATCTGATTCTAGACGAGGGAGAACCACCTGCGTTTCAGGGTCGCCAAAGCGCGCATTGAATTCAATGACCTTTGAGCCTTCTGGTGTCAGCATTAAGCCTGCATATAAAATGCCTGTAAACGGACGCCCTTCCTGCACCATCGCGCGAGCCGCCGGTTTCACGACGTCCGCCACCGCTTTTTGGACAACTTCATCTAAAATTTGCGGAACTGGTGAGTAAGCACCCATCCCGCCAGTGTTCGGCCCTTTGTCATCTTCAAAGGCCCGCTTATGATCCTGCGCAATCACCATCGGGTACACCTTTTCTCCATTGACAAAGGCCATTAGTGAAAATTCCTCGCCTGTTAAAAATTCTTCGATAACGACTGATGCACTGGCATCGCCAAACTTTTCATCCTCTAAGAAATCATGCAGACAGTCGATCGCCTCTTCAAGTGTCATCGCGACTGTCACGCCTTTTCCTGCGGCGAGACCGTCTGCTTTAATCACAATCGGCGCACCCTTTTCTTCCACATATGCCTTCGCTTCTTCAAACGATGTGAAGGTAGCATAAGCGGCTGTTGGGATATCGTAATTCTTCATTAAGTCTTTTGCAAATTCCTTTGAGCCTTCAATGACCGCAGCTTTTGCATTCGGTCCAAATACCTTTAGACCTGCCTCTTGAAATGCATCCACCACACCTGCAATTAAAGGAACCTCTGGGCCGACAATAGTTAAGCCGATCTCGTTTTCTTTTGCAAAACGAATTAACGCCTCATGATCACCTTCGTCGATCGGTACAAGCTTTGCGTCGCCTGTCATTCCATCATTGCCGGGTGCGACAAATACTTGGCTGACAAGTTCACTTTGATTCACTTTCCATGCGATGGTATGCTCTCTTCCGCCTCTGCCAATAATTAATACGTTCACACTGTCATCCCCTTAATGTTTGAAATGTCTAACGCCAGTGAAGACCATGGCAATGCCGTATTCATCTGCCTTTTGAATGGATTCTTCATCACGAATGGAACCGCCTGGCTGAATGATCGCTGTGACGCCTGCCTTAGCAGCAGCTTCCACTGTATCGCCCATTGGGAAAAATGCATCAGAACCTAGCGCACTACCTTTCGCCTTTTCACCTGCTTGCTCAATCGCAATGTTAGCCGAACCGACACGGTTCATCTGACCAGCACCAATACCTGCTGTCATTTGCTCTTTCGCAAGAACGATCGCATTTGACTTTACATGCTTAACGACTTTCCATGCGAGCTTTAAGTCTTTCCATTCGTCTTCAGTTGGTTCTCTTTTCGTTGGAATAGAGATCGTTGCTTCCTCTAAGCCGTACGTGTCGATATCCTGAACGAGCAATCCGCCATGGACACTTGTCAGCTGCTTTTCTTTTTTCCCGAGATCCGCCTCTACATCTAGTGTTAATAAACGAAGATTCTTTTTAGCTGTTAGCACGTCAAGTGCTTCTTGGCTAAAGGATGGGGCAATGACAATTTCTAAGAAAATCGTATGCAGAACGTCAGCCGTTTGCTTGTCTACTTCACGGTTAAGTGCCACAATACCGCCAAAAATAGAGGTTTCATCTGCTTTGAATGCACGGTCAAATGCTTCTGCAATCGTTTCTCCTGTCCCAACGCCGCATGGGTTCATATGCTTCACAGCAACAGCTGCTGGCTCCGTGAATTCACGTACAATTTGAAGAGCAGCATCGGCATCTTTAATATTGTTGTAGGAAAGTTCTTTTCCATGTAATTGTGTTGCAGTAGCCAAAGAACCTTTGGTCTGAAGAGCATTTTCATAGAAAGTCGCCGCTTGGTGCGGGTTTTCTCCATAACGAAGGGATTGTTTTTTCTCAAATGTGACAGTGAACTGTTCTGGCTCTGTTTCGCCAACAAAGTTCGTTAAGTAATCCGCAATCAGAGCATCGTAAGCCGCCGTATGACGGAATACCTTTGCAGCAAGCTCGCGTTTTTTCTCTAGAGATACGCCGCCTTCTTTGATTTGCTGAACGACTGTATCATAATCACGAGGATCGACAATCACTGTTACGTCTTGATGGTTTTTAGATGCTGCACGAAGCATTCCTGGTCCGCCAATATCAATGTTTTCAATCGCTTCTTCATACGTCACATCGTCTTTTGAAATCGTTTCTTTGAATGGATAGAGATTCACGACAACAAGGTCAATTGGCTGAATACCATGCTTTTCAATCTGTGCCATATGCTCTTCGTTTTCTCTCACTGCCAATAGTCCACCATGAATGTTTGGATGAAGTGTTTTGAGTCGTCCGTCCATGATTTCAGGGAATCCAGTCACTTCAGAAATTCCAATGACATCAATGCCGTTCTCTTGAAGAAGTTTGTGTGTACCTCCAGTTGAAATGACTTCAACACCAAGTTCTGTTAGCTCTTTCACAAAAGGTACAAGATTTGTTTTATCGGAAACACTGATTAATGCGCGTTTGATTGTCATGCCTTCGTCACCTCATTAAGATAATTCTAAAAGTGATTTGATCACTTTTGGATATAGTGTGTGTTCTAGTTCATGCATTCTTTTTTCAATCGATTCAAGCTCTTCCCCTTGTTCGATGTAAATGGATGCTTGGTCAATAATCGGACCTGTATCCATGCCTTCGTCGACAAAATGGACAGTGATACCTGCCACTTTGACGCCTGCTTGATAGGCTTGTCCAATGGCATCAAGCCCTGGGAAGGCTGGCAGCAAGGACGGATGGATATTCACGATTTTGCCTTTGAATGCTTCAAGTAATGTCGGACCGATCAATCTCATATACCCAGCGAGGAAAACCCATTCCACCTCATGAAGTCTAAGCTGTTCAATGATGGTTTGTTCGAAAGCCGCTTTATTCGGAAAAGCCTTCGGGGTAAAAGCAAAGGAGGGAATGCCCTCTTTCTCAGTACGCTCCAGCACCTTTGCACCCGGTTTATCACAAATTACAATGGCGGCCTCTGCCTGCCACTGTTCTTCTTTTAATGTATCAATAATGGCTTGAAAATTCGTCCCGCTTCCAGAGGCGAAGATCGCAAACTTCTTCATGAGAGGCTTCCACCGCCGAATGTGACACCTTCGCCTTTTTGAACACGACCGATGAGAAAGGCTTTCTCGCCATCTTGTTCAAGTCCCCTGATCACTTCGACAAGATCATCCTCTTTTACCGCTAAAACAAAACCAATGCCCATATTAAACACGTTGAACATCTCTTCTGCCTTCAGCAGACCTTTTTCTTGAATAAAGGAGAAAATTGGCGGTACTGGCCATGAGCCGTTATCAATCTCAACGCCAAGCCCTTCAGGCAGCATACGTGGTAAATTTTCAATAAAGCCGCCGCCTGTTACATGTGCCATGCCATCAATCTTGCCGGCTTTCACTTGTTTGAGGACGGGCTTCACATAAATTTTGGTCGGTTCAAGAAGCTCTTCTCCAAGCGGTCTTGTAAAAGGTTCATACGTTTGATGCAGGTCAAGACCAGCGTCTTCCAGCAATACTTTACGAACGAGAGAGTACCCATTGCTATGAATTCCACTTGAGCTGAGTCCAATAAGCAAGTGTCCTTCTTTGATGCTTTCACCTGTCACGATTTCATCCTTTTCAACGACGCCTACTGAAAAGCCAGCAATATCATATTCATCTTCTGTGTAAAGACCTGGCATTTCTGCTGTCTCTCCGCCGACAAGCGCTGAACCAGACTGCTCACAGCCATCAGCAACACCTTTAACGATTGATTCAATTTTTAAAGGATCTGCTTTTCCAACTGCTAAGTAATCTAAGAAAAAGAGCGGTTCTGCCCCTTGTGCCAGCACATCGTTCACACACATTGCCACGGCATCTACGCCGATCGTATCGTGTTGATCCATTAAAAAGGCAAGCTTTAATTTCGTTCCGACACCATCTGTTCCTGAAACAAGAACAGGCTTTTTATATGGCAGCTCCGATAAATCAAACATCCCACCAAATCCGCCTAGAGCACCCATGACACCTGCTCTTTTTGTACGTTCTACGTGTGTTTTCATTCGTTTGACGGCTTCGTATCCTGCTTCGATGTCGACACCGGCGTTTTTATATGCTTCTGACATCCCATTCACTCCTTTTAGCTGCTTCTCTTCCATTTATTTTCAGCAGAATGAAAGAGCAGCATATCAAATCATCTTGACTGCTGCTCCTTTATTCGATTATTTCGTCAGAACTGTTTCCTTCACATACGGAAGGACAGTATCTTCATAAATTTCAGTCGGGTACTTTCCAGTAAAGCATGCTAAACATTGACCGCGCTGCGGATCATCATACTTCCTGCCAATCCCGTCCATTAAACCGTCTACAGATAAAAAGGCAATAGAGTCTGCACCGATTTCCTGTCTAATTTCTTCCACTGAATGAGAAGAAGCAATCAGCTCTTCATGTGTGGACGTATCAATTCCATAAAAACACGGATGTGCGATTGGAGGTGAACTAATGCGTACATGAACTTCCGTCGCACCTGCTTCTCTTAGCATCGTCACAATACGGCGGCTCGTTGTTCCGCGTACGATGGAATCATCCACCATGACAACACGCTTTCCTTCGACGACCCCGCGCACAGCAGACAGTTTCATACGTACCCCCTGCTCACGCAATGCTTGTGACGGCTGGATAAAGGTCCGGCCGACATAACGGTTTTTAATTAAACCGAGCTCATACGGAATACCTGTTGCTTCGGCATATCCAATCGCTGCAGAAATACTTGAATCTGGTACACCTGTCACAACATCTGCTTCAACATGTGCTTCTTCGGCAAGCTTTTTGCCAAGATTCTTTCTCGCACTATGAACATTGATGCCGTTGATATTGCTGTCAGGTCTTGAGAAATAAATGTATTCCATGCTGCACATGCTGCGGTTAATGCTCATGGAGAAGCGCTCAGATTTGAGGCCTTCATCATTAATGATCAGCATTTCGCCAGGCTCCACATCTCTTAAATACGTGGCGCCGACAACATCAAATGCACATGTTTCAGAAGCAACGACATAAGCGTCCCCAAGCATACCAAGTGAAAGTGGACGTAAGCCGTTCGGATCAAGTGCCACAATCATTTCTGTTTCCGTCATAATTAAGAAGGCATATGCTCCTTTAAGCATAGACAGGGCATTTTTGATCTGCTCTTTCAATTCAACATACCCGCTGCGCTTAATCAAATGAGCCAGCACTTCAGTGTCAGAAGATGTTTGGAAAATACTCCCTTGGTTCTCTAGCTGCTGCTTTAATTGCGTTGCATTCACTAAGTTCCCATTATGAGCAAGGGCAAGACTGCCGTTGTTTTGCGAGCGAAAGAAGAGAGGCTGCACATTTTCAAAGCCGCCTCCGCCTGCTGTCGCATACCGAACGTGACCAATCGCACCTTTTCCTTTCAGATCCTTTAGCTCACCGTTTTGAAAGACTTCCGTAATCAGTCCAAGGCCTTTATGTGCCGTCAGGTTTTCACCATCTGTTGCAATGATTCCAGCACCCTCTTGTCCTCGGTGCTGAAGGCTATGCAATCCGTAATATGTGATTTGCGGGGCTTCTTCGTGTCCCCAAACCCCAAAGACGCCACATTCTTCGTTTAAGCCTCTGATTTCAGCAAGCATGGGATCGCTCCTTTCCATGCGCGTTCAAGCTCAATGACCGCTGCATGAATCCATTGTTGTCCTTCTTGATTTTTAACTGTGAATACACCATCATTCGTCACCGTTCCGACTTCTTTTGCATCTTTGACAGCCGCCGCAAACGCTTCGCGGTGCTCTGGTTTCACTGTGACAACAAAGCGTGACTGTGTTTCACTGAATAGTGAAGCTTCATTGCTTAATTCAATTTGGATATGAGCGCCAAGACCGTCTGTTCCAAATGTACTTTCAGCAAGTGCTACACCAAGACCGCCTTCAGACACATCGTGTGCTGATTGAACAAGTCCGTTTTGAATCGCAGCAAGAAGGGCTTCCTGACGAGTGAGCTCTACATCCAAATCAATTTCTGGTGCTTTTCCGTAAATACGGCCTTCTGTCATCTTTTGAAGCTCACTGCCTGCGAATTCTTCCTTCGTTTCACCAATAACGAAAATAACATCGCCAGCCTGCTGGAACGACTGAGTCGTAATATGAGCTGTATCTTCAACCAAACCAACCATCCCAATGACAGGTGTTGGGTAAATCGCTGTTCCATTTGATTCGTTATATAAAGAGACATTACCACCGATAACTGGTGTACTTAGCGTGCGGCATGCTTCGCTAATTCCGTCAGCAGATTTTTCAATTTGCCAGAAAATTTCTGGTTTCTCTGGGTTACCGAAGTTTAGGTTATCTGTCACTGCAAGCGGACGAGCACCTGAGCACACAATGTTACGTGCTGCTTCTGCGACTGCGATTTTCCCACCGACCTCTGGATCAAGGTAGAGATAACGTGCGTTACAATCTGTTGTCATCGCAAGGGCTTTTTTCGTTCCACGGATTCTTAAAACGCCTGCATCAGAGCCTGGTGCAACGACTGTATTTGTCCGAACCATGTAGTCATATTGATCATAGACCCATTCTTTACTTGCAATCGTTGGCTGCTGAAGGAGCTGCTTTAACGTTTCGGCTGCATCTGTGATCGCAGGTGCTTCAACTTTTGTTTCTAAAAACTCACTATAGTATGCAGGCTCACTTGACGGCTTGTGATAAACCGGCGCTTCTTCTGCAAGAGCATCAACAGGAAGCTCACATACCACTTCACCTTGATGAAGTAAACGAAGCATTTTATCGTCTGTCACATGACCGACTGATACTGCTTCAAGATCATATTTTTCAAAAATATCAATGATTTCTTGTTCACGGCCTTTTTCAATGACCAGAAGCATTCTCTCTTGAGATTCAGACAGCATCATTTCGTATGCTGACATGCCTGTTTCACGCTGCGGAATCAGATCTAGATTCATCTCAATACCAGAACCTGCTTTACTCGCCATTTCCGCACTTGAGCTTGTTAAGCCAGCCGCTCCCATATCCTGAATACCAACGAGCGCATCGTTTTTAATGACTTCAAGGCACGCTTCAAGCAGCAGCTTTTCCATGAATGGATCGCCGACTTGAACCGCTGAGCGTTTTTCTTCTGATTCATCAGAAAATTCTTCAGACGCAAATGTTGCACCGTGAATTCCGTCACGGCCCGTTTTGGCACCAACGTACATAACCGTGTTGCCAACACCTTTGGCCTGCCCTTTTTTGATGTCTTCATGGTTGATTAATCCGACACACATCGCATTCACGAGCGGGTTGCCTTCATAGCTTTGATCAAAATGAACCTCTCCGCCGACTGTTGGAATTCCGATACAGTTTCCATAGCCTGCGATCCCTGCCACTACTTCTTCAAACAAGTACTTCACACGCGGTGAAGTCAGTTCACCAAAACGAAGAGAGTTTAATACAGCAATTGGACGCGCACCCATGGAGAATACATCACGGATAATTCCGCCGACACCTGTTGCCGCTCCTTGATACGGTTCAATCGCAGATGGATGATTATGTGATTCGATTTTAAATACAACCGCTTGGTTGTCTCCAATATCCACGATTCCAGCGCCTTCCCCAGGACCTTGAAGGACGTGCTCTCCTTTTGTCGGGAATTTGCTTAAAACAGGCTTTGAGTTTTTATAACTGCAATGCTCTGACCACATGACAGAAAAAATACCCGTTTCTGTGTAGTTTGGCAGCCTGCCAATAATGGACTCGATTAAAGCGAATTCTTCATCACTCAATCCCATTTGCTGATACAATTTCTCTTCTTTAATTTGCTTGTGACTTGGTTCAAGCAGTAGTGACATGAGTGTCCCTCCAATTTTTCACGATAGATTGAAACAATTTAAGTCCGTCTGCGCTGCCTAGTAATGAATCAACCGCGCGCTCTGGGTGCGGCATCATGCCGAGTACATTGCCTTCTTCATTCGTTACTCCTGCAATTCGATTCACACTGCCGTTAATATCGTTTCCGTAAGTGAAAGCGATTTGGCCGCGTTCAATGAGCTTCGCTAAAGTGTCTTCGTCACAGTAGAAGTTGCCTTCACCGTGCGCTACAGGAATCGTAATGGATTCGCCCTTTTGATAGCCGCTTGTAAATTGCGTTTCGTTGTTCTCTACAATAAGTTCAACTGGACGACAGATAAACTTCAAGTCTTTATTTCGTCTCATTGCACCCGGAAGAATGCCAAGCTCCTGAAGAATTTGGAACCCGTTACAAACACCGAGAACAGGTTTTCCTTCCTCAGCCGCTTTTTTCACCGCCGGCATGATGTTCGAGAAGCGGGCAATCGCCCCACATCTTAGGTAATCCCCATAAGAGAAACCGCCTGGTACGAGTACACCGTCAAATCCGTCAAGACTTGTTTCGTCGTGCCATACATATTCAACTTGTTCACCCAGCTCATCTTGAATCGCATGGTACATATCGATATCACAGTTAGAGCCAGGCAAGACGATCACTGCAAACTTCACTGTGCGACAACCTCCTCCACCTCATAGCGGTAATCTTCAATCACCGTGTTGGCAAGTAACTTTTCACACATTTCTTTGACGACTGTGTCTAAATCACGATCTGATTTTTCAATGACAAGCTCCATGTATTTCCCGATACGGACATCCTTTACTTCCTGATAAGACATGCTGTGCAAAGCATGCTGCACGGCACTTCCTTGTGGATCAAGAACGCTCTCTTTTAAGCTGACAAAAATTTTCACTTTATACATGTTTATGGCCTCCAAGTCTTTTGAAAATTTCTTCGTATGCATTCGTTAAGCCGCCCAGGTTTCGTCTGAACACGTCTTTATCAAGCTTTTCGTTTGTATCTTTGTCCCAAAGCCTGCACGTATCAGGTGAAATCTCATCAGCTAGCAAAATACGATTCTCGTGATCTATTCCGAATTCAAGTTTGAAATCAATTAAATTCACATGACAATCTGAGAAAATTTGCTTTAACTCTTCATTTACTTGTCTTGTGATCTGTTTCATTTCCTCGATTTGCTCAGGTGTTGCTGCATGTAAAATGCGAATATGATCTTCTGTAATGAGCGGATCACCAAGTGCATCATCTTTGTAGTAAAACTCGATCAAAGGTGTGTCCAGTTTCGTTCCCTCTGGTATGCCAAGGCGTTTTGACATACTGCCTGCCACTACATTTCGTACAACAACTTCAAGCGGAACAATCTGTACCTTTTGAATGAGCTGTTCTGTTTCAGAGAGGCGCTTTACAAAGTGATTGTTGACTCCTTTTTCATGCAGCATTTGAAAGATTAAGCTTGAAATCTCGTTGTTCAGTCTGCCTTTGCCTTCAATTTCAGCTTTCTTTTCGCCGTTAAATGCTGTAGCTGAGTCTTTATATTCAACATATAAAATATGCTCGTCATCGGTCTGATAGATTCTTTTCGCTTTGCCTTCGTAGAGAAGTTCTTGTTTCGCAGTCATTCAGGTTGGCCTCCTAATTTGAATGTTGGCAATTTTCAGGATTAGGCGCCTGGCTAGCAGGCGGCCCATTTCTTACGCAAGACCTAGACGTTCGAAAATCATATCGACATTTTTCAAATGATAGTTGTAATCGAAGCAGTCAGCGATTTGCTCAGGTGTTAAGCGTGATGTGATTTTCTCTTCCGCTTCTACTAATGAACGGAAATGCACTTGTTTTTCCCAAGCTTCCATTGCCTTTGGCTGAACGGTGTCATACGCTTCTTCACGTGCCATGCCTGTATCGATTAACGCGAGAAGAACGCGCTGTGAGTAAATTAAGCCAAGTGTGCGGTCCATGTTGCGTTTCATATTCTCAGGGAAGACCGTCAAGTTTTTCACGATGTTTGAGAAACGGTTCAGCATATAGTTCAGTGCAATCGTGGCATCTGGTAAAATGATGCGCTCAGCAGATGAATGAGAAATATCACGCTCATGCCAAAGCGGCACATTTTCATAAGCTGTCAGCATATAACCACGGATGACGCGGGCAATTCCCGTCATATTTTCAGAGCCAATTGGATTACGCTTATGCGGCATCGCTGATGATCCTTTTTGTCCTTTTGCAAAGAACTCTTCTACTTCACGTGTTTCACTCTTTTGAAGACCACGGATTTCAACAGCAAATTTTTCAATGCTTGTTGCGACTAAAGCAAGAGTTGCCATGTAATCTGCATGGCGGTCACGCTGCAAGGTTTGGGTTGAAATGGGTGCAGCTTTGATGCCAAGTTTCTCACATACATATTGCTCAACAAACGGGTCGATGTTCGCATATGTGCCAACAGCTCCAGAAATTTTACCGTATTCAATGCCGGCTTTTGCTTGTTTAAAACGTTCTAGGTTACGCTTCATTTCTTCGTACCAAAGACCAAGCTTCAGACCAAATGTAGTCGGTTCAGCGTGTACACCATGTGTACGGCCCATCATGACGGTATATTTGTGCTCTTTTGCTTTTTCTTTTAGTATGTCAACAAATCTCTCAATGTCCTTGAGCAAGATATCATTCGCCTGTTTTAATAGATATGAAAGCGCCGTATCCACTACGTCTGTCGATGTTAACCCGTAATGAACCCACTTTCTTTCTTCTCCTAGAGATTCAGATACAGCACGCGTAAAGGCAACCACGTCGTGGCGCGTGTCTTGTTCAATCTCTAGAATACGTCCAATATCAAAGCTTGCATTCTTGCGCATTGTCACAACGTCTTCTTTCGGAATGACGCCAAGTTCTGCCCAAGCTTCACAAGCGAGAATTTCTACTTCAAGCCATGCATTAAATTTGTTTTCCTCTGTCCAGATTGCTGACATTTCTGGTCGTGCGTAACGTTCGATCATTTCCCGTTTCCTCCATCTCTTTCAGTCCATATCTTTGTGATGTTTGTCATCCATTCATCATCGAGCTGTTTCATAAACGTCATATGCCCCATTTTGCGGCCGGCTTTTACTTCGTGCTTTCCATATAGATAAAGCTTCGCTTCTTTGAGAAGCTCAGGATGCTCTTTTGGAATGTCCACTTCATCGCCTAATAAGTTCACCATCATTCCCTCTGATAAAAGGGCTGTACCGCCAAGCGGCAGACCACAAATGGCGCGAACGTGCTGTTCAAACTGACTCGTCTCACATAAATCGAGCGTATAATGACCAGAATTATGCGGGCGAGGTGCCAGTTCATTGACGAGCAGCTTTCCTTCAGTTGTCAGGAACAGTTCTACAGCAAGCGTACCGACCAAACCAAGCTTTTCAGCCAGTGTCGTTGCCAGCTCTTTTGCTTTCTCCTGAATGCTGGTATCTACCCTTGCAGGCACGATGCTTTGGAATAAAACATTATGCTTATGAATGTTCTCAGCGACTGGAAATACCGCAATCTCTCCATGAACAGAACGAGTGACGATCACCGAGAGCTCCATTTGAAATGGGACCCAGCTTTCTAAAATGCACGTTCCATGAGTAAGGAGTGCAGCTGCTTCCTGAAGCTGATCCTTCTCTTTGATGACATACTGTCCTTTCCCATCGTAGCCGCCTCTGCATGTTTTCAGTACAGCTGGCAAACCAAGCAAGGCCACTGCGTCTTCCAGCTCCTTCTCATCATGAATGATGCGGTAAGGCGCTACTTCACAGCCTGCGTCTACAATCCCTTTTTTCTCGGTTTCACGGTTTTGAGTTAAAAGAAGAAGTTCACTTCCTTGCGGTAAATACGCCTCTTCCTTCAGCTGATTAAGTGCATCATAATCAATGTTTTCAAATTCATATGTCACAACGTCGCTGATTTCAGCCAGCTTTCGAATGGCTTCTAGGTCACTATATGCGGCTGTGATTTCTGTATCTGCAACCTGTCCACAAGGAGATTGTGCGACTGGGTCTAAAACAGCTGCCCTATAGCCCATTTGCTTTGCACTGACAGCCATATATCTGCCAAGCTGTCCGCCGCCGATAATCCCGATGGTTGCGTTTGGAAAAATGGTCTGCTTAGCCAAGCTGATCACTGCTTTCTAGTACAGTCTGTTTTGTTTGCTCTCTTCTTTCTTCAAGGCGAGCTGCGATTGCTTCATCAAATGCTGAAATCATTTGTGCAGCAAGAAGGCCTGCATTTGTTGCACCGGCTTTGCCAATCGCCACTGTGGCAACTGGTACACCGCCTGGCATTTGAACGATGGATAATAAGGAATCCAGTCCATTTAGTGCTTTTGATTGTACAGGCACGCCAATGACCGGCAGTGTCGTTTTTGCTGCGACCATCCCCGGTAAATGTGCTGCGCCTCCAGCACCGGCAATGATGACCTTTAGTCCTTTACCTCTTGCTTCAGTCGCATATTCAAACATCAAGTCAGGTGTCCGATGTGCGGATACCACCTGTTTTTCATACGGAATGTCTAATTCCTCTAAGATATCGCACGCATTTTTCATTGTTTCCCAATCAGATGTACTTCCCATGATGACACCTACAAGCGGCTTCATTTTGTCCCCACCTTTAAGCTGTTATTCGATTTTTGTATCGTTTGACACGCTTCCCAAACCTAAGCAGCTTGTCAAACGCCGAACAAAAAGACCCGGTCTGTATTGCATTGTTAGGAAGCAACACAAACCGGGCCATGGTAAGCGCTGTTCGCTTTTGTAACGCCATGTCAGTCTTTGTTCACTATCCTGCATAGTCCAGTCATTTACGGTAACTGGGTAGAAACTTATGGGCCATATTCCCAAGATTATATGAGGCTCGTGTTTTGATTTCATGTTTATCTTAACAACGGATGTTCATGATGTCAACGGATTTATCGAACAATCTATGAAGTCGTCGTTTTAATGTTCGGATTTAGACTATTTTTCCTTCGAATACGATTTTTTTCCCAATCGGAATGATCTGAATCGACCCATTTTCCTTCTTTTCTTGAAAAATCGGTTCTTCCATTCGCCGGACAGGCGAGTAGCCTTCCGCTGCCATCTGGGACAACACTTGATCGATTGTCATGTTGTCTTCCACATAGAATTTTTTCTTCTTTGGTTTTGCGGTCATTCTTTAATTCTCCTTTTCTTCACAGCCTTTACCCAGAAGCCGCCGTGAATCGATTTGGGCTCATATGAAATGATAAACGCCTTTGAATCCAGCGTTTTAATCGTTTCATATAATTGCAGTTCATATTTTCTCGGTGTTAAAATTTGCATTGCTGACCGGTCTCCTTCAAGACCGCCTGCTGCCCAGGTGGTGACACCATATCCTTTTTCCCTCAGTTGTCTTGGGAGATCAAGATCTAGTTCTTTTGTAATTACATTCACAGTAATGTAGCCAAGTGCCAGCTTCTCTTCAATTTTCATCCCGACAATGATCCCAATCCCATAACCTAGTGCATATGCAATGACATTTTGTACTTGGTCTAAGTTATCTAGAACGATACTTAACCCAATAACATAAATGAGCATTTCGATCGTACCCGCAAAAGCAGCTGCGTATCGTCTGCCTTTCATTGTTAAAATCAATCGCATGGTGGAGAAAGAGACATAGACAATATTAATGACTAAAATGATCAAAACCATGGTGAACGCATTGGATAAAAGTTGTTGAAGCACGATTCGAACCTCCTGCACTAAAAATCAAATAAAGCACCCCATATTCTACTAGAGAACATACCTTGATACAATCAAATATGCGCGATAAACACACATATATCTTTCGACAACAAGGGTGGTCTTTGTTACCAAGAGTTTACCCGTTTTTTTCTCTTCTCAACATGAAAACCCCCTTTTTCAAAAAAGGAGGTTTTCAGTGTGTTTTATCCGAAACGAACAGGAACAAGCGATGGAATCAAATACTCTCCAACTAGGCTCCAGAGCAGCGCAATGATGACAAGCTCAATCAATAAGAAGACCCAGCCCGCATACATCAAATCTCCACGTAGGGCATCATGCTCCGATTGAATCGAGCGAAAGAGCACTATTGCAATCAACTGGAGACCGAAAAACATCATCACGGATAATATAACGGTCACATATGGAATATTCAGCATGGCAAATACAAGCCAAAGGATGGATAAAACCAAAACCGGCACAAGCGCAGCACCAAATTTCATGATCACTTCTTTCAATGATATGTTTCCTTTTAGCATGTACTTTCCGAGTAACCAGACGGCGAGCATCATCAGTGTCAACAGAATAAGTGTAAAGACTGCTACCCTCAAAAAGGCGTCACCAAAAGAATAATGAATGCCAAAGCCTAATAAACGGGTCTTTGACGCCTTTAATTGTACAAAGTTGCCTAAAGCAAAAAACACGCTGAATAACACAATTGAAATCCAAGCGTACTTCATACGCAATGTTTCCGTTTGATTCATCGCACGACTCGGTGATTTTAACATCGCCAGTCCATATGAGCCATAGCGCTTAAACGCGCCTCCTACACCTCGCAGCATACGCTGAATGGCTGAACGCTCATCATCCACTGATTTTGAGGTTCTTCCACGTTTTGCAGCACTTCGGCTGAGGCGGGATTGCCTTGTTTCTTGATCTATTGTTGGCTCTTCATTTTCCATTTGATCTTGGTCTTTCTCTAACATCTCATATCAACTCCTATCCAATCCTTACAGGCTCAAGTAAATGACCTGTTCGGATGACTCCTCTTAAAGTAGCGGAGTCTCTCTATTCAGTCAAGATTGCTTGACGTTCATACGAATAGACGAAAGAAAGGCAGCAGAGGTTTTAAAACGGTGAAAAAATGAGACAAAACAAAAAAGCTGATGACCTCAATCAGCTTTTTATCATCTTACAATCCGTCATCAACGATAGTGACTCCGCTTTGCTTGCTGAACCCGGAGATTCTCCTGATGAGCGGGGAACCGAGTCTTTTTAGTCGTATCAACCTGTGTAATATGTCCGTTATGAATGGTGATGACCACTGATCCATAGTCGATCCCTTTTAAGGCAGATAAAATATAATTCAGCTTTTGTTCATCCATCGCTCATCCCCCTATTTTTGTTTTCGCTCTTTTAAATAGAGAACCTCATTTTCCAGCTCATGAATCGTATAATGCATGAGCGCTTCCTGTTTTTCTTCATGCCCCCATAAAAGGAGCTTTTGAATCAGCGCCTGCTTTTTTCGTTCAATGACCTGTCTAAGCCAGCGTGACAAAAGACATCTCCTCCCCTTTTTATGAATGTATCCAAGAAAAAAAGGCACCCTGAAACCTTCTATTTAAAAAAGGAAATCAAAGCGCCTTTGGTGATCCAATCAGCGAATTATGTCTTTTTATCATAAACACATAATTCCTATAAGTCAACTATGTTTTGATTTTTTTATCAAAAAAACAGCAGCTTCCATGAGCTGCTGTTTTGAATGAAGCATTAATGATTTAAGAAAGCGAAATATAGAATAAAGATGACAAACAATCCGTACATAATTGGATGCACTTCTTTGGCTTTGCCTTTAAAGATCATCGTAATCGGGTAGAAAATAAAGCCAACCGCAATCCCTGTTGCAATACTGTATGTCAGTGGCATCATAATCATTGTTAAGAACGCTGGTACAGCAATTTCAAAGCGATCCCATGCAATCTTTGCAAGCGGAGCGACCATCAGTGCACCAACAATAATTAAAGCAGGTGCTGTCACATTTTTTGTAACAATGGATAAAAGCGGTGAGAAGAACATCGCCAGCAAGAAGAAAATACCTGTGACGACAGCTGCAAAACCAGAACGCGCACCAGCCGCTACACCTGAACTAGATTCAACATAAGACGTTGTCGTTGAAGTACCAAGAACAGAACCTACAACGATTGAAGAAGAATCAGCCAGTAGAGCTCTTCCTGCACGTGGCAGCTCATTATTTTTCATTAAACCAGCCTGTGTTGCCACAGCTACAAGCGTACCAGCTGTATCAAAGAATCCAACGAATAGGAACGTTAAGATCACAACAAGCATTTGAATCGAGAATATTTCTGGTAAGTGAATCAAGGCTTGACCAAAGGTTGGAGACAAGCTTGGAATACTTCCCACAATTTGAGACGGTACTGGTACAAGACCAAAAATCATCCCAGCAATAGCAGTCACAAGCATCCCAATGAAGACACCTGCATTCACACGAAGAACCATTAAAATGACGGTCACTACGATACCAAACACCGTTAACAGAACAGGACCACTATGAATATTTCCAATCGTAACGAGTGTATTATCATTATTGGCAATAATGCCAGAGCCTTGAAGTCCAACAAACGTAATGAACAAACCAATACCTGCACCAACAGCCAGCTTCAGCTCAGCCGGAATGGCATTGATGATTTTTTCACGGAAACCTGTTAAAGAAAGGGCAACGAAAATCAATCCTGAAACAAACACACCTGAAAGTGCTGCTTCCCATTTGATGCCCATGCCAAGAACAACCGAAAATGCGAAGAACGCATTCAGACCCATTCCTGGGGCTATTGCTATCGGATACCTGGCAATCAATCCCATCAGGAAACACCCTGCAGCAGAAGCTAACGCCGTTGCTGTAAAGACAGCGCCCTGATCAATTCGTAATTTATCTGGAAAATCCGGTACTGCCACTAAAGCAAGTGTGATCGGATTAACAAACAGAATGTAAGCCATCGACAAAAATGTGGTTAAACCACCGATGATCTCTCTGCGGTAATTCGTACCTAACTCATCAAACTGAAAAAACTGTTTCAAAGCCAACTGACTCCCTTCATGTCCTTTTGCTTTAGTCTGTCCCATTCACAAGTCAAATAAAAAACGCCCCAATAATTTTGGGACGCTTGACTACGAGTGTGAATTCAGACTGTGACATAAAACAAGAACAATGCATGATTTATATCAAACGAGTGTGAATTGACGTAGTCAAGCCATTTACGGTAGCTTGGTAGAAACTTGCGGGCCATATCCCCGCGATTATACGACTTCTATCTATTTGATTTCTGTGTCTATTGTACCAACTTCATTTTTAAAAAACAATACGAAAAGCGAACATTTTTCAAATAAATGTCCGCTTCATTCGTCTTATTACACGAATTTGGAAAATCACATCTAGTTCTTTATACTTCTTTCTTAGATTAAAATGACATTCGAAATTGCTAAAAAATTCAACGAAGCATCAAAATGAAAGCGAATATTCCCAACAGGGAAAATCAAGGTATAATCTCTCAAAAATTTAGCACACTACTTTTTAATTAATTCAATACGGTACAATTTATCTTCATTAAAGAAAAATTCCAGGAAAAGTCGTTCATCTTTATCTTGATATTGAATTCCTGTCTCATACCCTTCTACAAACCAAAGATTTTTGTATTCTTTCCCATACATTTTTATTACATCCTGAAACGTATCAAAAATCTTAATACCTTTTGATGTTTTAATTTTTCGGTCTTTTGATTGGTTAATAATGGATATTATATAATCATCTTTATTAGATGTTACTAAAAAATCCCCATCTCCCTTTTTTGAATATACAACTTCATTATCAGAAGAAAATTGATCACTTTTCTTAAGTACCTGGTTATCAATCTCTTGTCCAATTTTAAAACCGCCTAATGATTCGTCTTTAAGAGATACTGAATGAAAATTTACAAAAAATAATACATAAAGAACAATTATTATTGTTAAAAACAAAACACTTATTATTGAAATTAATTTCAAACTTAGAAACTTCTTAAAAAACATAAAAGAAATTAAAAATATTAATACTACACCTGTAATAATAAAAACTCCCAAAATTCTGATCTTCCTCCTTTTTATTTACTAGGTGAGAACCAACCTGTATGTTTATGATAGAGTCTTGAATGCTTAGCAATATTAGGAGAACATTTTCCAGCTGTACTTTTATTTTTAGTGGAGCAGTAAGGGCTATTGGTATAATCTTTTAAACATTTAAAACTTCTAGCTAATGCTACATCACAATCACTTTGAAAAAAATTGATGTTTGCTTTAACGGGATGCTTCGTTTTACTGTAATATCTACCATCTCCAGTAAATCCATTAAACCTATTACAGTGTACATATGCTCCACGTTTAGGTTTTTGTCCGTTTTTCAGTCCACCAATTTGTACTTCACCGTCTCCTTCTACCTGCTCTTCTATTGACTCTTCTTCGCCTCCCATATTCTTTATTATACCAGTTAAGTCAACATTTTCATAAATGATTGTTTCGTTTTTTTGTTTATTAATTTCAATTGACTTGGTCTTTACATCACTTGTAAGGATATTTTTAACAGACACATCAACATCTTCTGTATTATCTAGTTCAAAAACAGCTTCTCCATTAGAATCAGTTTTTGCTTTTTCACCATCAACTTCAATTTCCTCACCTTGATAAGTCACTACTCTTTCTAATTGTTTTAAATCTTCATTTAAGCTCCATCCACCATCAGTATAAGTTTTAATAACAGACTCTGGCATACTTTCTTCAATAGGAAGAATTTGCTTAACAACTTTTTTAACTTTTAATTCTACTCCATTTACTTCTTCTGCGTTTACATTTAGCGGTAAAAACAATCCTGATAAAAATATAATTAATATTAAAAACTTAAGTTTAGACATACATACTTCACCTCATATTTTTATAATTCGGTTGACCATAACCAATCTGTGAATCTCTTTCTGTTTTTCCTGCTAGAACTACTAATTTTTTATATAATTCAGTATTGTTTTTAATGAAAAAACAATCCTTCATATTAGCTATAAATGCTGTTAAAATGGCAGCTGAAACAGAAGTTCCCTCTATTTGCTCTCCGTCTATATAACTTTTAATTTGAACAGGCATAACAAAATCTATATAACCATAATTTGAATTAATCCACTTTTCTCCTGTATCTTTTATGCCTCCAACACTTAAAACTTTTGTATTAGATGAGGGATAGTTATTTTTTTTAAGACCTTGATTTCCAGAAGAGCTTACAAGTGCGACATTTTTGTTATACAGCTGCTCTAATAATCTATCAATTTTTAAATCTCCAGATTTTAAATAAAAGCTCATATTCACAACATCATAGTCTTGACGAAGAATTGTTTTTAAATTTTCCAAAACTAAACCTTTCGAAATTTTTCCTTTTTCATCTGATATAACAAATAAATCAATTTTAGTATTTTTTGATGTGAGAGAACTTACTATAGACAATATCTCATCAGAATGTGTCTTACTTTCTAGAGATGTATCTATGTTTATTTCATCAGCATAATTAATTCCTTCTTTACTATTAAGTGTATCTAGAATTGCAACTTTTATATATTTCTCATTTTTACAACTAGGCATTTCAAGACTTTCAATCCCACCAACTTTTTGAGTTTTTCTTAACTTCACTAAATCTCTTTCATTAAAACTTAAATAGACGAGACTGCCTACAAATAATACAAATATAAAAAAAAATATTTTACTTTTTGATATCATAATTATTCATTAAATTATTTAAAAGTTTAGCACGAACATTATTATAGTTTTTACTAAAGTAAACATTTAATATCATTGATTTGTTTTTTTTCACATTATATAGATTTTTATTTACACTTTGAGTTTTGTATAAATATATAATTTGATGTTTACTACCGTGGTTATGCGATGATTCATGACTAATATTTGAATCATCCATATTATGTTTGTATTCACCTTGCTTCATTTCAGTGAAATCTATTCCATATTCATTATAACTAGAAAATACTTCTTCATTTTCTCCATTTATATCTAAATCTTTAGCTACTTTGTTTATTTGTTTCCCTTTCTCTAATTCACTCTCAAACTCCGAAAGTTGATTATGTTCTCCTTCAAAAACCTTTATTTTAGAAATTTTTGTCCCAAATGATTGTTTTTCCTCTTCCAAAAAATTCTCAATTTCTTCTTCTGTTATTAACTGAAATTTTTGAGCTAGGAATTTAACCTTGAGATATTCATCTACATATTCTTTTGTATCTTTGTCAGATAAGTTTTGTTTTGTAGAATCAGCTAATTTTATGTAAGGAAACTGAAGAATTCTATCTTTATCCGCTATTTCGCCTTTTTCTTTTATGAACTGCTGATGAATTAAACTAGAGTTGATAAGATTATCAACTGCTGTATCATAGGGTTTGCCTAGCAATTTTTTTTGAACATCCTTCATTGTTAATTCTTCCTCACCTATTTTAGCTACCACTTGATTTTCTTTTTTATAATTTTTGAGTATCATCCCTCCTAAAATTAAAACAACTACTAATAAACACGCTTCAACAACATAATGAATTTTTTTAATCATACTAACCTCACATTTTTAAATCTACAATATCATCATTTTTTTGAAAAAACAACATTATTTGGGTAAATTTTAAATAAAATCTATATTATCTCATTTTGATTGCTATGTATATTATCACGTATTATTTTAATAATCCGCTTAATAAAAATAAGGATTACAACAATAAAATTTATTGTAATTTAGCATCTATATATTTATAACAAGAAATCCCCCAAAAAGAAAAGAAGATTGACAAAAATATAGGATTGACTGAAGAATGAAGGAGTTTTTATTGTAAGGCATGCATGTACAGAACAAAAAAACAACGCATGGTGGATAAACAATTTTTTTCCAACGATACGTGCTAAAAGACTGATCTTAAAACAAGCAACTATCAAAGGTACTGAGGATAAGCACACATCTACTTATCAAAATGAAACCGCGTGCCACTACAGTGGGCATTGATACTAGGATTACAAATAAAATCATTGAAAACTGATATTTATTTCATTTAAAAACCATTATTATGTTTCTTTTCACATTAATGAGCTTAGCTTAATTCGATCGAGAAGCTTGACCAGCAAGTGGAGAAATCAGCCCCTTTCTTCCTAGCGAAGACCTCTAGAAAGTAAGCATGAAAAATATCTATTATCACAACATCTTAAATATAGAAAGCGGCAATAAAAGATCGTTTTTATATACAACATTTAGGCGTTTCTCATAAAAGAAAAGTTATTTGAACTCGAAAAAAGCTTGAAGCACATGATTATGTAAGGATTTCGAAATCGATGATTCTAAATACTCTTACCATCAATTCAATTCGTTATCTTGCTTGTTCTTGCACTTGTGTTGTTGAGAAAATTAAAAGTGAAAAATTGAATTCTGAATACTGATAAAGTAGAACTAGAGGGAAGAAAGGAAGGACACCCTTGGACAAAAGAATGGTTTCAAACATGTGAAGAACATGAAATAAATCCTTGGGAATGGGATTTTAAGCAAAGTTATACAAAGAATCGGTACCAAAGGATAAATCATCATTCAGTTATATTAGATTATAAAAGTCTTAAACTCAAAGAAATTGGAATCTGTAATGTCACAAAAAAAGCTGATCCCAAAGCTGACTGTGATAACAAACCTTTTTATACCAGCAATTAATTTGGTGTACTGATTATGAACCAAACCTTAAACCGCAGCTTTATCTCGATCGTTAAAACTTGCTTTGTAGAGAAACAATGAATTCCTTTATTATAACTTTCAATCATTCTAAAAAAACAAATTTCTGATATCCATATCAACCATAAGTTTGAAAAATCCCCTACTGTCACCCAATGGATTGGAATTTCACTATTACCACATTAGTTGAGTTTGGGTCATTATTTATTTTCTCAAGTTTATTGGGATGTTACGACTTGTATTCTTTCAACCATTACGCTTCTAGAATAGTTCGTCGACAAATGTTTCCTTCTTCTTTTAATTCTATGTCTATTGTTTCAAATACCAACTTCATTTTTAAAAAACAATACGAAAAGCGAACATTTTTCAAATAAATGTCCGCTTCATTCGTCTTATTACACGAATTTGGAAAATCACATCTAGTTCTTTATACACCCTTCTTCAAAACTCTCTACTTTCCAAAAACTGTTCCGGCTACATGAAAAAACTCTTTCACTGCCGGAGAAGCATGTTTGAGTGAAGGACAGGCAAGCGCAACCTCACGGTGATGAGACACATTCAGATGACGGATCTGCACAAGCTGCTGTGTTTTTAAAAATAACTCGGGTCCTATCGTGACACCAAGTCCTTCCCCGACCATTCGAGCAATGGTCGTACAATCATGTACTTCAAATAAAACAGAAGGCTTCATTTGTGCCTCTGAAAAAATATTCTCTACATGTGATTGATACATGCCAGTCGGCATAATAAATGGTTCATCTGCCAAATCTGTTATGTCGACAATGGGCTGCTGCTCAAAACGATGATTTGGATGATGGGCGACCACCATCTCATCTTTGATGAGCGGCAGCAAATCAAAGGCTTCATCCTCATGCCCTTTCACAACAAATCCAACATCAATGATGCCAGAATCCAGCCACTCTAATATTTCTTCATACGTTCCCTCATAGAACTTAAATTCAATCTTTGGATGCTTTTTTTGATAGCTCACAAGCAATTTCGGTAATAAACATGCCGATGCACTAGCAAATGTTCCGATACGAATCAAACCCGTTTCAATATTTTTCGTTAACGCAATTTCTTGCTGGATCTTCTCCACTCTATTTAACACTTCTCTAATATGCGGGAGAAGGGTTTGACCAATGTCCGTCAGCATAATCCCCTTTTTTCGATCGCGTATGAATAAAGACACGCCCCACTCCGCTTCTAAACCTGCCACCGCATGACTGACAGCTGACTGCGTCATATTTAATGCTTCAGCTGCTGCAGTAAAACTGCCCAGCTCCACCACTTTTGCGATAATATCAAAGCGCACAAAGCTCATGAGTATTTACTCATCTCCTTCATGAAAAACATCAATTTTACTTATGTTAGCACGGAATTTAAACTAAAGACAACGTATCAACATGAAGGAAGGGTTCAAAATGAAAAACACATCTCATCAGCTATTGATATTTCTTTTAGCTGCCGGTTCATTTGTCACAGGCACTTCAGAATTCGTCGTATCAGGGATTCTAGACATGATTGCGATTGACTTACACATTTCCATTCCTGTTGCCGGGCAGCTCATCACGGTCTACTCTCTCTTTTATGCAGTAGGTGCCCTCTTTTTAGTCATGGCAACGTCGAAATTAAACCGAAAAAAGGTTTTGTTATCGGCTATATTTATGTTTATTTTAGGCAATGTGCTCGCCTTTTTTAGCCATCATTTTGTGCTGCTTCTGCTATCTCGGGTCATCATGGCCATGAGTGGCGGCTTATATATTGTGGTCGCCACGAATTATGCAGCGCAGATCGCTTTGCCAGAAAAAAAGGGAAGTGCGATGGCAGCGGTCATTACTGGATTTACCGTTTCACTCGTACTTGGTGTGCCGATTGGAACATTTCTATCAGGGTATGTGGATTGGCACTATATTTTTCTCATCATTGCACTAGGTACCGCTTGTCTCTTGGTGCTGCTTTATCAATTACTGCCCCGCATAGAGGGACATTATCATCTGCCATTGAAGCAGCAATTACACATCCTTCAAGACCGCAGAGTGATCAGTGGCTTAGCCACGACCGTCTTTTGGATTTTAGGCTACACGATGGTCTTTGCTTATATCTCTCCTTTATTACGACAAACTGCCGGCTTTTCACTTGAAATGACAAGCATCGCCTTACTCATTTTAGGCATCTCTGCTTTTATTGGCTCACGCCTTGGCGGCTTCGCCGTTGATCAATGGGGACCAAATCGAACCATTTCGATCAGTATTATGATTCAAATGTTGTCTTTATTTGTGCTCTTCTTTACGCAATTCTCCACTATCGCGGTCTTGATCACACTCGCCATTTGGGGCATCGCTACATGGACAACAACACCAGCGAAGCAGTTTTACCTCATCTCTCTTAAACCCAAAGCATCAGAAACCGTGCTGAGCTTTCATACAGCGTTGATGAACATCGGCATGATGCTTGGATCGTCAATGGGCGGTGTGATTATTCAATATACAAATGTAACGAATTTAAGCTGGATTGGCGGGTTAGCTAGTTTTGTGGCGTTAATGTTGATTCGATACTCGTTCAATCGGAATCGACTGGTGGAACAACAGACAAAAAGCGAACATGTGTAATCATGTTCGCTCTCTTATTTATTGACTAGCTTTTGATGTTTCTTTTTTGACTGGAATGGTTACCTTTATTTCTTTTTGTGGTGCCAACATGTTCAGTTCAGTCAAATCAAGATAAAGCCCATATTCTTTAAAAGAAAAATGGTTTAATGATAAAGTCTCTAAATTCTTATCATCAAATTCAAAGGTGGATTGCATGGAAGCTGTCTTTAAATTCGTCACCTTCGCATGGTTCCCCTTCAAGTAATATCCGCTTTCATAGTCTGCTTGTGGATCGGGCCATGATTTCATCTTTTCAACATCGCCTAATCCAATGAATTCACCTATATTCTCCATCACATCCTGATCTAATTCTTTTTGATCTACTCCATTAAATTGATAATCAACAATCACAGAACGGTCTTTTTGCTCTATCTTATTGATTTTGATTCCGATGCCATGGTGTTTTGTTTTGAACTGAACAGGCAGCTTTGTCTTGAGAGGAATGATGTGGCTGTATTCTCGTTCATTTCTCACATCTGTGTAAAATGTCAATTCAGTCGCCTTTGGATTGATCGGCTGATTCAAAATCGTCAAATGATCTTTTCTAGTTTTGTCAGGAGTCAGTTGTTTTTTCCTTAAAACAGTCCCAATCTCAAGCTGATACTTATTCCCTAAATTATCCTTCATTCCATCAATACTGACTCTATCATCTTTGGCAAAACCATTGTAATCAATGGCATATTGAATAGCAGAGCCATTCACTCCATTTTCTACCTTTACATTTCTTATTTGATAACGTCCATTTAAAATAGACACGTCTTTTTGTCCCGCTAATAAAGTGGTTTTTTGCTTGACCACAGGTAAATTGAAGCGCCAATTCCCTACAATATCCCCAATCTTCGAAATGACAAGTGGCACTTGCTGACCTTGTTTGATCGCTTGTCCATTTGTATAGACTTCCGTCTGCCCAACATAGCGGCCATCTTTTAATTTTTTCAACTCTGTTTTATCATAATTAAGTTGGAAGTTTCCATCGATTTTTTCTGCATTCACTCTGAACGAAACAGAATCTTCTTTTGTATGGAGATTCTCCACCGTGAACGTATAAACAAGCCGCCCGGCATCATAGTACACACTGTTTACTTTCACAGTCACTCCTCTTGATTCAGCCCCCTCATTGACATGTTTCACCAACTCACTCTGAAAAAGAGACATTCCTACTTTATCGTGAAACATCATATATAACTGTCCAACAAACGGCACTCGAGCCATCGCTGTATTAAGAGAAGGAAAAATGAAGCCTGATGAAAAGTAAAGGACAACAAGGGCGACAACTGAATAGATTGGCGTTCTCCAATTCCATTTAAACCAATTTCTTCTCTTTTCCGCTTTCACATCTCCTATTGCTTGGCGAATCGCAGAGGTCAATTCAACCTTTGGTACATCAATCTCATCATAGAGCTTTTTCATTTCTTTTCGTTCCATCGACACTCTCCTCCTTCTCCAATGTTTGCTTTAATAACTTTCTTGCTCGATACAAATGAGTTTTAACCGTTCCTTCAGGCACACCCATCTGTTCAGACATCATTGAAATCGAATAATCTTGAAAATAAAATAGCTGAATCACGAGCTGATATTGCTCATCTAACACTTCAAGTGCATTTTTTAAATCGAGCTTGTCTTCCAAAATATCATGATGCTCAACGCTCTCATGATGCTGTTCAAATGGAACAACATCTTGCTGCTTTTTCTTCATCGCAAAAATCGTATGAATCAAAATCCGCGTCAGCCAGGTAGAAAAATAAGCTGGTTCTTTTAAGCCAGATAGATGCTTAAACGCTTTAATGACCGCCTCTTGAACAGCATCTAACGAATCCTCTTTATTTCTTGTATAGAGAAACGCCGTTTTATATAAACGCTCTTGATACATCAGCATTAATTTCTCAAATGCCGGGACATTCCCTTTTTGTGCTTTTTTAATTAGACGTACTTGCTTCATCTCACTCACACCTCCTACACCTGTTAGAGCAAGGTTTCTCACAAACGGTTTCAACAAACGAAAATTTCTTTTCCTTACCATATGTCGGACAAAAATAGAAAAAGTGAAGAACGGGTCGCAAAGATTATGTTGCACATTTGATATAATGGAAGAAATATCTACAAAAAGGAGTATGTCGATTGTTTGTATTTGAAGAACCCGTATGTGCTCTCTGTCAGAAGAAGATAGAAGGTAACGAAGAAGTGTACGTCAAGCTCGTCTATCCAAAGAGACGAGGGATGACAGAGGTAAAGGCTTGGCTGAGGAATGAAGGGGTTTTTTATTGTAAGGCATGTACAGAACAAAAGACATCGCATGGAGGTTAAACAAATGAGCAAAATCAACTTTCCACAATCATTTCCAACGATACATACCGAAAGACTAGTCTTAAAACAAGCAACGATTGATGACGCTGAGGATATGCACATCTATTTATCCAATGAAACCGTGTGCCGCTACATGGGAATTGATGCTCATAAAACAATTGAAGATACAAAAGGAGAAATCAAGTGGTATGACGACATCTTCAAAAAACAAACAGGCATCCGATGGGCTATTTCTCTAAAGGAGAACCCAGCCATCATCGGTAGCTGCGGATTTCTGAACCTAGAAAAACAGCACTGCCGCACGGAAATTGGCTATGAATTACATCACAATCATTGGAGAAAAGGCATCATGAGCGAAGCGATTGCTGCGGTGTTGCGATATGGATTTCAGGAGATGAACCTGAATCGAATTGAAGCGATCATTGATCCAGCAAATACGTCCTCCGTTCAATTATTGGAGAATTTTGATTTTGTGAGAGAGGGTTTATTGAGGGAGTATGATCTTGGTCAGAATGGGTTTGATGATGTGTATATGTATTCAATTTTGAAACGGGATTACGAATAATAGAAATGAAAACGGATATTCATTTCATTCAAAAGCCGCAATCAGAATATGTTTCTTTTCACATTTATGAGCTAAATTCGACAATCGAAAAGCTTGTTCAGCAAGTGGAGCAATCCGTCCCCTTCTTCTTAGCGAAAGATCCCGAGAAAGAAAGAGTGAAAAAGATCTATTATCACGACATTTTATATATAGAAAGTGTCGATAAAAAATCGTTCTTATATACGACAGACGGGGTGTTTCTTATAAAGGAAAAGTTATTTGAACTTGAAGAACAGCTTGAAGCGCATGATTATGTCAGGATCTCAAAATCGATGATTCTGAATATTGATTCTATCGCCGCCATTTCTCCTAAAACGAGTGGCCGTTTTGAAGCAAGCCTTACAAATGAAGAAAAAGTAATGATTTCACGTTTTTATATTCATGCATTAAAAGAGAAGCTTGGATTACGGAGGAAGTGAATAGTATGAAACGTTACATCATCAATCTTTTGATCACATTTTGTATGATCTTTACAGCCTTAGTGTTGATTTACTGTTTCACATTTGGATCGCTGCCGATTTATATTTTAGAAGCGATCATTTCCAATTCCTTTTTTTCAAGCGCCCTGACCTTCTTGCTATACCCAAAGCAAACGTACAGCCATCAACGGATTCTGTTTCAACAAATCCTATATATCATCCTTGTAATGGGTATGATTATGACAACCATCATCGTAGTCCGCGGTGAAATCAGTCTCCTTTCGTTCATCGTGAATTTCCTTGTGGTCATGGCATTATTCTTTTTAATTAAGTACCTATTATATAAAAAAGATCAAGCAACCGCTGCGGAAATCAATGACCTTTTACAGCAACGAAAAAAACGAACAACACCTTAATATGCATCTTAGGGCTAAAAATTGACATGTTAGGAAGATTTGATTGTGGGTCCTGCTTGATTCCACTACTCTGACATTAGAGGAGGAATCAAAACATGAAACCAATGACAATCATTCGAAAAGCTGTGCTTCTACTGCTGTTTTCTTTAATCATTCCAACAAGTGCAGGTGTCTATATATCCATCAAAGAAGTGACCGATCCAATGACCATCTATATCATCAATGGCAGTGCCATGCTAGCTGGGTGTCTTTTACTTCTATTCATTATTCAGAAAAGCCGTTTTCAATTGAAAGAAATAGGTTTTCGAAAAGGGTCTCTTGGTATGTGGGTCATTCCCATCCTTTTCATTGAGGCCATCCCGTTTATTGCTGGATTAAACACAGATTTATCCCTTTCTACCTTTACGGCACTTTGCTTCTTCATGGTCTGTGTCGGTATTTTTGAAGAAGGTATTTTTCGCGGCATTCTCTTTCAATATTTAAAACGAATCAATCTAAGCACTGCCATATGGGGCTCCGCCGTACTATTCAGTCTTGGTCATGCTGCTAATCTTTTAAGTGGAAAAAGCCTCACCTTAACAGTGGCACAAATCATATTCGCCTTTTTATTTGGACTCGTTGCAGCCGAAATCGTGGCACTCACTAACAGCCTACAATGGGTCATCCTATGGCACGCGGTGCATAATATCGTGGATCAAATGACAAGTGGGCATACGCCTCTGGCAATGCAAATGCTTTTGCTATCAATTCAATGTGTAGTCTTGCTTGTTCTTGCAGTGGTGTTGTGGAGATATTTAAAAAGGGAAAAAGGGAATCATCGTCAATACACATTCGGAACTAGTAGAAGGATGAACAGGAGTTAGAAATTAAGAGCAAGGAAAATCGATCATCAAAAAATATCTGAAAACATTTTATACTGAATTGAAAAATATGCAAATTCGATTTTCCAACGAAATGAATAGGAATGAGCGAGCTCAGTGCTCGCTTCCTAAATACAGAAAAATGGGATAATAACAAAAAGCCGATATCCTAAACATCATATCAGCATCATGTTATCTTGCTTATTTACTCATTAATCCTCTTTCAGTATGCTGTATATTTCTAGATCAACAACTCCTTTGCCAGACCATAAAACAGCTTGTCTCAGCAGTCCTTCTTTGATAAAACCATTTTTCAATAGGACTTTTTTTGATGCCTCATTTGCTGGCATGACTTCCGCTTGAATTCTATTGATATCAATCTCTTCAAACAGAATTTCACTAGTGTAGAGACAGCTTCTGTTGCGATGCCTTTTCCCCAATGTCCCTCTGCAAAGAAATAGCCAATCGTCACCGCATTCACTTTTTGATTGATGTCCATTGTTTCGATGATACCAACTAGCGTATGAGGATTATCCTTTTGAAAGATTCCCCATTTCACTCTGCTTTTCTTCGTATAATCTCGTTCAAAATGTCCAATCATTTTTTTTACCGTTTGGAGATTATGTTTGGGAATGATCCCACAATACTGAAAGACTGTGTCATTGTCGTAAATTGAAAATAACTCTGGCAAATGACGCTCATCCACCTTTTTTAACATTAGATTCTTTGACGCTACTACAGGAAAAGTTCCAAAAAGACTTTCTATTTGCATCTTTTGATCCCCCTTGGTTATTCCTCGATAGGAATATAGATTCTCATTTTGATATCTTTTGGGTCATTCGAATGTAGAACATCTGTTATTTCAAAATCTGGTCCACTCGTTCTTACATAATTTGAATTTGGCAACCAGCTACCATAAATATATCTTCTAGTGTTTTGCACCATTTCATGAGATCCACTCACTTGAAATTCTGCATATTTCCCCTCTAGAATCACTATTTTTACAAATCTCTCATTTAATTCTATCTCAGATTCCTCCACTTCTTCTCCAACAACAAATGAAAAATGGCCACTAACTTGAAAATGAGTAGATACACCCCAGTGGGAACAAACAAGATTTTTCTTTGATTTTCACATCAAACTTCATTTCTAAGCAAACAAATATATATACATGAATAAACTCCTTTGTCTATTCAAACTTCCCTGTTTTCTTGTTTTCAGCAGTTTTGAAACGTTTTGAAATGCCCACTAAAAATAAATTTCATCAAAATATTTAAATATTGTCAATTGCATACTTTATCCTCATTTCCTTCTATCTATAGATTTTTGTAGCTTTTAAAAAGCTCAAAAGGGAGGTTTAATATTCTATTGATTACTTGTTTAGTTTTGCAGCCTAAAAAAAGCTACAAATATTTTCACCAAAAATAGCCCAAGTCAAATGACTTGGGCTATTACCTATTAATCTAAATCAACATTAAATCTATTCATTAGATGTTCGAAAGATGAATTTACTAATATTTGTTTTGAGGGAATAAACACATGCTTCCAAATTTTATAGCCATTTGCTAAACTCCACTCATTTACAATTTTACAATAACTTGAAGCTCTTTGTTTTTTTGCTAATACATCATTATCATTAACTTTATCTTCACCCTTGACCTCTATTAGGTAAATATTATCGCTTGTTTCAACCACAAAATCTGGTTGGTATTGTTTATCTTTATCGTATTTTATGCCGAATTGTACCAATGATGGACGCAACCAATTCAAGCTCATGGGTGCATTATCAATAATTCTGGCTAATACTAATTCGGGAACACTGTCAAATTTTACAGGATCAAATACCCCTTTTTTACTTCCTGTAAAAATGACTGACTTAATATTTCCATGAACCTTAGAATCATAGGGTTCGAACAAGCTAAGTTTTGTTTCATAGGTATAATTTGATTTAGAATTCTTTTTTATCGGTGGGAGAACTTCCTCAACTAACATCCCATCCAACTGACAAAAGTGAACCATCATCTGACGAAATATTTCTTTAGAAATATCATTCTTGTACATCATGACAATATTCTTCATGCCATTCTCACCAAAGTTTAGTTTCATTTTTTCAAGAAACTGTGAGAGTAGTTTGAATATCAACTCAGAATCTCGCTCATAGTCAATTTCAGCTTTCTTTCGTAGTTCAGCTAGCAGTAATTTGTGAGGTTGATAACCATTAAAATCCAAGTTACCTGCATTAAGATGTTCAATGTTTTGGACGTTTGTTAAGTCTTGAGCTATTAGTTCACTTTCAACCGGTTGATATTTTAACGTTGAAAAATCTAAATCAAAATCTTCAAAATAATATTCAGCCACTCCATCTTCTTTTACTAAAATTCTGGGTATGGGAATATATTTATTAACAGCCTTCTTTACTTTACGTGTTACTTCTTTATTAATCCATTTAGAAAATGGGTCTTGGTTTTCTTTAAAAATTTTACCTAAATCCTCATTCGATTGAATTTTATGCTTTACTTTCTCAGTAACTTTTTTTCTAACTTCTTCTGTATCTTCTATCTCGCTTACATCCTCAATTGCTTCGGTAACAAACGTATCTGTTTGGACAAAAAGTCTATTATTTTCTTCATTCTCTTCCAGCTTGGTTTGCGAATATCCCTCATTAAGTAACTCAACTTCATCTATAGGAAAAAATAATTGTGTTGAAGTAGTTTTCTGTTTCTCCAGTTCTTCAGCTTTAATAATATTTCCTGCCTTAAATATAGAGTTCCCTTTTTGAGCCGCTTCAAGAATATCATTAAACTTGTCATGAGCAGTAAGCATCACTGAATCTATTGCATCATTTCCTGTTCTTTCTCCATAAGGTAACCTAAGTCCCCTACCCACCATTTGCTCCCGTAGGATTAAAGACGTAGCAGAACGCAAAGGAACAATTGTATAAAGATTGTTTACATCCCAACCTTCTTTCAACTTATTCACATGAATGACTATTTCTACTGGATTACCTTCTTTTTCGACATCTAGCAATAAACGTAAATTATTATCACTTTCAGACTTTAATTGATTAGAGTGAACAATGATGGTTTTATTCTTGTATGTACCTGCTTTAAATTCTTCTGATTTAATGTAATTTTCAACCCATGTAGCATGTGTAGTATCTTTACATACCACTAACATAAACGGTTTTACTTTTCTTTCGTTCGTAGTATTTGCATATTGTTCAAGACTGATCTTCGCCTTTTCATGGCATAAAATACCGTCATTAAGCATTAACTTATCTTTTTCTACATCTCCGAAGTTAAAGAAATTCACATCAGTTCTTGTCACTGCGAATGGTGTTCGAGTATATCCATCAGCAATTGCTTGCGACAATGGATACTCATAAACTACATTCTTAAAGAACACTTGCTTATTCCCCTTTTGTACGAAAGGTGTAGCAGTCAATTCAATTCCTAAAATAGGTTTCAAATCATTTAGTGCTTTTGCACCTTTTGCCGCACGGTAATGATGACTCTCATCCATTATTATCACAAGGTCATCTAAATTTGATAACTCTCCAAAAAAGGAATTTCCTAAGTTTTCATTTACCGACCGCATCCTGGAATCTTCTTGATTAAATTTATCAATATTATAAATATAGATATTAATTTCACTTTCAAAAAAATTAAACTGTTTTGTTCGGTAATCATCATCGGTAATTATTTGAGGAGGATTTGAAAAACAACTCAACCCTTTAAATACATACTTAGAGTTATTTTCATTACCCAAGTCTTGTTTTAGCTTCTCATAAATTGTTTTCCCAGGTGCGACAATAAAAAAATTCTTTATATCATGATTTGTATACAGATATGTAATAAAAGCTCCCATAAGTCTTGTTTTTCCAACACCTGTCGCCAATGCAAATGTCAAAGATAAAAAATCTCGTTCTGACTTAGAGAACGTTGGGTACAAATCATTAACAAGTTTTTCATTAACATCTAAGCTTACATCATGCTTGATATCTACTGTTGATAGGAGCTTATCCAAAATAGTTAGTGACTTCTCTTGAGGTTTGCGGAGCGATAACGTCCCTATTATATCTGCAATTGAAAATTGTAGATTATTCATTTTCTTCACCTTCCTGATCGTCGTATTCATAAATTGGTGGAGAAACAATATTCAAATTGTAGTCGTTTACAGCATATTCACAGTCATTTAACAAAGATTGTGGAATCTTCTTAACTGCAATATTATCGAATAGATTCATTACTGACTCATCAAAAGATTTACTAGCTATAACTAAATATTCTCCATCCTCCATTGTTTCATGTATTGCAGTAATATAGGGTTCATTAATGTAACGAGTAGTAACGTAAAGATATGACCTTTCGTTCGCTTTAGATTGCTTCCAAAATACTTCTTCAGAAGGTGAATAGGTATATCCCTCATGTATTGCAACAGCAGCAGCCAGCATTTCTGGACTATATTCTTTGTTTATTATCTCTTCGCCAAATGAGTCAATATTAATTAATGATGGAGCAAGTTCGTAAAAATTATATCCTCCTCCTCCTCGCCAATCGACGTTCTTCGTAATACCATTCGTATCTTTACCCGTAATAATTAAGTCAAGACGAGCCTTACTGTGTGTGTACGCATGATCACCCATTTCAATACCAATCCATTTTCTACCCATTTTATGAGCCACCGCTGCAGTAGTCCCCGAACCTAAGAATGAATCTAGAACGAATTCACCCTCTTTAGTTGCCATTTCCAAAACTTGTTGAATTAATTTTTCCGGCTTCTTACCATTAGGGAATTGTACTTTTCCTTCTTTAGTTAAATTCTTCATATCCCCTGTCACATCCCAATAAGATCCAAGTTTGTCTTTTTTATATAAGGTTCCACTAATTTCTTCACTAGTGTCTCTTAACCAAACAAACAATCTGAACTTATCTCCTTTATAAAATTGCTCATATAGTTGACCGGAGTTTTTCCCAGATTGTGGAACATACTCAATCGAGATAATATCAGTTTTACCTTCGTGCTTCTCCGCTTCTTCCCAAACTCTTGTTCTAATAGATGTTTGAGCATTTGTTGTTTGGAATAACTGTGTCGAATATTTTACATATGCTTGTGCTTCGGTTAAATCTTCCTCTTTCATCAACTTGTTTATACTTTTTATTTCAGCACCAACACGATTATAAATTTTGATTGGTTTTCCAGAACCATCTACAGTTTCTGCTAAAAATTGTTTTTCCCCCTCATTTACAAGAACTGAAGTATACTTCCAACTTTTGTTTTGTTCTCGATAATCTTCAACAACTTTACTGATATCTTCATACACATATGAAGGCTTAAATGTTCGAAGTTTAGAGTAGTCTTTTGCGTAAATCAAGATATACTCACAATTCTTTTTCAAACGTTTATCTTCACCACCACCAGAAGCACCAGCAGTATTCTTCATATTTACTGAAATCATATTTATAAAATTATTGCGCCCAAAAATTTGGTCACAAAGAACCTTTAAATAGGCTTGTTCATCATCATCAATTTGAATCCAAATACTACCTGTTTCTTTCAATAATTTCCTCAATGACTTAAGGCGATAACTCATCAAATCTAACCAGATACTATGTTCTAAATTATCGTTATAATGTTCAAACGCCGAACCAGTATTATAGGGCGGATCAATATATATACACTGAATTTCTCCTGCATAATTTTTCTCAAGAGCTTTTAAAGCAAGTAAATTATCACCATGAATCAGCATGTTTTCAGTTTCATTGTCATGTTCTAAATTTGAGTTTTTTTCATCCTTTAAGAGAAGACGTGGCTCAATTTTTCTTTGATTTTCTTTTCCTAACCAATTCAATTCAAGTTTTAACTTATTCATGATATGGCGCCACCTTTAGAAATGATGGCATCACAAATAACTGCACCATATCATTTTGTACTTCGTTTACTATATTAACTTCTTTTGATAAAAAAATTATCTGTATTGGGTTGTAACACATTATACGTGCCTCCATTTTCCAAATCATTGTCGAGTTCAGTTTAGATTATCGTTCCTTGCTATCTGGTTTTAGTTCACCATTCTTCTTTATCATTGCACTTCTTACAATAATTCGAATTACGTAAGAGATAGTTAGATAGGAAACCATTGGTAAATATTCAGGAAACATTTCCTTTAATTCATTAATCCCATCAATAATTTCCTGACTTAAATCTAAATTGGTCTGTAACTCCAAATTCTTTTTATCTATATTGTCTTTTGGAATTTGGGGATTTTTAATCACCATTTCCCAATTGTATCTTTAGATATGCTTGATTTACTACAAAACCATTTGTTAGGCTAAGTCCACTATATAATGGCTCACTTTTGAGAATTTCTTTCAATACATTAATTCCGCTTTTTGTTTCTATATCTAACCCTACCACTAGTCTCAATTAGTTCACCTTCCTTCTAATTATCCAAATCTATTGTACCAAATATTGAAAGAAAAGTGCTTTTGTTAGCGACAAAAACCCCACCAAGAAATTTCTTGGTGGGGTTTTTGGTGGGGAACTTCTTCAGCTTTAGTTGTTTGTCACCCATATACAACACTCAACACATTGTTAAATCAACTTAAGCACTTCATTTTATTTTTCTAGGCTACTCCCACTCAATCGTAGCAGGCGGCTTACTCGTAATATCATAAACAACACGGTTAATATGTTTCACTTCATTCACGATACGAGTTGAGATCTTTTCAAGCACGTCCCAAGGGATTCTTGCCCAGTCACTCGTCATACCGTCAATAGATGTAACAGCACGGATGCCGATTGTGTAGTCGTATGTTCTTGCGTCACCCATGACACCTACGCTGCGGATGTCTGGGAGAACCGTGAAGTATTGCCAGATGTCGCGCTCAAGGCCGAAGTTGGCAATTTCTTCGCGTAGAATCGCATCAGATTCACGGACGATTTCTAGTTTTTCTTCAGAAATTTCACCTAGTACACGGATACCTAGTCCTGGACCTGGGAATGGCTGTCTCCACACGATGTCGTCAGGAATACCCAGCTCTGAACCTAGAGCACGGACTTCATCCTTAAATAGTGTACTGAGCGGCTCAATCAATTCGAACTGCATGTCTTCTGGAAGACCGCCTACGTTGTGGTGAGATTTGATTGTTTGTGCTGTTGCTGTTCCGCTCTCAATGATATCTGTGTAAAGTGTTCCTTGTGCTAAGTAGTCAATTCCTTTTAGCTTGTCCGATTCATCATCGAATACATAGATGAATTCGTTACCGATGATTTTACGTTTTTGCTCAGGATCAGACACACCTTTTAGCTTGTTTAAGAAACGATCTTTTGCATCTACTTTAATCACGTTCATGTTGAAACCTTCGCTAAATGTTTTCATAACCCCTTCTGCTTCGCCTTTGCGAAGAAGACCGTGGTCAACGAAAATACATGTCAGCTGATCGCCGATGGCTTTATGAATCAATACCGCCACAACAGATGAATCCACACCGCCGCTTAGTGCGCACAATACTTGCTTGTCGCCCACTGTATCACGGATTTTCTGCATTTCGATTTCAATGAAGTTCTCCATTGACCATTTGCCATCACAATCACACACGCCGAAGACAAAGTTTTTCAATAGGTCATTTCCGTACTCAGAGTGACGAACCTCTGGGTGGAACTGAACGCCATAGAAATTCTTCTCAGCTAAGCTCATGGCTGAGTTTGGACAATGTGCACTTGTAGCATCAACTGTAAAGCCTTCTGGTACTTCAACAACGAGGTCACCATGGCTCATCCAAACGACTTGATCAGTCGGAAGGTCTTTGAATAAAGCAGGTGTTCCGTTAATATGAATATCTGCTTTTCCATATTCACGCTGGCTTGCTGCTTCGACTTTTCCGCCTAAATAGTGAGTCATGAGCTGCATGCCGTAGCAAATGCCTAGAACTGGAATGCCTAGATCAAAAATCTTTTCGTCACAGCGGAAAGATCCTTCATCATAAACACTGTTCGGTCCGCCAGAAAGGATGATTCCTTTAGGCGCCATTTCTTTAATTTCTTCAGCAGTTAAAGTGTGCGGATGAAGCTCACTGTACACACCAAATTCACGAATACGGCGTGTGATCAGCTGATTGTACTGACTGCCGAAATCAAGAACCAAAATCATTTCATTTACTAAATTTGTCATGGTGTCACCTCTATGTCCAATATAGTTTTTTATAAACGCACAGAAAAAATGAGAGGAGAAAACCTGCTCTCAGTGTGAATCACGCTTTTGAAGCGCCCAGACTCACATCCGAACGCTTCAATTTCATGTATTTTAGAAGGTTTTAATATTCACCTATTCTAACAACAGGAAGGTACGCGGTCAAGACTATCTCCTGTTTATTAAATTTTCCCATAACTTTGCCGATTGCCGCCATAGCGCTGACGCATCTTCTCGCCTGTAGAGCGCACGTTCATAGAACTGCGTCAGCTCTGACATGTGATGATCTCCATCCTTGTCATCGATCAAAGAAGCGAATTCTCTTAGCGTCATACCTGGCTTTTTCTCGATTCCCCTGCGCCCCAGCTGCTTTAATAGAGCCGCATACGCATAGAAGAACGCTTCCTCTTCCGGCAGACGTTTCACCTTTCTAGCGATGAAGAACGGCAGCCATCTTGCTCTGAACCGATAAAGCATCCAGCTGATGAATCCAAGCAGGACAATAGCTCCTGCCGCATACCCCAAGATTGAACCAACATGCACCATATATGGCTTTGCCTGCGCTGTTTGTTCCTTTGGTGCTGCTGGCTGCTCTGTCTCCTGCTGCTGCGGCTGGTCTTGCTTCTGATCTTCGCTTGCATCAGAGCTAGACTGATCTTCTTCATCCTTTTGATCATCCGTTTGATCGCTTGAAACAGCTTCATTCGTAAATGTCTCTGGGTTCGTAAACCCTTTTGTCGGCTCAAAGGTCACCCAGCCTCTGTTAGGAAAATAAACTTCTACCCATGAATGCGCATTGTTATTGGTCACTTCATACACATTGTTTCCATCCATCTGTGTTTCATATAGCTGACCAGACGTATACCCTTTCACCCATCTCGCCGGAATCCCAATCGACCGAAGCATCACGATCATAGAGGTTGAAAAATTATCACAGTAGCCAATCATCGTATCAAATAAAAATTGGTCCACATAATCTTCGTTGCGGCCAGGGACAGCGACATTTTGTGTTTCATATGAAAACTTCGCAGATCCTAGGTAATCCTCAATGGCTTTGGCTTTATCATACATATTATCCTTCGTTTCCGTTAAGCTGTTTGCCAATGTTTTTACACGCTCTGGCAATGAGGACGGAAGCTGTAAATATTCACGTCCGAACTGCTGGTTCACCTGCTGCTTTGTCGGCACTTTGATTCTCTGCAAATCCTCAAGAATAAATGTAGGCGA
This sequence comes from Bacillus safensis, assembly GCA_030159235.1. Classification (GTDB taxonomy): domain Bacteria; phylum Bacillota; class Bacilli; order Bacillales; family Bacillaceae; genus Bacillus; species Bacillus safensis_B. The sequence continues at coordinate 25,594 of BSBG01000006.1, read as the reverse complement.
TAAGAAGCTGACTTGGTAGTTCCCTAAATTTTTGGGTGGATTTTGCATAGACGGGACAATTTTCTCCGTTTTGCCCATTATTTGCAGCGGAATGTTTTCCATTGGCATCAATGAGATCGTCCCAATCGGATAGACGGCATGATTAAAGCGATAGTCCGATTCTATATCAACTCTCGTTTCATGCTTCTCTGTTTTCACACGCTCGGTAAACCACCGGTTCGGCACGTCGTCGTCCTTTAGCCGAGTAGGCTTCGTATCATTTGAAGCATCCTCCCAGCCCTTTCCTGTGTAGATACTTTTTGTTTCTACACGAAAATAAGACGGCTCCTTTCCGCTCCATTTAAAGACTGGTGTGCGGTCCTCACTAAACGGTCCGCCTAGCGCCGAATCATCTGCACTATATCCCACTTTATTCTGCCCGGCTGTCCCATCTTGATTCGTGACCGCCTTAAAAAACGGGACAGGATCGGGCCATTTCGGGTCAGACTTTGGTAAAGAGGCACCGAGTGTCGCTGATAGGAGGACAAGCCCCAGCATGGGCAAAAACCACTTTAGGCGCGCTTTCTGTGACACCCGAACGCCTTCAGCTGAACGTAGTCGATCGAAATACAGCAGCCCAAGCAAACAAAAGCCAAACACCATAATACGGACAATCGCAAAGGTCGCATCATATGGCGTAAATGTATCAAGAATCGTGACATACACAATCGTCATCAGTAAAAAGAAAAAGATTCGCTGCTGATAAACCACCCAATAATGAAGCAAGTAGACAAGCAGCCACAGCAAAATATAAAACAACAATGTGCGGAAAGACGGATACATGTCACTCCACATGCCCCTGCTCATCAACGTGATATTATCTTTAATATCAGCAAACAAAGCAGCCGGATAGCCTAGATCTGATTGATAAAAGATCAAATATAAGGCGAGCAAGATCAGCCCAGTACAAATAGGAAACGTGATATACCACTTCAGACGAAAGAATGTAAACAAACACGCAAGTCCTATAAAAATGATGAAATAAGACGTATGACTCGTCTCAGTAAACTCCTGAAGTGGACGAAGCCACTCCCATAGCAGCAGAAATGCTACAGCATAATAGATGAACAACTCAAAACGGCTTTGCCGCTGATGCGTATCCAGCATAAATGTTTATCACCTCACAGTTCTTTCGTTCAGCTGATCTTCAAATAAAATGGTGGTGCGTATCCCAGAAGCCTTGAGCCGTTCTACAAGCAGTTTTTCTTTTGTCGTCAAACGGTCTCCAGTTCGCTTTACTAAAAGAACGGAAAGGTTCTTTTTGCTTCGATTGCCAAGCAGATTTGCAGCAAGTTCCTCCTGCAACTGACCCGTGACGACATATTTTCCTGAATGCTGATACTCACTCGCTGCTAACGGTTGATATTCTGATGTGCGAGAAGGCTGGTACTGCACCCTTGTTAAATAATAAAGCATGTCCTGTAAATGAAGCTCTCCTTGATCGACTCGAAAGGCATGCTGATCTCCTAGAGGGACAAGACCTGCCGGCACCCCTTTTTTCACAGCCGTTTGGAGAACAGAGGCTGCAATAGAGACAACTGTTTCAAAAACGGCCTTATCGGTAAAATCAGCAAACACGACAAGGTCCTTTGTTTGATTCTGTTCAAACTCCTTCGTCATCAGCTGGCCTCTTCTCGCCGTCGTCTTCCAGTCCACCCAAGCAAAGCGGTCCCCTTGCTGATATTCCCGCACGCCTGTTGTCATATTGGTCGGTTCATTTAACCACGAGTGAACCGCTTTGCATCCATTTTCATTCACTGACTCAGCAGACGCCACCGGGAGATCCAGTACTTTAGGATAGACAAGCAGCTTTTTCTCTAACGGAAGGACCACTTCTTTTTCAACAAACCCAAACATATCACCCGTTTTGATTCTAACCGCAGTGAATTGATGCTCTCCCCGCACAATATCATTTAATTGATAAGTAAATCGCCACGTTTTGCGAAACCAAGGAAACAGCATTTGCTTCATTTCAATCTGTTCCTGCAAATGAAAGGTGTCTGGCGGAGCATCCTCCATCATGACGTAAACGTATGGAAATGGAGTTGTCCGCTTGATTTCAAGGTCAACCGACAGCACATCCCCCGCCTTCAAGCGGGTTTGCTGTAATGTCCTCTTGGCTGTCGCGCGTAGTGGAATGAGCGCAAACAGTAAAGCATACAAAGCATATGGTAAAAATGCATAAAAAAGGAACCAACTCACAAACCCTCCCTGAAACATGGCATAACAAAAGGCTGCCGCAGTAAGGATGATGAGCATCATCACCCGTAACCATAATGAAACAAATGAACGATCACGTGACTTCATCGAGTCATCGACTTTTGAACTGGCACGCCAATTTGTTCAAGCATTTGTCGTAGCAGTGTCTCCGCCTTCTTCCCTTCATATGTTGCTTCTGATGTCAAAATCACCCGATGCGGTAATGTATAAGGCGCCAAATACTGTACATCATCAGGAATCACATAATCGCGCTGATTCAAAAGCGCATACGCCTGTGCCGCTTTCATAAGTGCAATCGATCCCCTTGGACTCACACCAAGATAAACAGATGGATGGTTGCGCGACGCTTGAGCAATCTCTACAATATATTCTTTAATGGACGCATCCACATGAATGGTCTGAACAGCTTGCTGCAACGCACGGATATGTTCCTTTGTCATGACAGATTGAAGCGTATCAATCGGGGACTGCTTCTCCTGCAAGTTGAGCACCTCAAGCTCCTCGAGCATGGTCGGATACCCCATTTTCAGCTTGAATAAAAATCGGTCCATTTGTGCTTCTGGCAGCGGATAAGTCCCTTCATATTCCACTGGATTTTGCGTCGCCATAACGAAAAAAGGATCCGCAAGCGGCATCGTGTCTCCATCCACTGTGACACTGCCTTCCTCCATCGCTTCGAGCAATGCTGACTGTGTTTTAGGGGATGTCCGATTGATCTCATCAGCTAAAATAATCTGCCCCATAATCGGTCCTTGCCTAAATTCAAATTCATTTGTCTTTTTATTGTAAATCGACACACCTGTTACATCTGAAGGCAAAAGGTCAGGAGTGAACTGGATTCTCTTAAACTCACAGCCAATTGATTTTGCCAAAGCACGAACCATCATCGTTTTCCCAACGCCAGGCACATCCTCTAACAGCACATGCCCCTTCGCCAAAATCGCAACAAGGCTTAATATCGCAATATCTTTTTTCCCAACCATGACTTTATTGATGTTATCTACGATTTTTTGTAAATCTGAATGCATCGGTTCATCAAATGCCATCCTGATCCTCCTATCACGTTTCCGTCAAATTTCATATAGTCTAACTTTACCATACAACACGTATTTGCATAAAACATCAGCACGTAGAAAAAAAGAAGCCTTCTCACGATGGAAAAGACTTCTTCTCTTCTTTTGGCTCACCTGCTGGCTCCATATGAACATGAGAGTGTAAAATATCATGCTCCTGCTTCATTCTACGTTCAATTTCATCTGCAATATCATGGCTTTCTGCAATGTTCAAGTGCGGCTCGACCTCAACCACTACATCCACATGGACCGTACTTCCAAGGTAGCGGGCCTTAATATCCTTTAAATCGCCCACTCCTGGTGTTGCTTCAATGGTCTCTTTATATTTTGACATATCTTTTATATGAAAACCGTCTGTTAACGAATGAGAGGCATCTCTGAAAATCTCCCACGCTGTTTTACAAATAATGAGGCCAATGACAAACGCTGCAAGCGTATCAATCCATGCCAACTGAAATTGAGAGGCCATGATTCCTACAAATGTTCCTATACTCACATACGCATCTGATTTATTATCAGCAGCTGCCGCATGAAGAGCCTGACTATTGATGCGTTTGGACAGATTGCGGTTATAGATATACACACCGTACATCACAACAGCACTTCCTGCTGCCGTCCAAGCTGCGATCATATCGGGCGTTTGATGCGCAGATGAAAAGAGCGACTGGCCTGCACTCAGCAAAACCTGAAGTCCAACAAGCATCATGATAAAGGAAGCCACAAGAGACGCAATATTTTCCGCTCTAAAATGACCGTATGGATGATCTTCATCAGGCGGCTTTTGAGAAATACGCAGCCCAATCAACACAGCAAGGGATGCAATAATATCTGTCGTGTTATTCAATCCATCCGCTGAAAGAGCCTCTGAATGAAACACATACCCAATCATGAGTTTGACCGCAGATAAGATTACATAGGCAATGATGCTGACCCAAGCACCTGTTTCACCTTGTCTTAATTCGTTATAGCGCTCCATGTCGAACCGCGCCTCCTCACACATCACTTTTCTATTATTTATCTTACAAAGCAAAGCCCGTGTGGGTCTACAGCAACATGATTCGCTTATGTCAGCAAAATAGGATACATAGAAATGTGTTGACCTAAGTAAACTTATTTTTATAAGGTCAATTGACCTCAAGACCTACTCCCATCAACCTTTTTCCAATTCGCCATCAAATGGACATATAGTAAAATCACTCTTCCTAGCGAATTGTCAGAATAATTTTATTTTCCGACACAACTTTTCCTCTCCCTATTTTAAGAATGATCTGAGGCAAAAGAGGGAACATAATCTCTCAAATCCTTTCTACTTTTTAACATCATGTTAAGAGGTTTGAAATGTCAGTTTGATAACCTGTCCAATGCTGAACGACAATTCAGTGTGATAAAATTTAAAATATTCTAAAAACAAATTCTCTATTAAAGAGAAATGTTTGGAGGTAAAGAAATGTCCAACATGACAAACGGTCTTCAAAAAAACCTTAAAACAAGACATATTTCAATGATCTCCATTGCCGGGGTCATTGGGGCAGGGCTATTTGTTGGTAGCGGCGCTGTCATTCATTCTGCAGGGCCTGGATCCATTCTTTCCTATTCTTTTGCCGGACTTCTAGTCATCTTTATTATGAGAATGCTTGGAGAAATGGCATGCGCCTATCCGACAAGCGGTTCTTTCTCACAATATGCGAGCGATGCCATCGGTCCATGGGCCGGATTTACAATCGGCTGGCTTTACTGGTTCTTCTGGGTCATCGTCATCGCCATCGAGGCCATTGCCGGTGCTGCTATTATTCAATATTGGTATGGAGATGCACCTGTTTGGCTCACAAGTCTTATCCTCACAATCCTCTTAACATTAACAAACATCTTTTCTGTTAAATCTTTTGGCGAATTTGAATACTGGTTTTCATTAATTAAAGTCGTAAGCATTATTCTCTTTCTTCTCATTGGTTTTGCATTTATCTTTGGTTTTGGCGGTCATCATACTTCAGGTCTTGCCAACTTAACAGGAAACGGCGGTTTCCTTCCAAATGGATTCAGCTCTGTCTTACTCGGAATCGTCGTTGTCATCTTTTCCTTCATGGGAACCGAGATTGTGGCAATCGCGGCCGGTGAATCAGCAGACCCAGTCAAATCTGTGACGACTGCTACCCGCTCTGTTGTATGGCGTATTATCGTATTCTACGTCGGATCAATCGCTGTCGTTGTCACCTTGCTTCCTTGGAATTCAGCAAGTATTTTAACAAGCCCGTTCGTTGCGGTATTAGAATACATCGGTGTCCCATCAGCCGCTCAAGTCATGAACGTCATTGTCTTAACAGCTGTTCTTTCTTGTTTAAACTCCGGGTTGTACACAACGTCCAGAATGCTTTATTCATTAGCGGAAAGAGGCGAAGCTCCGAAACGCTTTATGAAAATCAGCAAACGTGGTGTTCCTGTAGTAGCTACAGTTGCAGGCACCTTCTTTTCCTACATTGCCGTCATGATGAACTATTTTTATCCTGAAACCATCTTTTTGTTCTTAGTCAATGCATCTGGCGCCATTGCCCTTCTTGTCTACTTGGTCATTGCCGTTTCTCAATTAAGAATGCGACGCAAAATCGAAAAAGAAAATCCAGAACAGCTCAAAATCAAAATGTGGCTGTTTCCATACCTCACATACTTTACCATCTTGGTCATTTGCGCCATCTTGGCATCGATGCTGTTCATCGAATCAATGAGACCACAGCTCATTTTGACGAGTATTATTACCTTTAGTGTACTGGCCGCTTATTTCATCTTTAAACCGAATAAAAAAGTGCCTACAAATGCGGCGCTTGAAAATAAACACCCGTAATTTTCCCGCTGAAAAGCGGGTTTTTTTATTTTATTCACCTATTTTGATGTCCGCACTTATACTGTATCAAATTGAATTTAAGTGAGGATTAGTCAACATGAACCTAGAAAAATTTGTTGACGAGCTGCCAATTCCAGAAGTGGCAAAGCCCGTCAAAAAGAACCCAAGACAAACGTATTATGAAATTGCTATGGAGGAGGTATTCTTAAAAGTTCATAGAGACCTGCCCCCAACCAAGCTATGGACCTATAATGGCAGTTTGCCTGGCCCAACCATTAAAGCGAATCGAAATGAAAAGGTCAAAGTGAAATGGATGAACAAATTGCCATTGAAACATTTTCTACCTGTCGATCACACCATCCACCCCGGGCATCATGATGAACCAGAGGTCAAAACAGTCGTTCATCTGCATGGCGGCGTCACACCAGCAAGCAGTGACGGCTACCCTGAGGCCTGGTTCTCTAGGGACTTTGAAGCAACCGGTCCCTTCTTTGAAAGAGAGATTTACGCATACCCAAATCATCAGCAAGCCTGCACATTGTGGTATCACGATCATGCGATGGCATTGACACGACTAAATGTGTACGCCGGTTTAGCTGGGTTTTATTTGATCTCAGATGCATTTGAAAAGTCCTTAGAGCTGCCGAAAGGTGACTATGACATTCCTTTAATGATCATGGACCGGACGTTTCAGGAGGATGGCGCACTGTTTTATCCAAGCAGACCAAACAACACGCCAGAAGACAGTGATCTACCAGATCCATCCATTGTGCCCTTTTTTTGTGGAGAAACGATTTTAGTGAATGGAAAAGTATGGCCTTATTTAGAAGTAGAGCCGAGAAAATACCGTTTTCGTATTTTAAATGCGTCCAATACTAGAACTTACGAGCTGCATTTAGATAACGACGCCACAATCCTACAAATTGGTTCGGATGGGGGCTTTTTGCCAAGACCTGTCCACCATCAATCCTTTAGCATCGCACCTGCTGAACGTTTCGATGTCATCATCGACTTTTCAGCTTATGAAAACAAAACGATCATTCTCAAAAATAAAGCAGGCTGCGGACAGGAAGTGAATCCTGAAACAGACGCGAACATTATGCAATTCAAAGTCACACGTCCATTAAAAGGGAGAGCACCTAAAACATTACGTCCGATTTTCAGGCCGCTTCCCCCGCTTCGGCCAAGTCGAGCTGATAAAGAACGTACACTCACACTTAGCGGCACGCAGGATAAATACGGTCGCCCTATCCTATTGCTGGATAACCAATTCTGGAATGATCCCGTCACGGAAAATCCTCGTCTTGGCAGTGTAGAGATGTGGTCTATCGTCAATCCAACCAGGGGCACACACCCTATTCATTTACACCTTGTTCAATTTAGGGTAATAGACAGAAGAACATTTGATACAGAAATCTATCAATCGACAGGAGAAATCGTGTATACAGGACCGAACGAAGCGCCTCCTTTACACGAACAAGGCTACAAGGATACCATTCAAGCGCATGCAGGTGAAGTCATTCGAATCATTGCTCGATTTGTTCCATACAGCGGCCGGTATGTGTGGCATTGTCATATTTTAGAGCATGAAGATTATGACATGATGAGGCCGATGGACATCATTTATTAAAAATGAAACCACTCTTCCGTTAAATGCGTAGAAACTAGTATGAAACCGCTGATCACAAAAGGGCTAACGGACTTTCATTCATTAGCCCTTTCATAATTCATTTCAAAACGGAACAATAAATCACATGAAGAGTTTCTTTGAGCATTCAACACTTAAAATGTTGACGAAGCAAACCGATAATACTACTATATACCCATTGCATCTATCAAAAGGCACATAAGCCACAATGAACGAACAAATGGAAAATTGCGATAAAAAACGGAGGAGTTCAATTTGAATGAAGAAAAAGAGACTTGCCAGGTCAAACAAGAAACAGCGGCAGGTAACATAGAGAAGCTTTCAGTTCATGAGAACGAGAGCATTCGGTCAAACATTGAACAACTAACCATTGAACTCGGTGAACAAAAAGAATTCAACCACTTCATATTAGATGAAAAACAAAAGGCCATCAGCACATTATCTTCTCTCATCACAAAAGGCGATTGTGATGAAGATTTAAAGACTCATTTTGACCAAGCATTACATATCGGACTTTCTGTCATAGAGATTATGGAAATTATTAAACATTGTACCAAGGTGGCTGGATTCCCTCACTCCATTAATGCCCTGTTTATCTTTCAAAACTTACTAGATGGAAACACCAAATAAAACAGAGAAAACGAGAGGTCTTCAGTTCTCTCGTTTTTTTATGTCCACTCATATTACTCTTTTTCTTTTCCTCTGTCACATAAGCAAAATACGAAAATACCACTCGTTCCCTGCGTAAAAACTGATTTCCCTTCCATGAATTCACCAATTTCTCAGGCATTCCAAACGGCAAAATAAAAACGTCCAGTTATATAAAATAACTGAACGCACCCTTTATCGATTGACAGTGAAATTGTTAACGATTCCGCCATCCCTCTCCCAAGCGGCTTCCACTGTTTTCTTCTTCATATTGTATTCAAAAATCGTTCTTACCTTTGCCTTTCGTCCGGTGTCATCCTTTAATTCCTTTGCGTTTTTTGCAACGCCTAAGAAATAAATAGAAGTCCCGTCCATAGAAAATTGCGGCTGTGCGGCACTTAAAATATGCACAGTTTTGCTGTTTTTAACGATTGTAGTCGTTGTTCCTGTTTCTACATCAAGCATCTTAATAGAAGATACTTCTTTTCCTTTACGAACCTTAACTTCTGTATAAATCAATTTCTTATGATCTGGTGAAAATGAAATATCATTGATCGTTTGTGAAATGCGTGCAATGCGTTTCCCCTTCTCGCCTGTTTGAAGGGTGATCTTCATGGTCGTTGGTTCAGGATCTCTTCCCTTTTCATTCGCTTCATCGGTTTTCTGATAATCTTCTTTTAAAGAATAATGCTGGATCGCCAAAAGATTTGAAGTCGGATCATATGCAAAAGAACTTACTGTATCATCCTTGCTTTTCTCTGGATACAGCACCTTCACTTTGTGTGTTTTCAAATCAAAAGAAGCCACATAAAATTGCTCTCCAGAATCCTTGTTATACCTTAGAAATAAATGCTTCCCATCACCAGACAGCCTCATACTGTCGATGGAATCATCACTCGTAAACAGCGTTTTTTCTTTTTCAGATTTCACATTTAATTCCCGAATACTCACTTTTTGCGTGTCTTCATCCGTATATGTGTAATATAAAACCTGTTTTGTAGAGTCATAAGCAATCGACGGATATGCTGTCAGCTTCTCCGTATGAAGCGCCCGGTCATGCAAGTAATACGTATTGTTTAACTGTTGATCTGTAAATGAAACAAGTAATTCGTCTTTTGCATCTTGGTTTGTTTTGACTTTCCCTGCATGTTTTGCCTCTTGCAACGGCTTCATCATGAAGAAAATGACTGCCGCAATCACTGCGACGCCAATGACCGTGATGATCCACCATGTTGATTTTCTCATTGCCTTTCAGACCCTCTCCACAAGAAAAGAAGCCAGAAAATGAACTTTTCCCGCTTCTTTGCATGCCTATGTATTAATAAGTGTAATGTCCCTTTACGACACCTTTACTTGTTTTATACCCAAGTGCTTTGAATGCTTTTGGACTGACGTCTAATACAGCGTTTGGCATTCTGCCTACATCGTATTTATATACTGTAATCACTTTATGTGGTTTCGCTTTTGTTGTCACTCTTAGTTTTGTACCTTTTTTCGGTACGTCAAATCCCATTTTAGTTGCTGCATCCCAATGACCGAGTTTTTTTCCATCTGCGCCTTTTTTACCGACACCATTATACCAAGTAATATTGCCGCTTACTTTTTTTGCACTTGCTCCATGTGAGAAACTAAACGCTAAAAATAAACTAGCTACTGTTACGATTGTCGTGATAAGCTTTTTATTCATTAAAAAATCCTCCGTATTTGGTTTCTGCACTTATTATACATGAAGAAGACCCCAGTTATTTTACAGGCACATTACAATTCGAATACAAGTTGACCACTTTATGACCGATTTTGTTCATAAATACCACCAAAAACAGGAAGAACCTTGTAAGTAGCCCACCTCATTCATTTTATATAATAAAAGTGAATCAAATTTAAGGAGGAATGTTCATGAAAAAGTGGTTCATCGTTTTAAGTGTAAGTTTAACCTTCATTTTGATGCTATCAAGTATCCCAGCCTCTGCGGCAAGTCCTCGTCACGGCGCCATTGTGACACAAACGGATGAAGCCAAATGGTCAGGTATCTCTGCTGATATTGTCCTGCCGAAAACAGTCACCATTAAAAACGGCTATGCTGACTGGTACCTCGGTCTCGGTTCTGCGGTGATTGAAAGCGGAATTTCGAAAACATCTTCTGGCTATAAGGTCTTTCTCGGCAGCGGCTCACAAGGCGGCAGTAAATATTGGAACAGCGAATACGATTCAAGTATTAAAGATGGTGCACGTGTCAACTTAAAGCTCATCAACAACGGTGATGGTACAGTGTCACTATACGTCAATGGAAAACTGCGTTATAAGCAGCCTGTTTACAACCCTAGCCGATTGAAAAACCTTGACGTTGTTAAAATGGTACACGGCGTACAGGATAATGGAACGAATAGCTATTCACAAGCAAGCTTCTCAAATGTACAGCTTCGTGCGAATGCATCAGGAAGTGTCTATAAAAAATGGGATGGCTCCATCAAATCAACACTTTTACGTAAAAATTTAGAATCTGGTGCTGCTGCTCCTAAATTCACTGTTATTTCTTCTGTTCCATTAAGTACAAGCCTTTCAGCACAATAATAAAAAAGCGCCCTTTTTGGGTGCTTTTTATTGTTCACAGCTTATCAACACTTCTCTTTTAATCAAAACAAGGATTCGTGGTAACATAAGCATACATACTTCGAAGAAAAAAGGAGATCGAACGTGAAAAAAAGTCTACTTGTTTTCATGAGTCTAGTTGCTAGTCTCGTTATTCTAGCAGCTTGCTCGAACACGACGAAAGAACAAAAAACAGAAACGAAGGCACTTCCCACGATTAATGAACGCATTCAAAAGGAAACGAAAGAAGTGATGGAGCAGTCTAAACTCATCAAAGACACTGACATCACCGTTGATCAAAAGAAAAAAGTCATTTCTTTAAACGTAACGGCTTCCTCTGATACCAATAGTGATTACGCTGAAGTCATCGGTTTAAACTTTGCCAAGACGCTTGCCATTGGAGCATCAACTGAAAAAGAAAACAATCTGCACAAACCAGAAAATGACAGCCTCGGCGCCCTCTATTCCTTTTATGACCTAAACATCACCGTAAAACAAGAAAACGGCAAAGTGCTTGCACAAGGAAAAAAAACAACAAATGAAACAAGAATCACCTGGGAAAGGGCTCAATAATTGATATTTTTCTTACGATAAAAAAGCTTGTAGAGAACCGCTCTACAAGCTTTTTTATGTTCATTCAGTCAAATCATCTCTCATCGCATCGACCAGTGCGCGAATATCTGAGTGAGTCCTTGATGCTAATCGTACCAGCAAATCCTCTACACACTCATACAAATGATGATCTCTCACGATATACTCCTTATAAAATGGAATGACAAAGAAATAGAGCAAATCAGCGAATTCAAGTGCAGCGTCATCTTCCGCCTCATCGTCTAACGCCTGTCCAACACTTTGAATCAACCAATTCAAATCCGCTTTCTTTTCAATCGGTACATACATCAGTTGATGTATGTGATCCGTATCCTTCCGTTGTAAAATCTGCTCCGCTGTTTCTTTTGATAGCGCACCAATCTCTGCAGAAGAAATATTCACAACCGCTAATTCGTCCTCTGATCTTACTTGATCCATTTGCAGCAAGTTTTGGTCCATCTCGACTCACTCCCCATTCTCAGATACCTTTATTATAAGGAATTGATCTGATTTTTTATGGAATAAGTGGATTTTTTATGTAATTTTAAAGAAAATGTGACAGTATGATCTAAGGGATCTCAAAACAAAAAAAGCACTCTTGATCTTAAGAGCACTTTTTCATTCTGCCACTACCCTTTCTTTCATCGCCTCAGCCATTTCCACTTCACCCTCTGCTTCGAGCTTTTCTATGATGCGGGCATAATCCTTTCGTGGCGATTTTGGCTTAATTTGAAAGCTGCCTGAACTTCATCAATGATGATTTTAAAGCCTACGATACCTTTCATTTGCTTCTCTAATAGTTCCTCAGACAACGTATCCCATAAAACCGGCTGTTCTCTGCGAGTTTCGTATGTTTCCAGCATCATGGTTAATTCCTTGACCAGTTCCGCTTTTTCTAACAGCACAGCCTTTCCATATACATGGACAGCCTGATAATTTCATGTCGGTACTGCTTCTTTTTCATACCATGAAGAGGATATGTAGGCATGCGGTCCTTGAAAGATGACAAGCGCCTTCTCGTTTTCCTCAAACGTTTTCCACTGAGGATTCCCAATCGCCATATGCCCTGAAACCACATACGAATCTCCAATTTGATGAAAACTCACTGGAATATGAATGGGCTTTTCATTCGGTTGTAGTCACAACTGTAGCAAATGAATGTGATTGAATAAATGATTTAATTTTCTCTAAATCCTTCACTTGAAAAAATGATGGAATATGCATGTTCCATTCCCCCTTTTGATCTGTTCTTCGTTCCCCATTAAGAAGGCGTAAATCCCTGATAAGTGACAGTCAGAAAATGACCACTCCTCATCATTTAGTAGCACCGCTTATTTCCCTTTTTCACAAACTCCCAATCTTTTTCAATATTTCTTTTTACTCTTTTCAATGCTTTCTTTATTTATCACGATTCTTCGATCCAAACAATCCAAACACGACTACCAGTGCAACAATAATCGCCACCCAAGTAGTGAGACCCATATGATCACCGCTTTTCTTTTTAAAATCGCCCATTTTCTTCATATTGAGTACTATCCATGAAATCACTATCTCTTATTTTAACGAATGAGAAACGGTGAAGGTTTCAATTCATCATCTATCATATTTTTTATTGCACGTGACCAATTTTAAAAAAGACATAACAAAAACCCCTATATTTCAAGGGGTTTTCGAGGGTATTACATCATGCCGCCCATGCCACCCATGCCGCCCATATCTGGCATTCCGCCGCCTGAGCCGCCTTCTTCTGGTTTGTCAGCAACGACTGCTTCAGTTGTTAGAAGCATTGCTGCAACAGAAGCTGCGTTTTGAAGTGCAGAGCGAGTGACTTTTGTTGGGTCAACGATTCCTTTTTCGATCATGTTTACCCATTCGTTTGTTGCTGCGTTGAAGCCTACGCCAATTTGTTCGTTTTTCAAGCGCTCAACGATGACTGATCCTTCAAGACCTGCGTTGTGAGCGATTTGACGGATTGGCTCTTCAAGAGAACGTAGAACGATGTTCACACCTGTTTGAACGTCACCATCAGCTTCAATTGAAGAAACTTTGTTGTATACATTCACAAGTGCTGTACCACCACCGGATACGATACCTTCTTCAACTGCTGCGCGAGTTGAGTTCAGTGCATCCTCGATGCGTAGCTTACGCTCTTTTAGTTCTGTTTCAGTTGCAGCACCAACTTTGATGACAGCGACGCCGCCAGCTAGTTTTGCAAGACGTTCTTGTAATTTTTCTTTATCGAACTCAGAAGTTGTTTCTTCTACTTGCGCACGGATTTGGTTCACACGTGCTGCGATTTGAGCAGAATCTCCTGAACCTTCAACAATTGTTGTGTTTTCTTTAGTCACAACCACTTTAGACGCACGACCAAGCTGACCGATTTCAGTTGATTTCAGGTCAAGTCCTAGATCTTCTGTGATTAATTCTCCGCCAGTTAGAACAGAGATGTCTTCAAGCATTGCTTTACGACGATCACCGAATCCAGGTGCTTTTACTGCTACTGCGTTGAATGTACCACGAAGTTTGTTCACAACAAGAGTTGCAAGTGCTTCTCCTTCTACATCTTCAGCAATAAGCAATAATGGTTTTCCTTGTTGTACAACTTGCTCTAGTACAGGAAGGATTTCTTGAATGTTTGTAATCTTTTTATCAGTGATTAAGATGTAAGGATTTTCAAGAACCGCTTCCATCTTATCAGAATCCGTTACCATGTATGGTGAAGCGTATCCGCGGTCAAATTGCATTCCTTCAACCACTTCTAGCTCAGTTGTGAATCCTTTAGATTCTTCAATTGTGATGACACCATCGTTACCAACACGCTCCATCGCTTCAGCGATTAGGCTGCCGACTTCTTCATCTGCTGCAGAAATAGCCGCAACTTGAGCAATTGATTCTTTGCCTTCGATTGGTTTAGAAATCTCGTGCAAGCCTTCAAGTGCTACTTTTACTGCTTCCTCAATCCCTTTACGAACGCCAACAGGGTTTGCTCCAGCTGTTACGTTTTTCAGACCTTCACGGATCATCGCTTGCGCTAGAACCGTTGCAGTTGTTGTACCGTCACCAGCCACATCATTTGTTTTGCTTGCGACTTCAGCCACAAGTTTTGCACCCATGTTTTCAAATGCATCTTCTAATTCGATTTCTTTTGCAATTGTTACACCATCATTTGTGATAAGTGGAGAACCGAATTTTTTCTCAAGAACCACGTTACGTCCTTTAGGTCCTAAAGTTACTTTTACAGCATCTGCAAGTGCATCTACACCACGTAACATCGCACGACGTGCTTCTTCACTGAACTTAATATCTTTTGCCATAATAACGAAACCTCCTCAGTCTTTTTAGAAATTTATCTCAATGCTTTTTTATGTGATTAACCAATAACAGCTAAAATGTCGCTCTCACGAAGGATTAAATATTCTTTTCCTTCATATTTCACTTCAGTGCCTGCATATTTTGAGAAGATAATGCGGTCGCCTGTGCTTACTTCTAACGCAACGCGCTCACCACTTTCAAGTACACGGCCTGAACCTGCTGCAACAATTTTACCTTCTTGCGGTTTTTCTTTTGCAGAATCCGGTAAAACAATACCGCTAGCGGTTTTTTCCTCAGATTCAACGAGTTCAATGATTACGCGATCGCCTAATGGCTTTAACATAAGAAACAACCTCCTCAATTTTTATATGTAGTCTTTTTTAGCACTCATCAACAGAGAGTGCTAACACATTTATTATAATAAAGAATGTCTTCTGCAATTTCAAGTAAAAACCTTTAAAAATTTTTTACGCTTTCACGATCTTTTTTGATCTCTGATTCTTTCCTTTTCATCGAAAAAGAATACTTGTGTTACAATAAATCTAGTTCTTTTAGTAAAGGGGTTTTCGTTACTTGAAAAAACAATATTGGTACATCATCTTAACGTATATATTGGTGCAGGTTTCTGCGATTCCTTATGTCCTCATTATGAAATGGTTAGGATATATTCAGACACCGATGACTCAAACAGAGCTTTCCAAATTATCAGGAACGTGGACAATCATCAGCTTCTGTCTCGGATTGATCATTATTCTGCTCATCCTTCGAACCGTCCCAAAAGCTTCACTGCGAAATGAAGCGCCGGTTTCCATTGGCTCTGCCATTGTTTGGATCATTGGCGGTTTCTTTCTTTCTCTCTTTGCACAATCGATTGCAGGCGTAATTGAACAATATGCATTCGGCATTGGCCGTGAATCAGAAAATACCCAAGCTATTTTATCGATTATGGATGCCGTTCCTTGGCTAGTGATTGTTATCGCTCTGATCGGACCCATCTTAGAGGAAATCATTTTCCGAAAAATCATTTTTGGTGTGATTTATGAAAAAACGAATTTCTTCATTGGGGCACTTGTCAGCTCAGTTGTTTTCGCTGCTGTACACAATGATTTCCCCCATATCCTGCTCTATACTGCCATGGGCTTTACCTTTGCCTTTTTATATGTGAAAACAAAACGAATCATTGTTCCAATCGGCGCTCATATGCTGATGAATTCTCTTGTCGTTCTTGTGCAGATTGAGCCAGTGAAAAAAATGATTGAAGAACAATCTCAAACAATGCAAATGATTATTGGAGGCTTTTTCTCATGAGAAACCCAGTTGTATGGGGCATCATTTATTTTGCCGTAGGTGTCGCTTTCACCTATATGGCCATTCAAAACCCAGGTGACATGTGGTCATTTTACAGCATTTTGCTGATGGTGTTTGCGGCCTATAATATCAATATCGCGCTTAAAATGTTTGCCTTCTCTGTCAAACTCAAAAAACAGCAGCAAAAATAAATCAAAAACCATTTTCCACGTTTGGAAAATGGTTTTTTTATGGAGGAGGTATCTTCATGGAACAAGAAAAACTGCGCATCTTAAACGATCAGCATGAATCAATTGGAGTCGCCGCCCGTTCAGAGATCCATACCCAAGGTCTTTGGCATGAAACATTTCATTTCTGGCTTCTCAAAAAGGAACATGGAACCGTGTATCTCTATTTTCAGCTAAGAAGCCTCGCAAAAAAGGATTTTCCTTCTCTGTTTGATATTACAGCAGCGGGCCACCTTCTCGCAGATGAACACCCTTCTGATGGTTTGAGAGAGGTAGAAGAAGAGCTTGGTCTTTCCATCCCTTTTATGAATCTCACCTATACCGGAATCATACAAGATGAAATTCATCTGCCTTCGTTCATCGACCGCGAGTTCTGCCATGTGTATCTTTTTATGAATCAAGAAGAGCACATGGAAGTTCATCTCCAGATAGAAGAAGTCGCTGGTCTGTACAGAGCAAAGTGGCTTGATGCACAGCAGCTTTTAACAGGAACTTGCGAAAGAATTCAAATCGAGGGCTTTGAAGTCGATGCAAACGGAGAACGACGTGAGGAAAGCAGGGAAGTCAGTGTTCAAGATTTTGTCCCGCATGAGCCTGCCTATTATAAGCACCTCTTTCACGCAATCAATCAATTTCTTTCGCAATAGAAAAAGCATCGTGATCCCTATTTGGATCATGATGCTTTTTTATGAGACATAATGGTTTTCTTTCTCCTCTGTTTGCTGCATTTTGCGATAGGTCACTCTTGAGATGACAATGCTCACTTCGTATAAAACAAGCATCGGTAAGGTGACCATGAGGTGAGAGACAAGCTCTGGCGGTGTAATCAGTGCGGCAATGACAAGGAGGACAAAATAGGCATACTTCCGTATTTTTGATAAAAACATCGGTGTGATGATGCCAAGTCTTGTGAGAAACATCAACACGACGGGCATCTGAAACAAAAAGCCAAATGGAAGTGTTAGCTGCATTAGAAATGTAAAATACTCATGAATCCCAATGACTTGCTCAACATTTAAATCATTCGACATTCGCATCATAAAATCGACGACAAACGGAAACAAAATAAAATAAGAGAAAGCCACACCACTCAAAAATAAAAGCAGTGCAATCGGAATGTAAGCAAGTGTCACCTTTCTTTCTTTTTCATATAAGCCAGGACTCACAAACGCCCAAAGCTGGTATAAAATAACGGGACACGTCAAAACCAAAGCAATGACAAATGCGAACTGCATAAACACGTACAGTGGATCTGTGAGCTTAAACGCATTCAGTGTCAATGTGGCCGCTTCATCGGTATTTTGTAAATACACAATGACCGGCTTAGCGAGAAAAAAACCAGCCACCATAAAGGCGACAAAAAACATCGCAATGATCACTAAACGTTTTCGCAATTCCACAATATGCTCCATAAGCGGCATATCTTTGACATTCATGAAGCTCATCCTATTCTACTGATCTTCTTTTTTCTTTTTTTCTTCCTGATCATCAGCTAAACCTTTTGTAGCATTTTTGAATTCACGTAATGTATCTCCTGCTGCTCTTCCTAATTCAGGAAGCTTTTTCGGCCCAAAAATAATGAGCGCAACAATCGCAATCAGAACCAAACTTCCAGGACCGATCGGACCCATTTGCTCCACCCCCTTTACCCCTTTTCGTCAATCCTCCTGCGTAACAGAGTAATGCTTTAAGAAATACACAAGAGACTGAAGTTCAACCGCCAAATCTATATGATGAATTCGAATGTGTTCCGGCACATTCAATCGAGCCGGCGTAAAGTTAAGGATTCCTTTGATGCCAAGGGCAATCAAACGATCTGTAATGGATTGAGCTGCTACGGCAGGTACTGTCAAAATCGCAACAGGAATATCTCCTACCTCTTGAACATGCTCTTCAAGCTTATCCAAATCGTAGACAGGCACGCCGCCTATCTCACTTCCTATTTTACTCTCATTGACGTCAAAAGCCATTGAAATTTTTGTGTTATTATTTTTTATGAAATTATAGTGCAAAAAAGCAGTCCCCAAATTCCCGACACCGATGAGCATGACATTGGTCATTTCATCTTGGTCAAGGGTCTTTCTGAAGAAGGTCAAGAGGTAATCGACATTATAGCCATACCCTTTCTTCCCAAGTGCACCAAAGTACGAAAAATCTCGGCGAATGGTAGCAGAATCCACTTTGACTGCATCACTAAGCTCTGCCGATGACACCCTTTGTTTTCCTGATGCATGCAGATTTTTTAAAAAACGGTAATATAGCGGCAAACGTTTGGCTGTCGCTTGTGGAATTTTTGACTGATCTATATTCATATAAGGTCCTCCAACTTAAATATCAGATGCTCTGTGAAAATCACCATTTTTCCCGCCTGTCTTTTCAATTAGATAGGTAGGACCGATGATCATGCCTTTATCAATCGCTTTGCACATGTCGTAAACAGTCAGTGCACATACTGAAGCAGAAGTGAGCGCTTCCATCTCCACACCCGTACTTCCTTTTGTTTTTACCTGCACTTGTATGTTCAGGATGTGCGCATTTCCGTCTTCCTCCCAATCAAAGGAGATATCCACGCCTTTTAGTGCAAGCGGATGACACATTGGAATGATGGTAGATGTTTGCTTTGCAGCCATGATACCTGCAACCTGTGCAACAGACAGCACATCCCCTTTTCCAATTTCACGCTGTTGTATTTTATGAAACACTTCTTTTATCATACGAACACTTGAAGCAGCAACGGCCGTTCTCACTGTAGACGATTTGTCACTAATGTCGACCATCTTTGCTCTTCCTTGTTCGTTAAAGTGGCTAAATTGACTCATCTTTCAACGCTCCCTCACTCAAATGATACACTATTTTTTCCTATCTGTCTTTCATTTGAATATGGCGATTGTATGTATCATTTGCCGGTTTACTGCTGATAAGCTACACTTAACATATTATAGCAGAGGTGAAGTTACATGATGATTCTACAAGTGAATCAGCTGTCCAAATCGTTTGGCGCTGATACCGTTTTAACGAATATAAAATTGGAAGTCAAAGCAAGGGACCGGATTGCCATTGTAGGTCGTAACGGCGCAGGCAAATCCACTCTTTTGAAAATCATTGCCGGTCAAATGTCTTACGAGCAGGGTGAGATCATCAAACCGAAAGACCTATCGATCGGCTATTTAGCACAGCATACCGATGTGACGTCTACACGTACGTTAAAAGATGAATTACTATCGGTTTTTGATCATTTAAAAAGGATGGAACAAGAGATGAGAACCATCGAGGAGAAAATGGCTTCCTCCACAGGCTCTGAGCTGGATTCTCTTATGAAAACCTATGACAGGCTGCAGCAGGACTTTAAAGATCAAGGCGGCTATCAATATGAAGCAGATGTCCGCTCCATTCTGCATGGGCTCGGTTTTAGTCATTTTGAAGATGAGACAACCGTTCAATCCTTAAGCGGCGGTCAGAAAACCCGTCTAGCACTTGGAAAGCTCTTGTTAATGAAACCCGAACTCTTAATTCTGGATGAGCCGACCAACCATTTAGATATTGATACCTTATCATGGCTGGAGCAGTATTTGCAAAATTATACAGGTGCTATTCTCATTGTGTCCCATGACCGCTATTTCTTAGACAAAGTCGTAAACCACGTCTATGAAGTCTCAAGAACTGCAATGAAAAAGTTTGCAGGAAACTATAGTAAGTATCTTGAGCTAAAAGCAGAGCAGCTAGATCGTGATATGAAGCTCTATGAAAAGCAGCAAGAAGAAATCTCAAAGCTCCAGGATTTCGTGGATCGTAACCTGGCAAGAGCCTCAACCACAAAGCGCGCTCAAAGCAGACGCAAGCAGCTGGAACGGATGGATCGTTTAGATAAGCCTTTAGGTGACGAAAAATCCGCAAACTTTCATTTTGATATTGCGAGACAAAGCGGTAATGATGTGCTGAAGGTGCATGATCTCGATATTAGTTATGATGAAAAAACACCGCTTCTATCCTCTCTCTCTTTTCATATCAAACGAGAGGACAGCATGGCACTCATTGGTCCTAATGGAATCGGTAAATCCACTCTTTTAAAAACATTAACGGATACACTAAAGCCTGTAAAAGGCGATATCACCTTTGGATCTCATGTCACGATCGGCTACTATGACCAAGAACAAGCCAAACTGACATCCTCCAAAAAAGTACTGAATGAGCTTTGGGATGACTATCCTCATATGAATGAAAAAGAAATTCGGACATGTTTAGGGAACTTCCTCTTTTCCGGTGATGACGTTTTAAAGCCCGTCCATGCATTAAGCGGTGGAGAAAAAGCGCGCCTTGCACTGGCAAAGCTAATGCTCCAAAAAGCCAATTTCCTTATTCTCGATGAGCCTACAAACCATCTAGACTTAGACAGTAAGGAAATTTTAGAGAATGCCCTGATTGATTATCCAGGAACCATCTTATTTGTTTCGCATGATCGTTATTTTATCAACCGTCTCGCAACGAAAGTACTTGAACTGTCGCATGCAGCAACAAAAGAATATCTCGGCGACTATGACTACTACCTTGAAAAGAAAAATGAACAATTAGAGCTCGAGGCGCTTCAAGAAAATGAATCGATTAAAAAACAAGCAGCAGAGCCAGCAGAAACAGCAAAGCTTTCTTATGCGGAAGAAAAAGAACTGAAAAAGAAAGAAAGACAGAAGCAGCGCAGAATTGAGGAAATTGAAGAGAGGATCGCTTTCATTGAAAACAAACTCAGTGAAAACGAAGAGCTTCTATGTGATCCTGATATTTTCCAAGATCACGAGAAGGTCCAAGCCATTCAAACAGAAAATGATACGCTCAATCAAGAGCTTGAATTACTGTTTGCGGAGTGGGAAGAGCTATCAGAAACTTAAAGAGTGCCCTAAAGGGTACTCTTTTTCCTTTCAATGAATTTTTTATCCACAACGATACCCACAATAACTTCTTGATTATTCTTAAACACTTTGGACTTATCCACTTTATCCACAGAGTTTTAATCACATATCCACACAAAAGATCGTATTTATACACATTGTCTTCATTTTAAAACGAAATTTTCTAACAATTGTGGATATATAACGTTTACATGTGAATAAATCGCTTTCATTGAAAATAAAAAACCCCTGTATATCCACAGGAGTTTTCATTCATATGAAACTAACGGTAATCCTGGCTGGCCATTCATCGCCATATCGCCTCTTATTCCTTTTTCAAACGCAATGGTTCCAGCAGCTGCAATCATGGCTGCATTGTCTGTGCAAAGAGATAATGGCGGAATAATGACCTTCACGTCTGGCAGCTTCGCGAATGCTGATGTTAAAGCTTCTCTCAGCCCTTTATTGGCAGCGACTCCTCCAGCTAGTACAACCTGCTTCACACCATAGGCTTCAGCCGCTTTCAATGTTTTCCCAACGAGCACCTCAATGACGCTTTCTTGAAAACTTGCTGCCAAATTCTCTGGGGCAATCGTTTCTCCCTTTTGAGATGCATTGTGTAAGGTGTTAATCACAGCTGATTTTAATCCACTGAAGCTAAAGTGATAGGAACCTTCTTCAAACCATGCACGAGGAAGCTTAATCGTCGGCTCTCCTTCATGTGCTAACCGATCAATGTGAGGTCCGCCTGGGTACGGGAGACCCATCGTCCGCGCCACTTTATCATACGCTTCTCCAGCCGCATCATCTAAAGTTTCTCCAATAACCTCAAAAGACCCATGCTCCTTCATCATAACAAGCTCAGTATGTCCGCCAGAGACAACAAGAGCTAAACATGGAAACTGCAATTCATCCACAAGCTGGTTTGCATAAATATGTCCAGCAATATGATGAACGCCAACGAGCGGAATTTGATGGGCAAAGCTCAGTGCCTTTGCTGCATTGACACCAATCAGCAAGGCACCGACTAAACCAGGCCCCTCTGTGACAGCAATCGCATCTAAATCCTTAAAGCTCATACCCGCCTGTGTCATCACCTCTTCTAATACGATCGTGACTTGCTCCACGTGATGCCTTGAAGCAATTTCGGGTACAACACCACCAAATCGTTTATGACTGTCGATTTGTGAGGCCACTACATTCGCCACGATTTCCTTTCCATTTTTCACAATGGACGCAGCGGTTTCATCACAGCTTGTTTCTATACCTAATATAAATCGATCTGTTTGTTCACTCATTTATATTCACCCACATGACTAATGCATCTTCTCCATTATCCGTATAATAATTCTTTCGAATAGAAGCTGGCCTGAAACCGAGCTTTTCGTAGAGGGATTGTGCTGGTGTATTCGAAACCCGCACCTCTAATGAAAGATGATCTGTCTTTTTTTCTTTGCAAAATTCCACGACGTGTCTAAGCAATGCTTCCCCGTAACCTTTTCCTCTATGCTCAGGGAGAATCGCAATGTTCGTAATTTGTGCATCGTCCATGACAATCCAGACTCCGCAATACCCAACAGGCTGATTATCTTCTTCAATAAGGAAATAATGGCTGTATTGGTTATGGAGAATCTCATACACAAACGATTCCTTTTTCCATGGTGCTGTAAACGAATGCACTTCAATCGTATACACCTCTGGAATATCGGCTACCGTCATTTGTCGAATGTCTACTGTGTGAAGATTATTTTTGTCCTTCAAGCCATTTCACTTCCGCTTCTGCCAAACGAATATAGTTAGGAACAAGCTGATGGACATCTTCGGCAGGACGATCTGTGCCTAAAAATGCAAGCACTGAAGGTCTTGGGTTATGAAATGTCCCCTCTGCCAGCACAGCCGTTTCTCCTAGAATAGAGCGAATGCTCTCTTCATGAAGGTGCACATCATGCCCAAGAAATAGGACAGGCTTTCCTGTCTGCTTCAGCTCATGAAGCCAATCCGTCAGTAAGATATTTTGATCTGGTTTGACCTCTTTGATCTGACTTTCTTCAAATGTATATAATCCGGTATAGACTTGTCCTCTTCTCGCATCAAATAGCGGTGAGATCCATCCATCAAAATATTGGCCATTTGCCGCGAGTGTTTCTAAACTTGAAACAGCCGATATCGGGATAGACAGCGTCCACGCAAGTGTTTTTGCTATGGTCACACCAATTCTGACGCCAGTGTAGGAGCCAGGTCCTTTTGCCACAACGATTTTACTTAGTTCGCTTGGTGTTACACCACATTCTCTCATCAATGCTTCAACAGTCGGCATCGCTCGGACGGAATGGTTCTTTTTTAAATACGTGATGCTCTCACCAATTACAGTAAAATCTCTTACAAGAGCAATTCCTAGTGTATGGTTTGATGTATCAATGGCCAGTATGGTCAAATTCTTTCATCTCCTTACAAAGGGCCTCATAACGCTCCCCTTTTGCATCAAACGTGAGATGACGTTCTTCTTCACGTTCTGTTCTCAGCATTTCAATTTTTAAATAGGAAGAAGGCAATTGAGGTTCAATGAGATGTGCCCATTCAACCAAGCATACACCTTCCCCCTCAAAATATTCTTCGAGTCCGATATCTTCTTCTGCATCTTCCATACGGTACACGTCCATGTGATAAAGTGGCAGTTTGCCATCAGTATATTCTTTAATAATTGTAAAGGTAGGGCTGTTGACGATACGGGTAATCCCTAAGCCTTCCGCAAAACCTTTTGAAAAAGTCGTTTTGCCTGCACCTAAATCTCCTTCTAATGTCAATACATCGCCTGGCATCACAAGTTTGGCCAAAGCAGCGGCAATTCGTTTCGTCTCATCCGCACCTTTAGTTGTCCATGTTAATTTCACTGTTGATGTCACCTCACTTCTTAAAATGATTATATCCTTTTTTGATTAACACTGTTTGTTGATCATTGTCTGTTAACATAACACTTGCTGTTTGATCATTTTTGACTTGTCCTATACGTGTGATCTGAATGTCTTCTTTTTTACATTGCAATTCAAAGCTTGCCCAATCAGATTCTGGAATCGTACCAGTTAAAACAAAGTCCTCTCCCCCAAACAACACCCATTCAAGCCAGTCTTTGCGCAGCATCGGTAAATCTGGATGGATTGGGAGCTTATCAGCCTCAATCTCTATCGTCACACAGCTCGCTTCAGCAATCTCATTCAGCTCACTCGCTATTCCATCACTCACATCATTCAAGGTCACCCGCGGGAAGCTGGAACAAATGAGACCAGCAGCAATGTGAGGCTGAGGCATTTTGTGACGCTCAAGAAAAAAAGCAGTATCGATCGCCTTAGAAGGGACTTCTTCGTTCATTAAGAGAGATAACCCAGCAGCTGATGAACCGAGTTCACCTGTGACAAAGACAACGTCTCCAGTCTGAGCACTGTGACGATAACAAGCTGCTCCCTTTGGAACCTCACCAATGACTGTCACCGTAATGACAAAGTCACTGCGGATGGCTACTGTATCTCCACCAATCAAATCCATATGATAGGAGTCAGCCAACGCTTTCATTCCCTCGTAAAGAGCTGTGACGATGGTCTCATCACCATGAGGAGGGATCGCAATGGATACAAGATAATACTTTGGTGTTCCTCCCATTGCAGCGATATCACTGACATTGACCGCCAGTGCCTTAAAGCCTACCTCATAAGGTGTCGAAAAGTCAAAACGAAAATGAACATGCTCTACCATTGTATCAACACAAACGACCTCTTCACAATGTGAATGAGGTTGATAAACACTTGCATCATCACCGATGCCCATGATCAAAGAGCGCTGATGTGTTTCTTTTGGTGTAATTCGGTGAATAAGATCAAATTCATCCATAAAAAGACAGCCCCTTCATGCAATAAATTAAGTAGACATGATGTCAAACACAGTTAGTATTAGTGTAGCGAATATACGTCACAGTTCCAAATAAAAATGATATAAAGAAAGCCTGGTGTGAAAAAACCAGGCTGAGTTGAAGTAATCTATCTTTTCTTTCTTATAGTGTAGCCAAATACAAATCATTTCATTGCATCTTGGGTGTTTGTGAAAAGAAAAAGACATAAAAAAAAACGAAACTATACGTTTTCGTTTACAAGTTATAAAAATGGCGGTCCGGACGGGACTCGAACCCGCGACCTCCTGCGTGACAGGCAGGCATTCTAACCAACTGAACTACC
>BSBG01000005.1 GCA_030159235.1 Bacillus safensis | reverse complement strand
CTACCGGTGCTACAGGTATCACAGGATCAACTGGACCTACCGGTGTTACAGGTATCACAGGATCAACTGGACCTACCGGTGCTACAGGTATCACAGGATCAACTGGACCTACCGGTGTT
Source organism: Bacillus safensis (assembly GCA_030159235.1). Lineage (GTDB taxonomy): Bacteria > Bacillota > Bacilli > Bacillales > Bacillaceae > Bacillus > Bacillus safensis_B. The sequence goes on along the minus strand of BSBG01000005.1, from coordinate 333,263 downwards.
ACAGGTATCACAGGATCAACTGGACCTACCGGTGCTACAGGTATCACAGGATCAACTGGACCTACCGGTGTTACAGGTATCACTGGATCAACTGGACCTACCGGTGCTACAGGTATCACAGGATCAACTGGACCTACTGGTGTCACAGGAATCACAGGATCAACTGGACCTACTGGTGCTACAGGTATTACCGGGTCAACTGGACCTACCGGCGCAACGGGTATCACCGGGTTAACTGGACCTACTGGTGCTACAGGTATCACTGGGTCAACTGGATCTACCGGTGCTACAGGTATCACTGGGTCAACTGGATCTACCGGTGCTACAGGTATCACTGGATCAACTGGACCTACTGGTGTCACAGGAATCACAGGATCAACTGGATCTACTGGTGCTACAGGTATCACTGGGTCAACTGGGCCTACCGGCGCTACAGGTATTACTGGATCAACTGGAGATACGGGTGCCACGGGTGTCACAGGATCAACCGGACTCACTGGCGCCACAGGTATCACTGGATCAACCGGACCTACTGGTGCTACAGGTATCACTGGGTCAACTGGATCTACCGGTGCTACAGGTATCACAGGATCAACTGGACCTACCGGTGCTACAGGTATTACCGGATCTACCGGACTCACCGGTGCTACAGGTATCACTGGGTCAACTGGGCCTACCGGCGCTACAGGTATTACTGGATCAACTGGAGATACGGGCGCCACAGGTATCACTGGATCAACCGGACCTACTGGTGCTACAGGTATCACTGGGTCAACTGGATCTACCGGTGCTACAGGTATCACAGGATCAACTGGACCTACCGGTGTTACAGGTATCACAGGATCAACTGGACCTACCGGTGCTACAGGTATTACCGGATCTACCGGACTCACCGGTGCTACAGGTATCACTGGGTCAACTGGATCTACCGGTGCTACAGGTATTACCGGGTCAACTGGACCTACCGGCGCAACGGGTATCACCGGGTTAACTGGACCTACTGGTGCTACAGGTATCACAGGATCAACTGGACCTACTGGTGTCACAGGAATCACAGGATCAACTGGACCTACTGGTGCTACAGGTATTACCGGGTCAACTGGGCCTACTGGTGTCACAGGAATCACCGGGTCAACTGGACCAACAGGTCCTACTGGTGTCACAGGAATCACAGGATCAACTGGACCTACTGGTGCTACAGGTATTACCGGGTCAACTGGAGATACGGGTGCCACGGGTATCACCGGGTCAACTGGATCTACCGGTGCTACAGGTATTACCGGGTCAACTGGATCTACCGGTGCTACAGGTATCACTGGGTCAACTGGATCTACCGGTGCTACAGGTATCACTGGATCAACTGGACCTACCGGTGCTACAGGTATCACTGGGTCAACTGGATCTACCGGTGCTACAGGTATTACTGGGTCAACTGGGCCTACTGGTGTCACAGGAATCACCGGGTCAACTGGACCTACCGGTGCTACAGGTATTACAGGATTAACCGGGCCTACTGGCGCAACGGGCGTCACTGGTGCGAGTGGTCCTACTGATATAGCTTTATTTGCGGCTAATACCACAGGACCTACTATAATTACAGTACTGGGTGGAACAAATATTGCCCTGCCTAGTAGTCAAAACATTAATGGTTTTACACCAAATGGTTCAAATGATACGTTCACTGTCCAACAAACAGGGAAATACTATATCACCTATCAAGTTAATACGACTGCTGGACTTTTGGTTAGCACACGACTTATTTTGAATGGCTCGACGGCTATTCCGGGTTCTATTCAATCACCTGTCTTGTCAACAACATTTATGAGCAATACCGTAATCGTCAATTTAACAGCAGGAAACACCATTTCATTACAATTTTTCGGAGCTATAGTAACGGCTATTTTAACTGGTGGCGGTTCAACTGGTGCGTCTCTAACCATCATACGGCTTAGCTAAACTAAAAAAGAAAGGCTTTTTCAGCCTTTCTTTTTTATGTCTTCTATTACATTGATACAATGTTCAATATCATGAGATTGTAAAAGGTGAAAAATAGATTGGATGATTGTAAACTCTAAATTCCACCATTCTAATAACTGCAGTTTTTCAATAACTTCGGATGAAAATCGATATTTCATGAGCTGCTGGGGATTTCCGGCAGCAACTGCATATGGCGGTACATCTTTTGTGATCACACTATTTGCTCCGATCACAGCCCCATTTCCTATACATACTCCTGACATAATCGTCGCACCATATCCAATCCATACGTCATGTCCTATATGAACATCTCCCTTCGATTTGGGATGTCCTTGAATGTGGGCAGCTTCTTTGAAAATTTGATTAAACGGATATGTTGTGACCCAATCTGTACGGTGTTCACCGCCTAGAAAAATTTTCACTTCATTTGCAATGGAACAAAATTTCCCAATATTTAACGTCGTTCCTTCTCCCCACGTCAGCACTTGGAAATCTGGTCCGGCATAAGAAAAGTCACCGATATGATACGAGCTTAGTTCACTTCTTTGATTTAAAAACATAGAAGATCCAGCCTCCTTAAAAGTGATAGATCTTCGTATGTATATGCTGCTTCACACCTTCACATTATGACTGAACAAGCGCTACAATTTGTTTTTTCTTCCATACGAGCTGATAGTAGCTGTATTGAAGGAGTAAGTTCACAAAGAAAGCTGCAGGGTAGCCAATCCATATTCCCTTAATACCAAGAGATGTGTAGTGTGATAAAACATAAGCGACTGGTACTTCTACAAGCCAAATGGAACAAATGCTAAAGATCGTCGGCCAAAGAACCGTCCCACTTGCTCTCATCGTGGCTGCAACAATTTGGCCCGTTCCAAAAATGAGATAGCTCCATAGTGTGATGATGACCAAACTATAGGCAATGTCTATCGTCCCAGGATCTGTTAAAAAGATAGATAAAATCTGCGGTGCAAAAATATAAACAAAAATAATGATTAATCCGCCTATGGCGAAGTTGAGTCCTAACCCAATTTTAATCACATCTTTCAGACGATCCATATTACCCGCACCGATGAATTGTGCAGCAAAAATAGAGACCGCAATGCCAAGACTCACTGCCGGCATCTGCACATAGCTCACGACTTGATTGACAACACCATAGGCAGCTGTCGCCTGTGATCCATAATCGTTGACAAAAGAAATCACAGCAATTTCTGATAAAGAAATGAGGATCATATTAATGCTTGATGGGATGCTGAGCTTTAATAACGTTTTTAATAGATCCCCTTTCATCAATAAATGCTTTCGCACTGATGCATCAATGCGAAGCGGGTGCTTTGTCTTATATAGATAGATATGTAGAATGATAAACGTCACAATAGTTGAAATCACAGAAGCATATGCAGCGCCGTATAAACCAAACGCAGGCATTCCCAGCCATCCAAATAATAAAATAGGCATCATCAAAATATTCGTTGCGGTACTAATCATTAAGAAATAAAAAGGCGTTTTTGAATCCCCTGTCCCTCGCAAGAAGGTAGTATAAACAAAATAAAGAAATAAGATCGGCATTGAGATGAATAGAATTCTAGCATAGCCCGCACTTTCCTCCACGATATTAGCGGGTGTTCCCATGATGTTTAGGATGTCTGTTGCAAAAAAACCTCCAATAATCGCTAAAGATAGTCCGATCAAAAAAGTGAATGAAAGCGTTGTGCCGATAATTTCTTTTAATCTCTGTTCATTTTTTGCTCCATACGCTTGTCCAATCAGGATCGAGCTTCCCGATCCAATTCCAATGGAAAAAGAAACGAGCAAAAAGAAAAGCGGAAAGAATGCAGAAACGGCAGCCACTGCATCCTCTCCAATCCATCTGCCGACAAGCACAATGGACACAAGCTGTCCGATCGATTGCAAAATATTGCTTAGCAACAGCGGGATGAGAAAAATGAACATGGTTTTTACTAAAGATTGATTGTTATCTAACGTCATGATGGTTCTCCTTCTCTGTCTAAATCTAAAGATTATCAGCTAATATGCTGACAATACGGTCTTCTATCTTTTTTCCTTTTTCGTCATCAACAAGATGATTTAATAAGATGGAAAAAGCGAGCGTCTTTCCGCCCTGCGTTTCAATATATCCAGAAAGAGTGCTGACCGTTGTTAACGATCCTGTTTTTGCGCGCACTTTTTCTAGTGTAGCAGGTTCTTTCAATCTGTTCCTTAACGTCCCTCCCACCATTCGCTCACTTGCCCCTGCTAAAGGAAGTGCATGTTCATAGGTTTTAAACCATTTTTCCTTTTGAATATTTGTCAAAAATAAAGTGAGCTGGTTGGCAGAGATAAGGTTAATAGGTGATATGCCCGATCCGTCACGCAGCACTGCAAGCGAAGGATCAATGCCAAACGCAGGAAGCCGTTCATTCATGACATCCAGACCAGCTTCAAAGTTCCCTTTGTTCTTCACTGTTTTGCCTATTTCCTTCAGCAAAATTTCTGCATGGGTATTGTTGCTGAGTTTCATCATAGGAACAAGCAGATCTGATAAAGGCATGGATGAATGGGAGGCCATTTTTTTGGCTTTTTTAGGAATTTTTTTTGTTTTGAGTGATCCTTTTACTTGAATGCCTTCTGCCTTTAACGCTCGTTTCATTAAGTCTAAAGCATATGCGGCCGGATCCCATAAAGCTACCCATTGTTTAGATGAGCTTGCATTAACCGGAATGGTTCCAGTCAACGTAATCTTGTTGGTTCTGTGAGAGCGCTTAAAAGAGATTTTCTTTTTTCCGCCTTCTGGTACTGTTTTCACTTGATTGATGACTTGAGCGACACCCGTCTTCGGGATCATGTCATAGGAGGCCTTCTGTCCTGCTTTATTTCCTGGTTTTACTTCAAGAATCACGGTTCCTGCATCATAATCTTGATTCGGTGAAGCCGTGAGAGCTGAAATTTGTGCACCATAATATTGATCCTCATCACTCCAAGGCAAATCAATCGAGTATCTTGTGTCATCATACCAAGTATCATCTGCCGCAAGCTGTCCGCGAATGGTATGTATTCCGGCCTTTTTAACTTGTTTGGCAAGTGCTGCAAAATCCTCCTCTAATAAAGTCGGATCTCCAGTGCCGCGAAGATAAAGGCTGCCATATAACGTTTTCTTTTGAATAGAACCATCCATCCAGATGTCTGTAGGGAATGTGTGTGTTTCTCCAAGTATATCAAGTGCGATGGCTGATGTGAGCAGTTTCATATTAGAAGCAGGAGTAAGACGAATATCGGCTTGATGTTCATAAAGAAGAGAGGTGTCAGAAGTATCGCGGACGCTGATGCCAGAGATCGCGCCCTCTAAATCAGGTGCTGTTCGTATGAGTTCGTCTATGTCTGTGATCCATTGCTGTGAATCGTCATGAGCTTTGAGTTGTTCATCTTTCACTGAAAAAGGGAGAAATAAAATCGACAGGATACATATTTGTAAAAACATGAGCTGTGTAATACGCTTCACGCAATCCCTCCTTTTTTGTCGCAGCCAATTTTAGAAGAATATGTTCATTATACACAAAAGAACGTTTGTTCTCAAAGGTTTTTTAAACAGAAAAGTCAGCTTTCTTTGACGAAAACTGACAAGCCTTTTACCTCTTTTCTGGATTCCAGCCATCGGCTCCGCCAAGAACTGCTTGAACCGTGATCTGACTTGCTTCGTTATTGGTTAAAATAGTTGACCATCTTACGCGGTTTGCTGGACTGCTCCCTGCTCCTGTCGATCCAAATTCTTTATACCTGGCCGTTCTTTCGTTGTCACGGTTATCCCAGTTATGCCATCCCTCTGCTTTTATATGGTCATCCATTTTTGTATGGAGGAATGTCACAGCTGAATAAGGTCTCCACGGACGTCCTAAATAAACCGATTGCGCACCTGCCGTTCCCTTTTTCAACGTAGAATCTATGAATACGTAGCCGTACCTTTGTGCTTCTGTAGTAGATGCTGCAGTAATATACCCATTTCCAAGACTTTTTATTTCAGCCCTTTTAAACACTGCTGTGGCTGATCCAAAAATAAAATCGACCGTACCCTCGATGTAGCAGTTTTCATAATATTGCCGCCCTGTGCCTGTTGCATAAAGTGTATCTTGATAGCCTAAGACCCTTATTTGCTTGAACACTGCCCGGTCTCCAGACACGTACAGCGCAACTGCCTGACCAGCATACCTACCGGCTGTATTTTGAAAGGTGATATTTTCTGCGTAAAAGTCGTTCGCACGGATCATTGTGCTTGAGCTATTTGTTGTGCTGCCAGTGCTTGCATTTGTATCATCATACGTAAGAATCGTTTTGTGCTGATCTTCACCGATAAAAGATACATGCGGTTTATTTTGCGGAAGCAGAATTTTTTCTTTATATACACCATTTTTAATATAGATCGTTACCTGTTGTTGATTATTTGTTGGAATGGCATCAATGGCCGACTGAACCGTGCGGTATGAGCCATTTCCCTTTTGATCAACCACAAGGACACGGTTCGCTTGATTATGATGCCCGGCTTCTGCTGCTTGAATTGAAGCTGAATCAAAAAGAAATAAAAACAAAACGATGACAATCCATACGTTTCTATACTTCATCACACATCTCCTCCTCGCTTTGTGAACGTTTTCATTAAACATTCTTTTTGATCCTATTCCATACACACGCAAAAAAACACCCACGAATTTATGTTGTGGATGTTTTTTTAGATTTTTCATACTGCATCGCATAAATTCCTTCATTTTCAATCCATTCACAAAATAAAACGTCTCGATAGGAAGAAATGTGCTGCTTTTTTAATTGATCACTCAGCCAGGATTCATCAAAACCAGCTTCCTGTAAATCTTTTTTTAAAATTTCGCCATCGATAATAAATGTTCTAGGCAATTTCACTTCTTTTCCCTTCACGTTCACATCTTCTGCGGTAGCTGGTGCGTATTTCATTTTTGGAAGAACGCTGACCGATCCGTCAGTTTCCAAAATGGCGTATTCAATTTCATTCAAAGCAAAATGGCCTTTCGCTCGAATCAGTGTCTGCAGCTGATTGATATCAAGCATATTCTTCTTCAAGCGATTGTAGCGAATCTTCCCCTGATCAATCACAAGAGTAGGTCTTCCTTCTAAAAAAGCCCGAATGGATTTAAAGTGCTGCGAGAGCCATTCAACTGTATAAATGAGAACACCCCATACCGCAACAGCAAATAAAATGTGCAGAATACTGACTTCTGGATCAAAAATAGCGTTTCCGACCATTTCGCCTAAAATCAGTGCAGAAATAAAATCAAACGGTGTGATCTGTGCAAATTGTGTTTTCCCTAATAATTTTGTAATTAAAAATAAAGCGAAAAATCCGATTAAGAGTTCGGTCACAATACTAACGTACGGCACAAAGCTTCCTTCCTTTCTTGCTGCATTTATATACAGCATATACATGAAAGGAAGGATCTAAACGTTTTCGTCTTTTCAACCAATGCATCCATTCTTCATCTCTATCTTCAATACATAAAAAGCCATGACCAAAGTGTGGTCATGGCTTTTCTATATATTGTAACACCCTTTGTTTGACCTATTTTGGCAGAACCGAACTCCCCATTAAATAACGGTCTACCTCGTGCGCCACTTGTCTGCCTTCATTAATAGCCCAGACAATCAAGCTTTGCCCGCGTCTTGCATCTCCCGCTGCAAATACGCCTTCTACATTTGTTGTATATTCCCCATATTTTGCGTCAATGCGATTGTTTTTGCTGTCCACGCCAAAGTGTTTCACAAGCGGCTGTTCAGTTCCCTCAAAACCAATTGCAATAAAGACTAGCTGAGCTGGCCATACCTTCTCTGTCCCTGGAATTTCATGAAATTCAAACTTCCCTTGTTCGTTTTTCACCTTTTCCATTTGAATGGTATGAAGCTCTTTTAATTTCCCATTTTTATCTGCCACAATTTTTGTGGTTTGAATCGAATATTGACGCGGATCTGCTCCGAATTTTGCTTGTGCTTCTTCATAAGCATAATCCAACGAGAAGACATAAGGCTGTTCTGGCCACATGTTATCCCCTACACGTGTATCCGGAAGCTTTGGATGCTTCCCGAATTGAACAACACTTTTTGCTTTTTGACGAAGTGCAGTAGCGACGCAGTCCGCACCTGTATCTCCTCCGCCAATCACAATCACGTCTTTTCCTTTTGCATCAATGAAGTTTTTGTCTTTAAATTCTGAATCCAGCATGCTTTTCGTTGCGAGGGTTAAATAATCCATCGCAAGGTGAATTCCTTTTGCTTCCCGGCCTTCAATTAACAGATCACGCTGCTTTTGTGCACCTGTACACAGGATAACCGCATCAAACTGCTCTTTCAGCTCATCGGCAGTGATGTCCACACCGATCTCTGTGTTCGTCACAAAGTCAATGCCTTCTTGTCTTAGCAATTTGACTCTTCGCTCAACCACTTCTTTGTCCAGCTTCATATTCGGAATGCCGTATGTCAGTAGTCCGCCAAGTCGGTCAGAACGCTCGAACACTGTCACGGCGTGTCCTGCTTGGTTTAATTGATCAGCACTTGCAAGTCCTGCTGGTCCTGAGCCAACAATGGCAATTTTCTTCCCAGTACGACTTGAAGGGATTCTTGGCGTGATCCAACCATTTTCAAAGCCTTTATCTATGATCGTGCGTTCGATATTTTTAATCGAAACAGCTGGATCGTTGATGGCAACTGTACAGGAACCTTCGCATGGTGCTGGACAAACTCTCCCAGTAAATTCAGGGAAATTGTTTGTTTTTTGCAATCTTTCAAGTGCTTCTTTCCATCTCCCGCGATAGACAAGGTCATTCCACTCTGGAATTAAATTATAGATCGGGCAGCCAGATACGCCGCCCCTGATCTCCATCCCGATTTGACAAAACGGTGTTCCGCAATCCATACATCTAGCGCCCTGCTTCTTCAATACGTCATCTGTATAAGGAGCTGAATATTCTTTCCAGTCATTTTGACGAGTGAGAGGGTCACGTTCATTTGGCTTTTCTCTTTTATATTCCATAAAACCTGTTGCTTTGCCCATTGTCCTCTCCCCTTTCTTAATGAGCGAGGGCTGCTTTTTGCCCGTTTGCCGTTTCCTGATTTTTCGGTTTTGTGTTTGCTTCGAAGGCGAACATCACCGCTTCTTCATGACTAAGGCCCGCTTGTTTTTGTTCTTCAATGCTTTGAAGCATCATTTTGTAATTTCTCGGAATGACTTTGATAAATTGATCCTTTTCTTGCTCCCAGTTTTCGAGAAGTGCTGATGCTTTTGAGCTGTTTGTATAATCAAGATGCTCTTTGATCATCTGCTTCACTTCTTGTTCTTCTTCATGATCTGTGAGCTTTTCAAACATGATCATTTCCATATTGCACATTCTTTTGAACTGCTTTGCATCCGATGTATGGATGTAAGCAACCCCGCCAGACATACCTGCGCCAAAGTTTTTCCCTACGTCTCCTAAAATGACGACACGTCCGCCAGTCATGTATTCACAGCCGTGATCACCGATTCCTTCAACAACCACATGTACCCCTGAATTACGAACCGCAAAACGCTCGCCAGCCCGCCCGTTAATATAGGCTTTTCCGCTAGTTGCACCGTAAAATGCGACGTTTCCGACAATGACGTTTTCATGTCCATTTTGCACAAAGTGATCAGATGTTTTAACAGCAATTTTTCCTCCTGAGAGTCCTTTGCCGATATAGTCATTTGAATCACCTGTTAAATAGAGAGTCATACCCTTTGGCACAAATGCACCGAAGCTTTGTCCAGCTGAACCAGTGAACCTTAGTGTGATGGTATCCTCTGGCAAGCCTTCTTCCCCGTAGCGCTTAGACACTTCACTGCCAGTAATGGTTCCGGCCACACGGTTGACATTGCGAATGTTCAATGATAGATCAACCGGTGTTTGATGATTCAGCGCTTCTTGCACATAAGGAAGGATTTCATTCAAATCCAGCGATTCATCAATTTTATGATTTTGCGGTGTTCTAAATGTGCGTGCACCTTCTGGCTGATAAAGCAGTGTTTCAAGGTTTAGCTGGCCTGCTTTCCAGTGAGCTTTTGCTCGTTCACTGACTTCAAGAACGTCCGTGCGCCCGATTAATTCATCCATTGATGTAAAGCCGAGCTCTGCTAAGATTTCTCTTACTTCCTCTGCAATAAACATCATGAAGTTCACAATGTGATCAGGGTTGCCCATGAATTTTTTGCGAAGCTCTGGATTTTGTGTAGCAACACCGACTGGGCAAGTATCTAGATGACATGCTCTCATCATCACGCAGCCTAATACGACAAGTGGAGCTGTCGCAAAGCCGTACTCTTCTGCTCCTAAAATCGCAGCCATGACAACGTCGCGGCCAGTCATTAACTTTCCGTCTGTTTCAAGAACAACTCTCTCACGAAGACCGTTTAACACAAGGGTTTGATGCGCCTCTGCCAATCCGAGCTCCCAAGGAAGTCCAGTATGTTTAATACTCGTTTTCGGCGAAGCCCCTGTGCCGCCGTCATAGCCGCTGATGACAATGACATCCGCAGTCCCTTTTGCTACACCTGCTGCAATGGTGCCAACGCCGGCTTTAGACACAAGCTTGACACTGATGCGGGCATCACGGTTCGCGTTCTTCAAATCATGGATCAGCTGAGCCAAATCCTCGATGGAATAAATATCATGATGCGGCGGTGGAGAAATCAATCCGACACCTGGTGTAGAACCACGTACATCGGCAACCCAAGGATAGACTTTATTTCCTGGCAGCTGTCCGCCTTCTCCCGGCTTTGCCCCTTGCGCCATTTTAATTTGCAGTTCATCTGCATTCACTAAGTAATGACTCTTCACACCAAATCGGCCAGAAGCGATTTGTTTAATCGCACTTCTACGGTCATCACCGTGTTCATCTACTGTAAAGCGTGCAGGATCTTCCCCGCCTTCTCCGCTGTTACTTTTACCGCCAATTCGGTTCATCGCAATCGCAAGTGCTTCATGCGCTTCTTTACTTAAAGATCCAAATGACATAGCACCTGTCTTAAAGCGGCGCACGATGGATTCAGCAGATTCAACCTCTTCCAAACGAACCGGCTTTTGTTTTGGCTGAAAAGCAAACAAATTTCTGAGGAAGCCGATTCTTTCTTCGTCCGCTGCCTTTGTATATTGTTTAAATAGATCGTAATCTTCATTGCGGCATGCCCACTGGAGCGTATGGATCGTTTTTGGGTTAAAGGCATGGTGCTCTCCATTTTTCCTCCATTGGAATTCACTTCCAGATTCAAGTGTTTGATCAGTGGCTGCTTGATATCCTGCTTCATGACGCAGTTTTGTCTCACTAGCGATGGTGTCAAGATCAATTCCGCCAAGCTGAGAAGCTGTTCCTGTGAAATACGCTTGAATGACGTCTTCACTAATCCCGACCGCTTCAAAGATTTGCGCCCCTCTATAACTTTGCACAGTGGAAATACCCACTTTAGACATGACTTTGACGACACCTTCTGTCACGCTTTTACCAAACTTTGTGACAGCTTCATCAAAGCTGATAGAAATCGCTTCGTCTGCAATCAACTGTTTGTACGTTTCATAGACAAGGTAAGGGTGGATCGCATCTGCCCCGTAGCCAATCAGTGCGGCAAAATGGTGGACCTCTCTGACCTCTCCAGATTCAACGATCAGACTGACCTTTGTACGTAAACCTTGATGCACAAGGTGCTGATGAAGTGCACTTAGCGCAAGAAGTGGTGGAATTGGCACCTTTTGTTCTGTCATTTCACGATCTGAAAGGATTAATAAAGACACACCTTCTCGAATCGCTTTTTCCGCCTCTTCGAACATCGCATCCAGCCCGCGCTTTAAATCATCAGTGAAAAGTGTATGAATTGTTTTGCTCTTAAAGGCATTGTGAACAATCGTTTTCAAACCGTTAAATTGCCCGCTTGTTAAAACCGGTGTATAAAGTTTAATTCTTCGGCATGAATATTCATTTGGGTGTAAAATATCTCCTTCAGCACCTAACCAAGTCATGGTTGATGTGACGAGCTGTTCACGAATAGCATCAATTGGCGGATTCGTGACTTGTGCGAACAACTGCTTGAAATAAGAAAACAGAGACTGCGCACGATCTGATAACACAGCAAGCGGTGTGTCACTTCCCATTGAACCGATTGGGTCCTTGCCTTCCTCCAGTAAAGGAATTAAATACTTTTGAATGTCCTCGTACGTATAATGGAACGCACGCTGACGAGTCACTAAATCACCAATTATACTAGAATTTTCTGAATTTTCTTCCGAGCGATTGACGTGGACCATTTCTTCATCAAGCCATTTTTGATAAGGAAGTTCACCCGCAATGGTCGATTTCACTTCTTCATCAGAAATAATGCGCCCTTCCTCTAAATCAATTAGCAGCATTTTGCCAGGCTCAAGACGATCTTTATACTTCACATCTTCTTCATTCGTGTCGATCACGCCGACCTCAGAAGAGAAAATGATATGATCATCATTTGTGACATAATATCTTGCTGGTCTTAATCCGTTTCGGTCTAAGATGGCCCCGATTTGTTTACCGTCCGTAAAGGAAATGGCTGTTGGTCCATCCCACGGCTCCATGAGAGAACTATGGTATTCATAAAATGCCCGTTTCTCTTTCGACATGTGTGTGTTTTCCGTCCAAGGCTCAGGAATCAGCATCATGGCTGTATGAGCAGGTGTTCGGCCTGCAAGCACAAAGAATTCGAAGGCATTGTCTAAAATGGATGAATCACTTCCGTCTGCATTCAGCACTGGCAAAATCTTGTCTAAATCGTCTCCGAAAGCTTCAGATACGAATTGTTGTTCTCTTGCTCTCATCCAATTGATGTTTCCTCTTAATGTGTTGATTTCTCCGTTGTGAATTAAGTAACGGTTTGGATGGGCTCTTTCCCATGTAGGGAATGTATTTGTACTAAATCTTGAATGAACAAGTGAAAATGCAGAAACAAATGTTTCATCCTGTAGATCAAGATAAAAAGCATCGACTTGATCTGATGTTAAAAGGCCCTTGTATACAATGGTTTGACTCGATAGGCTGACAAAGTAAAATTGTTTTCCCTCTGCTGTTCCCCAGTTCTCAGCCTGCTTACGAATGACATATAATTTTCTTTCAAATGACAAACGATCGGTAACGTTGTCGTTTGCTCCGATAAAGACCTGCCTTACAACCGGACAGCTTTTCGCTGCGACAGTACCAATTTTCCCAGCATCGACAGGAACCGTTCTCCAGCCAATTAATGTTTGACCTTCTTGTTTAATGAATCCGTTAATTTTCTGTTCGTTGGCTTGACGCGTTTTTTCGTCATCATCTTTTGAAAAAAAGACCATTCCTACCCCGTAACGGCCCTTTTCAGGAAGTGCAAATTCTTTGCAGTTCTTTCTAAAGAAGGCGTCTGGCAGTTGTACCATTAAGCCGGCACCATCACCTGTATACGGATCACTGCCTTGCCCGCCGCGGTGATCAAGCTGGCACAGCATTTGTAATCCCTTTTTGACGATGCTATGTGTCGCCTCCCCTTTTAAATGGGCGTACAGTCCGATTCCACATGCATCATGTTCAAATTCAGGACGGTAGAGACCTTGTCGTTGTGGTAGTTGATTATAAGTCATCGTTTCTCTCCCCCGTTTAAAAGATCCGTTTTTCACAGTAATAAAATCTCACAAACTCTGTAACTTATTTTAAGTTTTCAAATTAATATAAACAATATATAATTTAGATCAAAACAATCTCTTTTTGAGATAGATGGGTGTGAAGTGCAAAAATGGAGCTTCGTCAGTTACGTTATTTTGTAGAAGTCGCAGATCGTGAACACGTGTCAGAAGCGGCTGAAAACTTACATGTTGCCCAATCTGCCATCAGCCGGCAGATTGCGAATTTAGAAGAAGAGCTTGGTGTGGCCTTATTCGAACGAGAAGGACGAAATATCAAATTAACGAAGATCGGCAGACAATTTTTAGATCATGTCAGAACTGCACTAAAAGCCATTGATTACGCAAAAGAGCAAATTGATGAATACTTAGATCCACACAAAGGAACGGTGAATATTGGCTTTCCTACAAGTCTAGCCAGCCAAGTACTGCCTTCTGTCATCTCCGCATTTAAGCTGGAATATCCGGAGGTCGATTTTTTACTTCGTCAAGGATCCTATAAATTTCTCATTGAAGCGGTAAAAAATCGAGATATCGATCTTGCCTTTTTAGGACCTGTACCAACAAACGATCCTCAAATAGAAGGAAATATTTTATTTTCAGAAAGCATTTATGCCCTTTTGCCTGTTAGTCACCCCTTTAGCGGACAAAGGAGTATTCATTTAAGTGATTTAAGAAAGGATCATTTCGTATTATTTCCTGAAGGGTATGTGCTGAGACAAATTGCGGTTGATGCTTGCAAGCAGGCAGGCTATGAGCCAACCATATCATCTGAAGGAGAAGATTTGGATGCGATTAAAGGTCTCGTATCGGCGGGTATGGGCGTTACCTTATTACCCGAAAGTGCCTTTTATGAAACCACACCGCGATTTACAGTGAAAATTCCGATTGATTTTCCGCAAGTGAGAAGAACTGTCGGAATTATTGCATCTAAGTCACGAAAAATGTCTCCTTCTGCCCATGATTTTTATGTGTTTGTGAAGGATTTCTTTTCTAAAATTGAACAATATAAATAATTCATTTAAACAAGACATTTCATTTGTAGAAATAATCCCTCTTTGTATATGATGGGTTACAGAACAACAGACTATATGGAAGAAAGGTATTCGTATGAAATCAATTTTATCGTTATTAAAGCCATATCGGCTATCCGTTGTGTCCATTGTCATCCTCACCTTTTTAAGCAGTATGCTCCAGCTGTATTTACCGACTTTGACGGCAGATATCGTCGATGTTGGAATCGTCCAAGGAGATATTGCTTATATATGGAAGGCTGGCGGCTGGATGGTGGCTTGTTCTTTACTCGCCGTTTTGCTTACCATCTGGAAGTCTTACTTGTCATCAAAGACTGCACTTGGCTTCGGGCGTGATATGAGAAAACAGCTATTTGTGCACGTCGAACAATTTTCACTAGAAGAATTTCAAAAGATCGGTACGTCTTCCTTTATTACAAGATCAACAAATGATGTGAAACAAGTCCAAGATGTCACGATCATGATTTTACAAATGATGACGCGAGCTCCGCTCATGCTTGTGGGCGGAATTATTTTGGCTGTTTCCAGGGATGCTGTCCTATCTCTAATCTTTTTAGCAGCCCTCCCCCTTCTTGGCGGATTTATCTATTTGGTGTCAAGAAAAGCCATTCCGCTATTCGGCCAGCTTCAGAAAAAAACAGACCGGCTGAATTTAATTATGCGAGAATCTCTTTCAGGCATCCGGGTCATTCGTGCTTTTAACCGTGTGGATGATGAAAAGGAGCGATTCCAAGAAGCCAATACGTCCTATAAGGATACTGGCCTTAAAGTCAACCGATTAATGGCTTACTTATTTCCATTTATGCTGATTATCATGAACTTCACGAATATCGGCATTGTCTGGCTTGGTGCAAATCGAATTGATGCTGGAGAAATGGAAGTTGGGAATCTCATTGCCTTCATTCAATATGCGATGATGATTTTAATGGCTCTTATTATGCTATCGATGAGCTTTATTATGGTCCCAAGAGCACAAGCATCAGCTAAACGCATGAACGAAGTGTTAAACATGGAACCAAAGATTAAAGACAAAGAAGAGTCTATGACTGAACTTCACCAGCCCGCACAATCCATTCGATTTGAAGATGTATCTTTTTATTACTCAAATGCTGAGAAACCGGCCGTACAAGGGATCACGTTTGAAGCCAAAACTGGCGAAACGACAGCCATTATCGGAAGTACGGGTTCTGGGAAAACAACGCTTCTCCAGCTGATGACGCGCTTTTATGAAGTAACAGAAGGCCGAATTACATTAGATGGTGTAGACATTAGAGAGCTGCCTCAGGAGAAATTGAGAAACCAGATGGGCTATGTTTCACAAAAAGCGGTTCTATTCAGCGGAACCATTGCTGATAATGTGCGCTTTGGCCGGCAGGATGCAAGTGATGAAGACGTCTGGCAGGCGCTGCGAACCGCACAGGCGGAAGAATTTGTTTTGCAAAAAGATGGCGGAATTGAAGCAGAAATTGATCAGGGTGGATCGAATCTATCTGGCGGCCAAAAGCAGCGACTTTCCATCGCAAGAGCGCTAGTGAGAAAACCATCATTCTATCTGTTTGACGATAGTTTCTCTGCACTTGATTACAAAACAGATGCGAAGCTTCGGGCATCATTAGAAGCAGAAAAAGCACATGCAGCCCTCATCATTGTGGCGCAACGAATCAGCACAGTGAAGCATAGTGATAAAATCATTGTACTCGATGAAGGGAAAATCGCAGGTATCGGAACACATGAACAATTATTGAAGGACAATCATGTGTATCAAGAGATTGTCACATCTCAGGAAGGTCAGGAGGTGGAGCGAGGATGAGTAAGAAAATGTCTTCTGGCATGGGCCATAAAGGTGGTCACCCTAAAGGGCCAGTCGCAAAACCGAAGGAATTTAAGAAAACATTGCTTCGTTTGACTGGCTATTTAAAACCGAGGAAATTTCAGCTGATCATGGTCTTTATTGCAGCGGTCGGTTCAACCGTCTTTAACGTCATTAGTCCAAAGCTGCTTGGGGATGCCACCTCTTCCCTATTTGACAGCTTTACGAATGGGACAGCCGTTCAATTTGATGTCATTTCACGAATTCTTTTGCTCCTTGTTGTGCTATATATCGTTGCCTCTCTCTTTTCATTCGTTCAGCAATATGTCATGGCGGGTGTCTCTCAACAGACCATTGCTGAATTACGGCAAGAAGCAAATGACAAGCTCACACGTCTCCCCCTTCGTTATTTTGATAAAACAACCCATGGGGATACGCTAAGCCGTGTGATGAATGATATCGATAATATTAATGCATCGCTTCAGCAGGCGCTCACCCAGGTGATTACATCTGTGATAACGGTCATTGGGATTGTCGTGATGATGCTATTGATCAGTCCACTGCTTACCTTGCTTGTTTGTTTGACGCTGCCACTCAGCCTATTTGCGATTCGCGGCATTACGTCATTTTCTCAAAAGCATTTTAAAGCGCAGCAAAAAGAGCTTGGGATGATCAACGGACATATTAATGAAATGTTCACAGGACATCAAACGGTTCGTGCGTATGGCTATGAAAAGAAAGCAACCGATACATTTGATCAATTAAACGAACAGCTGTATGAATCCTCAAGGAAAGCGCAGTTCATTTCTGGCTTAATGATGCCAATGATGACCTTTATCGGGAACCTTGGCTATGTGGCAGTCAGTGTAGCCGGCGGTATTCTTGTCATTAACGGAAATATTCGTGTCGGAGATGTGCAGGCGTTTATCCAATACACACAGCAAATGTCTCAACCGCTTGTGCAAGCATCAAGCGTCGCAAACCTAGTTCAATCAGCGATCGCTTCTGCTGAAAGAGTGTTTGAAATCCTCGATGAGGAAGAAGAAAGTGCCGAAGAAAATGCGGCAGTTGATCTTGAAACACTCTCAGGTGATGTGAGCTTTGAACAAGTTCAATTCGGATATGAAAAAGATCATCCGATTATTAAAGATTTAAATTTAGATGTGCAAGAAGGACAAACGGTAGCTATTGTCGGACCAACAGGCGCTGGAAAAACGACTATTATCAATCTGTTAATGCGCTTTTATGAGCTAGATCAAGGCTCCATACGCATTGGCGGTGTCAAAACAACCGACCTCAGCCGTCAGCAAGTACGAGACTTCTTTGCAATGGTTCTTCAGGATACGTGGCTATTTGAAGGAACGATTTACGACAACATTGCCTATGGAAGGCAGCACGTCTCAAAAGAGGATGTCATCAAGGCCGCCAAACATGCCTATGCAGATGATTTTATCCGCACGCTTCCAGACGGATATGACACACTCTTAACAGAAGATGCTGGCAACCTGTCACAAGGTCAGCGCCAGCTGTTAACCATTGCCCGTGCCATTTTATCTGATCCAAAGATCCTCATATTAGATGAAGCAACAAGCAGTGTGGATACACGGACAGAAATGCACATTCAAAAAGCAATGAATGAATTGATGCAAGGCAGAACGAGCTTTGTCATTGCGCACAGACTTTCAACGATCAAGGATGCCGACCTCATTTTAGTGATGAAAGATGGCACCATTATTGAAAAAGGAACGCACACTGAGCTTTTGAAAGAAAAAGGCTTTTATGCCGACCTATATATGAGCCAATTTGCCGAAAATCAAATCGGTTAACATCAAAAAAGAGGATAGACACGTATTTCACACGCTGTCTATCCTCTTTTCATTTGTTCATCTATGCGCTTCTTCACTTTTACACTGAGCTTCGTTATATACTCTGCCTCATCTTTAGACATGAGTGAATGAAGTAAATACTCCTCAAATACATCTCCATCCAGCATCATGTCCTCTTTTTCGATTTCATCTAATACATGCGAATAAGCAGATTCAATCTCCTCATATGTTCCTTGATGATACATCACTGCATAGAGGCCGGCAGGTTTTTTAACTGCTTCTGGCCCTTCCATTCGGCAAAAAAGTCGATCTGACTGATGAAAATGGCGCTTACTGAACTGTTCTTTTTTTAATACAGAACCATTTGCGGCAGCTCCTTTTATCCCAATTTCCTTTAGAAATTTTCCTACAATACGTGAAATTTCTTCTACAGGAGTATGTAAGTCAATTGGATTTGGTGCGCTTAGCACGATCGGTTCCGCTGGCTGCTCTTGAAACAAAACCTCCCCTATTTTCACAGTTGATAATTCATGTGTCGTCTCCATCACCCTCATCAGAAAAGATTGGATATCTTGAAGCTTTTCAATCTCTTGTTTCACCTTTTCTACTTGTTCGGCCGCTAGGCTTTGCAGTCTTTCACGGGAAGGCTCTGTGAAATATTGTTTTAACTCTTTGATCGGAAATTGAACAGCTCGCAGAGATTGAATCGCAATAAAGTGATCAAATTGCTCAAGTGTATAGTAACGGTACCCATTTTCATGGACACCAGCCGGCTTAAATAAACCGATCTTATCATAGTAAAGCAGTGTATCTTTTTTCACATCAAATAGCTTGGCGAATTCTCCAGTGAAAAACGTTTTTTGCACATCATTGATCATGATTAGGGCTCCTCTCTTGACTATGGAGTTACTCCATCCTTTATCATAACATGCAGAAACACCACTACCCGCAGAAAGGATAAGAAAATGAACAAAATCAATCAACATGAAGTGACATTAGCACATGCAAATAAAGAGGATTTCTCTTCTATGAAAAAAGAACTGCAGAAAGCTTTTACAGCTGGCGTGATCGACGCATTTGGGGATGCACAAGCTGGACCTATTCCTCCTGATGAAGCGATTGATGAATCATTTCATGCGAATGGAAATATTGTTTTTCATATTTTGCACAATGGTGAAAAGGCTGGCGGTGTCGTCATCAAAATCAATCCAGAAACACATCATCATTCGGTTGACTTGCTATACATCTCTTCATCCTCACACGGCCGCGGCATTGGGCAGGCAGCTTGGAAAGCCATCGAGGCGCAATATCCAGAAACCATCGTATGGGAGGTTGTGACTCCTTATTTTGAAAAACGCAATATTCATTTTTATGTGAATAAGTGCGGATTTCAAATTGTTGAGTTCTACCACTTACATCACCCGGACCCAAACGCACCTCGTGAAGCTCATCAAGGAAACGAGCCTTTAGCCCCCGAGGAATTTGAATTTTTTAAATTTGAGAAGGTCATGAAGAAAAAGGGTTCGAACGTATGAAAGCGTAGATTTTTTCAAGATAAATTAAAAAACACTACCCCATAAAAAGGTAGTGTTTTTGTCTCTCTTCTAGCTTCTAATCTGACCGTCACCAGACAGAAGCAGCTTTGTTGTCGTGAGTGCTGGAAGTCCCATTGGCCCTCTTGCGTGTAGCTTTTGAGTAGAGATACCAATTTCAGCTCCATACCCAAGTGCGCCGCCGTCTGTAAAGCGGGTAGATGCGTTATGATAGACGGCCGCCGCATCGACTTCGTTTAGAAACGTGAGGACATTTTTTTCATCGTCTGTCACAATCGCTTCTGAATGTTTTGTGCCGTACTGATCGATATGACTGATCGCTTCCTCAATTGAATCGACTACCTTTACCGCAAGATCAAGACTTAAATACTCATCTGTCCAATCTACTTCTTCAGCAGGAACTACGTTTGAAAAGTAAGACTGTGCTGCCTGATCGCCGTGTACAGTGACATGGTGCTCCTGCAGGGCTTCATTCAATGCTGCTGCATTCTCTTTCAGCCAATTGCGATGAATGATCAGCGTCTCAAGCGCATTACATACAGCCGGACGATTTGTTTTTGCATTGATCACAATCTCAATGGCTTTTTTCACATTCGCAGTTTGGTCAATAAAGACATGACAGTTTCCTGTACCTGTTTCAAGCACTGGAATAGTGGATTCTTCCACTACTGTTTTAATTAAAGAAGCTCCGCCTCGCGGAATCAAGACATCGATCCATTCTTTTAGTTGAAACATCGCCTGAACCGATGAACGGTCTGTTTGGTCAATAAACTGCACCGCATCACGAGGAATTTTTGTTTGATCCAGTGCTTCATGCATCACACTGACAATGGCTTTGTTGGAAGAAATAGCGGAGGAACCGCCTTTTAAAATCACTGAGTTGCCTGCCTTTAAGGCAAGGCCTGCTGCATCGACAGTGACATTCGGTCTCGCTTCATAGATCATCCCGATCACGCCGAGCGGTACTCTTCGGCTTTTCACGTGTAAGCCGTTTTCAAGAGTCCATTCATCCAATATTTCTCCAACAGGATCTGTTAGTCTCGTCACAAGCCGCAAACTTTCTGCAAACTCATGAATTCTTTCTTCGTTTAACATTAATCGATCTATTAATGCTTCAGAGTAGCCTTTTTCTTTTCCTGCCTCTAAATCCTTTTGATTCTCCTGTAAAAGGAAGCTGCTTTTTTGTTCTAACGCATCTGCTATTATAAGGAGCGCCTCATTCTTTTCCTCTGTCTGAAGTAAACCTAGTTTTTTGGACACGTGCTTTGCTTTTTTCGCTTTTTCTTTGACCGATGTGACAACTTCAGCTGTCAATGTCATGAAATTCCTCCTTTGTCGTTAGCAAACTGGTATCGATAAATCCAAATGACAAACAAATGCTTCAAGATCGACTACATGCACAATTTCATCCTGTAATAAGTCACTCTTACGGACGAGTTCATCTGACGCATAATTCACAATGCCAAGCCCTATTTCTCTTCCATTTTCATCTAAAATACGGACAACATCGCCTTTTTTAAACGAACCTTTCACACTGACAACCCCATCAGAATCAAGGCTTCTCTCACGGTGCATGAGGAATTCCTGTGTTTTCTCTTGAACCACGATCTCACCTTTTGGTCCAGAATGAAAGGCGATCCACTGCTTCTTATAATTCAGCGGGGCTACATTTTCGTCAGCGGTAAAATAAGTCCCGTCCTCTGTCCCATTGATCGCTTTGTCTAAAATGTGAGGCGTATCTGCTTTTCCTAAAAAGCCGTTGATCCCTGCGGCCATTGATATTTTAAAGGCATCAAGCTTCGATTTCATTCCGCCTGTACCTACACTGCTACCTGCGTCTCCAGCAGCTGCTTTGATGTCTTCTGTGATGTCTGTCACTTCGAGAATTCTCTTGGCATTTGGGTTTGTATGAGGATTATCTTCATACAAGCCATCAATATCAGATAAAATGGCAAGGAAATCCGCATCAATGAGTCCAGCTACTTTTGCAGACAGTGTATCGTTGTCTCCAAACTTCAGGCGATTGATCGTCACTGTATCATTTTCATTTATAATAGGGATAATGCCTCGATCTAATAACACATTCATCGTGTTGCGCACATTTTGATAGCGCGTTTCATCAGAAAAATCACTTCTTGTGATTAAGAGCTGTGAGGCAATATAACCGTGGGATAAAAACAAAGTAGAATATGATTCCATTAAAAGCCCTTGCCCAATTGAGGCAGATGCCTGTTTTTCCGGTAGTGTTTTCGGGCGATCAATAAATCCTAGTTTTCGGTAACCAGCAGCAACCGCGCCAGAAGAAACCAAAATGACTTCGTGTCCTTCATCTTTGAGTTTCACAATTTGATTGACGAGGTTTTCTAGTTTTTTTAAACTAATCTCACCTTGAAAGCTAGTAAGAGAGCTGCTTCCGATTTTCACAACAATTCGTTTTCTCTCTTTATGTGCGTACACCTTATCACTCCTGTACCTGAGCTCTATTTAAATAGATACTTTTTGTTTTTGCTCATTGCTTATCTCTTTTGATCGATTGGCGGCATGTTTGACGGCCTGCTTGATCGCTTCTCCCCCGCCAAAATCATTTAATGCATTTAGTCCTGCAGCAGTTGTTCCATTTGGTGACGTAATTTTTTCTCTTAAGACAGAAGGATTTTCCTCTGTTTCTTGCAACATTTTTGCCGCACCGAGAAGTGTCTGTGTACCGATTTGGCGAGACAATTCCTTTGATAAACCTGCCTCTTCGCCTGCTTCTTCGATTCTTTCCATTAAGAAATAAAAGTAGGCAGGTCCGCTTCCAGCAATACCCGTGAAAATATCCATTTGCTCTTCTTCAATGGTATAGACTTCGCCCATTTCAGATAAAAGAGCCTGACTCATGCTGATGTGGTCATTTGTTACATAACATCCAGCAGATAAAGCGGTCGCTGATGCCCCGATCGTACTCGACGTGTTTGGCATGACCCTCATGACAGGCTGACCTTCATGCAGCATGTCTTCAATATACGATTGCTTCACACCTGCTAGGACAGACAAGATGAGCTGATCTTTCTGAATATGAGATTTTAATGATTCAAGTGCTGCTTCAGCATCCTTTGGCTTCATGGCCAGGATCACCATATCCATTTCTTCAAAAGGAAATGAATCCATTGTGGCTGTTTGGATTCCATATCGTGTCGTTAGTTCATTCAATCGAAGTTGATTTTGTCTGTTTGTTGCGTAAATTTGGCCTAGCGGCAGCTTTCCTGATCGCACAATCCCTGCAATCATTCCTTCCGCCATAGAACCTGCTCCAATGAAAGCAATTTTCTTTTGATCAATGATATTGATCCTCTCCCTTGTTCGCTTTTTGTTCGTGTTTTTCGCACGTTAATTATCGTAACATGATTAGAAATCGTGTCAAGAAAGAGCCAGCGCTTTTCAAAAGTCCCGAACGCCTAGCGGACAGCTTGCTGCAAGCATGTTAGACGTGTTTTTCGAAAACAGTATTTTAGATCAAAAGAACTACACTCATTTGAATCATAGGACCCTTTCGTTCGACTGAATTCACCATTTTATTTTTGCTTTCGGTGACTTCAATTCTATTTTTAGAAAGCGCTATCATATTTATTGAATTTCTATTTTCCTAAACGATGAATGTGCTTGAATCTTTCGATTAGACTATTGACATATTTTAGAAAACATGTCCGTTGAAATGATATTTTACTGGTGATACCGTGAAAGAGAAATCATGTGAAAAAGGAGCGTTCATAATGAAAGTGAAAGAAAACTATGTCAATGTTATTCCAATGAAAGAAATCCGTTCTACAGATGACCTTCTTTTCCCATTCTCTATTTACAATGAGCTACGCGTGCAGAGTGATATTCGATATGATGAGACAAGAAAGTGCTGGGATCTCTTTCGATATGCGGATATCCAGTCTGTTCTGAAGCAGCCTAAAGTGTTCTCATCACAGCGAGGAAGAAGCACGTCTAAAACAAGTATTTTAACGATGGACCCTCCAAAACATACAAAGATGAGAGCGCTCGTGAATAAAGCCTTCACACCAAAAGCGATCAAGCAATTAGAAGATAAGATCAAAGACCTGACACATCATCTATTAAATCAAGTCAAGGATCAACGTACTTTTGATATCGTGCAAGATTTAGCAGCCCCCCTTCCAGTGATGATCATCGCTGAGCTTCTCGGTGCAGAGGTGCAGGACAGAGAGCTGATTAAAAAACATTCTGATGCCCTTGTAGCAGGTGCTAAAGATGAATCAAAAGAAGCCATTCAGGCTGTTGTAGATATGCAAAAACGCGCTGAAGAGGAGCTGTCCATTTATTTTGCTCATTTGATCAAAAAACGAAAAGAAGCGCCTGCCGATGACTTGATCTCGCTTCTCATTCAAGCGGAAATTGATGGTGAGCGTTTAACGGAGAATGAACTGCTTGGCTTTTGTATTCTATTACTTGTAGCTGGAAATGAGACAACGACCAATTTAATCACAAATGCAGTTCGATTGCTGACAGAGCAGCCGCAAATTGCTGAATCAGTACGGCAAGATCCCTCTCTTATTCCTCAATTGACAGAAGAAACGTTACGATATTACCCGCCTGTTCAAGCCATTGGCCGAATCGCCGCTGAGGATGTTGAGGTTGCAGGCTCACACATTAAAAAAGGAGACTACCTCATCAGCTGGGTGGCTTCGGCAAATCGGGATGAACAAAAGTTTGAAGATCCAAATACGTTCCGGCTTGACCGGAAATCAAATCCACATATGAGCTTTGGCTTTGGCATTCATTTTTGTCTCGGTGCACCGCTTGCCCGGCTTGAAAGCAACATTGCGCTTGACGTTTTACTCCATACGTTTCAAGACATCACCTGCGTGGCAGATCAGCTAAAACCGATTCAAAGCACGTTTGTGTTTGGAGTAAAGGAATTTCCTGTACAAGTCACCCGTTTTTAAAAGTCCCTTTTCAGGGGCTTTTTTCATTTTCATTCAATTCATCATCTCTTTCTTACCTTCCATCCCCGAACATGCTAAAATAAAGTCCATACAAAGTGATAACGGAATATGGAAAGGAAGTCAAAACTCATGACCGATTTTACAGCAATGAAAGACGGAATATTCAAATCAGTTTGTTCGTTAGATTGCCCGGATCAGTGTGGTCTTTTAATACATAAAGAAGATGGGAAGATCGTGAAAGTGCAAGGAGATCCAGAACATCCTGTCACACAAGGGAACATATGCAACAAAGTGCGGAATGTCACCGCCCGTTTATATGATGAAAAACGACTGACCACTCCTTTAAAGCGTGTTGGTCGAAAAGGTAAAGCTCAGTTTGAACCGATTACGTGGGAAGAAGCCATTGAAACCATTCGGCAGAAATGGACAAAGCTGATCGAAGAAAAAGGTCCAGAAAGCATCCTGCCTTACAGCTTCTATGGGAACATGGGCAATCTGAATGCAGAAGGAATGGACCGCCGCTTTTTCTATCGTCTTGGTTCAAGCCAGTTAGACCGGACGATCTGTCAGTCAGCAGGAACGACTGGCTATAAATATACAATGGGTGCCAGCATTGGGACAGACCCAGAAGACACCATTCATACGAAACTATTTATTTTTTGGGGGATCAATGCGGTGTCGACCAATATGCACCAAATTACCTTGGCACAACAAGCAAGAAAGCAAGGAGCAAAGATTGTCGTCATTGATGTTCACAAGAATCAAACCGGCCGGATGGCAGATTGGTTCATTCCACTTCGACCTGGTACTGACAGTGCGCTTGCACTTGGCATCATGCATGTCCTTTTCAAAGAGGAACGTACAGATGCAGCATTTTTAGAGGCTTACACGGTCGGCCATAAAGAGCTGCGTGAGCATGTAAAGCAATATGATCCAGACACCGTGGAGCGCATCACCGGTGTTCCTAAAGACGACATCGTGACACTTGCGAGAATGTATTCCGATACAACGCCTTCTCTCATTCGCATCGGCAATGGTTTACAGCACCATGATAATGGCGGAATGAGTATTCGAACCATCTCCTGCCTCCCTGCTTTAACTGGTGAGTGGCTGCATAAAGGCGGCGGTGCGATGAAATCAAATTCTTCTTTTCTCAGCTATAATGAAACAGCTCTTCAGCGCCCGGATTTACTAAAAGAACGCACGCCTAGATCATTTAATATGAATCAGCTAGGCAGCGTACTGACAAACGCAGAGCCTTCTGTTGACTCTCTCTTTATCTACTCGTGCAACCCAGCGGTTGTAACACCCGAAGCGAATAAAGTCAGAGAAGGTTTGCTGAGAGAAGACTTATTTACGGTTGTTCATGACTTGTTCATGACAGAGACAGCCACTTTTGCAGATCTTGTTCTGCCGGCGACTTCTGCCTTTGAAAATGAAGATTTCTATACATCGTATTGGCATCACTATATTCAAATTCAAGAGCCAGTGATAGAACGCTATGGAGAAAGCAAATCCAATACTGAAGTATTCCGGTTGTTAGCCCATGCGATGGGTTTTGAAGATGACGCCTTCCGGGAAACAGATGCGGAACTAATGCAGCAAGCCCTTCGTCATCCAGAAAATCCGCATTATGAGGACATTTCATACGAAGCATTAAAAGAAAAGAAATGGATCAAAGCAAAACGTGGACCTTTCCAGGAATTAAAGCTTCAAACCCCAAGCGGGAAAATTGAGCTTTATTCAGAACAAATGAAAAAAGACGGGTATCCAGCGCTTCCAACCTATGTGCCCCTTTATCAGGAAAGCGATTATCCGCTGACGTTTATACCGGGGCCGAACCATAATTTTCTTAATTCCACCTTCTCCCTTCATGAAAAGCATCAAAAGCTTGAGAAATTTCCGAAGCTGCACATGAATGAACAAGATGCAAAGGAAAGAAAGATTGAAGATGGTGACATGGTGCGTGTGCTGAACGATCGAGGAGAGTGTGAGCTTGTCGTGTCAGTCGGTCACAATGTTTTATCTGGTGTGGTGGTCAGTCAAGGATTATGGGCAGATCAAAAAGGCAAAAAGCAGCTCGTCAATGGATTAACACCTGATCGATTGGCAGATATGGGCGGCGGTGCGACGTTCTTTTCTGGCAGAGTGGAAGTTGAAAAATTGTCATAGAAAGAAGAAAAGCCAGCAAAAATTGCTGGCTTTTTTATATACTTTTATTGTCCAATAAACAGCTGGTTGGTCACCACATTCGCACTTCCACTGCTTTGGTAGCCTTCTACAGTAAATGCCGTTTCATACATTTTGCCCATTGGCATCCCTAAGCTTTCCCATTTTTTAAAATGCGCACTGACGGAGACCGTTCCGCTTGTACGTTTTGTTTGACGTACACTCCAATATTGCTTAAAGGTCGCGATCCCAATAATGGAAGGCTGATTGACGCGGGTCGTTTCATAAATGTCATATGTGCCTCCATCGGCATAAAATGATCCTTTATACGCTCCTGTTGGACGATACGTGCCCCATGAATCAACAATGTAGTATTCTGCTAGTGGAGATTGTGTCCAGCCATAGACACATAAATAGGAATTCCCGCCTGGGTTAAAGTTTGCGTTGTAATTGATGGAGATGTTGCCAAGCTGATGATGAGTTTTAGTGGAATCAAACTTCTTTCCTTTTCGAAATAAGGCATTACCGATACTGTTCCAGCCTGCACTAAATGCCCCGCCGTTATTGAGTGTCATCGAGGTATTTCCATAATCCTTCCATAATTCATAATCGTACCCGCTATGTGAGCCCATTTCATTATTATAAATCGTTTTCGCATCGACTGGCACAGCAGTCAGTGTCAGCACTAGTCCAATACACATAACAAACAAAAGCCTCAATCTTTTCAAATTCATTTTCCATCCCTCTCCTTTTTCATTCGTATTGTTCTGTCTTCTCTAAGATGAATAAAGCGAGCCCATCACCTCCTTTCATATAATCCTTCTCTTTTAGACCGAACGATACGGTTCTAGCCCGGCATGGATGTCCCTTGTTTGTGTATAAATCCGTTGATACAAAGGAAATAGATCGGCGTATACATTTGCATGCTGCTGCTTTGGCTCATAAATGGCTGTTTGATGGATCAATTGATCTGCACATGCATCAAGTGACGGATACCATCCGCAGCCAACCGCAGCTAGCATGGCTGCACC
This sequence comes from Bacillus safensis, assembly GCA_030159235.1. Lineage (GTDB taxonomy): Bacteria > Bacillota > Bacilli > Bacillales > Bacillaceae > Bacillus > Bacillus safensis_B. Next base: position 305,218 of record BSBG01000005.1, on the reverse strand, counting down.
TAAAGCAGGCCCTTGTTCATTGTCTAACTGGATGACTTCAGCCTGAAAAATGTCTGCTTGCATTTGAAGCCATGTCCGGCTTCTCGCACCGCCGCCAATGGACACAATAGAATTTATGTTTTTTCCTGCCTGCCGGAACAATGCGATGGACTCATTTAATGAGAAGGTGATCCCTTCTAGCACAGCCCTGACGACATGTGCCCTTTCATGCCGGCTGTCTAATCCAATGAAGCTGCCGCGAATGATCGAATCCGCATGAGGTGTTCTTTCCCCGACTAAATAGGGGGTAAAGAGCAATCCTTTCGCTCCTGGCGTGACATTAGCTGCACCCTCTAACAGCGATTGGAACGATTCCTCTGGAGCGAGCAAGCCTTTTACCCAATTAAGACTATATCCTGCTGAAAGGGTGACACCCATTGTGTAAAAAGCATCTTTTTTTGCATGATGAAACAAATGCAGATTCCCTTGAAGCTCTCTTTCATGATCCTCTTCGTAAGAGAGTATTACCCCAGATGTACCAATGCTGCATAACGTGCGGTCAGAGGATACGATGCCAGCACCAATGGCTCCGCAAGCATTGTCTGCTCCGCCAGCAAAAACCTTCGCACCTTCCTTGATCCCTACTTCACGTGCAATTTGCGGCAAAAGTGGACCAATCTCCGCCTCTGATGTGACAAGCGGCGGGCATATATGACGAGGTATATCAAATGCTCGACAAATCTCTTCACTCCACTCACTGTCTCCAATATTGAACATCAATGTACCGGCCGCATCAGAATAATCGCAATGGAGAGCACCGGTTAAACGAAATCTAACATAATCTTTTGGGAGTAAAAACATGTCGATTTGCTGATCAATATGTGGTTCATGTTCCTTTACCCATAATAGTTTTGGCAGTGTGAATCCTTCTAACGCCCGATTTTTTGTGATCTTTTGCAGCCGGTCTCCCAGCCTTTTTGTGATATAAGTACATTGCGCTGTCGTTCGTGTATCATTCCATAAAATCGCAGGGCGGAGCACTTGGCGGGATTCATTTAACAGAACTAGACCATGCATCTGTCCAGAAAAGCTGATGCCTTCTACTTCCCTTGAATGATCAGGCAGCTTTTCCATCAGTTCTTTCATCGCAGCGATTGTCTGCTTGACCCAATCCTCAGGCTGCTGCTCACAATATCCTGGCTCTTCTTGAATGAGGCGGTAAGGCTTAGAGGCTTCGGCGCACACCGTTCCGTTCTCATCTACTAATATCACTTTAACCCCGCTCGTTCCAAGATCGATTCCCATCACATACTTCATGTTTTCACTCCTTTAAAACAGGTCCGCCCCTTCAATTAATCTTCTAACAAGTATTGATTTAACCGGGCTTTCAGCTGTTCTTCTCTTCCTGATTCATTTCTGATCAAAGGATGTTTCAGCGCATATTCTTCTAACGTATGAAAGTTTGCCTTCCCTTCTGAAATGTCACGTCCAATTCCTTCAGAAAAGCTGCGGTACCGGTGTTTTATAACATCTTCAAACACACGATCTTCTATGAGTCTATGAGCTACCCTCAGTCCTTTTGCAAATGCATCCATCCCTGCAATATGCGCATATAAAATATCTTCAAGTTCAAAAGAAGCTCTTCTCACTTTTGCATCAAAATTGAGACCACCAGACCCCAGCCCGCCATTTTGCAGAATTTCATACATAGCAAGGGTTGTGGCATATAAATCGGTTGGAAATTCGTCTGTGTCCCATCCGAGAAGTGAATTTCCTTGGTTTGCATCAACAGAACCGAGCAGTCCATGAATTCTGGCGACACGTAATTCATGCTCAAACGTATGACCAGCCAGCGTCGCATGATTGGCTTCAATATTCAATTTAAAATGAGTATCTAATCCGTATTGTTTTAAAAAGGCGATTGATGTCGCTGCATCAGTGTCATATTGATGAGTCGTTGGCTCCTTTGGTTTTGGCTCAATTAGAAACTGGCCAGTGTACCCAATTTCTTTTGCATAATCAACAGCCATATGAAAGAAGGCTGCCATGTGATCAAGCTCTCTTTTCATATCTGTATTCAGCAGCGTATCGTATCCTTCTCGTCCTCCCCAGAAGACGTAATTTTCTGCGCCGAGTTCTTTAGCCGTTTCGATGCCTTTTTTGACCTGTGCGGCCGCATAGGCAAAGACATCTGCATGACAAGATGTTGCAGCGCCGTGTACAAATCTAGGATTCTTGAACATATTGGCGGTGTTCCACAGCAGCTTCACGCCACTATGCTTCATGTATTCTTGCATTCTTTCTAAAATGATGTCTAATTGTTGATTGGTTTCTTGAAGTGTATCTCCCTCTGGTGCGATGTCACGGTCATGGAAGGAAAAATACGGAACATCCAATAGATCAAAAAGCTGAAAAGCCACTTCTAATCTAGCTTTCGCTAAATCCATTCCGCTATAGGAGTCCCATGCTCTCTCGATCGTCCCCGTTCCAAACATGTCTGTTCCATCAGCAGTCAATGTATGCCAATAAGCGACTGAAAATCGCAGATGATCCTTCATTGTTTTTCCGCCAATCACTTCGCTTGGATTATAGTATTGAAAGGCAAGCGGGTTTTTTGATTGTTTCCCTTCATACTGAATTTTGCCCATTCCTTCTAAGCTGTGTAACGTTTTGATACTTGATTTGGCCATTCTTCATTCCTCCTAATTACACTTTGTAAGTTTATTCAACAAACTAATGGTCAATCTATGATCAAATCACTTCGAATTTTCCATATTTTTTAGTTTTTTAGAAATATTTTCGTTATAATAAAGTTAAAATCATCCTTCTTACTGAATACACGCGAAGAAAAGCAGCATTTCTCAACTTAATCTAAAGACGAAACAAATGGAGTGGATAACGTGGATATCGCTGATCAAAACTTTGTAAAAAAAATCAATCAAAAACTATTATTAAAAGAGATTCTCCAGTATGCGCCAATTTCGAGAGCAAAATTATCTGAACGCACTGGATTAAATAAATCGACTGTTTCTTCTCAAGTAAGTACATTAATGAAAGAGCATCTCGTCTATGAAATCGGTCAAGGTGAGTCTAGCGGCGGGAGAAGACCGGTTTTATTGATGTTTAATAAACGTGCTGGCTGCTCCATTGGGATTGATGTCGGCGTTGATTATGTCAATGGCATATTAACAGACCTTGAAGGGGCTATTCTATACGAAGAGCAGATCAAGCTCCCATCCAGCTCTCCTGATGTCACCACACGCATATTAATTGAATTAATACAGCAGCTGATCGCACAAATGTCCTCTTCCCCCTATGGGCTCATTGGCATTGGCCTCTGCATACATGGGTTAGTGGATGCAAATGAACAAATCGTGTTTACACCACATTCCAAATGGAAAAATGTTGATCTAAAAAAGACGCTCCAAGACACATTCCAAGTACCCATCTTCATTGAAAATGAAGCAAATGCCGGTGCATATGGTGAAAAAGTCTTTGGTGCTGCTAAACACTATGACCATTTGATCTATGCCAGCATCGGTACTGGCATAGGGATCGGAATCATTATCAACCATCATTTATACAGAGGTGCATACGGTTTTTCTGGTGAAATGGGACATATGACCATTGACTATAATGGACCAACATGCAGCTGCGGAAACCGTGGATGCTGGGAATTATATGCATCTGAGAAAGCCTTGTTTCAATCCCTTCAAACAGATGATCAGCATATTTCGCATCAAGATGTGGAACAGCTGGCAAATGTAAATGATATGAAAACACTCAATGCCCTGCGCAACTTTGGCTTTTACCTTGGCGTCGGTCTCACAAACGTCCTGCATACCTTTAACCCACAAGCCATTATTTTAAGAAACAAAGTGATTGAATCACATCAGGCTGTGCTACATGTGATTGGGGAGGAGTTATCCTCGAGAATGGATACTCAATTCAGCTCACGTGTAGAGCTGCTCCCTTCGTCATTAGGACACAACGCACCAGTATTGGGGATGACATCTCTTGTCATAGAAGCTTTCCTGCAAGATGCCACCCTCTCAACATGACCTATTCATTGTTAAAAAAGAGACAGCTCTTAGCGCGTTGTCTTTTTTTATTTGTCTGTTTCCTCATAGCGAAAATAGTTGAAGTCAGCAGGAAGACGTTCGCCGCTTGTATCTTGGCACTGCATGCCGACAAATGCCCCTGTAAAAAATCCCCCTCCTCGAATGAAATCATCGGATAAATGTCTTGATTCAAGCGGCACATCAATTTCCTTCCACTCTTTTTGATCAAAAGAATAAGAATAGGTATATGTCTCTTTCTGGACGGTCACCTTTAAATAGACATACGTGACCTCTTCTGGAATGTCGATTTTATGTGTCAATGGCTGAGAAAAGGCAAGGTTTTGACAGACAGATAGTTCAAGAATGCGGCCAAGTTCCTCATCATATGTCACCTGAAGTGCAGTCCAATTTTCCGTATTATAATAATTCACAAGGCCAGCGGCTTGCTGAAAGTTTTCTGGGAAGAACGAAACAGCTGTCTCTGCCTCAAAATAAAAGCTTTGCCAGCGCCTTGCAACGAAAGCTTGCGTAAACTTAGACGTTAAGGATTCGTGACCAAATAACCTTAAATGCTGAGGTTTCTCATTTAACGAACCAATCTGATCGGTAAACGGAATTCTTAACGTTTGGAAGTGTCTATTCAGCGTTGATTCTTGAAACTCATCGACTGTATGATAGGTTGGCGCAAAAACCTTTTCGTTTATGGCTGGCGCTTCAATCTCCAGTGCTCCCTCTTTTCCGCCCACAACATAAGGCCAGCCATCCTTCCATTCGAGTTTTTGAATCGCTGTTTCTCTTCCTAAAGGACACCAGCCCCTCTGTTGAAAAACCGATTCCTTGCTTGATTGAATGGGACGGCCAGTGAGATGGGCAAGGTACCATTCATTTGTATGCGTTTGAACAATTGAAGCATGCCCGCATTTTTGAAGCGGATGCTCAGGCACGTGAAACGCACTTAAAATCGGGTTATCAGGATGAACCTCATAAGGCCCTTCAATATGTGAGGACCGAGCGATTGTTGCCGCATGCTCGTACCGGGTACCTCCTTCTGCCGTTAATAAATAGTAATAGTCACCGATATGATACAGATGCGGCGCTTCTGTCAGTTTAATCGGCGTGCCTTTAAAAATGACCTTCCGCTGACCGATGAGTTTCTTTTCCGTCACACAATATTCCTGCAAGGCAATCCCTGCAAAGGAATGATGCTTTTCCCTATGATCCCACAGCATATTTAAGATATATTTCTTCCCGCTTTGATCATGGAATAAGGATGGATCAAAGCCAGAGCTATTGAGCCGAACCGGTTCAGTCCAATCACCGTCCACTTCGTTTGCCGTGACCAAATAATTATGACCGTCTTTAAATGGGCCATCCACAACTTTGATATCGGAATAAATCAGCCAAAACTGCCCATCTGCATAGCTTAAGCACGGCGCCCATACTCCGCCGGAATCAGGATTTCCCTTCATATCCAGCTGTGACGTTTTTTGCAAAGGACGCTCAGCTAGACGCCAATTGACAAGATCCTTCGAATGATAAATTTGAACCCCTGGAAACCATTCAAATGTAGAGACCGCCATGTAATAATCTTCTCCTACACGGCAAATACTTGGGTCAGGGTTAAACCCTCTAAGCACTGGATTGGTAATCTTCATTGAACTTCCTCCTCTTTCAGTGACCTACATTTTAAAATCGTCCATATGATCGACATACACCTTGTCTCTATTCTCAAGCTCCCTGACGACCTTCTTGTGTTTTTCTTCATCTAGGTTATAAAAATTAATATCAATCATCGCTAAAATCAGTAAGCATACAGGAATGACCGTTGTCGTGATTAAAATGCCCAGTAAGGCTTCTGGTGTTTGCATTTGGTTCGCGACATAGCCAAATCGACTGAGTACAAGCCCTGGCACAATCCCGCCTAATGCCATCCCAAATTTAAAGAAGAATCCAATGACAGCATAGATGAGTCCGCCCATCCTTTTCCCTGTTTTATATTCGCCATATTCAACGGTTTCAGGAATGAGCGCCCACATGTAAGCACCGGCTGTAATACTCCCTGCAGCTGCAACGAGCCTGAAAACAAGTATTAAAGTGATTTGACTCGGTGGTATCACAATTAAAGCAAGAAGACCTACGATATTCAGCAATAATGAATAATTCAGCAACTTTTTCTTTCCTAGCAGCTTGTGCAGCTTTGGAATAAACGGCAGCACCATTAATGCTGGCAGACTGCCAATAAGTCCGTACCATTTCACTAAATCCTCTCTGCCAAGGTTATACGTCACATAATAAATCCCAACAGAGTTGCTGATTGAGTTCACGCCGAAAATAATAATAAAGAAAATACTTAATACAACAAGCGGGCGGTTCACACGTAACTGGACAAAGATATCACTGAACTTAATTTTTTCCTCTGGCTTTTGAAGCGTGACACGTTCATTCGTGCTTTTAAAACAGAAAATAAGTAATGCACCGCCAAGAATGCCGAGAAAACCCATCGTCATCTGCCAGCCAAGTGCTGTATTTCCTGTTGTATCACTCAAATAAGTCGCAAGAAAAGGAACAAAAAAAGCAACAACCAAACCGCCGAGATTGGCAAAAAGCATACGAACAGACGTAATACTGACGACCTCTTGGTTATTTCTTGTCATTGCGGATGTTAAAGCACCATAAGGGACATTGATGAAGGTGTATGTAAGCGATAAACCAACATACGTGATGTAGGCATAGACGAGTTTACCCATTTCTGAAAAATCAGGCGTTGTAAAGCAAAGGATGGCAAGTACGACAAAAGGAACCGCACCGAATAACAAGTAAGGTCTAAACCTGCCAAAACGGCTGTTCGTTCGATCCACCATTGCACCAATAAACGGATCTGCAAGCGCATCAATGGCACGAACAACCAAAAACATCGTCCCTGCTGCTGCCGCTGATAAACCATACACATCTGTATAAAAAAATAATAGATACGTAGAGACAGTTGCATAAATTAAATTACATGCGAAATCTCCTGATGCATATCCGACTTTTTCAGACATACGAATCTTCTTTAAATTCTCACTAACCATGAGCTTTCTCCCTTCTTATCTTAGCCTCTTCTAACAAACAGATGATGGAGGGCAGCAGCAGTCAATACGAAGAATATAAAGCGCTTTCAATTTATTGTAAAAATGAAGCTGAATATCTGACTCTTTCAGCTTAGCCCACATACGCAGCAAATGATTTGAATGACGGAATCATCCCCTTTAATGGCCGGACTCTGATTTGAAAATCACCTTAGTTTATCGACTAAACAAACTAAGATGAGTTCATTTTATAAAATCTGATCTGACTTTTCAATATCTTTTGAAAAAATAATCCAAATAATCGATATCTTGTCATTTTTCTTCTAAAATGATATGAAAATATGAAGGAATTCATTTAATGGTTGCAATTCAGCTTATCCCATGCTATATTAATCAAGCGATGAGCTGAATTGTGTAAGTCGGGTAACATGTCTCTTTGAGACACACACGAATGTGGCGTGTGGTTATTCCGCCTCAATACGCAAAAGACATCTTCTGATGAAGATGTCTTTTTTTCTTACCCTATTTTTGTCCCATTTTCAACCGGCTCATCTGTGGCTAGTAAAACCACATCTTCTTTTGAAGGCATTCCCCCTAAGACAAGCACTTCTGATTTGAACCCTGCAATTCTTCTTGGCGGAAAATTGACGACTGCTACGATTTGTTTGCCAGTGAGCCCCTCAGCCGTATAACGTTTTGTCAGCTGAGCGCTGGATTGCTTTAGACCAATCTCTTCGCCAAAATCAATCTTGAGTTTCAAAGCAGGCACTCTTGCCTCCGCAAAAAATTCTGCTTCGATGATCGTCCCAACACGAATATCTAACGCTAAAAACTGTTCAATATCTGCCATCTGATTCACTCCTCTTCATTCAGCTAGAGTCATCTATTCTTTTTTCATTGTAGCACATGCATTTCGTCAAAAAATTGATTCAATAAGACTATTCACTGCCCAAAACACTCTTTAGTTTACATAATGAATTTATCGTCTTGTGTTAAATGTTTGCATCCTGAAAATGAATTCAGTAAAATGGCAAATAATCCTACTGCTTCCTCCCAAATATATTGGGGAGGGTTAACACTTGTTTACTTTATCGGATATGTGGACGTTTTGCTGGTCGTTTTTCGTCATTCTTCCTATCGTTGCCATCCTGCATCAGCTTGGCCATATTTTGGTCGCATGGATGTTTGGGGCAAAGGTTTCTTTTGCTCTTGGCAGAGGCAAGAAAGTATTGAAAATAGGTGTTGTTGAAATTAGACGAATCTATTTTCTAGATGCATTTTGCCACTATGAAGAAATGAGGAAAAATAACCGATTCTCACACATTCTTGTCTATTTAGGTGGATCATTATGCAACCTGCTCAGTGTTCTCATACTGAATACAATGATCGCCAATGATATCCTGCCAGAACATCAATTTTTCTATCAATTTGCTTACTTCTCAATTTACTATGTATTTTTTGCACTGCTGCCAGTCCAGTATGCAGATCATCATCCGAGTGACGGGCAAGCGATTGTGAACATCATTCGGCACGGTGAACCATGTGACATTATTGACTAACAGGATGACTTCCCGCTGTCAATTTGATAATGAATCGTTAAAAAAGGAATACCGAAAAGCTTCATTTGATGAACCGCTGTGAGATTTTTATCTGACTTAGGCTTCATATGAAAGCTTTCTTCCATTGGCAGTTTCATGGTGATAAAAGGCGTATGCAAATACAATCCTTCGTCACCGGTACTGCCTTTTGGACATACGCTTTTTAATAGAAAGTCTTCCTTTTCATTAAAAGGTTTTAAAATGGCGGTCATCTGTGAATATGGAAGCGGCAGCGCAATATTCATATAGCCCGCAGTTGCATCGTGATGATGAGCATAAAGCGCAAAAAAGACCTGCTCCCCTTTTTCGTTATGACGAATCCACGTCCGGACATTTTCCCTCTCTTCTTTAGGATGTTGAAATGTAGTCAGACGTCCCTTCATTTCATACGGCCTACGAGATGTTCCCAAATAGAGCTGACCTATTTTCTTAAAAACTGGCTGAAGTAAAAAAACAAACGGCCTCACCCACCAATGAAAACAGACGGCTGCTTTTAATGTAAATGCCATGGGATTTTCATAAAATCTTCGAATCACCGGTGACACCCTTTCAGCTGAAAACGTCGTTCCATTTAAATCATCAAGTGAATCGACTAAACCGAGCTGCTCTCGCTCATGCATTCGTTCCTTTTGAAAAGAGAGCAAATGAAAACGACCATGCACTCTTGAGATCGGAAATTCCTTCTGCTTCAATTGATTCCTTGGCCCTTCGATTAGCCATCCAATCAGACCTGGTAAAATAACAAAAAAGGCGTTGATACTGCCATGAAACCAAATCATCTGATCAATGCTGATGTAGGTCACGCGAATGAGCATACCAGTGGAATAAAGAAGAGACAACACGATCGTCCCCATTAACACGCAGCTAGAAAACACAATCAGCCCTTTTGCCCCAGTTGATTGAAACCTAGTTTTTATACAAAGAATGCCATACAAGTAAAGTGCAATGACATATAGCATGACGCTGAACGTATCAAATAGACGAGAGAAGCTAATCCCAACAGCAATCATCAGAGGTGACAGCAAAATCACCCAGCCTGCCGCTTTGTATAAAGCTGTCTCTTTTTCTCGCTGTCTCCCTAATAATCCATAGAAAAGCGGGATAAAAAAAGCCGAATAATGAAAATGAATAGCGGTCAAAAGCACAATGATCGGTGAAAAGGTCATCACCTGTATATCTGCCGTATACAGCCAAAACCAAAGTCCGCCTAAAGCGATATACATCCATGCACCATCGATCATTAATTCATGAAGAGGAAAGGTTCCCCTTTTCAGCAATCGAGTAAAGCCAAATAACGCTAAAATGATCGTATACAAAAACCATCCCGATGCAAACAAGGCGGAATGATAGATGAATGCAGCAGTTGCACAAAGAGCAGCTAATGGAAAGGCTTTCATTAAAAAGCTGATCAGCATCCCTGGCGTTCTCTCCTTCCCTTCCTTTGCAAAAAAGGATAAAACCGCAGGAAAGAAAAACAGAATCGCAATAAGCACAAAAAATTCGGCTATCGGTCCAGTCATCAAACGGGTGGCGATAAAACAACACATGAAGATGAGGCTTGATATGAAATGCCATTTATTCATCATGAGACAGCACCCTTTCAGTAAACCGGCCTTTATATGTAAAAAGAGTTCCAAACAGTCGGTTTTTCACATGCACATGAATGGTATATTCACCTGCATGCTCGTCGTAGCCTTCTGTGACATCTGACACACCATAAAGCCATGAAGGCAGCGGCCACTCTTTTCCTAGCATCAACAGCTTCTGCTGGCCGGATTGAATGTGCAGAAACCCATGCTTTGTGACTGTAAAATGAAGTTCTGACATAAGAAGTCTAGGCTTTCCAAAATAGTCTAGAACTTTATGACTCTTCTGATCAATGATCATATCGGCATCAAAGTGCCGTTCCTTCTTTGGAAAATAAAACGTACGAAACCAGTGCATGCCTTCCTCACCCTCACTTGTTAGAAAGGGCTTATTGACAATTCGGAAGGGAATATTTTTTCCTCTCTCAGGGAAAAAACAGCGGAACAATGGACCAATCTTGAAGAATAATCGAATGAGCCTCGTCCCGCCGCCTATTTCCTCCATGGTGCCTTCAGCAGTAAACGCCCGGTTGTATCTCTCCTTTAATTTTGGATGTAGCTTATCATAATCCTTTACTTGATGACGATGAACGACCATGTCTACCTCCTCTTTTTCGTTTGATCGAAAATACATCTACACACCCTTTTAAATTAATCATTCCTGCAATGGATAGGATCAAAAATGCACCTATCACAAGCGGCTCATGAAATGTCGTTTGCGGGGATAGAACCCCGATACAAAGCAGAATCAGCAGAAACATGCTTTGAAAGATGAAAAGATATTTCTTTGATAGCTTAGGGATTAGCCATGATACGCCTAAAAGGGCATAAAACATCCGAAATCCGGTGCTATGATCAAAAGAAGAATGTGAAAAAGGGATGACCGCTTGGCATAACCAGACAAGGGCAAACAGCAAACAAATGCCGTAATGGGCAAGTGTTCTCTCTAATAACAACCGGGGGTGCGTTCCCTTTTCAAGCCACGTCTTTAATGCGCCAAAACTAAAGGCCGTCATAAACCCGATCATCGGGCGAAAAAGAAACCGATCTGCCCATGACCAACCTTTTCCTTCTTTCGTTTCATAATCAAACTGAGTTTGAAATACAATGTGTTCGTTCGTTTTCACATATTTCCAATAGCCGCCCCCTTCTTTGATGAAGGACAAGGGGTGTGAAGATGTGAATTTGAGCGAGGACGCCCGTTTATTCCGTTCATCCATCATTCTTGTTCGATACGCTCCTGCCCCTGTGACACTTACACCAAATCCAAGATGCTTTTCATACAAAAAGGTTTGGGGCTGTTCATCTTGAGGTTCATTTAATGAAATGGTTGAAAACCGCATATCCCACTGTTCGTGAAGCTTTGGATTTTGCGTATATTCCCAAACTTTCTCTATAGGTGCATGAATGGTTGTTTCCACATAAACAGGCTTTCTTTTCATCTGCCTCTACTCCTCTATGTGAATTATTTCACATAATAAGCATACCATGTTTCACAAAACTGTCAAATCTTTATTCTCAAAAATTGTTCCAAACTGTCCACCCCTTTAAGATATCGATCCGCTGTAAAAAAAAAGACCTGTCAAATAGACAGATCTTCTTTCTGCAATACACCTGTGATATAGAGCCGGACCGCATAGCTCACACTTTCTTCAAGCTCTTCTTTTCGTTGAAACCCTTTTTTATTAGAAATGTCACCGAAGCCGTGTAGTAAGCTTCTCAGTCCTCTGACGACATGCGTCATTTCTTCTTCTTTTACACCAAAGCGTGACATGATGGATTGAACAAATTGAACAAGGCGCTCCGCCGCAATGCTTACTTCTTTTTCGTTCATATGTGAAAAGGCGGCTTCGTAAAGACCGGGATGTTCTCGGACAAATTGCACATATTGTCTGGCAAAGGCTAAAACAGCTTCTTTTTTTTCTAGTCCCTCTGTGACTTGTATGCCTTCCTCACAAAGCATGGACAGTCCTTTTACGGCGAGCCCTGCCTGAATCTCATAAAGGCCGGATACGTGATTATAAAGAGAAGGCGGTCTGATGTTCAGCCTTTTAGACAATGTAGCAATTGTCAAAGCGGAAAAACCTTCTTCATCAACAAACGCAGCCGCTGTTTCCATGATTTTTTCTTGAGTGATACCCATTCTTGGAGACACGGTTTACTGCCCCCCTTTTTTTAGCTGATGCTGCCTTTTATGGACAGCAGCTTGAAGCCTTTCATGAGGCTCTATGATGAGATCCCCATGTCCTGCTGCAAGACAGGATACGTGCAAAGTCAATAATTTTTCGGCACTTTTTAGTGCAGTTTCTGCATCCCATGTGGCGAATGCCGGGAACGGAAAGCTCCACCGAAATTCACCCGTTACCGATAAGCCGCCTTTTGTTACAAGTGCATCGCCTGCAATGACAACTCCTGACCTTTCATCATATAAAGAGATGCTGCCCGGTGTATGCCCTGGTGTCGCAATGACTTTCAGCGGTCCAATCTCATCTCCTTCTTCAACAAGCACATCCGGTTTTGTGTGAATACCTTTTGAAAAACTACCTTTGATTTTTTTCTGGGGTTCACCAGGGAGCAAGGAAAGGTCACCTTCGAGCAGGCGGGCATCACGTTTTGATAAATAGACAACTGCCTCTGGAAAAGCTTTTTTCACTTCATCTAATGCACCGATATGATCCATATGACTATGGGTAAGAATAATCTTGTCGATTGGTTTGTTCTTTTTATGAGCAAATTCGATGATCGAGTTTGCCGCCATTTTTAAAGCAGCATCAATTAAGATGAGTCCATCCTCTTCTTCAAATACATAACAATTTACCGGAAATAGTCGCGGCATCAATGTAAGCTGGTGCAGACGGTCAAAAGTTGTCAATCTCATCATGTGTCCCCCTAAAACTAATGTTGTTAGTTTTATATTAACTAATACCATTAGTTTTAGCAAATATTTTTTCATCGACCGCAATATAAATTTCAACTTCGGCTTCTTTTGGATCAATCGATCGTTCATCATACCATTCAAAATCGCCTGTATAAGTGCGTAAATGGCGCTGATCCCACGCCCAAATCTTGTACCATGTTTCAAGCACGACCTCTTCAATTGGTCCCTTTCTCGTTCGAAATCTTGCGTAGGTGGCCGCAGGAATTTCTAAGACATGTTCTCGCTGCTGGTTCGAAAATTGCCCAGCTGTGAATAAATAAGAGCCATGTTCATCTTTTTCATAATCTGAATAAAGCCCTATGACGGGGGCTTGTCCCCCATGAAGCTGCTGCGCGAAAAATTGCTCCCAGAGCGGGGCAATCTTCCGCTCTTTTGTTTGCTCTATTTCATTTGTTGTTCGAACAGACAACCCATCAATCCATTTTTTCTCTAAAGTCACGATATCGTACATACATTCTCATCTCCTTTTTTCTCATCATATAAAAAGAAACCTGACAACATTGTGTCAAGTTCCTTTTTGTTTCAGAAATTGTTTTAATTGGAGATCAAACGCTTCCTTGATATGGTGCGGTGAAATAACGTCAACATCCGGTCCTAAATAGAATAGGAAACTATTGAGCCAATCATCTTGAGGCACGCTCAATGTTGCCAGATAGGTTCCATCTGAACAGACGATCCATTCGTTCTCATCCACCCATTCCTTCACTTTGCCTACTGATGCTTCCGTTAGCCTAAGCGTGAGAGTGGTGGCTGAAGGTTCCTCATGCCAAGAGTCATTCCAAGGCTTCTCTTCATTTTTGATTCTTTTCGGCTTAAAATATCCTGAAATGGTGATAAGATCTGTCATTCTTGTCAGCTTGAACAGACGAAACGCTTTTTTCACACAACAAAACGCATACAAATACCAATGCCTTCCTTTTAAGACGAGCGTATAAGGCTCCACTTTCCGTGGAAGTGTTTCGCCTTTCGCATTGCGATAGGTGAATTGAATGTATTGGTGCGCGGAGGCAGCTGTATGTATGAGTTGAAGCTTCTTCTCTGCCTGGCTGTCTTTCCCCCAGGAGCTTAAATCAATGAAGACATGATGTTGTTTGTCGCTTTCATTGGTATGTGACGAGATGAGAAATTTGATTTTTTTCAATACATGCTCACTTTCTTTAAAGGTGTATGCACTCGTCATGCTTTCAAGAGCTGTCAAAATAAGCTCAATATCATCATCGGTAAATAGTTTTTTCTCTAAACGATAGTCGTCAACAAGTGAAATGCCTCCGCCTGCCCCTTGCGTTGTCACAATAGGAATTCCGGCTTGATTGATGGTCTCAATATCACGATAAATAGTCCTCACGCTCACTTCGTGAAGTTCAGCGAGATCTTTCGCTTGTACTTGCTTCTTGCTAATGAGCAGCATCACAATAGATAAAACGCGATCGATTTTCATGACTTTTCCTCTTTTTCATAAATGTAGGTTTTGATTTGATAAAAAAAGAAAGAATGGTAAAGATAAGTAACAGCCAGCATTCGTTTACATCCCTGCACATGCAGGAGGAGGTTGCATCATGACACATCACGTGTGGCAGTTATTCATAATTGGAGGCATTATGCTGATCTGCATCATCATTCGAATGAATCGAATGAGACGCTATCAGCTTGTGCGCCCAATCAGTCTTTTGATGAGAATGTATGTATTTGGACTCACGACCCTTATTCTTTTATCAGAAGGCTTGCAAAACCACAGCATCTTCATCTATGCTCTCATTGGCATGCTCTTTGGAAGCAGTCTGGCCGTTCATGCCTATGAGACCATTCGTATGAAAGAAGAAAATGGCCGGCTGTATGTGAAAACGAGTAAATGGATTGAAAGCTTCATTTTATGTTTGTTTTTATCTAGACTTAGTTTTAAGCTGGTTGAGCTGACAAATCATTCGATGACGAAGATTGGTGTCGTTGAACTGTATCAGCATATCGTGAGTGATGATGCCATGACCATGCTCAGCTTTTTTCTGTTAGCTGCTTACTATGTCGTTTTTTCTTACCATATGATGAAAGCAAGTAAACGAACGACACATGTGCATCAAGCGTAAAAAAGAAGACAAAGGGCTAAAATAAAGATCATTTTAGCTCTTTGTCAACAAGCTGAACCCTTCCTATAAAAGTAGGAAGGGTTTTCTTAGTCATGCTGCGCATGGTAAATCATTTGTTCAAGTACTTCCATCACATGCTGATCTTCAGGGCTGTAAAAAATCGAGGTCCCTGCTCGTCTGGATTTTACGAGACGAAGATTTTTTAAAAAGCGTAACTGATGAGACACGGTTGATTGCATAAGGTCCAGTGTTTCCGCTATATCGTTTACCGAGTGTTCACCTTGAGACAGCAGGTGCAGGATTCGAATACGTGTCGGATCAGATAAGGCTTTAAATGTTTGGGAGACAAGAAATAGACTTTCTTCATCCAGCTCCATCCGTTCCTGTTCTTGGTTTGTATTCAGTTCTTCCTTCATTTCGCTTCACCTTTCTTGTCAGTCAAATCACGACTTATTCTATGTATCATCATATACCAAAACGTGCGGCGTGCAAAGCGGGCATACTTTAGAAAAAAGATTTATTCAAATGGCATTGACACTTGGTAGCATTCTTTTTAAAATGAGCATTATTTATTCATTTTTTTAGAGGAGCTGATAGGCAAATTGACTGAAGAGCCAAGACTAAAACGCAGCCTGACTGTCTTTCCACTTGTTGTGATCGGGCTTGCTTATATGGATCCACTTGTCGTATTTGATTCATACGGCATTGTTGCTCAGCTGACGAAAGGACACGTAGCTGCAGCATATATATTTACATTACTTGCATTACTATTGACAGCGCTTAGCTATGGGAATATGGTGAAGGCTTTTCCAAAAGCAGGATCTGCTTATACATATGCGCAAAAAAGTATTCATCCTCATGTCGGCTTCCTTGTGGGCTGGACACTTCTACTGGATTATTTATTTTTGCCTATGGTGAATTTTGCGATCGGAAGCGCGTATTTAACCGCAGCCTTTCCTGATGTACCTCATTACATGTGGATCATCGTACTTGCTATCGCCATAACGACTGTCAATGTAATCGGTATTCGGCTGACAGCCAACATAACAGCGCTATTTGTGACCTTCCAAGTCATTGTCGCTGCCACCTTTGTCGGGTTTATTATTTATGGGCTCACGCAAAACGCAGGTAGTGGCGAATTATTGTCAGCACGGCCTTTTTATTCAGCGAGCTTAGATCCAGCGCTTATTTTTTCAGGAGCGACCATCTTATGTTTTTCTTTTCTAGGATTTGATGCGATTTCGACTTTGTCTGAGGAAACCATTAAGCCAAAAAAGACGATTCCTCTCGCCATTTTCTTAACAGTCGCCATTGGAGGTTTACTGTTTACCTTGACGTCTTATTTTTTGCAGCAGGTGTTTCCAAATTTTCAGCAGTTCAAGCATCCGGATGCGGCCTCACTTGAAATTGCGGAATTTGTGGGCGGCGCATTTCTCCACTCGTTCTTTTTAGCTGGCACAATGGTCGCTGTCATTTCTTCCTCCTTATCGTCACATGCGAGTGCAGCAAGACTTTTATATGCTATGGGAAGAGATGAGTCGTTACCGAAACGTTTCTTCGGATATATTCATCCGAGATTAAAAACCCCTGTTTTTAATATTTTATTAATTGGGGCTTTCTCTTTAACCGCAGTTGTTGGCGAACTTGAAGTCATTTATTCCTTTATCAGCTTCGGCGCGTTGATTGGATTCACTTTTGTAAACTTGTCTGTTTTTGCGTATTACTTCATCAGACAAAAACAAAGAGGTGTACTGAACACATTGAGATATGCACTGATTCCTCTGTGCGGAACAGCCTTTTGTATATGGCTGTTAACAAGCATTAGTACAAATGCATTAATCATTGGCATGGTTTGGCTGATCATCGGTTTTGTTTATTTTTGCTACAGGCTGAAAACAAGACCTGAATTTACGTTTGGATATGATTGATTATAAGGTTTTCACTTGGTATCCTGCGCAGGATATGGCATAATAAAAATGCTGTACTTCCCTTTTAAAAGCGGGGCAAAACAGGGGTGAACGACCTTGAAAAAGAAAAAAACAGGATGTTTTGCCATTTCAGGCTGTTTCACGATTTTTCTGTTTGTTTTCGTATTAGCAGCCATTGTCATCACCTTTAATCAAAAGGAGTTAAAAAAGCTGCCGATTGATACGGAATCAATTGTTTTGTCGAGATTGGATGATTACAAACCGCTTGTAGAAACAGAGTTAAGAGATCAAGATTTAGATCAGTATACCGCGTTAATCCTCGGTATGATGTATCAAGAATCAAAAGGCAGGGGCGGAGATCCAATGCAGTCCTCCGAATCTCTTGGTTTGAAACGAAATGAAATCAATGACCCTCAGAAAAGCATTAAACAAGGAGTCCATCATTTTTCGACTATGTACAAGCATGGGAAGAAAAAAGGCGTTGATTTGGAAACCATTATTCAAAGCTATAACATGGGAATCGGCTATATTGATTTTGTTGCAAAAAACGGGGGAAAACATTCCGAAAAATTGGCAAAGCAATACTCCAAAAAGCAAGTGAAACGAAACCCCAAAGTCTATACGTGCGGTGGCAATAAAGATAACTTCCGCTATCCGTATTGCTACGGTGACTTCACTTACGCTGAAAAAGTAAAAGAAAAAACGAAAACAGTTGAAGAAAAGATGAAATTGGCTTCATCATCCACACCATCATCGTAAAAAAAGCACTTCCGAAAGGAGGTGCTTTTAGATTGTTGCCAAAGGGCTTATTTTAGCCCTTTTTCTTTTTTTCATTTTATTGCTGTTCTTTCCCAATTTCCGGCAGGATTGTTTTCGCTAAATGCTGATCCATTTCCTCATATTCCTCATAATGAATCGTTTCATATAACTCTTTTCTCGTTTGCATATCCTCAAGCATTCCCTGCTGCGTTCCCTTTTCCATGATTTCTGTAAATAAACGCTCATACGCTTTTGCAGCGACTCTGAGTGATGACACAGGGTAAATAACCATTTGAAAGCCAAACACAGAAAATTCGTCTGCATGATAATAAGGGGTCTTGCCAAACTCCGTCATGTTTGCAAGAAGCGGACCTTTTATATTGTTTGACGCATACGTAAAGTCCTCTGCTGTAATCAGCGCCTCAGGAAAAATAGCATCGGCTCCTGCTTCTACGTAAAGATTGGCCCGGCGGATGACATCCTCCATCCCATTTACGGACTTTGCATCGGTTCTCGCAATCACCAAAAGCGTTGGTGTTGCTTGTTTAATGGCTTTGATTTTGGCGATCATTTCTTCTACTGGAACGAGTGATTTACCGTTTAAATGCCCGCATTTTTTCGGCATTTGCTGATCTTCAATTTGAACTGCCGCTACCTTGCTCTCAACCATTTCTTTTGCCGCCCTTGCTGCATTTAAAACACCGCCATAACCTGTGTCCATATCGACCAAAAGCGGCAGCTGAGAAGCTCGAATAATTTCCTTCGCCTTTTCAGCCATTTCTGTTGAATGGATCATGCCGAGGTCAGGAAGTCCTTTGCTGGCACAAAAAGCAGCACCTGATAAATAGAGCCCTTGAAAGCCCATTTTTTTCGCATAGAGCGCAGACATTCCATCGTGAACACCTGGAATTTGAAATAAAGCTGATTTGTGCATTTGTTTTTTAAAGGCTGCGGCTAAATCAGCCTGACTTGTTTCTCCATTCACGATCCACACGCTAGTTCCCCCTTATATGACGAACAAGTCCATAAATGCTGGTACTGTCGTTGTTTTTAATTGATTTGGATTTTGGCAGAGTGACACAATTTGATCCACTTGTTTTTGTGGAAATCTTGTTTTCAAATGATAGACCCATTTCTTTTCAAGCAGCGGAATGCCTTCCTGTCTTCTCCTGCGATGACCAATCGGATACTCAATTTCAATTCGATCTGTCATCGACCCATCTTTAAAGAAGATTTGCACACAGTTTGCAATCGATCTCTTTTTCGGATCTAAATAATCCTCTGTATAACGTTTATCCTCTTTCACGATCATTTGATCACGAAGGCGGTCAATGGCCGGATTTTGCGCCGTTTCTTCTTCATAATGATCAGCTGTCAGCTCACCATAAATCAGTCCGATGGCTGTAATGTACTGCAAGCAATGATCACGGTCTGCCGGATTATAAAGCGGCCCTTTCTTATCTATAATGCGAATCGCTGACTCATGAGTCGTAATCTCTACACGGTCAATTTCATCCAGCCGATCTTTGACAGCGTCATGTAGCATCAAAGCCGCCTCTGCAGCAGTCTGTGCATGAAACTCAGCAGGGTACGCAATTTTGAAAAGGACATTTTCTATGACGTATGATCCAAGGGGCTGAGCAAGCGTGAGCGATTTTCCTTTCATGAGAACATCTTCAAAGCCCCACTTCTCTGCACTGAGCGGTGTTTGATAGCCCATTTCGCCTTTTCGTGTCATCATTGCCAGTCTCACGCCGCGACTTGTTGCATCCCCTGCTGCCCACGATTTCCTTGATCCTGTGTTTGGGGCGTGGCGATACGTTCTAAGCGGGGAATTATCAACAAACGCTTGTGATAAAACATGCTGCACTTCCTCCTTTGTGCCGCCAAGCATCGCGCACACAACTGCACTTGTTGCCACTTTGACAAATAACACATGGTCCAAGCCATTTCGATTCAGGCAATTTTCTAAAGCAAGCACACCTTGAATTTCATGTGCCTTAACAATTGCATGCAGTACGTCATTCATCGTTAACGGCTCTTCTCCGTTTGCAAGGCGTGTTCTGCTGATATAATCACTTACAGCTAATATTCCGCCCAAGTTATCTGACGGATGTCCCCACTCCTTGGCAAGCCATGTGTCATTATAATCTAACCAGCGAATCATACAGCCAATATCAAAGGCTGCTTGAACAGGATCTAGAACAAAAGAAGTGCCTGGAACTCTTGCTCCGTTAGGCACAACAGTTCCAGGGACGATAGGTCCAAGGTGCTTCGTACATTCTGGAAAATTGAGCGCCAGCATACCGCACCCGAGCGTGTCTATGAGAACATACCGCGCTGTTTCAATGGCTTCTTTGCTCGTAATTTCTCCGTCTACTGCATAGGCAGCGATTTCTTCTAATAGCTGATCTGTTTGATTGACGACTGCTGTTTTGTTCATGTTCATTCCCCCATTTTTCCATCATCATTTGAAACCTTTAATCCTCTTGGTCCTAAATACCGGACTCTCGGTCTAAAAATGCGATTATACAAATGCTGTTCTATGACATGGGCAGCTAACCCGCTGGCTCTTGCAGCAAAAAAAATGGGTGTATAAAGTGAAATAGGAATTCCGAGCACGTAATAAATAGGTGCGGCGTAATAGTCAAGGTTCGGGTATAAGTTTTTCTTCTCTTTCATGTATGCCTCGCCTGCTACACACATGTCATAAAGTGTTGTATCTCCCTTCGATTCCGTAAGCGTTTTCAATGATCGTTTCAAAAGAGCGGCTCGAGGGTCCATTTTTCTCATGTATACTCTGTGGCCAAAGCCCATCATTTTTTCTTTTGCGGCTAATTTTCGTTCAATGAGCGCAAGGAATCCATCCGTAGTTTTTCCTTCAAGAAGCATGTGCATGACAGCTTCATTTGCTCCTCCATGAAGGTCACCTTTTAATGAAGAAATGGCTCCAGTAAAAGCACCATACATGTCAGAATGTGTGGATGCAATGACTCTGGCCGCAAACGTTGAGTTCGGCAGCTCATGTTCACTATATAATGTGAGTGTTTGGTCAAAAGCGGTGATTTCGTCTTCTGTTGGGGTGCGTCCTGTTAGCATAGCTAAAAAGTTTTCGGTGTAGGATTTGGTCTGATCTGGGGAAATAGCGGCGTCTTTTGTGAGAATATGATAGCTTCCAGCAACAATGGCTGGCATCTGGCCTAATAATCGAACGGCACGCCTCTCTTGGCACGCTTCTGATCGATCATGTAATGCATCATCGTACCCTGCAAGAACAGATAAGCACGTTCTCATCGCATCCATCGGATGAGTGGATTTTGGCAGCGTGGTTAAAATGGTTTGAATGGTTGGATGTAAGCTGGTTTGAGAGGATATATCTTGCTGAAATTGGTGGTATTCCATCGTATCTGGTAATCTTCCATAAATAAGCAGATAGGCTGTTTCTAAATATGTCTTGTTTTGTGCTAGCTCAATGAGGTCATACCCGCGAATCACAATTTCCTCTTGCTCCACATCTAAGTATGATATGGATGTTTCGCTTGCCACAATGTCTTCAAGCCCCGGTTTATACTGCAATTGTTCAGTCATCATATAACCCCCGTTTCGTTCAATTGTTGATCTCCAAACGAGCAAACGGCCAGAAATGATGTGAATCTATAGATGGGAAGATACCGTGCAAGTCGGATACCCAATTCCCATTTTATCCAAAGCACTTCATCTTGTAAATAAAAGAACGTATGTCCAATTGGACATACGTTAGCTGTAGTATGGAGAAATCATAATATAGACAATGACGCCAGTGAGACTCACATAGAGCCATAGCGGCATCGTCCAGCGGGCAATTTTACGGTGACGCTCGACCTGCATTTGTGCGCCTCTAAATAGTGTAATCAGTGCAAGCGGTACAATAATAGCTGACAACACAATATGTGTAATCAAAATAAAGAAGTAAATTGGACGGATGATCCCTTCTCCTCCGAAGTGTGTATCAGCTGCCATTGAATGATACGTCACATACGAAATTAAAAAGACGAGTGTTGTTGAAAATGCAGCAAAGATAAATCTTCTATGCGCTTTAATGTTCTTTTGTTTAATCATCATAAGTGCTGAAAGTAAAAAGATAAACGTAAAACTGTTCATCACGGCATTCAGTAACGGCAGAAATGTAATATCCAGATGACTAAATTTATCTGTTTTTGGCATTAAAAATAATAAAGCAATTAATCCGTTTATGGCAATTGTTAAAATGACAACAATGCCGGTGAAATTTTTCGGTTTTTGATTCTGTTCGTTCATGTTTGAAAACCTCTCTTTATTAGTTCCGACTAAGAGTATGTTATTTAACTTTCTCTATAAAGTCAATGAATTCGCTGTCTTCGTCGAATTTTAGACAAACTTGCCGATTTCCGGCGTTCTAACAGCTTGAAAGATCTATCCTCTTCCTTTAGAATGGGAATTTATGTGGTTTTTATCATTTCTTATATGAAAGGAGTAATGGACTTGTCAATCTTACAGGAAACAGTGAAAGATGTGAAGACATTAGAGCAAGAATTACAGCAATTGCAGTTCCAAATGTATCGAATGCAAGAAAATATGAAAGATATTTCGAAAAAAGCAAAGATCATTGGCATTGATCAAGCGAAAGAAGATGAATGGATGATTGTCTCTGCTATTGAAAGTGCCGATACATGTAAAATCATGCTCAGCGATTGTGAAAAAGCTTTTCGCGGACAAGCTGATTTTTCCTTAATCGCGGAATATCCTGAAGAAGGAAAGATTCATATTGCTGATATTAAAGGACCTCCCGATAATGGATATGGTTCAATCTGTATGAAGCATTTAAAAGAAATCGCAAGAGAACAAAACATCCCAGTCATTACAGGTGATCTCGTCAAAAGAGATTGGAATCACGTGGACCGCTTGATTCACTTTTATGAAAAGCACCAATTTGATGTCCAAATCAATTGGAAAGAACAAAGCGGAGAAATTTATTGGGTGGACAGCTAACGACAAAAACCAGCGTCTATGATGAAATATACGCTGGTTTTTGTCAAAAATGCGGATTTTTCTGAAAAATATGTGTTTTTTTGACCAAAAAAAGGGTACAATAAAAGCATCAGGCCGCCACCTGATGCTTTCTTCCAAAAAACAATAGATTACTAGTTAAGTACTTTTACTTTGACTGATTTTACGCCCCAATTTTTCGCTTGGGATTTGCTTGGTACGTGTACATCAATTTTGTTACCTTTAATTGCGCCGCCAGTATCTGCTGCGATGGCTTCACCGTAGCCTTCAACATAAACCTTACTTCCTAATGGAATGACATTAGGATCTACTGCAATGACTTTTGCATTTGGGTTTTTGTTTAAGTTTACCCCTGTTGCAGTGATACCTGAGATGCCACCATCATTTGCTGTATAAGCCGTAGCCGTTACAGTCATTTCTTTTTGAACACTTTGACTAGCAGAAGATGATTCTGCTTTAGCTGTTTCCTTTTTAGGAGCAGCTTTTTTCGTTGTTTGCTCTTTTTGGACAGGTGCCTGTTTTTGAACAGGCTCTGAGCTTACCGGAGCTGAGCTTTGACCAGCAACACTTAATGTTGAACCAATCATAATTATATCTGAGTTTAAGTTATTCCAAGACTTAATATCGCTAATTGATACATTGAATTTTTGAGCGATTTTCCAGAGGCTGTCCCCCTTCTGGACTTTATACTGCTCCTGAGTTTTCTCTTTTGAAGAGATTGTTAATTTATCACCTACATAAATCATGTCTGTAGATAAATTGTTCCAACCCTTTAGGTCCTTTAGAGACACATCATTTTTTTGAGAGATTCCCCAAAGTGTATCACCTTTCTTCACAGTGATTTCCTTTGCAGAAGCTTGCTGTGCTCCAAATGCTGTTGTTGAGATTGCTGCAACAGCAACCAAGGACATAATAGTCTTCTTCATAAAGTAAATCCTCCCTTGTTAGCTTTTTATGGCGGCTAACGAGTGCTATCGTAACATATGTAAATGTCATTTCAATAACAAAACGATATGTTTTAGATTACAGTTCCTTTACATGAAACATCTCTCTCCATTGGTAAATCAGACCACAAAACGGTTCCCCTACCCGCCATATCAAGGTTTTGAAAGGATCAGATACCTCCTGATGAAAACGTGTCCAAGTGCAGCGAAAAAAATTTATTTTTTTCTTCAACCTCTTTATTTTTTCTCTTTTTCTATAAATAAACGAATTTCTTCTAAAAAAACATCCCCATATTTCTCTCTTTTTTGAGCGCCGATTCCCTTAATATGGAGGAGTTCTTCTTCTGTTTTAGGCTGAACGGCTGACATTTCCTTCAAAGTTTGATCAGAAAATACAACAAATGGCGGAACGCCCTGCTCTCTCGCCAGCTTCATTCTTACCGCTCTCAGCTGCTCAAATAATGCATCATTTTCTTGAATCGCCTCTCTTTTGACCGCCTGCTTTTTATACACAGTCTCTTGTCCGACTAACACTTTCTTTCCTTTATGTGTCACTTTTAACGTTGGATAAGCTCCTTCAGACATATGCAAATACTCTTCTGTAATTAAAAATTCGATAAAATCACTGATTTGCTGAGCTGAATGTTGTTTCATTAGAGCGTATGTAGGAAGACGATCGAAGCCAAGTTCAAGCACCTTTTTATTTTTAGAGCCTGCCAGTACTTGGGCAATCATCATTTTTCCGAATCGCTCGTTCATTCTAACCGTACACGATAAAACCATTTGCGCTTCTCGAGTGACCTCTTCACTCTCTCTCTCGTCAAGACAATTGCTGCATTTTTGGCAAGGAGTACTTGCTGATTGATCAAAATAGTCCATCACAAATTGCTGCAGACATTGCTCAGTATGACAGTAATCCACCATTTGTCTTAGTTTGAGCAGTTCGTGCTGATAGCGCACTTCATCATCTGTTGACTGCTCAATGAGGAAGCGCTGCATTCTCACGCCCTGCGGCGAAAAGAGTAAAATGCATTCACTTTCAAGCCCGTCTCTGCCTGCGCGTCCAGCTTCTTGATAGTAGCTTTCAATATCCCTTGGAATTTGATGATGAATGACAAAACGGACATTCGACTTATTAATTCCCATGCCAAATGCAGATGTAGCGACCATGACCTGGATATCATCATTTAAAAATAGGTTTTGCTGCTCTTCTCTCACATCATCATCTAATCCGCCATGATAAATGCCAGCTTTAATCTTTTGCTTCTTTAGACGATTGTAAATGTTGTCAGCTTCTTTTCTTGTAGCTGTATAGATAATGCCAGACACAAGTTTATTTTTCTTCATATATTGTGTGATAAAGCGGTCACTATTTTCTCCTTTGACCACCTGAAAAGACAAATTCTCTCTAGCAAACCCGGTAAAGATGGTTTCTTCTTCGTTCATGCCAAGTTGTTCACAAATATCTTGGTGAACCTTTTTCGTAGCTGTAGCAGTTAAAGCGACAATCACCGGCCTTTTTGACAGCTTATTTAAGCATTCTTGAATAAAACGGTAGCTTGGCCTAAAATCATGCCCCCATTCAGAAATACAGTGCGCTTCATCAATAGCAATTAATGGGACCTTTAACCGATCAAGGAGCTGAAAAAAACGTTCATTTTGCAAGCGTTCAGGTGTGATATAAAGCAACTTATATTCACCATTTTCACATTTTTTCAGCCTTTCATTCATTTCTGCTGCGGAAAGTGTGCTGTTTAAAAAAGACGATCGTATGCCCATCTCATTTAGTGCATCAACCTGATCTTTCATTAAAGAAATAAGTGGAGATACAACGATCGTTGTTCCTTCCATCATCAGGGCAGGAATCTGGTAGCAAACCGATTTCCCCCCGCCGGTCGGCATAATGCAGACCGTATCCTTCTGTTTGTTTACAATCGATTCAATGGCTTGTTTCTGTCCCTGCCTAAAGGCGTCAAAGCCATAATATTGTTTCAGGAGTGCTTCTGCTTGTTCTAACATCCAATTCCCTCTCCGTCATTTGTTTTGTCTATTTTAACATACATTCATGCATCTTCAGGCTGTCTGTTCAATTTCGTTTTTTCACAAAATAAAAAGCCATTTTCCGAAATGGAAAATGGCTTGAATCATCCTAGGAAAAGCTGCGGATGCCGTAATCTAAGTAAGAAAGTTTTAAACCACCACTCCTCAAAGTGGGTGTTTGCAGAAACGTTCCTGTCTTCCTCTCTAAGGAGGCATGACATTCTGGCTTCAATATAAAACTCCCTATTACAGCTTAAAGGTTAAAACTTAATTAACATTACGCGCATCGCAGCCTTTAAACTATATTACACGAAAGTTTATTAAATTTCAAGAGATCTTTTTTCTATTAAATACTCATGTATACGAGATATTTGTCCATGTGTACATAAGAAAACATTATTCCGAAAAAATTTCAACTTCGTTTATGATCCTATTTTTCCTCATCCACATCAATATCTTGCTCTTCCTCTAATCTTTCATACGTATCTGAATGCAATTGATCCATTGTTTCTCTATTCGTTAAATCACGCATTTGATCAGAAAATGAACGGTCAAACTCGTTCGGATCTTGAGTGGTTTCTTCGTTTTTCTTTGCATCAATTGAATAACGTGTATATGGTACTGCCTTTAAACGCTCGTACGGGATCTCTTTCCCTGTTTTCTCACATATCCCATAGGTTCCGTCTTCCATCCGTTTCAGTGCTGCATCAATTTCAGCTTCAAGCTGATCATCGACTTGATCCAGTGTTTGTTCTGTCATGCGGTCTAAATAGATGCTGCCATGATCAGCGATATGATTCCCAACACCATTTGAAATCTCACTCGATTCAACGAGCATAGATTCTTCTTTCTTTTTTGATCCTTTTACATCTTCTTTTAACTCAATTAATCTTTCGAATAGTTCAGCTTGTTGTTCTTTCGTTAATCCCACGGTCAATCACTCCTTTCTCATTACCTTCCCGCTGCAAGGAAAAAGAAAACATGAAAAAAGCCGCCGCGTATTTGGCAGCAGCTTTTTTCATTTAAAGCTTGCGAAGTGCTTCTTCTACTGGTGTATCACCTTTGATCAAGTCAAAGGCCTTATTCTTCACATTGGATTCTGTTAAGCTTTCCACAAGAACAACAGCTACATCCGCTCTTGAAATCTCGATGTTTTGATCATCTGAAATATGCTCGGCTGCTTCAATCTTTCCTGTCTTATCCTCATGCAGCAAGGCACCTGGGCGAACAATGGTATAGGAAAGACCGGACTGTTTTAAGTGCTCATCTGCTTTTCTTTTCGCTTCATAATAAGTTTCCATACTTCCTTGCCCTTTTCCCTGGTTCGGGTCATCGGCATTATAGGAACTAAGCATAACAAAATGCTGTATGTTTTCTTTTTTCGCTGTATCAACGAGGCGTTTTGCCCCTTCTTGATCGACGGCAATGGTCTTATCTGCACCTGTTTTTGAGCCTGAACCAGCTGCGAAGATGACTGCCTCTGCTTGTTTCACAGCATCTGTCACATCCTTTTCAAGATCACCGATGACAGGTACTGCACCAAGTTCTTTTAACGTATCAGCTTGTTTTTCATCTCGAATGAGAGCAAGCGGCTCATGCCCTTTTTCTTTTAAATAACGAACGACAAGCCTGCCTGTATGTCCATTTGCTCCTGCAACTAAAACTTTCATCGTTCATTCTCCTTTCTGTATCTGTTTCATCTTTATCCTTTTTTGCGGTCATTCAAACACCTATGCAGAAAAAAGCCCTTCCCGTCAGATGGGAAAGGCTCAGCAATGTGCGATCTATGAAAATAAGAACGAAGAATGAGAAAAGTGCATATGATCTATGTAATCGCGCAAGGTTGATCAGCAAAGATGTTTTGTCAAAATGGCTTGCACATCACTCAAATCCGTCTCTTTAGAAAAGTCGAGTTCAAATACTTTTGAGCTTGTGACAAGCAGCATACCTGTGTCCTGATCAAACACGCCAGCTTCTTGAATGGCAAAACTTTCAATTGATCGATACGGCAAGGAGACCCTGACTTTCTTCTTAGAAAATACGCGGTTATCGCCAAAGATCAGTCGTTTATTAGTAAAGCAAATTTGGTCGTGACGCAGTCTGTAAACAGCCTCAATTCTTTCCCCTTCAATCAATAAGGATTCGAATTTCTTATCATTTTGTTTACTGACAGAAAAAATACCCACGTAAACCCCCTCTTCCTGCATCAAATTCCTTTATGACAAAACGGCCACACGGCTTTGTGGGTACGTTTTATTCTCACTTATAGAATACGCTATAAATGGTCGTTATTCCATTACGAATAGATTAAATTTCATTAAACTTTTTCTTTTTGATCCGATGCTCTTTCCTCTACTTATTTAGACTGCTAAAGCAGGAAAAAAGTTTCAGTTCTTTGCAAGAAAAAATGCTGAATCATTCCAATAAAAAAACAGTGATGATGCCAAATCACTGTTTTTAAATGACTATTCGTCTTTTGGTGTATCAATCGTTCCCTCGGCATACACATCGGAAATCTGCTCAAGCGTAATCGCCATATCAGCATCCTCGTTCTCAAGCCAAGCCTGTTGATTTTCCTGATCGCCATTTTGCTGCTTTTTCATCATCATCACCCTTTACTGTTTTTCTTAGTATGAGTGATGACCCTCAAAATCATTCAGCCGAAATATCTTCGAAATACTCCTTGTAATACCCGCCTACTTTACCCGTATTATCAACAACAAATAGGAATTCCTCAGTTTCATTTTTCACTTCATATGTGCTTCCAACCGTTAATGCACGGTCGACCATATATTTTTTCGCATTCGTATGTACACATTTTACTTGTTTTAACGTTTGAGTCGTTTGCCAATTTTGATGGATCATGATTTAAAAACTCCTTTTTTCATCTATACATTTATTGTAGCTAAATTTTTGTGAATTGCAATGAGTGTTATGGATTGCTTTCAAACATGTCGTGTAATATGATGAATGTATACGTTTACATCATTGTGCGTATAAAGGTTTATGTTCGCTTTTCCCACCTAGAACTCGCAGAACAATCCATATCTTTAAGGAGGTTTGTTTATTTATGAGCTCTACAACACTTCAAATTAGTTCAAAACTCGAATCTTTTCTCCAAGGGACGAAAAAACTCTACATTAATGGTCAGTTTGTCACAAGTCACGATAACAAAACCTTTTCTACTCCTAACCCAGCCACTGGCGAAACCCTTATTGATGTATATGAAGCAGGCGCAAAAGACATTGATGAGGCAGTAAAAGCAGCAAAAAAAGCCTTTCATGGTCCTTGGCGCTCAATGTCTGCCGCTGAACGCGCCCGCCTCATGTTTAAGCTGGCTGATTTAATGGAAGAAAACCAAGAAGAATTGGCACAGCTTGAAACATTAGATAACGGAAAACCGATTAATGAAACAACAAATGCAGATATACCTCTTGCTATTGAGCACATGCGCTATTATGCGGGCTGGACGACAAAAATGAATGGACAAACCATTCCTGTCAGTCAAGGATATTTCAATTATACTCGCCATGAGCCGGTTGGCGTTGTAGGACAAATCATTCCATGGAACTTTCCGCTGCTCATGGCCATGTGGAAAATGGGCGCCGCACTTGCCACAGGATGCACCATCGTTTTAAAGCCAGCAGAACAAACCCCACTTTCTGCTCTTTATTTAGCAGAATTAGTTGACAAAGCAGGCTTCCCAGAAGGCGTCATTAACATCGTTCCTGGATTTGGCGAAACAGCTGGTAACGCATTAACTGATCATCCTGACGTGGACAAGCTGGCCTTTACTGGGTCAACAAGTGTTGGGAAATTAATCATGGAGAAAGCCGCTAAGACCATTAAGAGGGTCACTTTGGAGCTTGGCGGAAAATCACCGAATATTATTTTACCAGATGCAGATTTAAAGAAAGCCATCCCAGGTGCTTTAAATGGTGTCATGTTTAACCAAGGCCAAGTATGCTGTGCAGGCTCCAGGGTCTTTGTTCACCGGAGTCAATATGATGAAGTGGTCGATCAAATGGCCAAATATGCTGGAACACTCAAACAAGGTGCTGGTCTACATCAAGATACGCAAATTGGGCCTCTTGTAAGTAAAGAACAACATGAACGCGTGTTAGGCTATATTGAAAAAGGGAAATCAGAAGGTGCAACAGCCGTTGTTGGCGGCGATTGCCCTTATGAGGCTGGCTATTTCGTCTCCCCTACTATTTTTAAAGATGTAGATGATGAAATGACCATTGCCAAAGAAGAAATCTTCGGACCTGTCTTAGCTGCCATTCCTTACGATTCCATTGATGAAGTGGTCGAACGGGCCAATCAGTCTGATTATGGATTAGCAGCAGGACTTTGGACAGAAAACTTAAAGCATGCCCATGATATCGCTGCACGTCTTGAAGCAGGAACGATTTGGGTTAACTGCTATAATGTCTTTGATGCCGCCTCCCCGTTTGGAGGATATAAGCAATCAGGTCTTGGCAGAGAAATGGGATCATACGCCCTTAACAACTATACAGAAGTCAAAAGTGTCTGGATTAACCTTCAAGACTAATGAAGCCAAGAAAGCCGGTGACCCTGTCATCGGCTTTTTTTGTGATTGCATGTGACAGGCCGGCTCCTGAATATAGTATGAAAGGAAAGGAGCACGGCCGAATATGCAAGATTTCAAATTGAAGGTAAACGAATTTATCGAAGAATTGCACATACAAATGCAGCGAAGACAACGAGAAGATGGCGCCTTTGTTTTCTGCTTTGAAGGTCCAATGATGACAAATGCTTTTTTCATTATGCTGTTAAAGGCAGTCGGCGATTCGGATCAGGCTTTGGTTCACCAATTGGCAGAAGCGATTCGCGAAAAGCAAAATGAGGATGGGTCTTTTTCTTTGTATCATGATCAAACGGGACATGTAACAGCCACTGTACAAGGTTATTGCGGAATGCTCGTTTCAGGCAGGTTTCAACAAAATGAGCCGCATATGGAAAAAGCAGCTCAATATATTCGATCAAAAGGTGGATTAAAAAACGTTCATTTTATGACAAAGTGGATGCTTGCCGTCAACGGAATGCACCCTTGGCCATATTTCTATGCACCACTTTCATTTTTACTTA
Source organism: Bacillus safensis (assembly GCA_030159235.1). Lineage (GTDB taxonomy): Bacteria > Bacillota > Bacilli > Bacillales > Bacillaceae > Bacillus > Bacillus safensis_B. The sequence goes on along the minus strand of BSBG01000005.1, from coordinate 274,099 downwards.
TCCCTACATACTTTCCGCTTCACTTCTATCATCTTAGTGCATATGCAAGAATTCATTTTGTGCCAATGATGATTGCACTTAACAAACGATATACCTCTCATGAAAAGTTTCCCAGCTTAACGCACCTTGATGCGAACATGTCTAAAAATCCTTTTGACTGGTTTATGGCAAGAGAAGAACGTTCCACTCACCAATTTCTGACTTACATGCGATCTTATACAGCACTGGACAGCCGGCTGGACTTTTTCGGTTATGAAGCAGCTAAGCGATACATGTTTGACCGCCTTGAAAAAGATGGCACACTGTACAGCTATTTAAGTGCAAGTATCTTTATGGTCTATGCCCTCATGAGTCTTGGGTACTCTCCGGGGCATCATCTTATTTTAAAAACCGTCAAAGGCATGAAAAAGCTGGTCACTGACTGTCAAGGAAGGATGTATGCAGAGAATTCTACATCCACAGTTTGGGATACTGCGCTTGTCAGTTATGCTTTGCAGAAAGCTGGCAGAAAACAAGAAGATCCAATCCTCACAAAGTCTTTCACATACTTATTGAACCGGCAGCAAATGAAGAAAGCAGATTGGGCCATTCATAACCGGCATGCTGCTCCGGGAGGCTTCGGTTTTTCAGATATCAACACAAATAACCCTGATTGTGATGATACGCAAATCGTATTAAAAGCCATTCCTCAAGCATACGCACCAGTTCAGTGGAAAAGAGGATTTGATTGGCTTCTTTCCATGCAAAACCGAGACGGCGGCTTCCCTGCTTTTGAAAAAAATCAAGATCACTTCTTGTTTCGTCATCTCCCGCTCGAATCTGCCGAGGATGCAGCCATTGATCCATCTACTCCCGATATTACAGGCCGTGTGCTTCATCTCATTGGCGCTACAGAAAATATGCACCGGCAAAAAGATCAATGTGTAAAATGGCTCATAGATCATCAAGAGAAAAATGGATCGTGGTTTGGAAGATGGGGCGTTTGCTATATTTACGGAACATGGGCAGCATTAACAGGATTAAAAGCTGCTGGTATCCCCTCATCGCACCCTGCTGTTCAAAAAGCATGCCGATTTTTAAAACAAATTCAACAAGAAGATGGCAGCTTCGGAGAATCGTGTAAAAGTGCGGAGGTAAAATCATATGTTCCGCTTCCATTTGGGACTGTGGTTCAAACGGCTTGGGCAGCAGAGGCACTTTTGCAATATGAGAAGCCAGATGACAAAACCATTTTAAAAGCCATCTCATTTTTGATCCATCATCAGCATACGAGTGAAGCCGTAGACTATCCAGTAGGTATCGGACTTCCAAAGCAATTTTACATCACCTATCATAGCTACCCTTTTGTCTTTCCAATGATGGCTTGTTCCACATTTTTAAAAGAAATGAGGCGTAAAAATGAATAAGGAAGAGTATCGAATGCAGCTCAAAGAGTGGCTTAGCTCCATTCAACACGCGGTTCAAGATGACTATATCCGTCAGAAAGTAGACAATTTATGGTTCACAATAGATGATGAGCATTCCAGTGAACAAGAGTGCTACGAACTGGCTGAAGAGATTGCAGAGGACATGAAACCACGCGAAGCACTGCGGAAGGTAGCAGCTGGAAGTCATACATTACCCCCTCTCCCTTACCGGTATGATGCCTTAGAGCCATTTATTTCAAAAGAGATTATGTATTTGCACCACCAGAAGCATCATCAATCTTATGTAGATGGTTTGAATAAGGCTGAGCTTGCTTTAAAAAAGGCGAGAAGAAGTAATGATTTTACAATGGTGAAGCATTGGGAGCGGGAGCTTGCTTTTCATGGTGCGGGACATTATTTACATTGTATCTTTTGGTTTTCAATGGGTCCTTCAGGTAAAAGAAAACCTACTGGTCAAATGCTTCGACTCATTGAACAATCATTTGACAGCTATGACGCATTCAAATCTCAATTTTCAGCTGCAGCTAAACAAGTAGAAGGTGTTGGCTGGGCCGTCCTTGTATGGGCGCCCCGCTCACAACGGCTAGAAATTTTACAGGCTGAACGCCATCAATTTTTGTCACAATGGGACGTGATCCCTCTCCTAGCCCTTGATGTATGGGAGCACGCCTACTATCTTCAATATCTGAATGAAAAAGCGTCATACGTCGATCGTTGGTGGAATATCGTTGACTGGCGTGAGCCAGAAGCTAGACTTAAGCAAGCGCAACAAGTGAAATGGACACCATTTTAAGATGGATACTCCATATAGGCAAATGCTTATATGGGGTATTTTAGTTTACATAACTTTATTATGAACACCTTTATAAAAGACGGGTTGTGTTTTCAGAAAACTCGTTTAAAATAGGAAAGATATGTGAGGAAAGAGAGCTGAAACAATAAATGAACATTCTTTTAACCATTAGTCAATTTGCAGGAAGAACCTTTGCGATTTGGGTCATCATCTTTGCAGGCCTTGGATTTGCCTTTCCTGACTCATTTTCTCAGATTGGACCTTATATCCCCTTATTACTGGGTATCATTATGTTTGGGATGGGGCTTACCTTATCTGGTGAAGATTTTAAGGAGCTATTTCGAAAACCTCTCTATGTACTAATCGGGGTTTTGGCGCAGTACACACTCATGCCGCTGATCGCCTTTCTACTAGCTTATGGATTAAGGCTTCCGTCTGAAATTGCAGTAGGCGTGATTCTTGTGGGGTGCTGCCCAGGCGGTACAGCATCCAATGTCATGACCTTTTTAGCAAAAGGCAATATGGCATTATCCGTAGCAGTCACAACCATATCGACTCTTCTTGCTCCCTTTTTAACGCCTCTCTTTATTTTCATCTTTGCAAGATCATGGTTACCTGTATCACCGGAGGCACTTTTTTTATCGATTGTTCAAGTCGTGCTAATCCCTATTGTCTTAGGCGTGATCGTTAAGGTGTTTTTCAAAAAACAAGTAAACTATGCGGTTCAAGCATTGCCGCTTGTATCTGTTATTGGAATTGTGGTGATCATTGCAGCCGTTGTCAGTGCAAATAAAGAGCAGATTCTTCAATCTGGATTGCTCATATTGGCTGTTGTTGTTTTACATAATGGCCTCGGGCTTTTATTCGGTTACCTTATTGCAAAATGGTGTAAAATGGACACTCCTTCTCAAAGAGCGATTTCGATTGAAGTAGGCATGCAAAACTCCGGACTCGGTGCAGCTCTTGCGACAGCACACTTCTCGCCACTCGCAGCCGTACCAAGTGCCATTTTTAGTGTGTGGCATAATTTATCTGGTTCGTGGCTTGCAACGTATTGGTCAAAACGAGGAAACCCTGAAAACGAAAAGAAAAAGAGCTAGCACTCGTTAAGGTGCTAGCTTTTTTTCTTGAAGATTATCCTTCAAGCAACAATTGCTCTGGATCTTCAAGCAGATTTTTAATTGTGACAAGGAATCCAACTGCTTCTTTACCATCGACAATCCGGTGGTCGTAAGAAAGAGCTAAATACATCATCGGACGGTTCTCAAAACGCTCTGCATCAATAGCTACAGGACGAAGCTGAATTTTATGCATCCCTAAAATTCCAACTTGAGGGCTGTTTAAAATCGGTGTTGAAAGCAGAGAACCAAATGTTCCACCGTTTGTGATCGTGAATGATCCACCTTGTAATTCGTTAAGAGACAATTTGTTATCTCTTGCTTTTTTCGCAAGATGACCAATTTCTTTTTCAATGCCTGCAAATGACAATCTGTCTGCATCACGGACAACCGGTACAACAAGTCCTTCGTTTGCAGCAACAGCGATACCGATGTCATAGAATTTCTTCAAGACAAGTTCATCACCTTGAATTTCTGCGTTCAACAGCGGATATTTCTTCAATGCTGCAACAACTGCTTTCGTAAAGAAGGACATGAAGCCAAGCTTGACATCATTTTGTTCTAGGAAGGCATCTTTACGACGCTTTCTTAAATCCATCACAGCTGTCATATCGACTTCATTAAATGTCGTCAGCATCGCAGCCGTTTGTTGAACCTCAACTAAACGTTTTGCAATGGTTTGTCTGCGGCGTGACATTCTTTCACGTTCAATTGGCTTTCCAGGTTGATCATTTTGCACCGCCGCATTTGCTTTTGGCGCAGCTTTCGGTGCACTTGCAGGAGCTTCATTCTTTTGATAAGAAGCAACATCCTGCTTTCGTACCCTGCCCAGCGGATCTACGGTTGGAATCTCAGATAAGTCTAGACCCTTCTCTCTCGCTAGTTTTCTAGCTGCTGGAGAAGCGATGGTTCTGCCATTGCCAGATTTCGGCTCTTCTTTGACTGCTTCTACTTTTTGAGCAGCTGCCGGTTCTTCTTTCGAAGCTGGTGCAGAATGTTGCTCAGGTGCCGGAGCTGCGGACTCGCTTCCGCCAGCTTCACCTGCTGCAATTGTTCCGATGACTTCTCCAACTTGTACAGTGTCACCAGAATCTTTCAGCACTTCTTTCAGTACACCAGATTCTTCGGCTGTCAGTTCGACATTGACTTTATCTGTTTCAAGTTCTAGCAGGTACTCCCCCTGCTCTACATAATCGCCCGGCTGCTTTAGCCACTGAGCAATCGTTCCTTCCGAGATTGATTCCGCTAATTCAGGTACTTTAATTTCCGCCATTTTTCATTTCCCCCTTAGTTTTTGCGAGTCAAGCTATCAGATACAATTCGTTCTTGTTCTTTTTTATGCACAGTTGGATCACCCTCAGCCGTACTTGAACGTCTTCTTCGGCCGATGTAGCGCACTTTTACTTTTTCAGGCGCAATTTCACGTAAATATGGTTCAATGTATCCCCAAGCTCCCATATTTTGCGGTTCTTCTTGCACCCAAATGATTTCTTCTAGGTTTTTCAGCTTTGTTAAAATTGCTTTAATATCTTTGGCTGGGAATGGATATAGCTGTTCCACTCTTGCAATATGAAGCCAATCTTTTGGCTCTTCCATTTGAGTGAAGCGGTCACTAATATCAATCGATACCTTCCCGCTAGATAGCACGAGACGCGTTACTTTTTCGTGATCATGCACAAGACCTGGCTGTTCAAGAACTGGACGGAACTGTCCATCCGTTAATTCTTGGACTTCGGATAATGTGTTCGGGTTACGAAGCAGACTCTTCGGCGTCATGATGACAAGCGGACGAATCTCTTCACGAAGCAGCATTTTCGCCTGTCTTCTAAGAATATGGAAGTATTGAGCTGCACTAGTCAAGTTCGCAACTGTCCAGTTATTTTCAGCAGCTGATTGCAGGAATCGCTCTGTTCTTCCACTTGAATGCTCAGGACCTTGTCCTTCATATCCATGCGGCAAGAGCATAACTAAACCTGATTTTTGTCCCCATTTTGCGCGGCCTGCTGAGATAAATTGATCGAAATACACTTGAGCGGCATTGGCGAAGTCTCCGAATTGAGCTTCCCAAATGACTAACGTTTCAGGAGAATAGACATTATAACCATATTCAAACCCGATGACTGAGCCTTCCGACAGCGGACTGTTATGAACAGTAAATGAAGCATTTGCATCACTCAATTCATGAAGAGCAATAAATTCATCTCCTGTTTGACTGTCGTGAAGAACAAGGTTTCTTTGAGCAAAAGTACCACGCTCAGAATCCTGTCCGGTCATTCGAATTGGCGTACCGTCTTTTAATATAGATGCAAATGCGAGTGCTTCCCCAAGTGACCATTCTACTTTACGGTCATCTGTAAACACTTTTGCACGTTTTTCAAGGATCCGCTTCAGCTTACCAAACACTTGGAAATCATTCGGCCAGCTAATCAATTCTTCGTTCAGCTTTCGTAATGCATCAAATTCGACTGATGTATCCACTGCCGGGAAACCATTTGATACAGGCTCTGGCAGTTCGATTTCTTGAATCGTATGCTCTTTCTTTGAAGGCACTTTTTTATAGGCTTCTTCTATTTTATCCGTCACAGCCTGCTCGATTTCTTCACGCTGCTCTTTTGTCAAAAGTCCTTCTGTGACAAGTTTATCTGCAAAGATATTCTTTACTGTTTTGTGCTTTCTGACTGCATCGTATAGCATTGGCTGAGTCGTAGAAGGTTCATCCATTTCGTTATGACCGTATCTGCGGTAACCGATCAAATCAATGAGGAAATCCTTCTTAAAGCGTTTGCGGTATTCTACTGCTAGCTGAACAGCCGCTAAACATGCTTCTGGATCATCTGCATTGACGTGAACAATAGGAATCTCAAAACCTTTTGCAAGGTCACTTGCATATTTCGTCGAGCGAGATTCATTGCTTTCCGTTGTAAACCCGATCATATTGTTTGCAATGATATGGATGGTTCCGCCCACTTGATAGCCTACAAGTTGACTTAAATTTAATGTTTCTGCCACAATTCCTTCTCCAGGGAATGCTGCATCACCATGAATTAAGATGGCTAACGCTTTTTCAACGTCTTGAACTGGATAGCCTTTTTGAGTACGTGATTCCTGAGCGGCACGCGTGCTTCCCTCAATGATTGGATCAATGAATTCCAAGTGACTTGGGTTATTGGCAAGCGTGACTCTCGCACTCTTTGTATCTTCGTCTTTGATTTGACGGTCAGCTCCGAGATGGTATTTAACATCCCCTGTCCATCCGTAGCTGATGCCAATAGAGCCTTCTGATGGAACTAGCTCTTTATTTGGCGCATGCTGGAATTCTGAGAAAATAATCTCATATGGTTTTCCTAACACATGTGCTAATACATTTAAACGGCCTCTGTGTGCCATTCCAATGTTAATATTTGAAGTCCCTTGTGTAACAGACTCTGAAATAAATTCATCAAGTACTGGGACAAGTGCATCTAAACCTTCTATAGAGAAGCGCTTTTGCCCAACAAATGTTTTATGAAGAAACTGCTCGAACTGCTCAACTTCTGTTAATCTCTTGAATACAGAAACTAGTTTATCCGCTGGTTTTTTCTTGAATAGTTCACCTGACTCGATCGATTTTGAAAGCCAGTTTCGTTCTTCGAAGTCATGCACGTGATCAAACTCAAATGAAATGGTACGCTTATACGTATTTCTCAAATGGTTAATGGCTTCTATGCCGTTTGAAATATGTTTTGGTGCGTCAGGACTAATAATAGATATCGGAATATCCTTGACATCTTCTTCTGTTAAACCGTACTCCTTTAAAGGAAACAGCTCTTGTAATTCCTTTTCTTTGCGAAGAGGATTGACGGAAGCATTTAAATGGCCATACGTTCTGATGTCTTCTGCCAGTTTAACGACTGATGCTATCTTTTGGATTTGTTCAGAAGTAACTACGCTATTTTCTTTTTTCCCAATTTCCTCCTTCATTTCACTCGGTGGTGCACCAAGTTCATCAAATATGCCCCTTAGATCTTCATCAACACTAGCAGGATCTTGGACATACTGATCGTAGAGCTCGAGCACGTAGCCGAGGTTCGGACCATGAAATTCTTCCCAACTCAACGGTTGTTTCACATCATTTTGAAACATTTTGAACACTACCCCCAACTTTGATCATCAAGTGATTGAACACTATCTCGATATAACTTCCAGAACACAATGACCAAATTTATGTAATAAAACGCTTCCAATAATATTCTACCACTGTTTTGGAATACTTTCTACATTCTTTGTTCAATTAAAGATAAAAAATTCACAGAAAAACAAAAAATTTAAATGATTCCGAAAAATAATTTGAAGAAAGGGGCAAAACCTTATGCCCCAATGCTTTTATGCAGCAGTTTCTTCAGTAATGGATATAAGACATCTGGCAAAGTATCGACACCTGGTACAAAAATGCTGAACTTGCCATACATATCTTGAATGGTTTTCATCTGTGCTTCTTCTATCGGCGAATTGGATAAAAACACATTGATCACTTCAATGCCCTTTTTCCTCGCTTCAAGAACTGCTTCATGCGTATCGACAATTCCATTTTGTTCGTAGCTGAACGCAGCTGGCTCTCCGTCCGAAAAGACAATGAGGAACTTTTGCTCTTCTCTTCGCTTTAAAATCATCTTTGTCATTTGGCGGATCGCATAGCCATCCCGGTTATCCTCTTCTGGCTCAAGAGACATAATGGATGGTCCTGCATCAAATAGAGAATCTTTGAACGACACGACTGTGTTGAAATAGTTTGGCTGACTTGTTTCTGTTGCGTCGTTTGTATCTTCCCAAAACCCAACAATTTGATGCGGGACTTGCACGGACTTTAACGCTTCATGAAATAGAACAATTCCCTTTTTCGTCTCGTCCATCTTGTCAAACATGCTCGCTGAACAGTCTACTAATAAGGTAAAAACAGCATCAATCTCCGAAGAGGGTGCCTGTTTTTTATAGAAAAGACGCGGATTAGACTCTGTAAAATAGCGAATCAGCTTTTTACTGAGACGTCCTGCATGAAGGTCTGTTTTTGGCCATGATTTTTTATGTTCAAGTGTTTTTTGAATCATTTGTTTTAAACGTTTCTTGTAAGGTTCAATCTCCTTAGCATGCTGCTTGTACACATCGATTTGTTCTCGCGCAGGAGGATCTGGTGAAATCATGACTGGAAACGCATATTTGTTCTCTTTTCCATTCTCATGACCCTCTGCTCCACTCTCTTCGCCTTCAGCCTCTTCCAGTGCCTCAAGCTTTGAATAATCTTTTCGGTGTGTTTGCTTTGCAGAGCCTTGGACAGTTCCGAGTGCCTGATCTCCGTCATCGCCTTCTCTTGCTGCGTCTTTCCCAAGATCACTTTTACCGCCATGCTCTAAATCAAATTGAAGAAAGCTTTTTGATGGCGCTTCGGTTTCTCGATGCCACACTTCCATATACTCTTGATGGATGTCTTCATCGCCTTCTTTTTCCCGATCGACTTTGATGTCCTCACTTAATTTAGGTTTTCTCTTTAAGTCATGGAACAGCGGTTCTTTAGCCGCCTTTTCATAGTCCAATTCTGGGAAGAAAAAGTATGTATTCAGCATATCCTTTTCAAGAAGCTCATCAAAGCCTTCCATTAATTCTTTTACAATGGCTGCGATGTCTGTTGTTGAACCCGCCTCATATACACGTTCAAGACTTGACTCAATAAACGGAATCATTGGGTTGATCCGCTCATGAAGAGGCGGAATTTCTTCGAGCGGTGAATCAGCTGTCAGCTTTACGTAAATCGCACAAAAGAGTGCATCCGTTAAAATACTTCGTTCTTGGTTAATTGTTAACTGCGTCTTAAAATGACGCCGGTATAGCTCTCTTCTCCGTTTAAATACTTTTTTTGTTCCTGGGCGTCCATGTTTAATCCGCTCTTCGATCCGGATATCTTCAAAGAGCATAAACAATTGTTTACATAGATCAGGAATAGATAATGTATGGGCATAGCGAATGATCTCCTGAAATGCAGATAGATCACTATAAACCGTCCCTACTGCACGAAGGAACACATCACTTTTCAGCCCTGCTATCATATCTTCTTGTTTACGATCATCCCAAAAATGACTGATGAAAATTTTCTTTTCAAATGGTTCATAATAGGACTGCACACCGTATTCAAGTTCGACATCGTCACTTTTTGCTAACGTTTTGGCTAAATCCGTTAATTCCATAAATAGAAATGAATCGATTCTGCTGTCATTAAATTTGATAAATTTCAAAAGTCAGAACCTCACTCGAATAATGTTTGGGCGATATTTCTTACCGCTGCTTTTTCCCGATCGTCTTCTAGCTTTTCAACAATCCCTCGTTCAACGGCACGAAGCGGCGGGATATATTGCGCAAGATCACAAGTATCTAGGAGTGCACGTATGGATGCTGCTTCTTCACTCACCTGTCCGTTGTGTGCTTGTGTAATGAGGTCTGATGAGAGCTGTACGAATTGATCGATTAACCGCTCATCCTTTAAAACGGATTGCGATTGCAGCACTTCTTTTAGGATACCGCCTCCGATATATGGAACGTCAATGACAACAAAACGATTTTTTAGCGCTTCATTTAGAGGCACTGTGCCGACATACCCTTCATTGATGGCCGCAATGACGCCAAAGCCTTCTTCTGCTCTCACAACCTCACCTGTAAAGGGGTTTGTCATCATTTTTCTGTAATCAAGTACACCGTTTAAAATAGGTAGTGTTTCTGGCTTTGCCATGTTGATTTCATCAATATATAAAAGATGGCCTTTTTTCATTGCTTTTGTCACAGGTCCTTCAACGAATTCAATAGAAGCCACCTGACCATCATTGTGAATGGTTTTGTAGCCAATCAAGCTTTCAGCATCAAGGTCAACCGAGCAGTTCACACTGTGCATCGGCTGTTGAAAGAAAGCAGATAAGGTTTCTGCTAGCTTTGTTTTACCTGAGCCAGTCGGCCCCTTTAAAAGAACGTTTTTTCCTAGTGCTAATGCAATCATGCTATCATGAATGATAGAGGTATCCTGTGATTCATAGCCGCCTGTTCCAATAAGCGGACGAAATTCCTCCTCCAGCACTTTTGCTTTTGCTTCAATCATTGCTTGAATTTCTTCTGGGAGTGATTGTTCGTTAAACATATATGATTAATTCCTCTCTTCGATCATTTTCCTCACCAAGTATACTAAAAAAACCTTTATGCACTCAATACATAAAGGCTAGACTTCTGCTATTTTACCATTTCTTTTGTCATCGCTCCGCAAGCGATGCGTTCTCCTGAATTCCCAGAAGGGTTACTTAAGTAATCATCTGCTTCTGCATGAATGATAAAGCTTCGCCCATTTTGATTGATTAATTGATTCGGGCCTCCCGTGAACGTCACATCCGGCACATTCACGACTACATCAATTTGTCCATCTGCCCCTACCTCTAAATTAGGCATATCTCCCGCATGATGCCCCTTTGGATTGTCAAAACCATGCTCTCTATGCGTTGGGTTAAAGTGAGCCCCTGCCGTTTCAAAATCTGGTGCTTCACACATTCCTGTTTCGTGAATATGGAAGCCATGAGGACCTGGCGGCAGTCCTTTCGCTTTCACATGTAAATCCAGTCCGCTTTCTGAGGATTCACTTATTTCGACGCTTCCTATTTTTTGACCGCTTTTGTTTATGAGTGATGTGGTGACTGGAGCTTGTTTAGGTGCTGCAACTTCACTGGTTTCTTCTGTCGTTTCTTTTTTCGGTGGTGCATGACATGCTGTTGCGACAAAGACAAAACACATCAAGATTATCCACACTGACTTTTTCATTTATGACTGCCCCCTTTTGTTATCAGTATGGACAATCTCATCAGCGGACAAACAAAAAAAGCCGAAAATCGGCTTTTTTAGAAGAAACGTTTCGCACCTAAGTAGGCTTTTTTCCAATATGGGTTGCTTAAGTTTGAGATCCCTACTCCATTGTCACTTGCATGAAGGAAATCTCCTCCGCCAAGGTATAGGCCCATATGAGAAGGACCCGCTTTGTACGTTGTAAAATAAACAAAATCTCCAACTTGTGGTGTGCTTACAGAAGTCATCATATTCCAGTAGCCTGCTGTGCTTAATCTCGATACAGATGAAACTTTGTTAATGAGATAGTAAACAAATCCGCTACAGTCAAATCCGGCTGGTGTATTACCGCCCCATCTGTAAGGAACGCCTGTCAGCTTTTTCCCTTCTTGGATCATCGTTGTGATCTTTGCGTTCATTGGCACATCATTTTTGTTATTATTGACCGGCGCTGTTGAACCGTTAGATGTAGAACCATTCGATCCAGTTGAGCCAGAAGCTGTACCATTAATTTTTAATACTTGTCCAATTCTAAGCACATCACTTTTCAAGCTGTTAGCTGTGCGGATAGATTGAACCTGCACTTTGAATTGATTCGCAATTTTCCATAAAGAATCGCCTGATTTCACAGTATAAGATGTTGTTTTCCCGCTAGAAGACTGGTTACTATTTGCAGGCGTGCTTGGATTGGCAGGTGCTTTCGGCTGACTTGGTTTTGATGCAGCCGTCCCTTTTACTTTCAAAACTTGATTCGTATAAATTATATCCGATTTTAATCCGTTCAATGTTTTGATTTCACCAATCGTCATATTTAACGAATTCGCAATTTTCCAGAGAGAATCCCCTAATTTGACCTTGTATGTACTTGATGATGATGAACTATTTGAATTTGTTGTCTTATTGCTTGAGCTTGAATTTGAAGATGAGTTTGAATTTGATGACTGGCTACCGCTCGTCTTCGTGCTTCCAGATACCTTTAGCTTTTGACCAGGTCGAATCAGGTCACTATTTAAGCTGTTAAGGCTTTTTAAGCTTGCAACTGACATTTTATGATTTTTTGCAATCAGCCATAAAGAATCTCCAAGCTTCACTGTATAGCTGGAAGTCGCAGAAGCACTTGATTTCGTTGCTTTTGACGCTGTTGATGAGCTGGATTTTTTGCTTTTTGCGCCAGGAATTTGTAAGCTTTGTCCTGCAAAAATCATCGTTGTTTTTAACTGATTAAGAGATTGAAGCTCCGAAATATTTGTATTGTACTGTTCGGCAATCTTCCAAAGTGAGTCACCGCTTTTCACCTTGATCGTCTGTGCTTCTGCCGGTGCAGCAATAACAGCTGAGCCAGCGATCGCTGAAACTGTGAGGCCAGTTACTACTTTTTTCTTCATAGAGAAATCTCCGCCTTTCATGATTTTGTCCAATAAGACTTATGTACTAGTTTCGAGTTTAGCATTTAATGGTTCTGCTTCTCTTGCACTATTTTATCTTCATTTCTATTATATTACTCGACATGAAGACGTTGGGCAATAACAAATAGGCTAAAGCAGCCAACTCAAAATGCTAAAACAAAGCCATATCGTTTCTATCGGCTGTTTGCTGTATTTATAAACCTTTTTTAAGGAAATTTTAAGTTGACGTTTAGAAATTTGTCAAAACATGCACACTGCTAGTTTCATAGTTCTATTCTACATGACAAATTTTTCTGTATCAAATGACTTTTTACTTAATTGGCTGTTTTTTCTCCTCAAATGAAAAAAGCATCCTTCCGAATGAAGAATGCAGCGGTTCGTTTTTATTTTCTTATTTTCGGTTCTTTTACGGTGAGCGGATAAAGCACTCCTTCTTTCGCAAACGTCATTTTTCCCGTTTCTTCTGATACGACAAGAACAAGTGCATCGGTCATACCAGAAAGTCCGATCGCTGCCCTGTGCCTTGTACCAAGAGTAGGGCTGACTTTTTTTGATGTGAGCGGCAGCACATTTGCAGCGGAAACAAGTGTATTTTCTTTGACTAAAAGAGCCCCATCATGAAGTGGATTTCCTGGGTAGAAAATGCTCTCTATTAACGATGCACTAATTTTGGCATGAAGGTTTGTCCCTTTTTGAATAAAGTCCTCGACCTCATCTCGCCTTTGAATCACTATTAGTGCTCCATGCTTTTGTTTTGATAAGTTCTCAATAGCTAAAGAAAATTGAGCAAACCCTGGTGTGAATTCCTCCATATACGCTTGAAGATAAAACGAGGAAGCCTCTGCATGCATTTCATTAAATTCATCATGTAATGACTCAAGCTCACAAAGAAGACACTGCTCTGTCTCACCAAGAGAATCGAGGATGCCACTTGCATCCTTCATAATTTTCATCAAATGTGTCCTCATGTCTGCTTTAAATATCACTTCTTCGTTTGTACGATGGATCATTCTGATCTTTTCCCTCCTTCTTTCGCTTGTTGTCATAAAATAGAAAATTATGCACATTCTATTTGTATGGAGGTGAGCTTAATATGACCATTCAGAAAATCATTCAATATGCTTGCAGCATTTTAGGTGTTGTCAGTCTTTCTTTTATTTATGCCCAAATGTTTAAAAAAACGAAGCCATCTAAGAAAAATAATCCGACAGAGAATTGATTTTTTTACATAGCGTGATATAATTCCTCTCGTTATTTCTGTTCAGAGAGGAACTTATAATGAGAGAAACAAATAGCATTCGAGCAAAGCTGACACTATTTTTAACCATTTTGATCCCGATTTTAATCACCCAAGCAGGTCTTTCGCTGATTACATTTTTAGACACGGTGATGTCTGGAAAAGTGAGTGCAGAAGACCTTGCGGGTGTCGCAATCGGTGCTAGTATTTGGACACCCGTTTATACAGGACTAGCCGGTATTTTGATGGCCGTTACTCCGATTGTGGCTCAGCTGATGGGTGGAGGGCGCAAGGAAGATGTTCCTCGGGCTGTCTTTCAGGCGATCTATTTATCTTTTCTTTTAAGCATCGCTGTGATTCTCATCGGTACGATCAGCGTCCCCTACATACTAGGAGGACTTGGACTTGAGCACTCCGTAGAGGATATTGCGCGGCACTTTCTCAGCTTTCTTGCTTTTGGCATCATCCCGCTCTTTGGTTATTCGGTGCTAAGATCATTTATTGACGCATTAGGGAAAACACGTGTGACGATGTTCATCACACTCACAGCACTTCCTATAAACTTCGTTTTAAATTATGTATTCATTTTTGGGAATTTCGGTTTTCCAAAGCTTGGCGGTGCAGGTGCTGGCCTTGCATCTGCAATGACGTATTGGGCCATTTTCATCATGAGTATTTGTATCGTTATCAAAGCAGAACCGTTTGCTTCATTTCGTTTGTTTCAAAAACTGCCTCAAATCAATCTCTCCCGTATAGGGCAAATACTGAAAATTGGTCTTCCTATCGGGTTTGCGATCTTTTTTGAAACAAGTATCTTTGCAGCAGTTACGTTATTAATGGGTCACTTTGATACCATTACAATTGCAAGTCACCAAGCAGCGATGAACTTTGCTTCTATCCTATATATTTTACCGCTTAGTATCTCAATGGCGTTAACGATCGTCGTTGGATTTGAAGCGGGAGCTAAGAGGTTTAAAGACGCACAAAGTTATAGCTATATCGGCATTGGAACGGCGGTTTTATTCTCATTATGTACGGCCGCACTCATCTTATTATTTAGACCTGAGATCGCTGGTTTATATACAGCTGAATCGGCTGTTTTACAGATGACACAGCACTTTTTGGTTTACGCTATTTTTTTCCAGCTGTCAGATGCGATTGCTGCACCAATTCAAGGGGCTCTGCGTGGCTATAAAGATGTGAACTATACGCTCATTGCAGCTTTTGTTTCTTATTGGATCATCGGTCTTCCTGCTGGCTATTTGATTGGCACATATACTTCATTTGGGGCATTTGGTTATTGGATAGGACTGATTGCCGGGCTTGCTGCCGGTGCCATCGTTCTCTTTATCCGTCTTAGGTTGATTCAAAAACGTCAATTTATAACACAAAAAAGCAGCTGATCTAAATCAGCTGCTTTTTTATTTAATCATTCCATTGGTACGTCCAGAAAATTTCTTCGTCGAACCATTTTTGGACGACTGGTTCTTTGTTTTTCAGCTTCTGTTCAAGCTCTCTCAGCATACCTTCTGTTTGCGTTCTATGCGCTCTCAGCGCATTTAATTTGATATCTGCAACATCTGTAATATCAATCACAATATCCGCATTTCCGAGCGCTTCTTCTCTATTTCTCGTAATGGCCATGCAGTATGTCGCAGGACGGTCTTCTTTTTTCTTACGGTATAGAGCACGAATGACAGCTTCGCCTGTCGCATCATGATCAGGGTGGACACCGTGTCCTGGATAAAACGTGACAATGAGTGTAGGTTTGACTTCATCAATGATGTTTTCCATCACATCTGCCAAATACTCATCATCTTCAAATTCCAATGTTTTATCACGTAGACCAAGCATACGCAAATCAGTGATATCCATTTCTTTGCAGGCGTTGATTAATTCCTGCTTTCTTAATTCAGGTAGTGTTTCACGGTTGGCATATGTTGGACTGCCCATGTTTCTGCCCATTTCCCCAAGTGTCCCGCATGCATACGTGACGGGGATTCCGCGTTTTCTGCTTTGTGCAATGAGACCTGCAACCCCAAAGGATTCATCATCGGGGTGAGGCAGCATCACTAGTACATGTTCGTTCATGACTTGTCACCCTTTCTTCTACACCTGAAATGGTGTTTCACTAATTTGTAATGAGATCGCTAGTTTCCCGTCTGGCAAGTGCCCTGCTAATAGCAGACGGCCTTTGTCATCAAACACATAATCGGTTAATCCTTCTGCATAAATCCAGCCATCTTCAGTTTTCATTCCCACACGGTATGGGCCTTGTCCTTTTATTTTCGCTTGTGAATAGAGGACTTTTGCGTTGCGGATATACGCCACAACCGTCATATTTTGTTCATTTACATGAGCTGAATAAGAACCAGTGGTCGTTTCAAGATGAACGAAGACTGGACGATTTAAAAACGATTCAAGATGTGCGGTGACATCTTCCGTTTGAATTGGTTTCATGAGTGGTTCCTTCCTTCATTTTGAATTAATTCACGCAGCTTTTTCGTATGTAAGCTAATCAGCTGCAATTGATGATCATGCCCAAGCTCACTTTCTAAAATTCTCTCCACAGCGAGCACATACTTTTGGTGTATTGATTTTCTCGCCCGTGGATGGGTACGTGCATCAAGTAAATCATCACTAATTGCCTCGTGTAAAGAAGACATATCATCCACATCAAGCTGACGATTTTTCCATAAAGATTGATAAGCGGCTGCAAGCTCATTAGCTGAAGACATATGATCACCTCTACAGTTTTGGTAACAACTTATTATGACATGATCCGCCTGCAAAAAAAAGCAAACTGCTCGTTTGGCTTAATGAGAATTCGCTGTTTTTTTCATGCGTAATTGAGAGGTGGTAAACAGTAAAATCGCCACCCAAATACAAAGAAACGTCACAATTTTAGCTGCGGATAAGTGTTCGTGATATACAAACAGCCCTAAAAACAGCGTAATCGTTGGTGCAATGTATTGCAAAATACCCACTTGATAAAGAGGAATTCTTTTTGCGCCTTCTGAGAATAAAAGAAGCGGCACTGCTGTAAAAACGCCTGCAAAAAATAAGAGACCGAGCGAACCGAAGCTGTTAGGATTCATCGTCACCACAGGTTCTTTTAAGAAAAATAATAAGTACACGAGTGCAGCCGGTGCTAAAAGAAGCGTTTCTATCGTCAAACCAATCGCACTTGTAAAGCTCATTCTTTTTTTAATCAATCCATAAAAACCAAAGCTAAAGGCTAATACGAAAGCAACGACAGGAAATGCCCCGTATTGAACCGTTGAAAGGATCACCCCAGCGGCAGCAATGAGAATGGCAATGGTTTGCAATTTATTCAGTCGTTCTTTCAAGAAAATGATCCCTAATAGGACGGATACAAGTGGATTAATATAATACCCTAAACTTGCTTCGAGCATAAGATCATGATTGACCGCCCAAATGTACACATACCAGTTGACCGATATTAAAATAGCAGATAAAAGTAATGAAAAAAATGCTTTACCATCCTGCAAGAGACCCCTTACTGTCTGCATCGCAGGGCGGACTTGTTTTAAATACAAAAGAACACCGCACATAAAAACAAATGACCATACTATTCTGTGCGCTAAAATTTCGCCTGACGAAATATGTTCCATCAGCTTCCAATATAATGGGAATAATCCCCATAGTGTAAAAGATGCTGCCGTGTAGAGAACACCTTTTGATTGCTGTTCGTTCAATGTAACCATTCCTTTCTAAATCTATCGTATATTATAGCACGCTCTCAGATGAATGGGCATATACTAATTCAGGGCATTTAGAAAGGATGATTTGCATGTTCGACTGGAACCGACTATTCCCTTTTCAAAAGCAATTTTCAAAAGAAGCATTAAAGAATTCAGACCCTAAAGACGTTGAGCAGTATGTCAATCAAGTAATGGAAAGTGTATTCGGCTCCAATTATCCTGCTCAGTTCCCATTTCAAGACCCCCTTTCTCAAAATCAAAAAACAAGAGAAACAGACGTCAAAAAGGAAAAAGATCCTGAAGTGGAAGTGTTTGAAACAACTGATCATGTCTTTGTCAAAATTGAGCTTGCTCGTCCCAATACAGAAAAAGTAAAAATCAAACATACAGCCAACCTGCTGTTTATTGATCATTTCCCTGAAGAAGACACGCAGAAAAAAGTCGTCCTCCCTGCTGCTGTGAAACGAAAAGGAACGAAGGCGTCGTATCAAGACGGCATTTTGGAAATTATGTTTTTGAAGCATGATGATCCAGGGATTTCTGAAATTGATATTCCATTATAAAAAGCCTGCTTTGAAATGGAAGCAGGCTTACTCTTTTTTCTTAATAGTATGGCGGATATCCGCCGCCATAAGGTGGTGGAGCAGGCGGTGGTGGTGGCGGGTAATATGGACGGGGATAATTAAAAATCGCACTTCCTAGAAATCCGCCAAGCAGTCCGCCGACTAAAGGAGCGCCAAAACCAAAAAACAAAGGGACTCTGGATTCATATGGCGGAATGCCAGGGGCGCCGCCTCGAAAATACGGAGTATGAGGGTACATGCATTTCTCCTCCTTTGTCATGTGCCTAACATCAGCATATTCATCAGGAGAGAAAACGTTTGGGCAAACCTGAAACTAGGCTTGCTCCTTTTTTTCAAAAGAGCCTGTATACTCACCTGCCCAGCGAGATACCTCATGAAACACAACATTTAACGCATTCCCTTTTTCAGTTAAACAGTAAATGACTTTGACAGGCGTCTCAGGCAGTACGGTTCGCTCTATAATCCCTTCTTGTTCGAGCTCCTTTAAGCGCTCTGCGAGCATTTTTTGACTGATAGATGGGATCGTGTCTGTTAGGTCTTTAAAGCGCTTTGGACCATCAAGCAATACATGAATAATAAGACCATTCCACCTTTTTCCTAGAAGTAAAAAAGCCTGCTGAATGTGTGGACATAATTGGAATTCCATAAATTTCAGCCTTTCTTTTCATGATTATTTGACAAACTAACGGTGTACAAATTAAAATATCTCTAGTTACAATAAGTAAGCTTCTCACTTTTTTAGTTATTGTACCATACTATTTGCAAAAACGGGAGGAAATATCCATATGGCGACCGATCAAAAAACGATTGAGATTTTAAAACAAAGAGCTTCAGTAAAAGAGTATGATACGAATCATGAAATGACAAAAGAAGAGTTAACTGAGCTTCTTGATATCACAACAAAAGCACCATCTGCTTGGAACCTTCAACATTGGCATTTCACTGTTTTCCATAGTGCTGAATCAAAAGCAAAGTTACTTCCAATCGCTTACAACCAAAAACAAATATCACAGGCATCAGCTATTATTGCTGTACTAGGTGACCTAGAAGCCAACCAAAATGGCGAAAAAATCTACAGTGAGCTGGCAGAACAAGGCTTCATTACTGAAGACATTAAAGAAACATTGATGACTCAAATCAATGGCGCATATCAAAGCGAGCAATATGCACGCGAAGCAGCGTATTCAAATGCTTCATTAGCTGCTATGCAATTCATGATTGCGGCAAAAGCAATGGGCTATGATACATGCGCAATGGGTGGTTTCAGTAAAGACGCGTACATCAAAGAATTCAATGTAAGCGGCCGCTACGTGCCAGTCATGCTGATTTCAGTTGGGAAAGCAGCAAAAGAAGCTCATAAAAGCAATCGTTTCGACATCGAAGAAGTTTCTGATTTCCTTTAAAAATTGGCAAAGCCTCAGCTTTCATGCTGGGGCTTTTTTATTTGCTTTAAATATTATTTCTACATACTTTCTTTCATCTTTCTCCTCTTTTCATCTCCACTCTTTCTCCTTTTTAAGAATGAAAGCGTTATATTAGTATGATATTCATCAAAGTGATTGTTTTTTCTGAAAATGGTCTTGTGATCTAATCTGACAACTGCTATTATTATGAAATTACAAAATATTCAGGAGGAAATCATGAATAAAAAATTGATGCTGGCACTACTTATAGCGATTCCATTCATCGGACAGCTCGCATTGCTGCCCTTTGCGAATCGCATTCATCCATTTGTCATCGGGCTGCCCTTTTTCCACTTCTGGCTCTTACTATGGATTGTACTCACACCAATTTGCACATTGATCATTTACAAGATGCAACATTCAAATGGAGGAACTGACTAATGCAAGGAAATTTAACAGCTTTATTGATTACTGCAAGTATTATTTTCATCGTCGTGGTCATCGGATTTGCCGCTGGTCGTGACAAATCATCAAGACAGTCAGTAGAAGAATGGTCTGTCGGCGGGAGAAAATTTGGCGGACTGCTCGTCTGGTTCCTCGTTGGCGCAGACTTATATACAGCCTATACCTTTTTAGGGCTTACTAGTACAGCTTATACAGCTGGAAGCGTCGCTTTTTTCGCTATTCCTTATTCAGTTCTAGCCTATTTTATTGCTTATTTTTTCTTACCGAAACTATGGACGGTAGCGAAAAATCACAGCCTCACTACGCTAGCTGATTATGCACGTGAGCGGTTTGATAGCAAACTGTTATCCAGTTTGATCGCGATTGTTGGAGTACTTATGCTGATTCCTTATATTTGTCTTCAGCTGAGCGGGATTCAAGATACGTTAACGGTCGCTGGAACTAGTTATATTAATGTGAATGCAGTTGTTATTATTTCATTTATTTTAGTTGCACTTTATACATTTTTTAGTGGTATTAAAGGCCCTACATATACAGCCATTATTAAGGATATTCTCGTTTGGGTGATCATGCTGTTTATGGTGGTTTCGCTGCCAATCATTCATTTTAACGGCTGGACACCGATGATGAATACGTTAGCCAAAGAAGCGCCTCAGCTTCTAACGATTCCTGAAGGCGGTCCTAAAGGAATTTTATGGTTTATTACCGCTTCAGGCGTTTCTGCCCTTGCTTTGTTTATGTGGGCACATGCGGCAACTGGGGTTTTTACCGCCAAAAGCGCCGATGCCATCCGTAAAAACAGCATATTTTTGCCTCTTTATAACATTGTATTGATTTTGGTCATCTTCCTTGGGTTTATTGCCTTTTTAGTCTTACCAGAAGATACAAATCCAAGATTTGCTCTTCTTCATTTAATTCAAACGTCATATGGCGGCGTGATGCAGGGACTCGCTTATTCAACAATTGCACTGGCTTCGCTCATTCCATGCTCCATTATGGCCATTGGCGCATCGAATTTATTTGCCAATAATTTATACCGTGACTTAATTCATCCGAATGTGTCACCTAAAAGATTGACCATCATTACACGTTCAATGGTGTTTATCGTCATCGGACTCGCTCTTTTATTCGGAATGCTGTTCCCAACTGCACTTGTCACGCTTCAGCTCATTGGCGTTTCAGGAATGGTTCAAATCTTCCCAGCCATTGCCATCAGCTTGTTCTGGAAAAAACAATCGAGAGAAGCAACGATTGCTGGGTTAGTTGTTGGAATCATCGTCACCTTTACAGCGAATATCTCACAAGTAACGTTCGGTCTTTATGAAGGTTTTCTTGGTTTACTAGCAAACGTTGTGGTCATCTTGATCTTGAATCCATTCTTCCAAAAGAAGGTCACATCCAATGCTGTAATGAATGATCTATTTGAAAAGGAGCATGAAAAAACAGCGACGATTGCAAACGAAATGTGAGGATTAAAAAAGCAGTCCCCTGATGAGGACTGCTTTTTTTATTTCATTTCTTTTTTCAAGACTTCAATGGCTTTTTTCATTTGTGTATCGTTGTTTTTTAGCTTATATTGGATTTTTGTCATCAATACGGTCGTTGTATCTCCTGTTAGAATACCGTCTGCCTTCAGATCGTTGTCTGTTTGGAAGCTTTTGACGATAGACTGGAATGCTTGATCGAACTCACCGTTTGCTTTTGCTTTGTAGCCAAGCGCTTGGAACATTTTTTGAGCCGCTTTGACTTCATCTCCATTGTCATTCAGCTCATACGTTTTTTTCGGGCTTAAGTAAGGCAGCTTTGCATAGCTTGGGAGAGCTGTTTTGACCTGTGGTTCAATTCCTTTTTTGTGAATCCAGGAACCGTCTGGTGTCAGCCATTTTGCAATGGTTAACTTGACACTAGAACCATCATTATAGCTTTGCGCATTTTGAACAGTTCCTTTGCCAAACGTCTTTTCACCCACAATTTGAATGCCTGAAGATTGATGAAGAGCTGCCGCCATAATTTCAGCAGCGCTGGCTGATCCGCCATTTACAAGGACAACTGCCGGCTGATGGACTTTGCGTTCTTTTTCAGCCTTGTACACTTGTTTCTTTCCTTTTTCTTCAACCTGCATGATGACTTTCCCTTTATCGATAAAGTCATTACTCATTTCAATGGCTTCTGTCATGATGCCGCCTGGATTATCTCTCAGGTCAATAACAAAGCCTTTTGCCCCTTTTTTCTCAAGGTCATCAATCGCTTTATCTAGCTCTTTCGATGTGGTTTCAGCAAAGGACGTAATTTGGATTTCTCCTATTTTGTCTTTTGTGAGTTTTGCATACACCGTTTCAAGCGGAATGGTGTCTCTTGTGATGGTCACATCTACATTGCCAACTCCTTGACGGTTGAGATGCAGCTTGACATCCGTTCCTTTTTTCCCTCTGATGAGAGAGACTGCTTTATTGACCGACAATCCTTTTGTGCTTTTTCCATCCACTTTTAAAATATGATCATGAGGTTTTAAACCAGCTTTTTCAGCTGGAGAGCCTTTAATCGGTGCGACAATTAATATTTGTCCATCCTTCTCTTCTACTTGTGCACCAATTCCTTCAAATGAAGAAGAAATGGTGTTATTAAATCCTTCGGCTTCCTCTTGATCCATATATGTAGAGTATGGATCATCAAGTGATGCAATCATTCCTTGAATCGCACCATCTACTAGTTTTTGATCATCCGTTTTTTCGTAATACTCATCCTTTACCTTCGTATATGCAGCCATGAGTTTACTAAACTTCTCGTCTCCTGAGACGCTGACTGCACCTTGTTTTGTGATAACAAATGTAATCACTGAGGACAGTGCAGCAGTCACCAGAATGGCGATCACGAACTTAAATTGTTTTTTCAAAAAAACACCACCTTTATCTCCTTTCATTATTATCAAGGACGATGCTTCATCCGTCAACCAAAGGATCAAACTTCTATTTGAAAAGATAAGCCATTTGCCCCTGTATTGCATAATCTTTAGAGAGGAACATGATAAAGAAAGAAGGGGTTTTATGAGTGATTATGTAGATATGCTTGCCTATTTTGGCGTTTCTAGTGCCCATCCTGGTGGAATTGAATTAACAAAAACAATGCTGGAGCACATAAAACTGCCGACCCGTGCACGTATACTGGACGCCGGATGCGGTACAGGACAGACGGCTGCCTATTTAGGAAATGTAGGTTATCAAGTGGAAGCGATCGATACGCACCCTCTAATGATTGACAAGGCGAACGTGCGATTCGAACGGGAACAATTGCCGATCCGCGCCTTAGAAGCATCCATTGAACAGCTGCCATTCCCAGATGAAGCGTTCTCTCTCCTCATCAGTGAATCTGTTTTAAGCTTTACCAAGCTGCCTGCTGCACTTGCTGAGATCAAACGCGTACTTGCTCCTGGAGGTCAATTGATTGCAAATGAAGCTGTATTAAAAGCCCCTTTTACACCTGGAGAGCTGGCAGTTGTTCGAGATTTTTACGGCTTTCACTCACTTTTGTCGCTTGAGGAATGGAAGGAGCAATTAACAGCAGCAGGCTTCCGTGACATTCAGATTCTCTCATTCGATGAACATATGGTGCAGGAAGAACCGACAGAAATGGAATTATCTGAACACATACCGTCTTCTCTTTACGAGACGCTGAAAACTCACTACGATCTCATTCAAGCGCACCGACAGCAGCTAAGTCACATTCTATTTGAATGTACCGTATAAAATGAGCGAATCTCCTATATGTTTTGTCCAAACTCTATGAGGTCTCTCGCATAGGATAAGAGTGAAAAGAGTTTGTCATAAGGAGGAAAAACATGGAGCGCTATCACAAGCTTTGTCAGCAGCACATGGGGAAAGTCGCTAGAATCACTGATCGCAATGGCAGAGTACATGTCGGACGCATTGAGCGGGTGACAAACCGCAAAGTTTATATTCGTCCAGTCGGCGGGTCTCGCGGGGGCTTTGGCTTTGGCTATTGGGGAGGATATTATGGTTGGGGTGCAGCTTATGGCATCGGACTTGGTTTCATTACTGGCTTCGCATTAGCAGGATTGTTCTTTTTTTAAAAGAAGAAGAAAAGAAGGCCTCCCGAATAACTGGGAGGCCTTTAACTTGTTTAAATTTTCTTTACTTTGTTCATGTATTCTTCAAATGTTAAATCGTGATCATGCATCGCTTTGGCTGCTTCTTTTCCAACATATCGCAAATGCCACGGCTCATATTCGTACTTTGTAATGTCTTCTTTTCCTTTTGGATAACGGATGATAAAGCCATATTTATAGGCGTTTTTAGCCACCCATTTGCCATCAGGTGTTTCACCAAACTTTTCCGAGATCTCAAAGCCGGCACTTTTTGAGGAAATGTCCATCGCAAGACCTGTTTGATGTTCACTTTCACCTGGTAATGCGACTGCTTCTTGTGCTTTTTCTTTCCCTTTTAATTTGACCTCACTATCAAAAATGACTTTTTGACGGTCATAGGAGCGATAGCCAGATACTGCAGCAAGCTCGAAGTTTTCCTTTTTTGCACCTTTGAATAACGTCTCAAGCGCTTCCGCTGCTTCTTTACGGATATATCGTTTTTCAATATCCTCTGAAAAAGAGAATTCTACTTTTGGTACAACGAGATCAGAAGGTTTATAGGTTCCTGGTAATGCGTATTCTTTGTTGACAAGTGCTAGCACGTTTTTAGGATTTTGAATGGTTTTCAGACCGCTCACAACCTTGATGTCATTGAAATATTGACTCTTTAACGTCAGCTCTTGATTCGATGAATCTGCCGGTTCGTTTGAGTTTTGCTGGGGAGATGAACTTGCTGCACTTTTTTGTTCGTTTGTTTTGTTTGATTCAGATGTACCGCTTTTTTGATCCAGCAACTGGCAGCCTGATAGTGCGGCTGTCAAACCAAGAATCGATGCGATTGAGAGGATTTTGTAGCTTTTCTTCATGACATACCTTCCTTTTGCTCTTCTAAAAAAATAAAGATGCGCTACATTGTAGCACACCCTTTATACTATTATAAAACGGAATCTAGTGCAATTAAGATCATTTCATCAAACGTCGTTTGACGCTCTTCAGACGTTGTTTCTTCTCCTGTGAGAACATGATCACTTACTGTCAAAATGGATAATGCTTTTCTATCAAATTTTGCTGCAAGAGAATAAAGAGCAGTTGTCTCCATTTCAATGGCTAGGATACCGTATTGCGCCATGAGCTCAAGCGGTTTTTCATTGTAAAATTGGTCTGCTGTAAATACATTACCGACACGTACAGCTACATTTTTTGCTTCTGCTGTGTCATAGGCTTTCTTGAGAAGGCCAAAATCAGCGCAAGGCGCATAATCAATCGGTCCAAACGCCACACGGTTCATTTGTGAATCTGTTGATGATGTCTGGGCTAAAATGACGTCACGTACGTTGACATCCTTTTTAATCGCTCCGCAAGATCCAACGCGGATTAAGTTTTGAACATCATAGCTTTGAATGAGTTCATTCACATAAATCGAGATAGATGGTACACCCATCCCAGTGCCCTGTACAGAAACGCGTTTTCCTTTATAAGTTCCAGTATAACCATACATTCCGCGTACTTCATTATAGCACTCGACATCTTCTAAATATGTATCTGCAATATATTTCGCACGAAGCGGATCGCCTGGCAGCAATACCGTTTCTGCAATTTGTCCTTTTTCTGCTCCAATATGTACACTCATTTTTTAGCCTCCACTTACGTTTACTATGTATTTTATCCTATTTATTATAAACGATCTGGACCAAAAAAGAAAATACCAGCTGGATCTCAAGCTGGCATCATCCATTATCTATTTAACTTATCGTCATCAGTCGTTCACTGCGTTTCCATCCTGTCGGAAAAAGCTGATAATAGCACTTCCCCTTTTTCCTATCATCAATCACAACAATATCACCTGTTGTGATAAACCGCGCATTGTAATCATGAGGGACTGTATCATGTACATTAAATGTCGAGAATGCTCTTTCCAGAACATCAAGGTGTGTTTTGCCGCCAATCTTTGTCCGGTACACAGGCTGATGCCCGCTTGCAGCGCCATATTCAGGTGTCTGATAAATGGTTAAGTGAAATGCTGAAGGTTTCTTTTGAAAAAATCTCAACGTCAATTGCATTCAAATCCCTCCCCTTTTATAATAAAATTGGCTGGGATCTGTCAATTTCCTTCTTCTATTTTTGTCGAATGACAGACAATCTTTCGTCAATCTTTTTACAAATGAGAAATAAAGCGAGTCCTATCGCAAAGCCTCCTGCGACATCTGTCAAATAATGCACGCCGATATACATCCGGCTGATGCCAATGACTAGGACACCCAGTCCCGTGATCAAATAGACGATTTTTTGCCTTTCTTTCAGCCATGGAATCATCTCCACTATTAGATAAGCCATAAAAGGATAGATTGTGGCTGCATTCATCGAATGTCCGCTCGGAAAACTGTAATACGTTTCTTTGACAAGATGCTCAAAAGCTGGACGCTCTCTAGCAAACAATCCCTTTAATTCATGATTGATTGTTTTTTCTGTCAGATATAAGAGAAAAAGCATCATGATAGAGTAGTAGCGCTTATACATAAACAGGACCACACTAAAAATGAGCATGATTGGAACGAGCAGCGCGCTGATGCCAAAGTCCGTCAAAGCTAGCATGACATCATTTAAAAAAGGGAGTCTGATGCTTTCAAACCATAAAATGATCTGGTTGTCCAAATCTTGACATGCCCCAGATACTACGAGCCCAGCAATGGCACCAAATAAAATGAAAAGAAATAGGATATACACGCGAAAGATTCCCCTCCCTCTCTCTTCAGAATCTCTTCAAAGTATAGTGCCTACCATGCTTCTTCTTCAACTATCATTGCTTTTTTTAGCAAATATTCAAATGTAATGTCAGCCAGCTCAAACGTTTCAAGCTCAGCAGGTATGTACCCTCTTTTGATCAGCTCCATGTAGAAGAACTCCGCAATTTCCTCTGTATCAATCACCAAATCTGCTTCTTTCATTGCATTCCGCCTCCTTTTTTATGATGTATGAACGCTGCCTGTTTTTTATTACAGTTTGTCATAATGGCGCATTCCATACATATAAATGCAGTAAACAAAAAGAAAAGGGGCTTGAGGCAATGAAATGGTTAAGCATATTAGATGGAGAAACATTTGATCAGGTGATGGGCCGTATCTTGAGGGGATGGTTTTATGTGATTGCATTTTTTTGTGTGCCTTATTTTTTATTCGTGTTAGGACAAGTCTTTCTTTAACCAAAATGTTCGTTTAAACTTTCCAGAATAAAATCCATCATGTCCTTATATTCTGGATCTTTGAAAAATTCGTAGAGAATTTTATAATCATTATAAATATCAAGAAGCTCATCCACTATAGATACAGCGAGGAATTCTAGTGAAGCTTCGCTTTCTTGTTTCTCTTCTAGCTGTAATAGAGCCGTTTGGACCATATCTTCTTCTAACTCTTTTGAAGTTTCTCCGACGTAATGCACAAAAAGAAGCTGATGAACAAACTGGTCCATCTCATATTTCCTCAGAACAAGCGTTAAATCTTCTTCTTCTGTTTCCAGCCACTCTCCGTCTTTTAGCCTCGTGAGTTCGTAAATGACATCTTCCCAGCCATCTTCAAGGTAGCGCCAAATTTCAGTCCGATGACCAATGATTTTAAATAGCTCTTTTCCGTAATCTTTTACATATACAACATCGCCAATGAGGAACTCATATTCAATGTCCAGCTTTTCTGTATCCACAATCACCCCGCTATACTCATCGTAAAGCTGAAGTGATGTTTCAAAATAAAGCACCTCATTATGATTGACCTCATATAGATAGTGCTGGTCAATTTGATGGACTTTTGTAATCGTTCCGACTGTGCCGTACATGACAACGACGACAATATCCCCTACTTGATATTTTGGTGCTTTCGCCTTCATTCTGTCTCCCCCTTGCCCGACTTTTGGTCTTAACGTATCGTATGCCGGCGCAAGGAATTCTGCATGGGCAACCACACCATGCAAAACGCCATTTTATTTCTCATGAAAAAACCGCTTCTCCCATACGGAACAAGCGGTTGCGTGTTATTTTTTTTTGACTTCTACTTCGTATTGCTCAAACGCTTCGTCAAATGTTGTCATTGAGCTTAAATAATCACCATTTAATTCTAAATAAGCGCACAGCTCATAATAATCAGTGGAAGCTTTAGGAAAGCTGTGATCCTCGTAAGCAGCATTTGCAAAATGGCTGATTTCATCTTTCGGTTTTGGATGTCTGTATTTCATTAAATAATGGTAAAACGACTTCACCTGTTTTTCCCTCCGCGACACTCTATTTTGTTGTTATATTATACAGCAATTTGATGACTTGTATAGGCGGAGGTACAACTTATGATGAAAAGTCAAAGTAATTTCGCTTTAATAACCGCTCCATGCTCATTAATTCTTCGTATGAGATTTTTTCTGGAAGTTTTGTCTGGTCCACTAAAATTAATTGATCTTCTATCTCTTTGACCGTCTCATCCTTTTGATAGGTCATCCCGCAGTGCGTGCAGGAAATGGACGGCGTTTCGATGATTTCAATTGATTGTGTGCCAGTGATCAGTTCCCAGTAAACTGTTGTCTGCTCTCTGTTTGCTTTGTTTTCCTCACACCAATCGCATGTCAGCAAGGTTATTTCTCCTCCTTTACGGTTTGTTCTTTTTTGAGCTGCGCTTGATATTTCTTCTCTTTTAATTCATCTCGTTTTTCACGTTTGTTTTTGAGTGTGTCATGCTCAGGATTTGTCTCATAAGCTTCTCTTCGTCTCATTCGGCTTAAGTTCTCAGGTGTAAACGATCTCGCTTCATCCTGAAATAGTGCAGTAACACCAATTGCCGGTTCTTGTTTCTCTTCATAAATTTCATTGAAATACGCATCTGCCTGGCCAGCGACGTAATGCTCTGGTTCTGGATAAGAGGTGATGACACCTTCGAAGTTACGAAGGACGACTTTGTCAGGGCTTTGCGATAATAAATAATTTGGCTGTAAGGCGATCTTTCCTCCGCCTCCTGGTGCATCTACAACAAAGCTTGGTACTGCATAACCGCTCGTATGCCCTCTTAAGCCCTCCATGATTTCAAGCCCTTTTGATACTGGTGTTCTAAAGTGGCCAATACCCTCAGATAAATCACATTGATAAATATAATAGGGTCTGACCCGAATCTTCACGAGATCGTGCATCAGCTTCTTCATAATCGGCACACTGTCGTTAATGCCTGCAAGGATGACGGCCTGATTACCTACCGGGACACCGGCATTCACAAGACGTTCGCATGCTTCTTTTGCTTCTTTTGTAATTTCAATACTTGTGTTGAAATGGGTATTCAGCCAAACCGGGTGATATTTTTTCAAAATCTCGCACAGCTCATCTGTAATACGCTGCGGAAAGACAACCGGAGCCCGGGTTCCAATTCGAATGATCTCCACGTGCGGAATGTCTCGTAAATTTTTCAAAATATATTCAAGCACTTGATCATTGATTAACAGCCCATCTCCGCCGGAAATCAACACATCTCGCACCTCAGGAGTTTCTCTAATATATCCAATGGCAGCATCTAACTGCTTTTTCGGCACGCCCATACCGATTTGGCCAGAGAAACGTCTTCTCGTACAATAGCGGCAGTACATGGAGCACTGATTTGTCACAAGAAACAGCACACGATCTGGATATCGGTGCGTTAAACCCGGGACAGGCGAGTCCTCATCTTCATGTAGCGGATCTTCCAAATCATATTTTGTTTTATGAAGCTCCTTGGCAATTGGCACAGATTGCATACGTACTGGACATCTTGGATCATCTGGATTCATCAGTGAGGCATAGTAGGGTGTAATGTTGAGTGGAATGGTTTTGGTGGAAATCTTCACCCCTTCTCTTTCTTCTTCTGTTAAGTTGACGATTTTTTCTAAATCCTCAAGTGTTTTCACGGTATGCGTCAGCTGCCAAATCCAGTCGTTCCACTTTTCCTCAGGTACATCCTTCCAAAGCTCAATGTCCTTCCAATGACGCCCCGGTTCATACAATTTCTGATTCATATCCATTCCCCCTATCAGCATTCACTCTATACTATGCAAGTTATGTGCCAACATGGGAAAATGCCCCTATTCTTTACAAAAGGAGCTTTACCCGTCATATTCAATGGATTGAAGTGCCTATATTTCGGCATCTGTATATTTCTTCAGTTTATATTGCAGCGTTTGTCGAGGGATGTTTAAGGCGGCGGCGGTTTTTTTAATATTTCCATTATGCTGATTTAAAGCTTCTTGAATCAACGTTTGTTCAAATGAAGACACTTGACTTTTTAAGGAGAACTTAGGTGTTCCTTTATCCAGCTTATGCGCACGTAAATGAGCCGGAAGGTATAGAGGGGTGATCTCTTCCGCTTCCTTTGGCATCATCAACACGGAATGCTCTATGGTATGTTTTAATTCTCTGACGTTCCCCGGCCAGTGGTGGTCCATAAACAATTGTTCCGTTTCTTCAGATAGGCGTGTGACGTTTTTTGAAAACTGATGATGATAGGTTTGAATGAAATGGCGGGAGAGCAGCGGGATATCTTGCTTTCTCTCACGAAGCGGCGGTATATGAAAAGATGACACATGCAGTCTATAAAATAAGTCTTCTCGTAAAATTTGCTTTTTCACTGCTTCGAATGGGTCCATATTGAGCGCAGTAATGAGTCGAACGTCCACTTGAATGGATGCTGCATCACCGATGCGGCGCACAACGCCATCTTCTAACACACGTAATAATTTCGTCTGTAGCGTGAGCGGCATCGCTTGCAGTTCATCAAGAAAAAGGGTGCCCCCATCAGCTAATTCGAAAAGACCCTTGCGATCAATTGCGCCTGTATAGCTCCCTTTGACAGATCCGAACAATAGACTCTCAAGTAATGATTCTGGGAGTGCTGCGCAGTTTTGCGGAATGAACACTTGGTTTTTTCGGTCAGATTCATGGACAATGGCTTGAACGAGCACTTCTTTTCCTGTCCCAGTTTCCCCGTAGACAACAACTGATGATGGATAAGCCGCTGCTTTTTTTGCCTTTTCAAGCATTTCTTTTAAAAGCGGATCATTTGTTAAAAATGAAGAAAAGTCATGCATTTGTTCTCTCCCAGCCACGCCATGTGTTCGCTTTTTTTGACCTAAACGGTTGGAAAGGGCTGACAGCTTTGATACATCTTTTGCGACTTCGACCGCGCCTATTAACTCGTTATCTTCAATAATGGGCAATGTTGTGTTCACTGTTTCAATTCTTTCCCCATTTTTATTCAAATAGGTTTGCAGCGAATGATAAACCGGCTTCCCTGTTCTCAAAACATGCATGAGTGTACTTGTTTTTTCAGTTAAAGAGGGATACACATCAAGGATGTACTTGCCAATCACCTCTTCTTTTTGTAAACAGTCAAACTTAGCGGCATTATGATTGTAAAAGATCGTCATCCCTTGATCATCTACAACGTGAATGGCTTCATCGATGGCTTCCAAAATTAATTCAAACCAATCTGCTCTTTCAACAACCTTCCCCATTCTTTCCCCCTCACTTTCAGTGCCAAAAAACCGGCATCTATTGCCGAGTTTTCAGCGGCTTAATCATCCCCAATTGGTTCCCTATCCTTTTCATGTTTCGCTTTTTCCTTTCTACTTCCTGCTTTCATTGCTAAAAAAGCACCCCTCTTATGAGGAGTGCTTTCGCCCGGATGTTTGATAAAGAGACATATCGAATTCCTGCAGCGATTCCATATACAGCGGCACAATCGGCTTTCCTTCCTGAAACAATGTAAATTGGTATGGGTATAGCTTAATGGGCTGATGATAAAAAGCAAATCGCTTTACAACCTCAGGATCAATACGGCAAAAGGTATGATGCACAAGTAAATAGACATCTTGTTTCCATTTAAACAGACGCCTGTTTGGCGGACTGAATGCAGGAGAAACTTGGATGACGCTGCCATCTTTAAATGTCTGCAGCTGCTCATTTGAAATCGTATAGATCTCCTTTGAATGAAACTGAAAATATTGCACGTCACGTTTTGAAGCGAACCGTCTTTTTTTCTGATCTTCAATATAAAAGTACGTTTCCCCACGATCGGGGGTAACGACTGTATAATTGGGAACTGCCAGCTTCTCTTTCATTTCATATTTCATCGCACATAACAGCGGGACGCGAATTGCACGCCTATTTTTTTCATTTATCCAGCGCCTTTCAATTCCATGAAGATTACCGCCTGCGATTTGAAAGTAATCCCCTTCTTTTTCAATGACCGTTCCGTCAATTAAATCATAAGGCATACTTGAAAACATATGATGAAAGGAATGTGGCGTTTTATACGTTGTATCAAGTACATCTTTTAATGGATAAAACGCAGCAAAATGATTCAGCCTCATCCAAAAAACAGAATCTGCATGATGCCAGTGCTTTGGCTCATCATCCCAATATTGCCCGTATTTTTCATGAATCAGTGGAAGCAAGCGCCTTCTGTGCATGACCGAACAATGATCCACTTGAAAGGACGCATGGTCTAAGATTTGATCTGCTTCACGAACAAAACTCATCGTTTCTACTAAATGCTGATCAACATGGACGACTCGCTGCGAGGAATACACAATATCTATATGAGGCTTCGACTGAAAAACCTCCACCATTTTATGCAAACGATCTTTATGGTACACGGTATCATCGGTTAAATAACAAATCAGTTCACCTGTTATATGCGTTAACGCTTCATTAATAAGCGTCGCATATCGTGCGGTTAACAGCCGTTTTGCAGGATGAACCGTATATGAATACAGATGAATGCGTTCATCACCTAAATAGGGCTGGATCTTTTGAATGGTGCCTTGTTCTGAGCCATCATCCATCATCAAAAGCTCCCAATGCGGATACGTTTGTTCTACCATACTCTTTAGCACACGATCAATGAAATCAGGTTTATTGTAGCTTGTTAAAATCACCGATACTTTCATGATCATTATCCTTTTTATTTAGATTAAAAAGCCCCCCAGCTGACAATGTTCACATAAGGAACACTTACTCTTAGCTGATTTGTCGCGTTTTTAAAGACCGCAACCGTATCAAACAATTGCACAACAACCACGTTTTGAAGTACATCACCATTGACTAAATGAACACGCGGCACCGGAATACCAAGCTCAAGCCATGGACGAAGTAATTCTTTGATGTCTGACACACTCTCTTCATCACTTTCCTCTAAAAGACGAAGAAGAAGTAAAATCAAGATGATTTCAAGCACTCCTTCTGCTTCTAGTAATTCTTCGTTCCAGCCATTTAATATTTGATCAAATCCCATTTATAATCCCTCTCTCTTCACATTTAATCTTTACTAGAGTATGAGAACCGCTTCATTTAGCCTCAGCATTTGAAAACATTTTTAAAAATGTGTGAAATGATTAAATGAAAAAAAGAACAAGGAATCA
Source organism: Bacillus safensis (assembly GCA_030159235.1). Taxonomy (GTDB): domain Bacteria; phylum Bacillota; class Bacilli; order Bacillales; family Bacillaceae; genus Bacillus; species Bacillus safensis_B. The sequence continues at coordinate 240,586 of BSBG01000005.1, read as the reverse complement.
GCGTTCTGCTTATACAAAAAAAAGTGAATAGCATATACATAGGGGTGAGTTTGAATTGATGAAGAAAGGATGGGGAAAAAATGAGCGACAAGCGTGCCGAATTAAAAAAAGAATTATTGAAAGTGATTTTCAAACCACTTAGTCATGCGTTAACAGTTAATCTCGAAGAAGGAGGAGTTCAAGTGGAAGAAAAATTAAACGATTTATTAAGTGAAGTGGCAGCTGAGGCATCACCATCAGATTCTGCTGCAACACTCGATGTATCTCAGCCAGCAAGATGGATCTTTGCAAGACTTACACCAGGAACAGTGATTAGCATTGTCACTGACTCAGGAGATTTAATTGGGCCAGTTCAATTTGTATCATTCGATGCTGCGACAGGTGTTGTATTTGTAACACAAGAAAGTTCAGTTACACCTACAGGCTCGGCAACGACTCTATTAGATGTAGATAAAGTTGAAAGTGTTACGTTCACATCTTAAAGTGAGAGGGTCATCATGAAGCTTCTTTATATCAGTTCTGGCTACGGCGGAATCTATCACATGTTTGATCAATGGATAGAAGAAAGCTTCATTGATTCCCCTTTTTCTTGTGTAAAGATTGATAGAGAATCTCTCCCCACTGACATGCACAAAATCCGGACATTTTCTCCGGATTTTGTTTTGATGATGATCGGTGATCATGTTCCGAAAGAAGTGCTTCATCAATTCAAACAAGAAAAAATCCCAATCGTTCTATGGATGACAGAAGATCCCTTTTATACAGATGTGTCAGCTGCTTGCGCCCGAGATGCGCAGCTCATATTAACAATTGACGAAGGGATTTTGCCATTTTACAAACAATTGGGCACTGATCATGCGCACTACTTTCCCATTCCGACAAATACACGTGTCTTTCAGAAAAACGAATCACCAAAAGAGATGTGCATCTACGACATTGCACTCGTTGGCTACCCTTATCCCAACCGCATGAAAGCCATCGATACACTCTTGCAGCAAAACAAATGGCGTATGCTCGTTGCAGGTAAGGAATGGCACCGACATTTAAATAAAGCACGGAGACAATATCGTGATTTCACACTTATGACCCATTGGCTGAGTCCTCAGCAAATGGCGGACATCTATCAGAAAACAGCGATTGTCCTGAATCCGCACAGACCGGCTCAATTTGCCTATAACAAAAACAAAGCCATGATTCAAAATGTGAGCCTCAATAACAGAGCGTTTGACATTGCTGCAACTGGAAGTTTTCAATTGACGGATCTACATCCGCCGCATGCTTTTTCAAGCTTCGCTTATTACAAAGATGAAGACAATTTGATAGAACAGATTGAATACTATGGATCAAATGCGGGGAAAAGAAAGGCGGTCGCACTGAACAACTACGAGCAAGTCGTTCGCTGGAATACATTTGATACGATGCCGCACAGGCTATATGAGATCGTAAAAAGCGCCCTATGACAGGGCGCTTTTTCTTGTTGCTAGCTTATACATGACCTATGCTATACATGACCTTCCGCATCTCGCCGAGCCAATAAGATGTTCTCAGCCTCTTTCCACTCTGCTTCCTGTTTCACCACAAGTGACCGCGTATGATCCATCATATATGCCCCGACAGAGCCTTCTAAAAAGGAATGAATGCACTCTTTTGCGTAATGAGCATGAAAAGCATATACCGCTCCATTTAGACGGCCATACGTATATGGCTGCTCATGCTTTGGCATGAAAAAGTAATGATTGTCCTTATATAAAGTAGCTTCATTGTTTTCATGCAGTGTCCATGTTTCATTTGGATTTTCTAGCGCCTCTGTAAAAGATGCCGTACAATCATATCCCCCTTCTATTAAAAGCTGCAAGCACTTCTCGATATCTACCGGCTGTCTTAAAGGAGTGGATGGATGCAGATATAGAACAATATCAAAGGTTTTCCCCTCCCGCTCTAAATAAGCAAGCGCATGCTTCACAGCTAATAGCGAAGGGTCTTGCTTTGTTACATGTGTACTTGGCAGTTCAATCACATTTGCTCCGTAGTGAGATGAAATGATTTGAGTATTGACATCCTCTGAGGAGACGATGACTTCATCTAATTCAATCATTTGCAGTAACGGCTGAATGGTCCAATAGATGAGCGGCCTCTCTGCCAATATGCGTATGTGTTCATCATGCTGGTCGTGCTGACTTCTAAATGCTGGTATCATAGTCAAAATACGATTTCCCCTATACATGTATTCTCTTCTCCCCTCGCGCACAAGCTCTCTTACGATTTCTTCTTTGCCCAAGCTGACCGCAGTACTGAAGTGTTCAGGTCTCTCGTTTTTCTATTTGATCTCTTATCTCTCCATATTCTATTAAGACGACAAGCAGATGGTTATAATTTGTTCACCTAATTTATACGTGAAGTGGTTCTTTTCCTCAAACGGATGCCGCTCTTTCACATATGATGCAAAGTAGAGAAATGAGAGTTGGGGGATTAGATATGTCCAAACAGATAGAAACGACTTTGAAGACCTTTTTTCGTGACAAAACGATATTAGTTACAGGCGGTACGGGGTCAATCGGCCGGCAAATTGTGAATAAATTAACAGCTTGCTCTCCAAAGAAGATTATCGTCTTCAGCAAAGATGACAGCAAACAATACATGATGAAAAATGAGTACGCAGATCAGTCAGAAGTCGTATTCGCTTTAGGAGATGTCCGGGATGCAAGCCGCGTGAGACAGCTCGTCAAAGGGGTTGATATCATTTTCCATGCAGCTGCCTTAAAACAAGTACCCACTTGTGAAGATAATCCGTTCGAAGCCGTTCAAACGAATATCATCGGCGGGCAGCACGTCATTGAAGCCGCAATCGAACATGAGGTAAGTCATGTCGTCAACATTTCAACTGACAAAGCGGTTTCTCCGACAAATGCCATGGGTGCAACAAAATTGATTTCAGAAAAACTATTTTTTCAAGCAAACGAAAGTATTCCAAATCAAAAAACCATGTTTTGCTCTGTACGCTTTGGGAATGTACTTGGATCAAGAGGTTCCGTCATTCCAATCATGCTGCAGCAGCTATTAAATGAAAAACCTTTGACTGTGACGGACCCTCATATGACACGTTTTTTTATGTCCATTGAAGAAGCTGTTTCCCTCACACTTCAAGCAGCGATCATGATGAAAGGCGGCGAAACCTTCATTCTCAAGATGGAGTCCTTACAGCTTGCCGATCTCTTAAAAGCGTTTCATGAATATGCCACTCAAATCAATGCTAAATCTCCGGATATTCTCGTTGTTGGGAAAAGATCTGGAGAAAAGCTTCACGAGGAGCTCACATTCCCGCACGAAGCAGATGCACTGTTTGAGCATGAACAATTTTATGCAATCTTACCGAGACCACATCTGCACCCTTCCTTCCAAAAAGTCGACTTAATCAATTACACCTCAAATGAAGCACCTCTCATTACAAAAGAAAAGCTGTTCCACATCATCAAGCAATTACATCATACGCATCATAAAAAATAAAAAATCGTCACACGGAAGCAGATGCTTTCCATGTGACGATTTTTTAATGGATCAATCAAATAGATGTTTTAAATCCTCGTAGCCTTCTTTTTCAAGATCATCCTTTCGGATAAACTTCAAAGCGGCTGAGTTAATACAATACCGAAGGCCGTTTGGCCCTGGTCCATCAGGGAAAACGTGGCCAAGATGAGAATCGGCTGTTTTGCTGCGAACCTCTGTCCGCACCATCCCATGACTCGTATCAACCTTCTCTGCTACTTCCTTGTCTTCAAGCGGTTTTGTAAAACTTGGCCATCCGCAGTGAGCATCAAACTTATCTAAAGAAGAAAAAAGCGGCTTTCCAGAAATAATATCCACGTAAATACCTTCTTCTTTATGGTCCCAAAATTCATTTTGAAATGGCGGCTCTGTGCCATTATTTTGCGTGACTTCGTACTGCATTCGGTTTAATTCTTTTATACGCTTTTCTTTTTCATTTGCCATTATTTATCACTCCAATGAGACTCAATAAAACCGGCTCTGCCCGAACCGACATGATATCGTTCGTAGTGCATTTTATTCTTTTTATAATAATGCTGATGATATTCTTCTGCTGGATAAAAAGGACCTGCGTCTAAAATTTCTGTAACGATTGGCTTCTGGAAAATTCCGCTTTGGCTCAGCTGCTCTTTCGATGCTTCTGCAAGCTTTCGCTGCTCGTCATGATGAACATAAATACCTGTACGGTAGGATTCCCCTCTATCACCAAATTGCCCGCCATCATCTGTTGGGTCTATTTGCTGCCAATACAATTCTAACAGCCTCTCATATGGGAACACGTTAGGATCAAACGTGATTTGAACCGCTTCTCTATGTCCCGTTGTATTTGTACATACTTCCTCATAAGTCGGATTCACTGTATGTCCGCCAGTATACCCTGATTCAACTTTGATAATGCCTGGCTGTTCGTCAAAAGGTTTAACCATACACCAGAAGCAGCCTCCTGCAAATGTGGCTAATTCTTGTTTTTCAGACATATTAGTGCCCCCTTCATTTAAAAAATGGTATCATCATATTATAACATGATAAAAAATAATGAAAATGATACGACTTGTATACCTAAAATAAAAGAAAGCATTCTGTCGTATCTTAAAATATAATGGGGGTTTAATGATTGGAACAAAGAAAACAAATGATGTATGAAATGGATACTTTACTGAGGACCGTATTTAAGCAGATCCGTTATGAAATTAACAGCCTGCTCGAAAACGAATTATCTCGGAATGAATTTCTCATTTTAAATCTGCTCCGTGAGCAAGGTGCAAAAAAAGTAACGGAATTCGCTTCCATTCTTGGCGTATCTGCAAGTCATATTACTGCTGTGACTGACACACTCGTAGAAAAGGACTGGATCACCCGTATCCGTTCAAAAGAGGATCGCCGCATCATCAAAATCCACTTAACCGATAAGGGTAAGGAAATTACTGAGCATTTCGAGAAAAAGAAAACAGAATACTTTATGGAACGATTTGAGTCATTTGAGGACGAAGAACTGAAAACAATGATCAGATTATTTAAAAAGCTGGATAAAAGTCAAAAGGATTAAGCATAGATTTTAGCGCACAGGACATGCTACGGATAAAAAGAGGTGCAATCAACCATGACAAGCCCTTATCTTTGTCCAAACTGTAAAACAAACAGAACGCGCTTTAATCTCATTGAGCAGCTTTCAGAACCTGTAAAGCTAGATCCTGCAACAGGAGCGGTTGTCGAAAGATATGAAGGAGAACAGCTTTCTCCTTTTCATATGAGCTATCAAGGTCCTCAAATGAAAGTCCAGTGCGGCGTTTGTGGTTTAATTGAGGATGAGAAAACATTCATTAAACTGGCTGAATACCATCAATATTCTTCTCCCTCTTAACATGCAGGCCTGACGTTTTACGTCAGGCTTTTTTCTATGCTTCTTTGCCTATACAGATCGTCTTTTTCATGCATACGCTACAACAAACACCATCGCATGAGAAAGAAGGGATTGATGATATGCAGCAGCTCTTTTGTCATAACTTTCCATATCGGCCATTCGCTGCCGCCTACGGGTATCTTGAAAGCAGCACTTCATCAAAAGCCTTTATTCGACTATTTCATGCAGCACCAGATTTGAGTGAGCTCGCTGTGTATGTAAATCAAAAGCAAGTTGTAAAAACAATGCCTTACAGCCATTTGACCGCTTATATGGAGTGGGATGAAGGAATTTATGAAATAGCAGTGTTCAAACTAGCTACAAAAGAAAAAATCCTTCATTCTCGCATGAGATTTAAGAGCGGCGAGACCTACACACTATGTATCACAGGTGCTCATGCAGGCTTTGCACTATTGACTGAGCAGCAAGACACTGTGATCAAACAAGAAGACCTGTCAGCCCTTACATTTGTACAGCTGTCTCCGGACCTTCCTTCTATAGATATATATGAACGAGACCAAGGAATCCTTTCGAAGGAGCTTGGTTATGTAAACAGCACCCACCTCCATCATTTCACGCCGAATAAATATCATTTTGAATTGAAAGCCGCTGGCACTCAAAGTGTACTGCTTGATATCCCAAAAGTTCATCTGCAAACAAAGCGCGCATACCTGATTCTGCTTCATGGGTTTGCTAACGGAAAGCCAGAGCTTATGGCGAAGGTGGTCTTGTCTCGGCAAATATAAAAAGAGCCTTTCCTCAATGGAAAAGGCTCCTTACGAGACATCTTCAGCTTTTTCTTGCTTTTGAAAATCAAAAGCAAGAATCATGATGCCTAAAAATAATGCACAGTAGGCAATATTTAAGTAAAACTGATCGATATTTTCTGCTTTTAAATCATTGGCAGCTGTAATGCCAAAGTACGCAGCAAATAAAAACGACAGTAAACTAAAATATTGATAGACTCGCTTCATGATTTCACTCCTGACTCACACGTTCTATTGCTTTGGATGATAATATGAGAAATCAATTTCATCGTTCTGTAGATCAATTTTATTTGCTTTGACATACATATCGTTCGTCAGTGGCATTTCTGACAGACGCACTTCAACCGTTTTTTGGTCCGGTTTAACATGAACGAATTCTGGCAGCTCATAGAACTGACCCATGTAGCTTAAAACAAAACTAATCGGAATGCTCAATTTTCCAATTGAAAAGTCATCCACTTTCAAAAGCACATCACCATTATCTTCAACAGTTGGCGTAAATGAGACGTTGGCATCAATCGTTGAAGAGAAAGCTTTAATTGCGCCTGTCACTTTCACATCTTGATCGATTGCTACATGAAAGTCTGGCATATCACTTGACCCTTGATTTTTTAAATAATCATTGACAAAGCTGGTGAGCGATTCCTTTGAGCTGGAAATATTAAAAGCATACTCGCTTTTCACTTCTTTCGTTGAAGCGGATTGACCGCCTGGCAGCAGCATCAAAATACCGCAGGCAAGAACAATCACTAGATTGATCGCAAGTAAAATAAAAAATAAGCTTTTCCATTTTTTCATATATGTCACCCTATTCCTTCGGCAGTCCTTCTTTTTTCACTTCGGAGAATAAACGATTTGCCATAAGAGAGTACCCCTTTTGGTTTGGGTGGAAATCATCATCTGCCAGTAATTTTTCATCAGATCCTTCTTCAAATAAATCTGCTACATTGATCATATCCGCATTGCCGTCTTTTTTTAGTTCCTTTTTGGCAGCGGCATTCCAGTCTTTGACGACTTCATCAATATCTCGCAGCTCAGACAAACTGAACTTAAAGGGATTGTACATGCTGACATACATGATTTTCGCATGGTCATTCTGTTCTCTCAGTTGAGACAGAATGGCTTTAAAGCGCTCCTCAAAAGGACCTTGCTCTTTTTGAAAAGGAGCAAAAGTCAAATTTAGCACATTTTGACGAACAACATGCATTAAGTCATTTCCGCCGATCGTAAAGAAAATATAGTCAGCGTCTTTCAGTCCGTCTTGCACCTTTTTTTCTTTTAATCTTTTTAATAAATCTACTGTTCTACTGCCTTTAATGGCATAGTTTTTTAAAGTGACAGATTGCACGCCGTCTACCGCTTCTATCTTGTCACGGGTTATGCCGGCATAGCCTTTTTTATCTTGATCTCCGATTCCTTCTGTTAAGGAATCTCCAACTGCTGCGATAGTAATATGTTCTTTTACGTTTTGTGTGTCTTCTAGTTTATCCTTTATGCCAGCCTCTTGTGCGGAACATGCAGAAAGAACAATAGCTAGAGACATCACAACCAAAATCAAACGAGCCTTCAAACGATGATGTCCCTCCTTTTTCTGATTAAAAAAGTGTATCATGTTTTCGGCCATTTGAACATCCTTATGCTAGCTTCGGTTCAGCGTTTTGATGTCCTTGATGATGTCATCATATGGTGTGTTTTGCACGCCATCATAATTTTTCATCACTTTCCCGTCTTGATCGACAAGGAAAAACAGGGACTGATGAATCACTTGGTCTTCATCTTCAGGTTTTTTCACAATGGTTTTAAAGCTTTTCATCGCGAATTTTTCAATTTCTGACTGTGAATATCCCGTGAGGAAATCCCAATTTTTAAAGGTCAATGGATATGCTTTTGCAAATTCTTTTAGCTTTTTCGGTGAATCGACCTCTGGGTCCACGCTAAAGGAAATGATATGCGCATCTAATTTTTCTTCTTTTAATCGTTTTTGCAGCTCTGTCATATGAGCAGTCATCGGCGGACAGATCGTTTCACAGCTTGTGAAAATAAAATCTGCCACCCATACTTTCCCCTTCAAATCATCCAATGACACCTTTTGACCATCTTGGTTTTCAAACTCAAACGGTTCAATTTGATAATTTAACGCATCCTTGATTTGTCCATTTGAGCATGAGACTAAAAGAAGCACGCTTATCATCATAAGCGCACCAAGCAAGGCTCCCCTTTTTCGATCCATGATACGTCCATCCCCTTTTTTCAATCAATCGGTATAAAAAGTAAAGCCTATTGCGCCCTTTCCAGTATGACACGAAATAATCGGTGTAGTGTAGGCGATGTCAATAAGTGCCTCAGGTGTGTGGTCAAGCAGCGCTGCTTTGAGCTTTTCGGCAAGCTCTAATGCATCTGCATGCGCGATCCCAATAGCTTGAACTGTTTTTCCTTTTACCGCCTGTACATACTGTTTTGTTAAATAACGGACAAGAGCAGAGTAGCTTCTCACATTCGCTTCTGGCGTGTATACCCCGTCTGTTAAGCTGGCAATTGGTTTGATGTGAAGAAGCGAGCCGATCAGCGCCTTTCCTCTTCCAATTCTTCCACCTTTGACGAGATTTTCTAATGTATCAATTGTGACATATAATTTTGTTTGAAGGCGGATTTTATCTAGCTCTGAGATAATATCTTCACAGCTTGCACCCTTTTCGGCAAGTTCTGCTGCTTTGATGACTTGAAAACCTAATCCATAGGAAATATAATTCGAGTCGATCACCGTGATGTTTCCATCTACCATTTTCGAAGCGCTTTCAGCAGTTTGAACAGTGCCGCTCATCCCACCAGTTAAATGAATACTTATTACTTCGCTTCCATCTGCCGTCAGCTTTTCATATAATTCGACGAATTGACCGATCGCAGGCTGAGACGTTTTCGGCAGTTCCTCAGCGGCCTCCATTTTTTCAATAAATTCATCTGGCTGAATATTCACTCGGTCAATATAATCAACTCCAGAAATGGAGATATTGAGCGGAATCACGTGAATGGAAAGATCATTGATTTTGTCTTGCGGAAGGTCCACAGTTGAATCTGTTACAATTTTAATTTGTTTCACTATCGTCTCATCCTTGCTGTCTTAGTCTTTACATATGATATTACCTTATTTCCCGCACACTTGAAAACAACTGTCAGAACGTTTTTGAATTTGTCACATTTTCTTCTTTTCATGAAAAAAATCCTTGCCAAACTGAGCAGCGGCCATTTCAAAATGACTGCTCACCCCTTTTGACAAAGATTTGTGCTTACGCATTGTGTTTCAGTGTAGGCTCTCGGTAGATCTGTTCATATGTGCTCCACTTGACGTTACGTTTCACATCCTCTCTGAAAGAGTACACAGCTCTCTTTCCTTTAGATACATAGACTTTTTTCAAGAAAGCTTCAAGTCTAAAGGTGAGCATGAGACTATATGTCTCATCTCCCTTTAGAACAGGGACTTCTGTTACCTTGATATGAGCTCCATCCATCCGTCTAAAACATATTGTTTTGAACAGCACAAACGATCAATCCTCTTTTCCAATTATCTGTTAAGCCTAAATAAATAGGTGGAATAAATCTTGATCTTTATTCACTTCAACATAGTGGAAGCCTTTTTTATTCATTCGTTCAATAAGCGCAGCATAGTCATCTCTTTCTTTCAATTCGATGCCGACAAGCGCGGGACCTTTGCTCCGGTTATTCTTTTTCGTATATTCAAAACGTGAGATATCATCATTTGGCCCTAACACTTCATCTAAAAATTCGCGAAGTGCTCCTGCTCTTTGAGGAAAGTTGACAATGAAGTAATGTTGAAGCCCTTCATAGATCATCGAGCGTTCTTTGATTTCTTGCATTCTGCCAATGTCATTATTTCCTCCACTGACAATACAAACAACATTTTTGCCTTTAATCTCCTCGCGATGGGCATCTAATGCTGCGATCGGCAATGCGCCTGCCGGTTCTGCTACAATCGCACATTGATTATACAGCTCTAAAATGGTTGTACATACTTTCCCTTCTGGTACAAGACTGATTTTATCGACAACAGATTGAAGCGACTTAAACGTCTTTTCGCCAATCCGCTGAACCGCTGCTCCGTCTACAAACTTATCAATCGAGTCAAGTGTCACAACCTCGCCCTTCTCATGGGAAGCATGGAGTGAAGCTGCGCCAAGCGGTTCGACTGCAATGATTTCGGTTTCTGGTGCGATATTTTTGATATATGTACCGACACCAGATAATAGACCTCCCCCTCCGACACTTGCAAATAAAAAGTGAGGCTCTACTTCGATATCATTTAATATTTCTATAGCAGTCGTTCCTTGTCCTGCCATCACATCCAAATCATCAAAAGGATGAATAAACTCACGCTTCTCTTTATCTCCACATATTACGGCTTCATGATACGAATCATCAAACGTATCTCCGGTTAAAATAATTTCAACATATTCTTTTCCGAACAGCTCCACCTGTGATACTTTTTGCCTTGGCGTCGTAGCAGGCATAAAGATTTTCCCGTGGATACCTAAATATTTACAAGAATAGGCAACACCCTGCGCATGATTTCCAGCACTTGCGCAGACAATGCCATTTTCTAGTTTCTCTTTTGGAAGCTGGCTCATTTTATTAAAAGCGCCTCTTAATTTAAAGGAACGAACTACTTGAAGATCCTCTCTTTTTAAGTAGACATTACATTCATATCGTTCAGAAAGTCGCTCATTTTTTTGAAGTGGTGTATGAATGACTACATCCTTCAAATTTTGATGGGCTTTTAAGATGTCTTTCACTTGAATTAGCGTGTTTTCTTTGAGCAACGGTTTCATGTACAAGATCCTTTCTCTTTAACCTTATTTAATTTGTCATTATAACATGAATATTCAAAAAATAAACCAATAGATCATGGATCAAGCTTAAATTTCATAAACTTTTTCGTTTTTCTGTACATTTGGTTTAATTGGGTGTTACAATTGAACCAATTAGAACCATAAGGAAAGGAATCACCCGATGACCACACATTCGTTTACGTCTATATATGGAGAACATCAAGATATCAAGCGTGCCATTCATCTAGCAAAGCAATTCACAAAACACGAGCATCCGGTCTTGATAACAGGAGAAATTGGCACAGGCAAAACACTATTTGCCCAGGAAATTGCCAATGCAGCTGCTTTAAACGTTTCACTAACACATATATATTGCCCCATCTTAGATGAAGGAGTCATACAGAAAGCCTTCACAGAAAAGACCAGTCAAATTCTTTATTTAGACGAAATCGCTGCGTTAAGTATTCCGATGCAGCATCAGGTCATTCGTTTTCTAGATACTTCACCTGCAACAAAAGTGATTGCTTCTTCGTCTTTATCAATAGAGGCACTCAGGGTTTCCTCGACTTTTTTACCTGAGCTGTTTTATCGTCTGAATGTTCTTCATTTGGCCATTCCGGCTTTAGCCGAACGAAAAACAGACATTCCTGTGTTAACAAATGCTTTCTTTCAAGGACTTAACATGGCGCCTGACATTGATCCAAGTGTTTGGGACATCTTGCAGCAGTATCCATTTGAAGGAAACGTACAGGAACTCAAAAATATCGTTCATTATGCCGCAGCCATTCTCGAGGGGCAAACAGTATTTTTACACCACTTACCGCCATTTGTGTTAACACCTCTTTCTCCAGACGTAAAAGGAAAAAAGGAAGAACACCAACTCACACTAATGGAAAAACAGGAGTTTATTTTCCTGCTGGAAGCCATTAAATCTCTCAATGAGAAAGGAGAAGCAGCCAGCAGACGCATCTTGTCTGAATTAAGCAAACAAGGCGACATTCCGCTGACCCCTCAGCAGGTGAGGAGCCGATTAGATGATCTTGAGAAAAAAGCATACGTGACGAAAGGAAAAGGCAGGGCCGGCACGAAGATTACACTTGAAGGTCTTTCATTTCTGAAGTCACTTGATGGTTATATACCGGTTCAATAAAAGGAGGACATCCATTGTTTACTGTAAAAGAAGAAATTGCAAACGCCATTACACATGGCATTGGTGTTATTTTATCCATACCAGCCCTTGTGTTTCTCGTCTTATTCGCTGTTCAATACGGCACCGTCACAGACATTATCAGCTTTTCGATATTTGGTGCATCCATGCTGCTGCTCTATTTAAGCTCGACCTTGCTTCATAGCATTCGGCACAAAAAAACAAAAGATATTTTTGAAATCCTTGATCATTCGGCTATTTATGTATTGATTGCTGGTACATATACCCCCTTTTTACTTGGACCATTAAAAGGTGCTCTCGGCTATACACTGCTCGCAATTGTATGGGCCCTTGCTGCTGGTGGTATTGTCTTTAAAATCTTTTTCGTCAAACGCTTTATTATCGTGTCCACCCTCGTCTATTTATTAATGGGCTGGATGATTATCATCGCCATTAAACCGCTTTACATCCAATTAACAGGTGCAGGATTTGGCCTCTTACTGTTAGGCGGTATATTATATTCAGTAGGAACCATCTTTTATATTTGGCGGAAAATCCCCTATCATCATGCGATTTGGCACAGCTTTGTCCTCGGCGGCAGTGCGTCGATGTTCTTCTGTATTCTATTTTATTGCGTGAACGTTCCTGCTGCTTAAAAAAAACCAGCATCCTAATAGCGGATGCTGGTTTTTTATGCACGCTTTTGTGCGTAGTCACTGATCATGACTGGTGCTTTAATATGAATATCGACATTGACAGGACGCAGTCTTTTCACGATCTTCCCAGTTAAAAGACGATCCGTTCCGCTAGTTTCAATCGGTACAAGCGGACAATCATATTCTTCAGTAAGCGCCTCTACAATGTGACAATATGCTTCTGTAAGCAATACACTTTGCCCAGACATGATTCTTTGCTTTGCTTCTTCTAATAAAACCTCATCAGGTTGATTCTGATGAATGACCGCCATTTTTTTCAGCCATTGTTTTAAAATGGGATACCGAAAGAGATTCGGCTTTGCCATAAAAGCAAATGGCTTCTCAAGGTGACCAATCAATAATGTCGTCGTGACTGGGCATAGCTCTTTTGTGATATAAATAACGGGGCCTTCTGGCAGCTTCTTTTGCTGATGAATGGTCATGACTGATCCTGGTTGATCAATACAACCCCGGGTAAATCTTTTTGCATGCTCATGAATGAGATGCATTCGTTTCGTATAGGAAATGCGTGGATCCGTTAATTCATGATCGTACAAATGCCTCATACTTTTTAAAAAGGATACAACAACATAAATCGTTAAAAACCAATAACGAAACAACCGTACTCCTCCTACTCATTTATCCTTTTTTGTCATAAACGACAAATTCATAATTGTAGGGGTTCTTTTCGTCACGATGGCCTTTTTCGCGTGATACAATCGTCCATTCGTCTTCATTGTAATCAGGAAAGTAGCGATCTCCTTCAAATGCATGATGAATATGCGTGATATATAGACGATCCGCATACGGCATCATTTCTTCATACAGCTTAGACCCGCCAATGATAAATAACTCGGTTTCGCTTTCCCCAATTGCCAAAATATCGTCAATTGAATGGACAACCTCGCATCCGTCTGCTTTAAAAGAAGAATTTGTGGTGAGCACCATATTTCGGCGGTTAGGCAGTGCTCGTCCAATGGATTCAAATGTTTTTCTACCCATGACAATCGTATGCCCGCCTGTGACTTTTTTAAAATACGCTAAATCTGCTGGTAAATGCCACGGCATTTGATTATCTTGACCAATGACTCTGTCTTTTCCTGTCGCCACAATCATGGAAATCATACACTAACTTCTCCTTTAATATGCGGATGCGGATCATAGTTCTCAAGCACAAAATCATCGAACGTAAAATCAAAAATGCTCTTTACATCTCTTGTGATACGAAGCTCAGGCAGCGTGCGTTCCTCGCGCTCTAGCTGCATGTTCACCTGTGGAAGATGATTTTGGTAAATATGAGCATCTCCTAGTGTATGAATAAACTCTCCTGGCTCAAGATTTGTGACTTTTGCAATCATCATCGTTAGAAGGGCATATGAAGCGATATTAAATGGCACACCTAAAAAGATATCTGCCGATCTTTGATACAGCTGGCAGGAAAGCTTCCCGTTTGATACGTAAAATTGAAACAGACAATGACAAGGAGGCAGCGCCATTTCATCAATTTCCCCTGGGTTCCAAGCACTGACAATCAGTCTTCTTGAATTCGGGTTGTGCTCAATATCATGGATCAGCTTTGTGATCTGGTCCACGGTCTCGCCGTCTCCGCTCGCCCATGATCTCCACTGCGCTCCGTACACGCGCCCCAGTTCTCCATTTTCATCTGCCCATTCGTTCCAAATTCGGACACCATTTTCTTGAAGATATTTGACATTTGTATCACCTTTTAAAAACCACAGTAACTCATGAATGATCGATTTCAGGTGCAATTTCTTTGTCGTTAAAAGAGGAAATCCTTCCTGTAAATCAAACCTCATCTGGTAACCGAACGTGCTGATTGTACCTGTTCCCGTTCTGTCACCTTTTTCATCCCCGTGCTGTAATACATGACGGCATAACTCTTTGTATTGTTTCATTTTTTTCATCCTTTATTTATGTTCTTGTTGTAGTTTACCTTATTTCGGCTTTTGTTGAAACCAAAAAAACATGCCTGCATGATGAGCAGACATGTTTTTCTTTTTATACTTGATTCACTCGATCCTGCTCTTCATCCTTAATATCTTGGTGTGAGTGAGCAATGCGGCTTGCTGCTGCTGCGGCAAGTGCAGCGACTAGGTCGTCAAGGAAAGTATGCACTTCACCTGGACGACCTTCATCTAATTCTCGAATAATCCCAAATTTCTCTTTATCTAAATAACCGAAGTTGGTCAAACCGATTGATCCATATACATTGACAATGGAAAGAGGAATAATCTCATCAATTCCATAGAGCGGCTCATCTGTTTCAACTAAGTGCTGTAAAGGTTCTGGCAACAGCTTTTTTTCTGCCAGCTGATCAAGGGCAAGTCCTGTTAAAACAGCATGGACAATTTCCCTTTTATTCAGCACTTTTTCAACATTTTCAATACAGACACTAAGTGGAAGGTTTGGATGATATTTTTCTTGGAGCTTAAGCACAATGTGTGCGATATCTTCAATTTTCACTCCGCGTTCGTTTAACATTTGTTTTGTAATCTGCACCATTTCGTTCATTGTATACTTTTTCAATTGGTATGGCATCTCCTTCTAGTGGCTCATCCAGCTTGGTGGGGTGTTTTTGTCCCAGTAAATATTACCGAGTTCATAATGCGTTTGGAATCCATCTTCTGCTGTATGGTAATGAAAGTTAAACCAATATCCGCTGTGAGGCGGCTGATCTCTTCTGACATGAAAACGGAGCAAATCTTCTCCGGTCTTGCGGTTGTAAATGTGAAAGATTTTTTCGCCATTTCCGCTTGAAGGCTGATCAGTTAAAACAACATCTTGAAATTTTTCGTCATCTTTGAAATTTGTTAAATAGTCGGTTAACACTTGTTCAATCTTCGGTTGAATCTCTTCTCTATACTCGTCCTCAATGACAGGTGTGATTTTACGACCAAATTTGAGAAAGGATTGATTTTCTGCACTTGATAGCACCTTTTGCTTATATTGCTCAAAAGGGTCTATCTGCTCTTTGTTGTCCTCTTGCGATAGGTCCCAGCTGCGCATTTCATCTGATGTATCATAAACTGCTGTATAAGGCGTTTTATCAGATGAAGAAAGTTCAGAAGGCTTGTCTGTCATCAAAGCCGACGGAGGAGAGACTAAACCAAAAGTTGCGATTGTAAAGAGCACAACAAGCGTTTTTCTCATCCACATCTTCATGATATCTAATTCCTTCCATAAGTTATCATACTGCTATTCTAGCATATAATGAATTTTCAGTCATTCAATTTGGTCACCGATTTGAGACTTTCTTTTTCATAGTAAAACGTTTACAATGGCAGTAAAGGCGACTAAAATTTGGGAGGAATGGGTATGCTTGAAGGTTTTTTCATTACGGCTTCCTTGCTGACGTTATTTTATTTTGTCTATATGGAGATTACGGATTAAAAGCCTTTAATGAGGGTTTTTAAGATTGTTGACAAAGGGCTAAAATGATCTTCATTTAGCCCTTTGTCTTCTTTTCAGCGTGATAGAAAACCTTTGCAGTCTAGGAAGGACGAGTACCGGAGCGGAGCGATTTTGACATTCGTGAGCACTAGAGCGCAGTCCTGACAAAGAATGCGAGGGTTTGTACGCGCGCTGAAAGCCCTTAGTGAGGGCTTTTTTCTTTCTCTATATATCCATAATGAAATTGGGCTGTTTTTCGTTTTAAGACGTGAAATTGATAGGAGCCTGCTAGAAATCGTGTGCTTTTCCAGTGATCTTTTAAAACCACTCTTTTTCTTGCCACTCTCAGCGCTTCTTGCACGGCAATTTCGTGGTCAAAGTGGTGCTCTGCCGCATGACGAAGCGGTGCTATACTTGCAGATTCTTGAATGGTTTCCTCAAACATTGGATCAAAATAGACGACATCAAATGAATCATCAGGGAGTTTCTTTAGCTGCTCAATGCTGTCTCCGCTTAAAACAGATATTCGTTTCATCGCTTCATCTGCTTCACTTATCCCTGTTTCCCATGTATTTAGTCCTTCTCGCACTAGTAATGCTGTAATGGGATTCTTTTCGATACCGACGACCCTTCCATTCTTACCTATTGCCGTGCTTGCTGTAATGGCGTCTGATCCTAAGCCAAGCGTACAATCTAAAAAGGAATCGCCCGGCTGAAGCTGCGCTGCTTCAATTAAAGGATCTTTTTCTCCGCGCAGAAGCCGTTTCACCCTGAACATCGCTGAGCTTGGATGGAAAAAGAACTTTTCACCATTTGGCTGATACCATTCGAATCTTTCTTTTCCCACAACAAGGACGTCCCCTCGTTTCATCGCAAGTTGCTTGACGGATTGTTTGCGCCTCTCTACATACTCACCATGTAAATCCTTTGCAAGTGCCTTTGCTGTTTCAATCGTTTGATCATTTGCTCTAAAGCTTGTTGTGATAAGCATGCTGTTCCTCCATCATAATCAAGAAAAAATGCCCTGAATGGATCACAGGACATTTCAACACTTGTATTAGCAATGTTTTTCGAATGCAGATAAGACGTTTTTCATGATGTCTTCCATTTCATGACCTTCAATTTCGTCACGCGGGATAAAATGAACGAGTTCATTTCCTTTTAAAAGTGCCATAGATGGAGAAGATGGCTCTTCACCTGTGAAGTATTCTCTCATTTTTGCCGTTGCTTCCCTGTCTTGACCAGCAAAAACTGTTACGATTCGATCTGGCGTTTTTTCTGCCTTCATCACAGCTTGAGTGGCAGCTGGGCGTGCTAATCCGGCAGCGCATCCGCATACAGAATTGACTACCACAAATGTCGTTCCTTCTGCTTCCTGCATCGTTTGTTCTACTACTTCTTCCGTTGTCAGTTCTTGAAATCCTGCACTTGTCAGCTCTTGGCGCATCGGTACAACGAGCTGGCGCATATATTCTTCATATGCCATTGACATAAAAAAGCCCCCTCTAAAATCCTTATGTTGTGAATAAAGGATACTATAGAGAGAGCCAATTTTCAAATGTTCGATATCAAATTAAATTTTCATGATTCCGCCTGTATTGGCTGATGTCACAAGTTTTGAATATCTAGCAAGGTAACCTGTTTTTACTTTTGGCTCAAAGCCTTTCCAGTTTGCTTTTCTTCTTTCCCATTCTTCCTCGGGAACATCTACGCTTAAAATGCGCTGTTCAATATCGACAACGACGTGATCACCATTTTCAACAAAGGCAAGCGGCCCGCCCTCAGCTGCCTCTGGAGAGACGTGTCCAATTGACAATCCGCGAGAAGCGCCGGAAAAACGTCCGTCAGTAATTAATGCAACCTTTGGACCAAGTCCCATTCCGACAATTTGTGAAGTAGGTGCAAGCATTTCAGGCATTCCAGGTCCGCCTTTAGGTCCTTCGTAGCGAATAATGACTACATGTCCTGCTTCTACTTTTCTATTAATGATGCCTTCAAGGGCTTCTTCTTGGGATTCAAATACGATCGCAGGTCCCTCGTGACGTGTGATCCCGTCTTGTACTCCGCCTGTTTTAATGATCGCTCCATCTGGCGCAAGGTTGCCAAATAAAACGGCTAGGCCGCCTTTTTCAGTAAATGGCTTGTCAATTGGATAAATGACGTTATAATCTTTTACCTCATGTCCCGCAATGTTCTCGCCAAGCGTTTTCGCAGTGACGGTCATTGTATCTAAATGAATGGCCCCTTCTTTTTTAGACAATTCATTGAGTGCCGCCGTGACGCCTCCTGCTTCATGTAAATCCTCAATATAAACATCCGAAGCTGGCGCAAGTTTTGATAAATGAGGCACACGTTCTGCTACTTCATTGATCCGTTCAAGTGAATATTCAACACCTGCTTCATTTGCAATCGCCAGTGTGTGAAGAACTGTATTCGTTGAACCACCTAGTGCCATATCTAATGCAAATGCATTGTCAATTGCTTTTTCAGTGACAATATCTCTTGGTTTAATATCCTTTTTAATGAGTTCCATGAGTTGTTTTGCTGACTTCTTCGCAAATTCTCTTCGCTCTGGTGATGTCGCCAAAATCGTTCCATTTCCAGGAAGAGCAATACCAAGTGCTTCTGCTAAACAGTTCATGGAGTTTGCTGTAAACATACCTGAACAAGATCCACAGGTTGGACAGCCAAACTGCTCTAATTCATTTAATTCCTCTTCATTGATTTTACCTGACTGGTAAGCGCCAACCCCTTCAAATACGGAAGAAAGAGAAATTTTTCTGCCATCACTTGTTCTACCCGCTTCCATCGGTCCGCCGCTCACAAAGACAGTCGGGATATTCACGCGCATCGCTGCCATCATCATTCCTGGTGTGATTTTATCGCAGTTAGGAATACAAACCATTCCATCAAACCAATGAGCAGATACAACGGTTTCTACAGAGTCAGCAATGATTTCACGGCTTGGCAATGAATATCTCATCCCAATATGCCCCATCGCAATTCCATCATCGACGCCAATCGTATTGAATTCAAATGGGACCCCGCCAGCTTCACGAATGGCTTCTTTGACAATCTTTCCGAATTCCTGAAGATGGACATGCCCTGGGACAATATCAATATAGGAATTACATACGGCAATAAATGGCTTGCCGAAATCCTCATCCTTTACCCCCGCTGCTCTTAGTAAGCTTCGGTGAGGTGCTCTGTCGATTCCTTGTTTAATCATATTACTGCGTAGTTCTGCCATCTGTTTAAAAAGCCTCCTATACTACAAGTCTTGTTGACTGCATGATTTTGAGTTGATTTTATTTTACAAATTTTCTGTTTATTTAGCCACCTATGAATGACTGATGACCAACATGGCTGCTGAAGCAAGCGCTCAGCAAGGTTCGTGTCATAAAATCTGACCTCCAATATTCTATATTGGTACTACTATATAGAGTTTTTTCGCATATTTCAACAATATTCAAAATAATTTTTCTAAAAAAATTTTTCTGTCTATCATTTTTAGAAAAACAAGCTGCTTTTCATTAGCAGCTTGTTCATTTTCCCCATCATTCTGATGAATTCTTTCTACTTTCTGTCATTTGCTTCCATACAGAGCCTTTCGCTTCTTCCCCATGCTCAATGCGCTCAATCGCCATTTTTACTTGAAGGCTGACTTCAAACTCAGGGTCTTGCTCTGCTTCTTTTAATGCTTCAAGTGCTGTTTCGTCGCCTTCTTCATAAAGGAACATGGCTGCACGCCAGCGGACAAGCTTACTCGGGTCCTTTAATGCAGCGATCATAGCATCTATAGCACTTGGGTCACCAAGGTCCGAAATACAGTCGCCAGCCGTTCTACGGACCGTTACTGTTTTGTCTTCGAGCCCCTTATATAAAATAGGCAGAATGGCAGGATCTTCAATCATGCCAGCATTCACAACCGCTTGTCTGCGAATAGACGTTTTGGGGTCCTCCATTGCTTTCATTAAAACAGGAATATCCTTTTCTTCTGGCTGCATTTGCTCTAAATGAGCAAAACGTTTTTTCCAATCTTCCTCACGCAGCATATCTTCTGTTACATCATATGCCTTTCGGTTCACCTGTCTATCTACAGCTTCTTGGCCTTCTTTGACGGCTTCTGTTAATCGTGCTAAACGTTCGTCATCATAGGCTGCTTGCAGCTCTTCTGTGACTTCCTGCCCGATATCCGCAAATTCCCCAAAACGAACGCCATGTTCTTTCCATACTCGTTCAAACACGACATTGTCTGAGCTGCTTCTAAGCTTTAAAATGGCTGCTTGAAAGCGTTCAGGCATGCCGAACCGCTCTTCTCTTTCACCATCTGACAGTTTGACCTGCATCGGAATCCCATTAAACATTTGGACAAACACTTTCACTTCGCCAAATGTGTCATCACCTGATGACGATCCTTCCTGAAGGCCTTCTGATTCTTGTCCAAACGCTTCTCTGACCTGTTGTAAAATACCCTGCCAGTCAAATTTTGCATTCCGCTCGACAGCTAGGAAATCCGCGACATGATAGACCCCTTTTACCCCTTCAATGCTTAAAATACGCTTGATCATCTCTGGTGCTTCGTCTTTTTGATCCTTTTTGTAGTTGTTGCTTTTCCCACCGGCAAGTGCTTCTGTTAAAATGACCTTCATCGTATTCGGACTTGGCGTCGGTTCTATGGCTGTTATTTTCATTGATACATCCTCCTTACACACATAAAGACCCTACTCATCTGTAAGGCCGCATTCTTCTTTCCACGTCTTGATAAATAAACTCATCAATGCATGCCGCTCATCAGCAAGCTGTTTTCCTGCACGAGTGTTCATCAAGTCTTTTAATTTGAGCAGTTTTTCTTCCATATGTTTTAGCACAGAGCCCTGCTTCGTGTCCTTTGTAAAATGGGGCTCACCTTTTGCGCCCGCATACGTAAACACCCTTGCGATGCCGTTTGCTCCTATCGCATCCAGCCTATCCGCATCTTGAACAATCGCCCCTTCTAACGTCATTGGCCTAAACTGCTTATGCCGATGACGAAAAGACATCGTTGTAATGATGTCCATGATATACCGGATATCTCGCGTGTCCATTTCCCACAAAAGGAGCTGATGCTCAAGCTGCTCCTCGGTGACCTTCCATTCACTTGACAGCTTTTCATCAATTAAATCATGTACAATCGCTGCCATTTCGATGATAAAAAGAGAGCCGCCTTCTTGATTGGCAATATGGTCAGCAAGCTGGCGCACACGAGCAATATGAGCCGCGTCGTGTCCAGTCGGTTCATTCTTCAGCCTATCTGAAACAAAGGAGGCAGCTGCCTCCAATTGCTTTCGCTGCATGACTGTCAGCATCTTATTTGTCCAAAAGAGCGATGATAGAGCTTTCTAATTCTTTTGGTGGTGTTTTCGGAGAGAATCGTTCAGTGACTTCTCCGTTTTGGTCCACGATAAATTTTGTGAAATTCCATTTCACTGTTTTCGTCCCAAGCACACCTTTCGCATGACTTGTTAAATGTTTGAACAGCGGGTGTGCCTCTTCGCCATTGACATCTACTTTCGCAAACATAGGGAAGGTCACTCCATAATTCAAAGAACAGAATTCTTGAATGGCTTCTTCTCCTTCAGGCTCTTGATTCATAAATTGGTTACACGGAAATCCTAAAATTTCAAGGCCCTTTTCATGATATTGATCATATAGCTCTTGTAATTGTTTAAATTGAGGAGTCAGTCCACATTTGCTTGCTGTGTTTACAATAACAAGCACTTTCCCTTTGTAGTCTGCCATCGATTTTTCCTGACCGTTAATGGTCTTGACCTGAATATCATAAATTGACATCTCATAGCCTCCCAGGATTCACTTTTTCCTATCGTAACATGCTTCTTTTAGAAAATCGCTTTTTATGCTTTCGGTTAAAAGAGTCCTGTCACACTGCCGTCCTCTAATAAATCCATCTCGAGCGCCGCAGGTTTTTTAGGTAATCCTGGCATTGTCAAAATGCTTCCGGTTAAGGCAACAATAAATCCTGCCCCTACAGATGGCTTTAGCTCTCGAATCGTAATGGTAAAGCCTTTAGGTCTGCCGATTAAAGCTGGATCATCAGAAAGAGAATATTGTGTTTTTGCCATACAAACCGGCAAATGAGCCCAGCCGTTTTTCTCAATAGCCGCCAGCTGCTTTCTTGCTTTGGATGTGAGTGTGATCCCATCTGCCCCGTAAACCACTTGGGCAACTTTAGATAACTTTTCTTCGATGGAATCATTCTCTTCATACAAATAGGAAAAGCTGTTCTTTTTCTTTTCAATGAGTGTCGCAAGTTCCTCGGCAAGAGCTGTCCCGCCTTCGCCCCCTTCTTCCCATACATTCACGGCTTTGACTGGATGGCCATGTTTGCTGCACCAATCTTCTATCGCTTGAATTTCTTCTTTTGTATCCGTTATAAATCGGTTCACCGCAACGATATATGGAAGACCAAAAGCTTGCACGGTTTCAATATGCTTTTCTAAATTATGTATACCTTCTAGTACAGCGTGTGTATTCTCTTCTTTGAGTTCGGTTTTCTTCATTCCGCCATGCATCTTTAATGCTCTAACTGTCGCCACAATGACAACTGCACTAGGCTTGAAATCACCGGCTCTTGTTTTAATGTGCAGAAACTTTTCTGCTCCAAGATCTGCTCCAAATCCAGCTTCTGTTACGACATAATCGGCTAATTTCGCTGCCATTTTGGTTGCAATTAAACTATTGCATCCATGTGCAATATTGGCAAAAGGACCACCGTGGACAAGGGCTGGGGTTCCTTCAATCGTTTGAACAAGGTTTGGTTTGAGTGCGTCTTTTAAAAGTAACGTCAGAACACCTTCATATCCAAGTGCTCCCACTGTGACTGGCTCACCTTCTTGATTATAGGCCACAATAATAGAAGAAAGACGTTTTTTTAAGTCGTTTAAGTTTTCTGCTAAACAGAGGATCGCCATCATTTCGGAAGCAACCGTAATGTCAAAACCGTCTTCTCTAGGATACCCATTTAACTGACCGCCAAGTCCGACAACGACCTGTCTTAATGCACGATCATTTAAATCAAGCACCCGTTTCCACACAATGCGGCGCGCGTCGATACCGAGTTCATTTCCGTGATGGATATGATTATCAATAAATGCAGATAAGGCGTTATGTGCTGATGTAATGGCATGAAAATCTCCCGTGAAATGAAGATTGATTTCTTCCATTGGCAGCACCTGTGAATATCCTCCACCCGCTGCACCGCCTTTAATGCCCATTGTAGGACCTAATGAAGGTTCACGCATCGCAATGATTGCTTTTTTACCAATTTTTTCGAAGGCTTGACCAAGGCCGACTGTTACGGTGGACTTCCCCTCACCTGCTGGCGTAGGGTTGATCGAAGTCACTAGAATCACGTGTCCTTCTTTTTGTTCTTTTAAACGGTCAAAAATAGTCAAAGATATTTTCGCTTTTGTGAAACCATAGCATTCTAATTCTTCGTCTTGTATTTGCAGCTTTGCTGCGATGTCCTGAATTGGTCTCAGCTGAGCCTTTTGGGCAATGTCAATATCTGATAAATGCTTTGTGATCATAACGAAAGAGCCTCCTTTTTTTACAGAAACAGCATTCTTTTTTGCTCTATTTTTCATTGTAACATAATTGAAACATTGAAATATCGCCAGAAAGTTCCTATAATGAAGTGAAATTAGCTTTGATTCAGGGGGTGGCGAGTTGCCTATTAACATACCAGTTCATCTGCCGGCAAAACAAATACTAGAGAGCGAAAATATTTTCGTCATGGATGAGACAAGGGCATTCAAGCAAGATATCCGTCCTTTGAATATCGTGATCTTAAATTTAATGCCAAAAAAAATACAAACTGAAACGCAGCTGCTGAGAATGCTCGGTAATTCTCCTTTGCAAGTGTACTTTACGTTTTTGATTCCAAGTACGCATACACCGAAGAATACATCGAGGGAGCATCTAGATGAATTTTATACGACCTTTGAATCGATTCGCCATAAAAAATTTGATGGAATGATCATCACTGGCGCACCAATTGAGCATTTACCTTTTGAAGAAGTGTCCTATTGGAAAGAGCTGCAGGATATTTTGGACTGGAGTAAAACCAACGTGACGTCAACCCTTCATATTTGCTGGGGTGCACAGGCAGGTTTATATCACCATTACGGTATTGAAAAAATCAAGCTTCCTGAGAAAAAATTTGGCGTATTTGAGCATCTTGTGAAAGAGAAAAAAGAAAGATTAGTCAGAGGTTTCGATGAAGTATACTATGTCCCACATTCTAGGCATACAGATATTAATACAGAACAATTAAAAAACACACCGAACTTGAAAGTGTTGAGTATGTCTGAAGAAGCGGGTGTTTGTTTAATTGTTTCAGATGATGATAAACAAGTATTTTTAACTGGACATCCTGAATATGATACAGACACATTGATGCAGGAATATGAAAGGGATTTGTTGAAACATGATACAGTCCAAAAACCTGTCCACTATTTTATAGAAGATGGTGACACATTAGTCCCAGTGAATCGATGGAAAGCCCATGCAACTTTATTGTTTATGAATTGGCTTAATTATTATGTTTATCAAGAAACGCCATACGTTTGGGAATAAAATAGACTGTGGTCCGATGATAAATCGTCAAAATGTGTTAAAATACAAATGGCTCTGTCTTCCATTATCATTTCCATCTGTTTGTTTTTTAAAATTAGTTTAATTCTTTCGTGACGAATGATATGCTCTGACTGTTTATATGTTATCTTTATGTATATGTAGACCTATGAGATTAATAGTTTTCGTTCGAAGTTTTGTTGTTGTTGATTACATTTGAGGTGAATATTCTTGAATACCAATAAAAAAATATTAATCTTGACCGCAAATTATGGAAATGGACATATGCAGGTGGCAAAAACACTGTATGATGAATGCAAATCCCAAGGGTTTGAACATGTTGTAGTTTCTAATTTGTATCAAGAATCGAATCCCATTGTGTCAGAAGTGACTCAATATTTATACTTGAAGAGCTTTTCCATTGGGAAACAATTTTATCGCTTGTTTTATTACGGTGTAGATAAAATTTACAATAAACGCAAATTTAACATTTATTTAAAGATGGGAAATAAGCGTCTCGATGAATTAATTCAGTTACACAATCCGGATATCATTATTATTACATTCCCGATGATTGTTGTACCAGAATACCGAAACAAAACAGGGAAAGTGATTCCGACCTTTAATGTCATGACAGATTTTTGTCTTCATAAGATTTGGGTACATGAAAACATCGACCGGTATTATGTTGCAACCGATTATGTGAAACAAAAATTAGTAGAAATCGGCACACATCCAAGCGATGTCAAGGTGACAGGCATTCCTATTCGACCACAGTTTGAAGCAGACGTGTCAAAATCGACGATCTATAAAAAATATGGATTATCGTCAGACAAAAAAGTTCTTCTCATCATGGCCGGTGCTCACGGTGTACTAAAAAATGTGAAGGAATTATGTGAAGCGTTACTTCTCGACAGTGAAGTACAAATTGTTGTTGTATGCGGAAAGAACGAAGCGCTGAAACAATCGCTTAGCGAACTTGAGCAAGCACACCCGGATCAATTGAAGGCGCTTGGATATGTGGAACAAATTGATGAATTGTTCAGAGTAACAGATTGTATGATTACAAAACCAGGCGGTATTACTTTAACAGAAGCAACAGCAATCGGTATCCCAGTCATTCTTTACAAGCCTGTCCCTGGACAAGAAAAGGAAAATGCTCTTTTCTTTGAGGATTATGGCGCGGCTATTGTCATTAACAGACACGAAGACATTTTAGAATCTGTGACCAACTTGTTGCAAGATGAAGCAAAACTAGAAGCAATGAAACAAAATATGAAAAAACTGCATTTAAAACAATCTTCTCAAACCATTTTGGAAGATATCGTCGAGCAATCAGATCTCATCATGAATAATAAAACGTATGCTCGTGCATTATCTTAAAAAGGTGTCCGTCAATGACGGACACCTTTTCTTTACCCTTGATTTCCATTTGTTGTGTATATTTCTTCAAAAGGCTGAACGACAACAAAACCGCTTCCGCTAAACTTCATTTGAATAGACTCTCCGCTTCCCCTGCCAATAAAGGTTTTAAATGAAACATCTGTCACAAATTCAGTTTTTAAGTCCCCTGACCATGCAACTGTCGCGTTTGGATCTGTATAAACAGAGTCACCTGGCTGAACAATGAGGGTAAGCGGCTCATAATGACTCGTGATCGCAACTAAGCCCGGCCCTTCTAGTTTGACATTAAATAATCCGCCTGCAAGCATGCCAGACACTTTTTTCATCAATTTGATATCCCAGCTGATAGACGGTTCAAATGCAAGAAGATCGTTTCCATTAACAAAAATAGATTCCCCTTGAGCCAAACGAAGAATTGAGATTTTTTTCCCTTGATCTGCCACATATAATTTCCCATCACCTGTTGCCTTCATCAGTGAGGTACCTTCTCCTGACAGCATTTTTTTGAACATCTTAGAAACACCATGTTCAAAAACACCCTCACGCTCAAACTTAATTTTCCCTCGATAGGAAACCATGGAACCTGTTTTTGCCCAAATGGTGTCAGTCAGATTAATTTCTAGAAGCCTTGGTGTTTCAAGTTCGAAGACCCCTTCTCCTTTATCTTCTTGCTGCGTATTATGAACAAATTCTTCAAGTGTATAACGATTCATGATTGCACCTCTTTCTGTATTTTTTTTATATACGGACAAGCTGCACGTTAGGTTTCGAAAAATGAGGACGTTTTACATTTCATTGTTATTCACCAAAAAAACAAAAAAATCAAACATTCTGCTCAAAATTTGGCTCGCCTGCTTGACGCGTTACTTTTGATGGTGTATAGTGGAACCATCATTTAACAACCGCAAAGTCGTTAGATGATGAAAATTTTTTTTAGTATGCCAAAAGGTGTGCTACAGTACTAGGAGGAAAAAGTAATATGCAAAACGGTAAAGTAAAATGGTTCAATAATGAAAAAGGTTTCGGCTTCATTGAAGTTGAAGGCGGAGACGACGTATTCGTTCACTTCACAGCTATCGAAGGTGACGGCTACAAGTCTTTAGAAGAAGGACAAGAAGTTTCTTTTGAAATCGTTGAAGGTAATCGTGGACCTCAAGCTGCAAACGTAACAAAAATCTAATCAACTAAATCAATGATGTAAAGACAAAATAAAGAGAGGCATACGCCTCTCTTATTTGATTTTCAGCTGAATTTCAATCGCTAAAATATTTTGCTTCAGTCGTTGTTCAATTTCAGAAATATCTTTTTCGAGAAAAGGTCTCCCCTTCTTTGCTACATCTACTAGTTGCTCTAGATCGCTGTACACCTCTTGAAATGTTCGATGTAATACCGTTTCGAAATCCTTATTATCCATGCCGGCCTTCCCCTTTTCCTCTATTATCCGTCACTTAGTCAAAAAGTAACCCAACCAAAACTTTCTATAGTTATATCGGCTCATTTTTCAGAATATGTTCTTTTTTTTACACATTCTATCTGTTTTTTTTCATGAGTGGATGTTTGTGCAGGGAAAACCTGGCCTTCCGCTTACTTCTTCAGCAGCGTCTGTCCGTATTCTTTTATTTTCTCTCCTACTGTGCATTGCTGAATACAAAAGGAGTGGGCATACTTTTTACCAAATTCTTTTCGAAAGTGCTTTTTAATTAAACAATCTGAACAATACGTGTCTTGAAGATCGGTCAATTCTTGTACTGCTGTTTTTTTATCCACATTATTCAGCTCCGTCTGCTTCTAATTTCAATTTACTTTCGATTGGGACGTCTGCAAGAATCTGCCTTGCAAGCTGATCCGCCTCTGCATTTTGTTTACGATCAATGACTTCATAGGTTGGCGAGAGCTTCAGCTCCTTTAATGCCGCTTCAATCCGGTCGAGCCATTTGTTATGTATATCATCATAACAAGGCCATTCTCCTTTTAATTGATTCATGACAACAAGTGAATCGCCTCTAATCGTGACAGAATTTCTACTTGCCCCAAGGTCTTTTAAAGCTTTTATTGCCTCAAATAAAGCTGCATACTCTGCTTCATTATTGGTGATTCCTTGGAAAGGCTGATTTTTTCTCAATCGATAAGCATCTTCTCCGAGCTTATAGTAGACGACAACGCCAAGTCCAGAGTCGCCTGTTTTTTTGTGAAAGCTTGCATCAAAATAGACCTGAAGCTGATCCGGTTCAAGCTTTAGTTCTTCATTTAGCTTTTCAAGTTCTTTTATAGACCACATAGCCCCTTTTTCATCTTCAAATGATAGGAGTGACTGTGGTTCTTTTTTGTCGATATGTTTTGCTAAAATCAAGGCCTCTCTTAGCTCCATCCAATCTTCTTGGAAAAAAGCAATGGACCCAATCGATTTCACTTTCATTGTATAGTGTGCTCTTAATTTCATTGATCACATCGCCTTCCCGTGCTTTTAAGGTAAACGCTCGTTATGCTATAATCAAAAAGTTACATTTTACAATGAGAAAGGAAGTTCATGTCACTTGTTTAATGAAGGTATTTGGATCTTATTTGCGATCATTAATTTTATCATTGTTCTTCTATTTTATAAAGGATTTGGCAAGATGGGGCTTTTCGTCTGGATTGGCTTTGCGACGGTCGCCGCAAATTTACAAGTGGTCAAAACCGTTGAATTATTTGGCTTAACGGCAACACTTGGAAATATATTATATGGCAGTGTGTTCTTCGCAACGGATGTATTGAATGAAAAATATGGACAAAATGAAGCGAGAAAAGCTGTCTGGATTGGTTTTGCCACCCTTTTAACGCTAACAGTTGTCATGCAGGAGGCTTTGCTTTTCCATCCAGCTCCATCTGACATCTCACAAACATCGCTGGAAACCATATTTGGCTTTATGCCAAGGGTCGCACTTGGCAGTCTTGCTGCTTATATCATCAGTCAAATGTTAGATGTTTATGTATATTCGTTTATTCGCCGGATATTTCCTTCTGACGGTGCGCTTTGGGTGCGCAACGCTGGAAGTACGATGATTAGCCAGCTGATTGATACACTGATCTTCACAACCATAGCTTTTCTTGGCACCTATCCATTTCATATATGGGTTGAAATCTTCATTACAACATATGTGATTAAATTTATCGTCGCCGCGATTGGAACACCATACGCTTATGCAGCGAAAAAAATGGTTCCGCTTGATGAAAGGGTGAAATAATTTGCCAGCTGAAATATACATTGATGGTGCTAGTGCAGGTAATCCAGGTCCTTCTGGCATCGGCATTTTTATTAAATATGATGGAAAAGCTGAATCTTTCTCGATTCCTCTTGGATCAATGAGCAATCACGAAGCAGAATTTTCCGCTCTCATTGAAGGGATGAAAATCTGCGCAGAAAAAGGCCTGCGTTCCGTTTCATTTCGAACAGATTCACAGGTTGTCGACCGTGCGGCGAATGCAGGCTTTGCTAAAAATCCAGCCTTTCAGCATTTTATGAAAGAGATGATCGAGCTTCAAAGCCAGTTTGACTTGTTTTTCATTAAGTGGATTCCAAGCAAGGAAAATCAAGTAGCTGATCAGCTCGCTAGAAAAGCGATTCACCTTTCTAAAGGATGAATCGCTTTTTTTCGGTTATGCTAATGTATGAGGTGATACTGATTGGATAAAGACAATAAAGGGCGTGTCACAAATGGGACAACTCCTCAAGGTGATGCGCAAACAAAAGATAAACAGCCTCTATCTCAGCTGGAAAATAGAGCGAAGAAAAGCAATACAAAAATCTGATCTCTAAGATTGTTGATAAAGGGCTAAAATGATCGTTATTTTAGCCCTTTATCTTCTCTTCAGCGTGTGAGAAATCGGCTTAGCTGATCTCTATTTTACTTAAGCGATTTACCATCGGCTCAATTCCTTTAATTTGATGTAACCGCAGCATGGCAGCAGCCCGCTCTTGATTGATATTCATTTTCGTCTCATCCATCGGACAGCTAAGCGGGACATCACATTTGATCTCTGCCAATAGACGGGAAAGCTTCAAATCTTCTAATCCTGCTTGCATTTTCTTTTGCTGTGCAGCCGTTAGTTGATGGATATTTTCTAACAATCCGTCAATGGTTTGATATGTCTGGATAAATTTTAATGCCGTTTTTTCTCCGATTCCTTTTACACCTGGGTAATTATCACTTGAATCGCCCATCAGTGCTTTCATATCAATCAGCGCCTTTGGAGAGATGCCCATTTCTTCTTCAAATAAGGCTCTTGTATATTGCTTATAATTCCCGATTCCTTTTTGCATCAAAGCTACTGTCACTTGATCATTCAAAATCTGCAGCAAATCTTTGTCTCCAGTTAGGACGGTCACACGTGCTTCATTCTGATAGAGTGCCGCAAGCGTGCCGATACAGTCATCTGCCTCAAAGCCTTTTAAACCAACGTTCACAATTCCTAGTTCTTCCGTAGCTTCCTTTGCTAAATCGAATTGAGGAATGAGCTCGACAGGCGCCTCTCCTCGATTTGCTTTATAATCTTGAAACAATTCATTTCGGTATGTTTGGCTTCCCATATCCCAGCAGCAGACAATATGAGTTGGCTCAAATGTCTGAACAGCCGTTAACAAATGCTTCAAATAACCATTCACTCCATTTGTCGGGACGCCGCGATCATTTATCATAAAATTGTGATGAACAGCCGTCGCATAAAACGATCTGAATAGAAGTGCCATGCCATCAACAAGCAGTACGTGTTTATTCATTCTTATAAACTCCCTTTTTCAAAACAATACTCCTATTCTATCACAGAACATAGAATTCGACATATAAAAGGCGCCTTCTTCTTTTGGAAAAGAAGAGGCACCTCTGGATTACTTTTGCCCGTATTGCATTTTTTTCGATTCTGCTTCTGCGTAGGACGGCATCTCTTTTTGTTTAGGGACACGCTCTTCCTGCTGCTTTACTTGCTGCTTTTTTTTCATGATCAATCCCCTTTCTCGGTTCATTTGTTAAGATGACCAAAAAAGAGAAAGTTACTCTTACTTCTGTTTACGTTCGACATACTCCCTGACCATATCCATCGTAACATGCTTACGCAGCGGAACAATACCACCTCGTGCAAGCTCATTCATCTTCGAAGTAATCGCATTGATGTCGTCAGTTGTAAATGGTTCGTTTTGCTCACACTTGATTACAGCCGTTTCAATTGCCTGTTCTCTTTTCTGTTCAAGTACAAGAAAGGACTTGATATGAGCATGCTGTTTTTGTGAGTGTGCGGAAATGTCTTCATGTACGCTCGTCATTTTTGATCAACTGCTTTCTTTTTTATATAGTCTATCATGAATTAAATGGTTTTCAACTGGTTCTTCCATTCATTTGCTTGCTCGTATACTTGTTCTATCATCGCCTGCTCTTTCGCATCTGTCGTCAAGCTCATGATAAATGTTTGTTTTTGTTCACTCAGCTGCTCGAGCGCTTCTTTTTCATACCTTTCAGTAAAGGTCTTCACCATCATGTCGTATCTGATGAGTAATTCCTCTTTTTCTTTATCCGCCCATTTAGTCGTTAATTGGAGAAGAACATCTCGAATCACTTCAATAAACGCGGCTTTTTCGTTCTGTTCAAAGAAAGCTTTCGCTGATTTTTGCTTCTTTAACAGCGGCTCAAACGGCGTTAGATCCGCTTCAACTTCAATTTGTTTCAGCTCCGCATTTTTCTCATCTGGCGGCGACAGCCGGAGAGAAAAATAAGAATCTTCTGCACATGCCGCCTGCAATCCTTTCTCCCAGTCCTCTTGGAAGTATTGAAGGATAAACGATTCCATTCGAATATCAAGCGCCTTGATCTCCTGTACAAATTCAAATTCATAATCCTTCAGTGCCTGTTCAAGCGCTTTTTTTAACTGCTCTCTGAAGTTTCCTTGAGATATTCCAGGGTAAAAGGCTATCTTGAACAGATCATTCGCAAATAGTGACAGGCGCTGAACAATATGGTAAAGCTGCTCGTGCAAATCCTTCTTCACACTTTCTGTCACTAACTTAGATCGTTTTATATGACTCATGTGATCAACGATGGCTTCATAGGATGTGTCGATCTTTTTCTTTTCCGCTTGCTTTTCATCTTCTGACTGATGCAGCGTCTCATGCAGCTTGTCGACTGTTCTACATAATGTACTGGCTTCAAAATACAGAAGCTCGATCGCATCTTTCGTTAATTCTTCTTCGATAAAATAGTCGAGTTGTTTTCTAAGCTGTGCATATTGATTATAAGGTGTCTGCCCTTTTCCTTCGATCTCTTCCTTACTGGATACATGATGAAGGTTTGGGTTTCGGATGCCTTCTTTTGTGAGCTCATTTTTCACATAGTCAAACACAGTTTCAAGCTCTGCTTGATCCTTCGCGAGGTCAGCTGCATTGATAATAAAAAACATTTTATCCATGCTGAATGAATCTTTTACAAGCCCAAGTTTACGTAAAAATGACCGATCTGCCTTTGAAAAAGAATGCTGGTAGTAAGTTAAATAAAGAAGGGCATCTGCGTCCTTCATATATTGAAAGGCAATCTCTGTATGACGCTTATTCATACTGCTGGCGCCTGGTGTATCAACAATCGTCAGTCCTTTATCCGTTAAAGGTGTATGTAAATACACCGTCACTTCCTTCACCACACAAGAAACAGCCTCTTCTGCCACATACGGCTTTAATTCTTGAAGGGTGACATTGAGTGGTGTTTGCTTATGAATGTAATCATGAAACTTTTCATGCGCTTTTAAAAAATGCTCAACAATGATGCGGTGATCCTGTTCAAGCTGTCTTTTTTTCAGCGTTCGTTCGAGTTTCGCTTTAAACGTATCCCCTTTTTCTTCTGTGATAGAAAAACCGAGAATCTGATCGAGCTCTTCTAATATATCCTGCTCGGTTTTGAACACCACTTTTACACTTTCATGCGGATGATCTTCCGTTGGTCGCGTTAGCTTATTGATCGTTGCCGTAGTTGGTGTAGGAGACGATGGCAGAACCTTTCTCCCAACAAGGGCATTGGCAAAAGAAGATTTCCCCGAACTAAAAGCCCCGAATAAGGCGAGAGTGAATTCTTTCGCTTGTAGCCGCTTTGTTCGTTTTTCAAAGGACTTTCTTTGAGACTCAAGCGCATCTAATGGCAATAAAATGTGAGAAAGCTCCTCAAACAGGTCAATCGACTGCGCAGTCGTGATGTGCTGAGACTGACGCGTTTGATCAAGCTCCGCCTGCGGCTGATTTTCTTTCTCGCTCTCTTCTATTTGAGTTGACGCATGATTCTTCTTTAGCTGGTCGTGCTGCATCCGTTGTTTTTTCTCATAGAACCAGTCTTCTTCGACCTGTTCATCTGTTCCGTTCTGCCAAATATCCCACACATGCTCAATATCTCGTCTGATTTGTTCATTTTTCTCGATGCACTTCTCCAGCGTTTGGAGCTCTTGTGTTGCCTGAGCCCATTTTTCTTGCTGTTTCCCCTTTTCTTTCATGAGCTGTGTTTTCAAGGTCTCTGTCATTTGTTCAATCAATGGTAGCACTTTCTGTTTGGCCTGTCTTTTCAAGGCTTCACCAGCATCTTTGGCATATTGCAGAACGTATTCATTTGAAAACGTCGCACCATGATGAATGACGTTCTCAAGCAGTGATTCTTCTACAGGTGTTTCAAATGCCATCACTTGATTTAATAACTCTTCACCAAGCTCATAGTGCTTGACTTCTTTTTTGAGGAGCTCAGCAATATGCCAGTCCACTTCTGCTTTCATTCTTGCTTTGACATCTGCTAAGAGATCGTTTGCCCGTTTTTCTTTTTCCTGCTCGGTTTTATTTTTAGCGAACAAGAGCCCTACCTTAAAGCCAGGTGCTTTTGATTCTATATAGTCACTTGCGAGCTCTCTCATCTTAAAAGGGGTTAGGTTTGCATTTTTTAAAATGTTCTCGACTTCAGAAGACACTTTATCTTCTAACTGCTTTGCTCCATTTTCTATGAAGCGGCTTTTCTCTTCAAGTTCCTTGACTGCTTTTCTTTTTTCTTGGAGCTGTGAATCAAGATCCTCTTCCTGCAGCTCTTCCTTTAACGAGTCCATATGTTCTTTTAAGACATGCTCAATTTTCTGCTCAGTATAGGCACGAAGCGATGCTTTCGGCAATGTTTGCAGTTCTTGCAGCTTCTCGATTAAACGAATCATTTCGTTTCTTGGGTGCGCTGCATCGGTTACGGATGTAAAGTATAGATGTTCTTCTTCAATGCCCTCTTTCAGGAGCATGTCAACCACTTGATTTTTGTAGTCTTCAAATGCTGTCTCATGCTCATCATGTCGATCAACTTGATTTACGATAAAATAAAGATTTGGCACTTTCTCTTTAATAGAACGAATGAAACGGATGTTTTCCTCTGAATGGACATGATTGTAGTGAACGACATAAAAAAGAGCATCTGCTTGATGGAGGATAGACGCAGCAGATAAAAAGTGGGCATGATCTGTTGAATCAATTCCGGGCGTATCGATCAGCGCCACCTTTTCTTCCAGTCCTCTATAGTCACCGCTGATTTCCACCATTTCAATCTGTTCCCCATCCTTACAAAAACGCTGTACGGCTTCTTTATCATAAGTCCCGCTCATTTTTGCAAAACGGCCATCAGAGGTGTGAAGCTGTACTTCACTTTCCCCTTTCCTCACGACGACCAAGTTCGCACTTGTTGGGATTGGACTCGTTGGCAGGATGTGTTCATGGAGCAGATGATTCACAAGTGATGATTTTCCAGCAGAATAGTGGCCGGTAAATGCGATATATACTTCTTCCTCTGCTTCCTTTTTAATAATCGATGCAAGTTTGGCTGCGCGTTCATAATCATCCCTTTTGAGAAGGCTTTGATATAAAGCACCTGTAGTTTGAACGAGCGAATCTCGAATAGACAAGTCTTTCATGGCGATAAACCCCTTTGTTTTTAGAAAAGTCAGTTATGTATGTGATACCATTTTACACAAAATAAAGAGATTTTTCTTCTGATCTGAGGAAATAAAAAAAATCTGCTGCCCGATCAGTCGCAATTGACTGCGATCAGGAAGCAGATTTTTTAGAAACACCTTTTAATACGAAGCCAATTAGCAGGCTGTATACACAGACCGTACCGAGTAAGAAAACCATTGTCATGTGATCACCGTCCATCCTTCGTGATTGAGAATGCTTATCATTAATGAAAGTGTATCACAATTGATAATGATTTTCAATATTAATTTAACAAATACTGATTGAGCGCCTTTTCTTCTGTTTGAATTCTCACAACCATCATCCATGCATTTAAACATGTGAACAAAACAGCTGTAAAATAGGCATTAAACAAAAGCGGGATCAGCATAAGCTCAATCGCTACCACTACATAGTTAGGATGCTTTAACCAGCGATACGGCCCTTTTTTGACAATCATCGTATTTGGCACGACTAAGATCTTTGTATTCCAGTACGTCCCAAGAGAGCATAATGCCCAGTATCGAATGACCTGCGTTGCCAGCAGGATAACAAGCAGCACAAGAAAATAGCGGGACGTCTCCCTATTGAACACCCATACCTCAACGATGAGTGAGAGAAAAAAAGCCGCATGCATAGCGACCATATATGGGTAATGACTAGCACCAAATTCAATGGCACCTATTGCCTTGACTTTCTTTTCATTTCTTTTGGCCACAAGCATTTCAATGAGCCGCTGACAAACGAAGAAACCAATGACGAGCCAAATGATCATGACAGGGCCTCCTCCCATTTCATGAGCAGCAGCTCTGAGGAAAAGCCCGGGCCAAGTGCTCCGCAAAGACCCATATCTCCTTTTTTAGCTAATTGATGCTCAAGATAATGCTTGATGACATACATCACTGTGGCCGAGGACATATTTCCGTGTTGTTTGAGTACCTCTTTTGATGAAAAAAGCTGATCCTCTTGTAAGGATAAACTTTCAACATAAGCATCAATTACTTTTTTTCCTCCAGGATGGGCAAGAAAAACCGATAGGTCTTCTGCCGAATACCCTTGCTGCTCTAAAAATTGATCGACTTGCTCTTTTAACCAGCCTGAAATAATGGAAGGAATGTCACGGGAGAAAATAACCCGAAAGCCGTCACTTGTGAATTCCCAGCCCATCACATCCTCAGACTCTTTCATTGTGACGGATTGTGTACCAAGCACTTTGGGAACTGTTTTTAGATGGGCGTATTCAGATACCCCTTTTTCTCCAGTTAACAGTACCGCCGCTGTCCCGTCTCCGAACAAGGATGTACCGATTAAATTGCTTTTTGATTGATCCTGCGGCTGAAAGGTTAAACTGCAAAGCTCACAGGCAACGACCAGCACCTTTGCTTCTGGAAATGCTTTTATGTATTCGTAAGCCCGGGACAATCCTGCCGCTCCGCCCCCGCATCCTAATCCCCAGATCGGTACTCGTTTCGTATAAGGCGAAAAAGGAAGAACGTTCATCAGTTTTGCATCAAGGCTTGGTGTTGACAATCCGGTACTTGAAATAAAAAATAATGCATCAATCTCTTTAATCGGAATCGGTTTTTTAAGGAATGCTTTCTCCTGAAGACAGTGTGTGATGGCTTCTTTTGCATGGACCAATGCCTTTTCCAAATAGATATTGTTTCTTTCCTCAAAAGAGTGGTGCGCCTGATACCATTCAATAGGCTGCACAAACTGTCTGCTCTCTATTTCTCCATTTTGAAAAGCTCTCAGCAGCCGGTCAATATCCTTAAACGATCGTTTAAATTGAGATCTAGCGAAATCAGCCGCTGTTTTCTGATCTACATGATTCTTTGGCAGACTCGTTCCAACTGAAAGAATGTACGCCATCGGCTTCACCTCATTTTTCGATTAATATCCCCTATCGAAAAAAGAATATACATGCCAAATCGTCACAATTCAGTCAAAACATTTTCCTTCGTCTAACTTTTTGTCTTGACGACAATTGATAAATATTGGATAATATAGGTGAAAACATGATGTAGTTTTCCTCCTTCACAGGTTCGTTCTAAGCCAAGCGAACCTGCTTTTTTTATGCAAAAAAACACTTCTAAAAGAGAAGTGTTCAGACCGTAGAACCCCCCCCTTTACTTTTAATAAAAGTGGGGTTTTCACTATAATTATAAAGGGTTTACGCTGGACATAGTGTTTTCCATGTCTAGTTAGCTAATTTTTTAAGATTCATGGCAGCGAGAGTAAGCATCGCTTGCATTGAAATTTTTTTAGTACACGAAGTTTCGCCCAACGCATACTATGCTTTTCTTTTGCATCACAAGCGTATGAAATGAATAAGCAAATGACTTTTCACGTTCACCTTTTACATAGTAGCCAATCTCTGATTCAGTTGTACTGACTTTGATTTCTTTTGTTTCTTCTTTATTTTGTAGTGGTACGAGCTTTTCTCTATGTTTTTTGAGATTAATCGCCTCTGTCTCCACTTTCCACATAAGCACCCTTTTTTCAATGAAATCGTCATTATACAACACTTTCATAAGGAATCTCCCTTTCGCTTCGACTTAATGGTCAAATCTGCTGCTATCTTAGCGTATAAATATTAACGTTTCGATCATTATTCAGAAGGATTTTATTTAAACATGAATGGATCACCTTTTTTTGCTGATCAACACAAAGTAACAACCATAAATTTCTAATTCATTTGAATTTTCTATATAAGAAGGATTTTTTCCACTATATACATAATCAATATGAGTACCAAGAAAAACAGTGAAAAAAGAAAGAATCTACAACATGGTTCGGCTCAAAATTTAATTGACTGGAGTGATTGTAATGAAAAAGGTTTCCAAAAAAAAGACACCCTACAACACGATACTTCTCTCAAAGGTAATTGGTTTAGTGCTTCTTACACTGTTTCTCTTTTTTATCTGGGATATGTCTAAACCCCATTTGCAGGCGACAAATGGGCAAGCAAAAAATGTTGCCAGCAGTGACTTCCGTGACACAAGCATCAGTCTGAAAGCAAAAGATCAGTCCACAAGAACATTGGATACACATTTTAAGACCAATCCAAACCAACAGGCAACGAATAAAACGGTCTTTTTAACATTTGATGATGGTCCTTCTGCTACATCAAATCAGCTGTTAAATGTATTAAAAGCACATCACGTGAAGGCGACGTTCTTCATGCTTGGACCGCAAATCCAAGCACACCAATCAGCTGTGAAAAGACTTTATCAAGAAGGACATCAATTAGGTCTTCATGGCATGACGCATGATATAAACCTCTTTTATCAGAACAGCGAGTCTCCCGCAAATGAAATGAGAGAAGCTCAGCGTATTCTTGCCTCTGTTACAGGCGTCTACAGCCGTCTTGTAAGAACCCCCTATGGCAGTGTTCCAAATCTAACATATCATCAAAAAGTACGTTTAAACCAAAATGGCTTTATTTACTGGGACTGGACGATTGATAGCCTTGACTGGAGATATAAAAACTCACAATATGTTCCAGAGGTATTGAATCAATTGCAAATGTTTGAGAAAAATAAGCCATGGGAACCAAAAGTTATATTAATGCATGATCAACCCTCTACCACAAACTATTTAGATAGCCTGATTATACAGCTAAAAGCAAGGGGCTATACATTTGCAGTCATTAACGAAACAATGCCGCCGGTACAACATTAATAGTGCTAATCACAAAAAGCCCGTATCCAAAAGATGCGGGCTTTCAGCTTGTAGACAAACCCTCACACGCTCCTTCCTAGGACTTCAAAAGTTTTTTATCAAGCTAAAAAGAAGACAAAGAGCTAAAATAAAAGGTCATTTTAGCTCTTTGTCCATAATCTGAACCCCTCTCCAAGAGAGGGGTTTACATAACAGATTGCTTAGGTTCTTCTACCAGGTCATGCCCGGCTTCTTTATTAAAAGGAATCATGTGATAAATAATATGAAGCAAAATAGCGGTAAAGCTTCCGGCCACAATGCCGTTACTTGTTAATAATTTCAGCGAGTCCGGCAGATGCTCAAACATTTGCGGCACGACAGTAACACCTAAGCCGATTCCCACGGAGCAAGCAACGATCAGCAAGTTCTCCTGCTTTGCAAAATCCACGCGCGAGAGCATTTTAATACCGTATGCAATGACCATGCCAAACATAGCAACCATTGCGCCGCCAAGGACTGACTTTGGAATAATCGTCGTAAATGCAGCGATCTTAGGAAAAAGACCAAATAACATGAGCAATACACCTGTTACGACAATGACTTGGTTTTTCTTGACTCCTGTTAACTGGATCAACCCAACGTTTTGTGAGTAGGCGGTGTACGGAAAAGCATTGAAGATACCGCCTAATAACACAGCAATCCCCTCTGCCCGATATCCTTTAGCCAAATCCTTCTCCTTTAAAGAGCGGTTTGTTAAATCACCCAGTGCGAAATAAACACCTGTTGATTCAACTAATGACACAATTGCAACTAATGTCATGGTCATGATCGGTGCAAATTCAAAGGTTGGCATGCCAAAATAAAATGGCTCAATCATGCGGAAAACTTGGGCATTCGCTACCTCAGCTGTCTCTACTTTTCCCATAAACGCAGCAACGGCTGTCCCAAGAAGAATACCGATTAAAATGGCGATCGCCTTCATAAACCCTTTCGTGAACCGATAGAGCAGCACAATGATAAACAGCACAAGGAAAGCAAGTCCTAGATTTTCAAAGGAACCATAATCCACACTTCCCTCTCCTCCTGCCATATTGTTCATCGCGACAGGAATGAGGGTAATCCCGATAATGGTGACGACAGAACCTGTCACAACAGGCGGGAAGAATCTTACAAGCTTCCCAAAGAAAAAAGAAAGGAGAATGACAATACATCCTGAAGCGATAATACTTCCATATATAGACGAAATTCCATATTTAGAGCCAATCGCAATCATAGGAGAAACCGCCGTAAATGTACAGCCTAATACAACAGGTAGACCAATCCCAAAGAAGCGGTTTTTCCAAACTTGAAGCAGTGTGGCAGCACCACACATGAAAAT
Organism: Bacillus safensis; assembly: GCA_030159235.1. Taxonomy (GTDB): domain Bacteria; phylum Bacillota; class Bacilli; order Bacillales; family Bacillaceae; genus Bacillus; species Bacillus safensis_B. The sequence goes on along the minus strand of BSBG01000005.1, from coordinate 200,229 downwards.
ATCGGCCGAGATTAAGTAAGTCAGCTGTGCAGGCGTGAGCCCGAGCGCATCTCCAACAATAAGCGGCACAAGCACAGCACCTGCATACATCGCCAGTACATGCTGAATGCCTAGCGAGAGTGTTTTGGCTTTTTTAGCGGCACTCATGATTGTACCTCCCGTACAAACGTGACTTTCCCTTCCTCAAGTGATTCAATTCGTGCGAGGGACTCGACGCGGTAGCCCATTTGCACAAGCGCATTTCTTCCGGGCTGGAATGATTTTTCAATCACAATACCAAATCCGGCTACTTTCGCATTCGCCTGCTTTGCAATAGCAGCAAGCCCTTTCGCAGCTTCACCGTTTGCTAAAAAGTCATCGATGATTAACACACAATCTTTTTCACTAAGATGCGTATTTGAAACAGCGATGGTGCTTTCTACTTTTTTCGTAAAAGAGTACACACTGGCTGTTAACAGGTTATCCGTTAAGGTGAGTGATTGACGTTTTCTTGCAAACACAACAGGTACTTGAAGAGCAAGCCCAGCCATTACAGCAGGTGCGATGCCTGAAGATTCGATGGTGATGATTTTTGTAATGCCATCATGCTTAAATAATCTAGCAAACTCTTGACCGATCTCATGCATTAATACAGGATCAATTTGATGATTTAAAAAGGCATCTACCTTTAACACTTGATTTGATAGAACAATTCCTTCGTTCTCAATTTTCTGACGTAACAATTCCATCATTTTTCCCCCTAGCATATTGGCAAACATTCAATTTTTTGCATAAAAAAAGCATTGCTGTCCATGAGGAGCAAGCAATGCGAAAACGACCCGCGGATCTTCAGCTCAAACAAGAGCTGTTTCATTTTGCTCACTCATAGTCGGACCGTATCGGTGTCCGGTAGAAACTTGCGTGCCATCATCACGCGATTATATGAGTGTTATAGTGTTCAAATTATAACAAGATTTCAGACGCTTGGAAAGCACTTTTCCAGAAAAATACCGAACTTAAATAATAGATCAGATCAAAATGTTCGTTTTTAGAATATTCAAGCATCAAAAAAGCACCCCTCTCACGAAAGGGTGCCATTTTTTTATGATAAATACAGTTTTGTATATTTATCCGTTAAATAGTCGATTAAATATTGCACATTTAATTCTTCGCCTGTTGCATCTTGAATGATTTCAGATGGCTTTTTCCGTTTTCCATGCTGGTGAACATGCTCTGTGAGCCATTCTTTTATCGGTGCAAAAGACCCATTTTGAATAAGCTCATCAAAATTCGGTAAATCTTTGATCATTTGTTGCTTTAATTGCGCAGCATACATATAACCAAGGGCATATGAAGGGAAATATCCAAAGCTTCCATCAGACCAGTGAACATCCTGCAAAATGCCCAGTGCATCATTAGGAGGCGTAATGCCAAGATACGATTTATATTTCTCATTCCAAAGTGCAGGCAGGTCTTCAACCGCTACTTCTTCATTGAAAATCGCTTTCTCAATTTCATAGCGGATGATAATGTGAAGCGGATACGTCAGTTCATCTGCTTCAATTCGAATGTAAGTCGGCTTCGATTCATTTACAGCATGCACAAAGTCTTCAAGCGATACATCTTTAAATTGTTCAGGAGATGCTTCCTGTAGCTTTTGATAATACGTTTTCCAGAAGTCTTCATGTCTGCCGATAAAATTCTCAAAGAAAAGAGACTGAGATTCATGAATACCCATTGACGTGCCATCACATAATAGCGTTCCGCTCAGTGCTTCATCAATGTTTTGCTCATAGATCGCATGACCACATTCATGAATCGTGCCAAAGATCGCCATTCGAAAATCATGCTCATCATAACGGGTCGTCACACGTACATCACCTCTGCTTAATGTCACTGCAAATGGATGAACCGTTGTATCAAGACGACCTGCGTCAAAATCATATCCTAATTCTTTTAAGAAAAAGAGGCTCAATTCCTTTTGTTTATCGATTGGGAAGCTTTTCGATAAAAATGAAGTATCCGGTTTATTAGGAGAGGCTTCGATTTTTTTCACAAGAGGAACGATGGCGTCACGAAGTGCGCCAAACTTTTGATCAAGCTGTTCAACCGTCATATCTGGCTCATAGTTATTGAGCAGCACATCATAAGGCGTTTTTTTCACGCCCCAATATTGGATGAAACGCTTGTTAAAGTCAATGAGCTGTTTTAAGTATGGTGCAAAAAGTGAGAAGTCTGATTTCTCCCTTGCTTCTACCCAAACATGCTCTGCTTTTGATTGCAAGATCGAGTATTCTTTAAATTCTTCTTTCGGAATTTTGCTGTTTTCATCATACTCTTTTTGTGATAATTCGAGTGCCTTCTGTGTATCTTTTGACAGCTCATCTCGATGTTTGTTTAATTCGTGAAGAAGATCTTTCATTTCATCAGAAGTCTTCATATTAAAAATATCACTTGATAATTGACCGATGGTTTCAGCTCTGAAATCCGCGCTTTTTTTAGGTGCTTGTGTTCTAGAGTCCCAATAAAGTAAATGGAGCGCCTCTGTATAATGGGCAATTTTACCTAGTAATTGATAAAACTCTTTCTCTGTTGCTTCAAAACTCATACGTTTGTTCCCCCAATCAATAAAATATGTATGTACGTTTCAAGGCTACTTCAATGAATGTTCTTTTGTCAATGAAAAAGGAGGATACACAGTGGTATCCTCCTCATTTGCACGTTTTCGGCTATTTAAGATGTGATGATGGGCTTCACTGGCAGGACGGATTCAATTTTACTTTGAAGCACTGCATCTTCCTTGCGATCAAAGTAAATATGAATGCTTCCTGCGTCCTTGCTTGTCCGGATCAGTCTTCCGATACCTTGGCGTAAGCGAAGTAGCATATATGGAATGTCAACTTCAGCATGTGCATCCTTTGCTTCATTCCGTTTCGCTTCAAATACCGGATCATGCGGAGGATAAGGAAGTCCCCAGATGATCACATTCGTTAATGATTGACCTGGAATATCTAGCCCTTCCCACAGATGAACAGAGCATAACACTGATGTCTCATCTGCTTGGAACTTTTGAACAATCGTGCTGATTTCCTCGTCTCCCTCAAAATATACGTGGAACGGCAGTGATTCATTTGCTGCTTCAAGCTGCTTTCTAAAGAGATGGAGTTCGTCAAATGAAGGGAAGAGAATGAGAGATCGCCCTCCATTTTCTTTCAGCTGCGCGATCACTTGCTGTCCTTTTGCCTCTTGCTCTTGAAGTGGCTGCTGAATTCCGTGGAAATAAATCTTCATTTGTTCATCGTAATCATACGGCGAAGCGACACTCATTGATAAGTAATCTTTAATCCCAAGACTTTCAGCTAAATAATCAAAGGATTGATTCTCAGATAATGTAGCGGAAGAGAAAATATATGGTCTTTTTTGCGAGAATACTTTTTCGCCAAGCACCTCTGCAACCGTCTTCGGCATCACTACAAAAGTTGTATCTAATTCCTGTTTTTCCAGCCAGCTAATGGCATTTTTTTGATAAAGTGATAAAGAATACGCCATTTGTTCAATGTACTCTTCCACGACAGACAATTCGTATTGATCGATCGTATACATCTCAGATTCAAACACGAGCGCTTCTCCGATTTTCTCTAGCAAGTCACACAATTCACTTGCAGAACGCTTCACCTCATCCACACGCCCAATTTCAAGTCGATGTGAGCCTTTGACTTCTTTGGCATGTGTTTTTAAAAGATAAAAGAACTCATCGTTTGTTGCAAGTGCATCTTCAACGAGCTCTGCAAACTCTTCACGTATATCGTTTTGCAAAAGACGCTCCAAAAATGTTTCGAGTGTTGATTGCTTCACTCGGTACGTTAACGCTTTTTGTGCGGCAAATTCAAGAAGATGTCCTTCATCAAATACAACAGAGCTATGTTCAGGAAGGAGTGGAAGCTGACCCTCACGTTTTCGGGATTCCTTTGTCCACACATGCTCCATGTAAAAATCATGTGAACAGATGATGAGGTCTGTCGCTTTCCGGTAATGATCTCTTGATAAATTCAGACCGCAGCGATGACGCATATCACACGTCAAGCAGTCCTGAAACGAGTCATAACCAATTCGTGACCATTCATCATTTGAAAGTTCTGGGTACTCTTTTCGATCGCCATACGGATAAAAGGTTTGCATGCCGTGTGATTCATGAACAAATGAAGGAAGCGATTCATAAATATCAAGCCACTTCTCATCATCTTCACGCTGCATCGTTTTCTCTAGCTTCTTTAAGCATAAATATTGATCATGCGATTTACTTAATCTCGCATCTATTTGAATATCAAGGTGATTGGCAATTTTATAGATATCACCTTCTTGTTTGACCAGCTGTTCAATTAACGTTTCGTCTGCACATGCAATTATCGCAGGCTTTCCTGTATACCTAGCATATGTGACCGCAAATAATAGATAGACGATTGTTTTGCCTGTGCCTACCCCAGCTTCGGCAAACATTACACTTTTTTCTTTAAAGGCTCTTTCTAGCTGAAAAGCCATGAATATTTGTTCATCTCGAAGATCAAAGCCCTTTTCTGGCAAAATGTCATAAAACACATCACCAATCCAGTTGCCCAGTTCTTCGTAGAAATTGTGTTCTTTTGATAATGAAAAAGGCAAACGAGATGCTGTCACCTGCTTCAACCCCCAACTTTTGAATCATTCAGACATTCAATAGTACCATTTACGTGGGGGAAAAACAATCTTTTTTTATGACCGCAGACGATGTTGATAGTTTTCCTTCATTAAAAATGCATGCTCAGAACGTTCTATGTATGCCTGAGCAAGCGCTAAATCTTCGATGGCTGCCGTAAGCTGAGCAGATTGTCCACCTTCATGCCCTTCTATTTCTTGAGCAGTCGAAGCGAGTGCTTTTTGGATTAACTGAATTTGATCATAATGAATCATGAAGACACCTCTTTTTTTAAAATCAAGTTCAGTTTATTCCGACTCGTGATGAGTTATACCTTTTGAACGCAAAAAAGCCGCACCTTCTTTCGGTGCAGCCATTTTTCATGATTCGGTTGTTTGTTTTCTAGGAGGGCGTTTTCCCCAATATTGATAATAGTCTGTTTTGATAAAACCATTAAACAGTTTTCTCTTTTTCGTCGCTTTTCTTCCGAAACACTCTTCGAACTGTTCGTGTGACGTTAAGATGTAGATGGACCAAGTGTCTAGGCTCTTCAATGCCTCACCCATTCCTTGATACATTTTTTCAACTGCTGGTTTATCACTTAGTCGTTCACCGTAAGGAGGATTTCCAACAATCACACCGTACTCTTCTTTTGTTTGAAAGTCTTTTACTTGCATTTGTTTAAACTCAATCAGTTCACTTAGTCCAGCTTCTTCTGCATTCATTTTTGCAATGTCTACCATACGATGGTCAATATCACTTGCAATAATGTGAAGCGGTTGATCATAGTTGGCTTTTTCTTCTACTTCCACACGCGCTTTGTTCCATACGTCTTCACCAATCCATTCCCATGATTCAGACGCAAATTCCCGGTTAAATCCTGGGGCAATGTTTTGTCCTATCATGGCTGCTTCAATGGCGATTGTTCCTGATCCGCAGAAAGGATCAACAAACGGACGGTCAGGTGTCCAGTTCGTTAATAAGACGAGCGCAGCCGCAAGCGTTTCTTTAATAGGTGCTCCGCCTTGATCCATGCGGTATCCCCGCTTATGCAGACCTACACCAGACGTATCAAGCGTCAGCACTGCTTTATCCTTTAAAAGCGCAACTTCAATTTTGTACTCAGGCCCTGTCTCTTCCAGCCATTCAGATTGAATGTTGTAGGAAGATCTTAGTTTTTGTGCGATGGCCTTTTTAACGATACGCTGACAATCCGGTACGCTAGCAAGCTGAGATTTCACAGATTTACCAATAACAGGAAACGTGCTATTTTTCGGTAAAAAAGTAGCCCAGTCAATTGCTTTTGTCTGTTCAAAAAGCTCATCAAATGTTTTTGCCGAAAATTCAGCAACTTGTACCTTGATCCGATCTGCTGTACGCAGCCAAAGGTTTGCACGGCAAATGGCAAGAGCATCTCCCTTGAAAATCACTTTTCCGTTGTCGACTGTGCACTCATAGCCAAGGTCTCTTACTTCTTTTGCAACAATTGCTTCAATGCCCATTGGGGCTGTTGCGATGAGTGTATAGGTTTTCATTGATTTATCACCTGTTTTCTCGTCCTTTTATGTATTCAAGATAAAAGCTCTCCATATGTTGAAATAGGAGAGCTTTGTTTTCATCATGTTTATTATAACGGATATAACGTTCTGTAAGCCATGTTTTGTTCCATCGTACTGCAAACGGCAAAAGCCTCGTACTCAGGTGGTAATCATCTATCTACAGAATTCTCTGTCCTTCTCTCCGTTTGGTTCCTTTGAGAAAGTTCCCCTACCAAGTTTGGGTTTCTCGCTCGAGGGGTTTACCGCGTTCCACTCTCACCATTTCTAGTGAGACTTCGTCACTGTGGCACTTTCAAGGATACTTTGCCATATCCTAAAAGGACGTAGGCATTTTTCCTGCCGTCAGCCTTTCCCAGGCTGCCCTGGCTTATTTTTTCGCCAGGCACGAACACTACGGGCATCTCAGCACCGTGCGAGCATGGACTTTCCTCTGCAATACCCTAAATGGCATTACAGCGATTACCCGAACGTTAATCAATAAGCGTTATTATAAACGACAATGACATCTGACACAAGCCTTTTCAGCAAGACTCAATCATAAAGTTTGCTGCCGAAAACGTGTTTTTCAAGGTTCGATAGTCTTTTTAAAATATCAAAGTTTGTTGTATTAGACTGTGCAGGCTGTTTTTTCCCTTGTTCAACCGCTTCTTCAAGCTGTTTTGACAAGTGAAGGTTTTCTTGTTGAAGTTTTTCGATTTCTTGGTTGAATGTCTCATAGTCTTTAATGACCATATCTAAAAATTTATCGACTTCTTCTTGTTTGTACCCTCTAACACCTGTTTTAAATTCTTTTTCTAAAATTTCTTTCGCAGAAAGCTTTACTTTATCAGCAAGCATCTTTTTCACCTCATATCGTGAATTCATAGTATATTTTTTCAGAAATACGTGACGTTGTCAAATTTTCTCTTGCTTTTAGTCAAAAAACGGATCTTCTGCCTCAACCTGCGCTCTTAGATCATCCATTGTGATGTACATAATGGGGTAATCGGTATAGGCTTCAGCCTCTCTGATCATATACTTCGGCGATCCCTCATGCTCGGGATCATATAAGACGAGAAGACCATCTGTTTTTTCAATAAAAAAACGGTTCTTTTGTTTAAATTGTGCCGGACTTTCATACGGTCTATGCGTGACACTTTCTACAAAATCAGCCTGGGCAAGAATCGCTTCATACAACTCTTTGTTTTGCTCATTCCAGCGCTCTTCCTGTTCATAAAATGGCGTAATGACTGCAAGTTTTAGCGCTGGATACTCCTCCTGAAGCTCAAACACCACTTCGGCTGTCCAGATTTCTGCCCCAAGCTGGCCTGATATGAGAACCCATTCCAGACCTTCTTCGATAAGGGCTGTGAGCCTTTTTTGAAGCTCCGCTTTTATGTATTGAAGTGCAGGCTCGTCTTGTTTGAATATCCCAAGTTCAAATGGCTTGTACCCTGTGACAGCAATAATTTTCATTTTTTCACCTGCTTTTAAAAAAAGGGACTTATAAAAGTCCCATTTCACTTTATCTGTTACAGCAAGGTCCACCGCAGTTAAAGTGTTGATGTGTTGCCGGGTCCACCTGAGAAAACGTATGCGGGAAGTAGTGAACATGTTGAAAATTTTGATGGTGAACATTTGTTACATGCTGCGGGTGGATATGCGGCACAATTGTTGTTGACTCGCTGTGTGTACAGCAGTGATTCGTCGGATGAACAATTGGCTGTGTAACATTCGGCTTACAATGATGATGATGGTACATGTAGCATTCCCCTCTCCTTGATTTTCTTACATTAACAATGTATGAATCAAGAGGTGTACATGTACTAATGCATTAACCTATTTTAAAAGTTGGCAAGAAAAATATCTTTATAGTTTGAAAACACAAATGCAACCAAAATCACCACAAGAAAAAACAAGTAGAAAAGACCCTTATACATGCTATACGCTCCTCATTCAATATCTAACGTTATTTTACAGGATTCGTGTCCTTTCTACAATAAAAGTGCTAAACAATTTTTATTTTCGGTCGAGAGCCGAACGTTGTCATCTTTTGCGCTTTCCCGGGCAATAATGTTCATTGCCCAGCTTTTCTCAAAAGCCGTTTTTTGCGCCTCTCAAGTTCTTCCGTGTCTCGCTGACTTAACGATGAAAAAGATAATAAAGATTCAGTGATGGAAAGAGCTGACTTTACATCTTTTTGACGATGCTCTCTAAACTTCGCAAGCTCTATACCTGCTTTTAATGCTAAGTGGACATCGCTTGATTCAAATAATGTTTCCCATATTCGAATCGCTTCATCCCACTCGTCTAGGCGTTTATATTGTAAAGAGAGATCATAAGCGGCCTGATTTGCATGCTCAAAATCAGCACCAGTTAATTCCCGCAAATGCTTCGTTGCTTCCTGTACATCACGATGCGCAAGATGCCACCTTGCCAGTGCATATTTTTCATCGTGTTCCTTTACCGCATCCAACGATAGAATTTTTTTGGATAGATGAATGTAAAGGCTGATTAATGATAAGACGTCTAATTCATTATGAGTCAAAATCCCTTCAATGAGCTTTGGGTTTTGTTCCTTTAAAAAATGAAAATAGATCATCGGTGCTAAGAACCCCGGCGTATCGCCTTCCCGGTGGACGTGCAGCTCTTCTTTTTCTACCACGGAAAGCGCCATTCGTTCATATTTATGTTTCCACAGTCGTCTAGATCCGTGCAGAAGATCAAAATGGCCAAACTCTGGAAGTGCAGGGATTTGATCTCGTAATAAGGTATGTCTCGTTTTCACTTGCGGCCAATCGAACGATTTACCATTATATGTAACGAGAGATTCTACATTCACTTCATTGAGAAAGCTTTTATAAAGAGCCGCTTCATTTCCCGGATTTGTGAGCAAATGCTGTTTCACCACCACTTTGTCAGCAAAAACCCGCGCATGTCCTAGCAAGAAGATCATATTTCCTGTCCCGCCAGACAATCCAGTTGTTTCTGTATCAAAGAAAAACAGTTCGTGCGGCTTGTAGCCTTTGGCTGATAGAGAATGCTGAATATCACTTTTGTTCCACGCCTCGATGACCTTCGGCAATTCCGCAAACGAATAGAGTCCATGCTGATCATCCAATGAATAGATAACTTCTCGAATGAGACAAAAGGAATCCTCAAAGTGATAAGGAACTGCACCTAATTGCTCCCATTCCTTTAAGTATGGGATGTTTTCTGCCATCACAGACTGAGGTTGTCCTTCCACTGCTTTTTGCCGTATTTCATTTGTGTGATGATGTGATAGGTGCTTCTTCATTCTATTTAATTTCCCTTTTAAAGACATGAGTAGGTGTCTCCCTCCTTTCCCTTAAAATACGGACATCAATTCAACAATACTGCTTTTTCCGTTGACCTCTTCCATTTCCATACCAACGCAGGATGGACAGCCATTCTCACAGCGGCACCGTTCAATGAGCTGAATGGCAGCATCTGCTATTTCATCAAAACGAGCCTGAACTTCTTTGCTTAAGCCGATTCCGCCAGGGTAATGGTCATATAAAAAGACCGTCGGTTTGCCGGTATGTGCTGCTTTAATTTGAGAAACAACATGAATATCTGAGCGGTCACACATCACAAAAGCAGGTACAATGTGCTGAAGAACATTTGCGATGCCAAGCAGCAGCTGTTCAAGTGTTTTCTCTTCAAATCTCCGCTCTGCTTCATGTAATTCAAACCAGGCGGCACTCGTATGAATTTCTTCTTCAGGTAAGTGAATCGGACCAGAACCGATATTTTCACCAGTACTCAGCCGGATTTTTTTGAAAATCGTCGGCATCGCATTGACAGTCACATCACCGTAGTGAACAGATACCGCTTCTTTCTCTGTCGTCTGATCGATTTCAAGCACCTTGAGTTGAACAGCTAAATTAGCATCTGTATAGTATTCGACATCCACCTGTTTCACATAAGCCTTCAAATGCTCGTAATCTAGCTTTTCTACTTGATACTGAACCCCTTCATGTAAATAAATCGCTTCATCATGCAGCAATGTCATTGCACTGAATCGATCCATCTCTCCAATAATTCGAACATTCGCTACATCTGATTGGTCCACAATGACCACATTTTCTTGGCTTGCAGAACGCAGGCTGATGCCATGAGCTGGGAACGATTGGTCTGACCAATAATACCGGTTCCCGCTAAAATGAAGAACCCCTTCCTCATGTAAGTATTGCAAAATCTCTTCTACTTCCATTTCGCCAAACTGTTCATCCTTTCGAAATGGTAGCTCATAGGAAGCACATTTTAGATGATCCACTAAAATAATGAGGTTTTCAGGATTGATTCTGGCTGCTTCAGGCGGTCTATTAAAGAAATATTCAGGGTGTCTAACAATATATTGGTCAAGGGGTGAGGAGCTTGCCACCATGATAATGAGCGCCTCTTCATGGCGTCTTCCAGCTCGTCCTGCCTGCTGCCATGTACTCGCCACACTGCCAGGATAGCCCGTCATGATGCAGACCTTTAGCTGACCGATATCAACCCCTAATTCTAGTGCGTTCGTGCTGACAACACCTAGAATGTCTCCTTCTCTTAATCCCTTTTCAATAACGCGCCTCTCTTTTGGCAAATACCCTCCGCGATACCCGCGAATCGATTTTGGACCGATCTCTTTTTTAACTAGCTCTTGAATATGACTTAAAATCACTTCTACTCGTACTCTACTTCTAGCAAAAACAATCGTTTGGATTTTTTCTTTTAAAAATGTTTTAGCCAATTGATTGACGACAGTGGCAGCACTTTGTCTAATATTTAATGGCTTATTCACAACTGGCGGGTTGTAAAACACAAAATTCTTTTTACCGCTAGGTGCTCCGTTTCGTTCAATGAGGTGCATCTTGCTCCCTGTCAGCTGCTGCGCCAGCTCTTTTGGATTCGCAATCGTCGCTGAAGTACAAATAAACACCGGATCACTTCCATAAAATGCACAAATTCGCTTTAACCTGCGAATCACATTGGCCACATGACTGCCAAATACGCCTCGATATGTATGAAGCTCATCAATGACAATATACTTCAAATTCTCAAACAAGCTGACCCATTTCGTATGATGAGGCAAAATTGCTGAATGTAGCATATCCGGGTTTGTAATGACAATATGTCCTGCTTGTCTGACCCGTTGCCGAATGGCTGGGGAGGTGTCCCCGTCATATGTTTCACTATGAATTGGAATATCCATCTCGTGGATGATTTCGTTTAATTCACTCTTTTGATCCTGCGCGAGCGCTTTTGTTGGGAACAAATAAAGAGAGCGGTTTGTCTGGTCTTCTGCGATCGACTGAAGAACAGGAAGATTGTAGCAAAGCGTTTTTCCTGAAGCTGTTGGTGTTACAGTCACTACATGCTCGCCGTCCATCACTCGTTCAAAGGCTTCTTTTTGATGAATGTACAGCTCTTTCACGCCTCGTTTTTCAAGCGCTTTTTTCAGCCTGTCATTCACTCGTTCAGGAACAGGAGAGGTCTGTGCAGGCTTCGCTTCAATTTCATGCCAATGTTCTACCTGTTCGTCTTTTTTTAAATCTTCTATGAGTTCGTTCATTGTTTTCTTTTTCATATTGCATCCACCTCTCATTCTAGTGTACCGAATATTTGTTTGCATGACTAGGCGGCAATTTTTTGATGCGCGGCTTATGAGCATATACTTTGAAGTGTTGTAACAGAATCTATTACACTTCTATAGTGAAATAATTTAATCAAGGAAGAAGATGATGGCATTGAAAAACGAATTTAAACCTTTATTTGAACCATTTACATTTCCAGGAGGCGCCTCTATAGATAGCAGATTAGTGGTTGCTCCAATGACACACTTCGGTTCTCATGACGATGGCACCATTTCAAACGCAGAAATTGATTTCATTACAGCTAGATCAAGTGAAATGGGCATGGTGATTACAGCATGTGCGAACGTGACTCCAGATGGGAAGGCATTTGAAGGACAGCCTTCTATCGCAAGAGATGAAGATATACCCGGATTGAAAAAACTGGCTTCTGCGATCCAAGCAAAAGGAACAAAAGCCATCATTCAAATTCATCACGGTGGCTCTCAGGCTCTCCCTCATTTAGTGCCAAACAGTGATGTGGTTGCGCCAAGTGATGTGTTCAAAGATGGAAAACAAATTGCACGCGCGTTAAAAGAAGAGGAAATCACTCATATTATCGATTCCTTTAAAGAAGCGGCAAGACGAGCCATTCAAGCAGGGTTTGACGGCGTGGAAATCCACGGAGCAAACGGCTATTTATTACAGCAGTTTTACTCTCCGCATAGCAATCAGCGTACAGATCAATGGGGAGGAAATGAAGAAAAACGTCTAGCTTTCCCGATTGCTGTTGTAGATGCAGTCAAAGAAGCCATCAAAGAGCATGCGGCGAAACCGTTTATCTTTGGATACCGGCTCTCTCCTGAAGAACCAGAAACACCTGGTTTAACAATGACAGAGACGTTTACATTAGTGGATGTTCTCAAAACAAAAAACCTTGATTATTTGCACATCTCTTTAATGGAGATTGATTCTAAAGCAAGACGAGGCGCAGATACTACTAAGACACGTATGGAACTGCTAAAAGAACGCTGCGGCGATACTCTTCCACTCATCGGTGTGGGCAGCGTCATTACAGCGAAAGATGCACTGAGTGCTTACAATCAAGGGATTCCGCTCATCGCTGTCGCACGAGAGCTGATCGTCGACCCAGATTGGGCAAAGAAAATTAAAGAAGGCAGAGAACAAGAGATTGAAACCGTCATAAAACGCAGCCAGAAAGACAAGTATCTGATTCCAGAGGGATTGTGGTCTGTCATGGAAGCGAGTCAAGGCTGGGTTCCGATGGAAGATTAATTTCCTCAACTAAAAAACTACCCTGTGATTGGGTAGTTTTTTATCTTCATGGATTATTTCATTTTCACTGTAAAGAGCTTGGACATCTGCTTTTCTACAGACCCTTTTGGTTCTTTATCAAGCCTCTCTACAAGATCACCATTCATGATGACAATAGGAGTAACTGTACTTGCCGCTTTCTCTTCAATCAGTTCTAAATCACACGTAATAAGAGGATCACCGATCTTTACTTTATCCCCTTCTTTTATGTGCGCTTCAAATCCTTCACCATGTAACCCAACTGTTTCAAGTCCGATATGAATCAGAAGCTCAAGCCCTGAGAGTGTCCGAATGCCAATTGCATGTTTTGTATGGAAGAGCTGAATGATTTCACCCTCTACTGGTGACACAATCGTGCCATTTTTTGGTTTTACTGCTACGCCATCTCCCATCATTTTTTGAGAAAAAACAGGATCTGGTACATCAGTCATATCCATTAACTCTCCATCAGCGGGAGAATAAATGACTTCTTCCTTTACATCATCTTGGTTTTTTCCGAAACCGAATAATTTTTTCAGCAATGTCAATTGCTCCCTTCAAGCTTTGCTTCTAAATCTATTCAGCGTATGAAACCGTACGCCCATACACCTTGCTTCATTCAACACTATTTAATCATAATTTTTTCCTCTCATCAATTGATAACCGCCTGAGCCGTTTCTGCATAGGCTGTAGATGAGAGGTGATTCAAATGAAACAAGATGACGAAAACAAACATGAATTGCTGGCAAATGAAGATATTCTATATGATGCGATTGAACAATTTTTTGCATCCTCCCCGTTTCACGAGATTTTAAATAGCGCAGAGGCACTCATGACCACATCGCATTCACTTGCATCCATTACAACCGATGTGACAGAGGATGATCAGTCTGTGTATATCGAGATTCAATTTCCAGACCATTTTGTCGAAGGCGATATTGCGCTAGAAGTCAAAGCCCAATATTTACACTTATCGGTGCAGGAAAAAATCAAAACGGATACGACCTCCTCGTATTCGAGCTTTACCAAAACCATTTTAATGCCGGCAAAAATAGAGGAAACAAAAATGAAGAGTGTATGGAAAGATCAAACGCTTCGTGTAACTGCGCCAAAGCAAAGAGCCCAATAGATTGATCTATTGGGTTTTACTATGCTTTAAAAATGCTTGTAAATCCTTTCGCCAATGAACCTACTTGATTCATCGTACTCATCATTTGGCCAGCTGTATCAAACATTTTGTTAAAGTCGTATTGTCCATTCGTCTTTTTGAATTGTGACAGCACACTTTTAAATTGAGATGGCTGCTGTTTTTGCGGTCTTGGCAAAGGATAAGGATTCATAGGCTGCTGCATAGGCATCATGCCTGACGGCTGCATTTGGGGTTGATTGATCGCTTTGGGCGGCTGATAAGGCTGCACGTTTCCTTGGTATCCATAAGGCGGCTGGTAGCCAGTAGAAGGCGCCTGGCTCATTCCCCCTTGATATGGCGGCATAAAATATTCTGGAGGCTGCGGAGGCTGCTGCATATCTGGATACGGAAAAGGCCCTTGCTTGAATTGATTGAATTCATAAGGCGTTTGGTTTGAATAAGGGAACATCTATCTCGCTCCTCTCGCTCTCAACACATATTGATGTCACTCATATATTATGACCAAGAGCAGAAGATGTGCCTAAAGAAGCCACAAGAAAAACGCAGCATATTTCATCAGCTGCGTTTTTTGATTTCTTCTATTAAAAGGTTCAGTGTGTAAATCACTGACTCAGCTAAATTTTTCACACGGGGTGCGTGCTGTTTGCCAAAGTAAGATTGCAGGACAACCTCTTTACCATTTTCTTGTACGGCATCAAGCTGTTCTTGGTGTAAATATCTAGGTTTGGCCTGCCCAATAAATGAGATAGCAGCGGTGAGCCACTCTTCCATTTTTTGATCGAATGTCACAACGGCCGGCTGTATATCGGTATAAAAATCATATGATGGGTACTCCTCTTCAGCCTTTCCCTTCTCGTACTGCTCATACGCTTCTTCGATCCATACTCTGAGCTCTTGTGTATGTTCAAGTAATGTTTGATTATCCAAAGTATTCACCTCTATGAACCATCCTACCAAACGTTTACTTATTGCTCAAATACAAAAGCTATCCGGCGTGATATGCAGGTCTTGCTTCCAGTTTATACTCAGCTGCATGAATCTTCACTTCACAGTCCTTTACTTCTGATTCAAGCCGGTCAATCATTTGTTCATGCTCTTCTAAGGCTGCTCGTTTTGTTTGCTTCACAGCAAGAGACAGCTCTTCTTCCACCGCATCAATTTTCCGATCGATTTCCTCTAACAACTGCATAATGGATTCTTTTGATACAAATTCGCTCATCATCAGATTCCTCCTTTATCGTCTCACGTTACATTCTCTTTTCTTTCACACCCTCCTTCACACATGACAAAACTAGAAGCAAATCGCCAATCTAAGTGTAGATAGGCGCTATTTCTTCCTTTTCGACATATGCTTGTCCTTCTTTGTATGATTGCGTCCGATTGTGTAAATTCTAAGGACAAAAGGAGGTAGATTTCATGAAAAAGCAGCCAGCACCAAAAGAGCAAAAGCCAAAAGGGAAAGAAAACAGTACAGATCAGCTTGATAAAAAGCTCGGCGGTCCTAATCGTCCATCTACGTAAAAAAAGCAGGTACCCCCTGCTTTTTATTTATGCAAAAAATAGTGCTCTAATGAGAAGAGAAAACGAAGCTGTCTTTTTTTATGGAAATACCAGTCTGTCAGCTCGATTTGTTTCGGCAGCGGCTCTGTATCGAATAAAGATGGACTCAATTTCTTTTGAAACCAATCCTCCCTTTGATCGTCTAATGAATGTGTCATCACCGGATAAACCGTTCGAAGAAAAGGTGTTGATCTTCTAGCGATCCCTAAAAACGGCTCGAAATCAAACCGAGACCCCGTATGCGGAACGGTATGCAAAAAATGATAAAAATCCGAAAACAAATCGGCTCGAAATAATAGTTTCGCTAGTTTTTTTCCCAATGTAATACGCTCTTTAACATGGGAAAACTTCCGTATGGTTAATCCGTACAAATGCCCGTCCACCGTTGGAAAAACAACAGTTTGGAAATGTCCCCACTCGCTGAAAAGATATTGAATCGAGTGAAAAACATTCTTTTTCAGAAGAGGATTTTGTATAATAGGAGATTGTATAGTATATTGTTCATTTATGATGAGTGCATAAAGTAGACGCTCTGTGTCACGCTTTATCCAGAAACGCTCCCACTCAGCGCTCATAAAACGAGACACGGAAAAATGAGGCAGCAGATGAAACAAAGGTTTTCTGCATTTCTTAGACCATTCATACAAAAGAAGCTGAGGATAAGCATCAGAAAAGATCAGCCAATTCGCTCTTTCATATGCTGTAAAAAAAAGATGCCCCTGCTGATCCGTTAAACCTGGATGGAAGAGTTCACCCTTTAAATCCGTCATGGACCATCCAGCATTTCTCGAGACAAAAGAAGCAAGCAGCGACCATTTCATCTCAGGATGCCGGTCATAAAAGCGCTTGTAAGCATTTGTCCTCGTTAGGTTGTCTTTATTTTTCGCTTTCGTTTCACGCAAAATGTGCTGAGTGATGATGTGCTCTTCTTGTGACAACATGGTGATCTCTCCAATACAAAATGCATTAAAAGGAGGCTGAAACTTGATGATTCGGTATCCAAACGGAAAATCGTATCAGCCCATTCAACAAATTGGGACAAAAAAAAGAATCAGTGGCGAATCCTCTTATAGTAACCGCGGGATGACGCTTGAAGCTGACTTAAATGAAACGAACCAATATTATTTGGTTAACGGAATCGCAGTCATTCATAAAAAGCCTACCCCAGTTCAAATTGTGAATGTGGATTATCCAAAAAGAAGCGCTGCAGTCATTAAAGAAGCTTATTTTAAACAATCATCCACAACAGACTATAACGGAGTGTACAAAGGCCGCTATATCGATTTTGAAGCAAAGGAAACCAAAAGCATGACCTCGTTTCCGCTCAAAAATTTCCATGACCATCAAATTGAGCATATGAAACAGGTAGAAAAGCAAGGCGGTATTTGTTTCGTTATTATATCCGCATTTGGTTCCGTTTATTATTTGACTGCTTCAGATCTCTTTTTCTTTTGGGAACGGCAGCAGCAAAACGGCCGTAAATCCATTAGCAAAGACGAATTAATGGAAGCTGGTCACTTAATGACACTTGGATATTCGCCAAGAATTGATTATATTAAAGTAGTGGAGACACTTCATTTTTCGGATGAAAGTGCGCAGCAATTACGTTCGAAAAAGGTTTAACACGAAAGGTTGAGATGTCATGTCTGATCAATTTACAAGTCGTGAACAGCGACGTAAAGCAAGTCAAGAAAATAATAAGAAGCAAAAGAACAAAAAAGGCAAAAAGAAAGCAGGTCTATTTAAAAAAATATTTTTATCTTTACTCGTGATCGGTCTTCTTTGCTTAGTTGCCGGAATCACAACTTTTGCCGTTTTTGCATCAAGCGCTCCTTCAATTGATGATAGTAAGCTCAAAACACCTTATTCTTCAAAGCTTTATGATAAAGACAAAAAAGTGTTTGCAGAAGTCGGTGCAGAAAAAAGAACGTATGTCTCGATTAAAGATATACCCGATGTAGTCAAAGAAGCGTTTATTGCGACTGAAGATGCACGTTTTTATAAGCACCACGGGATTGATCCAATCCGTATTGGCGGTGCACTTGTCGCAAACGTCGAGGACGGCTTTGGTGCTGAAGGTGGAAGTACAATTACACAGCAGGTTGTAAAAAACTCCCTTCTAAACAATCAAAAGACGTTAAAACGGAAAGTACAGGAAGTTTGGCTCTCGATTCAGCTTGAGCAAAAATACTCTAAAGATGAAATTTTAGAAATGTATTTAAACCGAATTTTCTTCTCGCCTTATGCTTATGGTGTTGGGAAAGCGGCAGAACAATTTTTCGGAGTCACAGATTTAAATAAACTAACTGTTGCACAGGCTGCCACACTTGCAGGTATGCCGCAAAGTCCATCTGCCTATAACCCAGTGAAAAATCCTGAGGCTGCGGAAAAACGCCGTAATATCGTTTTAGGCCTCATGAAAAAACAAGGCTATATTACAGAAAAAGACTATGACGTGGCGAAAGCAACCCCTGTCAGCAAGACCGTCGTCTCAGCTAATAAATATAAGAGCCAAAACTCAAGTAAGTACTCTGCTTACATTGAAGAAGTGATGGAAGAAGTACAGAAAAAAGCCAAAGTGGATGTATCCACCGATGGATTAAAAATTTACACATCACTTGATCGAAAAGCACAGGATCACCTAGATGATATTATTAATGGAGATAGCGCTGGATTTACGAAAGGTATGCAGGCTGGTGTCACCCTGCTTGATACGAAGAACGGTGAAATTCGTGCTATTGGTGGTGGACGTGATGTACCAGCAGGCGGCTTTAACTATGCGACTGATGCAAAACGCCAGCCAGGGTCCACAATCAAACCGATCTTAGATTACGGACCAGTCATTGAAAATAAAAAATGGTCAACATATCAGCAAATTGATGATGCGCCGTATACGTACTCAAACGGAACACCGATTAATAACTTTGACAGAAGACATTTAGGGAAAATGTCAATGAGAAGTGCTTTGGCACAATCTCGAAACATCCCTGCCCTAAAAGCCTTCCAAGAAGCTGGCACTGACAATGCTGTTCAATTCGCCAATAACTTAGGTATGGACTTACCGTCTGATATTCCAGAGTCCTACTCTATCGGTGGATTTGACGAAGGTGTCTCCTCCCTGAGGATGGCTGGTGCCTTTAGTGCGTTCGGTAATAACGGATACTATAATGAACCGCATGCTGTTACGTCTGTTGAATTTAATGACGGAACAAAGCTTGACCTTACGCCAGATTCTAAGGCGGCTATGAGTGATTATACAGCGTTTATGATCACAGATATGCTGAAAACAGCTGTACAATCTGGAACGGGTACACTTGCACAAGTACCGAATGTACAAGTAGCTGGTAAAACAGGTACAACGAACTTCACGCAAGATGACATTAATAAATACAATATTCCTTCTGGCGGCGCAAAAGATTCGTGGTTTGTCGGTTATACGCCGCAATATACAGCAGCTGTTTGGACTGGAATTGGTAATTCAAAAGATGCGGACGGCAAAATGTGGCTCACAAGTTACGAGCAGCGTGTTGCTAAAATCGTCTTCCAGCGCTTAATTTCTCAAATTGATGATGGAAGCGGCTCATTTGAAAAACCAGACAGTGTTGTCGAAGCTACGGTTGAAAAAGGATCGGACCCAGCGAAATTAGCCGGACCGAATACACCAAGCGACAAGAAGACAACCGAATACTTTGTGAGAGGAACTGTACCAACTAAAGTTTCTGACACATATGAGAAAAAAGAAGCAGATAAACCATCAGATCTAAAAGCGGTATATGATGAAGAGAAAAAATCCATCACGCTGACTTGGGGCTATGACGATGATGCAGACGCTACATTTAATGTGAAGCAAGCAGTCGATGACGGCGGTTATAAAGACATACAAAACAGCTCTGCTAAAGAAGCAGTCATCTCTGATGTGAAGCCTGGATCCACCTATAAATTCCAAGTAACAGCAACTGTAGAAGATGTCACAAGTAAAGCGGCTTCTACCTTCCTCACCATTAAAGATGACGAAGAAGAGGAAGAAAAAGCAGATGATGAGAATAAAGAAGAAGAACCTCAGCAGCCTGACGACGAGCAGACAGACCAGACTGACGATAACAAAAATCAGTCCCCAGGCACTGACGAGCAAAAGCCTGATGATAAAAAAGATCAAGATAGCGATCAAAATCAAGGCGGAAATACGGAAAACGGCAATAACGGATCCGATAATGGCTCAGACAGTACAAATGGGAACAGCAGCAGCTCACAGACTGACAATAAAGACAAAAAGAAAGATGATGCGAAAACAAACGCTCAAAGCTCAGATTCGCCATCAAATTCTACTTCTCGAAAAGAAGATGAATAAACAAAAAGCACTTGCCATAGAGGCAAGTGCTTTTTTTAACGCTGCTGTCTGATTTTTTTAAGTGCTTCATATTTTCCAACCTGCTTATTTAATTCCGTGTATAGCTCGTCCAGTTGAATAAAGCAGTGATATTGAGTAGGTTTTAACAAAATGAACTCTAAACGTTCCGTCCAATTAATGGGAGCAACAGGAAATGTCTCTTTCTTGATATCTTCCCATTCAAGCGTTTGTAGCTTCTCCCCTTTGAGCCAATAAAATATTGCGATCATACTGACGATTCCTTGCAGCATATCCTCTTCTTCACAGCGAGATTTCCTTGTTTGAAAACGAGGAAGCATTTTTTCTTTTAGTTCATTCCACAGTTCGAATATCACAGGAACAAATTCATCTGTTTTCTGCCATGGAAGCTCGTCTGTTAAAGGTTCTGAAGATAGATCATATGCGAGTGGATTGGCTCTCAGTATATCTACTCGATCACCTTTGAGCTCTATCTTTTTCTCTTTTAGCTTTTCGATATATGAGGTAAAAACTGCTGTCCCGCTCATGCGAGCTTCACCAATCCTTTTTTCAGCCTCTTCTGCCCTTCTCTGCACTTATCAAGAAGCGGACACGACTCGCACTTTGGCCGCTGCGCCTTGCAATGATACCTGCCAAAAAAGATCAGACGGTGATGCGTCACAGACCAATCTTCTTTTGGCACCTTTTTCATTAAGGTTTGCTCTACTTCGAGCACAGAATCCTTCCAGCGGCAGATTCCTAGACGCTTGCTGACTCGTTCAACATGTGTATCTACTGCAATTGCCGGTACCCCAAAAGCAACTGAAACGACGACATTTGCTGTTTTGCGGCCAACCCCAGGAAGCTTAACAAGCTCGTCCCGGTCCTTCGGTACTTCACCGCCATACTCTTCAATCAGCATTTTGCTCAGCTTTTGAATGTTTTTAGCCTTATTCCGATACAGACCGATCGAGCGGATATCTTGCTGCAGCTCTTCAAGCGGTACACTTAAATAGTCTTCTGGTGTTTTATATTTTTGAAATAACGTTTTCGTGACTTTGTTTACAAGCACGTCAGTACACTGAGCTGAGAGTGCAACAGCAATCACAAGCTCAAATGGATTGGCATGAACAAGCTCACACTCAGCCTCTGGAAACATATCTCCTATAATATTTAAACACTCATCGATTTGTTTTTTTGATAACATGCCTTCTCCTTTATTGGTTATTGTTCCAGCCAATTATAAAAAGGAACTTGTCGTTTATAAGTTGACGTCTCTTCTTTTGAAGGTGGTGTTTTTTGCTGTGAACGGAAATGCTGGCTATGCTCTTTTGCTTCTTCCGCTGTTTTCAGCCCTTTCTTTTTCCACTCAAACAGAATTCGATCAATATAACGGAAATTTAATTTCCCTGATAAAACCGCTTCTCTTAGCGCTAGACGGATCATCTCAGCATCATGATGATCTTGATCCATCCAGATCGAAAGTGTTTCTCCTTCAAGAGGAGATAACGGTCTGCCGAATTCATCTTCAAATAAAGCATATAAAGATTTTTCAGCCTGTACATGATGTTTTTGAGCTTCTTTCGCATGTTTTGCTTCTAAAAAGTCATATAGCACACCCCATAAAGGCTCTACTGAGTAACGGTCATGCTGAATACCGGATCTGTCTTCAAATGGCTGAATCGAAATAAATCCTTTTTGAATGAGATGCTGAACCATATACGCACACTCTTCCGCTGAAATGGTCATGCCATGAGACAGCTCTTCAAATGTTTGAAAGAAAACACCCTGTTCTTCATTCATTTTAATCTTAAGCATCACCATCATCTGTGATTCATTCAGTCCTAACTGCTCATAATGAGCAATCAGCAAATTAGGTAAACTTGTCGAACCCATTTGCTGCATATTTATAAATTGCTGCCTTTTCATCGGATACACCTCTTCACTTTAAGTATATCACGTTTTATTTCACGTGCCCGCCTAAAAAGACGTTTGAAAAAGCCTCCATATGTTGGAGGCTTTCACGACTTAAGGATATAAACGGTTTAATAATCTTGGGAAAGGAATGGTTTCACGCACATGAGGCGCTCCGCTAATCCAAGCAACTGTACGTTCAAGACCAAGACCAAAACCTGAATGCGGTACAGAACCGTATTGTCTTAATTCTGTATACCATTTGTAAGTTTCTTGATCCAGCCCATGTTCTTTCAATCTTGCTTCAAGCATCTCTAAATCATGAACACGCTCAGAACCGCCAATGATCTCTCCGTAGCCTTCTGGTGCAATCAAGTCTGCACAAAGGACAACATCATCACGATCCGGTGCTGGCTGCATATAAAATGGTTTTAGTGATGTTGGGTAATGAGTGATAAACACTGGTTTATCATAGCTTTCGGCGATTGCTGTTTCGTGAGGCGCACCGAAGTCATCTCCCCATTCAATATCATCAAAGCCTTTTTCCTGCAGGAATTTAATCGCTTCATCGTAAGTGATGCGCGGGAATGGTGCTTTGATGTTCTCTAATTTCGCTGTATCACGGCCTAGTGTATGCAGTTCAACTTTACAGTTTTCAAGTACACTTTGAACAACATGAGACACATAATTTTCTTGGTACTCGAGGTTTTCATTAAATTCGACAAAAGCCATTTCAGGCTCGATCATCCAAAACTCGATTAAATGGCGTTTTGTTTTAGATTTTTCAGCTCTAAATGTTGGGCCAAATGAGAATACTTTTCCGAGTGCCATTGCCGCAGCTTCCATGTAAAGCTGACCACTTTGAGAAAGGTACGCATCTTCATCAAAATACTTTGTCGCAAACAGTTCCGTTGTGCCTTCAGGTGCACTACCAGTTAAAATTGGCGGATCTACTTTCACGAAACCTTCTTGATGGAAGAATTCATATGTAGCACGAATAATTTCGTTACGGATTTTCATAATGGCATGCTGTTTTTTTGAACGCAACCATAAATGACGGTGATCCATTAAGAATTCTGTTCCATGCTCTTTTGGTGTAATTGGGTAATCTGTAGCTTCATGAATCACTTCAATGGATTTCACTTGTAATTCAAAACCAAGCGGTGAGCGCTCGTCTTTTGTCACTTGACCTGTCACATAAACAGATGTTTCTTGTGTAACTGATTTCGCAAGCTTGAAGACTTCCTCTTCCACTTCTGCTTTTACTACGACTCCTTGAATAAAGCCTGTCCCGTCTCGCAGCTGCAAAAATGCAATTTTTCCGCTTGAACGTTTATTGGCAATCCATGCGCCGATGGTTACTTCTTGATCGACGTGTTTAAACACTTGATTAATCGTTGTTTTCAACATAATTCCCTCCAAAGCCAGAAAGAAACTCACCTTTTCGATAGGTGTGAATCTTTTTTCATACATTTTATTATAACCGTTCTAAATCAGCATGGTCAACGCAAGACCGGAGAAACTACGGTGTTAAATTTTTTTCCACGCGTCCTGTCGAGAAGTCGACATAGCTGAAGCTATATTGATTGTTCTCATTTAAGTACGTCACTTCCCAAAGGAGAACGTCACCTTCTCTCGCTAATTTGACGTCTTTTAGCTTAGAGACTGTGTTCTCCTTTTGAACGGCTTGTACTGCTTGATTCGAAGTAATGCCTTCTTTTGCTTTTTTTGTGATCACTTTTTCTTTTTTGCTGGCAGGTACCCAAACGTAGGTCGTTTCATTCTGTTTGTTTTTCCCTTCAACAATAAATTGTTTTTCTTTCCCGACAAAGGTTTCCACTTGCTCCACTTGTACGATGTTTGCTTGTTCTTTTGCTCGTTCAATCGCTGCCTCGTGACCTTGTTCTCTTTGTCCCATGGCAATCTGATAAATCCACGTAAAGCTGATGATGCCAATGAGCAGAACGAGCGCCACAACGGATGAAATGATCCAGACTATTTTTTTCATGTCAAGCTTCCCCTATGTGCGATATATCGTAAATATCGCTTGATTTTGGTCTTCTTGATCTAATGCTAATCCAAACATAAGATCTTCTCTTTTAAGCGTTCTGTTCAATACATCAACGATTTTGTATAGGTCTTCTGAATGCTTAATTTGAACAGTTGAAAGTACCTCTATTTTACTTTCCACTTCTAATTCCTCCTCGGTACGTAAATATTGTTAGTCATACTTTTCTGCGCAGGAACCGATACTATTTTTACAACGGAACTCAAAAAGCCGTTACGATAAATTATCTCCAAACCCACACCAGCTAAAGGCCGCTTATAACAGCGGCTTTTCGTTGTTCAGGTTTTCTATATATGCCTCAAGTGACTCTTTTGACATCTCGTGAACTGGCGCATGAGGGAGTGATTCTAAAAATAGTTTTCCATATGAAGCGGTTTTGACTCGGCGGTCTAAAATCAGTAATGTCCCTATATCTTTTTCAGATCGCAGCAAGCGGCCAGCTCCCTGCTTAAAGGTTAACACAGCTTCTGGTAGAGCAACGGCTTTAAACGGATTCTTCCCTTGTTTTTTAGCTGCATCACATTTTGCTTCAATGAGCGGAGAATCAGGCGGCCGGAACGGAAGACGCGCCATGATGACTGTTGTCAGCTCTGAGCCTGGAAAATCAACACCTTCCCAAAAACTACCCGTACCAAGTAAAATGGCCTGTTTTGCTAATTTGAACATTTTCGTTAATTTTACAGGGCTCCCGCCTGTCAAACCTTGTGCAAAAAGGGCTGATTGCATCCCTTCTGATTTTAGCTCTTCATAGACTGCTTTTAACATCTCATGTGAATTAAACAAAACCAATATTTTCGCATGATGCTGCTTTTCCATGATCTTAATATATCGCGCAGCTTGCTTCACATAGTCTCGTTCATCACGGTTCGTAATCGGCGGCATGTCAGCCGGAACAATTACTTTGAGCTGTTTTTCAAGTTCAAACGGTGAATCAATCTGGACAAGATGCGGATAAAAATCTTGCAGGCCAAACCGCTCCAAACAATAATCAAAGCGGTGATTGATGGTGAGCGTCCCTGATGTGAGGACGACACTTTTTTTGTTCATAAAGAATCGATCAGCCAAAAGCTCGCCTGTATCTAGTGGCTGTGCATGCATAAAGACAGCGTTTTTGGCACCCTTTGCATCAATTTCAATCCAAACCGTTTCATCGTTTTTCGGCTCAAAAATAAACCGGTACATTGTACTGCAAAATGTATGCATAAATGACATCACTTGATCGTATTCCTCTGCTTCAAAGGTAAAGTGCTCTGTCAGCTGATCACTTTTTTGAAGAAGTTCATTTTTTTGCTGCTCATACAGTTTTTCACAAGCAATTAACAAGGAACAAAGTTTACTTGCCGTTTCTTTAATCCGTTTCCACTGAGCATGCTTTGAATGATGACGTACTCTATGAATGAGACGATTGATGTCTGCTTTTGGTTTTGTCCTTTTCACAAAAGAATGAACTGTGCTAAAGAAAGCGTCACTTTCCATTTGAAGCTGATTGAGATACTCATCCATTTCGATAAAGGTGTCCGTCTGTAAACCTGCACTCTGGAATCTCTTTTTCAGTTTCTTTAACAGTCCGCCTTGTAAGGAGCCAAGCTGCGTTAATTTCGCATGAAGCTGGATATAAGACGCACTATCCCCAAGGGTTTCATTGGCTGTTTTCTCAAATTGATGGGCTTCATCTATCACATATACGTCTGCATGCTGAAAGATAGATGATGCTTCTGTTTGTGATAAAAGCAGGCGATGATTCGTTAAAATTAAATCAGCTTTTTTTGCCCTTCTTTTGGCACGCTCATAAAAGCAATATTCTTTAAAGCGGCGCTTTTTCGATGTAAACGGCATGTGCACACAGGAAATCCGGTCTTTTATATTGGCAGCTCCTGACGGTAAATTCAGTTCAGATAAATCACCCGTTTCTGTTACAAGGAGCCACATTAATATTTGCGCCTTCGTTAAGACGACATCATAGTTATCATCTTCCTCATGAAGCACATGCTCAAACTTATCTAAACAAATATAATGCGCTCGTCCTTTAAATACACAGGCAGCGGGCTCAAACGGAAGCAATTGATTTAAAATCGGCACATCACGCTGAAGCATTTGCTGCTGCAAAAGAATGGAATATGTACTTATAATGACAGGTTTTCCTGATTTCTTCGCTTCTAGAGCAGCTGGGATGAGGTAAGCCAGTGTTTTCCCAATACCCGGTGCCGCTTCAATTAATGCATAGGCCCTTTCATGAAACACGTCTCTCACTTTATTCATCATCGTGAGCTGGCCTTCTCTTACTTCATACCCTTCCACCGTTTGTGGAAGCTTCTCTTTGATCTCCTCGAACAACTGTTCATCGTCTTCGACTACTGAATGTGCCCGGTCACTAAGAGGAGTGGTGATATCTTTTACAGCAAAAGAACCGACTTCCACCAAAGAATCTTCCTGGCTAGGATGGCTCGTTTCAAGCTGCTTAATTAAAAGTCCTATATCACTTAAGAGATAAGAGGATAATCTGCGCAGCTGCTTCAGCACATTTGGCGGGGTATGTTTTAATTGATGGAATAAATTTAAAAATAACATGGCAGTAACTTCCGCATCACTATCCGCTCGGTGCGGGTGGTCATGTGGAAGCATGAGCTCTTCACTTAATTCAGTGAGCTTATAACCTTCAAGCTCAGGATAAAGAATTCTAGAAATCTCAACTGTATCAATTGCTAGCACATCCAGCTCATTTTTCCCGCATGCTTTTAGTTCATCATTTAAAAAATTCAAGTCAAAATGAACATTGTGCGCAACAAAATAAGCGCCATGTATGAGGTCATACACCTCTTGAGCAATGTCCTCAAAAAACACCGCATCGTTAACCATGTGCTGCTGAATGCCTGTCAGCTGTTCAATAAATCCAGGGATTGCTTTTCCTGGGTTTACATATCTTGAATACCGTTCGACAATTTGTCCATTTTCAATGACCACCGCAGCAATTTGAATGATTTTATCACCCTTTTTAGGTGAATTCCCGGTGGTTTCAATATCAACGACAACAAACCTTTGATCGGTCATAAAATGGACACCTCAATTCCTCGTTTCACCCTGAAGTGAAACACGCTCTGGACAAAATAGATGAAACAGAACAGCTTCTATTCATAAAACTGTTCTGTTTACATGCAACTTGCGTTATAAAATCGTTCTCGCAGGCTCCTGCCCAATCATTTGTTCAATTTGATTTTGTTTATTTAACACGACCACTTTTGGTGTGTGTGTCTTTGCTTCTTCTTCTGATAACATCCCATAAGCGATAATAATCACTTCATCCCCTGGCTGAACCAATCTCGCTGCCGCACCGTTTAGGCAAATGACACCGCTCTTTCTTTCGCCAGGAATAATATATGTTTCAAGTCTCGCGCCATTATGATTATTGACGATTTGTACTTTCTCATTTGCCATCATGCCAGCCGCATCAAGTAAATCTTCGTCAATTGTAATACTTCCTACATAATGTAAGTTCGCTTCTGTCACCGTCGCTTTATGGAGCTTAGAAGTCATAAAGGTTCTATACATGTTTTTCACCGCTTTCAGGAACATGGAATATCACATTATCAATCAGTCGTGCCCGTGAGAATTTCACTGCAATTGCAATAATGACCTGCCCTGCCAACTGCTGAAGCGGCTCAAGTTCTGGGTAGGAGTAGATCTCAATATAATCGATTTCTCCGCCCGTGTGAAGTAGCTCCTCTTCTATCAGCTGATACACACGACTGACATCACGTTCACCTTTTTCAACAGCTGCCTGTCCTTTATTTAATGCTCGGTATAAAGCGGGAGCTTCTTGTCTTTCTTTTTCAGACAAGTACACATTTCTTGAGCTTTTCGCTAAACCGTCTTCTTCTCTAACTGTCGGTACAGATACAAGGTGAAGATCAAAGAAGAAATCCTTGATCATCGCATCAATCACAGCGACTTGCTGTGCATCCTTTAGACCAAAGTAGACATTTGTTGGTGACACGAGATGAAATAGCTTCGTGAGCACAGTGACAACGCCGTCGAAATGTCCTGGACGTTTTTTCCCACATAAGACATCAGTCCGTTTTTGAACCGTCATCGTAATAGATGGTTCATTTTGGTACATTTCCTTCACATCAGGTGTAAATAAAATATCCACACCTGCTTCTTCTGCAAGACGCTGATCTCTTTTCATATCTCTTGGATAGGATTCAAAGTCTTCATTCGGTCCAAATTGCAAAGGATTGACAAAAATGCTGATCACCACAATGTCATTTTGACCTCTTGCCTCTTTCACCAAAGTCAGATGTCCTTCATGAAGAAAGCCCATCGTCGGAACAAAGCCGATGGAGTGTTGCTTTTCTTGATGCTGCTTGATCAATTCTTTCAGCTCGTGAATATGGGTGACAACGTTCATTTTTTGATTCCCCCATATAAACCGTCAAGGACTTCTTCTTTGATATGAAACGTGTGCATGTCCTCTGGGAATGTGCGTGCTTTTACTTCTTTTGTATATTGAATGAGCGCTTCTTCTAAAACAGTATCAATTTGCGCGTATTGTTTCACAAACTTAGGTGTTCTAGACACCCCATATCCTACCACATCATGGTAAACGAGAACTTGTCCATCTGCCTCAGCTCCTGCACCAATTCCAATCACAGGAATCTTCAGCATGTCGGTTATTCGTTTTGTCAGTTCGCCAGGTACGCATTCCAGCACAAGTGCGATCGCACCATTTTCCTCACATTTTAAGCTGTCTTCAATCAATTTTTGAGCACTTTCGTGGTCTTTTCCTTGCACTTTATACCCGCCAAGTACACCAACTGATTGAGGTGTGAGGCCTAAATGGCTGACGACAGGAATTCCGCCTCTTGTGAGGGCTTGAATGGATTCAAACACTCCATCTCCGCCTTCTAGCTTTAAGGCATCGGCACCGCTTTCTTGCATGATGCGTGCTGCATTTTTCATTGTTTCTTCTAACGAATAATGATAAGACATAAATGGCATATCAGTCACAACAAATGTGTCTTTTGCGCCTCTTTTCACTGCTTTTGTGTGGTGGATCATATCCTCCATCGTGACTTGTACAGTTGAATCTAGTCCAAGTACAACCATCCCAAGTGAATCACCAACTAAGATCATGTCGACTTCCGCTTTTTCCGCTTGCTTAGCAGATGGATAGTCGTATGCGGTTAGCATCACAATTGGTTCGTTTTGTTCTTTCATTTTGAAAAAATCTAGCTTTGTCTTCATTTGTTCCTCCTCATTCTGGAGAGGAAATGGCTTGCCTCACATCACATGGTTTGATCTCTCATGTGCGGCGAATCATCCCTCTGTCCAAGTCCCTTAGGATCAAGGCAGAAATTTATCATATTTTTCTTCCTAACAGGTACAGTTCTTTTCAGATACTGCCCACACGAAGTATATCAAAAATGTGCCGGGTGTTCCACTTAAGTTGACTTTATCTCGATGTCTGCGGAGTAAATTTTTTGGATACCGTCCTCTGTTTCAAGCAATAAAACACCCTCTTCGTTGATTCCGAGCGCTTTTCCTGTATATTTCCCGTTCACGGTGCGGGCAACAATATGTTGACCGATCGTCATCGCAAACGATTCCCACAATTTTTTAATAGGTGCAAATCCAAGCTTCATATAATCGGCATACCTTTGTTCAAAGGTGGACATGATGTATTGTATGAGTGCAGCACGATCCACTTTTTCATTCAGTTCCATTCGCAGACTTGTGGCGACATCCTTTAGTTCATCCGGAAAATCATCAGCGGTTTGGTTGACATTAATACCAGGTCCAATAATGACCGCATGAACCTGGTCAGCTTCTGCTTTTAATTCTGTCAGAATGCCAACAACCTTTTTTCCGTTCAACAAAATATCGTTTGGCCATTTAATAGATGGACTGAGTCCTGTTTGCTTCGCAATAGCCTCTGCGATGGCTACAGATGCCAAAAGCGTCATCTGCGGCGCCTTGTGCAGTGGAATTTCAGGCCGCAGAATGAGACTCATCCAAATGCCTGTCCCATTTGGTGAATGCCATGCTCTTTGAAGACGCCCTTTTCCGTTTGTCTGATGATCGCTGACAACGATCGTGCCGTGGGGCGCACCTTCATTTACAAGATCATGGGCAATCAGCTGAGTTGAAGCGACTTCTTCTTGAAAGTAAATATGCCTGCCAAAGCTCTCAGTCTCCAGACCAAACAGAATTTCGTCCTCACTAATTTTGTCCGGTTTACGAAGCAGACGGTAACCTTTTCTTCTGACAGCTTCTACCTCATACCCCTCTTTTCGCAAATCCTCTATATGCTTCCATACAGCCGTTCGGGAGCAGCCAAGCTCATCACAAATTTGCTGACTTGAGACAAAATCCTGGTTGGATGCTGTAAATAATTCAATTAATCGTTTTCTAATTGCTGATCGCATGCTTTAAGCCACTCCTCTATGGCTTCTTTTCGGTTTTCCAAACGGTTTTGCAAAACGGCTTTTTTCACAAGATCAAGCTCCTCTGCAATCCATTTCCCTGAGGTCTTTTGACGAAAGTCCATTAAATCTTTTCCTGAAACAGCGAGGTCTCGGAGCTTTTTAATCGGCAGTGCATCATAAGAACGCTTCGCTGCCTCCAGCTCATCAAAGAAAATGCGGCGCTCATGTTTTAACTGCGTGATCTTCAAGCTAGATAGGAGCATGTGTTCACCAGCTTCAAACATTTTTTCCGCATCCCAGTCACAATCGACGTATTGGCTAATAGCCACTGCGTCTTTCAAAAGCTTCGTTGACAGCTTCCATTCTTTTAAAAAGGACACAGCCTCCGCTTCATTTAGGCCTAGCAAATGGATAAAAGCCCCCCATACTTCCTCTAGTCCATCCAGTAAATAATACGGAAATGCTTGGAAGGATTCATGAAGACGATCCTCTTTGAGGCCTGGCAATTCTTCATATAATTTAGTTGAAATGATCACTTGTATGGCCTGCTCACAATGACGGCCTTGTAAAAGCTTCTCCATTTCAATCTTTTTGCGTTCAACCGATATGTTGGCAAGCAAATGCTTATCTTTTTTCATGGCCTCAGCCGTCTCATCAGCGAGTTCAAATCCAAGCTGGCTTAAAAAACGAACAGCTCTCATCATGCGAAGCGCATCTTCTTGAAAGCGGCACGCTGGTTCTCCTACGGTTTGAATTCGTTTCCGCTCAATATCCTGTTTGCCACCTACATGGTCAATGATCTCCCCATTTATATCCATGGCCATCGCATTGATCGTTAAATCTCTCCTTAAAAGATCTTCCTTCAAGGATGTGATAAACACTACTTCTTTCGGTCTGCGAAAATCTTCATACTCTGATTCCGTTCGAAATGTCGTGACCTCATAGCTGATCCCATCATGTAGAACTATGACAGTGCCATGCTCCTTGCCGACATCCACTGTTTTTTCAAACAAAGATTCAACCGTATCAGGTGTTGCATCTGTCGCAATATCAATATCGCCGATTTCCCGTCCTAATAGAACATCTCTTACCGCTCCGCCGACAAAGTAAGCCTGATGCCCATGTTCGTGCAGTGTATGTAAAATAGGGATCGCATGTGTGAATGGTTCATTCATCTTCATCATCACCTTCGATCAATTCTAGGTAAAGCTTTTCATATTCACTCACAATTTTTTCAGAAGAGAAATGAGCTTGAACACTAGACTGAGCTGCTGTTGACACTTGTTCATGAAGCGCTTTGTCTTTCAGCAGAGACACCGCGTGCTTTGCTGCTCTGTCTATATCGCCGAGCGGGACAAGAAACCCTGTTTCTCCATGTGTAATGACTTCTGGAATACCGCCGACATCTGTCCCAATACAGGGGACACCGCACGCCATTGCCTCAAGGAGCACAAGTCCAAAGCTCTCCTTTTCTGAAAGAAGCAGCTTCAAATCACTGATTGAATAAAGCTCCTCAACCTTCTCTTGCTTTCCTAAAAATAACACACGGTCCGTCAGTCCCAGCTTTTTCACCAGTTCGCAAACAACCGATATTTCAGGACCGTCCCCAATGAGCAGCAGTTTTGCATTCACCTGATCAGAGATTTTTTTAAACACATGAATGACATCATGCACCCGCTTCACCTTGCGGAAATTCGATACATGAATGACGACCTTTTCATCCTGTAAAAGACCATAATGTCTCTTCAGCTCTTCGTGATCTTCACGCAAGTATACACGCTCATCGACGAAATTATGGATTGTATCGATCTTTTTATCTGGCTTTATCAAGTCGTACGTCTGCGCAGCTAATGAATGCGACACCGCCGTCACACGATCCGATGATTCGATGGCAAATCGGATCACTTCCTTTAATGATGGATCATAGCCTAAAACCGTAATGTCCGTCCCGTGAAGCGTCGTAACAACTTTCACAGAGTGTCCGGTCATTTGCTTGGCTAAGTACGCACAAACGGCGTGAGGGACTGCATAATGCGCGTGAATAATATCGAGTTTCTCTCGTTTTGCGACTTCTGCCAACTTACTTGCCAGCGCAAGGTCATAAGGCGGATATTGAAAAACAGCATATTGGTTCACATTCACCTCATGAAAATAAATATTCGGATATACTTTATTAAGCCTAAACGGAATGCTAGAGGTAATGAAATGAACATCGTGCCCTTTTTCAGCTAAACGTTTTCCAAGCTCCGTGGCAATAATACCCGAGCCGCCGACACTTGGATAACACGTAATTCCGATCTTCAGTTTTTTCATAATTCCCCCCCCAAGTAAGTCATCATCCATCAAAAGTGGTTTCTTAGTGATAAACCCTTCTGCATAAGCTTTGTTGACTTCCCTTCCATACATAGACTCTCTCATTTTGACAAAATCTATATAACCATTCACAAGTGGTGTCTCTACTGAATTTGCTGATTTAACAAATTGGCTTTGATACGCATGCAAGCTATCTATCTTTTGTTGCATCTCCTCAGAAATATCGATTACAAAGTCCGGACGATGATGACCGTTAATCATGTAATAGTACATCTGGCTTATTTTATGCGCTGGCTGCTTGTATGAATCTTCAAATTTATGTATACCTGCAGAAAAAGCGGCCTCTTCTACAAGTGTGCCCGCGTGACCATGATCTGGATGCCGATCTTGGCAGTGCGGAGCAAAAATCAGTTTCGGTTTGTATGTTCGAATCACGCCTGCAATTTCCTTCATCGCTTCGTCATTTAAATACAGCCCTCTATCTGGAAGTGTAAGCTGAATTCGCGTTGTCACACCTAAAATAGAGGCGGCGGCTTTTGCTTCTTCCTTGCGGCTCTCTACCGTTCCATTTGAAGATAATTCAGCCTGGGTCAAGTCGCAAATCCCGACACGTGCCCCTTTTTTTACGTATTTTGCAATCGTTCCGCCCATTCCAATCTCTACATCATCGCTATGGGCACCGAATGCAAGGATATCAAGTCGTTTCATTTGTTCCTCCGTCTTTTGCTACATCTCGAAAATCAAACGTACCTTTATTTAAATTCCTGACTAAAATCTCAGCGGTTCCCATATTGGTGGCTAATGGAATGGTGTATACATCACAAAGCCGTATGAGCGCAGATACATCCGGTTCATGCGGCTGCGCTGTTAGCGGGTCTCTAAAAAAGAGCACAAGATCCATTGCGTTATCAGCAATCAGAGCACCAATCTGCTGATCTCCTCCAAGCGGTCCTGACTGGAAGCGATGAATGGGAAGCCCTGTCGCTTCTTTCACTCTCAAACCTGTGGTCCCTGTTGCATAAAGTGTATGATCTGCCAAGATATCACGGTACGCGGTGGCAAATTGAATCATGTCACTTTTTTTCTTATCATGAGCGATTAAAGCAATGTTCATCAGGAATCTACTCCTTATTAGTCGATGATATTTTCTAATCCATAGACGAGCTGATCAATGTGCATGACCTGTTCCACTGAAAGCTTCACGCCGGACATAAATGATGCACGGTTATAAGAATCATGACGAATGGTGAGCGTCTGTCCGTCCATTCCAAACAGTACTTCTTGATGTGCAATCATACCTGGAAGTCTTACGCTGTGCAGACGAATACCATCATAATCTGCTCCTCGTGCACCTTCGATTAATTCTTTCTCTTCTGGATGTCCCTGCTTTTTGCTTTCTCTTACTTCTGCAATCATTTCAGCCGTTTTTAATCCAGTACCGCTCGGGGCATCTAGTTTTTTATCATGGTGAAGCTCAATGATCTCAACATCAGGGAAGTAATTCGCTGCCATTTTAGCAAACTTCATCATTAAGACAGCACCTACAGCAAAGTTTGGTGCAATAATACAGCCTATGCCCTTTTCCTCTGTTAATTGCTGAAGCTCTTTCAGGTCAGCTTCTGAAAATCCAGTTGTTCCTACGACTGGACGCACCCCATGTTCAAGTGCCTTTTTTGTATGTAATTTCCCGATTTCTGGTGTCGTCAGATCAATTAACACATCTGGTGCTGTCTCTGAAAGACACACATCAATATTCGTATAAATTGGCGCATCTGATGTCGTATGAATGACATCAGATAATTTTTTCCCTTCATGCGCGTGATCAAGTGCTGCCACCAGCTCAAAATGACCTGTTTCTTCCGCCAGCTTCACAGCCTCTATTCCCATTCTCCCTCTTGCTCCAGCAATTACTACTTTGATGGTTTCGCTTGTCATTGTCTCTACTTCCCTTCTTTTTTCGTCCAGCGGTCTTTATCTCTTGTATTGAATTTATGCATCACACGATCATGTGCTTCTTCTAATGAAATATCAAGTGAATTAGCGAGGCATGTTAACACAAACAACACATCACCAATTTCTTCTTCCATGCTTTTTTCTGTTTCCGTTGTTTTTTTCGGCTTTTCTCCATAGTAATGGTTAACCTCTCTTGCCAGCTCCCCTAATTCTTCGGTCAGACGGGCCATCATGGCAAGCGGGCTGAAATAGCCTTCTTTAAATTGTCCTATGTAATCATCTACTTCTTGCTGCACGCGACGCAGCGTTTTTTCATTCGTCATGAAGCTCATCCTCCTATCCATCTCTTACATGTTAGCGAAATCATAAATATTTGACAAATGTTTAAAACTCAGTTTGCTTGTTTCTCTCCCATACCATATAATATTATGGCTGTCTAAGCAAAAAAAGGAGTGATCTCTTGCTAAAAGAAATTCGTCTTAAAAATATCATATTTATTTTAATAGGATCAGCGATTTTCTCTTTCGGTCTTGTTCATTTTAATATGCAGAACAATTTGGCGGAAGGCGGATTTACAGGTATTACACTGCTTTTATATTTTCTATTTCACATTGACCCATCTATTTCAAACCTTGTCTTAAACATTCCGATCTTTTTTATCGGCTGGAAAATGCTCGGCAGAACCATGTTTACGTATACAATTGTAGGAACAGTCAGTCTTTCTATCTTTCTTGCCATTTTCCAGCGCTTTCAAATACATATGCCTCTCCAGCACGATCTAGCCTTAGCTGCCCTATTTGCAGGTGTGTTTATCGGAACAGGCCTCGGGATCATCTTTAAATTCGGCGGTACAACAGGCGGCGTGGACATCATTGCTAGACTCATCAACAAGCATTATCAGGTGGCCATGGGACGAACAATGTTCATCTTCGACGCATGCGTCATTACGATGTCTCTTACTTATTTAAATTACAAAGAAGCGATGTATACTCTCGTCGCAGTATTTGTTGCTGCGAAAGTCATTGACTTCATGCAAGAAGGCGCTTACGCAGCCAAAGGCGCCATGATTATCTCTGAAAAAGATGACATCATTCAAAAGAAAATAACGGATGAAATGGAACGCGGTGTAACCATCTTAAAAGGGATCGGTTCCTATACGAAGCAGGAGCGCAACGTCCTTTATTGTGTCGTTCCGAAAAACGAGCTTGTCCACCTCAAAAGCGTCGTGACCTCAGTCGATCCTCATGCGTTTGTATCCGTCAGTGACGTGCATGATGTACTCGGTGAAGGCTTCACATTAGATGAACACAAAAAGCCGCTCAATCCGCATTAAAAAAAGAAGCCCAAAACTGGTGCTTCTTTTTTATGATTTGGGATAATCAGCCTGACGTTTTTGCTTCTTCTCTTTTTCAGCACGATATTTCCGAAACCCAACATACGTTAACGTTAATAAAATGATACTCCCGGTTGTTAAAATGACCCATAAAAGTGATGGATCCGCTTCATCTTGATCGACGTGAGCAAACACACTCGATAAATCCTCTTCCAGCTTCGTGAGACGTTCAAGCTTTGTCCCACTTGATGCTTTTAAAAACTCACCTTGCTCAATCACTTCCATATGCTGCTTAATCG
This sequence comes from Bacillus safensis, assembly GCA_030159235.1. Taxonomy (GTDB): domain Bacteria; phylum Bacillota; class Bacilli; order Bacillales; family Bacillaceae; genus Bacillus; species Bacillus safensis_B. Next base: position 163,790 of record BSBG01000005.1, on the reverse strand, counting down.
TCTGCAGTTTTTCAGACGAAATATCAATGGTTAAACTCGGATAGATCATATCGTATAAAGAAACCAGCTCATTCCAAGTTTCATAGAATGTTGTCGATTCTGGATCTTTCACTTCTTTTTTCAAAGTAGGAAAAGATCCCATAATAGGCTTTTCGAGCGAACCCCAAAGCGGCTCAGAATCCGACTGGATTGCATCGAGCAGCATTCTAAATTGAGAGGCATAACGAAGCTTTTCGCGCTCATTCAATTCTTCCTGCGGCAGCCCTTTTATGATATCTTGATAGCCAAGTGAAATTTGCCGAATCTGCGTATTCGTCAAAGTTCCACGCCAATTCTCAGATTTAAATGTCTTTTCAACATACAATGCGACTTGTAGTGCCTCATCGTACTTAGCTTGTCTCGTTAATTGAAAGATTGAATCTGATAGTTCCGTTAATTCTTGCAGCGCGTTAGCAGCTGTTTCCTCGGCTTTGGCAACAGCTGGCTGTAATACAAGAAAAAATAATAGAATCATCGCGATTGGCTTTCGTTTCATGCAAGTCCCTCCTAGCCCTTCTCCATACAGCGTATGAAGAAAAGGACAAGGTTAGACCAACATTGTTAAGGGAGTTCCAGCTTGACCGATTTTTTCGATAGAACGAGATAATACGAAACAAGAAGAACCGCGATACTTAACCAAAACGTCACATAGCCGATCTCGTTTGAATAAGCAGACAGCATAGAATAACGCGGCATCATACCAAACACATAATCAATCACATCGTTATGTAAAATCCAAATGCCAGCTACCACCAAATGGCGCATTTGAAAACGGTAATACGGCGCAAACAATACAGCCTGGACCGCCATCGCAAAATGAGACCCAATCAGCATGTACCCTTCCCATGGAAAGTCATCAATAGATAAAAGCACAAAGATATTCATTCCTACAGCCCATAATCCATATTTGATCAAGGTGACAAGAGCAAGTGCTTCAAAATAAGGCGCGTTTCGTTTCATCAAAAACGCAAGTAATACAAATAAAAAGAAAAAACTGGCCGTTGGGCTGTCTGGAACAAAAGCTAAAAAAATAGCAGGCGTCTCAACGAGCTGCGGAATATACCAATAGTAGCCGTACACAGTGCCAAGGAAATTGACAATAAGCACCAGCGCAAGCATGTAGCGCGTAGCTAGCAAATATTGAATCCATCTCATATGTCTCTTCACTCACGATCTGTTAAAATCAGAAAAAAGCTGACAGCGCCAGCTTTTTCTCTTTTGAGTATATCCTTGTACTTACATTTAAACAACTGAATTATTTAGATTTGACCTCAGATAAATATTTAGAGAGCTTTTCGAGTTCTTCATCACTGCCTTTAAAGATACCCTTAGGCATATTGCCTTTTCCTTCTACAGCGATTTTAGCTATCTCCTCAGGCGAAAGGCCATTGTCAACGAGTGACGGTCCGGCTGCTCCGCCCTGCATGTTATCCCCATGACAGGAGATACACGTCTGCTCTTGATAAATTTTATACTCTTCAGCTGAGGTATCAATCTCTGCTTCTTTCTTAATCTCACCTTGTTTTGCAGCCGCTTCCCAATCATGAGTTGCAACTGATTCCCACGTTAAATATGTTGCGGCGCCGACTGCAAGGATCATCATCCCCACTGCAACCGGTCTTCTATACGGTCTGCGCTCAGGACCAGAATCAAGAAATGGTGCGAGCAAAAGTGCACCAAACGCAATTCCAGGCATAATCATTGCACCAACGACAGTATAACTTCCTGCAGCAAATTCATATTTTAATAACTGGTACAAAAATAAGAAATACCAGTCTGGCAGCGGAATATAGCCAGTATCTGTTGGATCAGCCATCCGCTCAAGCGGAGGCGCATGAACAACAGTTAGGACAAGAAATCCAATTAAAAAAACGGCACCTACAAGCCATTCCTTTAAAAGAAAGTTCGGCCAAAAGGCTTCAGTTTTCCCCGGATATTCGGAATAGTCTTTAGGTATGTTAGGTTTTCTTTCTGCCGGAATTCTGGAATCTCCGACAAACTTCATCCCTTTTCCCCTATGCAAAGTCATCCCCTCCTCATTGAACATTCATCAAACGCAACATTTTATAGCGGTCCAGAAATTCCTTGCTTACGAATCATAATAAAGTGGGCAGCCATCAGCCCAAATAATGCCGCTGGCAAGAAAAAGACATGGATAGCGAAAAATCTCGTCAGCGTTTGTGCCCCTACAATGTCAGGATGACCTGCAAGCAGCGTTTTGATCTCTTTACCAATGAAAGGTGTTGCTTCTGCAATTTGAAGACCAACCTTCGTCGCAAAAAGCGCCTTCATATCCCACGGCAAAAGATAACCTGTAAAACCAAGTCCAAGCATCACAAAGAAAATAAGCACACCAACAATCCAGTTCAGCTCTCTAGGCTTTTTATACGCCCCTTGGAAAAAGACCCTTAGCGTATGTAAAAACATCATGACAATGACTAAACTCGCACCCCAGTGGTGCATCCCTCTGACAATCTGACCAAACGCCACTTCATTTTGCAAATAATAGACAGATTCCCAGGCATTTTTAATATCCGGCACATAATACATCGTTAAAAACATGCCAGAAAGGACTTGAATGACTGTCACAAAAAACGTTAAACCGCCAAAACAATACACAAAAGCGGAGAAATGATGTGCTGGATTGACGTGCTCTGGCACCTCGTGATCCGCAATATCTCTCCATATTGGTGTAATATCTAGCCGCTCATCGACCCAATCGTAAATCTTGTTAAGCATCGTTACCCTTCCCCTTTCGGCACAGCTTTTCCAAGATAGAGGTATCCGTCCTTCACTTGCTGCTTATAATGGTCAAGCGGTGCAAGCGGTGGAGTTCCGGGTACGTTTGTACCATCCTTGTCGTACAGCCCATAGTGGCACGGGCAGAAAAATTTGTTTGGATTTTTCGGATCACTGTTCCAGTTCACTGTACATCCTAAATGTTTACAGATTGGCGATAAAGCGACAATTTCATCCCCTTCTTTGTACACCCATGCTGACCTAGATTCCTTTGACTCGTACCAAGCATCTACTTGATCAATTTTAAAGTCAAAGCGCTTCGGTTCCTTTGTCAGTTCATCTACACTGACAACTTGAACCATATCCTGATCCTCTGTTCCTTTTAGCACAGGGTCAAGCGCAAAGCGAACCATAGGCATGAGCATTCCAGCGGCCATAAATCCCCCCACGCCGGTCAACGTGTAATTCAAAAATTGACGTCTGGACACTCCATGTCTCTTCTCGCTCATTTTTTTCTCCCCCCCTCAGGTCGTCAGCTACTTTATAACTGAATTAGAAAAAATTTCATAAAACTAGGACACCCTCATAATATATCAATCTATTCACAAGGTCAACAACCTAAAAAGCTACGTACAATGCAAATGTAAGGGTTTTTATGAAGGGTTCCATTTTTGTAACAAAAAGTTCAAAATTTGTTCTACACTGTCTTGAATGATTTTTTGTTTTAATTCAACCTTTAAATGCTCCAGCGGAACAGGCTTGAGCAAAAATAGCGATTCACTAATTTCAGCATGCTCTTTCCACTGGTGATCAGATGTGATAAACACGACATGCTGAAAATGATCTTTGAGCGACTGCTTCATTGTCAGTATGTCTTCTTGTTTCCGATCACTCACTTCCAAATATGTATGTGGAGGAAAAAGAAAAACCCGCCCTTTTAGCTGCCTTTCAAGTTCCTCTGCCACAAGAATGGTGAACTCTCCCAAAGACACCGTTTGTTTGATTTGATCCGCATTAATCCCAACTAATGGAATGATAGCGGTATCAATGTAATCTTTAGATTGCAAAAAGCGATCCGCATCCTCCGCTTGAAACTTCATCGTTTTCCCCTCTTTCATAACATAAGCCCTGCCTGTAAAGGGCAAGGCTTATCTGTTCAGTTTATGACAATAGACTTAATTCTTTTGCTAACTTATTAAATGTTTCTTGGTCATGCCGGTCAAGTGCTTCATCTATTTCTTTCATGAGCCGTTCTTTTTGAAAAATTGCGATCGAGTGCTCAAGCACTTTCTCAGCAAGATCCTTATCTTTTTCATTCTCATAGAGATCCTTTGGAATATGAGGGTTTGTTTCAAGAACAGCTGCATATTCCGGCGAACGATAAGCAGAACGGAAATTCAATTGAATAAACAAATCTTGCTGTTTATTCAAACGAATATCATGAAATGACTTTTCAGCATCTGTCGTCATGATGTTTTCTTTATAAAATCTAAAGGGAACTTCATCCACACAGTGTGTTGACATAATAATTCCCCTTGGGCAAAATTCTGCTTGCTCTACAAAATGAACCTTTTCCATCAAAGAGTCGTGACTCATTAAATAATTTAATATCCAAACGCACTCTCTTCGCTTTAACTGATAATGGTTTAAGAACCACCGGATAAATTCCTTCTTTTCATTGACAGAAACAGGGGTCTGCATGTTATTCCCTCCTCTATCGTAAATTAAATTACTATACATGAATTATTCAACAAACCAGTTCTTCATTCCTGCAAACTATAAGGAAATTTCGTCTTCAATTCTTAAAATCGTTTCTTCGATTTCTTCATTCGTGCCATCTTTCTGAAGAACTTTGCGTAATAACGGCAATGCTTCTTTTTGTCTGCCTTCTTCTAAAAGGAACGAAGCGTATTCATATAAAAAGTCGCGTTCCTCATCAAAATCAGGCAGGGCCAGCTTGAAATAATCGGCTGCCTCTTTGTATTCTTCTCGTCCGACAGAAGCAGATGCAGCATACCAATTCCATTTTGGATCATCTTCCCCAAAGCTTTTAACCTCTTTAATAACATCCAACATTTCATCAAACAGCTCTTCATTTAAATAAATCGCAAGCAATGTTTGGACCGCTTCAATATAGCCCGGATCGAGAGCTAGTGCTTCTTGAAGCAGTTTTTTTGCATCTTCTGAATTCCCGTTTTTCAAATCAATCTTTGCACCATATAAATATAATTCTTTGTTATACTCGTCAACTTTAATACCCTCTTTTACTACCTCTAAAGCCTCGTGATATAGTCCTTCTTCCTCATAACTTTTCGCTAAAGGCATATAAAGAGACGAATAAGATGGATCAATATCTTTTAGCTCTGTAAGCTGCTGAATAGCTGTTTTCGTTCTGCCAGCTCTCATCGCTGTAAATCCGTAGCCAAAAAGTGTATTCGGGTCTGCTTGATCTTTTACTGCCTTTTCGTACCACTCAAGCGCATCCTCAAATTCTCCAGCTGTGCTGAGTGATTCAGCGAGCCGCTGATACACATTGACACCGCCAACCTCATGTTGTTGATCTGCCACTTTGTAGAAATAATCGGCCGCTTTCTTTGAAAGACCTTGAGAAAAATACAATTCACCTAATGCAAAATCGATGATGGCTTCATTCGGCAGTAGTTCTTTCGCTTTTAAGAGCTTTTGTTCACTCACTTCAAATAGTCCTTGCATTTGATACAGATCGGCCATTAACAATAAACTCTCTGGATATGCATTATCATCTTCAGGAATCGTTTCTAAAACAGCAATCGCCTTCTCTTCTTCATCAGAGTCAATCAATAGCTCCGCATAAAAACACGTTAAACCTGTTTCCTCTGGATATAAATCATGTAAATCACTGATGAGATTCCGCGCTTTATCGATATCTCCCCAATCATAATATAATTGAGCCGCCTGCGCCTTTTCTTCATCATGCAAATGCTTCTCTGCTTGAGCAAGTGTTTGGAGCCCTTTTTCAGTCTCACCCGCCTCAACTAATTTTATGGCTTCTTGTAATGAACTATTCAAATCAAACCGTTCCTTTCTGTTTCCAAAAACCTAAACTATTGTTACTTCATATCATAATCGACAGGTACACATCCAGCAAATATGTTGCACTTTTAAAATGAACCCATTTTTGTGTTTTAAAGACTGTTTTTCATTTCATCCTTTACGAAACTGACGATTTGTAAACTGCAGGTACTTTTTTTATCGTTCAAAATGATTTTTTTCAAGATTTCACCTTGAGACAAGCTATGCTATATTACTGACAAATATGCAAAAGGAAAGAAAAAGCCTGAGGACATCCTCAGACTGTTTTCGTTAAGTATTCAATATGGTCAAAGAAATTCGGGTATGAGACACGAACAGCATCTGTATCTTCAATCTCAACCGCTTGCTTTGTCATACATGCGGCAATACCCAGCATCATCCCGATTCGGTGATCTCCATAGCTTGAGACGACTGCACCGCCTTGAAGCGTAGTTTTACCATGAATCTTCATACCATCATCTGTTGCTTCAATATCAGCACCAAGTTTTTTAAGTTCCGATACGACTGTATCAATTCGATTGGTCTCTTTTACTTTTAACTCAGCAGCATCTTTAATGACCGTTGTTCCTTCTGCTTGGGTCGCCAGAAGCGCAATAATCGGAATTTCGTCGATGAGTCTTGAAATCATGTCTCCAGAAATTTCAATCCCTTTCAATGAAGAAGTAGAAATCGTTAAATCACCATACGGTTCTCCGCCTTTGGCATCTCCTTCATTAATTTCAAGATTTGCACCCATTTGCTTCAGCACATCAATAATACCTGTTCTTGTTTTGTTAAGCCCAACATTCTTTAAGACAATCCGGCTGTTAGGAACGATCGATCCAGCTACTAGGAAAAATGCAGCTGAAGAGATGTCTCCAGGAACAAAAATATCTGTTGCTTTTAATGTTTGGCCGCCTTCAATGGAAACACTTTGTTCATCTTCTTCTAGTTTTACACCAAACATTGAGAGCATTCTTTCTGTATGATCTCTTGATTTATGTGGTTCAGTTAACGTCGTTGTTCCCTTTGCTTGAAGCCCAGCTAAAAGGACAGCCGACTTAATTTGTGCACTTGCCACCGGAGACTCATAAGAGATTCCTTTTAAATGACCGCCACGAATAGACAGTGGCGTATACTCGCCGTTTGCTCTGCCATCTATTTTGGCTCCTAGTTGTTTAAGCGGTCCTGTCACTCGTTTCATTGGTCTTTTAGCAATACTCTCATCACCAATCAATGTACTGTGAAACTCACAACCAGCTAAGATCCCCATCATTAATCGAATGGTTGTACCAGAATTACCAACATCGAGGATGTCAGACGGCTCCTTGAGCTTTTTCAAACCCTTACCATGAATGACAACGTCTGTCCCTTTTTGTTCAATTTCAACGCCCATCTTTCTAAAGCAATCAATCGTACTTAAACAATCAGCTCCAGGAAGAAAGTTTTTCACTACTGTTGTCCCATCAGCAATTGCACCAAACATTACTGATCTATGTGAAATGGATTTATCACCTGGGATATGAATCTCTCCATTCATAGAAGCATTTTTATGAATTTTCATGTTTGTCACCTCAGTCAGCATAAAATGTATCGTAATTCGCTCTATTTTTTATACAGATCTCTGCACGCTTACGGTCGTCATCTGTTTGAAAACTAATGCGTAAAATCCCATTAATGTCTTCCCGCGTTTCAATAATCCGGATATTTGTAATACTAATGTTTTCACTTGCTAGATGCCCTGTAATCTCCGAAATGACCCCAGGGTGATCCGGAACATCCACATACAGATCATAAAATGCAGGAATCGCTCCTTTTTTCCTTAGAGGAAGTCCATCGCGATATTTCTTTGCATCTTGAAAATAAGAGAACAACCCTTCAGCATCTTCTTGCTGGACAAAGGTCTCAATGCGGTCGATCTCTTTTTTCCATTCATGGAATCTGTCTAAAATCTTGTGTTTATTGTGCAGAAGGATATCCCGCCACATTGCAGGATTGCTCGAGGCAATTCGTGTGATATCTCGAAAGCCTCCAGCTGCAAACCGTTTCACAAGTGGGAATTGTTCTTCAAAATGATGTGCTTGATGCACAAGGCTGGCTGCAACAATATGGGGGAAATGACTAATAACACTTGTCACAGCATCATGTTCTTCTGGGGTCATCTCGATGAAATGAGCTTTTGTCCCCTTTAACAAATCCTTTAAACGATCAATAGCCTGGCGGTTTGTTTCCTTTGCCGGCGTTAAAATGTAGAACGCATTTTCAAATAAAAAGTCTTTCGCTGCAATGACACCTGATTTATGAGAGCCTGCCATTGGATGTCCACCAATAAATTGGTAGTGCTCAGGCAGTGTTTTTTCAGCAAAATGGACGACCTTTTGCTTTGTGCTGCCGACATCAGTGATTGTGAGCTCTCTTTTAATTCCAGACTCTGCAATATCATTAAGCATCTTCACTGTTTGCTGGACTGGCGTTGCCAAAATAATGATCGAAGATTCAGCTAAACCGGCCATAAAAGAATCAGCTGCTACATCAATGATACCCAGCTTTGTTGCAGCAACCATTTGCTCTTTTGACACATCATATCCTACAATTTTTTTATGAGGATACTCTTTTTTAATGGAGAGTGCAATGGAACCTCCAATTAAACCGAGTCCAGCGATTAATATTGTTTCGTTTGTATCATTCATATTCATCACCTGATTTTTCCGCGAAAATTAAACAAGACTATTCAACAGCTTATATGTATGAGGTTGGTACAATGAAAGCCATATCCTTCCTTAGGATATGACTTTATGGTTATGCTACGCACGAATGCCTTGCATTAAATCGGCAAGTGTACTTAGAATTTCTTCATTTTGCTCCTTTGTTCCGACAGTAATACGTAAAGAAGTCGGAAAACCAAGTGCTTTTCCAGAACGAACAATGTAGCCTTTTTTCAATAATGTATTGAACAATTCATCTGCATCTCTTTTAAAATCGATCAGCACGAAGTTTGTTTGAGATGGATAGATAAATAGTCCAAAACGTTCAGCAAAATCTTGATATTGCTTGAGACCTGCTTCATTTTTCTGTCTGCATGATTGAATGAAGTCCTGATCTTTTATCGCTGCACGAGCAGCTGCCTGAGCAATACGACTCGTATTAAACGGCTCTCTCGCTGGTTCAATCGCAGTAATCAGCTCTTCTGACGCAATCCCGTAGCCTACTCGAAGCGCTGCAAGTCCATACGCTTTTGAAAACGTTCGGAGTACGATGACATTTTGATAGGAGTGTAATAAAGATAAGCTATTCGGAAAGTCTTCCGCACGAACGTATTCGACATATGCTTCATCTAGTACTACAAGCACATGAGCTGGTACTTCGTCTAAAAACGACACAAGCTCAGGTTCTGACAAATGATTTCCTGTCGGGTTATTTGGGTTGCACACCCAAACAACCTTCGTGTTTTCATCAATCGCATCCAGCATGCCCTTCAGATCGTGAGCTCCTCCATCTAAAAGAGACACTTCTCGAATTTCTGCCTTTTCAATCACTGCATTGTGACGGTATTGCGGAAAAGATGGAGATGGGATGACGGTATTTGTATGTTGGTCAAGGAAAGCCCTAGCAATAATTTGTACAAGTTCATCTGAGCCATTCCCGAATATTAATTGTTTTTCATTTACTTGAAGAAACTCAGCCAGCTCCGCTCTTAAACTTGCACTGTATCCATCTGGATAAATTGCTAAATGTTCGAGCTCAGCTTGTATCGCCTCTCTTGCATGGACGGAACATCCAAAAGGGTTTTCATTTGAAGCCAATTTCACAATTTTGTCTAATTGATATTCTTTTTTGACCTCTTCAATTGGTTTCCCAGGTTGATACGGTTTTAGTTGTTTTAATTGTTCTTTGATTTGCAAAATGTTTCACCTCATTTGAATGAATAGTGGGGACTAAATGTTTTTGCATATGTTTCGAATTCTCTTAAAGCATCTTGGCGTGTATCACTTGCTAACAATTGTTCTTGAAGCTCTTCAATTTTTTTCACAAGTGCACTGCCTACAACGACACCGTCACTCAGTTTATTCATTGAGTCTACCTGCTCTCTTGTTGAGATACCAAAACCGACTGCAACTGGTATGTGACTCAGCTGTTTCACTTGTTGAATAAATTCAGTAATTGATGCGTCAAAGGATTGTCTGACACCTGTTACACCAAGAGATGAAACACAATACACAAAACCTTCTGCCTGCTCTACAATGTTTACTAATCGTTCTTTGCTTGTTGGTGCAACGAGTGAAATATATGAAATGTCATGTGTTTGACAGTTCTTTTGCAGCTCGCTGCTCTCTTCAAACGGCAAGTCGGGTGTTAAGAGTCCCGAAATGCGATTTTTGCGCAGTAAAGCGAAAAAGTATTCTGTGTCTAATTGTAACACAGGATTATAATACGTAAATAGAATTACAGGAATTTTCACACCGTTTTTTTTCATCTTCCCTGCTAATTCTATCGCTTTTATGATATTCATGCCATGATTTAGAGCTCTTTTGGAGGCTCTTTGAATAACAGGACCGTCTGCTAGTGGATCGGAATAAGGAACACCGAGTTCAATCGCATGTGCACCGGCTGCTTGAAGGGAGATAGCTAAATCAATTGTGATCTCTTCTGATGGATCTCCTGCTGTGATAAATGGAATAAATAATTTCTCGCCTTGCTCTAATTGAAATTTGATCATTTTGTATTCCCCTCACTTTCAAGCACATTCATTAATGTATGCACATCCTTATCGCCTCTTCCTGACAGACAGACAAGGACGATTTCGTCTTCACTCATCGTCCTGCTTATCTCAAACGCCTTGGCTAATGCATGTGCAGATTCAATGGCTGGCAGAATTCCTTCTTTTTCAGTCAGCAGCTTTAGAGCATCTAGTGCCTCTTGATCTGTCGCACTCACATATTGAACCCTACCGCTCGCATGTAAATATGCGTGCTCTGGTCCAATCCCTGGATAATCTAAACCAGCGGAAATAGAATATGGCTCAATAATTTGACCAAATTCGTCTTGGATTAAATATGTCAAAGAACCGTGAATCACACCTTTAGTTCCTTTCGCGATGGTTGCTGCGTGCAGCGGCGTATCGATTCCTTTTCCAGCGGCTTCTACCCCAATGATATCTACCTCTTCATCTAAGAACGCTCGGTACATTCCAATGGCATTACTTCCCCCGCCGACACAGGCAATGACTTTATGAGGAAGCCTGCCTTCTTTTTCAAGCATCTGCTCTTTTGCTTCATCACCAATCATCCGCTGGAACTCGCTGACGATTTGAGGATACGGATGAGGTCCTACGACTGAGCCGATCATATAAAAATGATCACTGCAGTGCTGCACCCAATAGCGGATGGCTTCGTTGGTAGCATCTTTTAATGTGCCATTTCCGCTTGTCACAGGTATGACCTCAGCACCAAGCAATTTCATTCGGAAGACATTAAGTGATTGTCTTTCCACATCTTCTTTTCCCATAAATACCGTGCAGGATAATCCGAATTTTGCGGCCACCGTTGCAGCAGCTACTCCGTGCTGACCTGCGCCTGTTTCTGCGATGATGTTTGATTTCCCCATTTTTTTCGCTAGCAGTGCCTGCCCAAGCGCATTGTTAATTTTATGAGCGCCTGTGTGGTTTAAATCTTCTCTTTTTAAATAGATCTTTGCGCCGCCGAGGTATGCTGATAATTGATCGGCATATGTAAGCGCAGTCGGCCTGCCTGAATAGTTTCGCAGTAGTGATACATATTCTGCTTGAAAAGCAGGATCTTCTTTTAATTCACGAAATGCTTGTTCGATTTCTGCAAGTGGCTGCATGAGCGTTTCCGGGACAAATTTCCCTCCGAATTCTCCGTATCTTCCAATCTCATTTGGATATGCGTACATCGTTTAACATCCTTTCTTCGAGCGCTTTGATTTTCGCGCTACTTTTCTTCCCGTTTTCTTCTATACCGCTTGAAAGATCGATTGCTTCTGGACCATAGGCAAGCAGCTCTGCTATCGTTTCTGGTGTGATGCCGCCTGCAATAGTGCAAGTTTTCTCCAGTCGTTTTGCATGCTGAACGTATAGAGGCACCGCCTCCCAGGCAAAAGCTGTTCCAGAGCCGCCTCTCATCCCTTTTACTTTCGCATCAATGAGGAAGCCATCGACAACAGGCGCAAATGCTGTCATTTTTTCAAGCGTGCTTGTTACATTAGACTCGTGATGAAACACTTTCCAAACGACCGCCCCTGTTTGTTGTTTTATTTCTTTTGCATCATCCTGTGTTTCATCTCCATGAAGCTGCACAATATCTAAAGGAATATGCTTTGTGATGTCGCACACTTTTTGTACCTTTTCATTTACAAATACACCGGCAATCTCTTTCTCACACTTTATTTGAATGAGCCATTGTTTCACTTGATCTGGATGGACTTGTCTTTTACTTGGAGCAAAAATAAACCCGATTGCATCTGCTTGAGATTGCGCAATGCATTCCACATCTTCTTGTGATACTGCCCCGCAATATTTTAAATAAGGCTTCATCTTGTTCATTCTCCAAACAATGTCTGAACGGCTTTTTCTTGTGATTGTTCTCTCATTAACGATTCCCCCACAAGGACTGCACTCGCTCCATGTTTCTTAACAAAGGTCAGATCACCAAATGTTTGAATGCCGCTCTCACTCACTAGTAAGACATCGTTTGGAACAAGTGGTGCAATTTCTTTTGTTTGTACAACTGTTGTGGTAAATGTATTTAAATTCCGGTTGTTCACTCCAATGATTTCAGGAGTGAACAAGTTTAAAATATTTTCAAGTGTGTCTGCTGCATGTACTTCGACAAGGACATCAAGCCCTTTCTCTGCCGCTTCAGCATAGAGCTCGTGCAGCTTTTGCGGCTCTAGTACTTCTCCAATTAATAAAATGGCATCTGCTCCTATACGTCTTGACTCTTCTACCTGTATGGAGTCAATGATGAAATCTTTTCTTAAAACCGGAAGATCAACGTGTTCTTTAATGAGAGAAAGATATTCGTTTTTCCCTTGAAAGAACGGTTCATCCGTTAAGACAGATAAGCAATCAGCGTTTGATGTTTCGTAGGCTTTTGCTGTTTGTAAAGGATCAAAATTCGGTTGAATGATTCCTTTGGAAGGAGACGCCTTTTTCACCTCAGCAATTAGACCAATTGAGCGATGAGGGTTCATTAATGCTTCTTTAAAGGATCGTCTTTCAAAGTGTCTATCTTCTGGTAATTGAAGCGTTTGGATATGTTCTTTTTTTCGGGCAATGATTTGATTAAGCATAGATCTCTTCCTTTTTCGTTTTTTGTTTTAAACGAGCCAATTGTTCTTTCGCTGCACCGTTTTTAATCGTTTCTAATGCTTTTAATGTTCCTGCCATGAGGCTTTCTGACTTTCCTCCGACATATAATGCCGCCCCAGCATTTAGGGCTGTAATATGAAGCGGCGCCCCTTCTGTTTGATGATTCAATATATTCTGAATCAACTTGGCACTCTCTTCCGGTGATTGGACTTGAATATCCGATAAGGTTCCTTTTTCCAGTCCAAAATCTTCTGGGTTTAGTGTATATTCTGTCATCACATCTTTTTTAAGTTCAATTACATATGAATTGGCTGTAATCGTTAATTCATCCAGCCCATCCTCCCCGCAAACAAATAGGACATGTTCTGGCTCTAATGGCGCAAGGGCTTTCGCCATTAATTTTGCTTTTTCCTTTGAGTACACACCGATGATTTGCTTTTTGGCTTGCATTGGGTGGCAAAGCGGGCCTAATAGGTTAAATACCGTCCGGAAGCCGAGCTGCTTGCGGACTGCTGCTACTTGTTTCATAGATGAATGATATAGCGGTGCAAATAAAAAGCCCATGTTTTTCTCTTGTATTTGTCTTCTTGTTTCTTCTGGTGTGGATTGAATATGAATCCCAAGACACTCTAACACGTCAGCACTCCCGCTTTTAGAAGAAACTGAACGATTTCCGTGTTTTGCGATTTTGGTGCCAGCGGCGGAAGCAACAATGGCAGCGGCAGTTGATATATTAAATGTGGAGAGTCCATCTCCTCCTGTACCGCATGTATCAACAACATCAAGCAATTGTTCCATTGGTGCTGCATTCTGTCTCATCGCTTTCACGAAACCGGTCATTTCTTCAGCTGTTTCTCCTCTATGCGCTAAAATGGATAAACTTGCAGCGACTTCAGCATCTGTTAAAGAGCCGCTCATCATATCTTGCATTAGTTTATTTGCTTCATTCTCTGATAGAAAGCCTCCATTAACAAGGGCTGATAGTCGTTGATTCATCCTGCACACTCTCCTTTTCTGAGAAAATATGTTCCGCAAGCTGAATGGCTTTCAAAAGCGCTCCTGCCTTGTTACAAGTCTCTTCCCATTCTTTTTCTGGAACAGAATCAGCGACAATGCCAGCGCCTGCTTGTATAGAAGCGGTCTGATCTTTGACACTCATGGTACGAATGGTAATACAGGAGTCGATATTGCCGTCGAATCCAATATAGGCAATACAGCCGCCATACGTTTCCCTTGGCTCGGGCTCCATTTCATTTAATAATTGCATCGCTCTTATTTTCGGTGCACCGGTTAATGTACCTGCTGGAAATGCGGACATGAGCGCATCAACTGGATGTGTATCCTGTTTTAGCTTACCTGTCACAATGGAGATGATATGCATGACATGAGAAAAGTTCACTACTTTTGTAAAGGTTGGTACAGACACACTGCCGTATTCTGCCACACGGCCTACATCATTTCTAGCTAGATCCACTAACATGTAATGCTCTGCTTTTTCCTTTTCATCTTCTAGCAGCTCTCTTGCTAATGCAGCGTCCTCTTCTCTTGTTGTTCCTCGTTTTCTTGTACCTGCAATAGGATGAATTTCTAGATGACCGTTTTTAGCATGGATTAATCGTTCTGGCGAGCTGCCGACTAAATCGCGGTCTTTTAATTTCATAAAATACATATATGGAGATGGATTCACAATTCGCAGCACACGGTATAATTCAAATGAACTCACTGACACAGGGATGTCAAACCGCTGTGAGAGGACGCCTTGAAAAATGTCACCCGCTCGAATGTACTCTTTGATTTTTTCTACATCCTTTAAAAATTGCGTTTTTTCATATGTTGACGTCACATGCTCAAAGGATGGCGGCTCATTTATATTCCCAGATAAAATTAATTCTTTCATATCAATTTTTGTATGGAGCTTGAGAATCATCTGTTCAAGCTGCTTTTGATTTTCTTTGTAAGCTCGTATTTTTTCGTCTTCTGTTTCATTTCCGTTCAGCTGGGTGTATTGGATAAAATGAACATGATTTGTTTCATGATCAAAAGCAATCATCGTTTGACAGACAAATAATGTGCAATTTTCTGTCGGCGCTGCGCCCCGGTGCGGCCTGACAGAAGGTTCAATGTTTGGGATCAGATCGTAACTTAAGTAGCCAACGGCCCCGCCTGTAAATGGGATATCAATATCTGGTGTCTTGATTTGATATTGCGCTTTCATCCAATCTAGCAAATCCTTCAGCTCTTGCTTTTGCATGACTTCCTGCCCCGCAGCATCACGTGCAATGTATTTGTTTTGGTCATCGTGTAAGGTTAAAAATGGGTGTAATCCAATGAAGGAATATCTCGACCAACTTGAAGACTCGTCTTTACTTTCTAGCAAATACACAATATCTTGTTTGAGTTTTTCAACAATTTGAATCGGTGAGAGCGTATCTACTGTAATGGTTTCAACAATCGGGATTGTTTTGTGGGACTCACTGTCCCTTAAAAATTGGGTTAGGTTTGATTGGGAATTCATATGCACACTCCTTAAATGGGATTAAGGAGAATGAGGGGGACATATAGAGGGTTTGTATGAGTATACGAAATAAGCCTAAAAGAGGGTTCCTCTTTTAGGCAGTATGATTAAATAGAAGTATCGTATCTCTGCTCAACTCTACTCATCTCAACTACCCTAGTCTCATTCTCATCTTCTCTAAGCTTGCAATGCCGTTTACACCTGTGTGTAAACTTCGGCTGTTCATATCGTATTATAATTCCTTGTTTTTTGTCAACCGTAAATCAGGGCGAAGCGTCACAGCTTCTTCCAAGTACACATGCTGTATGTCTTCCTGCTTTGTATCTGTCTGGACAGTCATTAAGACACGAATACAATGCTTTAAACCGCCATGAATGTCCAGTTCCTGCATACAAGTAACAGGTACATATGTCCATCCTTCAAATTGACGAAGTGCTTTTGCCGGAAAAACGGAGTGAATATCTTGTGTAGCTGAAATTAAGATCTGCACGACACGCTCTGGATCTACTTGGTTTCTTAAAATGATCGCTTCTAGCAGCTGTTTCGTTTTGTTTAACACTTCTGTTTCTGTATCTTCTTTCACAGTTGTAGCTCCACGTATCCCGCGAAACATCATAGACATCCCTCCTCCCGTTTCCATTCTTCGAGCCAGTAGTGTAGCTTATCTTTAGTGAAAGACTGTAAGGTGACGTCTCCAACCTGTTTTAATAAAACAAATTGAACACTGCCTCCTCTCGCTTTTTTATCCCCAATCATCCGGTCAACAAATGTTTCTGTTGAAATATCTTGTGTGACTTGTACCGGGAATCCGAGCTCTTTCATCCACTCTTTCAGTTCCGTGCGATCGAGGCTGAGTCCTAGCTGCTTTTCGCTCACATATAACGCAAACTGCATGCCGATGGCAATAGCATCTCCGTGCGTGATCACGCCGTATCCATATTCTGCTTCAATGGCATGCCCAAGTGTATGGCCTAAATTCAAAAATGCACGCACGCCTTGTTCTTTTTCATCTTCCTGAACAATTGATGCTTTGACTTGAATGCCTTGATACAGCATATGCGCCAGCTCACTCTTTGATAAGTCCGACAAAGAACGAATGGACATCAGTTCTGATAAAAAGTCTTCACTTGAAATCAGCGCATGCTTGATGACTTCTGCAAAGCCTGATCTTCGTTCAATTTGAGACAGTGTCTCAAGCATACTCGTATCATAGATCACAGCTTTTGGCTGATGAAATGCACCGATTAAATTTTTACCGAGCGGATGGTTGATCCCTGTTTTCCCACCAACCGCGCTGTCATGTGCCAGCAGCGTCGTTGGAACTTGGATAAAGTCAATGCCTCTCATATAAGTAGCAGCAGCAAAGCCAGCCAAATCCCCAATCACGCCTCCTCCCAGCGCAATGATGCAGGAGGAACGATCGAGCTGATATTGAATCGCTTTCGTATGAATATGCTCAAATTCGGCAAAGGATTTCGACTGCTCTCCGCTTGGCACAACCACTTTGTGCACAGTCCACTTCTGCTGAAGTAAGTGAACCATTTCATCACCATAAATGGCATCGACTGCTGCATCTGTGACAATTAAGAGCTTCGTATAGGAATGCCCAGTGGAAGTTATCAAGTCGACGATATTGCGTTTAATCCCACCACCGATATATACAGGATAAGTAGCTGAGGACGTCTTAACTTCCAGTGTTTTCATTAAAATTCCCTCTGAAGCTGGCGCATTTTTTCAACATTTTCTTTGATGCGGTCGATTTGATCAAGACCAAACTGCTCAACAACTGCATTGGCAATTTCCCATGCCACAACGGCTTCTGCGACAACACTTGCGGCAGGAACAGCACAGCTGTCAGAACGTTCAATACTTGCAGAGAACGGTTCTTTTGTTTCAATGTCAACACTTTGAAGCGGTTTATAAAGCGTTGGAATTGGCTTCATAACCCCTCTGACAACGATTGGCATACCAGTTGACATTCCGCCTTCAAGACCGCCTAGGCGATTTGTTTTTCTCGTATAACCCTTTTCTTCATCCCAGATGATTTCATCATGGACCTCACTGCCATTTTTAGAAGCCGCCTCGAAGCCAATACCGAATTCAACTCCTTTAAAAGCGTTGATACTAAGTACAGCGCCTGCAAGCTTGCTGTCCAATTTACGGTCATAATGAACATAGCTGCCGACCCCAACTGGCATTCCTTCAACAATGACTTCAACAACCCCGCCAATTGAGTCGCCATTTTTCTTCGCTTCATCAATCGCATCCATCATTTTTTGACCTGCTTCACTGTCATAGCAGCGAACAGGTGATTCTTCTGTTACCTTTTGCAAATCTTCAATAGACTCATATGCTGCATGATCTGCTTTCACTCCGCCAATTTCAAGAACATGACCAGCTACTTTAATCCCTAGATGAGCCAAGATTTGTTTGGCAACTGCGCCTGCTGCTACGCGAACGGTTGTCTCGCGGGCTGACGAGCGCTCTAATACGTTTCGCATATCACGGTGTCCATATTTAATCGCACCATTTAAATCCGCATGACCTGGTCTTGGACGTGAGATTTGACGCTTCATTTCACTCTCTTCTTCTTCCGTGATCGGCTCTGCCCCCATCACCTTTGTCCAATGCTTCCAGTCGTTGTTTTCAACAACAAGTGCGATAGGAGAACCCAATGTTTTCCCGTGGCGGACACCACTTAACACCTTCGCTTGGTCTTTTTCAATCTGCATTCTTCTTCCGCGGCCATGCCCCTTCTGTCTTCTAGCCAATTCATAATTGATGTCATCCTGCTCTATGTAAAGTCCTGCTGGAACTCCTTCAATAATTGTGGTCAATTGTGGACCATGTGATTCACCTGCTGTTAAGTATCTCATCACTTAATCTCCCTTCATCGCATTAACGCTTTTAAGTAAAACTATGATAACACACTTGATACTAAAAAGTCAGCTATATACCCTTTTTTTGATAAAAGAAAGTATCAGCAGATGTCAGTCCAAACTTTTCTGGATGAAAAATTTGTTCTGTAGAACCAACAAATAATACCCCATTTTGTTTTAAACTGCTGCTCATTTTCAAGTAAATTTCTTCTTTTGCCTCTTCAGTAAAATAAATCAGCACGTTTCGGCAGACGATGAGATCAAGCTGTTTTTCATATGGATCTGCTAAAAGGTTGTGTTTCTTAAATTGAATGTGCTTTCTAATCTCATTTTTCACAGTGTAAAATGAAGAATCTTCTTTTGTGAAATATTTTTGCTTGATATGATCTGGCACCTCTTGCAGAGAGCGTTCATGATATCTCCCTTTTTGAGCTGATTGCAGAACCTTATCATCAATGTCCGTTGCAATAATTTGAAAATCCTTCACCAGAGGGTGGCTTGACAGCAGCATGGAGAGTGTATATGGTTCTTCTCCTGTTGAACATGCTGCACTCCAAATTTTTAGGGTGCCGCTATTTTTTAAAAGCAGCGGCAGGATTTTTTGATCAAGCACTTCCCAGCGCTGATAGTTTCGGTAAAATTCTGACACATTAATCGTCATTCGATCCATCGTCTCATCTAATAGTGCTCTGTCCTTTTCAAGCGCTGCCGCAAATGCTTCAAAATCTTTATATCCTTTTTTATCGTAAAGTGATGTTAATCTACGTTTCATTTGTGCTTCTTTATATAAATTTAAATCAACTCCGGTTAGTTTTTTCCATTTTCCAACAAAAACTTGATATTGATCCATCAATGTCCTCTCCTGTCTCGTCTATCTTTGTCCTAGTATAGCTGTTTTTATCGAAAATTTGTAGAAATATCAATATAAAAAAAGCCAAAGTGCTCATTTGATGAACACCTTGGCTTGAACCTTAATAAATCCAGCTTGAGATGGTTTGATCCCAGCTTGTCAGTTCTTCTTGTTTGAAGAATAAGTTAATTTCTCTTTCAGCACTTTCTGGTGAGTCTGACCCATGGATAATGTTTTTCCCAACAGTCAATCCATAGTCTCCTCTTATTGTACCCGGAAGCGCTTCCTTTGGATTTGTTTTGCCGATAATCTGTCTTGTCACGTCTACTACTTGTTCACCTTGCCATACCATTGCAAATACAGGTCCTGACGTAATAAAGTCAACCAATTCCCCGAAAAATGGCTTTTCTTTATGCTCTCCGTAATGTGTTTCTGCTACTTCCTTTGGAATACGCATTAGTTTAGCACCAACAAGCTGGAGCCCCTTTTTTTCAAATCTTGATACAATGTCACCGATTAGTTGTCTTTCTACACCATCAGGTTTGACCATAAGAAATGTTTTGTCCATATACGTTCTCCACCCCGTCATTATGTATGTATAGGCTTACATTGTTACAAAGTGATCGTATCATTTTTTTTTATAATAATCAATTTTTGACAAAAAATTTCACAAAAAAACCAATCAACGAACCGTTGATTAGAATTTTCGTTTTCCTATATATTTTGCAATGGAGGCGAGTGAAGTTCTCGCTCGTCCTCGTGGAAGTTTGTCGAGCTGTTCAAATGCTTTTTTCAAATACATTTCACTCACTCGAATTGAGCGGTCAATTGCATCTGTTTGTTTGAGGCTTTCAATGACAGGCTTCAGCTGCTTCTCCGTCGTTTCACTATTGATCAGCTTTAATTGACCTTCTAGTGTTGGATTCTTGAGGGCATACAAGACTGGGAGTGTGACATTTCCTTGCAAAAGGTCTCCTCCAACAGGCTTGCCAAGCTCTTCCTCAGTTGATGTGAAGTCTAGGACATCATCAATGATCTGATAGGACATACCGACATAGTATCCAAACCAATAGAGGGCTTTATGTGTTTTTTCATCTGTACCTGCTGCAATGGCGCCTAATTGACAGCTGCCTGCAATGAGCAAGGCTGTTTTGCGTTTGATTCTTCGTAAATATGTACGCAGGTTTTGCTCCATATTATATTTATCTTTCACTTGCTCTATTTCACCAAGACAGAGCTCAACGACCATCTTTGACAAAATTTCATGTGCCATTGGGTGATTGATTTTTGTCATGTACTCAAGTGATCTTGCAAACATATAATCCCCTGTGTACATGGCAATTCTGTTATCCCATTTTGCCTTAATCGTTGGTTTGCCTCTTCTCAGCTCTGCATCATCAATCACATCATCGTGAACGAGTGACGCCATATGAATCAGCTCAAGGGCAACGGCAACATACTTAATTTTATTAATGTCATAGTCACCAAACATGCCTGAGAGGAGAACAAAAACGGGGCGGATTCGTTTTCCGCCCGCTTGCAGCAAATGAAGACCTGCTTCACTTAATAATGCATAATCAGAGCGAACTGTTTGTTCAAGCTCTTTTTCAATTATATCAATATCATGATTTAAAAAAGAGATCATTGCTTTTAGTTTCATTATCTTCACCCAAATATCGTTTATTCAAAGCTTCTTTCCGATATGTGTTGCTGCTACACCGCCTGTAAATGGATGATACGAGACATCGGACAACCCGGCCTCTTCGAACAGAGCCGCCAGCTCTTTCATGCCAGGGAATGTTTTGGCTGATTCTTGAAGCCATGAATACTCCTGATAGCTTTTGGCAAACAGTTTACCGAAGAGCGGCATAATGTATTTGAAATAGACATAGTAACCCTGCTTAAAGCCGATCATCTCAGGCTGTGATGTCTCAAGGCAGACAACCATTCCACCAGGCTTCACTACTCTTGTCATTTCCTTTAGCACCGTTAAATAATCCGGGACGTTTCTAAGTCCAAAACCGATGGTGACATAATCAAATGAGTTGTCTTCAAAAGGGAGCTCCATCGCATTACCGTGAAGCAATTCAATCTGATTGTAGCCCCCTGTCTTCACCTTCGTTTCTCCAACACTCAGCATATTTTTACTGAAATCAAGACCTTTAACCTCGCCTTTTTCTCCAACAGCATCTGCAAGCGCTATTGTCCAATCGGCTGTTCCGCAGCATACATCTAATGCTTTGGATCCTTTTTGCACATTCATGAGCTTCATTGTTTTATCGCGCCATTTTTTATGCTGTTTAAAGCTGATGACAGAGTTCATTTGATCATAGTTTTTATAAATTTTTTCAAATACACCGTGTACTCGCTGTTCTTTTGATTGCTGCATGACTTACCCTTCTTCCACTTTCTGATGGTACGCAGGCTCATTTTTGATATGATCCAAGCGATTTAATAGCTCTTTTTGAACGACCGGAGATGAAACAAGATGCTCCTCGATCGGTCGTTTGGCTTGCTCATAGCCTTCATTCTCAAAGTTGTCAAAACATGAATAGGCGTCCGTATAACTATCGTTCAAAAAAAGTTTTAAATGTTTGTCATCTTCTGCTTGTTTCATGAAACGCTTATAAACAAGGAAACGACTTGCAATCTCATTCCAATGCGTTAATTGAAAATGCTCAGATATCCTTTGGAATAGGGCAGATTCAACTGTCGCTACACTCTTGTAAAAGTGCGCTGCATCTTGAATGGACCGATCATACAGTCTAATTTTATGTTCATTGATCTCTTTGATCGCCGTAGCAAGCGTGCGGATCATATAAATGTCTTTCATGTCAGAGAGAAGAGAATAATAGAGACCGCTGAAATAGTCTCCTGCTAGGATGGTCAGCTGACGATTTTTGAATTCGTCTTGCTTGATGGCTGCAGCAGTTGTGACTTCGTCATGGGTATCAAGGGCAATTTGCACAAGCATCGCCGTTAAAATATAATTTTCTTTTTTCTCTGCATCAATTTGAGCTTCATCAAACATTGCATGAAAAAGAAGGAGCTTGTCTTCATCAATGAGTGGCGCGCGTAAATGCTTCGCCAAATAAGGATGAGAAAGCTTTTTATTTAATTTTATATTTAGATTAGATAAAATTCCGTAGATGTCTTGCAAAGATATCACCCTTGTCCCAAAAATTACAGTTTCATATGTAGCCCTGTACATTGTATAGAGATTTATTATACCATATCAGCTATCACTTTTATGCTATCAAGTGCATACAAGTTCTTTATTTCTTTGCTTCGCTTTGAATTTCGCCGAAGCTTGTTTGAATGACAGCATCGCCTCTTACTTTGATCGCTGACGTATGCTCAGTAAATTGTGCAATGATCACTTCACCTTTATCGAGCTTCTCGGAATGGTGAAATCTTGTATCAGAGCCTCTCGTTAGGCCGATGACATTTACACCATTATCAATGGCTTTAATCACCACAAAATCAGATGCTTTATTTTGACTCAATCTGTTCACCTTCCATCTATTGAATTAGTCGTTTTTAATAAAGGAAAGCACTTCTGCTCTTGCAGCTGCATCATTTGCAAATGTGCCGCGTACTGCTGATGTCACTGTTTTAGCGCCTGGCTTTTTCACTCCACGCATCGTCATGCACATATGCTCTGCTTCAACAACAATCATTACGCCATGCGGATCCAGTGTTTCCACCATACTATCTGCAATGGTTGATGTAATGCGTTCCTGAAGCTGCGGGCGTTTTGCCACGGCTTCTACAGCTCTTGCAAGCTTACTAAGTCCCGTTACTTTTCCGCCGCGCGGAATATAAGCGACATGGGCTTTCCCGTAGAAAGGTACAAGGTGGTGTTCACACATTGAATGGAAAGCAATATCTTTAACAAGGACGAGTTCTTCGTGGTCTTCACCAAAAATGGTTTTAAAATGTTCTTTTGGATCTTCATTTAATCCAGAAAACACTTCTTCATACATTTTTGCTACTCGTTTAGGGGTATCAAGAAGTCCTTCACGATCCGGATCTTCTCCGATGGCTTTTAATATATCGCGTACTGCGTGTTCGATTAGTTCTTTATTTATTTCACTCATGTATTATATCCTCCAAAGGCGATTACATTTCAATCAGATTCTAGCACACTTCAGATCCTAAAAGCAAAGGAGAGCGTTCTAAACGAACCTTTTGATTCAAAAGGAAAAGCCCCTTATGAAAGGGGCTTTTCTAGACCAGTGTGAAACTGTATATGTATAACTCCTTCAACAGGATCATTACACATAACGATTATTTACCTGCCACCGCGTCTTTAAGTGCTTTACCTGGTTTGAAAGCAGGTACTTTGCTTGCAGGGATTTCGATCTCTGCACCAGTTTGTGGGTTACGTCCTTTACGAGCTGAACGCTCACGTACTTCAAAGTTACCAAAACCAATAAGTTGGATTTTGTCACCATTTTTAAGTGCATCTAAAATTGTATCAAAAACAGAATCAACTGCTTTTGTCGCGTCTTTTTTAGATAACTCGCTTGCTTCAGCAACCGCGTTAATAAGTTCTGTCTTGTTCATGCCTTTCACCTCCTCCCAAAAATATGCATTCAATAGATTGTTATCATTTCTTTACAATTCATCTTCTTTCTATACCCTTTTTCAGAAAAAAAGAGCGTCCTAGAAAGCGTTATACATGGCTTTTCATTAGAAAACATCTCTTTGAAGGAATGTTTGTCCAACAAAGTGAAGATTTTCTGTAAGTAGATTAACACATATGAAATACCATATCAAGCATTTTAAAGGGAAGAACCCTTATTCGTCAAGGATTAAGGGCACTTTTGCGAACGAATATTCCTAATTTCAGCCTGAATCTGACTAATCTTTATACAATTGTCTTTTTATGACTCATTCTATACACAAAAAAAGACCCCCATCAATGAGAGGTCTCACCTACTATAAAATAATCGCGATTAAGCCGCCTGATCCTTCATTGATGATTCTTTCAAGCGTCTCCTTCAGCTTATATCTTGCGTTTTCCGGCATTAGAGACAGCTTTGCTTGAATGCCTTCTCTAACAAGGGAGCTGAGTGAGCGGCCAAATATATCTGAATTCCAGATCGAAAGTGGATCATCTTCAAAGTCTTGCATTAAGTAGCGGACGAGCTCTTCACTTTGTTTTTCTGTTCCAATAATCGGCGCAAACTCGCTCTCTACATCCACTTTGATCATGTGAATAGATGGAGCCACCGCCTTTAATCTCACGCCAAATCTTGATCCTTGCCTAATGATTTCCGGCTCATCTAAACTCATATCTGACAAAGCCGGTGCCGCAATTCCGTAGCCAGTCTGCTTCACCATTTTCAATGCGTCTGATACTTGATCATACTCTGTTTTCGCATGAGCAAAATCTTGCATGAGCTCCAGAAGATGGTCTTTGCCCCTAATTTCCACTCCGACGACTTCTTTTAAAATATGATCATATAGATCGTCCGGCGCATAGAGGTCAATCTCTGCAATCCCCTGACCCATTTCAATTCCTGCTAAGCCCGCTCTTTCAATAAAATCAAATTCGCTGAATTGACCAACGACGCGGTCGACATCTCTTAATCTTTTAATATCCTTTACAGTTTCCTTCACTGAATCCTGATAACTCTCTCTCAGCCAATGATCTTCTTTAAGCACCATCACCCAGCTTGGCAGGTTCACATTCACCTCTAGAACCGGGAATTCATATAATGCTTCACGAAGAACACTAAGTACATCTTGCTCTCTCATACTTTCTACACTCATGGCGAGTACTGGAATATCATACTTTTGGCTAAGTTCCTGCCGCAGCGCTTCTGTTTCAGGATGATAAGGTCTCACAGAGTTGATCACCATAATAAACGGCTTTCCAACCTCTTTGAGTTCATCAATCACTCGTTCTTCAGATTCAATATAATCATGTCTTGGGATTTCTCCAATAGATCCATCTGTTGTAATCACAACACCGATGGTTGAATGCTCTTGAATGACCTTGCGTGTACCAATTTCCGCTGCTTCATGGAACGGGATTGGCTCTTCATACCACGGCGTGTTGATCATCCTTGGGCCATTTTCATCTTCATATCCGCGCGCACCAGGGACAGTGTATCCCACACAATCGACAAGCCTGATGTTAACATCAAGACCGTCACTCACATGAATAGATGCCGCTTGATTAGGCACAAATTTTGGCTCTGTGGTCATAATGGTTTTTCCTGCTGCGCTTTGCGGCAATTCATCCTGCGCTCTTGCACGGTCAGCCTCATTATTGATATTCGGGAGCACCACGAGCTCCATAAACTTTTTAATAAACGTAGATTTCCCTGTACGAACAGCGCCAACGACTCCTAAATATATATCGCCTCCTGTTCGTTCAGCGATATCCTTGAAAATATCGACTTTTTCCAAGTGATCCCCTCCCGGACTTGCTATCCTCGTTTTCAAATAAAATACTCTATACTTCAATCAAACTGTGCTTGAAAGGTGTCTGGACAATATATGTGTATGACGTTGTCCTATTTGAATATGACACCTTTTTTGTTTTGAGAGTATGTTTAGCCATAAAAAAACCTTTCTCCTCATTTATATGCAGAGGAAAAAGGTTCATTCTTGTTTATGACGTCTTTTTTTCTAAAAAGGCAGGCTCACCTTTTTTGTTGATGGTATATGGGACAGAAAACGCGGGTACAAACGGGGTTTCCTGCCAATATACATCTTGAATGTTTTCACCTGGTTTCGGCTTTTGTTTCGTATTCTTCAAAATATGAGCAAAATCACTGCGGTAGTCCACATAAATTTCTCCGTTTGATGAAATCAGTAATGGGAGGGAATTTCCTGTCACTGGACTCATGACCGCAGGCGGCGTTTTTAATCCTAGTTTTTTTTCATTTAACGTATATAAATGCTTGGATACTACTTTGCCATATGGCGGATATGTATGTTCATCTTGATATATTTTGATCCGAAGCCGTAATTCACTGATGGTCTGCGTCATTTTGACATCAAGCAGTTTCACAGTTGGTTTTTTTTCAACGTCTGTAAGGACATAAATATATTCGCCCCCGCCTTCAAAGGAAGTAGACGGTACATCGTGTAAATATCTTGGTGACAAGCGCTTAAAGTCGATGACGTACTTCTGATAAACCGGCGTGTCTCCTTCTTTCGTTTCAATCGGCAAAAGACCATTCGTTGCTTTTTGAAATTCCTCAATCGCTGTCTGTACACTTTGCAGCTGTTCTTCGTATGGAACCCGGTTTTCAGCTTTGCGGTTCTCTGGATACAAACATCCTGTTAATAACATAAGTGCTAACAACGTAACACTGACTTTTGCTTTGATCATCACATTCTTCCTTTTCTTTATTCATGGACCGGCCCGCTAAATACAACTAAAAACACAATGATGCCTGATATGAGCATCAAGCTGTATGCGACGGTAGAGGCTGTTATTTTAAGAAACCGGCTTTTCAGCTTAAACCTGCTAAAATAAATGGTTACAACGGCTAAAAACATGAGCCCCATTGAACCAAGCGCAAACCACATCTTGATTAAAGCAAAACTCATTGTGCCTGTCCCCCTTCAAAACGAACAAATTGTAAGCGTTTATATTTCATTCTAAACCAAAAATAAGGTAAATATCAATCATTTTTCCAATCATTCAGAAAAAAGCGTATAAAAAAACTGAAGCAAAGAGGGGGACTCTGCTTCAGTCATTAGGTCGACTATTTTTCCTCATTCTGTAGAGGCAAAGCTCTATTCAAACTTCATTGCTATGTTATGCAAGTCTTCCCCTTCTTGCATCCTCTACATGCCTAAGTTCAGTCTTCCATTTATTTTGTTTGGTTTTCAAACATGTTCACAAGGTCTTCCATCTCATGTGTTTTCACTCGTGCCATCAATGATTCTACAGCATCGTCAACCTTTTTCCCTTCAAACAGGACGTGGTAAAGCGCTTCTGTAATCGGCATGCTGACCTTGTATTCTTTTGAGAGCTGATAAGCGCCTTTAGTTGTGCGGACGCCTTCGACAACCATTCCCATTTTTTCAAGCACTTCTTCGAGCTTATATCCTTTACCGAGTAAATTCCCGCAGCGCCAGTTACGCGAATGAACACTTGTACATGTCACGATCAAATCACCAACGCCTGTTAAACCGGCAAATGTAAGGGGATTCCCTCCCATTTTTGTGCCAAGACGTGCAATTTCAGCGAGTCCTCTAGTGATGAGCGCCGCTTTCGCATTGTCACCATATCCAAGTCCGTCTGTGATCCCTGCCGCAAGAGCAATGATATTTTTCAATGCTCCGCCAATTTCCACACCAATCACATCAGGGTTTGTGTACACTCTAAAGTTGTTGTTCATGAACAAATCTTGAACTAATTGAGCTGCTTCAATATTTTCTGATGATACAGTAACGGTTGTCGGATGACGCAAGCCTACTTCTTCTGCATGACTCGGCCCTGATAAGACAACTACAGCCTCTCTTTTCTCGGCTGGGACTTCTTGTTCAATCATTTGAGAAATTCTAAGAAGTGTATCTGGTTCAATCCCTTTACTCACATGAATAAACGGCACCTTCGATGTGATGAGCTCATTTGCCTGCTTCAACACCTCACGAATGGCCTTTGTTGGCACAGCAACAATAATGGCGTCTGTCCCCTCTAAAGCCTGCTTCATATCTGTTGTCGCCTGAATAGATGCTGGCAGATCGACATTTGGCAAGTAATCATGATTTTCATGTTTCTCATTGATTTGATCAATGAGCTCTTGTCTATGTCCCCACATGTGTACATCATGATGATTATCAGCTAATACAAGCGCAAGAGCTGTTCCCCAGCTGCCTGCACCAAGTACTGTAATTTTCTTCATTCTGCTCACCCTTTTTATTTTCTCGCTCTCGCAAATATTTTAATCGGTGTTCCTTCAAAACCAAATGCGTCTCGAATGCGGTTTTCTAGGAAACGTTCATAAGAAAAGTGCATAAGCTCTGGATCGTTTACAAACACAACGAAGGAAGGAGGCTTAATGGCCACCTGTGTTGCATAGTAAATTTTTAGGCGCTGTCCATTATGAGTCGGCGTTGGATTCATCGCCACCGCATCCATGATGATATCGTTCAAAATATTGGTTTGAACGCGCATTGCATGGTTTTCACTCGCTGTAATAATAGATGGCATTAACGTATGAATTCTCTTCTTCGTGAGAGCTGACATAAATAAGACAGGCGCATAATCAAGGAATTGAAAATGCTCACGGATGTTTTGCTCAAATTCCTTCATTGTACGCTCATCTTTTTCAACAGCATCCCATTTGTTCACAATGATGACAACGGCTTTACCAGCTTCATGTGCATAGCCTGCAATACGTTTGTCCTGCTCAATAATGCCTTCTTCGCCGTCGAGAACAACAGCGACAACATCAGAACGATCAATGGCTTTTAATGCACGAAGCACACTGTATTTCTCTGTTGTTTCGTATACTTTCCCTTTTTTCCTCATACCTGCTGTATCAACAATGACAAAGTCACGCTGATTGTACGTAAACATCGTATCGACAGCATCTCTTGTTGTACCAGCGATGTTGCTCACAATGACGCGGTCTTCTCCAAGCATAGCATTCACTAATGAAGATTTCCCCACATTCGGGCGGCCAATTAAGCAGAACTGAACAACCTCTTCAGCATACTTCGTATCCGGTAAGTTCTTAAAGTGTTCTGCAACTGCATCAAGCAGATCACCAAGCCCTAATCCGTGCGTTCCAGAAATCGGATACGGCTCGCCAAACCCTAGTGCATAAAAGTCATACACATCGCTTCTCATTTCAGGGTTGTCCAGTTTATTGACAGCAAGTACAACTGGCTTTTTCGTGCGATATAAAATTTTTGCGACTTCTTCATCCGCAGATGTCACGCCATCTCGGCCATTCACCATAAAGATAATGACATCCGCTTCATCCATTGCGATTTCTGCTTGATGGCGAATTTGCGCCAAGAATGGCTCATCTCCAATATCAATTCCACCAGTATCTATTAAATTAAAGTCATAATTTAACCATTCAGCAGAGCTATAGATTCGATCTCTTGTTACACCAGGTGTGTCTTCTACAATCGAAATTCTTTCGCCTGCGATTCGATTAAAAATTGTAGATTTTCCAACGTTGGGCCTTCCAACAATGGCTACGACAGGTTTACCCATAGTACCCTTCCTTTCAATCCAGCCGCGATTCAATATGTTCATCATCATGTTTCAACCGGGATTTATAATTTTCATTCAGTTTTATGAAATAAACCCTTCAAACATGAAGGGTTCAACTTATATATTATATCAATTTTTAATCAGACCACAATGAATAACTTAAAAATGTTTGACAATCAAGTAAAGATCTTCTCCAATGCCGTGTGCAATTCCATCTAAAATGGCCTCTAGATTCATGGCATACATGTCGAGCTCTTCTTTATTTTCACAGAAAAAAACCGCTGTTCCGCCAATGACTCGCTCTTTATTTGTTGTCGCCACAGCCAATATAAATTGTTCAATTGTGTTCGCCATGCCCTATTACCTCACTTTCTTTTTAATAAAATCTGTCGGCATTCTAATGGCATTTTCTAAGATGGGCACCTCTTCTAATACACGGACAGCCAAATCTTCACGATACCATTGCGGTAAAATGAACACGCCAAGTGTGCCATTATTCAGATCACGTTTTGCAAGCGGACAGAGCGATGGTTCACCAGAATCACGATACACACCAAGCACGTTGGATAAATCAAATAAAATAGCTTGCCGCTGTCCAAGGTTGGCAATCGTTGTAGCTGAATTGAAATTTTTCGGTGTTAAAATAAAGCCCATTCCATGCTCTAAAATGAGCTTTTGCTTTTCTGGCAGCCCAATATTCATAATGTAAATATCATTTACATAAAGCCCTGCCCCATCAAAGCGAAGCTCTCCTTTTTGAATGTTGACGATATCCTTTAATTGACTGCCTGACATTAATAACTTTGCCATGAAAAAACAAAGAATACCGACCACTGTTCCAACAACGAGCGAGAAGAAAATACAGGCTGTCGTTGTAATGAGTGCGGTGAGAATCGCAATATAATTTCGACTTTCAAAAGCAATGGCAATGCCTTCTATATATGTACTGCCTCTTGACACAAGCTCATATGAGTCCAATTGAGTTAACGTATTTCTTTCCATATTTCGGACATCTCGAAATTGCGTGGCTGCTAAAGTGAGAAAGGTGATCGCCGTAAATTCCTCCTGAATCAGTGCAGGCATAATGATTGCACCAAGTCCAGAAGCGATAAAACCAAGCGCAATATGAATCACTTGTCCATGAATATACGTTGGGTATTGCCGGTAATCTGTTCTTAACATATAAAGCCTTGCCGCCATCCCAAAGATGACACCAATAATCACAGGAAACGTATAGTCCGTCATGTTGATTTTGCAGCCCCTTTTACTGGTTTTCTGGATGAACGAGCGTTTAAAAGCTTTTCAAGCTGATCGACACCTAATAGGAAGATCGCCCCTTGAACAACAAGGGATAGAAAAGAGAGGTCCCCTATGACAATTGATGATGTGAGGCGGTGAATCGTCAGCGCATAAAGGGCTTCGCCAAGACAGACTGACATCATCCATAGGGTGATTCGTTCCGTTAAATGATGTCCATATGTCAATGACATCAAGATCAGCAAGGTAAAAACGACCCAATCCACTTTTATTAGCGTGAACCAAACCGGGTCATATAATGCAAAAATCATAAAAAAGGCATACGCGCTCACCATGGAGCATAATTGCATGAATCTCATCATTCTATGACCAGACCGGAACATAACGAATGCGGCACAAGCATATAAAAAAGTCATTAAGAACCCCGTATTGATGCTTATATCAAAAATGGATATCATGAAATGACTGCATATCATATGGACAAGTACACAGAAGCCCAGCACACTGCGCCATGAGCTTTTTTCCATGATAAATGTCACGATAATCCAAACGAACCATATAGACCAATAATAGTACAATGCCTCCAACGCGTCATCACCTCAATTACATTATGGGAAAATCTCCATTTTTTAAACATGCGGGATCATGACAGGCTTTGTATGAAATAAACAAGAGGTGACACCCTACTAATTGAGGAGGGATGTATGATGGGAAAAGATAGGCAGGAAAAACGTTTAAAGGCATCAAAAAGAGTGGAGTCTGACCGTGATCAATCCATTCATCATAAGGGTGCAACAGCATTAGAAGGTCCAGAAAGCGCTCGAAAAAGAAATCAATAAAAAAAGGCATGTGATTTCACATGCCTCTCTTACTAGATCTTACACTATAGTACGTTGTGTCAACGCCTCTTTCTTTGAGCCAATGACTCGTTTCCCCTGAAATCACAACCTGAGCTTGTCTCAGTTCTTCTATTGTCTTCACGCCAAGCACTGTCATCATCATCTTTATATCTTCTTGAAGATCGATGATATCAGCGATGAGGCCGCTTTCCCCTCCACTGGTTAGTGATTTTAAGAAAAATCCAGCAAGGCCAGCAGCAGATGCACCAAGAGCGATTGATTTGGTTACATCAAGGGCATCTTGAATACCTCCAGAGGCTAAAACAGTTTGATTTCGAAAGGCTGTATGTACTTCAGCAAGACTCGCTGCAGTTGGAATCCCCCATTGATCAAAATAACGAAGCGTTTTTTGGCGGCGGAGATTTTCAATTTTAGAAAAGTTCGTTCCACCAAATCCGCCTACATCAACAGCTGCAACCCCAGCATGAAACAATTTTCTTGCCGTTTCTCTGCTCATGCCAAATCCGACTTCTTTTACGACAACAGGCACGCCAACTGATTCAGTGATGTCTGCAATCCGCTCAAGTGCACCCCTGAAATCGCGATCCCCTTCAGGCATGACAATCTCTTGAATGACATTCAGGTGAATCTGGAGCATATTTGCCTCCAGCATGTCGACCGCTTCCTGAGCTTGTTTTATCGTCGCTTCGCTACCTAAATTTGCAAATACCATTCCATTCGGATTGACTTTTCGAACGACTTCATATGTTCTTCTTTCTGCTTTATCTTTCAGTGCCGCCATTTGTGATCCAACGGCTACTGGGATATTGGTCTCTTTGGCTGCGATCGATAAAGAGCGGTTGATCTCATAGGTAGATTCTCCGCCCCCGCCAGTCATTGCGTTGATAAAAATTGGCGAACCGAAAGTCAGTCCGCCAATTGTCGTATGTGTATCAATTTGTGATGTCGCAAGATCTGGTAAACTGGCGTGAACGAAGGAAACATCTTCTAAACCTGTTGCTGCATGCTGGCCAGTGGCCAACGCATGCTCAATATGCTGCTTCTTTCTTTCTGCTCGCGTCAATTTTGATCACCAAATTATTTTAGTTTATTGAGTTTATCGCCGATCAGATCACCAAGCTGGAATCCGCTTGTGTTTTCTTCTTTTGCCTGATATTGACGATAATTCTCTTCGATTTGTTTTTCAGGATTTTCTTCTAAATCACGGATGCTTAGTGAAATGCGCTCTTCGTCTTCATTCACATCAAGCACTTTCACTTTCACAGTCTGCCCTTCTTCAAGGACTTCTTGCGGCGTACCGATATGTTTATGAGAGATTTGGGAAATATGCACAAGTCCTTCTACACCTGGCAGAATTTCAACAAATGCACCAAAGCTCACAAGACGTTGAACAGTTCCTTCAAGCACATCATCTTGTTTTACCTTTTCACCAATTTGGCTCCAAGGTCCTGGTAATGTTTCTTTAATAGATAGTGAGATACGCTCGTTATCACGATCAACAGCAAGTACTTTGACCTGGACTTCCTGTCCTTCTTCCACTACGTCAGATGGCTTTTCAACATGCGCATGGGATAGTTGAGAAATGTGAACTAATCCGTCAATGCCGCCAATGTCAACAAATGCACCAAAATCAGTAAGCCGCTGCACTTTACCATCAATCACACTGCCTACTTCAAGCTTTTGCAGGAAGTCTTGCTTTTTGTCTAACTGCTCTTGCTCAACGACTGCACGGTGCGAGAGAATCACACGATTTTTTTCGCGGTCAAGTTCTACCACGACAAGTGAGAGTGTTTTCCCTTTGTAGTCTGTGAAGTCTTCTACATAGTGTGCTTCTACAAGAGATGCAGGAATAAATCCGCGCACACCAATGTCTACGACAAGACCACCTTTTACAACGTCTTTTACTTCAGCTTCAAATACTTCTTTTGTTTCAAACTTTTTCTCTAGGTCTTCCCAAGCGCGGTCTGCATCAACAGCACGTTTCGATAAAATCAAAGCATCGTCTTCTACCTTTGTTACTTTAAGCTCTAACTCGTCGCCATCTTTGACGACATCTGATGCTTTTTCAACGTGAAGACTTGATAATTCACTGATTGGGATGATACCAGGTTGTTTCACATTGACGATATCTACATTGACATGCTTGTCCTCAACTTTTGAAACAATCCCTTTCACTACATCTCCAACCTCTGGTACCTGAACATCGATTTGATTCATTTCCTCTGTCATTTCGATAACCTCCTTGGTCCAAACCTACACAGCTTAGTTAAAACGACTGGGCGAATATGTGTCTTAAGCATGATGATTGCCAGTCGAATATGTATTATAGAAACATTCAAATCAACATAATTGCTTGAATGATCAATAAAAAAAGTATTAGTATAAACTTCTAATAAAAGACCCAGTTTGTCAAGAGATAAACCTCTAACTTATAAAAGTTTTCTAAAATTTCTTACTGTTTCTCTACGCGGTCTGCTGCATCTAAAATTTTACCTGCCACCTCTTGAATAGAAAGGGAAGTTGTGTCAATTTCAATGGCATCGTCCGCTTTCTTCAGAGGTGAAACCTCGCGCTCAGAATCAAGCTTATCACGTCTTGCAATCTCTTCGATCAGTTGATCGTAATTGACATCATAGCCTTTTTTCTGATTTTCTTCAAAGCGGCGTTTTGCTCTTTCTTCTACTGATGCAAGCAAGAAAATTTTCACTTCGGCATCTGGAAGTACGTGAGTGCCTATGTCTCTTCCGTCCATAACGACGCCGCCTCGTTTGCCAAGCTCTTGCTGCCTGCGGACCATTTCTTCCCGAACAGCTCTGTGCTTTGCGACAACCGATACTTGGTTGCTTACGCGGTCTGTGCGAATATCCTCTGTGACATCCGTATGGTCTAGATGGACTTTTTGGCCCTCGTCCGTTGATACCAGTTCAATGACCGTCTTTTTCAGTAATGAATCAAGTGCCTGTTCGTCTTCAAGGTCTACACCTTGATGAAGTGCCGCAAGTGTAATTGCGCGGTACATGGCACCTGTATCGATATAAATATATGATTTTTTGGCTGCGACAATTTTTGCCACAGTGCTTTTTCCTGCTGCAGCAGGACCATCAATTGCGATAGATAATTTCTTTGTCATAATACCTCTCCTTGATTGAATCTCCCTTATGAATTGTAACACGATCACCGCTCAAACGGGGGAATTTTCTATCAATCCTTCTGCTTAAACGTCTCAATCCATTCTTCAATGCTGATGTTATTCACACCCTCATATTGCACGACTTTAGACAAAAAGAGTTCTCCTTTCGTCAAATGAAGTGTGATCTGAACAGCTAATAATAAAACAAGCTGAATGAGCACCACCTTCAATAACCATCTCTCCATTTTCTTCATACAAAAAGCCTCCAAGCTAGATTCTTTCACCTCTAGTATGGAAGCTTTTTACACCCTTTATTCTTATGCTTTTTTCACACGTGTTAAAAGCTGTTGCTGAAAGCAGTACTTCATAATGTGCTGCTGGTGGTCGTTTGTGATCTCAGAAAACTCCATGATCGCTCTTGTTTTACCAGATTGTTCATCTTGATATACTCGATTCATCTCTGCAATCGCTTTAATTTTCACTGGCTCTTTCAGGGGCAGTTCAAACTCTGTCACCACTTCTCCATATTCTTTCAATGACACGCCCTCAGGAACAGCAATTGCTACGCCGCCAGCACTCATATTCACAATAAATGTGTCAAAGGCCTCTTCATCCGTTTGCATGACGGTGGCTTTGACCATCGTATCCACTCTCAGGTATTCTCTACGCTGAAGCCGGATCATTTCTTCTTTTGGCGGAATGGAAATGACGATCATCGGAATATCTTCTTTTCTTTTTCCAATGACCTCGCTTGGACATTTGTATGGAATTTGATTTTCATCAAAAAAGAAGACGGTGATTTCTGTTTTCTGGTTTAAGTAGATGGTGCGGCCCGTCTCCTTATCAGCTGGATAATTAATGCAAATATCATCGTTATTATTTTCCAAAACTTTAGATTTCCCTGTTTTCACTTCTTTGTTCTCATTGACATATTCAATTGTAATCGCATCCCCAATTTGTAACATTCCTCATCACTCTTTTCATCTGTGAAATCGTATCCTCTCCTATATTAAACCATGTATAAAACAAAAGGAAAAGACTTAATAGCCTTTTCCTCGCTTCCTTTTCTATAGGTCTTTATATATAGGTTCTGCGTTTTTTAGTTTATCTACTCGTTCTTCTTTTCCAGTATCCGCATTTATGAACATTCGGTACGTATCATTTTTTATCGTTCCGAGGAACTCATAGCACAGCACTTCCTCTGACATATCATTTTGCACAATTGCTAAATGAGTATCTTCGATCTTTACATGCTGATTCAGTGCTTTCTTTGCTTCTTTTTGAGAGATTTTCGGTGCTTTGATGTCTCGAGTTTTATGATTCGTTAAGTAGTCTTTCGCTGAAAACCCGACGACCTCGCCATCATCCAATGCGACTTTCATGCGTATACTATCTGGATAAAGTAGTACATTTTTTTGAAGAGGCACATAGGTAAATACACCGATATTATCAAATTGCGCACTTTCATCTAAATGGAAAGATTCTTCATTAAATCCTTGCTTCTTTAAAAAGCTGAGTGCTTTTTCTGCTGCATCGTTTAAGCTGATTTTTTGTTTTTTCACATCTCGATTTTGAAGAAGGTAGACTGGGTGTCCTCCTTTTTCAGTCAAGTCTAAGTAAAAATTTGCATGGCTGTCTGGATCTGACATTGATAAGCTGTACACGTCGCGATTGGTTTTGCTTCCGCTTTTTCTCACTTTAAAATGTTGGTTATGGTCAGGTACGAATTGCTGGGCAATGCGGATCGCTTCTTTTTTTGAAATCTTTTTGCCTTTTAAATGATTGTAGCCTTGTGTTTCTGATTCTGTCGATACGTTTGTAGGCCCAAGATCGACATCTGCAAATGCATCCGCATTTCTCTCGACTGTTTTCAACCCGTCAATGATGGTGTTATCATTCTTTTTGTCGCCGTCAGCTAACGCCATTTCAACATCCATCCATTTTAAGTTTTTATTAAGTACAAGATGCTGCACTTGTCTAAGTTCGTTTTGGATATCTGACGCTTGATCATATAAAGCTGTAATGGTTTTGTGCGTATCTTTGTTTAATGGTTCATCTGATAAAGTTTTGACTGATGATTTATAGCTAAAGTCTCCGACATTCGCCAGAAATTCTTCCGTTTTATTAAAAGGCATTAATGTAAGCGGGAGCTGACTGACATTGTTATGTGCTTCGGATGACATTCTCCATACATCTGCAAGTGCTGGTGAGATGGATGTTTGGCTGTTCATCGCAAGTGTTGCGCCAAGTTTATCATGCAGCTGATCGACCTGATACGTTAAATCATGGAAGGCTCTTTGGTAGTTGTTCTCAGCATGAAGCAGCACTGCGTCTTTTTCTTGATGCTCTTTATAGCCCCAATAACCTGTTGAGATGACAGCAATTCCTAAAATAGCAATCAATATTCCTCTGATCATTTATTTACACCTCTTTTTATTCGCAGAATATATGTTTCCCGATTCGTTTAATTTGTGGTCTTCCCCAAATCCATGGACTTGTTGCTGTATCAGGATTAAAGTAATAGATGGCGCTCTCAGATGGATCCCAGCCATTGATTGCATCAAACACAGCTTTTTTTGCCGTTTCATTTGGCGCCATATAAAATTGCCCATCTGCCACAGCTGTAAACGCAAGCGGTTCAAAAATGACACCTGCAATCGTGTTTGGAAAGGTCGGGTTGTTTAAACGGTTTAAGATGACGGCAGCAATGGCCACCTGTCCTTCATACGGTTCACCTCTTGCTTCGCTATAAACAGCTTGCGACAAGAGCTGAATGTCATTACTAGAAAAACCACCAGGCATGTTAGCTGCTGTTTGTTTCGGTGTTTGATTTCCCTGCTGACTGCCTGACTGATTTCCAGACTTCCCAGATGATCCGCTTTGACTTTTTTGATTTTCTTTTGCACCTTGTGCTGTCTTTTTTTGTGAGCTTCTTTGCGCAGGAGCCTTTGTTTGCTGATCAAGGGGCTTCCCGCCATAATGGGTAAACTGATTCCCTTGTTGCAGCTGTTTTTGAACAAACTCTTTATAGTATTTCGTCTTTTGAACTAATAGGTTTTTTGTTTGTTCCCCTACAAGACCATCGACCTTCTTCACACCAAATTGGCTTTGGAAGTTTCGAACGGCCCAGTATGTCCCCCAGCCATAGACACCATCAATTTTGCCATTGTAAAAACCATTGTATTGGAGCCGCGCTTGCAGCTCGACTACATCTTCTCCTGTTGCCCCCCGCTGGATGACTTGGCTAGTGAAGGCTTCACTTTTACCGGCTGCCAAAAGTGAAGACGCGAGTAGAACGATTGAGAAGATGAGGACGATTTGTTTCATAAAACGAGCTTTGTCCATATTTGATCCTCCTGTACTTTTGATGTTTGAATATATGTTTCTTCCGATTCCTATTTTTATACATTCAACACAGGAGAGAATTGGATGGAAAAGACAAAAAACGCCCTATAAACAAATAGGACGTTTCCAAATCAAACTTGCACTATTTTTACCGCACGGGCTTTTTTCGCTTTCCTTAAGCCAAACCACCATAAAAAAATCATGAACGGCAGCATAATATATCCCCAGTTTTTCATCCCTAATAAAATGAAATCATATAGGCCGTGAAACAGCACAGGGAGCGTCAAAGAAAGAACTAGCCATTTGCGCTGCTCTTTTTTATCAGAGAAGCGGGCTTTTCCGATATAAAATCCCATCACAACACCAAATAATGCGTGACTTGATACAGGTAATAAAGCACGGGTAAACGCATATTCGACCCCATGACCGACTAAGTAAAGAATATTTTCAAGTGTTGCAAAACCAAGTGAAACACTTGTTCCATACACGATCCCATCATAGTGTTCGTCAAACTGAGCATGCGCATAGACGCTGACCATTAAAATAAACCATTTTAAGGATTCCTCTAAAAAACCCGACGTCACAAATGAAATCAAGATAGGGTTCGTTGCGATATTTTCCTCTTGAAGGACATATTGAATAAACATGGTTGGAAACACAAGTATGACACCTAGCATAAAAGATCTGATGACCATGTGAACCGGCTCATTGTCGTACTGATCTTTCAAATAAAAATAACTTAAAAGTGCGATGCCGGGAGCTAAACCTGCTGAGATGATTGCGATCATAACCAGACCTCTTTCCCTACATTATCCTTCATTATCGTACCATGATTTACCCTTTTTTTATATGACTTCAGCCCTTTTTTCTAAAAATAAATTTCTATATAATTCCATTTTATATAAAAAAGAACCGAACCCTTTAAAGGATTCAGATCTTTTTTAACCATTGATTCTTTTGTTGATTTCTTCTGCAATGAGTCCGCCATGAAATCTTCCATTTTCAATGAAAATTTCATTAGCGTTATTTCCAGCTGCAATGACTCCTGCAATGAAAATGCCTTCTACGTTCGTTTCCATTGTCTGTTCATCAAATGTTGGACGGCCTGATTCTTGATCAATCGCGACACCTATTTTTTCTAAGAAAGAATGATCTGGATGATAGCCAGTCATGGCAAATACATAATCACTTTTCACTCTATCCGTTTGATCTTGCTGGTTTGTAAAGATCACGTCTTCTTCTGTGATTTCTTGCACTTGCGCGCCAAATTCCATTCGAATCGTTCCATTACGGACAAGCGCTTCAAATTCTGGTAAAATCCAAGGTT
Organism: Bacillus safensis; assembly: GCA_030159235.1. Classification (GTDB taxonomy): domain Bacteria; phylum Bacillota; class Bacilli; order Bacillales; family Bacillaceae; genus Bacillus; species Bacillus safensis_B. The sequence continues at coordinate 124,264 of BSBG01000005.1, read as the reverse complement.
TAATGCTGGATGAATATTCAGTTCCTCTATAAAGCACAGTGACTCTGCTTCCGCATTTCACAAGTTCTAGCGCAGCATCGACACTGGAGTTCTTCCCGCCGATCACGGTTACATCTTTATCAAAGTATGGATGTCCCTCTTTAAAATAGTGATATACGTGAGGAAGGTCTTCTCCTTTCACGTTCATATAGTTTGGATGATCATAATAGCCAGTCGCAATTACGACGTAATCACATGAATAGTCGTCTTTTGATGTACTTACGGTAAAACGGCCATCTTGTTTCGTCACGGCGCTTACTTTTTCAAAGGCATGCACACGTAGGCTTTTTCTTCTGACTACTTCTCGATAATAGGAGAGTGCCTGAATACGAACGGGCTTGCGGTTTTCAGTAATAAAAGCGACATCACCGATCTCAAGCTTTTCACTTGTACTGAAAAAGGTTTGATGTGTTGGGTAATGATAGATACTGTTCACGACATTCCCCTTTTCAATCACAAGTGCATCAATACCAATTTGCTTGAATGCGATGGCAGCTGATAACCCGCACGGGCCGCCTCCTATTATGATCGCTTTTTCTTGTTTCATTTGTTCCACTCCTGTCGTTTCACGCAATAACAATTGCTGGGCTGTTTGATTCTTTGTTCCATTCCATAAAAAAATCTCCTATTTAAGGATAGGAGATTTTGAGGCGCGATGCAAATAAGCCGCTTAAATCCAGCCTCTGAATCGAGAAGCTTCAGCCATTTTACGTACACCGACCATATATGCAGCAAGACGCATATCAATTCGGCGGTTTTGCGCCATTTCATAAATATTATTAAATGATTTCACCATCATATCTTCTAATCGAGTTTCGACTTCTTCCTCAGTCCAGTAGAACCCTTGATTATTCTGAACCCATTCGAAGTAAGAAACAGTCACACCACCCGCACTCGCAAGTACGTCTGGAACAAGCAGTACACCACGATCTGAAAGAATTTTTGTTCCTTCCAGTGTTGTTGGACCGTTTGCTGCTTCTACGACAATTTTGGCTTTAATGTTTGCCGCATTATCTTCTGTGATTTGGTTTTCAATGGCTGCTGGTACTAGGATATCACAATCCAGCTCAAGCAGCTCTTGGTTTGTAATCGTATCGTTAAATAGTTTAGTGACGGTTCCAAAGCTGTCACGTCGGTCAAGCAAGTAGTCAATGTCTAGACCATCTTCATCGTATAAGCCGCCGTATGCGTCTGAAATCCCTACGATTTTGGCTCCAGCATCATACATAAATTTAGCCAAGTAGCTTCCTGCATTACCGAATCCCTGTACGACAACACGAGCCCCGTTAATGTCAATTCCTTTTTTCTTCGCCGCTTCTTTGATGCAGATTGTCACACCTTTTGCTGTTGCAGTATCACGTCCGTGTGATCCTCCAAGAACAATTGGTTTACCTGTAATAAATCCTGGCGAGTTAAACTCATCAATTCTAGAATATTCATCCATCATCCATGCCATAATTTGAGAGTTTGTAAACACGTCTGGCGCTGGAACGTCTTTTGTTGGTCCAACAATTTGACTGATGGCGCGAACATAGCCGCGGCTTAGTTTTTCAAGCTCTCTAAATGACATTTCTCTTGGATCACAGATAATACCGCCTTTTCCTCCGCCATAAGGAAGATCCACAATTCCACATTTTAAACTCATCCAAATAGAAAGCGCTTTTACTTCTTTTTCAGTAACATCCGGGTGGAAACGAATTCCGCCTTTTGTTGGACCGACAGCATCATTGTGCTGCGCGCGATAACCAGTGAAAATTTTCACCGATCCATCATCCATACGTACTGGAATTTTGACCGTTAATAGACGAATTGGTTCCTTCAGCAATTCATACACTTCCTGCGGATACCCTAATTTGTCTAGCGCTTTATGTATGACGGTTTGAGTTGACTTTAAAACATCTAGCTTATCTTCTGCGTTATGAGCGGCGTTTTGATCGGCTGCCATTAAAATAAACCCCCTAGAAATCTTTCATGATCTACTGCTCCCTTTCAAGCAATAGTATACACCTTCGTACTGGTAAAGCAAAGGTAAAAAGCGTTTTTTATCAAAATAAAATATCAGCGTTTATAAATATAAAAAGGATATAAAAAAATACTGTTGTTTCATCACAACAGTATTAAATATAATAGAAAAAAGTGATTAAAAATACAGTTGAATCGTTTTCACTGCATCTTCTTGCATGATCACTTTTCCATATTCTTTTAGCCGGTGAATGGTTAATGTCGTAGGCGAACCAAACTCCGCTAAAATGGAAATGACTGTATCAGCAGATAGTTCTCCAACATCATCTAGGCTGAGATAATATTGGCCTTCATAATGGTAAACTGTCCCCCCTAAAAGTCCAATACGACTTAAACTATGGGACAGTTGAATCACATCTTCAAACGAGGCAAATTGATAGAGCACATGCTTGCTCTCGTCGAGCTTGACTTGCATCTCAATGTAATCTTCATCAAACTCATCATCAGCATCTTCCTGCTGACTCTTTGTGACAATGACGACCATCCCCTGCGCCTGAAGAGAAAACACTTCAACTGCAATCGGTCCATTCGCTTCAAAACCGAGCTCCTGATTCGCTTCGTTCATCATGTCTTTAAACAGTTGATGGACTTTGAACGAATCTTTCCAAAGGTCTTCTTTCGTAAGACCTCGGTCTGTCAGGTCATCTAGTGTGAGAAAAATTTTGATTTTATTATAATTCAGACGCTCCAGTCGCATAACGTTCCCTCCTGCCTCTTCTAAACACACATCATACTGTAGTATATGAGATGATGAGTCATAGGTTCTTAATTTTGTATTCAGTTTACACTGTGTCAAGACGGAAGACAAGCATGAAGCGATGCTTACAGTGACTTTTATGGAAAATATTGAGGGTGCAGCAAGTTAACGCGTTTTTAGAGGCATTAAATAGATCAGATGGGTTTCTGGTTCTGCTCCGAGACGCATGGGGATCTTTGTTGTCCCATAGCCATTACTAATGAGAAAGAACGCACCTTTGACCTGTCCTGTTCTTCCTTTTTCATACGGGCCAAATTTCCCAATTCGGATCTGTCCCCCGTGTGTATGACCGCTCAGCACAAGGTCGATCCCCTCTTCTTCACTCATCAAATGATGCACATCTGGATTGTGTGATAAGAGAATATTTACATCATCTTTCACAAACTCAGGTCGTATCGCTTCATAATCTGCTTTTTCAAGCCGAATATCATCAATTCCTCCGACTTTGATTTGCTGTCCTTCGAAGTTCCATACAGCCGTTTCATTTTGCAGAGTCGTGACATTGTATGCATGAAGAATCTCTTTAAACTTTTGCTGATGCAGCTCATGATCATTATTTCCCCAAACAAAATAAACCGGCGCAATTCTTGATAAACGTTTCACATTTTCTTCAATCCTTGCGTAGGGTACACCTTTTTCGGCTAAATCCCCGCCGATCATAATCACATCGGGCTTTTCCTGTCTGACTTCTGCTAATAAAGTGTCACTGATGAGGCGTCTGTGTGTATCAGAAATAAAAAAAATAACTGCTGGCCGATCTGATTGAAGTGCTTCTATTGTAAAGTAGTGCTTTTTGATGTTGTTTTGTTTCGCTGTTTTCACCATTTTTGCCGTTACACATACACCTGTTGTAACAGCCGCAATGGCGGCAGTAAATCCGATGGCATATTTCATCACAAATGGCTCCCTTACATATCTTTCTCTCATAAGACGATTGAATGAAAAAAGACGTTTCAACTGTTAAACGTCTTTTTTCTCATTTATTTACTTTCATAATAGAGATTAATGTCATATTGACTCTGCATATAGTGAAAAACCGCCTCACGCTCTTTCCACTGATTTGATTGAGGCCATAAGTCTGTGCTTTTTTGTATAATTTCACATCTAAGCCGATGATATTCATCCTCAGCCTTTTCTTCTTTTTTCTTATAGTAATAAGATGCGTAAAAAGCAAACACCTCGGCCATGATCCAAAACAGAAATACTTCATGGCCAAGCAGTGTTGCAATCATCGCTTCCGGCTGAAGTGAGCCTTTCGAATTTACCAATAACACAAAATAAAACAAAAGAACCGCCAGCGATAGAAGGGCTGTCCATTGCCATCTTTTGCACTGCTTGGCAAAGCCCTCATATTTGTGCTTTCTTTTAATCAATGTTTCCATCATTTTCTGTGTGGGCTGATCCATATAGCGGCTGATTGCGTGCAATGTCATCACATACATACACCCTGTCCTTTTTTTCTACATATGTATGTGCTTCTTTATTGATTCATGCCAGATGATTAGTTTTCTAGTGGAATATTCAGCACTTGACCGCTATACACGCTGTTACCCTTCAAGTGATTATAGGCTCTAATTTTCTCTTCACCCGAACGATTTTTGTAATACTTCATCGAGATTCGGTACAGGTTTTCCTCTGGGCCAACAGTGTGCTGTACGACACGAACTGGCTTTTCTTCCTGCTTCTTTCTCTCTTCCGCTTCTTTTCGTTTTTTCTCTTCTTGTTGCTTTTGAAGGGCTAGCTGCTGCTGTTCGCGCTTTTTGGCAGCTTCGGCTTTTTCACGCTCTTCTTTCTCTTTAGCGGCTTTTTCTTTTTTCTTCTTCTCTTCTTTTTCCTTCGATTGCTGCTTTTCTTTTTCTTCATCTTTCTTTTGCTTCTCATCATCAGACGCATCCGCTTTAACAGCGCTTGAGTCATTTTTCGTTTCGACAAGTGCTGATGGGACTGGGTCTGTGTCAGCACTTGATGTAGAATCAATATTATATACATCTTGATTATTATTATGGTTAATTTCCTTTGACGTGTAGTAAATCAAAAGGAAGAACACCGTGATGACGATAATAGGAAAGATAATAGCTAGTGTTGTAAATAATGGATTGCGCACTTTTTTCGTGCGCTGCTTTTTATATTCATGGAAATCTTCTCGTGAAGGAAAGTGAGAATCATCTGAAGGATGTACTTTTTCTTCAAGAATTTCCTCTACATCATCGTCATGGTTGTTTGTCAGCTGCTGCTTCTTTCTCTTCATTCTCGACATTTCTTCCATGTTCATCCCTCCCCCTATATTTCAAACGAATTTGACAAGCAAACACGAAGTCAATGACAAAATGGGTCATGACAGGAACAAATAAATTCCCAGTCCACTCGTATAAAAGTCCTAAAAAAATACTAATGGAAACCACAAGGATAAACAAGAGTATTTTTGATAAATAGCGAAAGTGAAGGAGCGCAAACACAATACTGGCAATCTCCAATCCAAATTGCTGCTGGACGATCCCGCGGAATAGAATTTCCTCTGAAAAGGCGATGAGTAGCGCTAACCACACAATATGCGGGAAGCTGCGGTTTTTGAACATTTTTTCATTTAAGCCGCCATCATCATACATATGAGCAGGAAACACCTTCATGACAATCGCATCAATAATAATGACAAGCAAAGCGCCGCCAATTCCATAAGTCAGTATCCGCATATCATAGATCTCCCAAAGGGATGTAAAATCTGTCCAATGAGCGAACATAAAAATACCTAGTAAAAAAGAAATGATCAGCATAAGCAGCTGCGTGAAATACAGCTGTTCTACGACTTGTCGATCGGTTAATTTTTCGATGATTCGGCGATGTTGTTCAATCAATGCTGCGCCTCTTTTGTCAGATGAAACATACGATCCAGCACGGTCTTCCAGTGTTTCATTTCATTCAGCTCCAATGGTTGATCTTTTTTTTCATAATGAGACAGGTCAATTCCGCAAGAAGAGCAGCATGTACCAGAGGAGACATCCTCCGTGTGATCAAGCTGTTCGTAAAAGTATGATAACAGAGATTGTCTAAAGCAGCCATGACCTGTGATCCGCTCCTTAAATTGCCACACTTTTCTCAGTTTTTCTGTTTGTCTGTCCTGTAATTTCTCTTTCAGAGTCATGAGGAGCACGCGAGGCTGTTCGGACTGATACATCATGTAATAATGTGTCAGCATTCTTGCCCGCGTCTCCTGAAGCCCTGATTCCATTAATTGTTCTCGTAATTTTTTTTCATCATGTGTCTGCATTTGTGTCAGCTGTGCTAAAAAGAAATCAATTTCTGGGTCATCAAAGCCTTCTGCTTGTATTAAATGCTGTTGAATATCCGCATCCTCTTCTGTATACAAAAGAATGCTCACACTGTTTTTCCCATCCCGTCCTGCTCTTCCAATTTCCTGCATAAATGCTTCAATTGATTGTGGCGGACTCATATGAATAACAAATCGTATATCTGCTTTATCAATTCCCATCCCAAAAGCACTTGTACAGCAAATGAGATCAAGCTGACCGCTGATAAATTGCTGCTGAATGAGCATGCGGTCTCCTGCATCCATTCCGCCATGATAAAACTCTACACGCTGATGGGTTTTTTGTTTCATAAAAAGCGCCATATCTTCTGTCATTTGCCGGGTTGGGCAATAAATCAGGCCGGGTCCTTGGAGGTATTCCACAAGCTCAATGGCTCGTTTCTCTTTTGCTTCTTTCGTTTCGTGCACTTCTTTAACTAATGCGATGTTTGGCCGGTTGACAGAATGAATATGAAAGTCTGGCTGCTGCAATCTTAACGTTTGCACCGTATCTTTTAGCGTTTGTTTCGTTGCTGTTGCTGTCAGTGCTAAAGCGACAGGATGACCTAACGCTTCTCGCCATTCTCCAAGCTTGGAATATTCCGGACGGAAATCATGCCCCCATTCAGATATACAATGAGCTTCATCGACGACAAATAGACCAATATGCATCGACTTAAGCTGCTCTAGCAGCACCTCTGACATTAATGCTTCAGGCGCGACGAATAGAAATTTATATGATGGCAAATGCCGAATGATATGTCGTCTCTCCTGAAATGACAATGTGCTGTTAAGTGCCGCCACTCGTTTTTCTCCGCGCATCTTCATTCGTTCGACTTGGTCCTCCATAAGCGATAAAAGCGGCGAAATAATGAGAACTAGCCCTTCTGACAAATAGCCAGGGATTTGATAGCAGATCGACTTCCCGCCGCCAGTGGGCAGCATAGCAACCGTGTCTTTTTGATTCAGTACACTTTGGATAATGTCCTCTTGACCTGCTTTAAATGAGTCGTAACCAAAATATCGCATGAGCGTCTGATGAAGCTTATCCATTTGCTTTCACCATCCTTGTCAGTGCCAATCGTATTTGAAAATAAGTAAAAGGATGTTCGAGTTTTTCTTTAATCAGCTTCATTTTATTTGTTTGCAGCTCTCTGGCTACTTCATGGATCGCCTGCTGCTCTTCTGCGCTCACATACGGCTCTATCGCGAAGCTTGGCTCATGTATGGACAGCTCGACAATATGGTCTTCGATCGTTGCCTTTTTTAATGAACGAATGTGAGCAATCTGATCAATACCAAGCCCTTTTTGCACAAGCTCAAGCGTTTTGTGGGTCGAGGTTGTTAGCACGCGTTTGAATTCAAGGTCGCCAATGAGCTGCTGCACCATCGGGGCCTCACCTTTTTGAGCAGATTGAATAAAATAATGGAGGACATTCCAAAAAAGCAGGTACACATACCACACATCTTCATTTAGCCACTCTGCCATTTGCTGATACGTACGTCCAATTCTTTCATTTGAGGTCAATGAATAAACAAAAATCAGTGCCTCTTGATCACTTATACCGGTCAGCAGCTTTTCGAGTTCATGATGCAGATCTACTGAAAGCTTTTTCTTCTGGTGATGCTGCTTTAAGAAGGACTTCGTCCAGCTTTGTACCGATACATCCCTTTGTATTGGGACATACTGATGCGATCCAGCCAAATGGTGAGAAAGCACTTGTACAAGTAAAGAGAGTCTCGTCCACAGCACCTTAGCTTTATCATGAAACTTGGCACCATGAAAATAAGCGGGCATCGGTTTTTGTGAAAAATGCTGTTTTAGCATACGCTGTCCTGCATCTGTAACAGTGAATGTCTCTCCTGTTTTTCTCAAGTAGTGCTTTTCGTCCAGCTTTTTAAAAGAGCGATTCAGCTGATCCCTCGTAAACCCTGGGTAACAGCCGAAATACTTTGATAGCTGAAACAAACTGGCATCCTGTATCGTTTGTGATGATTTTTTTCCTTTAAAAAGATGGTAGACAGCACTAATGGAGCGTTCGCCGTTCAATTTATGTACGCTGTCCATTAACATGACATCCAAGTAATGAAGAGTCATTCGTCAAAGCACCTGTCTTCCTGACAAAATTCGAATATTTTCTCCCTTTATTTTAACAGATTTCATTGAAGAAGAAATGTTTAAACTCAATTTATGGGGGAAAGTTATGAACAAACCCTTATATGATAAGCATTCTCAATCACTTTACAGTTGAAATGTGAAATTAAAATCATTACAATAAGGTTTGAGGAAATTGTTTTTTATCGGTGAAACTAAAAAGGTTAGACCATTTGTTCCATCGAACAATCTGGGAGGTATTTTTTTAACATGGCAAAATATACAATTGTAGACAAAGACACATGTATTGCTTGCGGCGCATGCGGTGCAGCTGCTCCAGACATTTATGATTATGATGATGAAGGCATTGCATTTGTTACGCTTGATGACAACCAAGGGACTGTAGAAGTTCCAGAAGTACTTGAAGAAGATATGCTTGATGCATTTGAAGGATGTCCAACGGATTCAATTAAAGTTGCGGACGAATCTTTCGAGGGTGACCCACTTAAGCATGAATAGTATAAAAGCCCCTTTTGCAGGGGCTTTTTTTATATTAACTATTTTGAAGTCGGCGTTTATTTTCAAACCATGGACGCATTTTCACAAAAATGAAGCTAAATACGATGGTAATGATGATTCCTTTAATAAAGTTAAAAGGTAAGATCCCTGCTGTAATGGTCGTCTTGAGCGCATGATCGGATAGTTCTGGCGCGTTTAAAAACCATGTGTAAGCTGGCAGGAATAAGAAATAATTTAAAATGCTCATCATCACAGTCATAAGCAATGTGCCTGCAATCATTGACCATGCCATCCCTTTTGCTGATTTAATTTTTTTGAACATGAAGGCGACTGGCAAGATGAATAATGTGCCTGCAATGAAGTTTGCGACTTGCCCAACAGGAACGCCGGACATACTACCTTGAATGAGGTAATGCAGCACATTTTTTAATGCCTCAACAGCAATCCCTGCACCCGGTCCATAAATTAAAATCGCAATAATCGCTGGAATATCACTGAAGTCAATTTTCAAATACGCTGGAAGTCCCGGGAAAGGAAAATCCAATAAAATTAACACAAACGAAATACTGCTAAGCATACTGGTAACGACTAAACGCTTTACTTTACTTTGATTCAAAATTTCTCTCTCCTTTTCGATCAAATCTTTCGAAAAGAGGATTGTTCAATTTTAGCCACAAAAAAACCGCTCTTGAACATAGGAGCGGGGAAATTGGGCTAGACAAATAAACGTGTGAACCACAATGTTTTCAACGTTTATGAACCTCCATCTTCTCCCATCCAGACTATACTGTCGGCTTCGGAATTACACCGAATCCTGCCAAAAAAGGCTCGCGGGCTTAGAGACTATGCTCATCACCGCCGGTAGGGAATTACACCCTGCCCCGAAGATTGATCATTATTCAATTCGACATCATTATATATGATATATGAGCATTTGTACAGATAAAAATCCTGACCAATTTCATCAGTTTTAAGAAATCGTAAAAAAACCAAAAATTATAATGACAAATGCGTAAAAATTGGTTATCTTTTGTTTAAAGGTGTTCATTCTTTATAAAGACACAAAGAAATGTTCGTGTTTACTTTTTCACTTTACTGCTTTAATTTGATTGACACAGTGAAAAGGAATATGGTAAATTATCAGATATTTACGACGTTTATTTTAGGAGGAAATCTTACGATGTTTCGAGTATTAGTCTCAGATAAGATGAGCAATGATGGTCTTCTACCACTTTTAGAATCAGATTTTGTTGAAATTGTTCAAAAGAATGTAACAGAAGCAGAAGATGAATTACACACGTTTGATGCCTTACTTGTCAGAAGTGCCACGAAAGTAACGAAAGAGCTTTATGAAAAAATGACTTCATTAAAAATTGTTGGCCGTGCCGGTGTCGGAGTAGACAATATTGACATTGATGAAGCGACCAAGCATGGTGTTATCGTTATCAATGCACCAAACGGTAATACGATCTCGACAGCTGAGCATACGTTTGCCATGATTTCATCACTCATGCGTCATATTCCGCAAGCCAATATTTCTGTCAAATCAAAAGAATGGAACAGAGGCGCATATGTTGGTGCTGAGCTTTATGGAAAATCTCTCGGCATTGTTGGTTTAGGCAGAATTGGAAGTGAAATCGCCCAGCGTGCAAGAGCATTTGGCATGACAGTCAATGTATTTGACCCATTTCTTACAAAGGAACGTGCAGAAAAAATTGGCGTCAATGCGAAATCACTGGATGAAGTACTCGAAGTATCAGATATTATTACCGTACATACTCCATTAACAAAAGAAACTAGAGGACTTCTTAATAAAGAAACCATTGCAAAAACGAAAAAAGGCGTTCGCCTTGTAAACTGTGCACGCGGCGGCATTATTGACGAAGCTGACCTTCTTGAAGCACTTGAAAGCGGCCATGTCGCTGGAGCTGCACTCGATGTATTTGAGGTAGAACCTCCTACTGATAACCCGCTTGTGGATCATCCGCACGTCATTGCGACTCCGCATCTTGGTGCATCCACAAAAGAAGCACAATTAAATGTGGCAGCGCAAGTATCTGAAGAAGTCCTTCAATTTGCAAAAGGCCTTCCTGTCATGTCATCTATTAATCTACCAGCGATGACTAAAGACGAGTTCAAAAAGATTCAGCCTTATCATCAGTTTGCGGGAAAACTTGGACGTCTTGTCTCTCAATCAATGAGAGAACCTGTGAAAGAAGTGAGCATTTCTTATGAAGGCTCTATTTCAAAACTCGAAACATCCTTTATCACAAAAAGTCTCCTGTCAGGCTTTTTAAAAGAGCGCGTTGATTCAACTGTAAATGAAGTAAATGCTGGAATGGTAGCAAAAGAACGCGGCATTAGCTTCAGTGAAAAAATTTCTTCTAACGAATCTGGTTACGAAAACAGCATTTCCATTGAAGTCAAAGGTGATCTTTCAACCTTCACTTTAAAAGCAACCTACATTCCGCATCTAGGAGAACGTGTGGTTTCTATTAATGGATTTAATATCGATTTTTATCCAGATGGACACCTTGTCTACATCCAGCATACAGATGCACCTGGTGTAATTGGAAAGGTTGGACAGATTTTAGGCGATCATGATGTCAACATTGCAACTATGCAGGTAGGACGTAAAGAAAAAGGCGGCGAAGCCATTATGATGCTTTCTTTCGACAAGCATCTTGAGGACGAAATTGTGAAAAAATTAACTGAAGTTCACGATATTCTATCTGTCCGCCTGATTGATCTATAAAAAACACAATGACAAAGGGCTAAAATGATCTTTATTTTAGCCCTTTGTCTTTTCAACAAAATAAACCTCATGCTTTTGCATGAGGTTTATTTTGTTGAAATGATTAAACGATCTCCCGTTCGAATGAGGTGAGTCGTAAGCTCATTCATCTTTTTCAATTGTGCCACAGTCATCTCGTGCGCCTTTGCAATGGACCAGAGAGTGTCTCCTTGTTTAATGACATATGTATTTTTTTCATGTCCGTTTACATGAAGTGCTGGCTCTTTGAAACGATCCATCGCAATGATTGTGAGCGGATCTACCGCATCTTCTTTGCTGACTGACCAATTGCCGCGATGCACCTCAAAATGCAAATGAGTGCCTCTAGAGGCTCCTGTGTTGCCGATAATGCCGATTTGCTGTCCAGCTTGCACTTGCTCACCTTTTTTAACAAAACGCTCGTTCAAATGAGCATAGACGGTTTCGTATCCATTTGGATGCTGAATAAATACAACTTCTCCATATGTAGCTGACACATACGAACGTGTGACCATCCCTTCACTTGCAGCAAAAATGGACTCTCCTTCTGGTGCAGCTATATCTAATCCCTTGTGTGAGCCACCTCTTGTCCCAAATAAGTCAGTGACTTCCCCTTTCACCGGTTCCACCCATTCTATTGTCTTCTGCGCATGGGCAAATGGCGCTAAGATCAAGAGCAAAAAACAGCTGGCACCTATGAAGCAATACCTTTTCATCAGTGACTCCCCTTCTTTGAGGTTCTTTTCATGACAGCTTAGTATACAGCAAGGAGGCCACTTTCTATACATCAAAAAAGAACGCAATGAATTGCGTCCTTTAACGATCTTTTATGACAACTGGATTCGGCAGAGCCGGTACCTCTATTGGTTCATTTAATTCATATGGGCCTACTTGGTCTGTTCCTGCATGTTCGATTGTGACATCTGTAAAACCAAAATCTTTCGCTGTGAGCAGCAGACCTTCAATGAGTAGAATATGATCAATTGAGTCCGATAATTGCGCTGATGCTCCAAACGTAATGGTCACATGCTTCCCTTTTGAGGTCACTTCTTTAATCGGTTCTTCTTTAATTAATGGATCAAGTCCAGAATCGCTGGTTTGTTTCATGGCCTCTACCGCATCTTCATAAGAAGAATAATGTTTTTTTGAGGGCACCAGAAAAGTCCCACTCTTATTTTCTAATACGTAATAAGCATGCTTTGTTTCTTTATCAATTGATAGCGTTCCAACGCTTCTATTTGCCCCTAATTGAAGATGAGAGCCTTTGACTGACTTGACTTCCACTTGCTTATATTGACTCCATTTCAGCGTTTCTTTTACCATATCTTTAAACCGGTTCGCTTCTTTTAACGTATCAAGGGACAAATCATTTTTTAATTGAAAAACAAGTGTATTCCCTTTTTCGCGAAGGTCCACCATCTCGAGATAAGATTGGAGAGGCTTTGTCATTTCAGGCAGCTGCACTTGTTCATATGTGTTCATCATTTCCTGCAAATGATCATTTTCATTTTCTATACTAATGGGAACCACTTGAGATGTCGATTCGTCTATGTATGCAACCGTCATATACTTTCGCTTGTCTTCATGAGAAACAACATGCGTGGGCCCATTTGTCTGTTTCACAGGCTCTAATGTGGCATTCACCTGTCCTCTGTCAGCACTTGAGTCCATTTTTACTTGCTTATTATGTTCTTGAGCAGCCGGCTGAAATAAATGAGGAGAAATCAAAAACGCCATAAATAAAACCACAACGGTTGCCACCGCTGGACCGATCCATTTGACACTTTTCTTTTTCTTCCCACTTGCCATCAGCATCTGCTGGTATATCTGCTTAGATGAACGGTTGTCCTCCACCTTTGGAAGCTGACTTAGTAACACCTTGATTCGTTCTTCGTTCCAATCGGACCTGTTCGTTTTCATTCACTAGCTCCTCCTTCAAAAGCTCCATATGTTTTCGGAGCACTTTCAGGCCTCGGTGCTGCGTTGTTTTGACTTTGCTTTCCGAGAACTTTAGCGCCTTTGCCGTCTCCATGATTGAGTAGCCCTGGATAAACCTTAAAATGATGACAGCTCTTTGATCAATTGTACAATGATCAAGTGCGGCATAAATTTCTTTTGTATTTTCATCCTGTACAGCCAGCTCTTCTGGGAGCAAGGCTGGATCTTTTACATCTTGTTTATCCCAATCAAACGTGCCGAGCACCCGCTGTCTAATGGTTTGCTGTTTGCGAAACCAGTCAATCGCCACATGCCTTGCAATTGAAAACAGCCATGTTTTCTCGCTGCTTCTTCCTTCAAAAGTTTTATATGAGTGAAGTACCCGAATGTAAACCTCCTGAACGAGATCCTCTGCCTGATTTTTATCTTTAACCATATAAAATAAAAACTGGTACAAATCTTGATGGTACGAATCATATATTTTTTGAAAGGTTTCATGCATAGGAAACCCCTCCGTTCACTTATTTTTGTCGAATGACTCTTACAAAACGTTACATTACAACTTTATGACAAATATATTACAAGTTCGACAATTTGGAAAGGGCTTTTAGTTTAACTTCTCCTTAAAAATATGAAAATAGAAAAAACACTTCATTTTCTTTCGAAAAGAAGTGTTTCTCATGTAACAAGATTCTTCGTCAAGATTAGACGAGTTCCTGCTTTTTTCTCGGAATATAGAAGGTAAAGTGTGTACCTGCACCCGCTTTGCTGTGTGCATGAATGGACCCTTGATGCGCCTCAACGATGTTCTTCACAATCGCAAGGCCAAGTCCAGTACCAGCGCGTCCTCTTGTTCTTGCCTTATCAGCTTTATAGAAACGTTCAAAAATAAATGGCAGATCCTCTTCCGGAATACCGCTTCCCGAATCTTTTACATCCATCTTCAGCCCGCTCTCCACCGATTGAACCGAGAAATGAACCTCTCCGCCCTCTGGTGTATGACGAATGGCATTATCAATGAGATTTGTAAACACCTGCTCAATCTTATCTGGATCGAATACAAAGTCCGGTTCATCCACTTGAATATCATACGTAAGGTTGATTTGTTTTTCTTTCGCAATCCCGAGAAACTTGCGGTAGATCTTCTCAGTCAGCTCTTCTGTATCTGTTGATTCAAGATTCAGCGTAATATGACCCGCTTCCATTCTCGCTAGATCTAGCAGGTCATTTACAAGACGTCCCATTCGAAGTGATTCGTCGTAGATAATTTGCGCAATCTCTTTCTTTTCCTCTTCTGATCCTGCAATATCATCTACAATTGCCTCACTATACCCTTGCAGCATGGCAATCGGTGTACGAAGTTCATGACTGACATTGGCAATGAAGTCTTTTCTCAGCTTATCAAGTCTTCGTTCCTCGGTCATATCTCGAAGAACCGCAACTGCTCCCCTGACATCCTGCTGATTATAAAGCGGAGACATAAGAAGAACCCATGTACGTCCTTGCAGCGTGACTTCGATCATTTGCTCTTTTTCTGTGCTCACAGCTGTATGAAATAGTTCTCGCGCTTCTGGCGGCAGTTCATCTCCATCTTTGATCTTCATATTTTGCTCGTAATACCATGCCTGCAAAAATCGTTCTGCAGGAGGATTCGTCATTAAGATCGTTCCATCAATATTGATGGTGATGACGCCATCGGCCATACTGCTTAATATATTAGACAAATGTTCTTTTTCTTGATTCAAGGCTGTGATATGGAATTTAAGCTGCTTCCCCATTTGATTAAAGGCGATCGCCAGTTCCCCAATTTCATCTTGCGTTAAAATAGGAATCTTTGTATCAAATTTTCCTTTCGCCAAATCTTGCGCACCCTCTCTCATCTTTCTGAGAGGATAGGTGACACGTGTTGATAAGAAGAAAGCAAATATAGTGGTCAGTACAATGGCAATTCCGGCTGCTAAGAAGATGTAGCGCGTTGTGTGTTTCGTTGTTTGTTCTACAGCGAGGAGTGACTGAGAAAGAAAGACCATGCCTTTTTTTCCGTTTGCCTCATATGGAACACCGACTACAATTCGTTCATCTTTCTGATTGCCTGCCTTGGGTTCTGAACGTTTACTGATTTTTTTACGCTCTTTCAGTGCTTGATTTAAATCGCTATCCGCTTCAATTTGTTTCTTTGTAATCGCAGGAAGCTTCCCGTCTTTTTCAGACGAATACCACTCTAGCCCGTCCTCTTGGATAATAGCAATACTCGTCAATTTATCAGCAAGTTCTGATGTAATCGACCTTGCAAGCGATTGATCCTCATGGCTTTCTAAAATGACTGCTACTTTGTTTGCCATTTGTGTTAAATCAGACTTTGCTTCTTCTACATGATAATTCTCAATGAACTCTAAAAGAAGCACAGTTAAAATAGATAAAACAATGAGGACGAGGAAGAGAATGGTTAACCATAGCTTTCCTACGACACTTTTCCACAGTTTCATTCAGCGCCGACCTCAAATTTGTACCCGACACCCCATACAGTGACGATTTTTTTCGCCGCTTCTGGTGACACTTTATTCAGTTTTTCGCGAAGTCGTTTGACGTGGGTATCGACTGTTCTCAAGTCTCCAAAGAATTCATATTGCCATACTTCTTTTAACAGCTTCTCTCTGTCATAAACCTTATCCGGTGTTTTCGCAAGGAAGTATAACAGCTCATATTCTTTCGGCGTGAGGCTAACTTCTTTGCCATCAGCCGTCACTCTATGTGCATCATGATCAATAGAAAGGTGAGAAAACACAAGAACATCCTTTGTTGTTGTCCCAGTATTAAGATAAGACGTTTGAGACGATCTTCTGAGCAATGCCTTCACACGTAAAACAACTTCACGCGGGCTGAAAGGTTTGACGATGTAGTCATCCGTCCCTGCCTCAAATCCTTGAACGCGGTTGGCTTCTTCTCCTTTTGCTGTCAGCATAATGATCGGAGTCGCTTTTTTGTCTCGAATTTGATTACATACTTCGATTCCATCTGTGCCAGGCATCATTAAATCGAGGAGAATGAGGTCATAATCCGTTTGAAGCCCTTTTTGAATCGCCTCATCTCCATTTTCTGCTTCATCGATTTCATAGTTTTCACGTTCTAAATACATTTTTAAAAGGCGGCGAATTCTTGCCTCATCATCTACGACTAATATTTTCGTTTGAGTTGTGTGTTCCATTTGACAATCCTCCTGCTTTCTCCGTTGTTACATTCATTTTAACAAAAAGCCGAATTGATTCATAAAAGTTGGCCTTTTCCTTGTGATTACGCGTAAGAATGAAGCCCCGCAATCACAAGATTGACAAAGATGAGATTAAACATAATAATGGCGAATCCGATCACAGCAAGCCAAGCGGACTTTTCACCATGCCATCCTCTCGACAAGCGAAGATGAAGATAGGCTGCATAAAAGAGAAACGTAATCAATGCCCATACTTCCTTTGGGTCCCAGCCCCAGAACCTAGTCCACGCAATTTGCGCCCAGATCATTGCAAAAATCAGCCCACCTAATGCAAAGACAGGGAAACCAATGGAAACTGCCCTGTACCCAATTTCATCGACTAAATCTAAGTTCACTTGTTTCACAAGCGGCTGAAGTAGTGCGCTCAGTCGTTTGCGAATGATTAATCGAATCAGTCCGTATATAACTAGGCCGACGCCAAATGACCATAGCACTGTATTGACCTTTCTACCTGAAAAAACAGGCGGCAGGTCAACGAACGGCTCCAAACGATCTTGCGTCACAAGCTCGCCTTTATGTGGTCCGACTAAAGCTGGCAGCTCATAGACCATCACACTTTCTTCTTTATTTTTATCGACCCAATTAAATGTCGCTTCATAACCTGTCATTCTAAAAATAGACGTGACAGCGATAAATGCAAGTGTCACCACAATCATAAACATGACAAGCTCTAAACCAAATGTCTTCTTCCCTGGCTTTGTTTGATCCACATGCTTTAATAGGAAGATGACACCTGCCACAAAGCTGATCGCTAAAATGGCTTGGCCAAGTGCTGCTGTTGTCACATGAATATAAAGCCAATTACTTTGAAGTGACGGAATCAGCGGTGAAATATCTGATGGGAACATACTTGCATAGGCAATAATCAATAAAGCGATTGGAAGTGTGAATAAACCAAGTACAGACACTTGATACACAAAATATAAAATGATGAATGCAAGCACAAGCATCATGCCAAAAGCTGTAGTGAACTCAAACAAATTACTGACTGGTGCATGACCAGACGCTATCCATCTTGAAATGAAATAGCCTAATTGGCTTAAAAAACCGATGATGGTGAGCGTAATGCCGATGAGTGCGGCCTTATTCCTGCGCGGTCCGTCTTCTTTCTTTTTTCCTTTCATGGCACCACCAAAAAAAGGAACTGCCGCTAAATAAAATAGAAAAGCTGCAAATAACAGATTTTCACTGACTGCCGCCATCTAATCCTTCCCCCTTGCTTTTGCTGATACTTGTTGTATCAGGCAGTTCTTTTTGATCAACTGGCTGTTTGATGCCACTGTCACTCAGTAACACATTGAGATCAGATTTTAACCCGAACCAGTTTTTGTTTGTGTGTCCTGCCACAAATACTTTTCCATCCTTTGCCGAAAGCCAAATTCTTCTGTGCTGCCAATACATCCCCTGCACGACACCAATCATGAAAATAATCCCGCCTACGATGAGCACCCCGAGTGTTAAATCTTTTCTAACGGTCAATCCTGTGACGTTTTTCGTTTCAACCCGATCAAACTTCATCTTATATATATTGTTATCAGAGCCCTCTACTGTCTCTTGAATCGCCACAAAGCTTTTTTCCCCTTTAGGTTTTTCAGGAGAGATCATTTCAAACACGAATGCAGGATTATTCGGATTCCTTGTTTTCGTGCTCGGTGTTCCATCATCGTCAAAATAAAAATCAGGCAGGTAGCTCATCACCTTAACTTTGTAACCGCTACCAAGATCATATTCTGACTTAGGCTCCAGCAGATTAATCTTCACAGTACCGAAAGATTTTTCTGTATCTTTACGAATCAGCTGAAAGACCATTTGATCGAGTTCATTTTGTTTAAAATCCACTTGATATAATGAGAAATTGTCAAACTTGAGCGGTTCGTTCACTTTGATATCGTGTTCAGTTACCTGCTTCAGTTTAGGCTTTTCACCAAATACAACTTCTCCTTCGCGTTTATACAAGATGGCATCGGTTTTATAGCTTTTTACCACTTGACCGTTGCCAGCTTTTTCAATGGCATTCTCAAACACTTCTTTTTCATTTCCAGATTCATAGCGATCAATTGAAAACGCATTATTTTTCAAGAAGTATTGACCATCAGTGCCAGGGATCGGTGCGGTTTCCCCTTCTCTGACCCACAGCGTTTCATCGACGTACATGCCCGGGACAAAACGGAGCATAGATCCAATGAGAAAAATGATTAATCCAATGTGATTGACGTAAGGTCCCCAGCGTGAAAAACGACCTTTTTCAGCTAAGATATGTCCATTTTCTTCTCGCACGCGGTAACGCTTTTGTTTCATTGCTCTAATGATGCCTTCATATGTATGCTGATCTAATGTTTTGTCTGTCTCACTGAACAGACGCTGTCTTCTCATAAAGCCTTCTTTTTTCATCACACCTTGGTTTTTGAGTGCTCGATAAAGAGGGATGACCCGGTCGAGACTACAAATGACAAGGGAGATTCCGATTGATGCGACTAAAGCTAAAAACCACCAAGAACTATATAGGTCATGGAACCCAAGGATGTAATACAGCTTGCCAAACGATCCATATTGCTCTTCATAATAGGTAGAAGCAGTTGCACCCGGTGGAATAAATCGCTCCTGTGGAAAAATGGTTCCAAGCGAGGAAGCAAGCAGTGTGATGACAATAAGCCATACACCCACTTTAACGGAAGAAAAAAAGTTCCATACTTTATCAACAATCGTTTTGTTGTATGTTTGTGAGCGTCTCGCACTGCCGTCATATCTCATATCAAGCAGCTTTGAAGAATTTTTCTCATTAGCCGCAATGGGATTCCCGCATGATTCACATAGAACAGTACCGATTGGATTAATATGCCCACACTCGCACTTTACCTCTTTCATTCTATGACCCCTTTGGTTTAATCAAATTCATATATTCATAGACATTACGTTCTGTCATGGTTCCCTTTATGACTTTGATTACCTTGCCTTCAGGATTAATTAAAAATGTGGTTGGCAGCGGCGTAATATCATATGCCTCTGTCACTTGACGATCTTTGTCCATGGCAACAGGAAAATTCACGCCATAGGATTCCATAAAATTCTTCACGGCAATATTGGATTCCCCAACATTGACTGCAACAATTTCCACACCGCGATCCTTGAACACTTCATATTGATTCGCCATATAAGGGAATTCTTGTTTACATGGACCACACCATGTTCCCCAAAAATTAAGAAAGACGCCTTTGCCTTTTAAGTCCTTTAATTCAATCCGATCCCCATCCACAGATTGAAGGACAAAGTTTGGCGCAATAGACCCTTCTTTGACTCGATCCTGTTTGGCAAATACTGAGTTATACATTGTATAACATAGTGCAGCAAGCATCACGAGGAGAATGCCCGTCCGTATGAAAAACCGTCTTTTTTTCATCTGAAGTACCCCTTCCCCATAGACATTCAGGTAAATTATAGCATTCTCCTTCTTTTGATGCTTCTTCATTTTTTGAAGTTTATGTGAAAATTAAAAAGCACTTTTCCCGTGATCTGCAATCGCTCTTAGGCGCTTTACTTCATGCGGTGTTAATTCTCTGCGCTCTCCCGGTCTCATGCCTTCAATATGAAGGAAGGCATATTGCTCTCTTTTTAGCTTTAACACATCATGACCAATCGCTTCAAACATGCGGCGCACCTGTCTGTTTCTGCCTTCATGAATGGTTAATTGGACAATAGATGTCTGCTTTCGTTTATCGATAGAAAGCATTTTGGCACGAGCACGTGCTGTTTTTTTATGATCTAACATGATCCCTTTTTCTAGCTTTCTAAGCAATTCCTTTGATGGAATGCCTTTTAGCTTCGCTGCATACGTTTTATCAATTTCGTATTTCGGGTGCATGAGCTTATGGGCAAATTCGCCGTCATTTGTAATCAAAATCAAACCGCTCGTATCATAATCTAACCGGCCGATCGGATAAAGGCGCTGCGGGACATCATCAAAGAAGTCTGTGACGACCTTACGTCCTTTATCATCCTCAGCAGCTGAAATGACGCCGCGCGGTTTATAGAGCATAAAGTAAACCGGTTCTTCTCTTTCAAGCTTTAATCCATTGACTTCAATTTTATCTGAAGAGCCCACCTTCACTCCGAGCTCTGTCACTGTTTGACCATTAACTGTAACTCGTCCTTCTTTAATTAATTCTTCAGCCTTTCGTCTTGATGCGACGCCGGCATGTGCAATTACTTTCTGTAAACGTTCCATTTGTCTTTCACCTCATGTACTATCTTACTTGCTTGACTTAAAACAAACAAGCATTCGTGGAAAAATAAGCGTTTCGTCTGTCTAATTTCAGCTAAAAAGTGATTTTCCATCCGTGAAATAAAAAAAAGCGCCTGATTAGGCGCCGCTAAATAACAAACTGACAATAATCACAGATGCAATGACACCAATGAGATCTGCTAACAACCCTACTTTCAGCGCATCGCCCATTTTTTTAATACCGACTGCTCCAAAATAGACTGTTAAAATGTAAAGGGTTGTATCTGTTGACCCCTGCATAACAGCTGCAAGCTGGCCAATAAAAGAATCTGGACCATAGGTTGCAATTAAGTCTGATGTCATCCCAAGTGCAGCCGTTCCTGATATCGGACGAATAAACGCAAGCGGCACCACTTCTGCCGGGAAACCAATCGCTGTAAAGACGGGTTTTAACAGCCCCATGACAAAATCAAGCGCACCTGATGCACGGAATATTGTAATTGCCACAAGCATACCGACTAAATAAGGAATGATTGAAAAGGCAATTTGAATGCCCTCTTTCCCTCCTTCTACAAATGTTTCATAGGTCGGTACCTTTTTAATGGTTCCCGCAATCAAAATCCCTGCGATGATCAGTGGAATCAAAGCAAGTGACAGCCAATTAATAAATGCCACAAGATCACCCCCGCCTGCTTCTGCGATAGTGGAAATAACGATCAATGATAATCGCACCGATACCTGAAATGAGCGTCGCCAAAATGGTTGGTCCTACAATGTCTGTCGGCTGATCTGCGCCATAGGTCATTCTAATGGCAATGACGGTTGTAGGCACAAGTGTGATAGAGGATGTGTTGACTGCTAAAAATGTAATCATAGACCGGCTTGCCTCGTTTCTTCCACCGTTTAATGCTTTCATTTGCTCCATCGCCTTAATCCCAAGCGGTGTAGCGGCATTCCCAAGACCAAAGAAATTCGCCATGAGATTAGACAAAATATATCCCATTGCTGGATGGTTAGGCGGAATATCCGGGAATAGCTTCGAAATAAAGGGCCGGCACAATTTACTAAAGAAATTTAACAGCCCTGCCTCTTCTGCAATCTTCATTAGACCGAGCCAAAAAACAAGGACACTAATCAGACCAATTGAAATGGTAACCGCTTCTTTTGAGCCCTTAAATACAGCCTCGTTCACTTCCTGCATCGTTCCATTAAACATCGCATAAACAAGACCGATGACAGTGAGAAATACCCATATTAGATTGACCATGAAGATCCGCCTATAGATGTCTGAAAGACAGACTTAAACATTTCTTGAAAGCTTTTTTGAGGCATGCGGTTTCGTTTATTTTCATAAAAAATCGGTACTTGCTCGATCACCTTTCCATCTAATACAAACGTCATTTTTCCGACAACATCTGGGATGGTTTCGGCGTTTTTTTTCCATTTCCTTTCAGGAGTGAGCATTTCTGTTTCAATTTCGACAAGTTTTTTCTCATCTTCATTTAAAATATAGTTCACATCACGCTTGATAAACGCTTTTTTTTCGTAAAAGGTTCCTTTTAACGAAGCAAGCCTTCCTTTTTCAGCAAGTACATACGTTTTGTAATGATCAAATGCATACTCGAACATAGAGATATGATCCTTCCAGTCATCCGGTGCATTTATGGTCACGGCAATCAGCTCAGCATCCCCTTTTGCAGCTGTAGAGACGAGCGTGCGTTTTGCAAGCTTTGTATATCCTGTTTTCCCTCCAGTAGAATACTTGTATAAACCGGTGAGCAGCTTGTTTTTATTTTTCCAATAGCCTTCCATTGTCTTCGCTTTATAGAAAGTTGTGCCGGCCATTTTTTGATATTGTTTATGCTTCATCGCGTATTTTGTTAGAATGGCCATGTCATAGGCTGATGAATAGTGATTTTTATGATCATCGAGTCCATGCGGATTTTGAAAATTCGTATTCTCCATTCCTAATTCAGCCGCCTTTTGATTCATCATAAAAACAAATCCTTCTAAGCTGCCGCCAACATGCTCTGCAATGGCAACAGCTGCATCATTTCCAGAACGCAGCATGAGCCCGTACGTCAAATCTTCTAAGCTCACCTTCTGCCCTTCCTTTAAGTAAATGGATGAGCCCTCCGCTTGAATCGCACGTTTTGATACTTTGACGGTGTCTTTCATTTTTCCTGATTCAATGGCTAATACAGCCGTCATAATCTTTGTAATACTGGCGATTCTTCTTTTTTCGTGCTCGTCCTTTCCAAATAGGACTCTGCCTGACTGTCCATCTATTAAAATGGCGCTTCTTGCACTCACTGATAATGAAATGTCTGCTTTGGCATGTGAGGAAAAAGGCAGTAAAAGTGTAAATAGAAGAAGGACAGCTGTTCCAATTTTTAAATAGGGCATGTTCATTCACGTCCTTGTCCGTTTTGTACAAGTGTATGCTCAGCTGAAAAAGTTATGATGCCTCGTCCATAAAAAAAGCGCCTCTACAAGTAGAGACGCTTCAGATTGTTGACAAAGGACTAAAATGTTCTTTATTTTAGCCCTTTGTCTTCCTTAAACTTACTTATACCATGTTCACTTGCTGATGAGATGTCGTGTATTCCAGCTCTTCTCTCATCACTAAAAAATCCTTTTCTAATGAAGAAAATAATTGTTTCATATCAGCGGATACTTCATGGTGAAAAACAATGCTGCTTTTTCCTGTATAAGCCGAACGGCTGTCTTCGTACCATGTATCCTTTTTCGGCGTGAAAAATTCCTCAATACATTGATGATAAATACGGTGAAGCATCTGCTGTGCGGCTTGCTGCGGGAATGTTTGCTGCTGGGCTATTTTCTGACAAACTGCTGCTGCATCCTCGCTGTACACTGCAAGCTTCCGTAATGTACTTAATATGTCACAATAATAGGCTTCCGCTTCGGGGTTTAATCGTTTCAAGCTTGATAAGGTGGCTTCGTTTAGAAAACCATTCATTTCAATTGCAACCTTTGATAAAAAGACGCCTGCTTGATCAACTTGAGCCTTTACATTCATATGTGCCATTTGTTTCGTGTTTACCTTCCCCTCATGGCTTTGTCACCATTTTATCTGTCATCAAAAGATTTTAGACCTAAAATCTTTTTTATATTTTATCATATGTTTTTCCTTCTTTTGAACTATTTTATATCTTCAAATGTTTGATTGAAGTTTTCAAAAAATAGATCAGCCTCTTCTTGTACACCATCTGCTTCCACATTATCTGGAAGCGGCGGTAATTCATCTAAGGCTTTTAAACCAAATTGCTCTAAAAAGGTAGAGGTTGTCCCATAAAGAATCGCTCGTCCCGGGCCATCAGCTCGTCCAACTTCACATAGCAGCGCTTTGGCTACTAAGCTATGAAGCACACGCTCTGATTTGACTCCTCTGATCTCCTCTACCTCACCGCGTGTAATGGGCTGTTTATAAGAAACGATTGCAAGCACCTCGAGCGCTGCCTGCGACAAACCCTTGGATGGTGTCTCGACCAATTTTTTTAAATAAATACTGTATTCTTTTTTCGTCAGCAGCATATATGAATCTGCATATTCAATGAGCTCAATCCCTCGTTCTTGTTTTTGATATTCTTCCTTTACGGCAGACATAATGTCGAGTAATACCGACTCATCTACTTCAAGAACAGACATGAGCTGTTTTCTTGTTAAGCCTTCGTCACCTGCTGCATAAAGCAGCGCTTCTAAAATGGCTTTCCAATTCACGATATCAAGCGTCATGAATCGTTTCACTCCCTATGATATAAATGTCTTCAAAGTTTCCTTCCTGCTCTAGCATGATTTGATGATTTTTCATCAATTCGAGAACAGCAAGAAACGTCACGACAAGGTGTTCCTTTTGATCATGTTGAAATAGAGTCATGAAATTGGTCCGCTTTTTTGTTTTTCTTAATTGGTTCATAATCTCATTCATTTTGTCTTCAATCGGGATTTCTTGTCTTGTAATTTTTGATGGTGCTGGCTTCGTTATTTTCTTTCGGTTTAATACCTTTTGGAACGCACCTAACATATCATACACTGTTACGTGTAAATTTGTGTCCTTCGCTTCTGATTCTTTTGCAAATTCGCTTAAATCACTCGGTGGTTTTGTAAAGGCATTTTGCCTTTCTTCTTCGCGTTCCTTTAGTTCTTGTGCTGCATTTTTATACTTGCGGTATTCAATCAATTTACCAATCAGCTCTTCTCGAGGGTCCTCTTCCTCTTCGAGCAGATCTTCATCAAACAGCTCCTCCTCTTGTTTTGGAAGAAGCATTCTACTTTTAATACTCAGGAGGGTTGCAGCCATGACCAAATATTCACTCGCAACATCGAGCTCAAGCTCCCTCATCGTGTGGACATATAATAAATACTGCTCCGTAATTTTAGCAACGGGAATATCATAAATATCAATTTCTAACCGGTTGATTAAATGTAAAAGCAAGTCCAAAGGACCCTCGAATGAATCTATTTTCACCTGATATTCCAGCATCTTTTTCTCACCATTTCTACTGTCTTCTAAGTACCGTTTCACCGGCTAACCTTTAGTATAAGACAGGACAAAGCTCTCGTCCAATATAATTTCGGCCATGATGTCCTAGGCAAATCAAGAAAAACAGTGGATTCGCCCATACCAATGAGGGCATTTATACATAGAATACCATTGTAATCAGAACTGATGAAAAAGGAGGCCGTATCATTATGGGAGATGGCTATAACTTCGGCGGAGGATTCGCGCTTATTGTCGTGCTTTTCATCTTGCTGATCATCGTTGGCGCGGCTTGGGTTTATTAAAGAAACAGAGCGTCCTTTCACGAAGGGACGCTCTTTCTTCTTTTCTTTTCAATATGTTAGACTGAGAGTGGAAAAGGAGATGACCGCTGTGTATCCTGACGCGTACGTGGCTTTTTTACACGAATTTCATACGACAAGAGATTATTTTGAGTGTCATGAAATTCTTGAGGAATATTGGAAGGAAGATCCCCCTGAGCGGCGCAAAGAATATTGGGTCGGGTTCATTCAGCTCGCTGTTGCCTTGTATCATCAAAGACGGGGAAATGGAAAAGGAGCAAAACGGCTCATTTCAAACAGCCTTCATTTGTTAGAAGCAAACCGCCCCGTATTATTGAATCTTGGTCTGGACGATGAGGCATTTCTGATGCTTCTGAGAACACTAAAGAAGAAAATGGATGAAGACATGCCCTACGAAAGTGTGATGCTGCCGATCAAGGATGAAGCGCTGCTTTCTTTATGCCAAGAAATGGCCCAAAAAGAAGGACTGCTCTTTGGACAGGAAAGCAACTTATCCCATACATTTTTAATCGAAAAACATAGACTCCGTGACCGGACAGATGTATTGCTTGAACGAAAAAAGCAGATCGAACGTAAAAAAAGCAGAGGACTGTAGCCTCTGCTTTTACATGTGTGATATTTAATTTGTTTCGCTGTGACACTTATGAAAGAAGCCTTGCGTTAATTCATTTGGAATGAGTGTTTTGGTTTTGAATACCTCTTCCACGGCTAAAACCATTTCCTTGCCGATTCCTTGATCACGATGGGATGGATTCACACTAATATGCTCGATTTGCACTTGGTCGTCTGTTTTCAACACACCAATGGCACCTACAATATCCTCGCCATCTTTCCATAGGAACAGCTGCCGATCTTCATCCATTTCATACGACTTCATCGTCTGCTGAAGCTGTTTGACGTCTTTTTCTCCTGGCATAAAGGACAGAAGCCCCATGGCAATTTTTTCAAAAGACCTCTTGTAACGAATTAACATATATACCCCTCAATATTCAAATTATCCTAATGTCCAGCAAATGTTTCTTGAATCATTTGCTCATCACACATTATAAACATTTTTATACCGTTTTTAAACTCTTTTTCACTAAATTAAGAAAACGTTCGATTTAGATTCGCCATTTCAATAGCAGCTGCAGCCGATTCGCTGCCTTTATTACCAGCTTTTGTACCAGCTCTTTCAATTGCTTGTTCAATGGATTCTGTTGTCAGTACACCAAAGATAATCGGTACTCCTGTTGACATGGCACTTTGAGCAATTCCTTTAGCAGCTTCATTACAAACATAATCATAATGAGTTGTTGCTCCTCGGATCACGGTTCCAAGTGTAATGACAGCATCGTATTTATTCGTTTCAGCTAATTTTTTAGCCATGTACGGTATTTCAAATGCACCTGGTACCCACACGACATCAATATCGTCACCGTTTGCTCCGTGTCTGAGTAGTGTATCTTCTGCTCCATCTAGCAGTTTACTTGTAATAAAATCATTGAATCTCGCTACGACGATTGCAAATTTTAGTCCTTCTGCTACTACATGCCCTTGTATTGTATTCATATGTTGATCATCCTTTTTTTGTGATTTTTATTTTGTTTCGAAAGTCGCTGTTTGATGACTGTTTAAATACGTCTGTAATGCTTCTATTGTAAGCATCTTTAAATCATGCTGTTTTTGGATCTCCTTTAGTTCAGGGACGCGTGCCATTGAACCATCTGTATTCATAATTTCACATATGACACCCGCTGGCTCTGAACCTGCCAGTTTAGCAAGATCAACTGCCGCCTCTGTATGACCTGGTCTTTCTAGTACGCCGCCCTCTTTTGCAATGAGCGGAAAAACATGACCTGGGCGGGCAAACTCTTCTGGTTTTGCGTCTTTATTTAACATGGAAAGCATGGTCGTGGAGCGCTCAAAAGCACTAATACCAGTCGTCGTTGTCACATGGTCGATGCTCACTGTAAATGCTGTATGGTGTGCATCCGTATTTTGTTCTACCATTGGATGCAGGTTCAGTTGCTTGGCAATCGACGCATCGACCGGCGTACAAATGAGGCCTCTTCCATGTAAAGCCATGAAGTTAATCACCTCAGGCGTGGCATGTTCAGCGAGTGCCACAAAATCTCCTTCATTTTCTCTGTCTTCATCATCCACTACGATAATGATTTCTCCTTGTTTAAGGGCATTTACTGCCTCATCAACTGAATGATACATACAATCGCCTCCTAGAATCCGTGCTCTTTTAAAAATGATGGGGTCAATCGGGATGGCTGCTTTTCGCCTTGCTCTTTTGTTAAAAAGCGATAAATGTATTTACCGATCATGTCACACTCTATATTCACTATTTCCCCCATAGATTTAGTCGGGAAAATAGTTCCCTCAAGCGTATGAGGAATAATAGAGACCGTGACGTATGAATCTCGCAAATCGAAAATGGTCAAGCTGACACCATCTATTGCGATCGAACCCTTTTGGGTGAGCATATCTGTGAGGGTCTTGTCCATCTTTAAATCATAGTAAATGGCATTACTCTTCTTTTCTATTCGGGTAATGACAGCCGTACCATCAACGTGACCTGAGACAAAATGGCCGCCAAATCGGCCGTTCGAGGACATGGCTCTCTCTAAGTTCACTGGACTGCCTTGTATCAGCTGATCCAGCGATGTCGCTTTGACCGTCTCTGGCATCACATCTGCCGCGAACTGTTCTTTTGTGAAGGTTGTGACTGTGAGACATACTCCATTAATCGCGATACTGTCTCCAAGTTGGACATCTTCCAGCACACGGCTGCACTTAATGACAATTTCCATGGCATCTGCTGACTTTTTACTTAATGATTGGACCGTGCCAACTTCTTCAATTATCCCCGTAAACATGTGATCCTCCCTTTCTTTTCATTTGTATTTCTCACTTTATAAAAAAGCGATGTTTGGGACATGTGATCGATTGAGCACCTTCGTCGCTTTTTATGGTCCATACAAGGTAGATGAGGGATCACCTAATAAACACTGCATGCTGTCTACTAACGACAAAAACATACAGAAAGCCCCGGAAAAAATTCCGGGGCTGTGGCTTTTTTGCATCAGAAATAGAGCTATGATCAACAAATATTTTTTGTTCATAGCTTTCTTTATCCTTCTCCCATCCAGACTTTCACTGTCGGCTTCAGCTTTTCACTGAATCAACCGTTAATAAATTAACGGGTCACGGGCTGTAAAGCATTTGCTTTATTACCGTCGGTCGGGATTTTCACCCTGCCCCGAAGGATACAATCGATATTTAGCTGTCCTTAGGGGCTATTATAGCGATCCTTGTTGCCAAATGCAACAATCAAGATTTTCTCACAAAAAAATGCCTCCTTATAGGCAAGGAGACATGTTAATTAACGACTTTTACTACTTTTATCAGTCCATCTATTCTTTTTTCATTACTAAAATAGGCTTTAATACGATCGCCTTTCTTCACATCAGCCACATCATCTTCAAATTTCTTTCCATTAAATATGATTTTTGTGCCATTCTTTGCTTGACCGTAATATTCATCTCCATCAATTTTTGTAATGGTATATTCATAGATGGTGTAATCTTTATCATTATTTGTTAAGCTTTCGCCAATGGCTGTTGGCACATCTTCAATTTTCATGCCATTCATGTATAAATAACCTGCACCTAAACAAAGCAGTAAAACAAATAAGACCGCAATTTTTAATTTAATTTTCCCCATATTTAGAACCTCCATCATCTGCACTTCGCCTATTTGTATGTTTTATTCCTTCTTTTGTTGAAATAAAACCAAAAAGCTGATTTTCATTAATGGTTACTTATATAACGATTCAGATGGCCCTTTGGTTCCACCTCTTAATCATGACATATGATACGAATATGCGTTCTTTATTAAGGGGGTCTTTTTCCTCTTTATCCGTTCGTTCAATACAAACCAGAGACTGTAGGCCTTTTAATTATATTCTTTTTTCGAGTGCGAATAAGTCTTCCTCTAACAATTGTGACCGCTGAACAGCGATGTTACGGCTGTCACGAACCCCTTGATTATAATAGTAGACTCCAAGATTTTTTGTGATAAATTCTAGCATATTGATCGCTGCTAATTCACCAATCTCTTCTTCTCGTTCTTCGGCAAAGTAACGCTGAATTGCATTTATCATTTGATTTTTTTCTTCTTTTGTTAATGGTTTCAAAGTATCTCCTTCTTTCCGCATATGCACCTGAACCTGTTTTTTCAGCTGGATGTATTGACATCCACGCATGCGAATGTTTGTTCTCTTATCATATCACAAAAAAGGTGTCTGTGCATGGCTTCCCTAAAAGAAAAAGCGTATTTTGATCTATTCCATCAAAACACGCTTTCGCTATATTGAATGATTTTTTATGGCGGCTCTCATCGCGTACTGTCCATTTCATTTTAATATGGTCAGTATCGTCGCTACAGAATGTTCTACAAACGAACGCTCTGGACGAGACTTCATGAGGACGGTCAGTCCGATGAAAGAAACGACAAGGGTCTGTGCTAAAGCTTTAGCATTCAGGCTGCTTTCAAGCTCACCTGAGCGAATACCTTGCACAATCTTTTCTTCAAACATGACGGAAAGATACATCTGGTGCTCTCTCGTCAGAATTTCAAATTTCTCTTCGTGTGGTGCAAGCTCTACTATTGTATTAATGCAAAAACATCCCTTACTTGGACCATCTCTATATTCCTCTTCCACTACATCTACAAATAATGTATGAAATGCTTCCTTTACAGATCGATTGTTTTGAAGTTTTGTTCGAATACGGGCTGTATGCTGCTTTGTATATTTGCGTAATGCGGCCTCAAATAATTCCTCTTTATCTCCAAAGGCTGCGTATAAGCTTGGCCGCTGTATTCCCATTTTTGCAGTCAAATCGCTTAAAGTAGTAGCCCTGTACCCTTTCTCCCAAAATAGCACCATTGCCTCGTCCAACGCTTTTTCCTCATCAAATTCACGCTGTCGAACCATCATCAATCCCCCATTTCAACAATAAAATCTCTTCACGATAACAACCATCTATTTCTTTGTTTGTACGTTTTATTACCAATCGGTATATAATGATTTTATTTTATTCATGTAACATTGTCAATTTGTCTGTCTAATCTCAAAATCAGCATAGAACAAACGAAATAAAATCTTGACTTTAAAACATTTTGTTGGTTATTCTTAACTAAAATCATTTTGTACCTATCAGTACATTAAAAAAAGAGGAGATGCAATGAATGGTTAGAGAAAAAATCACTTCAATCGATCATCCTGATATGAAAACGGCCCATTTACAAATAAAACCTAGATCAACGATGACCCGCTATATGGCACTACTGTTTGCAGCGGCCTGCGGGATGGCTGTTGCAAACATATACTTCGCACAACCGTTACTCGACTCACTGGCAGCTGAGTTCGGTATCACCTATTCATCCATCGGTATTGTCATGACGATTACTCAGCTTTGTTACGCGGCGGGGCTGCTACTCATAGTACCACTTGGTGATTTGTTGAATCGACGACGGCTCATCATTGGTCAGATGCTTTTATCCGTATTGTCTCTCATTCTAGTTGGCATCGCTCCTATCGTCACCGTCCTGTTCATAGGATTAGCCATGGTCGGACTGCTAGCTGTGGTCGCTCAGGTACTCGTAGCCTTTGCAGCGGATTGGGCTGCTCCAGAAGAGCGCGGGCGTATAATTGGCTTGGTGCAAAGCGGAATCGTAATCGGTATTCTTCTCGCGCGAGCGTTTGCTGGTGCACTAACCGATCTCGCTGGCTGGAAATCGGTCTACCTAGTGTCTGCCGTCATCATGCTCCTCATAACTGGCGTGCTGCTTCGAGTGCTCCCTCTTGATGACAGCGAAAGGGAGTCCTTATCCTATGCAAACCTAATTCGTTCAATGTTTACCTTGTTCATACAAGAACGAATTCTTCGCATCCGTGGGATTCTAGCTTTTCTGATTTTTATCGTGTTTGGTACATTATGGACTTCGCTCGTCCTGCCTCTTAGTACCGAGCCTTATTCTCTTTCACATACTGCCATTGGTGCATTTGGTCTTGCTGGAGCAGCCGGAGCATTAGGTGCCGCTCGGGCTGGCAGTCTTGCTGATAAAGGGTTAGGGCAGTTTACAACCTGCATCGCACTTGTCCTATTATTCATTTCATGGTTTTTCATCAGTTTGACTGGGTATTCACTTATTTCATTAATCATTGGCATTATGATTCTTGACCTATCTGTGCAGGCAGTACATGTGACCAATCAGAGTATGATTTTCACAGTGCGGCCTGAAGCGAGAAGCCGGCTTACTGCTGCTTACATGATTTTTTACTCCATCGGCAGTGCGACCGGTTCAATGGTTTCAACAAGCATATACGCAAACTATGGCTGGAACGGGGTATGTCTATTTGGTGCCTCGATCAGCGCCTTAGCCATTTTGTATTGGATCATCACCCACCGCCTAACAGAACAAATAACCGTAAAATCAAATACAAAATAAAAAAACACCGCAATTAAGCGGTGCTTTCAGATTAAGCATCTACAACTTCGACTTTTTCCATGCCTTGGCCTTGCTCCATATCAAGAACAGCCTCAATGCCAGATGTTACCTTGCCAAAAACAGTGTGAACACCGTTTAAGTGTGGCTGCGGGTCATGTACGATAAAGAATTGGCTGCCGCCTGTGTCTTTACCAGCATGTGCCATTGATAATGAACCTCTTTCGTGTTGATGTGGATTTCCTTCTGTTTCACATTTAATTGTGTAACCAGGACCACCCGTTCCATTACCGTTTGGATCGCCGCCTTGGCTGACGAAGCCTGGAATCACACGGTGGAATTTCAATCCATCGTAGAAGCCTTCATTCGCTAATTTTTCAAAGTTTGCCACAGTACCTGGAGCAGCCTCTGGGTAAAGTTCAAACTCAATTTTCTTACCATTCGTTAGTTGTATGTATCCTTTTTTCGCCATGTTTCACATTCTCCTTTCAGGTTAAACAACGCTCATTATAGCACATTTTCGGTGATGTTAAACATCCCCTGCTTTTTATTGTGATTTACCTCTTTTCTTATTATTGATAAAATAGAAAGAGCTTGATCCTATTTTCCTAACAAGATGATGACAGACTAAGTAAAACATCTTCAAAAGAAAATTGAAACGTCAGGCCGAAGTGTTACGTCTATATGATGGAGTGCACTTCATCACGTGTACTCAAAAGATGAGTTTCTCTTGAACGAGGAACGCTTTCGACTTGAAGGAGGTCAACATGTTTAAAAAAACGATGCTTGGTATGATGGCAGCGCTCCTTTTCCTAATTGGTGCGCCTAAAGTCAGCTTAGCGGATGCAGCTGTAGGCGATGTCATCGTCACACTCGGGCAAGACTTAACTCCGGCTGATCGCCAGAAGGTGCTTGACGAGTTGAATCCACCTGAAAATGCGACAAAAATTGAAGTAACTAATAAAGAAGAGCACGAATATTTAGGAAAGTACATCCCTCGTTCTCAAATCGGGACGAGAGCATTATCATCTTCATCTATCACCATTGAAAAATCAGGTACTGGTCTGACTGTGGATACACACAACATCAAAACCATTACAGATGAGATGTATTTAAATGCTTTAATGACAGCAGGTGTCAAGGATGCGAAGGTTGTCGTGACTGCTCCATTTGAAGTATCAGGTACAGCCGCACTAACGGGCTTATTAAAAGCATATGAAGTGTCAAGCGACAAAGCCATTCCAGAAGATGTGAAGCAGGTTGCGAACGAAGAGCTTGTGACGACTTCTAAATTGGGTGACTCCATCGGGAAAGACAATGCTTCTGCCCTTATTGCAAAAATCAAAGATGACATTGCGAAAAATGGTGTCCCTAAAACAACAAAAGAAGTAGAAGAAAAAGTCGATCAAGCTGCTTCCGATTTGAATTTAAACTTAACACAAGACCAAAAAGATCAGCTTGTCTCTCTATTCGATAAAATGAAAAACATCAATATCGATTGGAAACAAGTCGGATCTCAAATTGATAAAGCAAAAGACAAGATTACAAAATTCATAGAATCGGATGAAGGGAAAAACCTTCTTCAAAAGATTTGGGATTTCTTTGTCTCCATTTGGAACGCGATCGTCTCTGTATTCACTGGAGGAAAATAAGTCATAAAAAAAGCTGCCTGTACACCAGGCGGCTTTTTTAAATAGATGATTTCACTTTTGATTGATACGGTAAATCGAGTTTGACAATGTCCTCATATGTTTCACGCTCAACCACAAGCTGCGCTTCCCCGTCTTCTACAAACACTACAGCTGGGCGCGGAATGCGGTTATAGTTGTTTGACATACTGTAGCCGTAAGCACCGGTACAAAAGACAGCTAATAAATCACCTTGTGATAACTCTGGCAGATCGATATCCCAAATGAGCATATCTCCGCTTTCACAGCATTTGCCAGCAATTGAAACCGTTTGATCATGCGTTTGGCTCATTTTGTTGGCACTTGCCGCTTCATATTTCGCTTGATATAAAGCCGGACGAATGTTGTCACTCATTCCACCATCTATTGCAACATAATCACGGATGCCAGGAACATGTTTTGATGATCCGATCGTATAAAGAGTCGTCCCTGCATCTCCAACAAGAGAACGGCCTGGTTCAATCCAAATCTCCGGCATATCGAATTCGTAGCGGGCCACATTCTCTTTCACAGCTTGAATAATTTTCTCGACATATTCTGTCGCAGGAAGCGGTTCATCCTCTTCTGTATAACGAATGCCAAAGCCCCCGCCTAAGTTTAACACTGTAGAAATAAAACCAAATGTTTCTCTCCATTCATCCAGCTTCAAAAAGATTTTATCTGCTGCAAGGACAAAACCTGCCGTATCAAAAATTTGCGAACCGATATGGCAATGGACACCTAAAAGCTCGATTACTTCTGATCCAAGCACTTGTTTCACCGCTTCATCTGCTTGTCCATTGTGAAGATCAAAGCCAAATTTTGAATCCTCTTGACCTGTCGTAATGTAATCATGAGTATGCGCCTCGACACCTGGCGTGATGCGGAGCAATACTTTCACTTTTTTTGAAAGCTCTTGACCAAGCTGTTCAATGAGCTTCATTTCATAGAAATTATCCACAACAATACAGCCGATCCCATGCTCTAATGCCATCTTTAATTCTTCTCTGCTTTTATTGTTGCCATGGAAATGAATTTTTTCTACTGGAAATCCAGCGCAAATGGCTGTGTGAAGCTCGCCGCCTGATACGACATCAAGAGATAATCCTTCTTCTTTGGCAAGCTGAAACATTGCAATGGAGGAAAATGCTTTACTCGCATACGCTACCTGCGCTGTTAATTCTTCTTCTATAAATGCTTTTTGAAAGCTTTTTGCGCGCTCCCGTATTAAAGCCACATCATATACGTAAAGTGGTGTCCCATACGTTTCAGCTAAAGTAACGGCATCAACACCACCAATTTCTAAATGACCGAGTTCATTTTGTCTGCAAGTGCCGTGTAAATACAATGTCATTCCCTCTTTCTCCGCCTCGGCTGAAAAAAGACAGCTGCGTGAGCTGCCTTTTGCCGTTTCTCAAAGTTAAAAATACAATATCACAATCTTCAGCCACTTTCAATGAGCGTTAAGAATTTGGCGGAATTTTTGATCTGTTTTGAGGGTGCACAATGCTTGGCCTTACTTTTGAGCCAGGAACAGACGTCCGAATCAGCACTTGCCATAAGGCCTTTCCATTAAAAGGAATGAACGGCCACATATAAGGCGTCTGCAATGAACGAATGGAAGTTAAATAAATGATTAACAACGTAAACCCAATGATCAGTCCATTCAGCTTAAAGATTGCCACTAGTGCTAAGATAATGAGTCGTACAATCTTATTGGCGACACTTAATTCATAGCTCGGTGTTGTAAATGTACCAATTGCAGCTAACGAGACGTATAGGATGACCTCTGGCGTAAATAAACCGACATCAATGGCAATTTGTCCAATTAAAACGGCCGCAATCAGCCCCATGGCAGTCGACAATGCGGTTGGCGTATGAATGGCTGCCATCCTTAAAAATTCTACCCCAAAATCAGCAAGGAATACTTGGAGAATCACAGGGATATGAGAAGGTTTGTTAAATCCAATATAGCTTAAATTGTCAGGCAGGAGATTTGGTTCCAAGATAAAAAGAAACCAAATCGGTAAAAGAAACGTAGAACATAAAATGCCTAAAAAGCGTACCCACCTAAGGAACGTACCAACGGCAGGCGCCTGACGGTATTCTTCTGCATGCTGAACGTGGTGAAAAAAAGTGGTTGGCGTAATGATGACACTAGGGGATGTATCCGTAATGATGATGACATGCCCTTCTAATATGTGGTTCGCGGCGACATCTGGGCGCTCGGTGTAACGCACTAGTGGAAAGGGATTATATCCTTGCTTAATAATAAATTCTTCAACCGTTTTATCAGACATCGTCAGCCCATCGACTTTGATTCCTGATACTTCTTTTTCTATAATATCCACAAGATCTGGGTCTGCAATATCTTCAATATAACAAACACATACATCCGCTTTCGAACGTTCGCCTACTTTGAGCATTTTGTATCGCAGCTTTTCATCTCGCACTCTTCTTCGAATAAGCGCTGTATTTACAATAATGTTTTCAACAAACCCGTCTCTTGCTCCCCTGACAACCTTTTCAGTATCGGGCTCCTCTGGCATTCTACCGGGATAGCTTCTGACGTCAATGATAAATGCGTAATTTTCACCTTCTACAACGACTGCCACAAGCCCGGACAGCACTTGGTCCACTGCTTCATCCAGCGTTTCTACCTTGGAAACCTGTTGATTGACAAGACGGTTTTCGACCACACGAGAAAGGTCATCTGATTCAGGTTCGTTGTCATTGATTTCAATTAGTTCCTTTAATAAGTAGATAATATACTGTGTATCACATAATCCGTTTACATAGTAAAGTTGGATTTCCTGATCGTGTATATAAATTTTCCGAACACCAAGGTCGAAGCTGAGACCCATTCCAACATTTTCCTTGAAGTAATCTTCATTTTTCTTCGGGTCTCGGTACACGTTTATCTTTTCTTTCTTCACGGAAACCACTCCTTTCTAATATCAATTCAACTGCTTTCATCGTGATTGGAGATCCTTTGCTCAGATCATCTTTCCGTCCCATTTTGCCAATATCTCCAATCCCGACAACGAACGGAAGATTGAGGGAGTCAAGACAATACACTGTATCCCCGCTCATTTTATGGGGCTCCATTTCGGGAAGACCATGCTTGTCGACACCGTATTCTGTCAGTTCTCCTTCCCGGTCAATGGAGACATGGACCTTTGTCCATTCGGCTTGATGCGTCTTGGATGCAACTGCGATCGCTCCAATGACTTCGATTTCAGGGTGGCGCGCCACATGTTTCATCGCCGTCTCCCCTGTTCCTTCACCTGTCAGACCAGAATCATCAAACATCACAAAGACTGGATCATATGGCGTTGTTAAAATCATCTGAACAAGTTCAGGTCCTGTCCGTTTGCTTGGATTTCCTTTTGAGCTGGAAATACATCGTCCGCCGACATTTTTGGCGACAAGCTCAATGGTTTTGGCAGCATATATATCTCCGTCTGTCACTAAAATGACTTTCCGTCTTTGCCCCATATTAGGTTATCCTTTCGGTTTAAAAATAAGTGCGATAATAAATGAGAATAAAATCGCAGCTGATATTCCAGCAGAGGTTAATTCAAAAATACCGATGCCGATGCCGATGAATCCATGTACATCCGCTTGGTGCATTGCCCCATGAAGCAAGCTATGACCAAAGCTAACGATTGGTACGGTTGCACCCGCACCTGCAAATTCAATAAATTTATCATAAATACCGAATCCGTCTAAAATGGTACCCGCCACAACAAAAACAGTCATGACATGTGCAGGCGTGAGTTTGAGTACATCTAGCAATAGCTGGCCAATGACGCAAATAAGTCCGCCTGCAACAAAAGCGATAAGATAATCCATTAGCTCTCTCCTCCTGCACGCTCAAATACAACACCATGCGCAATGGTTGGAATGGTCTCTTTTTGCTGGACCATCATCGGGCTGAGTAATGCTCCGGTTGCCACAACCAATACCCTTTGCAGATTTCCCGCTTTCATTTCTTGAAAAATATGACTAAATGTCACAACAGCAGAACAAGCACAGCCGCTGCCTCCAGCGAATACGTTTTGATCGGGTGTATAGATGATTAAACCGCAATCATCGTGTTTTCGCCCAAGCTGAATACCATCTTCTTTCAGAAGATCCTTTAAAATCGGTGAACCAATGCCAGATAAATCTCCAGTTAAAATAAGATCGTAATCATCGACTGTTCTTCCTAAGTCTTCTAAATGCTGCTTGATGGTGTCTGCTGCTGCAGGTGCCATGGCCGAGCCCATGTCAAATGGATCTGTAATGCCGAGATCCATCACTCTACCTACCGTTGCGCTCGTAATTTGAATTTGAGAGGCCTCCTGGCTGATAATAACAGCTCCGCTTCCCGTCACTGTACTTGTTGCTGTATCAGGCTTTTGTCCGCCATATTCTGTCGGATTACGAAATTGGCGTTCTGCCGTCGCATTATGACTGCTTGTTGCTGCAATGGCTCGATTTGCGAAACCGCCATCAATGAGCGCTGACGCAATGGCGACCGATTCCATTGAGGTGGAGCATGCTCCAAACAAGCAAAGAAATGGGATTTTCAGTTCTCTTGCCACATAGTTTGCTGTGACGTTCTGATTGAGTAAATCTCCAGCCAGCAAAAGGTCTATATCACTTTTTTGCAAATTTGCTTTTGATAAAGCCGTTGATATCGCATCATCCATGAGCTTCCTTTCAGCCATTTCCCAGTTCTTTTGATCACAGTGCATTTCATCATACGTTTTATCAATTAAATGACCAATCGGGCCTTCTTTTTCTTTTGGCCCTGCAGCGGTTCCTTCTGCATTGACATAAAGCTTGTGCTCAAATACCCAAGATTGTTTACCTGTTAGTTTCACCTTTCATTCCTCCTACGAAAACATCTTTTCCAAGATGTATCGAATGATCCCTACGACATATGCCGAGACGACACCAAACACAATGACGTTCCCAGCGAGCTTAAACATATTTGTAGCAACACCTAAAACAAGCCCTTCACTTCTATGCTCAAGGGCAGCACTTGTCATGCTGTTTGCAAAGCCTGTCACCGGTACAGCCGATCCTGCCCCAGCAAACTGACCAATTTTATCGTAAATCCCAA
The DNA here is from genome assembly GCA_030159235.1 of Bacillus safensis. Taxonomy (GTDB): domain Bacteria; phylum Bacillota; class Bacilli; order Bacillales; family Bacillaceae; genus Bacillus; species Bacillus safensis_B. The sequence goes on along the minus strand of BSBG01000005.1, from coordinate 85,225 downwards.
TTCCAGTTAATATAGAAGAAATTAAAATGAGGGTCGCCACTGTCGGGTTCCCTGCTGTCTTTTCATTAAAATCAAAAAAGTGGATATAGAAATTTTGCAGCCCCTCACCTATCAGACAGATTAAGCCGCCAACTAAAAACGCCTTGATGCAGTTGAGGACATAAGGAGGTTTGGGCTGATACGTTTTCACCTTAGATGGGTAGTTCTCTTTTAAACTCGACACGTGTTGTTCCCTCCAATTTCTTAAATATAAATAAGCCAATGAAATAGCGAACCAAATACCTTTCCTAAGACGATGGCCATGAGCAGCAAAACAATTTTCCCGTCCATTCCAATTCTTTTCGTTAATATAGGAAGTACATTTAATACTTCAGTGAGTGCAGCTGCAAGCATGCCGACGAAGATACCTGATAAAAGACCAACCGGGAGCACCAGCCATTTGGTTAAATGCAGATGCATTTGACTTAAGGTTGCCCATCCGCCAACGACCGCCCCGCTAATAACAGCCGCCTCGTACCCTTGTATGAAGCGCTGCGTTTTGGTTAATTGCATTAAGCGAGGAATGATGCCAAGCACTGTAAGAAATGCCACAAATCCAGCTCCGACCGTTAAACCGCCACCAAGACCAACGAGTACGACAAAAAGCCATTTACCGATCATGGATATCTTTCAATGTTTCTTTATTTTCGTTGAGTGCGACGTAATGATCGAGATCGAGCTGATATTTAAACATTTCCACCTCGAGCGGACTTGGTTCTTCATTTAAACGCTTTTTAAATACATGATTGAAAAACAAAATCATGCCAAAGCCGAGTCCAAAGCTATATGGAATTTGTAATAAATACGGATGCTCAACCGTTTTTCCAGTGATCATTTCATATAGACGGATATGAACGAGTCGCATACTGACATCCTCGTGGAAATTCATAATGGCAAGCGCCGCTCCGACAAATAATAGGAGCCAAACAAACACAAATAAAACAGGAGAAAGCTGGCGTTTGCCTGTATCAATTTCAACAATGGCCTCAGAGCCGCCAACAGTTTGAATGTCGATATCTGGCCACGTTTTTTTGATCGTTTTGACGACATGCATGATATCAAGAACGACGATGTGGCGATCCTTTTTACTGACATGATACATTGGCATTTTACTAAGCTTTTGCACAGCAAACTCATCACCAGTGATTTGGGCGATATCCTCTAAATAAATGAGCTGGTCAATACCGGTCTTAATTCGATGGCGCAGCCGAATAAAAATTTGTCCGTCCATCCAAGTCACTTCCTATACGATGGGTTAAAAATAGTATGTGGTGAAAAATGGTTCTCATACAGGCAGAACTTAATTTACCGGTAATTACCACACAAAAAAAGCCAGCCTAATTGGCTAGCTGTCTTTTTGATCCATTTGCATTTGAATTTGTTTTAAAATTTTCTTTTCAAGCCGTGAGACTTGTACCTGTGAAATACCAAGCCGCTCTGCCACTTCAGATTGTGTTTGGTCTTTATAATACCTTAAATACACAATGAGTTTTTCCCGCTCTTCTAATTCCTTGATCGCTTCTTTTAATGCGATTTTATCAAACCATCTTTCTTCAGAATGATCGGCAATTTGATCAAGCAATGTAATCGGGTCACCATCATTTTCATACACAGTTTCATGGATGGATGATGGTGAGCGGACCGCTTCCTGGGCGAGGACGACATCCTCTGGTGTGATATCAAGGTATTCGGCAATTTCCTGAACGGTCGGCATTCTTCCATGAGACTTCGATAATTCATCTCTTGCCCGCCGAATTTTATTTCCAAGTTCCTTTAGTGATCGGCTGACTTTGACCGTACCATCGTCCCGAATGAATCGCTGAATTTCACCAATGATCATCGGAACAGCGTACGTCGAAAACTTCACATCATATGACAAATCAAATTTATCAACAGATTTTAACAGTCCGATACAGCCAATCTGAAATAAATCATCTGGTTCATATCCTCTATTTAAAAAGCGCTGAACAACGGACCAAACAAGACGCATGTTTTTTTCTACGAGGAGGTCTCTTGCTTGCTGATCACCGTCTTGGCTTTTTTTGATGAGCTCTTTCACTTCATCATTTGACAGCTGGGCTTTTTTTGCTTGCTTTTTTACCTCCACATCCATATGAGCAGCTCCTTTAATTACAAAGCGCTTTGCTTTTTGATAGATGCTTTGTTAAACGGATGGTTGTGCCCATTTCTGGAGATGAGTCCACCATGACATCATCCATAAAATTCTCCATGATGGTAAAACCCATACCAGAGCGCTCTAAGTCTGGTTTTGTTGTGAAAAGAGGCTGTCTTGCTTCCTCAAGATCTGTAATTCCCATGCCTTCGTCACGAATGGTGAGGTAAACGACATGGTCATCTAATGTGACATGAATATGCACCTTGCCATCTGGATTCCCATCATAGCCATGGATGATGGAGTTTGTCACCGCCTCTGATACAACTGTTTTGATTTCTGTTAATTCATCTAATGTCGGATCAAGCTGGGCAATAAACGCCGCGACTGTGACTCTCGCAAAAGATTCATTTTGACTTAAAGCAGAGAAGGTCAGGTTCATTTCATTTCTCATGATGCCACCCCCAATGTTTGCAAAGCGGTTTGCTCAGAAGGCTCCATACGAATGATTTTAAACAAGCCAGACATATCAAATAACCGGTTCACCGCTGGCGAGATGGCACAGACGACCATTTCCCCGCCAAGCTGCTTAATTTCTTTATATCTTCCTAAAATCACTCCGAGTCCAGAGCTATCCATAAACGATAAATCAGCCAAATTCAACACGATGTGGCGAATGTCCTCTGTTTCCAAATAATTCGTCACCTTTTGTCTCAACGTTTCTGCGGAGTGATGATCGAGCTCTCCTGTTAACCGAATGCAAAGTACGCTCTCTTTTACTTGAAAATCAATACCAAGGCTCATCTTTTATTCCTCCTTGCTCTAATTTCGGATAAAGAGTGTTTCTCTTTTATATGAAGTAAATCCTTCACCTTGACAAAACTAGTGACCATTCGTCACATTTAGATGATCTTTTCTTCTTCCTCATAGCAAAAAGACTGCCGATGCCAGCAGCCTTTCGCCTTTTATTCCCATTTTACAAATTCAGCCATCGCTCGTTTGAAGAAAGTCCAAACGCCCGCCTTTTCCATTCCTTCTTTTGCTTGTACAGGGCTCTCATGCAGCACTTTTCCGTCTTTTTTCAAGACAATCGTACCAAGTTCCGTTCCTTTTGAAAATGGAGCCGTGACATCATGAGACAATTTGATTTCTTTTTTGATCTGATCTACATTTTCGCCTTTTTTCGTTAAAAGGGAGATGGGTTCAGATGTGACGAGCTGAACTTTTTTCTTTTTTCCTTTGCTCACTTTGATCTCCGCCACATCTTGCCCTCGTTTGTAAAACGGGTGAGTTGTATATTGACTAAATGCGTAATCTAACATTTTGACTACCTGAGCGTTTCTGTCTTTCGGGGTACTTGCGCCGAAAACAACTGCAATGACACGCATGTTGCCTTTTTTAGCGGATGCGGTTAAACAGTATTTCGCTTCGCCTGTAAAACCAGTTTTCACTCCATCAACACCTGGATAAAATTTGATCAAGCGGTTTGTATTAACAAGCCAGAATTTTTTATCCGTGTTTTGCCTGAGATAGTCTTCGTAGACACCTGTGAATTTGGTGATTTGTTCATATTTCAATAGCTCTTTTGTCATCTTTGCCATATCATGAGCTGTACTGTAATGGTCTTTTTCAGGAAGGCCAGTTGGGTTTTGAAAGACGGTAGCGGTGAGCCCAAGCTCTTTCGCCTTTTTGTTCATCTTTTCAACGAACTGTTCTTCAGATCCGGCAATATGTTCTGCCATGGCAACAGATGCATCATTTCCTGACGCAATGGCAATGCCTTTTAGCATTTCTTTCACCGTCATTTCTTCTCCAGGTTCAAGGAAGATTTGTGAGCCTCCCATCGATGCCGCATAGTCGCTCGTTCTGACCTTATCTGTCATTTTTAGTTTCCCTTGATCAATGGCTTCCATAATCAGAAGCATCGTCATGATCTTGGTCATACTTGCAGGAGCAAGCTTTTCATCACTGTTTTTGTTGTAAAGCACCTTTCCCGTGTCACGTTCAATTAAGATCGCTGATTTGGCTTCGTGCGCCAATTCTGATGTTTGTTTTTCTTCTGGTTTTTCAATCTTTTCTTTTGCTATCGCTGATGGTGAAACCATTGAGATAAGGATCATGAAAATAAACAATGCACATATATGACGTTTCAAGTGGCAAACCTCCATTATCGTAATCCTTTCTATTTTTTCCTCATATAGGCTGTTTTATTCAGAGATCGTTTGATTGACATAAAAAAAGCCTTCTGCTTAAGAACAGAAGGCTTCCGGAAACTTGCTATGAGAGTTGTTTAACAATGCCTTTTACTAAATCAAGGAAACTTGCTTTCACTTTTTCCGTTACTTCAATGACTTCATCATGAGTCAGCGGTTGATCTAAAATACCAGATGCTGCATTGGAAATGCATGAGATCCCAAGCACTTTGATTCCTGCATGACGTGCAACAATCACTTCTGGAACAGTCGACATCCCTACTGCATCTGCTCCAAGTGTTCTAAGAAAACGAACTTCAGCAGGTGTTTCATATGAAGGACCTGTCATTCCTGCATAAACACCCTGCTGTACAGATATACCTAAACGCTGGGCTGTTTCTTCTGCAAGTGCCAGCAACTCTTTATCATATGGTGCTGACATATCAGGGAAACGAACGCCTTGACTGTCATTAGGTCCAATTAATGGATTGGTCCCCATCATATTGATATGATCTGTGATCAGCATGAGATCTCCTGGATGGAAGGACGTATTCACACCGCCAGCTGCATTTGTGACAATACATGTCTCAATGCCAATTTCTTTCATCACACGGACAGGAAATGTCACTTGCTTCATATCATAACCTTCATAGAAATGAAAACGTCCTTGCATAGCGCAAACGACAGTGCCTTTCAGCGTTCCAATCACGAGCTGCCCTGCATGTCCCTCTACTGTTGAAACAGGGAATCCAGGAATATCTTCATATTTTAATTTAATTGGATTTTCAATCTCATCTGCTAAAACGCCAAGCCCTGATCCTAAAATGAGCCCAACTGTTGGTACATATGTCGATGCTTGTTTAATGTATGCCGCCGCTTCTGAAAACTGTGCTCCCACGAGATTTCCCCCTATTTGAGTTTAGATAAAAAGCTTGTTCCGTATTTTGGCATCGTTGACTTGAAATTATCTGCAACGGTTGCCCCAAGATCAGCAAAGGTTTTTGCTGTTGGCAGTTCATTTGCTTCCTGATGCTTTTTGCTGTAAGCAATGAGCGGAACGTATTCTCTTGTATGATCTGTTCCGTGATGAACTGGGTCATTTCCATGATCTGCTGTGATGACAAGAAGATCATCTTCTTTCATCAGGTCAAACACTTCAGGAAGACGTGCGTCAAATTCCTCTAGTGCTTTTCCGTAGCCCTCTGGATCTCTTCTATGTCCGAAAAGAGCATCAAAATCAACAAGGTTTAAAAAGCTGAGTCCTGTAAAGTCTGTTTTAAGTGTATCGACCAGCTTGTCCATTCCATCCATATTCGATTTCGTTCTGAGAGAAGAGGTGATTCCTTCGCCATCATAAATATCAGAAATTTTTCCGATCGCGATGACATCAAGTCCATCATCTTTCAGTTCATTCATCACTGTACGGTCAAATGGTTTTAACGCATAGTCATGACGGTTTGGCGTTCTAACAAATGCGCCAGGCTCTCCGACAAACGGACGAGCGATAATGCGTCCAACCATATATTTTTCATCTAATGTCAGTTCGCGTGCAATTTCACAAATACGGTAAAGCTCATCTAATGGCACAACTTCCTCGTGCGCAGCAATTTGCAGCACAGAATCTGCAGATGTATAAACGATTAAATCGCCTGTTTTCATGTGCTCTTCGCCAAGCTCATCTAAAATTTCAGTACCAGACGCAGGCTTATTTCCAATAATGCCTCGGCCTGTTTTTTCTTTTAATTCATTTAATAGTTCATCTGGGAATCCGTCTGGAAAAACTTTAAACGGTGTTTCTATGTAAAGACCCATGATTTCCCAGTGCCCTGTCATTGTGTCTTTACCGTTTGATGCTTCTTGCATTTTCCCATAATACGCAAGCGGTTTTTCATCCGCTGGAATTCCTTTGATTTCTTTAATATGACTCAGCCCAAGCTTCGCCATATTCGGCATATGAAGCCCGTTCATTTTTTCAGCAATATGTCCAAGTGTATCTGCACCTACATCATTAAAATCAGCAGCATCTGGTGCTTCCCCAATCCCTACTGAATCCATTACGACGAGGAAAATGCGTTTATACTGATAATCAGGCATAAAAAGCGCCTCCTTCAATATTCTTGTCTTTTGACCTTTCAAAGAGAGAGGTCAGACATCTCAAGTATAAACCGTTTACAAGTCAGTTGACAACCATAAACGATGCAAACATGAAAAAGCATGACACACGTTCACTGTGTCATGCTTTACTTATGCCCTTGGATGGAATTTGTGATACACATCTTTCAGTCTTGTTTTCGTCACATGAGTATAAATTTGTGTTGTTGAGATATCGGCATGTCCGAGCATCTCCTGTACGGCTCTTAGATCCGCACCGTTTTCAAGCAGATGTGTAGCAAATGAATGTCTGAGCGTATGCGGGGTCAGTTCCTTTTGAATCCCTGCCTCGATAGCACGTTTTTTTAAGTTCTTCCAGAAGCCCTGCCGTGACATTTTTTTCCCGTGATGATTGAGAAATAGGGCATCTGCCGGCTGTTTTTTTAACAGCTTGCTTCTTCCCTTTTCTATATATTCTTCAATTGCACTTGCAGCAGTCTCGCCAATTGGCACAATTCGCTCTTTTCTTCCTTTTCCAAAACAGCGGATAAAGCCCATTGTGAGGTGGACATCAGCAAGAGTCAGATCCAGCATTTCACTGACGCGAATGCCTGTTGCATATAAGAGCTCAAGCATCGCTTTGTCACGGTAGTCAAAGGGGGTGTGCTGATTTGGTGTATCGAGCAGTTTTTCGACCTCTCCTAGTGATAGAACTTTCGGTAATTTCCGCTCTGTTTTTTGCGATTCAATGTTCCATGACGGGTCATCTGTTGTCACTTTTTCCCGCAGCAGAAATTGATGAAAAGAACGGATCGATGATAGATGCCGTACAGACGTTTTACTCGATTTCCCTTCCTCTTTTAACTGCTTTAAATAATGAATGATATGTAGTCGCGTGACATCTTTGATATCCGTCAGCTGCTCATGTGTCATTAAAAAAGACAAGTAGCTCTGTAAATCTCTTTTATAAGAAACAATGGTATTTTCAGAGAGTCCTCTCTCTACTGTCATAAAATGAATAAAGTCGGATAATTGATCGTTCAATGATTTCTACTCCCCGTTTTGATAAAAATAAATCAATCGGTCTTGCCAGCTGTCATGATTCGGTTGATCCATTTCCATCACTTTAATTGCTGCACCCTCTGGTTTATCATAACGATGGTAGCTTTCATATTCTGAATTTATCCATATCATAGCATAATAGAACAGGACGGTAAAACCAGTGAACAAGATAAAGACTTTCATCACTTCACCTGTTGTTTTGAGCCATTTTCGCATGATCTTCATGTCCTTTCTCATCTTCTCATTACTTCAGCATATGCCAGGTAGGACAAGGATTATACAGCGAAAATGCAAAAAACCTCTTCATCTTAAATGAAAAGGTTCCAATTCGGATTATTTGCCGGATTCATCATCATGACACCGGTGGCAAATACCATGGAATGTCAATCTATGATCCTTAATTTTAAATTTCCAGTCGCGTTCAATAATCTCTTCAACATCCTCTAATAAATCATCTTCTATCTCATCGACTGTTCCGCATTCCATGCAGACAAGATGATGATGGAAGTGGGCAGCCCCTTCTTTACGAAGATCATATCGTGAAACGCCATCTCCAAAGTTAATTTTATCAACAACTTTTAGTTCAGTGAGCAATTCTAACGTCCGATAAACAGTAGCAAGACCAATTTCAGGAGACTTCTCTTTTACGAGGAGGTATACATCTTCTGCACTTAAATGGTCTTCTTCATTCTCAAGCAGTACTCTTACTGTTGCTTCACGCTGTGGCGTGAGCTTGTAGCTGGAAGAATGAAGCTGTTTCTTAATTCGATCAATCCTATTTTCCATTGACTTTCCCTCCTACGCCACATTACTTGATCATTATATCAAATGATGTGCTGAGAGCCAACTATAATCATTTTAAATTGATAAATAAATTGATTGTTACTTAATAATGATTATAAAATTATTAAAAAAGAACACCTGCCAGCTTTTTCATCAGCATAAATGAGACGTACGATTCAAAAAAGGACGAAAGTGCAGCAAGCGCTAAAATCATCAGCAGAACAGATGCATACCGGCCAAACCACTGAATAGGTGCTTGACTGATGGTTTTTTTCATGAAAAGCTGTCCAATGAGACGGATGGAAAACGCAATCGCACAGGTGCCAATTACTAAATAGGCTGGAATAAGCAAAATGTTTTGCGGAAGCACTGATACGAATGAAAGAAAAAACCCGGTGAGTCCCATTTGATTTACGAGAAAACCTACCGTAAACCCTACAACAATTCCTTTTAAAAAGATCATGAGAAAGATGAGCGGCAAACCAACGATAGAGATTCCTAGTATCCACATAAGACCTAAATATTTCATATGATGCAGGAAGCTTTGCAAAAACATTTCTTTTGATTCTGCTGCTTTCTCATTCGTCAGCTGTCCAAAAAATTGATTTAAATAATAGAATAAATCCTCTTTCTGACTGAATGTCATGCTATTGACAATAATAGCCCCGAAGATCACCCCCATTAAAAAAAGTACAGAAACAAATAAATATATCGAGAGATGATCTTTTACGTGCTGAAGAAGATGTTCCTTCCACGACTTTTTCCGCATGCGTCTTCCTCCCAAATAGTAAAGGTTACTAGATTCTATGAGAGAGATTGCGAAACATGACAGTTTTATTGAAAGAAAAAAGAGAAAGCAGCTGCCCCTGCTTTCTCTTTTCATTTATCGCGCGGCTCTTTGTACATTCACAAGCCCAGCACCATAATAAAAAGGATCTCCAAGCTTTGTCGCCGTTTGTGACAGTCTCTCACGCACTTCATCGTTTGTCAGATTCGGATGTTTTGATAGAATGACAGCCGCAGCGCCCGTGACATGCGGGGAAGCCATTGATGTTCCGCTCTTGTAACCATACTCGTTATGAGGAATGGTGCTCAGCGTTGAAACGCCTGGTGCTGAGACTTCCACTTCCTCGCCAACAGATGAATCAAAGGCTCTTTGCTTTGTTTGGTCAACAGAGGCAACAGCCACAACTGAGCTGTATTTAGCTGGATAGTCAATCGTATTGAGAGAGCCATAGCTTCCTGCATTCCCTGCAGAAGCTACAATGAGAATCCCTTGATCATACGCTCGATCTACCGCCTCTTTCAGCGCCTCAGATTCACTTGCGCCCCCCATACTAATATTGATGACATCCATGTCATTCTCCATGGCCCATTCAATCCCTTTAATGATCCAGCTATAGTAGCCGTCACCATTTTCATCTGCCACCTTGACAGCATAGATAGAAGCTTTTGGTGCAACACCAACGACACCTACCTCATTATCTAATGCGGCAATGGTGCCTGCCACATGCGTTCCATGTTCATGCGGGTCAACAAGCGGATCTGACTCTGTTGGAACAAAGCTGATCCCGCCGGTGACATGTAAATCTTCATGCTTACCATCGATGCCGCTGTCAAGAACTGCTACTTTGACATTCTGTCCGGCGTATCCTTTTTTATGTACCTTTTGTGCTTTGATACTTTTGACGCCGTATGGGACAGTTTGACTGCTTGTTTTTGCTTTATGGTCCTCCTCAATGAAGGTTACTTCTTTTGCTTTATTTAGTTTCTCTTTGGATGTCTCACTCAATGAAACTTTCATCATATCTATTTGCTCTATGGATTCTTTTACATGCCCTCCAGCTTCTTCTACAAGCTGTTTTTGTGTTTTGTCTTGAACGGAAGAAGAAAAGCCGATCATGTACTCTTTTTTCGCTTGCTCCTTTGCAGAAATATCTGACGCGCCAAACGTGATCGATGCCACAAGCATACTTGCCATACAAAGCCCTGCTCCAAATGACTTGACGTTCACAATCCTCACTCTCCCTTTCATTTCTTTTTGTCATTTAACTACATTTTTAGATAAAAAGAAACGATCATTTGTCCTATTTTTTAAAATTTTACCATTTATTTGATCTAGTTGTCATAAAAAGCAAAATAAAAATGCTTATGATCCTCTTGATAGTGATCATAAGCATTTCGTCCTTTATGTTTTTGCATCATGTGCTGTAAGGCTTCTTTTTTTGTTTTTGTCTTTCTTTCATGTGTGCTAAAATGCGGCATGTTTCCCCTCGACAGTTCCGGGTTTCTGCTTTGCTGCCTTTGAATATGTTCTCGTTTTTTCTTTGCTTTGCTTTTTCCCATTTGGCAAAACCCCTTTCGTTGTCGTTATGATACACGATGTCACATAAAAAAGATAGACGTATACACACCTATCTTTCCAGCGTGTAGACAAACCCTCGCATTCGGTGTCAGGCCTGCGCGCCGGTACTCACGAATGTCAAATTCGCTCCGTTCCGGTGCTCGTCCTTCCTAGACTACAAAGGTTTTCTATCACGCTGAAAGGAAGACAAAGGGCTAAAATAAAGAACATTTTAGCCCTTTGTCAACAATCTGAAAAGATAGACGTATACACGCCTATCTTTCTTCTCTTACCATATCAAGATGAGGAATTCCATCTTCGTCATAACAATCTGAGACAGCTTTGAAACCGAATGATTCATAGAATGATTTTAAATATGCCTGCGCCTGAATTTTAATCCTTTTTTCACCTAACTCATTCAGCTTTTCAATTGCCTTATCAAGTAAAATCTTCCCGTAGCCTTTTTTCCGGCCGGCTTGCGTCACAAGAACACGGCCGATGGAGGCTTCTTTGTACATGATCCCTTTTTGGAAAATGCGGCAATACGCGACAATCGCGTTGTTTTCTTTTGCAACGAGATGAATCGCTTCTTGGTCCCGGTGATCAATTTCAGGGTAAGGGCAGGCTTGTTCTACAACAAACACATTTACTCTTTCCATTAAAACAAGGTAAAGATCCTCTTTAGACAGCTGTTCAAATGTGTGACATGTCCATTTAATTTGACTCATGATTCATATCCACCTTACCGTACACTCCGCCTCCACCAGCGATCAGATCGACTTCACCTTTCCTTGCTTTGATGATGTAGTTGGCTGTTTTTTCTGGAAGCACAGATTTTAGTTCTTGTTCTGTTGCTTGGTGAAGAATATTCATTTCAGTGTGAAACACGGATTTTAGCTTCTCTAGCGTTTTCACTCCAACACCTGGAATAAATTGAAGCGGGAGCTGATGAACATAAGGGGGTCTCGTTCCTTTTTCGCTTTCTTGGTCGGAAAGCTCCTTTAAACGCTCACTCACCCCTTTTGTCATCCGGGTATGCCCGCATGCGCGGCACTTTTCTTGATCTAGTGCGCTAGGTCTTTCCCCGCATTTCTCGCAGGTCGTATGATAGTATTTCCCAAGCCGCGGGGCGAGTCCATAATTTCCCGTGATGGCTCTGCCACCTTTTCCTTCAAGGGCTAGCTTGAATTCGGCAAAGGAAGCATGATCCATTTGGATTTTTGTATATTCCCGTGCGATTTTCCCTAAAGAATGAGCATCAGAATTCGTTAAAAAGGGATAACGGTCCAGCTCACTTAGCTGAGACGCCATTGACGTATCGCAGCTAAGACCAAGCTCCACAGCATCAATGAGGTCTGGATCAAATACTTCCGTTAAAGAAGTGTTGACCCCTTTGCCATATAGGCTTTTATGGGGCGTAAAAATATGAGCGGGAATAAACAATCCTCCCAGCTCTTTAACCTTACGCTGAAGTGTTTTCCCATCAACATAGAGGCGCTGTGAACTCAAATGCACATTTTTCATATGAAGCGAAAGCCATGCAGAGAACTCAGACATTCTGTGTAATGTAGGCATAAATGCAAGCACGTGAATTGGACCCTTTGAATGGTCATCATTGATTTCTAATTCACTGCCTAAAAGCAGCACTGTCTGTCCAAATGATAAACCGCCATCCTTTAGTTCAGTGTATGTGCCTTTCTCGACACCCTCTATTAACTCTTCAAGGACTTCTGGAGATTGTGCATCAATCACACCAATCATCCCCATCCCTTTACTTTGCGCTGCTTCAATAAGAATTTGGTCAATTGTTAATGACCTTGCACCTGTAATTTTGACAGCTCTGCCTGTTCTTGTTCTGCCAATATGAATATGGATGTCTGCAAAAAACTCCTTCATTTTGTTGAATCAAGTACCTCTTGCAGCTGTAAGTATTGAATGGCATAGGCTGTTTTTGCATCGTAAATATGTTGCTCTTCAATAAGGTGCAAGGCTTCTTCTAATGAAACTTCCATCACTTCGACAAATTCATCTTCATCCAGCTCTCTTTTTTCTTCAAGTGGAACTAATTGATCCGCTAAATAGATGTGGACAATTTCATCTGCAAAACCAGGTGATGTATAAAAGGCGGTCAGCTTTTGAAGCTGCTGAGTTGTGTACCCTGTTTCTTCTTCCAATTCTCTCAATGCAGTATGTGCCGGCTCTTCCCCTTTTTCTAGTTTTCCAGCCGGAATCTCAACGATGGCTCTCTCTAATGCTTTACGGTATTGCTTGACCAAGATGATTTTATTTTCGTCTGTACGTGCAATAACGGCTACTGCACCAGGATGTTTAATGATTTCGCGTTTACCTTGTTTTCCATTTGGTAATTCTACATCTTCAAGTACCAAATCAATGATTTTTCCGTTATATAATTCTTTCGACGATAATGTTTTTTCTTCAAAGTCCTTCAATTTTGTCAGCTCCTCGTTCTACTTTCACTTTTTACTACATTTATTTTAACATAGATGATTTAAGAGAAGCGAAAAGCAAACGCTAGCTGCAATGCGCCCTTTGAAATCACCTAGCTTGAATTCCTGATTTTTTTCACTTAATGTGAAAGGATAGGAGTGTGATGAAATTGAAAAAAAGACGAATTGGCACCTCAGACCTCTTAGTGAGCGAGGCGGCATTAGGATGTATGTCTCTTGGAACTGAAAAAGAAAAAGCGCTCTCTTTATTAGATGAGGCGATTGATCTTGGAATCAACTATTTGGATACAGCCGATTTATATGATTTTGGGACAAATGAGGAAATTGTCGGAGAAGCCATTAAAAATAGACGGCAAGATTTGATTTTGGCAACAAAAGCCGGTAACCGCTTTGAAAAAGGCAAACCAGGCTGGGACTGGGACCCTTCAAAGGCATACATAAAAGAAGCAGTCAAACAAAGCCTCAAACGGCTTCAAACAGATTATATTGATTTATATCAATTGCACGGCGGCACGATCGATGATCCTATCGATGAGACGATTGAGGCTTTTGAAGAATTAGTGGAAGAAGGCGTTGTTCGTTATTATGGCATCTCTTCTATTCGCCCGAATGTCATTAAAGAATACGCCAAAAAGTCGAACATCGTAAGCGTGATGATGCAATATAGTTTACTCGACCGCCGCCCAGAGGAATGGTTCTCTCTTCTTGAAGAACAAGGCATTAGTGTCGTGGCCAGAGGACCTTTATCAAAAGGGCTTTTAACTGAAAAACCACTTTCGGAAGCAAGTGCCTCGATTCAAAAAAACGGCTATCTTCAATATTCATTTGAAGAGCTAGAGCAGGTCATTCCTTCTTTAAAGAAAGTCGCTTATGACCTATCACTCACTGAGCTATCCATTCAATATTTGCTTAAGCATTCTGCGGTCAGTTCCGTTGTATTTGGCGCAAGCTCGGTGGAACAATTAAAAGAAAATGTGGTAGCGGCAAATGCCCGTTCTTTAAGCGATCAAGAAGTCAAAGCATTGACATACTATACAAAACCATCTGTGTATGAGACGCACCGGTTTAAATAAAATAAAAAAGAGGTCACCTGATGTGATCTCTTTTTCATTTAAAAAGGATAGGGGCTTACTGCCCCTGTACTTTTATCTATTTGCACTTTCATAATACGCATAATTTCCGGCTTTGCCTTTAAGGTGAAATGTAGTACCAAAACGTTGAAAATTATTTGCAAAAACGCCATTATCTGAATGCATACATAATCGATTACCTCCACCTTTAAAAGGAGTTACAGAACAATCGACAATTGTAGTCACCGACGTACGAAAATCCGCTTCCGTTGAATTAGTTGTAGCAAGAGCTTGTCCAGAAACAGGTAAAAGTAATCCTAAAGATAAAGCAACTCCAGCCATTGTTCTTCTCAATTTCATGTAAATCATCTCCATTTCCAAATTTTGTAACACAACTTCATTATAATAGGAATACTCTTCTATTAAAAGGGTCTTAAATACTATATTTGTAATAAAAAGGAATTTAAACAAATCAATATTCCCGTTTCTTCTATTTGATCACGTATAAAATAAGTGATGGGATTTGGTTTTAAATCATATTGTCACGAAGCTGAATTGAAGAGAACTTCGAAGGGAGTCAGAAGGCTGTTCTCAAAGTACCCATGGTTTGAACAAGTTTATTTCATGTTGATCGATCTCCATGAAGACATGAAAAAAAGGACCATCAGTGTCCTTTTTTAGCTTTTATACTTTCTCCAGTCTAAATGACTTTCATCTAGCAGCTCTGAGAAGCTTTTATTTTTTTCTTTTTCTTTTTGCTGCTGAAGGAGGTCTTGTCGTTTTTGTTCTTCTCTTTTTTCTGTCTCGGCGGCCAGATTCTGCTTCATTTGAAGGAGCTGCTTTTTGAGATCCTCGTTTATGCCATCCTTTAATTTTGCTTGATCTTGATTGGCCTTTTTCATTGTGACTCACTCCTTTTTACTTAGTGTATCATCCGTTTTATTTCCTAAGCAAGAGTCACGCCAATATCCTAACATGTGGTATGATCGTCATAGAAAAAACTTCGGAAAGGAAGAATCGGCTAGATGAAGAAATGGATCGCTATACTCGTCTTGATATTGTGTCCACTCGCTGCAATCGGCATTTTTTTCACTAATAAAATGATGTATATTCGAAAGCTAACAGATGAGGAGCTCATTAAACGGGAATCAGATGAAGGGCATTATCATCACGAGGCATTTCAGCAGCTCCACAAAGAGAAAGTGTGTATTCCTTCAGTATTTGGTTATGATCTTCATGGCTATTTTGTGCCGTATCCACATACAACACGAACAATCGTGCTTTGCCATGGCGTGACAGTCAGTTTAATTAATTCCGTTAAGTATATGAAATTATTCCAAAAGCTCGGATGGAATGTGATGCTTTATGATCATAGAAGACATGGGATGAGCGGCGGGGAAACCACGAGTTATGGATACTATGAAAAAGAAGATCTTGCGCAGGTCGTCAAGTGGATCAGACAGCGACTCGGGGAAAATGCCATCATTGGGATACACGGTGAATCAATGGGTGCAGTCACGACCTTGTTATATGCTGCAAAGCCGGAAGCAAACGCCAATTTTTACATAGCAGACTGTCCTTTTGCTTCTTTTGAGGATCAGCTTCTGTATCGATTAAAAACAGATTTTCGTCTTTCAGGGCAATGGATTCTTCCACTAAGTGATCAAGTGTTAAAATGGCGGGACGGATACCGCATCCGGCAAGTTTCTCCTCTTGATGTGATCGATCAGGTGAAAGAACCTGTACTTTTTATTCATAGCCGCCATGACGACTATATCCCCTGTGAGCAAAGTCAGCAGTTATTTGCACGAAAAAAGGGTGATAAACAGCTATTTATTGCGCCGCATGGTGCGCATGCGATGTCTTTTAGTGAAAATAAGGAAGCTTATGAGCAAGAAATTCAAGCATTTCTTCAAAGATTTGACTTGAATAAAGATAAAAGAGGAGAATGAACAGCAGTTCGCCCCCCTCTTTTTGAGCTAACTTATGCGATAGTCACCACTGTTGTATGGTGTCTGCCCGCAAGCTCCATATGGCTCTCTTCCGATTGCTGCTGACTCATGACCGATAATCCTGCAGTTGCTGCCAATAAAAGAACTATCAAACTCGTTTTCATATAAATGACCCCCATTTTGAATTTTTGATATGGCTTGAATTTTCCTTTCGTAAAACCGGGTAGATACTTCGAACAGTCCAAGCTCATTGTAATAATGAGCCGCATCAAGTGCCAATTCCTCAATATCTGGGTATAAGCGCTTGTCCTCCAGCAGGTCTAATGTATCGTCTATGATTGTTATTTCTGCATCAACGTATAATGCTTTTAAGAACTGAAATTTGCAGATGTAAATTTCATCTTCTAATTCACAGGCCTTCATAATACCTTGTTGATAGAGGGTTAACGATTCTTCTATTTGTTTTTGTTTAAACAGGATTTGTGTCAGCATAAATAGTGGGTCTAGAGAGCGATTAAGATGGGTTAAATTCTCCTTTTCAAACACTTCAATAGAGTCTTTCAGATAACGGCTTGCTTCCGCAAGATCGTTCATTTGATAATAACAGTTACCTAAGTTGAAAAGGGCCGAACCTATGACTCGAGGGTTTCCAATTGAGCGTGCTCGCTTTAGAGCATTTTTAAAGTAGGGTAATGCATGTTCATAGCATTTCAAATCATCATAGTTTGCACCGATGACAAATTCACAGTGGATGATTCTCAGCGTGTACGTTCTGTAGGCAGAATACGTATCTAACGCTTGCAAGGCATAGTGCATCGAAAAGTGGGTTTGTTTCATGTGGTAGTAAATTTCTGCTAATTTAAAGTAAAATTCTGCTCTTTCTATATCATCTGATATGAGGTTGAGCTTTTTTTCTGCTGAGCGGTAATAAGCAATGGCACTTAAATAGTTTCGCTGTTCAAATTCAAACATTCCTGTAAAAAAATGAACATAGTATTCAAGCATATCCGTTAATTTTGTTTGAGAATGTTCGATTGTTTCTAACAAATTCTTAATCTCTTCATCATTCGAGGCTTTCTTTGCCGGTTCAAAATATTCAAGCATCACCTTGTGGCGAAAATCCATCAGCTGGTAAAACAATAACAAATTTTGATCCTGCTCCATCTCCAGGATTTCCTGTTCGATTTCCGCCTTCAGCTTCTCTGCTTTCATCACATGAAATCCGCAAATCTGCCTATACCATTCGTTTATTTTGATTCCAACCTGAGGCGATGACAGCTTGAGCTTCAATTCACTTTAGCACCTCCCTTCTCATATACGATACATGTTGTATTCTATCACATTTCCTCGAATGGAAGAAATATGAAAAGTCATTTTTCGCAAAGTTTTCGGTATCCCGCAATAAACGCTTCGAATGCTTATTTTTCGGCATTTACAGCCATTATTTTTTATTTTTAGTTTTCCCATTTTGTCGAATTTTTTGTTGGAAAATGGCTTTTTTCTGTCTCAAAAGACCTTTTTTTAGATTAGACAACTGTGCTGTTTGATGAGATGATGAATGCACGAAAAAAACCCTTTCGAAAAAGGGCTTTTATAATACATCTGTTACTTGCTCCATATTCTCTTTGATCCAATTGACAGCTAATTCGAGCGTTAGAAATTCTTCCGTTTCAAATGTGACTTCATCCTGAAGAAGCCAAACGTCCTTTTTCACCGAATCCATTCCACCTATTGACCAGTGCAAAAGGCTATAGGGATGATTGTTATTTAAAAACGACACCCACGTTTTATTTTGGGCCGTGTTTTGTATCACTTTTAGCTTTTGATCCACTACATTTCCACCTTACTTTACAAGTATACCCATTCTCGGGCTGAGTATTTGTTGAGGACTTTTCAACATGAGTGTGTTGGCTTTTTCATTAAAATCGATCGTCATTTCCTCGTCAAAAAAAACCTTTTGTGCCGTGTGTATGTACAGCTTAACGGGCTGATTATGCTTGATCTCTTCCCACTCACCTGTTCTTTCACCTGTGAGCCAAATCATTGGAACACCGCTTACCGCACAGCCGCATCCATCTGAATCATAGCGAAGGAGCAGTTCTTTTGTTTCATGATCTTCTTGTCGTTTTGTAAGGAACGCTGCTGCTGGTTCTGTTATATGAATATACATGCCGAACATCCTTTTTTCGTTGATTGTTACATTGTAACATATTAGCCATCAATTAAACATGTTCACGCCCTGTCAGTTCTCACTTCATAATACCTTGTTCTATATCATGGTCATTCACTTGTCTTTAAACTGCTTTGACCAATTGTACGCTTCTTGTTCAATTTCTTTAATGAGCCCATCTTTTCCGTTGATATAACCCGCCATATCCTCAGGATAGGCTTTTGCCAATTGTCGCTTTTTATCTGCATAGGCTTTGGCACGCCCTGGTACCGCTTTTAAATAATCTCGGAATATCAAATGCCTTTTCACATCATCATGTCCAGCTTCATAAGCATGAACGTGATGTGTTCGGTTCAAGCCGCCCTTTCTAAAAAAACGTCTTCCTTTGAGTCCGTTCTCTCCAAGCGGTTCATATCCTAGCTGACGAAATAGGTGGTTACATTCATCTAAGGCGCTGATATGCTTGACCTCTAGCAAGATATCAATAATTGGCTTAGCGGCCATTCCTTCGACTGACGTACTGCCAATGTGGTGACCATATATCCAGTTGTCACCAACTATCTTTTTCAGATTGTCATGCTCATCTTGGAATTGCTCTGGCCAGCTCGATTGGTATTCAATCACTTCCACCTTTCGAAGCATCAAACGTTCCATCTTTGTTAACATTAGATTGTTTTCCACCTGCAAACGGCCCTTCTGTTTAAACCCTAGTTTTTCATAGAGCTTGATTGCTGGTATATTCGCTTCCGCTGTTGTGAGCTCGATCGTTTTTTGATGCTGAATAATGGCTTGTATGAGCTCTGTTCCGATTCCTTGATGGATATGATCAGGATGCACAGCTAATCGGCTGAGGACAATTCGGTCCTCATGCATTTCATATGAAGCGATCCCTAATAGCTGTCCATCTTTTTCAAACCCTATGAAAATCTCATCGGTTTCCATAATGTGTTTAACCGTTTCTTTTAATGGAGGTAAATCGTGATAGCCAATTTGCTCTGCCTCCCGTTGATACGCGGCCAATTGGATATGTAATAGCTCTTTTGCTTGTTCTTTATTTTTTTGATCCAGTCTGATGATCATGCTTTCGCCTCCAGTTTTTTCACAAATAGCACACGATCTTCATGAATACCATCGTAATCTGAAAAAACTGGGATGCCATCCACTGTTTTATCTCCCTTTTCTATCTGAAAACCGAGCTTTATATGATAAGCAATCGAGGCTTTATTAACAGGAGCTGTGACGGCCTTGATCGTTGTTCTTCCTTCCTTTTCAGCCGCTTCATAAAACGCTTGATAGAGAATTTTGCCGATCTTTAATTTCCGGTGATCTGGATGTACTCCAACAAAGTGAATATACGCTTCATCTGAATGAGATTGCGATAAAAAACCGACTAAAAAGCCGATCAGTTCACCTTTTTCAACAACGACAAAACTTGTTTGCTGAAAATGTTCAAAAAATAGCTTTGGCAATTTTGCACGCAAATCTCTGCCTCCCCACCAGCTTTGGATGACAGATGTGACGGCGTAAAAATCTGACGGCTGAACTTGACGTATCATGATGGCCTCGCCCCTTTTCATTTTGGCTTTACCGCTTTCTTTTTTCACAAAAAATCGATTGTTTCAATAGTCTACCTGTCTGATCAATTGTTTGTAAAGATCACATGTCAGCCTTTTTTCCTTTCAGTTTTGTTGGTTCTTCGTCCTTTCACCGCCATCTCCTTTTAAATCTTCACACTTATTTCAAAAAGTTCACTTTTTGTGCGAAAGTTTCATTCTTTTGTTATGTTAAGATGGTTCATATAGAAAATGGAACAAAAGTTTATTGGAGATGATGATATTGGTTTGGATTGTTACTTCACTTGTTGTGTTTAGTCTTTTAAAGCTGCTTGTCACTTCGCTGCCTTCTGGTGTTGTTGAACGCCTTTTTAGTCGTTATGCAGTGCATGCAAAAGTGACAAGTGATCAAACAACGATGACGTTTCAAGGACGTCAACTTGATGATCAGCAAGCATCTGAAATTATTCAACATTTTAATGATGCGATCTTTATTGAACGCTATTATATTTATCCTGGTGACGAAGAGCGTTTTCTTCATCCGCAGGAAGGGCCGGCTCCGCTTACCATGCAAACAAAGCTTGGCAAGCATGATGTGACCCTTTATTTGTATCATTACGATGACCACGTGGATGTGGTGCGGCAATTTACCCATAAGTCTAAGAAAAAGCTAACGGCCTATCGTTTGCGCTCTGAGCCGCTCCAAACATCCCACAACCTGGCACATGCTTAAATATACGCTTATTTTGCATCAAAAAAGACGAAGTGGAAGACACTTCGTCTTTTTTGTATGGATTGACACTCATCTCTTTGAATGATTTACCAGTATCAATTTCACATCCTGACGGTTACAATATAAACAGAACATACGTTCTAAGGGGTGGAAAAAATGAATGAACGATCCATTCTGCTTGTGGATATGCAGTCGTTTTATGCATCAGTCGAAAAAGTGGAGGCTCCCTACTTGAAGGATGTGCCGCTCATCGTCTCAGGAGATCCCGAGCGGCGGAGCGGGGTCGTACTTGCAGCGTGCCCGCTCGCTAAAAAACGGGGCGTCCAAAATGCATCAAGATTATGGGAAGCAAAGGAGAAATGCCCTGAAGCCGTCGTTGTACGGCCACGTATGCAGCGCTACCTTGATGTTTCTGTCATGATGACAGAACTGCTTGAACAATACACAGATCTTGTAGAACCCTATTCAATCGATGAACAATTTCTCGATATTACAGGGAGCCTGACACTACTCGGTTCTCCTCGCGAAATCGCTCAAAATATACAAACAACCATTATGAACCAGACTGGCATTTACGCACGTGTCGGCATCGGTCCTAATAAAGTGCTCGCTAAAATGGCCTGTGACCATTTTGCTAAAAAAAACACATCTGGCATCTATGAGCTTCGTGCAGACCGGGTTACGGCTGATTTATGGCCGCTTCCGATTGGAAAATTATTTGGCGTCGGCAAACGGATGGAGCACCATTTAAAACGAATGGGCATCAGTACCATTGGGACGCTTGCTACTTATCCGGTAGACCGGCTAAAAAAACGATGGGGAATCAACGGGGAGCTTCTGCAGCGAACAGCTTTAGGGCACGATCCCTCCCCGGTTACTATTCACACACATGATCAGCAAAAAGCAGTTGGGCATCATATGACCCTTCCCCATGATTATGCGTCTTTTGAAGACATCAAAGTCGCCCTTCTTGAATTAAGCGAAGAAGTGGCGAGACGTGCACGCTTTAAGCATTATGTTGGGCACACGGTGTCTGTTGGCATAAGAGGTGCTGATTTTTCTCATCCGACTGGATTTCATCGACAAATCAAGCTCCATTCACCCACACAGTATGGGACAGATATTGCAGATGCAGCCATTCAGCTATGCCAGCAGCACTGGGATGGTCAGCCTATTCGCAGTGTAGGTATCACCCTCTCACAGCTGCAGCCTGACAGCCAATATCAGCTGAGTTTATTTGATCACCATTTAAAAAAAGACAGACTCAGCAAAGTATTTGATGCGATCCATATGAAGTATGGACCTGCTGCACTGCTGCACGCTTCGTCACTAACAAGCGCAGGGCAGGCGTATCACCGCGCCGAAAAAATTGGTGGACATTACAAATAACGGAGGCGAACAGCTATGAATCCCAATAAATTAACACCCGGATACAACATCATGTGGGAATCAAGCCGAATGATGCTGCCAGAGCATCGTGAACAGCTGCTTGCTCAAAAACGGAAGAAAAAAGAATACACGCCTCCCCCGCTGAGTACCGATCAGCTGGAGGAAATGAATTTTCTGATCACACAGTCGATTACAGGGGATCAAGCCATTTGCGTGACATATGTCGCAGCAGGCATGAAAGAGCAGTTTTGGGGCTGGGTGAAAGCCATTCATTATGAAACGCAGCGCATCAAAATCGTCAATGATGAAGATGTTCTCCACCTGTCCTTGCAGCAAATTGTTGCGATTGATCTTGATTGAATTGTCTTCAAATGATCGTACGAACCAGCAGACCTAAAAGACATAGAAGCATCGGCAGAAAAAAAACATGCTCTCCACATTTGCGGCATTCAAGCTTCTCTGCCATATGGCGGATGTCCCCTCCATCAAATTGTGTATTTAATTTGCACAATTTTTCATGTATGATTGGAACATCTTAACACTCAGGGGAGAAACAGCATGAAAAATAACTTACGTACTTTACATCCACTTAGTTGGACGATTATCATCGGCACCATATTCGGCCGAATGGCGACGTCCATGAGCATTCCTTTTTTAGCCGTTTATTTGACACAAGTCAAAGGGGCCTCAGCTTCTTCAGCTGGGCTAATCATTGCCGTTAGCTCTCTTATTGGGATCGTTGCGAGCTTTTACGGCGGCTATGTTTCTGACCGAATCGGCAGAAAAAAGGTGATGCTTCTATCCATTTTCGGTTGGTCACTTGTCTTTGTTGGCTTTGCATTTGCAGATGCCATTTGGGTCTTCTTTCTCATGAACGCTTTAAACGGACTGTGCCGGGCACTGTTTGAACCAACGTCCAAGGCGCTCTTATCTGATGTCACCCCGTCTAGTATTCGGTTGTTTGTTTTTAATTTACGGTATACGGCCATTAATATTGGTGTGATCTTCGGCCCGCTGCTTGGCTTATATCTCGGGTCATCGAAAACAACCTTTCCATTTCTCGTCGCTGCCTTCATTTATTTGTTATACGGATTAACGCTGACCTGGCAATTTCAGAAGCATCCAGTGGCTGCTCCAGAAAGCACAAAACAAATCAGCGTCAAAAAAGCCCTTTCCATTATCCAAAAAGATACGGTCTTTAGCATTATTCTCATCGGTGTTACCTTATGTTCATTCGGGTATTCACATTTAAGCTCAACGCTGCCTCAATATTTATCAGCGTCACCTCTTATTGAGGATGGTCCTAAACTGTTTGGTTATCTTTTATCTTTAAATGCAGTTGTTGTCATTGTCATACAATACCCGCTCATCATGATTGCCAAGCGCTACTCCACCATTTTGTCGCTGACTACTGGGAATATTCTTCTTGCCGGCAGTTTGTTTGCCATTGCTTTTTCACAGAGTCTCGGCATGCTTGCTTTCATCATTGTTGTGTTTACAATTGGGGAAGTTCTGCTGTTTGCGATGATGGATCTTTTTGTAGACAATATTGCCAAGCCTGAAGTGAAGGGATCGTACTTTGGTGCGATGGGGTTTTCTCAGCTTGGCAGCGTGGTCGGACCATTTGTCGGCGGACTGTGCATTGACTATTTTGGCGCAGCCCATCCCCTCTCCATTTTTACGGTCTTGTCGATCATCACCATCGCAGGCGTCCCGTTCTTACTCATTGGGTACTATCGTCTGAAAAAACGATCGGCGGCCGCCGTAGCTGTTAAAGTAAGTGGAGATCATTAAAAAAACCGCTCAAACGAGAGCGGTTTTTCTTTATACCCGGCGGATGGCGATCTCTTCCACCTTGTGCTGATCGCCTTTTTTCAAAATGAGATCAGCTCGATATTTTGTTGGTAAAATATTTTGATATAAATTAGGGCGATTCACGGTATTCCAAATCGTGCTTGCCATCTGATCTGCCTCTTCATCCGTCAAATCTTTATATTGATGAAAGAAGGATTCAGGGTCTTGGAAAGCTGTTTCCCTTAGCAAACGAAACCGTTCTTTATACCATGATTGAATTTGCGTTTCAGCGGCGTCTACATAAATCGAAAAATCAAAGAAATCTGATACAAACACACGCGGTTCATCCTTCAAATCATCAAGCGCCGGTGATTGGAGCACATTGATTCCTTCAATAATGACAATATCGGCATCTTCTACTGTTTCATACACCCCTTCAAGCCGGTCATAGGTCAAATGCGAATATACCGGGGCATGCACAGTTTGTTTACCAGATTTTAATTCATTTAAAAAAGACAGCAGAGCTTTGACATCATAGCTTTCCGGGAAGCCTTTCTTTTCCATCAGTCCTCGATCTTTTAATTCTTTTTGAGGATATAAAAAGCCATCCGTTGTCACAAGACTCACCTTCAGTCCATCTCCAAGTCTTGATAAAAGCGTTTCAATGATACGAGCCGTTGTGCTTTTCCCGACAGCTACACTTCCAGCAATCCCAATTAAAAAAGGAATTTTGGCATGATGCGGGTAGTTTAAAAAGGCATTCACATGCTGGTTTTTTTGTTTTTCTGCAAAGACATGTAATGTCAGAAAACGAATAAGTGGTATGTAAATATCTCGAACTTCTTCAAGCGATAAATAGTCATTTAATCCTTGAAGCGCTCTCGCTTCCTCTTCAGAAACAGATACCGGCATATATTCTCCAAGAGCTGACCAGGCCTCTCTCGTATGGCGCGTATATAGCGTATTAAAATCTAATCGCGTATCACTCAAAGTCTTTCCCACCAATCTTCACTAAACTCGTAACCCAAAAAGACGATAATCCGATTGTAGCTTAAAATGAAGGCGCTGTCTTTATTTTTCAACTAAAGTTTACTTCTTTTGCGAAAAAAAGCATTAAAAAAAGGAAAATGAGGGTAAATAAGAGTAATCAGTACGATAGATAGAAGGGAGCACACCAAATGAAATATGTGATGATTGGCGGAGATGCAGCAGGAATGAGCTGTGCGATGCAAATATATAGAGAGGATCCAGATGCACACATTGTTGCTTTTGAAAAAGGAGAGATTTTCTCCTATGGGCAGTGTGGACTCCCCTATTTGATCGGCGGTCTCATTGATCATCACAAAAAGCTGATCGCACGCAGTGCTGAAACCTTTCGTGACAAATATGGAATTGACGCCAGATGCTTACACGAAGTGACCTCCATTGATCCAGAGCAAAAAACAGTGTCAGGTCATCATACGAAAACAAAAGAACCCTTTACAGAAAGCTATGACAGGCTCTTAATTGCGACAGGCGCAAGTCCTGTCAAACTCGATTTAGACAGACAGGCATTAGAAGGCGTTCACATATTAAAAACCATTCCGCATGCGCTCTCCATTTTAGAGCAATTAAAAAAGAACATCACACATGTCACCATCATTGGCGGTGGATATATCGGCTTAGAAATGGCAGAAAATTTAAAAGCGCTGGGAAAAGACGTTCATATCATTCAGCGGGGATCAACACTTGGTCCGGGTTTTGACGCTGATATGGCAAAACACATTAAAGAGGAAGCAGACGCCCAAGGCATCCATGTATCGCTTGGAGAAACGGTGCAGACATTAGAGGGACAGTCACATGTCACAGCTGTTCAAACTGACAAACAGATCATTCAAACAGATATGGTGATCGTAGCCATCGGCGTCACTCCGCGAACATCCTTTTTAGAACGTGCAGGCATCAAGCGGCTTCAAAATGGTGCCATTGCCGTGAATGAATACATGCAAACCAATGTAAAGGACATTTATGCTGCAGGGGATTGCGCAGCGACCTATCACCGCATCAAAAAATCACTGGATTATATTCCGCTCGGCACCACTGCAAATAAACAAGGAAGAATCGCAGGCTTTCATATGACCGGGACAAACCGGGCATTTCAAGGCGTGACTGGTACAGCAGTCATGAAATTTATGGACGTGACAGCGGGACGAACAGGATTATCAGAAAAAGAAGCAGAAGAAGCGGACATTCCTTTCTCCACCATCACCATTGACAGTACGGATCACGCAGGGTATTACCCAGATGCGCAGAAAATGAAAGTCAAACTGATCTACAGACGTGATGATAACACCTTGCTCGGTGCCCAAATCATCGGCAAAAGCGGTGTCGATAAACGGATCGATGTGATGGCAGCGGCCCTTTACCAGGAGCTGACCATCACAGACCTTGAAGATTTAGATATTAGCTATGCACCGCCTTTTAATAGTGTATGGGACCCGCTTCAGCAAGCAGCAAGACGGATATAGAAAGACTGTTACAATGTGAAGTCATACATCAAAAAAGAAACCAGTTTATGACCGGTTTCTTTTTTATTTTTTCATCATTGCTTTGCGTGCTGCTTTTTCAAATAAAAATGGGAATAATTGATACAATTTACTGCCAGCATTCATCCAGCCAGGCAGATTAATTTCTCTTTTTTTCGTCATCATGGCAGATACGACCTTCCCAGCCACCTTGTCTGCACTCAGCATCATGAAATCGACGTTCTTCACATATTCACCGCTGCGATCAGCGATGGTAAAGAAGTCTGTGGCAATCGGTCCTGGATTGACCGTCGTGACGTGAATACCGCAGTCTGCCAGCTCCATTCTAAGACTGTTTGAAAATCCAAGGACGGCATGCTTTGAAGCAGAATAAATGGCTGATTTGGGAGTCGCAATCTTTCCTGCCTGGGATGCAATATTGATAATATGTCCCTGCCCTCTTTGTTTCATCTCTGGGATGACCTTTTTCGTGCAGGCGATCAAGCCAAACACATTCACCTCAAACATCGACACCATTTCTTCGATGGACGCATCTTCGACGAGATCGAATACACCAAAGCCAGCATTGTTGACCAAAATATCGACCGGCCCTACTTCTTCATACGCGCGATCAATGTCCTCAAGCTGACTGACATCAAGCTGAGCGATGTGACACACCCCGCCAGCGCTCATAATTTTTTCTTTCACACCTGTAAGCTTTTCCGTTCGTCTTGCTGAAATAATGATCTCTGCGCCTTCTGCTGCTGCCAAGTGCGCCATTTTTTCACCAATGCCCCCAGATGCGCCTGTAATCCAAATTCTCTTTCCTGTCAATCGCCCCATGCGTTTCACTCCTTAGTTTGCCCTGTAATAGAGGATTCCGTCTTTTTGCACTTCTTCAATTTGTCCAGCCGCTAAGAGCACATCCAACTGACCGACTGTCTCTGACATCGTTAAAAATAAAGCCTCTTCATATAGCACTGGAAATAGCTTGCGGCAGAGATGAAAGGCCGTCATTTCTTTTTGTTTGAGCAGCTGATACATCGTATTTGCCCGTTTCTCTTGTTTCTTAAATCTTTCTTCGATCAATTCATGATGAGATGTGATCAATTGGCCGTGTCCTGGATAAATTGTCTTGATGGGCAGACGCAATAATCGATGGAGTGATGCTTTATATTGAAGCAGCGATTTTTGACGTTGCTCACCTTCATACGGCGCTTCCATTAACGGATTTGAGGAAATAGTCGTCAAAAGCAGGTCCCCACCAATAAAATTCCCCGTTGTTTCATCTATAAAGGAAAGATGAGACTGTGCGTGTCCGGGTGTTTCCATCACAAAGAAGTGCTCATGCCCGCTTAAACGATCACCTTCTTTTATGACCTCATCTACATGTGAAGTACAAGAATATGTATAAGATTGCTTTACCATTCTTTCACACTCATTTTGTCGAAGCGGCACACCTAACTGCTGGAAAAAAAGAGTCATAAAGTCCACTTGGCGCTGCTTAAACACTGGGTCCTGACTAATATACGGCTCATTTAGCTCATGTCCGATCACACGGACATGAGGTTTCATCAGATTTAATAGACCGACGTGATCTGCATGATGATGGGTCAACACCACTTGATCAATATCGTCTATCGATAAACGATGTTCCTTTAGTTGCGTGACAAAAGCATGCTCTGCCTCTTCTGTCATTGGCCCGCAATCTACTAAGGTTACGGCCTCTCCTTTTAATACATATGCATGCACATCTCCAACGGCAAACGGCGTCGGGATGGGTAATTGAATGATGTCTTCTTTCACTTTTTTACGTCATCTCCTGCTTTTTGACTCATGATTGTGGGACTCAGTCTTCTTACTTCATTGTATCTTGCAAAAGGCAGACTGTCATGCGGTTTAGATGGGCAATTTTTTTAACTGCCCCTATTGACATAAACTTGTCCATCGTTGCATAATGAACAACAAATATACGATGCGCGATGACAAGGATTAGTAAGCAAAATAATGATGCAAGAGAGTGGGGTCCTCCGGCTGTAAGACTTCACCATCCTCTTATTTGCTGAACCTGCCCTTTGAGCTGTTAGGCAAACCTAAACGTTTCCCGCGTTAAGGGACTAGAGCTGAGTATGCATGCTTGCATACTAATTGAGGGTGGTACCGCGAAAAACCTTTCGTCCTTTTCAGGCGAGAGGTTTTTTTATTTTCTACAAGGAGGAGCAGCTTATGAGTAAAATTGGATTTATCGGTGCAGGCTCGATGGCAGAGTCAATGATCAAAGGGTTATTAAAAAGCGGAATCATGTCGAATGAGGATATCATTGTCACAAACAAAACAAATGAAAAACGATTAGAAGAATTAAAGGTGCGTTACGGGGTCAAAACAGATTTCGCTCGATCCTTTATTTATGAAGAAGCAGATATTCTCGTCTTTGCTTTAAAACCGAAGGATGCAGAAAGCGGAATTTCTGATGTACGACCTCATTTACATGGTCAACTGATCATTTCTATTTTAGCGGGTATTTCCATTGAAACGATTCAACACTATGCTGGCGAAAAGACTGCAGTGGTTCGTGCGATGCCAAATACATCAGCGGCGATTCAGCAATCAGCAACAGGTATTGCCGTAAGTCATGAAGTCACAGAGGAGCAAAAGAATACGGCCGTCGAGCTGTTTGAAACCATCGGTCATGTGACAGTATTAGATGAATCGCAGCTGAATGCTGTGACAGCCATCGCTGGCAGCGGCCCTGCTTTCATTTATCATTTGATTGAAGGAATGGAGCGAGGCGCTTCGGAACTTGGGATGGATCAAGCAACAGCAAAATTACTCATTTGCCAAATGATCGCAGGCGCCGCCAATATGCTTCAAGACAGCGGAAAAGAACCTGCTGAACTGCGCAAAGAAATCACAAGTGAAGGCGGGACGACAGAAGCCGGCCTGAACACACTGGCTTCCTACCATTTTGAAGAAGCCGTTGTCGATTGTGTTAAAACAGCCACTAAACGTGCAGCAGAATTAAACGAAATGTTTTCAGCAAGCACATATAAGTGAAATTGAAAAGCACTTGTTTTGATGACAGGTGCTTTTCACATACTGCTAACATTGCTCCATTGATATGATGGATTTGATTTGATCCAAATGATGATGTTCATGTAAAGCGATCGTTTCAGCTAATATTTGGACGGTCATTATCCCTTCTTCAGGATGCAAACCCGATTGCTCCCATATATCCTTAGCTAATAGCTGAAGCGTGTTGTTTCTTCTCTCTTTCAATCGTTTGATCTCCTCGGCGGTATACCATTCATACGCTCTTTCCTTCACATACATTTCAGGATCATACGATTGAAAAGGCGTGTGATCATCTGATATCGCCTGCTTGATCGACCACTTACCCTTTCCCAAAGATTGATTCAGTGTGTCACCCATGCTTTCCTGTGTTGGAAGCTTGTAAACAAGTGAATTTTAAGACAACAGCAACATTACGGGCAAAAAAACAGTTGATTGAGAACAACTGGTTCAATAAGATTTTTTTATTGATATTCGTTCAACCAAATAAATGCTTGTTCATAATGATCAAAAAATTTTACAGATTCTTTTGTATTGGATTGTTGTAAATAATTCATTATCTCCCCTTCTTCAAGGAGAAACGCAATTGCCTTGCTGTGATGCAAAATGGTTTCATTGAAGAACTTATCTTTCCATGCTTTTTGAACAGAAAAATGATCTGGCGTGTATCCTTGTCTATCCACCAACAATTTGTATTTTCGCCTCTCGGAAATAAATTGCTGACAAACCTGCTCGAACTCATAAAACCATTCATTAACATCATCTGTTTTAATCTTGCCAATTAAATGGGTAATAATTAAATCTCCTGAAACTGTTGTGGTGATATTCTGTTTACTCAACTTGGAATCATCTCCCTTAGTTACAATTATGCGTATAAATCTCATAAAATCAATAAGGATAGATTTTACACTATAAATATGAAAGAGCCTTGATTTAAAAATAAAAGCCCTATCATCACAATAGGGCTCTTCATCACATATACTTACTTTTTCTCTAATAAAGCATGAATTGTTGATTCTAGTAATGATGGCAAAATGCCAAAAGAGAACGGGACGTGCAGCCGCTCTGTCCATTTGTGCGGGTCTTTTCCTAATGGACCTACGTTGATAACTGGAACGAAAAGTGTTTCCTTTTCTCCTTGCGGTAAAGAATAGCCTTTTTGATCAAGCGGCATATTGGTCGTGTAATGACCTATATCCTGTTTTTCAAGCTGTAAGTAACTTAAATCAGACAGCCCCGGGAAATATTTCACTTCTTCTACTTCAAGTCCATACACCTCTTTTGCCTCCATTTGAATCTTCCTTAATGCCGTCTGGATATGCGGATCTTCCGTTGAGGACACAGAAGGGTAAAATGGCGGGCTGTAAAATAGAACAATGAGCGGTCCTTCTTCCTTACAAAGCGTCGTCAGCTCTGAGACAATTTTCGTTGAAAAATCACGATCTCCAAGTTCACCTCGGTTGGCAAAGGCATAGTTGACAATGCGCTCAACCTCCTGTTCTCCAGAGCGTTCTGCGGCTTTTTGATACAGCTCACGATACGTGAGAACTGTAATCCTCGTGTCAATTGGTGTAAAGTGTTTAAAGCGCTGAAATTCTGCTGTTTTCTGTTTAAGATTGGCTTCGATTTGGTATGCTGCTTGTTTGGCAGTATCATAGAGAAGGCCGTGCAGTTCTTCACTTGAACGTTTCATCATGAGTACGTTAAATAAAGAAACAGCTGTGTGAGGTGTTTGAACGGAATAGGCTTCTTTTAAGTCCTTTTGCATTAAATTGGTTGGGGGCGGCGTTACTTCACCATCTACTTCCTCACAATAATCACTATTCAGCTCTAACAGCCGATTTAATTCAGAGACCATAAAATTCGCATTCAAGCCAGAGAATGGCTCTCCTACATGCGTTTCAATTCCTTTACAGAAAAATCCGGCAAGCGCCTTCCCTATACTGCCTGTATACAAATATTGATGTTCATCACCTGGATACTTTTCAAACATCGGCTCACTGTTTAAGCATGCTGTATAGTCAAGATCATACTTTTCTTTCAGCTCCTTTAGTTTCGGAACAGCCTCAAGCATTCCTTGTGAATTCACTTCTTCATCAGGGACTGTGACGAGCAGGACATTTCCATCAAATGTTTCTGTCATCGCTCTTTCCAGCATAGAAAGCTGCACGGTGAGACCTGCTTTCATATCCATGGCACCTCTTCCAAACAACCAATCGCCAGAAGCAAGGTCCTCTCTTGCCCTCTTTGGAAGAAGCGCACTTTTTTGCGTAAAGGATGCCATTAACTCTTCAGGCTTGCAGGCCATGTTTTGAAATTCACCGTAATCTCCTGTATCGACGACATCAAAATGACTAAGAAGTAAAACAGTACGAGACAGCGTGCTGCGCTTCACAAGTGCCGTCAAATAATACCGGCCATCTTTCATCGGATGCAAAGCCAAATGATCAGGGTTCTGCTCAAAATAAGGCCGCTCCCTCAGCAAGTAATATAAATATTCCGCTAACGCAACTTCTCCTGTTGTACCAGATATGCTTTCATACTGCATAAGAGCTGTAAGCAGCTCCTTTAGTTCACTCTCTGTTTGCCATATCATCCGTTCTCCCCCTTTGATGTCTCTATCTCTCCATTATACAAAAACGTGTATAAAAGCTATATTCTTTGAGCACCTTTTATGACGAAAGTTTGAATGGCTGTTATAATCGGCTATACAATTCCATGAGGAGGCGAAGATATTTGGAAGCAAAACTCTTTTCACCTTGGACATTAAAAGGTGTTACGCTGAAAAACCGCATCGTGATGTCTCCGATGTGTATGTATTCATCCTATGACCGTGATGGGAAATTACAGCCTTTCCACTTTACACACTATATTTCCCGCGCACAAGGTCAGGCTGGTCTCATCATGATTGAGGCAAGTGCTGTTTCTCCCGAGGGAAGAATTAGTGATCAAGACCTTGGCATTTGGAGTGATGAGCACATTGAAGGATTTGCTTCATTAAACGAACAAATAAAAGCATATGGAACCAAAACAGCCATCCAGATAGCTCATGCAGGGCGTAAGGCTGAACTTGATGGAGACATCCTTGCACCATCAAGCATTCCATTTGATGAAAAATCTAAAACCCCTATTGAGATGTCTGTTGATCAAATCAAAGATATCATTCAGGCATTTCAGGATGCAGCTGTACGGGCAAAAAAAGCCGGCTTTGACATCATTGAAATTCATGCTGCACACGGCTATTTGATCAATGAATTTCTTTCACCGCTCGCGAATCACCGAACAGACGACTATGGCGGTTCACCAGAGAATCGTTATCGTTTCCTTAAAGAAGTGATAGATGCAGTCAATGACGTATGGGAAGGACCTTTATTTGTCCGTGTGTCCGCTTCTGATTACACAACTAAAGGCCTTGATATTGCTGATTATATTGGGATTGCCACTTGGCTCAAAGAACAAGGCGTTGACTTAATTGATGTCAGCTCAGGCGCTTTAGTACAGGCGAAAATCAACACATTCCCCGGCTACCAAGTCACATTCGCAGAGAAAATAAAAAAAGGTGCCGGCATTCAAACAGGAGCTGTCGGTCTGATCACATCTGGTGTACAGGCAGAGGAAATTTTACAAAATCAGCGTGCTGATTTGATCTTGATCGGCAGAGAATTTTTACGTAATCCGTACTTCCCAAAAACAGCTGCTCAAGAGCTTCGTACATCCATCGAAGGCCCTCGTCAATATGGTACCGCTTGGTAAAAGCTCATAGGAAAAAGGTGTCTATTTTTCGAAATAGGCATCTTTTTTGTTTTTAAGAGAAACATATCTGCCTTTTGTGCCGTCTTTTAGCTAAAGAACCACTTAGAGGAGATGGAAGAATGAACTCGGCAATGATTGAAAGAATTTATCATATAGATGGACATCACTTTTATACAAAACATCGTCAAGGCAATAGGCAAGCCACGATTATTTTTGAAGCAGGCTACGGCATTTCCGGTGATACGTGGTCGAATATAGCCCGTGATATCGACACGGAGCTTGGGGTTTTCTTATATGACCGTTTAGGAAATGGGAAGAGCAGTGACAGCGGTGAAGAAAGAACCTTGCATGACCTCGCCGATGATTTAGATGCGCTGCTGAAAGAAGCCAATATTCAGCCGCCATTTCTCATTGTGGCTCACTCATTTGGCTCTCTTGTCAGCCGGTTATGGGCAAGCCGCAGAAAAGATGATGTGATCGGCATGGTGCTTTTAGACCCGGCAAGTGAGGAGCAAGAGCAGGTGATCCTGCCGCTTTTATCAAAAGAAGAACGCTCTTCATATATGGCGCAGTTTACAGCAGAATGTACGCACGAGGGCTTTCAGCAAATGCTAAGCACAATGAAAGAGGAGCAAACACATTATGGGATGATGCCGCTTCTTGTCATTTCATCAGGCAAGAGCCGATTGTTTCATCCAGCGCATGAAGCTTGGCTTAGACTTCATAAACGCATGCTGTCTTTGTCATCCCAAAGCGGATGGATTCAGGCGCAGAACAGCTCGCACTATATTCATCATGACGAACCGCATATTGTACAGCTTGCCATCTATGATGTATGGTGCGCAGCCAAACAACCTGTCTCCTACTATCAAACAGCCAATTAAAAACAAAAAACTCCTTGACTGGTTATGAGTCAAGGAGTTTCTTTTATTTATACCGTTGGAGCAGATTGACTTTTTTCAGAGAGTAGCTTTTCAATGCTGACTAGCTGAACACATAATGTAAAGATGTCAATCGCTTGCTCTAGTTCCTCAAGTGTTGGGAACGTTGGCGCAATGCGGATGTTACGATCAAGCGGGTCTTTTCCATATGGATATGTCGCGCCTGCACCTGTCATCGTGACACCTGCTTCTTTTGCTTTTTGCACAACAGCTTTTGCACAATGATTCAGTGTATTTAAACTAATGAAATATCCGCCATTTGGCTTGTGCCATTCAGCAATGTCTTTCCCGCCAAGTTTTTCGTCAAGAATAGAAAGAACGAGGTCAAATTTCGGCTTAATGATCGCTGCATGCTTTTTCATATGCTCTTTTAAACCTTCTGGATTTCGGAAGAAACGAAGGTGTCTTAATTGATTGATTTTGTCTGGTCCGATCGTTTGAACCGCTAATTGCTTCTGAGTCAAGCTCACATTGTCCGGGCTAGACGCCATCAATGCCACACCTGAGCCTGGGAATGTAATTTTAGAAGTAGACGCAAACATAAACACACGGTTTGGATGTCCTGCCTCTTCTACTGCTTGAAAAATATCTTTTAACGTATCAGGTGTATCCGTTAGATGATGGACTGCATATGCATCATCCCAAAAAATACGGAAGTCTTGTGCTTTTGTTTTCATTGAAGCTAGACGGTCAACGACCTCATCCGAATACGTAATGCCGTCTGGATTGCTATATTTCGGTACACACCAAATGCCTTTAATGGCTTCATCTTCTGCAACCAATTTTTCTACCTGATCCATATCAGGTCCATCAGCCTTCATATCGACCGTGATCATTTCTATGTTAAATAGCTCACAAATGGCAAAATGACGGTCATACCCTGGGCTTGGTGCAAGGAATTTTACCTTTGGCAGCTCTCCCCAAGGTGTCTTGCTGTCAAATACGCCGTGAGTCATGGCACGTGCAATGGTATCATGCATCATATTCAGGCTTGAATTCCCGCCGATAATGATTTGTTCTGGCTTTAGATTGAGTACATCTGCAAAAAATTTCTTCGTTTCAGGAAGGCCTATCAAGCCGCCATAGTTTCGCACATCTGTGCCATCCTCAGCTGCCATTGCATCCTTTGATGTCACCACATCGAGCATACCCATAGACAAATCGAGCTGTTTTGGTGAAGGCTTCCCTCTAGACATGTCTAAGTGCAAGTTCTTACTTTTGTAAGTTTCATACTCATTTTGTAGTGCCACATATAGGTCATTCAATTCTGCTTCACTTAATGCTGTAAAACCGCTCATCTTTGATTGTGCCTCCCGTATTCTTCATAGTTTGATTCATCAATTGTTTTTTCTTCACCATTTTACCACTACCTGAAAAAGAGCGTCATCATAAATATCAAAAAAATCACACAACTTTTTTTGACGATTCATCCAATTTTTACAGGGTGCGTTCAATGAGGAAAGAAGAGAAATCATGTGCAGCTTCAGTCAGCGGGAATATATCGCGGGCTTCTTTCAACAGTTGTTTCAGTGCCTCTTCTCCTTGGTAACGTGCACTTATATGGGTCAGAATGAGTCTTTTTGCGCCTGCTTCCTGCGCTGTTTTCGCTGCTTGTTCTGTTGTGCTGTGATAATAATTGTAGGCTAAATCTGCATCTTCTTTACCGAATGTTGCTTCATGGACTAACACATCTGCATTTTTGGCAAGCCTTGTTATATTCTCGCACAAACGGGTATCTCCTGAAAATGCAACGATTCTCCCCTTTTTAGGGGGTTCCAAATAATCGGTTCCATCGATGATTCTTCCATCTTCGAGTGTCACGGTTTCCCCATTTTTCAACTTCTGATACAAAGGTCCAGGTTTTACACCGATTTCCTTTAGGTCTTCGGCTTTTAATGCACCAGGCATATCTTTTTCCACAACCCGATAGCCGTAAGCTGGAATACCGTGAGATACTCTTCTTGCTTCTACTTGAAAGGTATCATCTTCAAATATGACCCCTTCATCTATTTCTATGATATGAAGCGGATATGTCAAATGCGTTTGTGTAGCTGTCAGCGCTGCGTTCACAAAGGCCTTGATCCCCTTTGGTCCATAAATGGTCAACTCATCCTCTCCACCTTGAAAGGATCTGCTGCCAAGCAGTCCTGGAAGGCCGTATACATGATCACCGTGCATATGTGTGATAAATATTTTCTCGATTTTTCTCGGTTTAATCGTTGTATGTAAGATTTGATGCTGCGTCGCTTCTCCGCAATCAAAAAGCCACACTGCTTTTCTTTCTTCTAAAAGCTTTAGCGCTGTGCAAGTGACGTTTCTTGTTTTTGCAGGAATGCCTGCACCTGTTCCTAAAAAGAGCAGTTCCATTACTTTTCCTCCTAAAGCCGGTATACAATATCTTCATTCATATAGAATACATGAAGACAGGGTAAATGTGAATTCAGCGGAATTTTAAAAAAAGTCGAACGAGAGCAGAAAAAGTCGAATCAAATGTTTGCTTTACGAACAATGAACCATTAAAATAAAGAAAATGTACATACATTCTCGGTTTTACAACAATGCTACGAATAAAGTGAGGTACTTCTCGTGAATACAGAAACTAACAACCCAAAAGCAGTCATTGTCATTTTTGGCGCAACTGGAGACCTTGCCAAACGCAAGCTCTACCCTTCTATACATAGACTATTTCATAGCGGAAAGCTTGGTGATCAATTCGCCGTTGTCGGAGTAGGGCGCCGCCCATGGTCTCATGAGGACCTCAGAGCTGTGGTAAAGGAATCTGTTTCTTCTGATGATGCTGAAGCGAAAACAGAGGAATTCATTTCACATTTCTATTATCACGATTTTGACGTATCAAGTCCTGCTTCCTATCAATCGCTTAACACGCTTTTAACAGGTCTTGAAGATACGTACAGTATCCCAAATAACCGGATGTTCTATTTAGCTATGGCACCGGAATTCTTCGGAACGATTGCAAAGTTCCTAAAGAGTGAAGGCGTATCAGAAACAACCGGTTGGTCACGACTTGTCATTGAAAAGCCATTTGGACATGATCTGCCAAGTGCCAAAACATTAAATGAAGAAATTCGTGATGCATTCACAGAAGATCAAATTTATCGTATTGACCACTATCTTGGTAAACAAATGGTTCAAAACATTGAAGTCATCCGTTTTGCGAATGCTATCTTTGAACCACTTTGGACAAACCGCTATATCTCAAACATTCAAATTACCTCCAGTGAATCATTAGGGGTTGAAGACCGGGCTCGATATTACGAAAATTCTGGTGCATTAAGAGATATGGTTCAAAACCATATGCTTCAAATGGTTGCCCTTTTAGCAATGGAGCCGCCAATTAAACTCAATACAGAGGAAATCCGCAGTGAAAAGCGGAAAGCATTGCGTGCCCTTCGTCCTTTCGCTAAAGATGAGGTCGATCAATTCTTCGTCCGCGGACAATATGATGCTGGTACGATAAATGGCAGTGTGGTTCCTTCTTATCTTGAAGAACAAAATGTTGACCCGAACTCAAATACAGAAACATTTGTTGCAGGAAAACTGCTGATTGATAACTTTAGATGGGCCGGGGTACCATTTTATATTCGTACAGGAAAACGATTAGAAAAAAAATCTACTCAAATCGTGGTTCAATTTAAAGACATTCCAATGAACCTTTACTATGGAAACGGAAATTCCATGCATCCAAACTTACTTGTCATTCACATACAGCCAGATGAAGGCATTACCCTTCACCTGAACGCTCGCAAGCTTGATGGCGGCACGTATGCGAAACCGATTAAGCTAGACTACCAAACGAACTATAACGACATCATGAATACTCCAGAAGCATATGAAAAGCTGATTCATGACTGCTTGCTAGGTGATGCGACAAACTTTGCTCACTGGGATGAAGTGGCGCTTTCTTGGAACTTTGTTGATCCGATTTCTGAGAAATGGGCAGAAAACAAAACATTAAAACCAAACTACCCTGCTGGTTCTATGGGACCGAAAGAAGCGGATCAGCTTCTAGAAAAAGACGGGTATCATTGGTGGAATATATAAAATCATATGAAAAAAGAGCAGTCTCCCTTTGGGGTTCTGCTCTTTTTTTAACGTCCTGTTTTCGTAATTTCAACCGTTGAAAAGTCAAACTTATCATAGCGATGATGGCTAAAGGAATATTCAAACGGCCGCCCTGTGTTTAAATAAGCAACCTGCTCGACTTCAAGCACAGGATCCGTTGGGTCACAGCCTAAATACTGCTGATCCAGCTGATCTGATTTTGCCGCTCTAATTTTCTTGTGCGCTCCTGCTACTTTTAAATGAAGTTGATTTGAAATGTAGCCATAGATAGAACCAAGTAGAACCTCTTCATCTATGCCCTTAATGAGATTGACGGGCATAAACGTTTTTTCTAATACATAAGGCTCTTCATCCACAAGACGAAGCCGGATGATGTCATAAACGGGTGTCGTTGAGTCAATGGATAGATGGGCTGCCACCTCTTCGCTTGGAAAATGGACATCAAAGTGAATGATTCGGGTCGTGACGTTTTTGTCTGCCATGACTTTTGTGAATCCTTTATTTTCATGGCCTGATACATTGATTGCTCCTTGATTGAGCGCTGCCTTCACAATAAATGTACCGTGGCCCCTTTTTCTAAAAAGTAGACCTTCTGCAACAAGAAGATCGAGCGCACGCTTCATCGTCATTCTGCTGCATTGAAATTCAGCGGCAAGCGAGTTTTCATCTGGAATGGGTTGATCTCCTGGATAATATGCTGTTGCTATTCGTTTTCTGATTTCTTCTGAAATGAGTTCGTACTTCTTCATCTCACACCACCAACTGACTTGTTTTTTCTTAGCGTCTTCCTCTCATTCTACACTAAGGGATGTAAGCTTAAAAGGTGCAGCCATTTTTGTTTCATCCACTTATCGTCACATAAGAAAAATACTTGCCCTTTTCAAGGAAAGAGCAAGTATTTTGATTAAAAACCATTATTCTCTGAAACTGATTGAAACCAGTATCCGCTTTTCTTAATCGTTCGTTTCCCGTTTTCTTGAAGATCAACTGAGACAAATCCATAACGATTCTTATATGCATTCGACCATGACCAGTTATCCATAAACGTCCACAGATGATAGCCTTTCACATTACTTCCCTCTTGAATGGCTTGATGCACCCATTTGAGATGCTCAGAAATAAAGTCAATGCGGTAATCGTCATGAATCATTCCTTCTTCATCCTTAAACCGCTCTTCTCCTTCGACACCCATTCCATTTTCAGAAATAAAGCATTCAATATTATCATAGTCTGTTTGGACTTTTTTCAATATATCATAAATGCCCTTTTCATAGATTTCCCAGCCTCGATACACATTCATTTTTCTTCCCGGCATGTCAAAAGAATCAAAATAATGGTTCGGCATAAATGGTGCATCAGGATGAGGTAGATGCTCCTTCGCTTTCACTCTTCTTGGCTGATAATAGTTGATGCCTAGAAGGTCGATCGTATTTTCTTGAATGAGCTCAAGGTCTCCTTCTTCCATTCTTGGCATAAAGCCTTCTTTCTTTAAAACTTCTACTAGTTTTTTCGGGAAATGACCTTTCACCGCAGGATCTAGGAAGGAGCGGTTAAAGAAAGCATCCGCTATCTCAGCTGCTTCTACATCGCGTGGATTCTGGCTTCTCGGGTATGAAGGGGTAAGATTTAAGATGATGCCAATCTTACCGTCTTGCTGCAATTCTTTATAAGCCGCAATTACCTTCGCATTTGATAAAAGTTCATGATAACCGACCTGTACTGCCTTTTGGAAATCGACTTCGTTTGGATAATGAAAGCTATACATATATCCGCCTTCTACAGGTACAATCGGTTCATTATGGGTAAACCATTTTTTCACCCGGTCACCAAATAATTGGAAACACAATGTCGCATAGCTGACATAATCGTCCACGACTTGTCTGTTCTCCCAGCCGCCTTTCTCCTGTAGCGCCATAGGCATATCGAAATGATACAGGTTCACAAACGGTTCGATATCATGTGCAATCAGTTCGTTGATCACATCATTATAAAAGGACACCGCTTCTTCATTGACGGCACCTGTCCCTTCAGGTAAAAGGCGCGACCAAGAAATAGATAGCCGAAACGAATTGTGGCCAATTTCTTTCATTAGACGGATATCCTCTTTATATTTTCGATAAAATTGAGAGGTCACGTTCGGCCCTACGCCATCAAAAAAGCGAGTCGGCTCTTGTTCAAACCAATGATCCCAAATGTTCGGTCCCTTTCCATCGCCAGGGACGCTGCCTTCAGTTTGCGTCGCAGAAGCAGAAGATCCCCACCAGAAACCTTCTGGGAATGTATATGATTGCTTGTTAGTTTCCATCGACATGTATTGAGTCTCCTTCGCCTTTGATGTTGGCTGTCTTCGTTTTTTCTGTTGTCGTTACTTTTTCATTTTTTACATTCATCCGGTCAATAAACTTCAGGAACGGGAACCAAATGACAAACACAATCATGAGATTAAACAGCTGAAGCAGACCGCCCGCTAGTGAATTAGTTGCCATCATTCCACTAATAAAGATCGGCACTGTCCATGGAATATTCACGCCTGTCGGCGGCGGTACAATGCCTGATGCCATCGCAAAATAAGTAATACATGTAATGACCATTGGTGCCAAAAT
The DNA here is from genome assembly GCA_030159235.1 of Bacillus safensis. Lineage (GTDB taxonomy): Bacteria > Bacillota > Bacilli > Bacillales > Bacillaceae > Bacillus > Bacillus safensis_B. The sequence goes on along the minus strand of BSBG01000005.1, from coordinate 44,519 downwards.
CCACGGAATGAGAATAAGCGGGTTCATGACAATCGGTAAACCGAAGATAATCGGTTCATTGACGTTAAATAATCCTGGTCCTAAGCCGAGCTTTGCTACTTGTTTTAATTGCTTACTTTTCAGGAAAATTAAAATCGTAAACACAACAGCCAGCGTCATACCGGTTCCACCCATTCCAACCGTATAGATTTCGATAAACTGTTTACTGATGATATTAGGAACCTCACCTGTTTTTGTATAGCTCTCTAGGTTTTGAATGGATAGTGTATTCCAAATCGGGTCCATAACAGAGTTGATAATAATTTGACCGTGGAGCCCAAAGAACCAAAGAATTTGTATAAAGAAAACAGCGATCAAGGTCGGAATAAGACCGCTTCCAAGACCGACAAGCGGCGCCTGAATTGCATGATAAATCAGGTCATGCATATTTGTATTAAAGACTTGTGTAATGATGATATTGATCAATAAAAAGGTTGTGAGTGTCAAGGTAGCCGGGATCAGTGCAGCAAAAGACTTTGAAACAGCTGGCGGAACCCCTTGTGGCATATTGATCACAAATTTCTTTTGGACAAAATAACGATAAATTTCAGCAGATAAAAACCCTGTGATCATTCCAAGAAACATTCCCTTTGCGCCTAAACGATCGACTGGGATAACGCCTGCAATCGATGCACCGCCTTCTTGTTCTAGTAAAAACGGAGTTAGAAGCAAGAAAGAGGCTAAAGCAATTACGCCGCCAAATACAGCTTCTACATCATAGCTTTTTGATAAATAGTAGCCAATCCCAAATACAACAAACACACTCATAATGCTGATGGTCGCACTCGGTGCGATATTTAGTGCAGACTGGACCCCTTCCAGTACGGTTTGACTCATGATTTTATCTAAGAATGGCAAATTCATTAGCACAACCATAATGGAACCAAAAATAGTGAGCGGGAACGCAAGCATAAAGGCATCCCGTAATACACCTAAATAGCGGTTGTTGTTCAATCTTCCAGCAATCGGAACCAAAATGGCACTTATTTTATCAAACATTGGTTTCCCCCCTTGTTTATCCCCTTTATTGTTTAAGCGATTGGAATATCGGTAGAAGCTCTCCCACAAGCTCCTTGATGGTAATGGTCGACATTAAGTGATCCTCGGCGTGCATGAGCAGCAAGGAAAAGGATGTTGTTTCCCCGCCTGCCTCTCGCTGCACGAGTTGAAAATGAATGTCATGTGCATTCCGTAAATCTTCTTCCGCTTCTTTCATAAGACCAAATGCCTCTTCTTCAACACCTTCTCGAAATTGTTTAAGAGCTTGAAGCAATTTGCTACGTGCATTTCCGCTGTGTAAGATCAATTGAAAGCTGACTTGTTCCTCTGTGAGCCCTTCGAGTGTTTTCTTTTCCATCCTTTAAGATTCCCCCATCAATGTTAGCGCTTGTTCGTACGCTTTTTGTCCATCGGCGAGCCCGTACGCCTGCATATCAATGACGTCTACCTCAATCCCATATTTTTTTGCTTCTTTTTGAAGGTCTCCTTTTAAAAAGCTCATTTGTGGTCCAATTAACACAACATCTGCATTTGCCATTTCTTTTCTCGCTTGATCTTGCCCTACTGCCCAAATCTCTGCTTCGTCCCCAATTGAATCTGCATGTGCTTTCATCTTTGTCACTAGTAAACTCGTAGACATTCCTGAACTGCATGCTAATAAAATACGTTTCATCTCTCTCACCCCATTGTTGTAATAAAAGCGCTTCCATTTAATATTATATATTTTTATCTCTAAATGTCTAGACATTTAATTTTATTTGTCTGTATTTAATTTAAAAAAAGAGCGTACAATACGCTCTTCGATTTTGTCTTTATCCTTTTCCCGCCTGGAATCCAGGATACTTTGTCATGCCCCCGTCTACATATAACGTCAAACCTGTGACATAGCTCGCCTCTTTTGATGCCAGCCAGACAGCGCATGCTGCCACTTCTTCTGGCTTTCCAATATAGCCGATTGGGATCAGTTCAATCACACCTTTTTTCAATTCTGGATCATCGAATTTCTCTGCATTAATCGGGGTATCAATGGCGCCTGGTGCAATGCTGTTTATACGGATTTTTTTAGGGGCATATTCTAGTGCCAATGTTTCTGTCAAAAGTTTGGCGCCTCCTTTACTAGCTGCATAGTGCACGAAATGAGGCCAAGGAATTTGCTGATGAACCGACGACATATTAATAATCGAGCCTTCTATCGCATGATCCGTCATATACTTCAGTGCATCACGGCACCCTAGAAACATACCTGTTAAATTGGTAGATATCACTTTGTTCCAATTATCCAGCGTCATTTCGGTGGAAGGCACTTCATTTTCAATGCCTGCGTTATTGATCATCACATCAAGACTGCCGAATGTATCAACGGCTTTATCAATCATCGCCTGCATATCCTCTTCCTTTGAAACATCCCCCCTTATCTTCACAGCCTGTCCGCCATTTTTTTGAATATCTGCAATGGTGTCGTCCGGATTCTCTTTATCGGAGAAGTAATTGATCACCACATTGGCTTTTTCTTGTCCAAATCGGCGGGCCATCGCTTGGCCAATCCCTGTACCTGCGCCTGTAATCAGAACTGTTTTTCCTTCTAAGTCTGGATACATATGTGTAACCTCCTATTTAGTAAAGCCTAGCAACACACCGCCTGCAATGATCATCAAGCAGCCTGCAATGACAAAGCTTGTTCTAGATGCTTTCTCTTTTAATAAGTAAATGCCGCCCAGTGTTGAGATGACAATCCCTGTTTGTGACATTGAAAAGCTTACAGCCACACCAATCAGCGGAATGGCCAAAAGCAGCCCGAGATTTCCTGTCGACCAAACAAGACCGGCAATGATATTTTTAAACGTATATTTGCTAAACGGATCCTGTTTTAAACTAATCGCTAAGGATGAAAGCAGCATGCCGACAGATTGCGGGACAAGGGCAGACCAGCCATCAATATTAAACCATCTTAAAATGACAACATATCCGACGTAGCCGACGGTTGAGATGAGTAAAATGATGATTCCTTTTTTAAAATTGCCTCCGTCATTCCCGCCTCCATTCCTTTTTTGACCGAGCGATGTCATGACAACACCTGCGATGATCAGTAAAATGGCACAAGAACCTATGAATATGACCGTCATCGTTTGCCATTCTTTAAAGACCATGACGCCAAATAGGGTTGTGCTCACAAGCTGCATACCCGTTGATAAAGGAACCGCCTTGGACACTCCGAGAAAAGCAACACTTGAAAGCTGATTCATTTGTCCAATACTCCAAAAGATACCTGAAATGACGGAGACCGCAAAAATAAGCGGTGTCAGCTCTGGCATTTTGATGAAAAAGGCTACAATCGAGAATAAAAACGCGCCGAGCGTAATACCGAGGGTTTGCTGATACGCATTCCCGCCAAGTTTGACACTGATGAGAACAATACTTCCCCAAAATATCGCTGGGAGAAGTGCATATAAGATGCCCACCTCTATCCCTACTTTCCTATCTTTTTTTATAGCATCCCTCTTTTTCACATTTTTAGCCGAAAATAAGCAAACAAAAAACCTTACCAAGAGGTAAGGTTTTTCAGTCGCTCTATTTTTATTTCATCCATTCAGTATGGAATATGCCTTCTTTATCTGTGCGTTCATACGTATGTGCACCGAAATAGTCACGCTGTGCTTGAATTAAATTCGCTGGAAGGACAGCTGTGCGATAGCTATCAAAGTAAGCAAGTGCACTTGAGAGTGAAGGAACAGGAACTCCTTGTTCCACAGCAAGTGAAATGACTTTACGTAGTGATGCTTGATAGTTTTGAGCAATATCCTTAAAGTATGGATCAAGCAATAGGTTTTTCAGTTCAGGATTACGGTCATAAGCTTCTTTAATTTGTTGTAAGAAGGCTGCACGAATGATACATCCACCGCGGAAGATCATCGCAATTTCACCGTATTTCAAATCCCAGTTATATTCATCAGACGCTGCTTTCATTTGCGCAAAGCCTTGTGCATAAGAGCAGATTTTACTCATGAATAGGGCTTTTCTAACCGCTTCGATCAGCTCTTGTTTATTCTCAGCTGATTGCGCCGGCTCAGGACCTTGGATCAATTGACTTGCTTCCACACGTTCATCTTTCATTGCTGAAATGTAGCGGGCAAAAACAGACTCAGTAATAATTGGAAGCGGGACACCTAGATCGAGTGAGCTTTGGCTTGTCCATTTTCCTGTTCCTTTTTGACCAGCTTTATCTAAGATGACATCCACAAGCGGCTGGTTTGTTTCTTCATCCACTTTAGTGAAAATGTCAGCTGTAATTTCGATTAAATAGCTGTCAAGCTCGCCTTTGTTCCACTCTGAGAATACTTCATGAAGCTCCCCTGCTGACAATCCAGCAACATGCTTCAAGATAAAGTATGATTCAGAGATCAATTGCATATCTCCGTACTCGATGCCATTGTGGACCATTTTGACATAATGTCCTGCTCCATCTGGGCCGATATACGTTGTACAAGGCTCGCCATCTACTTTCGCAGAGATCGCTTCTAAAATTGGTTTCACTAGCTCATGCGCTTCTTTTTGACCGCCTGGCATGATGGAAGGACCTTTTAGAGCGCCTTCTTCACCGCCAGATACACCTGTACCAATGAAGTGAATACCACTTTCCGCAAGCTCTTGATTACGTCTTTGTGTATCCTTGTAATATGTATTTCCACCATCAATTAAAATGTCACCTTTCTCTAGGTGAGGAAGTAAAGATTGAATGGTTGCATCTGTTGCTGCACCAGCTTTCACCATTAAAAGAATTTTACGCGGTGTTTCAAGCGACTGAACAAATTCTTCGATGCTGTATGTGCCAACAACGTTTTTCCCTTCGGATTCTTGGAGAAACTCTTCTGTTTTGCTGCTAGATCTGTTATAAACGGATACGGAGAAACCGCGGCTTTCAATATTGAGGGCAAGGTTTTTCCCCATAACGGCTAGTCCAACCACACCGATTTGTTGTTTTGACATAATTCTGACGTCCCTTCTAACACACTATATTGATTACTGCTGAAATGATGTACCCTTTGAAATTACCACAACATCACCTCTTTTATCAAGTTTTCAGAACTAGTCATTTCCTCTTTCGTCCTGAAAAAAGTCTTTATTAAAACTTGTCCCGCTTGTTTTACTCTCTTTTTCCTTAATGGTCATCCCTCTTTGAACCAGTGTTTTTCCGTATTTTTCTTTCAGTCCATCTAAAATGGTTTGGAGAGGCTCTTCTTTCGCATCTTCTTTATATGAAAATAAATCAAGCTGTTTAACGGCTGCTTTTCGTTCTACAAGGTCTGTCCCCGTCACACCTAAGAGCCTAACCGGCTGATCATTCCAATGTTTAAGGAATAACTGCTTTGCTGCTTCAAATATGTCTTCCTTTCGATCCGTTGGATTTGTGAGCATGACACTTCGTGTGATATTTTTCCAGCTTGCATATCGAATCATGATGAGCAGCCGATTCGCCATCACTTCTTTTCTCCTTAATCTTGCACTCACAGATTGTGACAGCTTATCCATTAATGTGACAAGTTCATCTGGATCGTCAGAGTCATGAGGAAGGGTTGATGAATTTCCGACAGATTTAAATTCGTAAATCCTTTCAGGATCCACAATGCCGTCATGGTCACCATTCGCCTTTTGCCTTAATCTCGGTCCGTTGATACCTAGCAATTCTTTTAGCGTATATTCATTCGCTTTCGCTAAGTCTTCAATGGTATGAATGCCAATGGTTTTAAATTTATCTGCCGTTTTTTGTCCCACCCCGTGCATGTCACCAGCAGGGAGCGGCCAAAGCATTTTCGGAACATCTCGTTTACGTAAAATGGTGATGCCCATTGGTTTTTTCCAATTAGACGCCATTTTCGCTAAAAATTTATTCGGTGCAATGCCGATACTAGAAGGAAGCATCAGCTCCTCTACAAGCCTCGTTTGAATATCATGAGCCGTTTTTACCGCATGCTCAGCATATGGCGTATGTGTTACATCAATATAGCCCTCATCAATCGATACAGGTTCGACTAAATCGCTATATTCTCTTAGGATTGTAAACATCTCCTGTGAGGAGCTGCGGTACCGGTCAAAGTTTGGTGTACGGACAATCAGTCCCGGACAAAGCCGCTTCGCCTCCCACAATGGCATTGGGGGCTTCACACCTAGTGCTCTTGCCTCGTAGCTGCACGTCACCACAATCCCTTTACGCTCTTTCGCATTTCCGCTAATGGCTAAAGGTTTCCCTCTCAAAGAAGGATCATACGCCATTTCTACATTGGCATAAAAAGCATTCATGTCTATATGAAAAATAATATTTGACATTGGCATAACCCCATTTTCTTAAATACCTATATTTTCATCAGATGATATTAAACATGATGGATCTCTTTTATGCTCAATTATACATTGATTTATTTCATCTTTCCTCAAAAAAACCTTCTCTAAAAAAGAGAAGGTTCCAGAATGTTGACAAAGGGATAAAATGATCTTTATTTTAGCCCTTTGTCTTCTTCTCAGCGTGATAGAAAACCTTTGCAGTCTAGGAAGGGCAGCTACTTTTGCGGAGCGAATTTGACATTCGTGAGCACAAGCGCAGACCTGACACCGAATGCGAGGGTTTGTCTACACGCTGGGTTCCACGTTCATTTACACTTTTTCTTCAAGTATACCATGTTGATATTGAATGTCCTCATATGTTAATACTTCATTTTTATGCTGATATAAATGTTTCACAACCGGAGTGGGCTGTTGATTAAAATTCATACTCAGACTTTGATTGGAGTAGTGTCCAGCCGGATCAATATAATACTTGTAATCAATGACCCTTTCTACATCAATTTCGGCGTAAGCAATTCCCTCTGTTTCGGCTGGAACCATCTCACTGATCGGTTCTCCATCCGGACCGTAAATGCACGTATGTCCACTCTTAAATGTTTCAAAGTAATCTCTTTGCTCCTGCGTTAAACAAATCATCTCCTTCATTTCTTCCGTATATATAGATGAAGTCATCAACACAAAGGTTTGGGTCGCGATAGCATAATATCTGCTTGAAATTTCATCATCAAAATAACCTGGCCAGGATGCTACATGCACCTGCTCGTTTTGGGCATTCATCGCCATAAGATCTAGCGGGACTTGATGCTCCCAGCACATCAATCCGCCAAGGTTTCCAATTTCAGTTTGAAAAACCGGCATCATACTTCCGCTTCCATCCCCCCAAATCAGTCTTTCTGCTACAGAAGCTCTCATTTTCCGATGTTTTCCTATTAAATCTCCATTTGGATTAAACCAAAGCTGAGCTAAATAGAGAGAACCACCATCTTTTTCACTGCATGATATACAAACGTACGTTTCATTTCTTTTTGCTGCCTCGCTTATTTTTTGAATGGCTAAGCTAGGAATTTCAACTGCATTTTTATACAATTCGTGATAGAACTTTCTTGTATATTCTGGATGACCAATAAAAGCAAACCAAGGATAACCAGGTAAAAATGCTTCTGGGAATGCCACAAGCTTTGCGCCATTTGAAGCTGCCTCATCAATCAGTTCACACGATTTCTGAACGGTTGCTTCCAAATTTAAGTAGATAGGTGCTGCTTGTACCGCAGCTGCTCGAAACTTTGGGTAACTACTTGTCATATTCAAAACCTCCATTTCTTTTATTCCCCTTTATTATAAAATAGGAAGTATGAAGTTTGGATGACAATTACCATTTTATACAAATAAAGGATTTTTATTTATAGAGAAACCACTGGCTTCTGTTAGACATTTAACAATGTGTATAGTACACTGTGAGTAATGAAATGGATGTGATAATCATGATTATTGATACATTCAATGAAGTCTTTTTCCTTGTTGAATTCTTTACGATTATTCTTCCAGCGCTGACGGCCATCGGCATTGCGTTTTTATTAAAAGACTGCCGGATGAACGAACACCTTGGCGGACATCGTTTGGAAGAGTTGAACGCATCTTGCTTGAATCGAACAGACTTTCTGTTTATCATATATGATCGCATTACAACTTGGATTAGTAAAGTCATTCGAATGAAAAGATCATCAAATGATGATGAAGACCATTCGCTTCCTCTCACTAATTAAATTTTTTTAATCATGAGGAGGAAACGAATTGAAACGTTTATTGACTGTTTGTACGACTTTATGTTTGATGATGATTGCGTCACCTGCTTTTGCAGCGAGTGCGCAAACGAATACGAGCTCTGATGGGTTTTTCCATCATTATTTTGTCCAGCCTTTTTCTGAGCTGATCATCTGGCTTGCGAACTTCTTCCATGATGATTATGGTTTATCCATTATGTTCGTCACCTTGATTGTCCGTCTGCTGATTTTCCCGCTTTTTGCGAATCAATTTAAGAAACAAAGAGTTATGCAGGAGAAAATGGCTCTGGTGAAACCTCAGATTGACCAAATACAAAGCAAATTGAAGAAAACAAAAGAACCTGAAAAACAAAAAGAATTACAAATGGAAATGATGAAAGTATACAAAGAGAACAACGTGAACCCGCTGGCAATGGGCTGTCTGCCTATGCTGATTCAAATTCCAATTGTTCTTGGCTTTTACTCAGCAATCCGCTCAACACCCGAGATCGCAACACATACGTTCTTATGGTTTAACTTAGGACAAACCGATCTATTGGTAGCAATCTTTGCAGGGGCTATGTATTTCTTGCAATTTTATGTCACGCAAAAATATGCGAAGCAATCTGGCACCCAAACAGAGGCTGCGCTGAAGCAAGCGAAAGTGATGGGCATGATTTTCCCAATCATGATGCTGTTTCTTTCAATCAAAGCACCCGCTGCCCTTCCGTTATACTGGATGACAAGCGGACTATTACTCACAATTCAAACGATTATTTTAAATGTGATGTACAAAAAATCAAAAACGAAAGCTGCGGCAAACGAACAAGTCAAACCAGCTGCTGAATAAAAATAAACCCCTTATCTAATGATAAGGGGTTTCAGATTGTTGACAAAGGGCTAAAATGATTTTGATTTTAGCCCTTTGTCTTCTTTTCATTATGCCAATTCTTCTTTCAACCGCTCTGGCAATTGATCGAGATCCTCAATTTTTCCAAGGAACTTATTTGGGTCCACTTGTAAAATCATCTTGTTTTCTCTCTCCACAACGCCGAAGAAATATTCAGAGGCCTTCGTGTTCATATGAAATGGCTTGATCTCACTTTGCTCGATATCGATAATATCTTTTGCATCTGAGACAAGACAGCCAATCATTTGATCGTTTAATTCAAATAGTAACACCTTGGACTGTTCGTTCACATCAAGAGGCTTTCCGTGAAGCATCACGCCAGTGTCACTGACAGGAATGACCTCTCCTCTTAATGACATCAGTCCTTTAATTTCTTTTGGAAGATTCGATACTTCTTGTAAATATGGGACCTTCTCAATCGAACGAATATGCTCTACACTGATGCCAAAATCCTCTTGCCCTACCTGAAAAATAATGATCTTTTGCGTGCTCACAGAGTCTCCTGCCTTTACGATGGATTTGTCGTTTCTTCGATAATGGCGAGAACCATTTCAGCTGTTTTGACTAATTCTTCAATCGGCATTTTCTCATTTTTTGTATGAATATCTTCATATCCAACAGCTAGGTTGACAGTTGGTACGCCGTTCCCTGCAATGACGTTTGCGTCACTGCCTCCGCCGCTCGTCTGTAGTTCTGATGGTCGGCCAATTTTTGCAGCCGCTTTTTTCGCCACTTCTACGACTTGATCGCCGTGTGAGAATTTGAAGCCTGGATACATGATGTCAATTTGTACATCGGCACTTCCACCCATTTCTTTAGCGGTTTTTTCAAAGGCTTCTTTCATTTTTGCTACTTGTGCTTCCATTTTTGCAGGCTCTAAAGAGCGTGCTTCAGCCAAAATATCGACTTGATCGCACACAATATTCGTTTGTGTTCCGCCTTCAAAACGGCCGATATTCGCCGTTGTTTCTTCATCAATTCGGCCAAGTGGCATGCTGGCAATCGCTTTTGAAGCAATGGTAATTGCAGACACGCCTTTTTCAGGTGCGACGCCGGCATGAGCTGTTTTTCCGAAAATCGTTGCACGTACTTTTGCCTGTGTTGGCGCAGCTACGATAATCGTCCCCACCTTGCCATCTGAATCAAGGGCATAGCCGTATTTCGCTGTCATCAATTTCGGATCTAACGCTTTTGCTCCAACAAGTCCTGATTCCTCACCAGCTGTGATAACAAATTCAATCGTCCCATGCGGTACATTTTTCTCTTTCAGCACGCGGATCGCTTCAAACATAGCAGCTAGCCCTGTTTTATCATCAGCACCTAGAATGGTTGTTCCATCTGTTTTCACATAGCCATCCTCAATGACTGGTTTTACGCCATTTCCCGGAACAACTGTGTCCATATGAGAGGTGAAATAAATCGTATCTGCCTCTTGATTTCCTTCCAGTGTGCAGACGAGGTTGCCTGCACCGTGGCCTGTTGTCGCTTTTGAATCGTCTTCAACCACTTTTAGACCAAGCTGCGAGAATTTTTCTTTTAATACTTCAACAATTTTCTCTTCGTGTTTTGTTTCTGAATCAATTTGAACTAATTCTAAAAATTCGTCTAGTAAGCGTTTTTCATTAATCATGATCATGCTCCTCCTCTTATAGCGGCATGTTGCCATGCTTTTTTAACGGTCTATCTTCTTCCTTACTGCGAAGCACATCAAATGAGCGAATCAATCGCTCTCTCGTTTCAGCCGGCATGAAAATATCGTCTATGAGCCCTGCCTGAGCCGCTTTCCATACACTTGGTTTCTTCTCAAACTCATCCGAAGCAGGATAAACGATTTCGTCTGCGAACATTTTCCCCATGACATCAATTTCGGCCGCTGGCCATGCATAAACAAAGTCAGCACCTAAGCCCTTACTGTTCATCGCGACATATGCACCGCCAAATGCCTTCCTTAAAATCACGGTGATTTTTGGAACGGTCGCTTCAGCGTATGCATATAAAAGCTTTGCCCCATGGCGGATAATCCCCGCATGCTCGGCTTTCTCCCCTGGTAAAAAACCAGGAACGTCCACAAGGGTTAAAATCGGAATATGAAACGCATCACAAAATCGAATAAACCTGGCCGCTTTATCGGCAGCATTAAGATCAAGGCTCCCTGCCAAAACCTTTGGCTGATTGGCAACAACACCAATGGAGGCTCCTTGTAATCTGGCAAAACCTGTGACGATATTTTTTGAGAAACAAGGCTGCGTTTCAAAGAATGAGCCTGAATCGGTTATCGCTGCCACCACTTGTTTGACATCATAGGTGCGTGATGGATCCTTTGGCAGAATTCTGCCTGGATCGGGGGTATCATGCTTTTGTGCTTCAGAATGCATGACCGCCTGTTGTTTCGTTTGTATGTACGTTAAAAGAGTTCGAACTGCTTTTAACACGTCCTTCTCATCTTTCCCAGTATAGTGCACATTCCCGCTTGTCTGATGCTGAACACTTGCACCGCCAAGACGGTCAGGACAGACCGTTTCTCCTGTTGCCTTTTCTATTACTTTCGGACCAGTTAAAAACATATGAGCTGTCTGCTCTGTCATGAAAACAAAATCAGTTAATGCAGGAGAATAAACCGCACCTCCAGCACAAGAGCCTAAAATAACGGATATTTGCGGAATTTGACCAGAGTACAGCACATTCCGTTTAAAAATCTGTCCGTATCCCTCTAATGATACCACACCCTCTTGAATTCTCGCACCACCTGAGTCTTTTAGACCGATGACCGGTATCTGATTTTTAGCTGCCAGATCCATTAAAAACGCAATTTTTTTAGCATGCATTTCGCCTAAGGATCCTCCATATACGGTTGCGTCTTGAGCATAAACACATACAGGCTCTCCATGAATGAGTCCCGTTCCAATGACGACGCCGTCACCGACATGCTCTGACATATCGCCTGTTGCAAATGATTGAATTTCCATCAAACTGCCCTCGTCAAGAAGCTCATGCAGCCGCTCTCGAACCGTCAGCTTTCCTTTGCTTTTGTGAGCCGCTGCTCTTTTTTCACCGCCGCCCATGAACGCTTGCTCTCGCCACTTTGACAAGTCATTGAACGATTCATTCATCGCCACGTTCCTCTCCTTTCAAGGACTCACACAATTCAAATAACACACCTGACGTTTCTTTAGGTGAAATAAATGCAATCTGCTTTCCGCTAGCACCCATCTGTGCTGACTTTTGGAAAAGCTGCACACCAAGGTGATCAAGACGGCTAAGATCTCTCTGAATGTCACCTGTCTTTAGCGCAATATGATGGAGCCCCTGTCCTCTTTTTGTTAAAAAAGTATGTAGTTTACTGCGGGCTGACATCGGTTCAATTAATTCAATGTGCAGCTCATCAAGTGAAGCGAAGGACGCTCTAATCTCCTGCTCTGGAATCTCTTGTATGTCTGAAAAATGCCAGTTAAATAGCTGATGAAGCGTTTGAGATGTTTCTTTAATAGAAAAGACCGCGATGGCGATATGATCGATTTGATTCATCCGTTCACTTCCTTTGTTCATCACTTGTCGCATATGAAAAAACCAGATAGAATAAAGATAGGTGCGCTTGTCGCAAAAATCTTCGGTTATAGGGGTGCGATATGTCTCAGAAATTCATGAAATTTATGGTATTGCTTATGATCAGCCTGCTGTTAATTTCTTCACTTTTAGCAGGAGCAGCAGCCTTTTTATAAGGTTTCAATAAAAGCAGACAAGCAGGTGATTCGTTTAATCAACGAATGGCCTGTTTGTCTTTGGCAAGCGTTTCAAAGGAATCGCTTGATGTTGTAATCCATACCTTTGTACCAATTGGAAGTCGATCAAACAGAAGCTCCACATCTTGATTATGAAGCCTCACACAGCCTGCCGTGATAAATTTCCCAATCGATGCTTCATCACTCGTTCCATGAATTCCGTAGGTCCTGCCATCTGTTCCTTCTGCATCAAAACCAATCCATCTTCGCCCAAGAGGGTTATTTTTCGCACCCCCTTCAATATTCTTTCTTCTGTAATAGGGATCTTTTGCTTTGATCATAATGGTAAATTCACCTTCTGGCGTTAAATCCGCTGTTTTGCCTGTAGAAGCAGGATATACTTTTTGGATTTTTCCTTGATCGATAAAGGCTAGTTCATTTGTTTGTTTATTAATAATGACAAACGGGTCCCCTGGAAGCGGATTTTGTCCGAGCGGCCAGATAGGCGACAGGGACATGGTCAGTACGGTATAAAATAAAAGACGCATAGGCTCCTCCTTTTTCATTAGATTGACCAATGAAGGAGAAACTCATGCGTCTCTATTCTTTCATCCCTTTAAAATAGCTTTTCAGTACTAAATATTGTTCCATTTCCCCTAGGAAATGAAACAGTGCAGCTCTTGCCTCAAATTCCTCTCGTGTTTGCGGGAGCGGAAGTGCATCGAACTCTTCTTTCATATCAATGAGGCGTCTTAAAAACTTATGCGCTGTGTTCCCTGGGTGAATATGTTCGCGCAAGTCCCTAATGTATTCTGCAATGATTTGTCCATGCTCCGTTGTGACGGAAATGGACGTAATTTTTGGCAGTACACGCTCAATGATTTCAAATTGCTTTTGTCTCATGTTGAAATAATGATAATACAGATTTTCATGTCTTAACACATGGTTTTCAACATCACGATATGCGAGAGCTTTCGCTTCTTTAATCAATTGATGTGTCTCTGGTATTTCCTTTCCTGTCCAGTCTTGTCTCCCTGTCATTAAGTATTGCTCGATTTCCTCAAAGATTTTTGCAAAGTTGGCTTCAATCTGTTCGCTGTAGCGTTTAAGTTTTTTATCAACACTTGGCATATATAGGTTCATAATTAGCGCTACTCCAACACCAACGGTAATCAGCAGCAGTTCATTCCAGATGAGATGAAGGGTGATTCCGCCGGACATGTATAAATGGAGGATGATGACTGAACTTGTCACAATCCCTTCTTTAATCCGAAGCAAAACAGTTGTCGGAATAAAAACAAGCAGCATCAAACCAATGACAAAAGGATGATACCCAATCAGATCGAAAAATAGATAAGAAAATAAAATTGCGAGACTGCATGCTGCAAAGCGGGCACCCGATGCTAAGAGGGACCTTTTCTTCGTCACCTGAATACACAGAATCGTAATAATCCCGGCAGCTGAATAATTTTGCAAGCCAAGCAATTGTGCAATATAAATAGCGATCGCTGTTCCTAATGCTGTTTTCAGCGTTCGGTAGCCGATTTTAAACATGATGTGATTCACTCTTTTCTGTCTTGTTTCCATTCACTTTTTGTGAAATGATGAACTTTTTTTACTTTCCCCATTATAATCAAAAAAAGAAGGAGATGTTAAGTCTCCTTCTCTTTTTCTTTATAATATTTTTTGTAAGAAGTCTTGCGCGCGCTGCGAAGACGGTGATTCAAAAAATTGCACAGGGTTTGCATCCTCTACAATCTTCCCGTCATCCATAAAGATCACGCGGTCAGCCACTTCTTTTGCAAAGCCCATTTCATGTGTGACGATGACGAGGGTCATGCCAGATTGAGCTAGCTCTTTCATAACCTCTAATACTTCCTTGACCATTTCAGGATCTAGTGCAGAAGTGGGTTCGTCAAACAGCATAATGTCTGGTGTCATGGCAAGCGCACGAGCAATCGCCACACGCTGCTTTTGACCGCCGGACAAACGGTTTGGAAAGTCATCTTTTTTCTCTAAAAGCCCTACCTTTTTCAGCAGATCTTCAGCTTGTTTGATGCTCTCTTCCTTCGATTGACTCTTCACATTCATTGGCGCATACGTGATATTTTCCAGCACAGTTTTATGCGGGAACAGATGGAAATGCTGAAACACCATTCCGATGTTCTCACGTACTTTAAGTGCATTCGTTTTTGGATTTGTGATTTCGGTGTCCTTAATTGTGATCACACCGGAAGTCGGTTTTTCAAGTAAGTTGATGCAGCGAAGGAATGTCGATTTTCCTGAACCAGATGGTCCAATCACCGCTACAACTTCCCCTTCTTTAATGGTGGTGTCGATCCCCTTTAATACTTCGTTTTTGCCAAAAGATTTTGTGAGTTTCTCTATTTTAATCATTTGATTTTAACTTCCTTTCCACCGATTTGCCGACAAAGGTGAGAACAAGCACGATGACATAATAGATAAGACCCGCAAAAATAAGCGGTTCAAGATAATTATATGTGACGGCCCCTGCTTGATAGGCTCGTCTCATGACATCGCCCAGTCCAATGACTGTCACAATAGCTGATTCTTTTGTCAGTGTAATCGTTTCATTCACAAGTGCAGGTGAAATATTTTTAAATGCCTGCGGAAGCAATAAGTCCTTCATCATTTTAGCATAAGGGATCCCTAACGCAACGGCTGCTTCTTTTTGACCTTTATCAATTGCATTAATACCCGCACGAATGATTTCAGAGACGTATGCCGCTGAGTTGAGTGAAAATGCCGCTACAGCAGCCCAGTATTGATCGATTTGAAACCCAAGAAGCTGAGGAAGACCAAAATAAATAATGAGCAATTGAAGCACGAGCGGTGTGCCTCGGAAAATGGACGTATAGAAATCCGCAAGCCAAATGAGCGGCTTAAATACACTAATCTTACAAAGCGTTAATAAAATTCCTAAGATAAATCCAAGAAAAAGCGATACCACTACAATAGAAAGCGTGACCTTAAGTCCTTCTAAAATAAAGGGCATCTGAGGTATTACATCTTTAAAATCCAACATGACATTCTCCTTTTTTTGCCTTCATACGAAATCAAAAAATAAAACAGGAAAAAAGTTCAACACGAGTTGAACTTTTCAGCGCTTTCTACTTGATTTTCATGAATGACGCTGATCCTTTTCCTGACTTACTTTTCATCAGCAAACCATTTTTTAATTAATTTATCAAGTTCACCATTATCTTGCATTTCTTTTAATGATTTATTAAATTTCGCTGTTAAGTCGCTATTTTTCTTGAATGCGATGGCTGAACCTTCGTTTGAGCTATTCAATCCAAATGCTTGGAAGTCTTTTTCCTTTTTCAAGTAACCAGCAGCTACTTTATCTTCAATAATAGCTGCATCAAAACGGCCTGCTTTAATCTCTTGAATGATATCAGAGATTTTATTACGGTCTTCAACGGTTAGGTTATATTTCTTTTGCAGTCCATTTGCTTCATCCTGTTGAATAGACCCTAATTGAACGCCGACTGTCTTGTCTTTTAAGTCCTTCTCTGCTTTAATACCACTAGATTTTTTTGATACAATTAAGTTTTGAGCATTGTAATAAACATCAGAGAAATCCACTTGTTTTTTACGTTTTTCTGTAGGTGTCATTCCTGCAAGGACAATATCAGCTTTGTTTGTTTTAAGAGCTGATACAAGGCTAGCAAAGTCCATATCTTGAATTTCTAGCTTGTAGCCGTTCTTTTTCGCTAGCGCTGTTGCCAGATCTACATCAAAACCGACAATTTTATCTCCATCTTTTGATTCAAATGGCGGATAATCTGCTGATGTCGCCATAACGAGTGTTTTGTCGTCTCCTGATGCGTTTGAATTATTAGAAGAAGTTCCGCAAGCTGCGAGTGCAGCTGCAAGACCAGCTGTCATAAGTAATAATAACCACTTTTTCATATGATGATGCCTCCCAGTATTTAAAATCATGTGTTAATTTGAATATTTATTCACTATAATGTATTTTAAACACTTTCTTTTTAAGATGCAATAGTATTTTGCTAAAATTATTTTGATTCCATTGTCTTATAAAATAAAAAACAGACCGATCTAAAGACCGGACTGCTTTTTATTTATTCATTCAAAAGTCACATGTTAAATTTCTTCGCAATGCTCATCAAATGCTGCTTGTAGTTTTGACACTACTTCCATTGGCTCGTGCCCTTCAATTTCATGACGCTCAACCATTTTAATGATTTTTCCATCTTTTAATAATGCAAAGGATGGTGAGGATGGCGGGAAGCCTTCAAAGTATTCACGGGCTCTTGTAGTTGCCTCTTTGTCTTGTCCAGCAAACACTGTCAACAATTGATCTGGACGCTTATCGTAATGAACAGAATAGCCTGCAGCTGGTCTTGCAATACCGCCTGCGCAGCCGCATACTGAATTCACCATGACAAGTGCTGTTCCTTTTTTAGTCAGTGCTTCGTCTACTTCTTCAGCTGATGTAAGCTCAGTATAGCCTGCCTGCTTAATTTCTTCTCTCGCTTGTTTCACAATATCATTCATAAATAAATTAAAGTCAATATTCATATCCGTCCACTCCTTTTGCGTACCAAAACCATTTTAACTCCATCATATCAAGGAAAACGCCTGCGGGCAAATGTGTTGTCTTTTCCTTCGCGTCTTTTTTTGAACATCGTTTATGAGCTGTCAAATTGGGGAAAAGTGATGTTAAAGAGATGAAAGGGGAGAACTGCGTGATGGCACAATTCAAAAAAGCGATGCTCATTTATAATGGAAATGCTGGACAAAAAAACATGGAAAAAACACTTGGTCAAACAGTGCCTCTTCTTTCTCTACATATTGATGAACTCATTCTTAAACCAACAAAACAGCCAAACGATGCCTATGATTTCTGTCGTCATATCGATGGAACGGTGGAACTGCTTATTATTTTAGGCGGAGATGGGACCGTGCATGAATGCATGAACGGTATCGGTGGTTTAGCAAAAAGGCCCGCTGTAGCAATATTACCAGGCGGGACATGCAATGATTTTTCTAGAACGCTTGGAATTCCTCAACAAATGCAAAAAGCTGCTCAAATGATTGTTGACGGCATAGAAAAAAAGGTCGACTTAATCCAGGCAGAAGATCGATACTTGCTAAACTTTTGGGGAATTGGGCTTATTGCAGACACCTCCAACAATATCAATGACAAGGAAAAAGCTGTATTCGGTAAAATTAGCTACTTCACAAGTGCCCTGCGCACCCTGCAGCAAACAAATCCTTTTCCCGTACGGATTGAGACTGAAAAGGAAAGCTGGGAAGAGGAAGCTGTCATTGTTCTTGTAATGAATGGACATTTTATTGGTACAAATAAAATTGATTTGCCAAATGCAGCTATTGATGATGGAAAAGCGGAAATCTTAATTTGCAGAAATACGAGTTTCTCCGCTTTAAAGGAAATCTTTTCGATGAACCGTGAAGAGCTGGAGGATTTCACTGGCGATCTATCTCTCATTCAAGCGTCCAGTATTCGTATCCACACAGAAAAAGAAATGGATGCTGATACGGATGGTGAGGTTTATATGAATGCCCCCTCTTCTTTAGAAGTATTAAAACAGCATTTGACCTTTATTGTTCCAGCAGAATAAAAAACGCCCGACATCATTTTGATTCGGGCGTTTTTTTGATATAGCGTCTGTATAAATATTCAAGTGCATATCCGAGTAGTGTCCCTACAAGAAGTGATATCCCTAAAAAGCTATTGGCTGCTCCTTTAAACCCGCCAACAATAAACAAGCAGTACACAATTTGAATGATTGACACGATTGATATGATGAGCAGTAATCTTTCAGGATGATTGCGTGATTTAGATATGTACCGCAGAAAAGCAAACGCAATCGCTGTGATAAACATGAGACCAATCGTTAGAAAAGCAAAAAAGTCTAGTCCAGACATATCATCGCTCCTTTCCCTTAGATGTGGAAATCCCCCTCTCATGACCGGGAGGGGGAACAAAATGATTAATAAACAGATGTCTGCTCGTCGATGCCTTCAAGGATTTGTTTAATTCGTTGAAGGAATCTGCCGCATACAAGACCATCTAGTACTCTGTGATCTAATGAGAGACAAAGATTGACCATGTCTCTAGCCCCAATCATGCCATTTACAATCATTGGACGCTTCACGATCGATTCTACTTGTAAAATCGCCGCTTGCGGGTAATTAATGATTCCCATAGATTGAACCGAACCAAATGATCCTGTGTTGTTGACAGTGAATGTACCGCCTTCCATATCACTTTGCTTCAGTGTTCCTTGTCTCACTTTAGACGCAAGCTCATGAATTTCTTTGGCGATGCCCTTAATGGTTTTTTCATCTGCATCCTTAATGACTGGCACAAAAAGAGCGTCCTCTGTAGCAACAGCAATCGAAACATTGATCGCTTTCTTTTGCACAATTTTATCTCCAGCCCACATGCTATTCATTTCAGGGAATTCCTTTAAGGCTTGAGCCACTGCTTTGACAAAGAACGCAAAGAACGTCAAATTAAAGCCTTCTTTTGCTTTAAATTGATCCTTCAGCTGATTTCTTCTTGTCACTAGATTTGTCACATCGACTTCCATCATCGTCCACGCATGCGGAATTTCATGCTTGCTTCTCAGCATATTTGCCGCAATTGCCTGCCGAATAGGCGTGACTGGCAGTACAACATCACCAGGCATGGAAGAAATGGAAGGTGCCGTTTTTGCTTTTGATGACTGCACAGGCTCCGGCTGAAGTGCACGTTCATTGACAGGTGCTGTATTCTCTTTCACACCACCGTTTTCAATGAGTTGCAGCAAATCTTTTCTTGTGATTCGGCCGCCTGCTCCTGTACCTTGAACAGCCGCTAAATCAATGCCGTGCTCATCTGCTAAACGAAGGACTGCTGGAGAGTAACGTTTCTTTTGACTTTGATTCTCTTTTGTTTGATCTGCTTCAGGCGCTTCGCTTTTCTTAGGTGCTGTTTCTTCTTTCACGCTCTGCGGCGCGCTGCCTTCTACTTCAATTTCACAGAACACTTCTCCTACTTGCAGCGTTTCCCCTTCCTCAGCCGATAGCTTTGTAATCGTTCCGGTAAAGGATGACGGGACTTCTGCGTTCACTTTATCCGTCATGACTTCCGCAATAGGATCGTATTTATTCACATGATCGCCAGGTGAAACGAGCCATTTGCTTATGGTTCCTTCTGTTACACTTTCACCTAGCTGAGGCATTTTCATTTGTTCAATTGCCACTTGAAACCCTCCTCTTTCTTAAAACGCCGCTAGCTCTCTCATTTCAGCTTCTACCTTATCCGGATTGACCATGAAGAATTTCTCCAATGTCGGCGCATAAGACATAGCCGGAATATCTGGTCCTGCCAAGCGTCTGATTGGTGCGTCTAAATCAAATAAGCAATGCTCGGAAATGATCGCTGCAACCTCACTCATAATGCTGCCCTCTTTTGTATCTTCCGTTAACAGAAGCACTTTGCCTGTTTTTGATGCTGCTTCAATAATCGCTTCCTGATCAAGCGGGTACACTGTTCTCAAATCGAGAATATGAGCGGAAATACCGTCTTTTGCAAGGCGATCTGCTGCTTGCAGAGCAAAATGGACACATAGGCCATATGTAATGACCGTGATATCTTCGCCTTCACGTTTCACATCTGCTTTTCCTATCGGAAGTGTATAATCCTCTTCAGGCACTTCTCCTTTAATAAGACGGTATGCACGTTTATGTTCAAAGAACAATACAGGATCTGGATCACGCACTGCAGCCTTTAAAAGACCTTTTACATCATAAGGTGTAGAAGGCATCACAATCTTCAAACCAGGCTGGTTGGCAAAAATCGCTTCAACCGATTGTGAATGATAAAGTGCCCCGTGCACACCGCCCCCATAAGGTGCGCGGATGACCATTGGACAGCTCCAATCATTATTTGAGCGGTATCTAATTTTTGCAGCCTCTGAAATGATTTGGTTGATGGCAGGCATAATAAAATCCGCAAATTGCATTTCTGCGATTGGACGCATTCCATACATCGCTGCCCCAATACCTACACCTGCAATGGCTGATTCTGCAAGAGGTGTATCCATGACGCGCGCTTCTCCAAATTGCTCGTAAAGACCCGCTGTCGCTTTAAATACGCCGCCCTTTTTCCCGACATCCTCTCCGAGCACAAACACTTTTGGATCTCGCTCCATTTCTTCTTTCATCGCCAGTGTAATGGCGTCTATATATGACATAACAGGCATTTTTCTTCCCCCTTACTCCGCATATACGTAACGAAGTGCGCTTTCTGCATCAGCATAAGCTGCATTTTCCGCTTCATCAGTGGCTTCGTTTACGATTTGCATGATTTCTTTTGTCATCTCTTCTTTCATTTCAGAAGTCATGACGTTTCCTTCGATTAAATACGTTTCATATTGGATGAGCGGATCTTTCTTTCTCGCTTCGAGCACTTCTTCTTTTTCTCGATAGCTTGAATCATCGTCATCACTTGAATGCGCAGTTAAACGGTAAGAGATCGTTTCAATCAAAGTCGGGCCTTCACCTCTTGCCGCACGGTCTCTTGCTTCTTTGACAGCGGCATATACTTCAAGCGGATCATTTCCATCAACGGTCACGCCGGGCATTCCATAGCCAATCGCACGATCTGAAATGCGTTCACATGCCACTTGTTTGTCATATGGCACGGAAATCGCGTACTTATTGTTTTCACACATGAAAATAACAGGCAGTTTATGCACAGCAGCGAAGTTAGCTCCTTCGTGGAAATCACCTTGGTTTGATGAGCCTTCACCGAACGTGACAAAGCTGACAAAGTTTTTCTGCTCTAAACGTCCAGCAAGCGCAATCCCCACCGCATGAGGAACCTGCGTTGTAACAGGCGATGATCCGGTCACAATACGATTTGCTTTTTGTCCAAAATGACCCGGCATTTGTCTTCCGCCTGAGTTTGGATCGTCTTGTTTTGCGAAACCAGACATCATTAAATCTTTTGCTGTCATCCCAAAGGCAAGGACAACCCCCATATCACGATAATAAGGTAGTACGTAATCCTCTTCTCTATTAAGCGCAAAAGCAGCGCCGACTTGCTGCGCTTCCTGCCCTTGACAAGAAATGACGAATGGAATTTTCCCAGATCGGTTTAAAAGCCACATCCGTTCATCAATTTTTCTTGCTAAAAGCATTGTTCTATATATATCAATTGCTTGTTCATCTGATAATCCTAGTTCCTGATGACGCATGTTACTCATCATGTTTCCCTCCTTGATTAAAAATGGATCGCCTTCCCGTCAACAGCAAGGGCTGCTTCGCCAATCGCCTCTGATAAGGTTGGATGCGGGTGTATCGTTTGCCCCACTTCCCACGGCGTAGCATCAAGTACTTTGGCTAATCCAGCTTCAGATATCATATCTGTTACATGAGGACCAATCATATGAATTCCTAAAATATCATCTGTCTTTTGATCAGCAATGATTTTGACGAATCCATCAGACTCCCCGTATACAAGCGCTTTTCCAATCGCCATAAATGGAAATTTCCCTATTTTGACCTCAAAGCCTTGTTCTTTTGCCGCCTGTTCAGTCAGTCCAACACTAGCGGTTTCTGGATGAGAGTAAACACATTTCGATACAAGTGTTTCATCGAGCGGCTTTGGATCTTTCCCAGCCATATGTTCTACGGCAATCATACCTTCATGTGAAGCCACATGTGCCAGCTGCAGACCGCCAATGACATCTCCTATTGCGTAAATATGCGCTTCTTTCGTTTGATAATGCTCATTCACGACAATGCCTTGTTTTTCTGTTTGGATGTCCGTGTTTTCAAGACCTATGCCTTCGATATTAGGTACTCTGCCAACTGATAGAAGGAGTTTTTCCGCTTCAAAGGTCTGCACGTCTCCATCCTTTTCCGCTTGGATCACCACGCGATTTTCCTGCTTTTCTACAGTATCTGGCAGTACCTTCGCATTTGTTACAAAGGTGATGCCTTTTTTAGATAATAGCTTTTCCATTTCTTTAGAAATATCATGATCTTCTGTTGGCAAAATGCGATCTGCAAACTCGATCACTGTGACGTTTACACCAAAATCGTTAAGCATGGATGCCCACTCAATCCCAATGACACCTCCACCGACAATCAGCATCGACTGCGGAAGCTCTGGCAGTTCAAGTGCATCATCTGATGTAAGGATATGTGTCCCATCTGCTTCAAGTCCTGGCAGCACACGAGGTCTTGAACCTGTCGCAATGATAACCTGCTTTGGAATGAGCATTTCGTTTTCATCCCCATTTGCCATTTCTACAGAGATCGTTCCTGGCATTGGTGAAAAGATAGATGGGCCAAGAATACGGCCAATCCCTTCGTATACATCAATTTTCCCTTGTTTCATTAAGTGTTTGACGCCGCCTGCTAGTTTATCTACAATCTCTGTTTTTCTTTTCTGCACACTCGCAAATTGCAAGGCAATACCGCCTGCCTCAACACCAAAATCAGCTGCGCGTTTGACGGTTTGATAGACTTCTGCACTTCTGAGCAACGCTTTTGACGGAATGCAGCCTTTATGAAGACATGTTCCGCCAAGCTTTGCTTTTTCTACAACTGCTGTTTTCAATCCAAGCTGTGAGGCACGGATGGCTGCTACATAGCCGCCTGTGCCTCCACCAAGAATGACGAGGTCATATTCAGTTGCCATGACTTGTCACTCCTTTCTTCATCCGTTGGTCATTTGGGTATTCTTTTGGTAATTCTTCTTCTTTTAAAATACGAAGCGCACCTTCTGCTAAGGATTGCAGTTCATTTTCACCTGGATACACGACAACATCTGAAATCCAGTCAATATAGCCTCTAATACTTGATGTAATCTGTTTGCTGTATGCAAGTCCGCCTGTTAATACAATGACGTCAACGGCTCCTTTTAACACAGCACTCGCTGCACCAATTTCCTTGGCAATTTGATAGCACATCGCTTCATAAATCCGTGCCGCACGCTCATCACCTGCTTCTATCATCCGTTCCACTTTCACAGCGTCTGTCGTACCAAGATAGCCAGCAAGCCCGCCTTCACCAATAATGCGTTTGAGCATTTCCTCTTGGGTATACTCACCTGAAAAACAAAGATTCACAAGGTCACCAGTTGGCAGGGTTCCCGCCCTCTCAGGGCTGAAAGGACCTTCGCCGTGCAATCCGTTATTGACATCGATGACTTTTCCTTTTTCATGTACACCAATGGTGATGCCGCCGCCCATGTGAGTAATAATCATGTTCAAATCTTCGTAACTTTTTCCAAAAGAAGCAGCTGTTTTTCTTGCGACCGCTTTTTGATTTAATGCATGAAAGATACTTTTTCTTTCGATCGTTGGCAGTCCTGAAATTCGAGCAATTGGCTTTAGTTCATCTACCACAACTGGATCAACAATAAAAGCTGGGATATTCAGGCCAAGGGCAATTTCTCTTGCGATGATCCCACCGAGATTGGATGCGTGCTGGCCGGCATATCCTTCTTTTAAGTCTTCCACCATTTGCTCATTGACTTCATAGGTGCCCCCTTCAATGGGCCGGAGAAGGCCGCCGCGTCCGCAAACCGCATCAAACTTTGAGATGTTCATCCCCTGTTCATGCAGTGTTTTTAAAATAACTTCTTTGCGAAATGAAAATTGATCAATGATATGAGGAAACTGCTTTAATTCCTCATCTGTATGTCTTAGTGTCGTTTCAAAAATAGAACGTTCATTATGAAACACACCGATTTTTGTTGAAGTAGAGCCAGGATTAATCGTAAGAATACGCCATTCTTTTGTCAGCAAAAACAAAACCTCCGTTTCAACTCATTCTTCAAATTAGCGACGACTTAAAATATGTTGACCATTTTGCAGGAATTGACTTCTTGATTTGCGCATTCTTTCAATTCGCTCTTCAGCCAATCGGTCTGCCGCTTGATAGGTTGGAATGGCATCACGGTTTGAAATTTCAATGACACGTTCAATATTTTGATAAATGCCTTCGACTTTTTTCATCGCACGATCTGCATTATAGCCATAAAGCTCATCAGCAACGTTAATCACACCGCCAGCATTGATGACATAATCAGGCGCATACACAATCCCCATTTCATGGATAAGGTCTCCGTGATGCGTTTCTCTTAGCTGGTTATTCGCTGCACCTGCGATGACCTTTGCTTTTAATTTAGGAATTGTTACATCATTAATGGTTGCACCAAGTGCACACGGTGCGTAAATATCACATGCTTGATCATAAATATCGTCAGGGTCGACAGCTTTTGCCCCGAAGTCTTCAACAGCTCGTTTGACAGAGTCCTTGTTGATATCTGTGACAATGAGCTGTGCGCCTTCTTCGTGCAGATGTTTACACAGATTGTAGGCCACATTTCCAACACCTTGGACGGCAATTGTTTTTCCTTCTAATGAATCTGTACCGAATGCAGCTTTGGCAGCGGCTTTCATTCCTTTATACACGCCATAAGCCGTGACTGGTGACGGATTTCCGGACGAACCAAATGCAGGAGAGATACCTGTTACATAGTCTGTTTCTTCATGAATAAGATCCATGTCTTCTACCGTTGTACCGACATCTTCCGCTGTGATATAGCGGCCGTTCAGGCCTTGAATGTAACGGCCAAATGCACGGAACATTTCTTCATTTTTATCTTTTCTCGGGTCACCGATAATGACTGTTTTTCCGCCGCCAAGGTTCAGGCCTGCCGCCGCATTTTTATAAGTCATTCCTTTTGCTAGACGCAAAGCATCTTCAATCGCTGCTTCTTCGTTTTCATACGTCCACATTCTTGTTCCGCCTAGTGCTGGTCCAAGTGTTGTATCATGAATCGCAATAATGGCTTTTAAGCCAGACTGCTCATCCTGACAAAATACAAGCTGTTCATAATCGTATCGTTCCATATATTTAAAAAGTTCCATTGTATTATTCCTCCTATTACTTCCGCTTAATTTGATGTACAGATGGCAAGCGCGATTGAATAAAGCTTACTTTCGGCTGAATCAGACCGGCTAGTTAAAGCAATCGGCGCCTTCGCTCCTGCCACCACAGCTCCCACCTTTGCATGCGCAAAGTAGATGAGAGATTTATAAAGAATGTTTCCTGCTTCAATTGTTGGTACAAGCAAAATATCTGCATGTCCTGCTACATCGCTCGTAATATTTTTATGAGAAGCTGCCGTTTGAGAAATGGCATTATCTAAAGCAAGAGGCCCATCAATGCTACATCCAGAAATTTGACCTCTTCGATTCATTTGCGCCAGACTTGCCGCAGTTAAAGTTGAATCCATTGCCGGGTTCACGACCTCTACTGCAGAAAGCACTGCAACCTTCGGCATGTCGTTTCCGACAGCTTGTGCTACTTGAACAGAATTGATCGTAATTTCTTTTAGCATATTTAAATCGGGCGCGATGTTCATCGCAGAATCCGTCACATAGATAAAACGATCAAAGCCCGGTACTTCAAATGCCGCGACATGTGATAGGACACTCGCTGTCCGAAGCCCGTACTCTTTATTTAGGACGGCTTTTAAAAGGACGGCTGTCGGGACATTCCCCTTCATCAAAATATCTGCATGCTTCTCACTGACTGCCTGCACGGCAATTTTGGCAGATTCTTCGGGAGAATCTGAATGAATAATATCTATCCAGTCCTCATTGATCTCATGCTGTTTCACTAGCTCCTTCAGGTTGCGTTTGTTCCCAACCAGGAGAAAGCGAGCGATCTTTCGTTCAATTGCCATTTTTATAGCATGAAGCACTTCTTCGTCTTCTGCATGAGCCACAGCCGCCGTTTTATTTTGCAGCTGGGCAGCTTTCACAATCAGATCGTCAAGCTTCATATATGCCCACCTTTCCTTGTGCTCGGTTCATGTTTTCATATGCAAGTTCCGTGCCACTTTGAAATGCAGTGAAATGAGGCTCTTTGCATGACACTCGTGCAACCTTCTGCAGGTAACATGCATTTTATTGCATGCTATCTTTTGCAAGTTGACGATACCGGTCATACAAAGGATTCGTATCAATTAAACCGGACAGGGACTCCTTTACCATCTGCCTCGTGTCTTGCATCATTTGTTTCGGGTTCACATATTTGGCCGCAGCACTTAAAAGAACGAGACGGGCAACTGGATACTTCGCTGCTAAGTAAGATGCAATCATTCCGCCCATCGAAAATCCGATCAAATAAATGGTGTCACAGGTTCGGTAAAGGGATAAGAGTTCTAGTTCAGCAGTGGCCATCCATTCCTGATAGAGAATGCCTTTTAACTGAAGCTCCTCCCCATGCCCCGGAAGCGTGACAGACTGCACGTTCCAATCCGCCGCCTGTTTTAAATATTGCGCCAGCGGTTCTACTTCATAAGGAGCACCAGTAAAACCGTGGATACATAAACAACCAATCATTCTGTCACCTTCTTTGCTGCTCGCTTTTATAGTGCAGTAATGACTTCTTCCAATCTCATTCCGCGTGAGGCTTTGACAAGCACAACATCGTCAGGCCCTGCCACTTCAGCTAGTTTTTTCTTCAGGTCTTCTTTGTCCATAAAGGAGAACACGTGCTCAGCTCCGAATGATTTCTTCGCCCCTTCAGCAATGAATGTACCTAGACGACCATACGTTATGACATGATCAATAAATTCAGGCTTGATGTAACGGCCCAACTCATAATGATACGTTTCTTCTTCGCTGCCCATTTCGAGCATGTCTCCAAGTACAAGAATACGATTTGCGAAGCCGTCCATATCCCCTACAAGATCAATTGCAGCTTTCATAGAAGTAGGACTTGCATTATACGCATCATTGATGACAGTGATTCCTTTGTCTGTTTTAAACAGTTCAAGACGCATCCCTGTCAACTTCGTTTGCATCAGCCCTTGGGCGATTTGTCTTTCATTCAGCCCAAAGTGCTGACCTATGGCAATAGCGGCAAGTGCATTCTTCACATTATGTTTCCCTAATACAGGAATGAGAAACCCCTGGGCATACCCTTCGACTTGAAATTCTGTTCCTTCTGCAAGCTGGTTGATATGCGTTACCTTGATATCACAGTCCTCTGCTTCTCCAAAGGTTTTTACACGCTGCGAGAGTGAATTCGCTCTTTCGCGGAGCAACGGCTCATCTCCTAAGTAATAAAAGATGCCATCCTCTTTTAACCCTGTTGTGATCTCATATTTTGCATCAGCAATGGCTTCTCTTGATCCTAAATCCTGCATATGAGATTCCCCGATATTTGTGATGACTGCTGCATCAGGCTCAGCTAGGTTTGATAAAAATTCGATTTCGCCTTTTGCACTCATACCCATCTCTAATACAGCGATATCTGTCCCTTCTGGCATTGCAAGAATGGTGAGCGGAAGACCGATATGATTATTAAAGTTACCGTCTGTTTTATGAACATGGTACGCCGTTTTCAGAACGGAATGAATCATGTCTTTCGTTGTGGTTTTCCCATTACTTCCTGTAATACCGACAACACGAGGGTTTTCTTCTTTTAAGTATGATTTCGCCAGCTGTTGAAGAGCAACTAGTGTATCCTCTACAAGAATAACTGGAGTGCCTTCCGGAGGATTGGCTTCTTTTTGATTCCAAAGAACAGCTGCGGCTCCAAGCTCCACTGCTTTTGAAGCAAATGTGTGACCGTTAAAATGTTCTCCGATAAGCGGAATAAACAGTGCGCCTTTTGATACTTTACGTGTATCTGTAGTCACTCCGTGAACCTTCTCTTCGCCAAAAGCTTGATTAGATAGTGTTCCACCAGCCATTTGGGCGATTTGTTTCACTGTACGTTTGATCATGATTTTTCGCCTCTCTTTCTCATTTCACGTTTGAAGGAAAAGAGACACTACCTAAGGATAGTGTCTGCTTGTTGCTCACATTAAAAAGTGGTTTTAATGGTTTGTTTTTCTTGATGGCGTTCAATTGCAAGTGACACCAGCTTTTCAATCAACTCTGGATACTCTACACCGGTGTGCTTCCAAAGCAGCGGGAACATACTAAATGGTGTGAATCCAGGCATTGTATTCACTTCATTGATCAACACTTCGCCTTTTTCTGTCAGGAAGAAGTCTGCACGTACAAGACCAGATCCATCGAGCGCTTTAAATGCCTTAATCGCCATATCATGAATCGTCTTGTACTCATCCTCTGACACACTCGCAGGAATGATCAAATCTGTATCGCCATCTTCATATTTTGCTTTGTAGTCATAAAAATCTGTTTTAGGTGCAATTTCACCAACGACAGAGCATTTTGGTTCGTCATTGCCTAATACACCAATTTCAATTTCTCTTCCAACGACGCCTTCTTCTACAACCACACGACGATCATATTGGAAAGCGAGGTTGAATGCGGTTTGCAGCTCTTCTTTGCTGCGACATTTGCTAATTCCAACACTTGACCCCATGTTGGCAGGCTTCACGAAGCATGGATAGCCAAGAATTTTTTCCACTTGTTCTAAGCTGTCTGATGTCGCTTTTTCATAGTCTTTTTTATTGAAGGAAAGGTGCTTTGCTTGTGCAAGTCCTGCTTGTGCAAAAACATCTTTCATCAATACTTTATCCATACCCGCAGCAGAAGCGAGAACGCCGTTGCCGACATAAGGGATATTTAACAGTTCAAGTAATCCTTGCATTGTTCCATCCTCGCCATTTGGTCCGTGCAGCAATGGGAAGACAACATCAATTTTCTCATCAGCCGATGCA
This sequence comes from Bacillus safensis, assembly GCA_030159235.1. Taxonomy (GTDB): domain Bacteria; phylum Bacillota; class Bacilli; order Bacillales; family Bacillaceae; genus Bacillus; species Bacillus safensis_B. The sequence continues at coordinate 15,026 of BSBG01000005.1, read as the reverse complement.
GGCTGTGGAAACATGCTCTCATTTAAAGAAGTTGGTAAAAACGTCTTAGCGTTCTGTTCAAATTGAAGCATTTTGACGTTTGATACTGGTTCAGTGAGTTTTTCGCCTCTTAACCATTCACCCTCTTCTGTAATATAAATTGGATGTATATCGAACTTCTCAGTGTTAAGTGCTTTTGTAACTGCAAGGGCTGTTTGCAGTGATACATTATGTTCGGCTGACTTTCCGCCGTAAATCAATCCTAAACTTATTTTCAATGGATACTCCCCCCACTAAAATTCATCTTTACTATCTTATCACTTTCAAGTAAAAATGCTCTAATTAATTTTTGTTGTTACGAAATTGAAATGATTTGTAAAGAATGTAAGCGCCCCCTGAGCATTTGTATGTCATTCGCCTTAATTTTATATTAAAATGACATTGAAAAGGAGTTGTGACAAATTGAAAAAAATCACAAGTACTGAACAATTCAATGAAATTATTCAATCAGACAAAGAAGTCATCGTTAAATTCTTTGCAACATGGTGTCCTGATTGCACAAGAATGGACATGTTCATTCCAGATATCCTAGAAGCTTATGCTCACCATGAATGGTTTGAAATAAACAAAGATGATTTCCCTGAATTAGCGGAAACATATCAGGTAATGGGCATTCCAAGCCTGTTAATTTTCAAAAATGGTGAAAAAACAGGCCATTTACACAGCGCAAACGCAAAATCGCCTGAAGAAGTGACAGAGTTTCTTCAAGAGCACGTTTCTTAATTGCTTGAATAAAGGACATCAGCAAACTTTTGCTGGTGTCTTTTTTATTTCTTCGCAACCTTTGACTTCAAATCTCTACATAAGACGAGATCTGGGGCCAAAACGTTTCAACAAACTTATGATGTCTCGATCACGACAAGAATTGACAGGAATTATTTCCTGGGAAAGAATTCAGCGTCGATACAGCTGGGAATATGTCGGTTACATGAATTTTCTGAATTGAATCTTTACTTCTGACATTTGTCTTTGTATAATGGAGTTGCTAATTGAAAATGATTATCAATTTCAACTATGTGAAATTCTATAGATATCCATACTGATAAAGGAGCGTTGAGACAAATGTCTAAAAAGAAAATCAAAACCTATCAGCAATTGATTGAAGAGAACAAAAAGGCCATTATGCGCGATCCTAAAATGATGGAAAGTATATACGAAACCATCGACAAAAAACACCAGAAACAGCTTGCAGCTGCTGGGCGTGAATCATAAGCACAAGAAGAGCAGTCATAGCCGGCTGCTCTTTTGTCTGCTACAACAGAAATAAAAAAGCCGATAAAATCTGTTATTCGATTTTATCGGCTTTTGTTTTAATGTGATTTCGCTACACGGTCCTGCTTCATTCCTAAATAAATGAGCATATATGTGAGATAACCCATTGTCATCGTTAAACCGCCGAAGAAGAATTGGGAAAAGACTGGTTCCTCAAATGTCGTGACGGCAGCAAGAATGATCCAGCTCGCATATAAATAGACCATGAACCATTTCATGTTTCTTTTAAGTGTATACAGAAAGAAAAGACCCGCTAACGAAAAGATCCCTAGCGCTAGTCTGAAATAAACAAGATGATCAAACTGGAAGGCAAAAGACACGAACGAAAACGACAGCAGCAACAAAATTGGTAAAGCCGTAATGAAATTTTTCACGATAGTGCCACCTCCATGACTCCTTCTTATTATAAGTCAAAATCAGCTGGATATCGTGAAATACCGACTCGTTTTCACAAAGATGTCACGAATTTTTCTTGTTATTTGACACAATTTTTACACATTTACATCTCGTTTCCAGAAAAGGACCCAGGCCGCACCTACAAAGAAAATAAAATGCGCCCCCACTATAAATAGAGAAAACAAAGGGCTCATCCCTTGAAAGGCCGGCGGTCCTTGAAAGCTGTACTGAGTAAAGTCCGTATTAGCAAAAAGCAGGATTTTCCCCCACTGATTTTCTAAGAGAGACATGATGGGCACAAGTGACTTCGCCGCATATAAAACAAAGAACGAGGTCACAAGCGCAACGAGACTATTCCTGAACAAACTGGAACACATAAAAGCAAAGCTTGCCATCATGACCACTTCCACCCACTGAGATCCGATGACGGCAAACGTATGCTGAAATAACCGTCCCGTCGTTTCATCAAATTCAGTACCAAAGAAAATGAAACCAAATAGGAAAGCTAATACATAATAAAAAACAAACAAGTAAATGACCGTCAACACAAGTGTGATGAATTTTGACAGAAAGATGTGCAGCCTTGTTTTTGGCCGGATCAATAAGAACTTAATCGTCCTTTTTTGAAACTCTGTTGAGATGAGGGTGGCGCCAATAACGACAGCGAGCACCTGTAAAATAAACACGACATTCGTAGAATAAGCAAAATAGTTTGCGACTGTGTCTTGTCCCCCAAAGCTGGATATCACTCGTTTCAACGCTAGAGCCATTACCAGTTGAAAAACAACGATCAAGCCAAGGGCAATGAATGTGATCTTTTTCCTCATGATTTTCTTATGCTCATTCTTGATGAGTTGAAGCATCTGTCGTCCCGCCTTCCGTCCATTTCATAAACGCCTCTTCAATTGATTGCTTTTGAGGCATCATTTCAAGCACATCAAATCCCGCCAGCACAAGCTGTTTGTTCAGCTTTGGCACATGTTCTTTGTTCAGTTGAAGCAATACACACTCTCCATTTCGTTCATATGTATACTCGTGTGCATCAAGCCATGAAACTGCTTTTTCGACTGGCTGAATATTCATTAGCACCTGTTCTTTGCTCTCCATATTCCGGAGATGAGTACTAGCTTTGATCTGTCCCTTTTGAATGATGATCATGCGGTCACATAGTTCTTCTACCTCATGCAATAAATGAGTAGCAAATAACACCGAGGTTCCTTCTTCTTGTACGAGCATTTGCAAGTGCTCTCGGAATTCTTTCATTCCTGCAGGATCAAGTCCATTTGTCGGTTCGTCTAAAATCAGTAGGTTCGGCTGATGCAAAATGGCTTGTGCAATCCCCAGCCTTTGTTTCATCCCTAGTGAATACGTCTTGACCTTCTGATGAATGGCGTGCTCTAGACGAACTCTTTCCACCACTTCCTTAATGCGTTCCTCCGTCACACCGGCGTGCATGGCTGCATACAGTTCAAGGTTTTCAAAGCCAGTTAAATACGAATAAAATTCGGGGTTTTCTATGATCGCACCAACAGATGACATCGCCTGTAGAAAATCCTCATCTTGTGAATATCCATTGATTAAAATTCGACCATTGTTTTTTTTCATCAAGCCAACGATCACGCGAATCAAGGTTGTTTTTCCAGACCCATTAGGACCAAGTAATCCAACAATTTCTCCTCGCCCAATGTCTAAAGATATATCCTGTAAGATCATTTTGCGGCCAATTTGTTTATCGACTTTCTCTACTTTAAGAACAGCAGACTGCAAAGTGGTTCCTCCTTCTGATGTAAAGCCTATGGCGGCAGGTAAAACCGCTCATTCTGTTAAAAGTATATCACGCAAGACAAGGACTCCATGAAAAAAAGGCTGAAGCCATCAGCCCTTCTTGAACATTACATCGATAGGTAAGGTGATGAAGTTTCTTTCTCGTGCTTTTTCTCGATTTCTGTCACGATCACGGCACATGCGGCGTCACCTGGAATATTGACAACGGTTCTTTCCATATTTAACAAGCTGTCTATGCCAAGGATAAGCGCAATGCCTTCAACAGGAATATCGACAGAAGTCAATACCATAGCGAGCATAATAGAAAAGAATGTAATTGGCACAACGAGCATTTTAATCAGGTTTAAAAAGATTTGACCTAGGGGCGTAAATAGATAGAGGTTAACACTTTGAATACATTAGGAGCAAAAATGTTGAGCAGCAGTCCTGTGATTGCACCTACAAACAAGGCAATCAGGATTTTCGTCGCTAGCTTCAACAAAATCCCCTTCCTCGTCAAAAAGGCCCACGAGAGAGTCTTCTCGTGGGCCTGCCCAGTCCATACGTGTACCGATGTTTCACGCTTTCCACGCTGATGAGATTGATATCCTTTTTTCTTATGAAAGAAAAATTCATCCCCAAAAGCAAGTGTCCTCCATTCCTTTAGAAGGGTTAAGCGTGTGGTAATATGATATTTTCATACCATTTATACCTTATTTCCGGAAAGTTACAAACAGGGTTCATATGAATTTTTTAATTACTTTCTTCCTTATTTGTGACCTCTAAAATATCTAAAAGAAACACAAAGATTGGGATACCGATAATAAGGCCCCAAATGCCAATATAATGTTCAGAGAAGATCAGCACAATAAATGTGAAGAAAATAGGGAGTTCTGTTTTAGCTGACATGAGCTTAGGATTTAAGAAATAAGCTTCAATTGCATGGATAATCACAATGACCAGCACAATGTAAAAGACGTACATCCCGCCTCCAAGTGTATACGCAATAATGCTGAGTGGAATAAGAGAAATGACCACACCCGCTACCGGGATTAAGCCTAGTAAAAAGACCATGACCGCTAATCCGAATAACTGCGGGAAACCCATAATACCTAGTGCGATTGTCGTTAACACACTGTTAACGGTTGCAATGATAAATTGTGCTTCAAGCACTTTTCCAAACGTTCGTGAAAATTTACGTCCAAAGAAGGCAATTTCATGATAGAACACGGAGATTTTACTCGTTTTGAACTTGTTCATGAATTGAATGAGGCGTTCTTTTTCAAGCAGGAAGAACATGCTTAATATTAAGGACATCATGACCTGGATACTGAACGTGCTGAAATCTGTTAAGTATGTATAGAGGAAATTAAACCCTTTCTCAAAGAAAGCTGATATTTTGAAATCTCCGAATACGTTCGTGATGACATCAAAGAAGGGTAAATCTTGTGGATGATCTGCAATTTTCTTTCCTAGATGAAATAACTGCTCTACCTGTTTGGCGATAATTGGCACAAAAACGAATCCGCCAAACGTCAATCCACCAGCCAGGAGTATATACAAAATGGTAATGACCGATTTCTGTCCTATTTTCAGGAAGCGATTTAAAAAGCCTCTAATGACCTCTTCTAATCGATTCATCAAAAAGGTGAAAATGAAGGTCAGAAGAATTAAATTCATCATTCCTCTTAATAGATATAATGCTGTGGCTAATACTACAAATACTAAAAACCGCTTAACACCGGGTTTTTCAAACAATTTTAAAAATGCCGCCATTACGTTACACACCTGCCAGGACTAAAGTCTATTTTTCATCGTATCTGATATACATTATATCGGATCTTTCTGTAAATTATATAATAAAAGGTCAATGAGGTCTTACGATTCGTATTAAATTTATCAGACTTTCATGTTTTTTCTTTTTCACATAAGAAAAAAACCGAACCCATGTAGAACATAAGGTTTCGGTTTTTGGTTGTTTTTATACTAAACAGCCTGCTTCATATTCCGCATTTCCTGAAGCGCTGTTTTGCTCTTCGTTTCGTCAAATTCACCTTCACTCTTCGCGACAACAATTGTTGCGATACCATTTCCAATTAGGTTTGTAATAGCTCTTCCTTCACTCATGAAACGATCAACCCCAAGCAGCAGTGCAAGCCCCTCTAGCGGTATGACCTGAAGCGCAGCAAGTGTAGATGCGAGCACGATAAATCCGCTTCCTGTCACCCCAGCAGCTCCCTTTGATGTCAGCATCAGAACAAGAATAATAGTGATCTGCTGACCGATGGACAGGTCTACACCAAACACTTGCGCCAAGAAAACCACGGCCATTGATAAATAGATAGAAGTTCCGTCTAGGTTAAAGGAATAACCCGTTGGAATGACAAGACCAACAACAGACTTAGAGCACCCGTAACGTTCCATTTTATCCATCATTCTTGGCAGCACAGATTCTGAAGAGCTTGTGCCAAGAACAATCAAAATTTCATCCTTGATGAATCGCAGATAACTGAACAGGCTGAAGCCATACATTTTACAAATGATGTTCAGCACAACGAAAATGAAAATGAACATCGTCATATAAACGGAGAGCATCAGACTCGCGAGTGGTTTAATCGATGCCAGCCCAAAGTGTCCGATCGTATAGGCCATTGCCCCAAATGCACCGAGCGGCGCAGCACGCATGATATATCCAATGATTTTAAAGAAAACGAGTGACAGTTTATCAAGCCATTCAATGATGCCTTTCCCCTTCTCGCCAAGTGCAGCGAGTGCAACACCGAATAAAATAGAGAAGAATAAGATCTGTAAAATATCACCCTTTGCAAAAGCATCTACCATGTTAGATGGCACGATGTGTGTGACAAACTCCATCCAGTCGATACCCTGTCCGCCATTTTGGGTATACTGCGAGACATCCCCTTTTTCGAGCTTACTATAGTCAAGACCCGCTCCCGGCTTCATGATATTGACAACGAACAGCCCAATGACAAGCGCAAGCGTCGTCACAACTTCAAAATAGATAAATGCTTTTCCCCCAACTTTTCCAACCTTTTTCATATCGCCCATCTTGGCAATACCAAGAACAATGGTTAAGAAAATAATTGGTGCAATGACCATTTTAACGGCATTGATAAAGGTATCACCAAGCGGCTTCATTTCTTTTCCGACGTTTGGCCAAACCATCCCGACAATGATCCCGATGATGACAGCTGCAATCACCTGAAATGTCAGATTCTTCAAAATCCTCTTCATAAAAATCAACTCCCTCACCCTTTGATGTAAACGCTTAACTGTTATCTGTAGATAAATGATAGCGGTTTCACCAAAGGCTGTGAAGCTTATGGACATATCGTACATTTTGGTCTTTTTGGTCTCTTAGTCAGAATGTACGATATATTTATTTACTGGCCGTCCAACCCCGCCATATTGCATATCTAATTTTAGCTCACCTTCTTTTACTAAAAAGTCAAGATACCTGCGTGCCGTGACACGGGCAATGCCAAGTGCATTGGCAACTTCTTCTGCAGACTGCGCGCCTTCCTGCAAGCTCATGTAGGCTTTAATTTCGTTCATCGTATGCACATTTAGCCCTTTAGGGAGCCAGGTAACTGCCTGTTTAACAGCAGGCTTTCGGATGATATCATCCAGCATCTCCTGAGAAAATTCTGCCGCGGTTCGAATTTTCGTTTTAAACGTCTTATAGCTTTCAAGTGATTCTTTCATTCGTTCAAATTTAAACGGTTTAATAATATAATCCCGCGCACCATTTTGAAGCATGACGCCAATGGTTTCTTTGTCCTTCGCCGCAGAAATGACAATCACATCCACCTGCATTTTTTGTTTTCTGATGTCTTGCAGCGTTTTGACGCCATCCTTTTTTGGCATATACACATCAAGTACTACGAGGTCTGGACGAATTTCTTTGATTAGCTGGATACCCTGCTCCCCATTTCCAGCGACAGCTGCTACTTGAAAGCCAGGAACACTCTTAATGAATTCCTTGTTCACTTCTTGCACCATCGGATCATCTTCAATTAACAGCACCTTAATCTGAGTCATCTGTCTCTCTCCTCTATTATCATTGGGAATTCGATTGAGAAGGTGGTACCAATGCCGATGCTTGATGTGACTTCTACATTTCCCATCCCTTTGTCAATAATCGTTTTTACAATATACAGGCCATAGCCTGTTCCGCCCTCTTTGCCGTGTGTGAAGCCTTTATCGTAAATATAAGGAATCATTTCCTCTTCGATCCCGGAGCCATTGTCTTCAATTAAAATCACAAGGACGTCCTCCGTTTGATCGATACTAATGGAAATGAATTTTGTGTCTCTTTCTACAGTATCATACGAGGCAAAGGCGTTCTCGATCAGATTGCCGAGCAGCTTCGTCATATCATGCTGATCGAGCCGCTCAGGGAAATGACGCAGACAGCTATGTTCATCTACTTCAACGCTTATGCCAAGCTCCTTGCCCCTTCTGATTTTGCTCATCAATAATCCTGCGACCGCATCATGCTGAATGACGCGGTGAAGAAAGTCCGTCACATGCTCCTGCTCCTCTGTCGTTTGAAAGGCTAGATCGAGCGCCTGATCAGTTTTACCAAGCTGAATCAGCCCAGCAATCGTATGAAGCTTATTCATATGCTCATGGTTTTGCACCCGCAAACCGTCAACAAAGTTCTTAACCCCTGTTAGCTCCTCCGCCAATTTTGCCGCCTCCGTCCGGTCCTGAAAAATAGCGACCGCTCCGATGATCCTCTTTTTCATCACAATCGGAATCCGGCTGCTCATAATTCGCTTTCCGCTCATATGAATTTCTTCATTGTAAACAGGTTCTGCGCGATCAATGACCTCAGGAAGCCTTGTGTCAGACAGCACATCCCAAATATTCCGGCCCACGACATCACCTGTCACGCCAAAAATTTGCTTCGCCTTCTCATTAAAAATGGTGATCATGTGCTGATTATCGATGGCGATAACCCCTTCATTAATAGAGTGAAAGGTTGCGGTACGCTCCTCTAGTATTCTGACAATCTCATGCGGCTCCAGCTTAAACATTTGCTGTTTAATATGGCGGGCGAGCAAAAATGAACCTACAAGCCCAAAGCTGAGCGTCAGCAGGAGGATCATGAGGATATCCCGCTTCATTCCTCCTAATATATCTGCCATACTTGGCAGCGTTCTCCCTACAAGGACAACCCCTGTTTGATTAAATTGATCATCCTTCACTGGATAAAAAGCTCTGATGGCTGTTCCAAGCTCTCCCTCTGCTTCTGAAAAATAAATATGCTCTGCAAAAGCCGGCTCTTCATCTGTTCCTTCTGAGCGCTGGCCAATCCTTGTTTTCACTGGATGCGTTAGTCTCACATGATCCATGTCCAGCACGACAATGTAGTCAGCGTCTTGAATAATCCGAATCTCTTCGATTGCATGCTGCAATCGATCACGTTCCTTTGTTTGATCAGCTAACGCCTGCTTCACCTCATTCATCTCAGCTACGGTTCTCGCGGTGTTCATCAGTCTTTTTCGAAGCTCTCGTTCCTCTGTTTGCTGAATTCCCCCGACAAGGACTATTCCTCCGATTAAAAGGGCGAAAATGACAACGAAATATGTGAGGATGGTGAGCTTCCACCTAATAGATAATTGTTGTAATTTCAATCGATTTCTCATCATTTTTCCACCTGTATCTTTACGAATTCTTCCTCTGTCAAGTATGCTTGACATAAGGGGGATCTGACGCATGAAGAATTTACTCGCTTATACGCTATTGCTCATGATCGGTTTTGTAACCGCTTTATACTTTGGTTTTTATCATATGATGCCAAAATCAGCGACAACCTTTGATGATGAACAGACAGGGCTGAAGAACCAGCTTGTGTTCAAATTTAGCCATGTCGTAGCAGATAATACACCTAAAGGACTTGCCGCAAAAAAATTTGCTGAGCTTGTGCACGAAAAATCCGATGGAAAGATCAGCATTCAAATTTTCTCCAACGGGAGCCTTTATTCTGATATTGAAGAAATTAATGCACTCAAAGAGAATCAAGTTCAATTTATCGCTCCGTCTACCTCAAAGCTCGGCATGCTGTCACCTGAGTGGCTGGCACTTGATCTTCCCTTTGCTTTTTCAAATTACGATGCGGTTCAAGAAGGCCTGCACGGTGCAATTGGACAAAGATTGTTTGGCACGCTGCAAAAAGACGGGTTAAAGGGAATGGCTTATTGGACAAATGGCTTTAAGCAGATTACCTCTAATAAAGGACCGATCAAACAGCCTAGCGATTTAAAAAACCAATCTCTTCGCATTATGCAAAGCGACATGATTGAAAAACAATTCAAACTTCTTGGTGCAAAGCCCTATCAGGAATCATTTAATTCAACGTTTCAGCTATTAGAAACAAAAAAAGTAGACGGTGAAGAAAATACCATTTCAAATATTTATTCAAAAAAATTCTATCATATACAAGACTATATGACGATCAGTAATCACGGGTATTTAGGCTATGTGGTCTTAACAGATCAATCCTTCTTTGACCGCCAAACACCTGAAACAAAGCGCATTTTACTTGAAGCCATGGACGAAACAACGGCTTGGAATGAAAAGCATGCTGAACAGATGAACAAAGATCAGCTGGAGGACATCAAACGGGAATCTCCGATTGCCATTCATGAATTGACGCCAGCAGAAAGGCAAAAATGGATGCAAGCCCTTGATCCTTTGTATGATGAAGCTGAAAAAACCATTGGCTCCACTTTCATCAAACAGATCCGCGAACTACGTGCACGTTATGAATACGCACCTATCCGTGCTTTTCAAGAAGAGGATGAGAGCAAATAAAAAATCCCTTTGATGAGGGATTTTTTTATGAACCGGACTCACTCTGTTCTTGCTGTGTGAGCTCTTCTAATCTTGTTAAAATTCTTCTCTTTCGGTATTGCATCATGCCTGTTTCGGCGATTCCTTTTAATTGTGAGCGGTTGGAGGCTGCGCCAAACAAAATTCCTGCTATTGGCACAAGCTGAAACAGTTTCTTCCAGCCAAACGAATCTCTGTAATTATAGACTACCTCGCGCCACCCTTGGATTTGCGAAATCATGTTTTCGTGCTTTCCTTCAGATGCATGATAGCTCTTCAGCTCTTTTAGAATCGACTTCTTTCCAACTACATCAGCAGAGTTCAGCTGCAAGCATTTAATGATGAAGACCCGCTCCTCCTTATTTTTAGGATCATAGCCATAGGTAACGGCAATATCCTGTAATGTTTTAAGGGAGAGACCCAGGACCGCAGGAATATCAGCCGCTAGTGTAAACATACCGCCGACACCAGTTGTCGCACCTTGTACCGTGGCGAGATTCGTTCTGTTTTTCCCCATTTGTTCACTAATGGCATCCATGATGTTGATTGGGGCCTTTTCAATATCTTCTATGCGCTGAATGGATTCGTCGGCACATTTCTTTTGAAATTGATGAATGATGCCTTTTTCTGATGTTAAATAGACACCGCCTGATTGAATATAATTCCCCATCTCATCTAGCAGCACACCGATTTTTTTCTGTATAAAGGCAGGCGTCAGCTTGTCCAGCATTTGAAATGGAAGCCTGCTGAGCTTCTCCCAAAACCATACCTTTTGCTGATCTTTCTCCCACTTCTCAATCTCCTTTAATTGTGCTTTTAACCACTCTCTTTCATCCATGTCTTATGCCTCCTTAGATGCCGTTCGTTATTTGTCTGTTATTATACACAATCCTTGTCCATCATACGTATAGAACATTGAAGCGGTTCCGAAAGGTTTTAATCTTTTTCAAAACGGTTATTGCTTAATAAACAAACAAAAGAGGAGTGATCAACATGTTAGGGTTTCTCATTTCATTAGTTGTGGCGATTGTCATTGGTCTCATTGGCAGTGCACTCGCTGGAGGCAGTGTACCAGGAGGGTGGATCGGTTCAATGATTGCCGGGCTTGCAGGCGCTTGGATTGGTCATGGATTACTTGGAACGTGGGGGCCTAGTCTGGCAGGCTTTGCGATCATTCCAGCGATCTTAGGGGCAGCAATCTTTGTCATTATTTTAAGCCTGATCTTCCGCAGCGTGGGATCAAGGGTTTCTTAAAAAACAAAAAACAGAGGAAGTAGTAGGGACACCGCTTAAGAGGCGGTGTTTTTTATGTCGCCCGTTGACAAGGTATCTATTTTTTTCACTTACATAAGATAAACAAACCTATTAGTTCAGATAGTTGACTTTTCATGAAGATGGGCATATGATGATTAAAAATTGCATCGAGGAAACTTTTTGTGCCGAAGCAAAACTTTGTAGAATCTAGGTGATGACATATGACAAACAAATACATCGAGGCACAGGCACACATGTCAGCGGCAGCTGAGCGTGCACTAGAAGGGAAAGTCAAAGGAATTAGAAGACTCCTCCCTTTTCTAGGCCCTGCTTTTATTGCAGCCATTGCCTATATTGATCCAGGGAACTTTGCCACCAACATTGCGGCTGGCTCCAAATACGGATATCTTCTTCTATGGGTTATTCTCATATCAAATCTCATGGCTTTGCTCATCCAGTCCTTGTCCGCAAAGCTTGGAATAGCGACAGGTAAAAACTTACCTGAAATCGCGCGTGAAGAGTTTCCAAAACCCGTCTCCATCGGTTTATGGATTCAGGGAGAGCTCGTCATTATTGCCACAGATTTAGCCGAGTTTATCGGGGCAGCACTTGGTTTATACTTGCTCTTTCGGATTCCGCTACTTGAAGCTTCTATTATTGCAGCTATTGGATCTTTTGCGATTTTAGAGCTACAAAGACGAGGATATCGGGCATTAGAAGCTGGCATCACTGGCATGCTGTTCGTTGTCGTGATCGCTTTCGCAGTGCAAACCTTTGTCGCCAAGCCAGATATCGCAAGTGTCGCCGGGGGACTTTTCATTCCTAAATTTGATGGCACCGATAGTGTGCTGCTTGCAGCTGGAATTTTAGGCGCCACTGTCATGCCGCACGCCATCTATTTACATTCAGCTTTAACCCAAAGAAGAGTTGTCGGCAGAACGGAAAAGGAGAAAAAACAGATTTTCCGCTTTGAATTTTTAGATATCCTCATTGCGATGCTAGTCGCTGGAGCCATCAATGCCAGCATGCTGATTGTAGCAGCCGCTTTATTTTATAAAAATGGTCTTTTTGTTGAAGATCTGGATGTTGCGTTTCAGCACTTCGGCACACTTGCAGGTCCTGTGTCAGCCATTTTATTTGGTGTAGGCCTGCTTGTAGCCGGACTATCCAGCTCTTCTGTCGGTACATTATCAGGTGATATCATTATGCAGGGCTTTATTCAATACCGAATCCCGCTGTATCTCCGCCGGCTGATTACCATCATTCCCCCTATTGTGATCATTGCATCTGGGGTGAATCCGACTTCTGCCCTTGTGATGAGTCAGGTGGTCTTATCCTTTGGTATTGCCTTTGCTTTAATTCCGCTCATTTTATTTACGAGTAAAAAACGAATTATGGGCGAATTGACGAATGCCCGCTGGGTGACAGGAATATCTTGGGTGATAGCAGCTCTTGTTGTAGCACTTAATCTCTTTTTAATTGTGGATACGTTTATGTAAAAGACAGTGATGATGCTGTCTTTTTCTTTTCATGCGATTATGGTAAAATTCCCCTTGAGAGGATGTGGGCACATGTTTTTTTATCAGGATCAAGAGATATCCATGCGGCTGCTTGAGCCAAGAGACGCAAGAAATCTATATTTGCTCATCCAGCGGTCAAGAGAGCATTTACGTGAATGGATGCTTTGGGTGGATTCAACGCAAACAGAGGAAGACAGCATGGCGTTCATTCAAGGTGCCATGCAGCAAGCCTTGCAGAACAACGGTTTTCAAGCGGGCATCTGGTCACATGGAGAACTCGTCGGCATCATTGGCACCCACCAAATTCATTGGATCAACAGAACCGTTTCAATTGGCTATTGGCTCGGAGAAGGCTATCAAGGAAAAGGCATCATGACAAAAGCGTGTAAAGCCGTCATTCAATATTTATTTGAAGAGTGCGGACTGCACCGCATTGAGATCAGGGCTGCTGTCGATAACCAAAAGAGCAGACGCATCCCAGAGCGATTATCCTTTTCGTTTGAAGGCATTTTGAGACAATGTGAATGGCTGGGCGATCGCTTTACCGATCATTGTGTATACGCCCTTTTGCAGCCTGAATATATGAAACAAAACACGCATTCCATGAATCAGCCCACATAATTGTGTCGATTGCATGAATTATTTTACAAAGTGAAGCTTTGTGGTATCCGTTGCGATCGGCATCTGATAAAATAGAAGGAAAAATCGAGGTATGAAGTATGTCTCTTATTATTTTATTTTACTTATGGATTGTCCCTTTAGTATTTGGTATTTTCTTCTCATTCCTAACAAAGAAAGCCACCTACAAACGCCGCTTTGTTCCATCCTATAGTATGATAGGACTCAGCATCGTTTTTCTCATTCTGGCACTTGTCTTTTCAGCCAGTCATTTTCTATTCATTTGCGGTATGTTCCTATTTGCCACAACCCTTGTCGGCACAGGCATCCCTTTATTCTTAGCCTTTACAAAAACATCAGCATAAACAAAAACCACCTTTTCATGATGGAAAGGTGGTTTCTTTTTTATTGAAGCGGCATTCGGTATGTCATCGTGTCATTTGGATGTTCTTCAATCGTCTTCATCATGTCTTGAAGGATCTCGGCTGCGCGATCATTTGAGTCGTACTTGCCGAGCATCTTTGCCCAAGAAGTACTTCCCAAGATCATCCCTTCAATTTTTTTGCCGCTTACTGAGACTTCTTGTACATGAATCAGAGTTTGCTGGTTTTGTGTGAAAATCCATAGCATGGTTTTTTCTCCTTTACAATTTGAAATAATTTCTACCTACTTTCTTACTTCTCATTTTAAACGTTTTTTATCTTAAAATTCATTTGAACAATGATCAATATCATTGTTCTTTTTAGTATAAATGACATTTGATTCACTAGGTTCTACCTTAAGCCCTTTCACATTTTCAGGTACGAAGCACAATAAACACCAAAAATCCTTGAAGGCATTTAACCAATCAAGGTTTTTGGTATCTCATAATACTCTAATTCAATGCATCTTCTAAGGCTTTCTTTTCATGTTCTAACATACCACTTATGATAATACCACATACTACTTCTTCTTTATCCAAAGCAAATCCTACTGTATCATTTTGTAAAATAGATACTGCATCATTTTCTGAGAATGTAATTAATACCTTATCCATCCCTATATATACATCTAATTTACCTTTTTCGTCTATATAGGTATTATCATTAGATTCTTCTAACTGAAAACTCGGTACACCTTTAACCATATTTATATCTTCCATATTTAATTTCAAACTTTCCACTTTGTGTACATTTTCGCTTAACGTTAGTGTAATTGAACGAATATTACCTGTATATTTAGCTAAACCTATTTCAATTAAAGATTTCTTGAAATCTCCCGTTCTCCAATATATCGTTGGCTCTTTTGATATATTCCAACTCC
>BSBG01000004.1 GCA_030159235.1 Bacillus safensis | reverse complement strand
GCGGTTGTGGCGAAGTGGTTAACGCACCAGATTGTGGCTCTGGCACTCGTGGGTTCGATTCCCATCAATCGCCCCATTTTATTATTGGGCTATAGCCAAGCGGTAAGGCAACGGACTTTGACTCCGTCATGCGTTGGTTCGAATCCAGCTAGCCCAGTTGATGTGCGGAAGTAGTTCAGTGGTAGAACACCACCTTGCCAAGGTGGGGGTCGCGGGTTCGAATCCCGTCTTCCGCTCCAATAATGGCGGCATAGCCAAGTGGTAAGGCAGAGGTCTGCAAAACCTTTATCCCCGGTTCAAATCCGGGTGTCGCCTTTTTGAAAAGACTGCCGGGGTGGTGGAATTGGCAGACACACAGGACTTAAAATCCTGCGGTAGGTGACTACCGTGCCGGTTCAAGTCCGGCCCTCGGCACCATTGTTTTTTAATATAAGTTGCGCTCTTTAATGATCATGCCGGTGTGGCGGAATTGGCAGACGCGCACGACTCAAAATCGTGTTCCTCACGGAGTGCCGGTTCGACCCCGGCCACCGGTATCTATTAAAATTTTTATAAACGGTATTTTATCCGTCAATCTAACGCTTCCCATTATGGTGAAGTGTTTTTTTGTGTTTTTAGATATAACATATAAACCTATTAGAAAATAGAGAACATGTCATTCCTTTTATCAGAATAAACCTTTAGATGATTCACATCATTTGATAAAATACATTTAGTTGCGTAAGGGAAACAAAATGGTGCAACTCACCCCAAAGAAAGATGTAGCTATCTTTCTTTGTATAACTAAATTTATCTTTGTGGGCAAACACAACTTTAGCTGACATCATCATTGTGCCCCAGCTATAGGGGGATTTTTATGAAAAATCAATACGACAATGAAGCATTACTGACAGGAGGGAATGTCTCAAACGTATATCGTTCTGGAGATACGGTTCGCCGAGAAGTAAAGTCAGACAATATTAACATACAGAAGCTGCTAAAGCATTTAGAGAAAAAGAATTTTTCCTATGCTCCAAAGTTTTTAGGAGTTGATGAAAAAGGTAGAGAGATCTTGTCCTTTATTGAAGGTGTGGCCGGTCATGATCCCTTAAAAGAATATATGTGTTCTCACGATGTACTAAAAGAAATAGCGAATATGCTGAGACTTTATCACGATGCCGTTCGTGACTTCCCCATTTCAGATGATTGGGAACGAATGGACAATACACCGAACAATGTAGAGGTTGTGTGCCATAATGATTTTGCTATGTACAATATTATTTTCAATCACGAAAAACCAGTAGGAATCATTGATTTTGATGTAGCAGCTCCTGGCCCGAGGCTTTGGGATATCGCCTATACGCTTTATACATGTGTGCCTCTCAGTAGATTTTTTCGCACTGAAACAGGGGAGGTCGTAAATTATCATTCATTAGAACATGCAGATCATATAAAGCATAGAGTGAAACTGTTTTTTGAATCTTATGGTGAGGAAATAGCAGAAGATTATTTGGATATGGTGTTGCTGCGTTTAGAAGGGTTATGTCAGTACATGAAACGAAAAGCGAGTGAGGGGAATATCGCTTTTGAAAACATGATTCACGAAGGACATCTCACACATTATCAAAAAGACATTCAATTTATTCATGACCACAGAAAAGAATGGATGTAAAACTGCTTACCTTTAAATTAGAAAGACAAATAGATATAAAAATGTAAAGAGGCGGCGTTGTTATGTTGCAAACGAAGACGATATTGCAGACCATCATTCAAGATGAGGGCTCAAAGGATTATCCACTTTTTAGACAGTACTGTGTGAGAAAAGAACAGGGCTTGCGTAAAGATGCGTTAAAAGTTCTTCAGGCCTTTATTGAAGAGATGAGAGAGAATGATTTTGAAGTACAGCGTATATTTGTTGCTTGGTTGTTTGAGTGGATTGAACGGTTTGAGGATGGTTATCATGTGCTTGTGTATCCGTTGGTAAATGGGGTGGTACAACCTGTTCTTCAAACGTGGGAGAATGTTGATCCATTGGATGTGAGGCCGTATCGCTGGCAAGGTTTGTTTGTGCATCAGGGAGAGGGGCTGCCCTATTTATTGAAGGCACTAGAGCTTGGGGGCAGCAAGGAGCAGCGTGTGATCGTTCAAATTTGTGAAACCTATTTATCGGCCTTGTGGTATTCGTTTCATCATATACATGAAGATCTTTATTTAAGCACCTATGAGAAGGATCAGGAGAGAATTCAAGGTATTGAAGATGTGATGATGCTGATCCAAGATGTAAGGACTCGTACCAATGTTCAAAAACAAGCAGCTTATTATGGTCAGCTTTTAACAGACTGGATGGCGTTTCAGAAGACGGAGACAAGAGGTTTTATGAAATGGTGTGCGGAGCGTAAGAAGCCGTATGAGTGGGTAGAGGCCTTTTATTTTCAGCAATAGATGAGAAAACGACAGAATTCATTCTGCCGTTTTTTTATTGCCATATTCGTTTTGTTTCTATATGATCTGGATTAAAATATCTCAGGATATAGACATCTGGATTGCTTAATTTCTCCCACTCCTCGAATCCAATCGTTGGATCGGCGTGTTTAAGAAGCAGGCTCATGATATTGCCATGGGTGGCGAATAGAGTATGATCTTTTTCTAATTTTATTTGTTCATGGAGTGCTTCTACAATACGATTCATGGCTTCTTGGCTCGATTCCCCGCCCTCATAGGTCATATGTAAATCTCAGCTTTAGTTTCTCATACCAATTGTCTATTGGTTTGCTGCTTAACACACGTTCAGAGAGGCGCTCATCGATTTTTATCTCTAGCTGTTTTGCATAGGCAAGGGGCTCAGTGGTTTGGATTGCTCGTTTATAGGGACTGGAGATGATCTGATTGAGGTGAATGCTGGAAAAAAACTGTGCCAATTCATGAGATTGAGCGATGCCTTGTGGCGTTAATGCGGCATCTTTCGCTTGTCCATCTGCTTGACAGTGTCTGACGATATAATATGTTTTCATTTGAATACACCTTTCATTGAGTATAAAAAAATCATCCAAAATTGGATGAGAATTTTCGGAAGGTCTAGGTTTGTTTGTTCGTATCTGTTTCTTTATAGGGATCTGTGAGCTTGGAGGTCAGGTCTAGGTTGAACAGAAAATCATCTAAGGTGTCTGTGCCAAAGGGAAGTGTGGAGAAGTTGATTGGGATGCTGTCTTCTTGCTTTTCTGTAGTGAACTGCTGTGCAGGTTGCTTTTTTCTCCAGTTCTTAAACAAGCGCATGTGAGGCCCCCTTTTCTTTGAGAAAGATGGATTTATACATAATATACGGGGTGAGTTGTCCAGGCGTCAATTGTTTTCTTCAAAAGGAACATTCAATTGATATAAAAAGAGCCACAGGAAAGTGTGGCTCTTTTTTCAGTTTACATGGCACGTTGTAATGCTTGCAGTAATTTACGTTCGTTACCTTAAGTTGACATACAATTAAAAACAATCCCAGTGCATAAACCATTCGTTTATTTCTTTGTCGTAATAGAAATACATCGTGCCGTTATCGCCAATCATAAAACGAGGTTTTTCTTCTGAGGCGATTTGCAGCATGAATTCGCCTGATTGTTGATGGGGCGGGGATTGAATATAAGCCCCATATCCACCGATTTTTGTGAACGAATAATTTGTGTATTGGTTAAAGAAGAGGTCTGTCGCTTCTTCATTTTCGTTTACTTCTGATAAATCTACATATGACCAGGCTTCTTCCCAGCAAGGGAAGTCCTTTTGCTCACTTTCGTTCCATTGGATTTGGAAGGGTTTGAGCCCTCTCACTTCTTCAGGAGTCTCAGCTACTTCTAAACCATCGAGTGTCGAATATTCAATGAGCTTCCATCCTTCACCGTTTTTGGTGATATCAATCGGAAGTTCTTTCTGATTGAGAAAAATTTGAATCATCTTACATTGATTGAAGCCGTTTATTCCTCCTGGTACTTCAGGTAAATAAATTTGTAAAACTGGAATCATGGCCCCATCTTGATCTGTCGGCCAGCCTTGATCAGGATCGATGAAAAAATGGCCGGCAAACCAGCTGTGCACAGCTGGATCAGGACGGAAGCCGCCAATTTTGGCGATGACGGGCGTTTTCCCAATTTGATTTAATTCTTGAAAAGCTTTGATCTCCATTAATTAATCCCTCCAGCCTTTAGCCTGCAATGTGTGCATCTTGAAATGTGCCATTTATATTTCCTGTGACAATAATGACATGTCCCCAAAATAAATCACCATCATGGCAGTAGACTTCAAACTCTCCATCAGGGTAAACATGCAGGCTTTCAAATGACATGCGGTCCATAAATTGATCCAGTGTTAGGTCTTCTTGTTCTTCAGCAGATTCGTCTTGTTCCTGCCAGTCTTTTGCTAGATCAATCAGCTGATTTGCGGCAAATGATTTAATAGAAGAATCCCATTTTGCCTGTTCTCGTATGAGTTTGTTTGCTGTCTGTAGAGAGTCATTTATTTTTTCCTCTTCTTCGAGGTTGAAGTAGAGCAGGCACTCTTGATTGCTCCATTGGATCGTCTTTTCAAATAAATCTAGTCCTTTCACTAATTCAAAGCTGCCAAGTGTGTCATCATGATAAAAGACTGGTTTTTGGGCTTCTTCTAAGATATCTTGAAGCTCTTGATCAGTTGTATCTACATCACTCAATGATACAAGCATGAATTCTCTTTCGCCCTTTCGAACCTGAAGTGAAACGATTGACTCTTTATGTAATTGTGTCTGCTTTTCCCTTAATCCTTCGTCATCTGTTAACCAGCAGAGCCTTATCGTTTCGGTTGTGATGTGGCCGTTTTCCTTCCAGGCAATCAGTGGAATAGAGGCGGTCCAAAGAGACTCCTGTCCTGCTTTCCCTGCGCCTACGCCAGAAGGTCCTGTGACAGCTATGATGTTGACGATATCTTCCGAAAATCTTTCATTAAATGTGTTTATTTGTTTGTTAATTTTCATGTGATGTCCTCCAGCCCTGAGTTTTTGTCATGATCATAGAGATGATATAATCAAAATCTATATCTTTATCACACCGCATATCAGTAGGAGAAATCAAGCCTTTTTTGTTTAAAACTGTTTTTTAGGCGGTTACATGGATTGCTGGAGGTTAAGTCACAATAAAAGAAGCAGGAATCGAATTTTGTATAAATTTGGGTAAGTGAGTCGAAAAGCCTAGGCGATTCTTCCTTTTCTTTATAATTACTTTGACACGCTCAGATGAAAAAAGTAAAGTAATACTGAGTGATTTACAAAACCTTCTTCATTCACTGAAACTTGAAGTGTAAGTAAATTTAATGTAAATGGATATTTTTCCTTTTATTTACTCGTATTTTTTTTGAAACTTATGATGCTTCTCATTCGTTATATTAAAGGAGTACATGGTACCGGCATTGACAGATCATCGGAATGCTTGGTGCAGAAGATTTACATTTGCAAAATGAATGTAAATTTTTTATGATTTCACTTATATCAGATCGAAAATAAGAAAGAAGAGGTTTTATGAAAAAAATATTTGCGAACAAATATAGCTTTTTTGTTTTGGCTGTTCTTTTATTTTGGGCAAAATCGTACACAGCCTACAAAATGGACTTTAATTTAGGGGTGAAAGGATCTTTTCAAGAGGGTCTTCTCTTATTAAATCCATTCAGTTCAGCCATTGTGTTTTTAGGACTTGCTCTCTTTTTCAAGGGGCGTAAATCTGCCATTGTTTTAATTGTAATTGATTTTATTATGACCGCACTTTTATATGCCAATGTAGCGTATTATCGTTTCTTTGATGATTTCTTGACTTTCCCGACAATGAAGCAAGCAGGCAATCTCGGGGGAGGAATGACTGGCGGCGTGTTAGCTAGCATTAAGCCGCATGACCTTTTGTACTTCCTTGATATTATTATCTTGATTGCGATTGTCATTTGGAGACCAGAAGTGAAGAAGTTCCAAATGAAAAAGACATTTGCACTGCTGATTGTGGCTGCTGGTGTAGGTCTGTTCTTTGTTAACCTTCATTTAGCTGAAAAGGATCGTCCAGAATTATTAACGAGAACATTCGATCATAAGTATATTGTCAAATATTTAGGTTTGTATAACTATGCGATTTATGACGGTGTTCAAACAGCACAAAATGCGACACAGGTAGCTAATGCGAGCAGTGATGATTTAACGGATGTTGTGAACTATACGACGTCTCACTATGCGAAGCCAAATGCAGAATATTTTGGTAAAGCAAAAGGGAAAAACATCATTAAAATCCATTTAGAGAGCTTCCAGTCATTTTTAATTGACTACAAGTTAAATGGAGAAGAAGTGACACCATTTTTAAACAAACTCGCTCATGGAAAAGAAGATTTTACGTATTTCGATAACTTCTTCCATCAGACTGGTCAAGGTAAAACTTCTGATGCTGAGCTGATGATGGACAATAGTATGTTTGGTCTGCCAGAGGGAGCCGCGTTTGTGACAAAAGGTGAAAATACCTTCCAATCACTTCCTGCCATCCTAGATCAAAAAGCAGGCTATACGAGTGCAGTGCTTCACGGAGACTATAAATCTTTCTGGAACCGTGACACGATTTATAAACATATGGGAATTGATCAATTCTTCGATGCTTCCCATTACAACATGGACGAAGAAAACCTTGTGAATATGGGTCTGAAGGATAAACCGTTCTTCAAAGAATCCATTCCAATGTTAGAATCAATGAAAAAGCCATTTTATGCACACTTAATGACACTGACAAATCACTATCCATTTAATTTGGATGAAAAAGATGCGACCATCGCTAAAGCAACAACTGGCGATAAAACAGTGGATAACTATTTCCAGACAGCACGATATTTAGATGAGTCATTAGAGCAATTCTTTAAAGACTTGAAAAAATCAGGTCTATATAAAGACTCAGTTATTTTGTTATATGGTGACCATAACGGTATTTCTGAGAACCATAACCGTGCAATGAGTGAAATTCAAGGAAAAGAAATTACGCCTTACCAAAATGCACAAAATCAGCGTGTTCCACTCATGATTCGTATTCCTGGTAAGCAGGGCGGCGTGAACCATACGTATGGTGGTGAAGTAGATGTAATGCCAACGCTTCTTCACTTACAAGGTATCGATTCAAATGAATTCGTGAATTTTGGAACAGATTTATTCTCTAAAAAGCATGATCAGACCGTTGCTTTCCGTAATGGAAACTATGTGACACCGAAATATACACTTGTCGATAATACTGTCTATGATACGAAGACGGGTAAAGTGGTGAAACAAAATAAACAGACAGAGGCGATTAAAGCCCGTGTTGATAATCAGTTAAGTCTTTCAGATAAAGTGCTCTACAGGGATCTTCTTCGATTCCATAAATTATCTGATTTCAAACCAGTGAATCCATCGGATTATTTCTATGGTAAAACAAACGAAGAAAAAGATGCAGGTTCTTCTGCTAACTAACTGAGTTTTGGGCAAGCACAGCAAGGTGCTTGCCTTTTTTCTCTCATCGCTTGATTTGTTGGCAAAATATGTTTATATTTAGGTAGAAACAAGCGTGACGCTGGCTGATAGCTGGTGAAACACATTTCGTCCTAGGGGAATTCAGGAGGAGCTTATGACAACAAATACAAAAACACAAAAAAAGAAATCAGAATTATGGGGCTGGATCAAAGCCATTCTCATCGCATTCATTGCTGTTTTTATCATTCGGAACTTTTTATTCGCGCCATACATCGTGAAAGGAACTTCTATGGACCCAACACTGCATAACACAGAGCGGGTGTTTGTGAATAAAACAGTTGATTATTTCGATGATTATAAACGAGGGCAGATCATTGTTCTTGATGGGGAAGACCGCAGCACCCATTATGTCAAACGATTGATTGGTTTACCTGGTGATAAAATTGAAATGAAAAATGACCAGCTATACGTCAATGGTCAAAAAGTGGCGGAGCCTTACTTAGCGTCAAATAAAAAGAAAGCAGCTGCAGACGGTACTTTGCTGACACCTGATTTTGGTCCTCTTACTGTTCCGAAAGGAAAGTATTTTGTGATGGGTGACAACCGCCAAAATTCAATGGACAGCCGCAACGGCTTAGGCCTTTTTACAAAACGTGATATTCAAGGAACTACCTCATTTGTATTTTATCCATTCCAAGATATTCGATTACTCAACAAATAAGAAAAAAGCACACAGCCGTGTGCTTTTTTCTATTTCATTCAGACTGGCTTTTTGTTAGGGCTTGTTCAAGATCTGCAAGGATGTCTTCAATTGCTTCTGTTCCAACCGATAAACGAATGAGTTCTGGTGTGACACCTGTCGCTTTTTGTTCAGCTTCACTTAATTGCTGATGCGTTGTGCTGGCAGGATGAATGATTAATGATTTAGAATCGCCCACGTTTGCGAGATGGGAGAAAAGCTGCACGGAATCAATGAGCTTTTTCCCTGCTTCTCGCCCGCCTTTAATACCGAATGTGAGGATTGCACCTTGTCCTTTCGGCAAATATGTTTGAGCAAGCTCATACGATTCGTGACTTTCAAGACCAGGATAGCTTACCCAATCGACAAGAGGGTGATCCTGTAAGAATTGTGCAGTTTTCAACGCATTTTCACTATGTCGCTCAAGACGAAGGTGTAATGTTTCTAAGCCTTGCAGAAGTAAAAATGAGTTGAATGGCGACAGGGCAGCCCCTAAATCACGTAAGAGCTGTACTCGTGCTTTGGTGATATAAGCTGCTTCTCCAATCGCTTCTGTATATGTTAGGCCATGATAACTTGGATCTGGTTCAGTCAGCCCTTTGAACTTATCGCTGTCAGCCCAAGGGAATTTGCCGCTATCAACGATGACACCGCCAATCGATGTACCATGACCGCCAATAAATTTCGTAGCTGAGTGGACGACAATGTCTGCACCGAACTCGATAGGTCTTAATAAATAGGGACTGGCGAGCGTATTGTCCACAATAAGTGGAATATGGTGCTTGTGTGCAATCGCTGAGATGGCTTCAATATGTAAAATGTCGCCTTTTGGATTCCCAATGCTCTCTGCATACACTGCCTTTGTTTTGTCTGTAATTGCTGCTTCGAGTTCTTCAAGGTTAGATGAATCGACAAATTTTACTGTAATTCCGAGTTTTTTGAGCGTATGGGCAAATAAATTGTAGGTACCTCCATATAGGCTGCTTGAGGAAACGATTTCATCCCCTGCTCCTGCGATGTTTAAAATAGAATAAGTCGTAGCTGCTTGTCCAGAAGAAACAGCAAGTGCACCAATTCCACCTTCAAGCTCAGCGATTCGTTTTTCAAATACGTCATTTGTAGGGTTCATAATACGCGAGTAAATATTGCCAGGCTCCTGAAGACCGAATAAATTTGCTGCATGCTCACTATCTCTAAAACCAAATGAGCTTGTTTGGTAAATCGGTACGGCTCTTGAATAGGTCGCTGAATCAAGCTCCTGACCTGCGTGAATGGCTTTTGTTTCTAAACGATATGAACGTTCCTCTGACATGTGTATATCCTCCTTTTGTTAGATAAAACCAACTGTTTTGATAAGAAATATTTAATAAGACTATAAATCTTGTTCCCTGCCCGGTCAATCATTTTTTAGATAAATCTGAAAAAACAATAAATAAAGTTGACAGGTCGGAATAGTATGTATTAACATGAGCATACTGAAAACACAAACAAGAATGGCTGATCGGTCAACCGAAGGCTCTATCACTCAAGCATGAGTGAAGAGCCTTTTTTTATTTGAATAAGAAAGGATGATGAAGATGGAAAAAAAGAAAAAGCGAAGAAAATACAGAAAACACATGGATATCACATTAGACATATTGATTGAGCGGAACAAATATGAGATATACAGCAACAAGGAACGAATCGAAGCGATTTACGATCGAATTGATGAAAAGCATACAAGGACAAAATAACTATTTTATAAAATTAAGTTGATTTATAGGATTAGTATGATTTAGGATGGTGCTAACAAATCAATATGAATAGCTGATCGGACAACACGAAGGCTCTTATCTCTCTTTTGGGATAAGGGCCTTTCTGTGTATCTATCTGATGGCAAGGGGAGTGGGGGTTTCAATGACGATTTCAATTGATATTGTGGATAAGTCCTTTTGGAAAGACAAACAGACCATTCGAGTACTAGCAGACATGAGATTGACGATCGTCCCCGGTGAATTCGTGACAGTCATTGGTCCGAGCGGATGCGGGAAAAGTACATTGTTAAAGATTATTGGCGGACTCGACACAGAGTATGATGGGCACATCTCGATAGGGAACAGACAGATTACAGAACCAGGAATGAAACAGGGATTTATCTTTCAGGAACACCGCTTGTTTCCATGGCTGACAGTCGAAGAAAACATAGCAGCCAATTTTAATTTAAAACAATCGGATGTACGCCGCAAAGTGGATGAATTGATTGAAATTGTTCGATTAAAAGGGTTTGAACATGCTTATCCACATGAGCTCTCAGGAGGGATGTCACAGCGGGTTGCCATTGCGAGAGCACTCCTACGTGATCCGGAGATCTTATTGCTTGATGAACCATTTGGTGCGCTGGATGCATTCACACGAAAACACTTGCAGGATGTGCTGCTGGACATATGGCAGGAGAAAAGAACAACGATGGTGCTCGTTACTCATGATATTGATGAATCTATTTATTTAGGAAATGAAATTGTGCTCTTACAAGCAAGGCCAGGCCGAATCCATCAAATTCTTCCCGTGAACCTGCCTTTTCCGCGTGATAGAACGTCAACCGATTTTCAACACTTAAGACAAAAGGTGCTTTCAGAATTTGAGAAAACAGATGAACTGTTACTAACGGATGGATCAGGAATTTAAGGAGGGCAAACTGCATGAAAAAGAAACAGATGATCGTTTTCTTTTTGAGTCTTTTACTTGTTTTGGCAGGGTGTGATCAAGCAGCAGATGGCTCAGAAAACAAGGTGAAAGAGATTCGGATTGGGATTCAGCAAAGTTTGAGCCCGCTGCTTTTAGCAAAGGAAAAGGGATGGTTTGAACAAGCATTTGAAAAAGAAGGAGTGAAGGTAAAGTGGGTGGAGTTTCAAAGTGGTCCTCCCCAATTTGAAGGCCTTGCCGCAAATCAATTAGATTTTTCACAGGTTGGAAACTCCCCTGTCATAGCCGGCCAGGCAGCAGGTATTGATTTTAAGGAAATTGGTTTATCTCAGGATGGGCTGAAAGCGAACGGTATTTTAGTGAATAAGAACAGTGAGATTCAAAAAGTAGAAGATTTAAAAGGGAAAAAAATTGCTGTTGCTAAAGGGAGCAGCGGCTTTGACTTTTTATACAAAGTATTAGATCAGGCAGGTTTATCTGCGAAGGATGTTCAAATCATTCAGCTTCAGCCAGATGAAGCGATATCTGCATTTGAAAATGGGTCCGTTGATGCTTGGTCGATTTGGGAGCCGTTCCTATCACTTGAAACAATAAAGAAGGGAGCAAAGCTGCTCGTGAATGGGGAAGCAACAGATTTATATTCTCCAGGTTTCACCCTTGTTAGAACTCAGTTTGCTGATCAGCATCCTGAACTAGTGGTGAAATTCTTAAAGGTATTTGATCGTGCGGTGAAATGGCAGAAAGCACATCAAGAAGAAGCTGTTATCCTATATGCGCGTTTGAAAAATTTAGATAAGAAGGTCGTAACACAGGTGTTAAATAATACGGAACCACTTAATAAGCCCATCTCGAAGAAGATCATCAATGCTCAGCAGCATACTGCTGATTTTCAATATAAAACAAAGGCCATCCAGCGGAAAATTGATGTAAATCAGGTGGTAGACAATTCGTTTATTGAAAAAATGCTAAAAGAGGAGAAAGATGGATGAAAGCTATTACTAATCCGGCTATAGCGTCTAAAAGTGAGCGGACAAAGAAAAAAAGGAGAAAAACTTCATCTTTGTATAAGTTAAAGGGACTGGTATTACCCATTCTATTAATTGCGGTTTGGCAGGTCATAGCTGGTTCTCAAATCGTTTCTTCCACTGTATTGCCTTCGCCCGTCTTGATCGCAGAATCCTTTCGAGAGTTGATACGTTCTGGTGAACTGTTTGGTCATTTATACATCAGCCTTTATCGAGCGATCTGTGGGTTTTTACTTGGGGGAGGTTTAGGTCTTATCCTGGGCGTATGCGTAGGGTTTTCCAAAAAAACAGAGCAGTATGTGGATCCGTCCCTTCAAATGCTGAGAACAGTTCCACATTTAGCGGTCACTCCTTTATTCATCCTCTGGTTTGGTTTTGATGAAACGGCGAAAATTTTATTGATTGCACTAGGAGCTTTTTTCCCGATTTATATCAATACTTTTCTAGGGATTCGCAGTGTGGATAATAAGCTGTTTGATGTGGCTCGCGCCTTAGAATTTAATTTGTATCAAAGCATCACAAAGCTGATTTTACCGGCTGCTCTCCCTCATATTCTTCTTGGTGTGAGGCTGTCATTAGGAATTGCTTGGCTTGGTCTAGTGGTGGCTGAATTGATGGGGTCAAGCAGCGGCGTCGGTTATATGATTATGGATGCAAGGCAATTTTCTCAAACAGATAAGGTGTTTGTAGGCATTATCATTTTTGCAGTAGTAGGTAAGCTGACAGATTCATTTGTACGTCTGTTAGAAAAGCGTCTGCTTAAGTGGCGCACTAGTTATCAAGGTGAATAATAACAGGGGGGCGATGTGATGAATATTCTATGGTTTATTCCAACGCATGGAGACGGCCGTTATTTAGGGTCATCGAAAGGTGCAAGACAGGCAGACTATCCATATTTTAAACAGATTGCTCAAGCTGCCGATCAGCTTGGTTATACAGGGGTCTTGCTTCCTACCGGGAGATCCTGTGAAGATCCGTGGCTGACGGCGGCTGCTTTAGCTGCCGAAACAACGCATTTAAAGTTCCTTGTGGCTCTTAGACCAGGTCTGATGCAGCCATCTGTTGCTGCTAGAATGACTTCTACATTAGATCGCCTTTCAGGCGGGAGGCTGCTGATTAATGTTGTAGCAGGGGGAAGTAAAGAGGAGCTTGAAGGAGATGGGTTATTTATTTCTCACGATGAACGCTATGAGGCAACAGAAGAGTTTTTGACGATTTGGAAGCAGTTATTGAAAGGGGAAAATGTACAGTTTCAAGGCAAACATCTACAGGCAGAAAATGGCCGGTTGTTATTCCCTCCAGCTCAAACACCTCATCCACCAGTCTTTTTTGGCGGATCATCAGCAGCGGGAATTCAAACAGCCGCCAAGCATACAGATGTCTATTTAACTTGGGGCGAACCGCCATTACAAGTAAAAGAGAAAATTGCACAGGTGAAGAAACAGGCTGAAAAGGAAGGAAGAACGGTGAAGTTTGGCATTCGTCTTCATGTGATTGTGAGAGAAACAATCGATGAGGCATGGCAGGCAGCGGGACATTTGATTCGTCATTTAGATCAAGAAACAATTGATGAGGCACAAAAAGTTCTACAGGGCATGGATTCAGTAGGTCAAAAACGAATGGTGGAATTGCATCAAGGGGATAAAAACAAACTTGAAATCAGTCCAAATCTTTGGGCAGGTATTGGTTTAGTGCGCGGCGGTGCAGGAACAGCCCTTGTCGGAGACCCGCAAACAGTGGCAGAACGTATACTAGAATACAAGTCTCTAGGCATTGATACATTTATATTTTCTGGCTACCCGCATCTTGAAGAAGCTTATTATTTAGCAGAGCTTGTTTTCCCGCTCCTTCCATTCAATAGACAGGGGGGAAGCAGGACTCCATGTGCCAGCTGGTGAAATCATTGGGAACAATCATTTCCCAGATGCAGCCTCTGCTGCGAGTTCCTCATAAAGATGAAAAAGCAAAGCAGTCTGCGATGGCTGCTTTGCTTTTTTTTTATAGAATGAGAGCGAGTCATATGTTGTGTACCGCTGAACAAAGTAAGGGCTTTTTTCCCAATCGTTTTACTTGTATATACATATTTTAAGAGCTGAGAGAAGAAGGAAAATATACTCACTCTTTCATCGAAATGATCAGTAAATATTTCATAATTGGCGTTATTGCGACATATAATCAGGACTTTTATATCTGATATAACGGGGGAATTCTTTCTATCTCAGAAAAAAGAAAGAAGATAAATATCGGATGATCAATATGGACTATTTTAAAAAAAGAAGAAAAAAGATGGTTAAATTGACATTAAATGGTTTTCGTGGTGCTTATGGGGTACCGAAATCTAGTGAATAAGAGAGGGTTTAAGCGGTTGAAAATGAATAATTGAATAAAAAGTCACATTTTATCCAAATGTACGTTCGGTCAAAAATGGGATGTTCTGTAGATGTTTGGAGTGTGACGCCTATGATACGATCATCATAAGCTGGGAGGTGAAAAGTATGACTTATGCAGCGCCGCAAGTTGACTATTCCACTATGGAACCTGCTATTATGGACCAAGCTTGGTTCTTAGTATTTGTTGCGGTCCTTCTTGGATTGGGAGCAACAGTTGTTCTAGGAGCAGCAGTTTGGTGTTTAGCAAACGGCAAGGGTAGCTTTACAGGAGCCGTTCAGTGGGAAAGTGGCTTAAAAGTCCAAATTGAATGTAAGTAGCTATACTTAGGATTCATCTTTTTACTTCTATGATAAGACACCAGGGCTAAACCGTCTGTGGCGGGCGGTTTAGCCTGATCTGTTTTTAAAGAATATGCAGACACTTGGAGGTTATATGTTTACGATCGAGAATTTAACCAAGACGTATAAAAATAACGTGACTGCTGTCAAAGATTTTCATTTAAAGATCGACCCTCATCAAATCGTTGCTGTTGCTGGACCGAATGGTTCGGGTAAAACAACGATGATTAACTGTATACTCGGCATCATTAAGCATACAGAAGGAACGATTCATTTGCAGGACGTCACCAATGATGAACCATCCTTTAAAAAGCAAGTAGCCTATGTTCCAGATGATCTGCTGCTCCCTGAAGCATTGACTGGTGCTGAATATTTAGATTTTGTTTCTTCTATGTATGAATGTAAAACAATTCACAGAAGAAATCAACTAATTGAACTGTTTGATATGGACTCGGCTTTATCAAGACCGATTGAAACCTATTCACATGGTATGAAAAAAAAGACACAGCTGATTGCTGCCTTTATGCTTGATAGTCAATTGGTGATCATGGATGAGCCCTTTAGAGGACTTGATATTGAAGCGGTTATAAACACAAAAAAACTGATGAAGCGTTATGCCGAGCACCATGGTGCGATCTTGCTTTCAACGCATGATATGCTTTCAGCGGAAGAGCTGTGCCAAAAAATCGCCATTATTTCTAAGGGAAATAAAATGGATGAAGGAACGGTCTCAACCTTAAAGGAGAAGTATCAATCAAGCACATTGGAACAGGTGTTTCTGAAAGCTTCAATGTTAAGTGATAGGGGTGCACATTTTGATGAAATCATTAATCATTTCTAAAATGATGCTTAAAATGTGGCAGCAGGAAATGTATAAGCTCTTTGATACTCAAACGAAGCGGATCATTGTGGTCTTATTCTTTTTGTTTGCCGTCACAATGGGGGCTATTATTGGATACAGTTTTACGGGTGTCTTTATGAAGGCTTTCTTAAATGGAGATGGACGGTCACTTGGATTACTCGTTGTGTCAATGGCGATCAATGCTTCTATTTTCACAAGCTTGTTATTCGTTTTGATCAAAGTGAGAACGCCTGAACAAGACCGGTTTTCTATGCAGCTCAGCTGGTTTCCGCTCTCTACCTTTCAGAAAAGTCTTGGATACTTCATTCCGATGGTAACAGTGGTGACAGGCCTTGTTTTATTTTTTATCGGCATCCTGCTTTTACCTAATTTTATTGCCCAAGGAATCGGTATTTTTTTTATCTTCACCTTCTTTTTGATGGTGCTTTTGCAATCGCTTTTTGTTTTAATGCTGCTGCAATTTATTTACAACATCACCTATTTGCTCGTTTTGAAATTAAAATTGCCGTTGCAAAAATTTGCAGCGATATTTGTTTTATTGGCACTCGTTGTGGCGTATGGATTGACGCATTTTGATATTAGCCAAATTCAGCAATCATATCTAAAGTTTGATTATCATTTGATGTATTTTACAGCACCGTTTTTCCTAGCGGCACAAGGAATGTCTCCTGAAGGGGTGAATTATGCCATTTTGATTCTGTTCATCCTTTTATCGGCAGGCGGCGCATTTCTTTCTCTTGCGATGATGCCGATTATGGCAGAGAAAAAAGCGTTAACTTTTTTACGGAATCTGCCATTCTCTTCTTCAAAACAGTGGTCACTTATTGTGAAGGAAATGAAGTCACAGGTGCGGAATGAAGAAAACATTTTAAACTTTCTTATCCTTCTCATTGTGATCTTATTCGTCCGTTATCAATTTGGATTCCGCTTTGAAGAAGAAGCGTTTTATGTTCTATGTGCTCTTGCTGGATTAACAGCCTTTAATTCATTTGGTAATGATAAACGAATGCTGGGGATGTATAAAACATTTGGCCTAAGATCGTGGGAAGTGGCTTTGTATAAGTTTATCGGCCTTCTGCTCGTTGGTGTACTGCAAATTGTCTTATTTATGCTGACAACACTGACGATCCCTGCTCAGATTTGGAACGTGGTCATTGGGGCTGCCGTTTTATGCAATGCCACTGCGCTCTTTTATGTGGTAGGTATTTTACTTCCTCTTGATCGAAACAATCCCTACACAGGCATATTTTCATTTGGAGCACTGATTTTACTCATGATTCCGATTGTTTTTATTGGAAACTATGTCATAGGGGCGTCGAGTCAAACGCTTCAGTGGCTGCTTGTGGCTGCATTTGAGGGTCTGCTCACCTTTGCCATATACAAAGGTTTTTCATGGAGGTATTCACATGATTCAACTTCTTAACAGTAAGCTAAAGATTGAGCGGGTACCGGCACTAGCGCCGTATGTGACCTTACAAAAGAGGCATCTCGCTGATACGCAGTATGGGAGCACACTCCCGATTAATGAAAGTGCGTATCATATGTTAACGAAAGTGGACGGAAAAAGAACAGAGGCGAGTATTACGGCCGAGCTCGCCGATTTGTTTCAGGTTGATGAGTCTGTGATTGCTCGTGATTTTTATGAGTTGATGATGGGATTGAATCAGTATCATTTGCTGTCTGTTCATTATCAATCACCGTACCGGATTGTCACAGCCTGCTGTCAATTTTTCAAGCAGTATCAAATTAAAATGAAGGAACGATTTGATTGTACTGGGCATTCATTCCTTCATATATTGGGGACGGCTTTGCTTATGGTGACGCGTAAAATCATCTTTTTCTGGATGCTTTTCATGGTCATGGCAGGGATTGCTTTTTTATTCGTTCCTGATCCGTCGATTGCAGCCATTGCAATTTATTTTACAATTATTTATTTTGGATTAATTACTGGAACCGCCTTACATGAGGCAGCCCATGGATATGCGCATCGGAAATTTGCGGGACGAGATGGTCCTCAAGGCTTTTTTGCGAGTGATATGATGTCGGTGAAATTTGTGAGACCCGTATTAGATCCGTTTCAGAAAAAGCAGGTATGGATTACGCTGCTTGGACCACTCGTTCCCGGTGTGATTGGGGCAGCAGGAATCATTGTGACCGTTTTATTTCTAAAAGAAAACCCGATTTCGACAGGTTTTTTCGTTTTTTCAATCACGTATTTTATTCAATTACTCTATCTTCTTCCGTTTATGGGGGATGGTAAGTCCATTATGAAGCAGCTATTGCTTGGGGGAATGGGAGGACAACGATCATGAACATACAGGCGATGAAACAAGGTGCTATAGTTGGCGGCTTTCTAGGTTTCTTAGGCTTTCCGATGCTGACAATCGGCGTACTATTCTATCATTTATTTCAATCAAAAACGAATGATGCATTATTATTTAACAGTCTTGCTTTTGAAATGGAAGGCTCGTCCGCGTTTACTTTTCAGATCAAGCCAAACTTTTTTATTTATATGATCGTGATTTTTGCTGCGAGTTTTCTCATTGTGGCATTCCTATCAGCTATGAAACAGAAAAAAGCAAAAGGTTAGGAGAATTCTCCTAATCTTTTTTTGTATGATGAACCAAATTTTAGTATAATGAGAAATAAAAAACATCAAAGGGGATCACAATGTTAAAAAAATGGAGTATTCTATTATTTACTGTTTTTCTATTAGCAGGGTGCGGTGAGAAGGCCGCAGAAACCACGACGACAGAGAAGAAGGTTTCTACAATAGAAACAGAGCCTGTATCTAAGAAGCAAGTAACGATCGAACAAATGAAACTGACAAAAAAAGAAAAAACATTATTAGATGCATCAACCACTAATGAAATGGTGGCTTTGACGCTGAAAGGGTTAACGAAGAAGGACAAGAGTATTACGTTTATCGGGAGTCATTACAAAAATGGTCGATTAGTGAATAAGGAAGCTGCATCTTCTACCTTTACTTTACACCAGGATGGAACCGACCAAACGATGAATGTGCTTCTTCAATTACATCATGAGAAAGATACATATGAATCACAATTTAGTATTTGGTCAGATAAAAAGAATGATGGGATGACGAAAGCAACATCAAGCTTCCCATTCAAAGTAAGTGACTATGTATTTTCTGCACAATCTGAACCTGTCAAAATGGCTTCTGGAAGGAAGGCACTGATTGCGTATACAGCGGCAATGGGGAAAGACGGAAATTCACCAATGCTTGAGGAAATTGAGAAGAACCCAAACCAAGCGCTGAAGAATAAGTCACATGCATATTTATTTTATATCCAGCTAGATAAATAATTATCGTAATATATACGGAGAATATGAAGTTTTTTGACGAAAAATCTTCATATTCTCTTGACGAATTGTTAAGAAAGTTGTAACATAAGAAAAGTCAACGCGATGACGTTGCTTTTAAAAGATTGATGCGGGTGTAGTTTAGTGGTAAAACCTCAGCCTTCCAAGCTGATGTCGTGAGTTCGATTCTCATCACCCGCTCCAATACATAATTTTGTTAATAACGCAGTATTTCGTTTCATAGATAAACGAAGTGTTGCGTTTTTTATTATGTCAGTATAATGTGAAAAAGCACTGTCAGGCTACAGTGCTTTTTCAATGAGTTCATATGTGCTTTCTCCGCCATGTATCTGTACAAACATCTTCGTCAAGGATTGAATAAGAGCTTCACTCTTTTCCCGGGAAATAGACGGCGGGAAAAGGATGATTTGAACAATGTTCTTTGTGTCTTGAGAAACTTGTGCTTTACTTGCTTGAGAAAATAATCCATTCAGTCCTGTGTCGTCCTGCCATTCGATGTGACTAGCCTCATGTTTTGCCAGTGTAAGCGGCTCTTTGATGCGATCGGCATCTAATGTCAGGATAGGTAAGAAATATTTTAATGAGAAAAATATCGACAAATCCTGTACGGAATTGGTCGAGTCAATAAATTGTTCCTTTTGGATATCAGAAAGAAGTGGAAGGAAAGGAACATCTTTTAATAGGTCCGTCCATTCTTTGATGGCTGGTACTTCTTCTAAGGTTTTATCTTCGTATTCAAAAAATAAAGATTCTTGAAACAGACGTAAGCGGCCTTTTAACATTTGAGGTGATGTACCAACTTCAATATGCGAATATTCAATCTGTCCAACATGGATAGACGGGTTTTGAGGATGAGAAATTTCCATATGTATCTTCACAGTGACTCACTCCAATCGGTCATGATACACTCGTATTATACTGAAAACAACAGAAGAAACAAAGAAAGGAGGTTTGCAAGGTGATTCATGTTGGAGAATTAAAAGAAGAATTGATTCAATATGCGAAAGAAATTGGTGTCGATAAAATTCGATTTGCAAGCGCTGATACATTTGATTCATTAAAAGACCGCCTCATCTTACATGAATCGTTAGGGTATTTGTCAGGCTTTGAAGAGCCTGATATCGAAAAAAGGACAAACCCTTCTTTGCTGCTTCCGAAGGCCAAATCAATTGTGGCGATAGCGCTTGCGTATCCTTCCAAAATGAAAGATGCTCCGCGAAGTACAAAGGATGCGAGAAGGGGGATCTTTTGCCGGGCTTCATGGGGAACGGATTATCATGTCGTGCTGAAAAAAAAGCTCGATATGCTCGAGGAATTTTTGCGAAGCAAACATGTCGATATACGGACAAAATCAATGGTAGATACAGGAGAACTGTCTGATCGTGCTGTAGCAGAACGCGCTGGCATTGGTTTTAGTGCAAAGAACTGTATGATTATCACACCAGAGTTTGGGTCTTATGTGTATTTGGCTGAAATGATCACAAATGTCCCGTTTGAACCAGACGAGAAAATAGAAGACCAGTGCGGAACATGCAATAAATGTGTGGATTCGTGTCCGACGGGTGCCCTTGTGAATCCAGGACAGCTCAATTCACAGCGATGCATTTCGTTTTTAACTCAGACAAAAGGATTTTTACCTGACGAATTTCGTTCGAAAATAGGAAATCGATTGTATGGGTGTGATACATGCCAAATCGTCTGCCCGATTAATAAAGGAAAAGACTTTCATTTGCATCCTGAAATGGAGCCGGACCCTGAAATTGCGAAGCCACTGTTAAAGCCGCTTCTTACGATCAGCAATCGTGAGTTTAAGGAAAAATACGGGCATGTTTCAGGATCATGGCGAGGGAAAAAGCCCATTCAGCGAAATGCGATTTTAGCACTTGCTCACTTTAAAGACGCATCTGCCTTACCAGTGTTGATTGAGTTGATGCACAAGGATCCAAGACCTGTCATTCGGGGAACGGCTGCTTGGGCGATTGGCAAAATTGGAGACGATCAGCAGCTCCCAGAGCTGGAAAAAGCCCTTGAACAGGAAAGTGATGAAGAAGCGAAACAAGAGATTGTAAAAGGGATTGAGCTCTTGCAGACACCTTTAAATACTAAATAACATTCCAATGAACATAGAATGAACCAAACAGAGATTTTAAAAAAAGTTTGGTGGTGTCTGTGTGAAACAATTATTAGAGCAAGCTTTAGAAGACAGGCTGGCGTATTTAATCAATGACCGTGCAATCAAACAGCCGCAGCTCATGTCTGATGTGGACGCAGTAGAGCGGAAAAAAGAGCTTTTTGCTAGAAGACAGGTTGAGATTGTGAAGGCGAAGGCAAAAGCAAAACTTCTCGATTCAGCCATTCAGGATGATGGGGCCCAGCATGTGCAGTATCTGGCTCATCTCACCTATGTATGCAAGGATGCAGACGATTCTTTTTATTTAGAGGAACAGGTGGAAAAAAGAGAGGCATTCCTTTATAACAACATGCTTGTCAAAGATCGGATGATGCTAGAAGAGCGGCAAAGGGAAGAGCATATAGATGAGCGTTTTCAGACCGAAGAACAATTCGGGAGAGCCTTTCATTATGACCGGCGGGCAGCCGTGCAGTATGCGGAGACATACTGGAATAAACGGAATCCAGCCTATAAAAATTTTGAAGATAACTGTACGAATTTTATTTCACAATGTTTGAAAGCAGGGAATGCGCCAACGAGAGGGTATCCGAACCGCGGGTCTGGTTGGTGGGTGCGTCCGCATACATGGAGCTATAGCTGGACAGTCGCTCATTCGATGAAAAATTATTTAGCGAATTCGAAAGCGGGTTTGAGAGCAAAGAAACTCAAAGAAGCACATGAGCTTCAAATTGGTGATGTCATTTGTTACGATTTTGAGGGTGATGGAAGGTACAATCATACAACCATTGTTGTCGATCATGACAAAGGCGGAATGCCTCTTGTGAATGCACAGACGTATGACTCGCGCATGCGTTATTGGTCATACGAGGATTCGACTGCCTATACACCTGCGATTCGTTATACGTTTTTTCACATTTTGGACGATGCCGCGAAGGATAGTTAGTGGTATAATGTTGAGCGGAAAAGAAAATTAGAGGTGAACTTTTTTGGGACTTCATGTCGTTTTATATCAACCAGAGATTCCAGCTAATACTGGAAATATTGCGCGTACATGTGCAGCAACAAATACAACCCTTCATCTGATTCGTCCGCTTGGTTTTTCGACAGATGACAAAATGCTGAAGCGTGCAGGACTCGATTATTGGAAATTTGCCAATGTGGTCTACCATGATTCGCTCGATGAATTGTTTGAGGCTCATCCAAAGGGGCAATTTTTCTATATCACAAAATTTGGTCAAAAGCCGCATACGACATTTGATTACTCTCAGGTGGATGAAGACTATTTCTTCGTCTTTGGTAGAGAGACAAGTGGATTGCCAAAAGATTTGATTGAGCGAAATATGGATCGCTGTCTTCGTTTACCGATGACAGAGCATGTTCGTTCCTTGAATCTGTCGAATACGGCAGCCATTCTTGTATACGAGGCACTTCGCCAGCAACAATATCGAGATCTCATATAAGATCTTGTTAAAAGCCGAGATATCGATCTCGGCTTTTTTATTTGAGGTAAGAAATATTTTTGACATGGAAGTACTGTTCGAATGAGGAAATACAGTAAATATGCAAGTGCTGAAAACAACGAACTAAATGAAAAAAGGATGCTCCGCTAATGGAACATCCTTTTTTTCATTTACCAGGCTTGCCTTCGTAGCCAGCTGTGAAAATGGATACTAAAAACGTAATGATGACGCCCATCATAATGACCGTTCTCATATAAGCTCCCCCTTATCCCTTTGTTCCAATCGCTGCCTGTTTCATATGATGTGAAGTTCGCCTTGAAAAGCAGGAGAAGAAGATCATTTTTCTCCTGTTTTTCCTTTATTATGAAGGGTCTTGCGGATGGTTGTCAATTCAGTTTGCCAATTCGTCATTTTGAAGAACGAAAGCATGTAATAGGACACCTCCGCATAGATTGTAAAACAGTATCTGATTTCTAGCTTCAATCTTGAAAGAGGAGGTTCATATGGATATTTTAAAGAAAATTGAACAGCACAGAGAAGAAGAGCAGCGTCTCAAATGGGAAGGCACATTCAGCGATTATTTAGACATTATTAAGGAAAATCCACTTGTCGCTCAATCTGCTCATTCTCGCGTTTATCATATGATTAAAGACAGCGGGATTGAAGAAAAGAATGGGGTCAGAACCTACAAATTTTTTGATCAGGAGCTTTTTGGGTTAGAGGAATCACTGGAAAGATTAGTGGAGGAATATTTTCACCCTGCTGCAAAGCGGCTAGATGTCAGGAAGCGTATTTTATTATTGATGGGACCAGTAAGCGGCGGGAAATCTACGCTTGTCACTAGGCTGAAAAGAGGACTTGAAGAATATTCATTGACAGATCATGGCGCAGTTTATGCGATCAAGGGCTGCCCCATGCATGAGGACCCGCTTCATCTCATTCCGCAAAATCTGCGGGAGGATTTCTATAGAGAATATGGCATTCGTGTGCAGGGGAATTTGTCGCCTCTGAACATGATGAGATTGGAAGAGGAATATGGCGGCAGAATTGAAGATGTAAGAATCGAGCGGATCTTCTTCTCAGAGGATAAACGGACCGGCATTGGTACCTTTAGTCCGTCTGATCCGAAATCTCAGGACATTGCCGATTTAACAGGCAGCATCGATTTTTCAACCATTGCTGAATTTGGATCAGAATCAGATCCCCGTGCCTACCGCTTTGATGGAGAGCTCAATAAAGCAAATCGAGGGATGATGGAGTTTCAGGAGATGCTAAAGTGTGATGAGAAATTTCTATGGCACCTTCTGTCATTAACGCAGGAAGGGAATTTTAAGGCAGGCCGTTTCGCCTTGATTAGTGCAGATGAATTGATTGTCGCCCATACGAACGAAACCGAGTACCGGTCGTTTATTTCAAATAAAAAGAACGAGGCCTTGCATTCAAGAATTATTGTGATGCCAATTCCTTATAACTTAAAGGTGACAGAGGAAGAACGCATTTATCATAAAATGATTTCAGAAAGTGATGTCGCAGATGTGCATATTGCCCCTCATACGCTGAAGGTAGCCGCGATGTTCTCCATTTTGACGAGACTTAAAGAGCCGAAGCGTTCTGATATTGATTTGGTGAAAAAAATGCGTCTGTATGACGGGGAAAGTGTCGAAGGCTTCCAATCTGCTGATATTGATGAGATGAAAAAAGAATTTCATGATGAAGGGATGAGCGGAATTGATCCGCGGTATGTCATCAACCGAATTTCATCTACCATCATTCGAAAGAATATGGAATCGATCAATGCGCTTGATGTTCTTCGCTCCTTAAAAGAAGGGCTAGATCAGCATCCATCTATCTCCAGCGAGGACCGGGAGCGTTATTTGAATTTCATTTCTGTCGCGCGAAAAGAGTACGATGATATTGCGAAGAAGGAAGTTCAAAAGGCATTTGTGTATTCCTATGAGGAGTCTGCGAAAACACTGATGGATAATTACTTAGATAATGTCGAGGCTTACTGCAATAAAAATAAGCTGCGTGATCCGTTAACGGGTGAAGAAATGAATCCTGATGAAAAGCTCATGCGTTCAATTGAAGAGCAGATCGGCATTTCTGAAAACGCCAAAAAAGCTTTCAGAGAAGAAATTCTCATTCGTATTTCAGCTTATGCGAGAAAGGGAAAACGCTTTGATTATAATTCGCATGAGAGATTACGAGAGGCTATTCAGAAGAAGTTGTTTGCTGATCTAAAAGATGTGGTGAAAATTACGACATCGACGAAGACACCAGATGAACAGCAGCTGAAGAAGGTTAATGAAGTAGTGGCGAGATTGATTGATGAGCATGGTTATAATTCAACAAGTGCGAATGAACTTTTAAAATATGTAGGTAGTCTTCTGAATCGTTAATAAATGAAGGAGGCATTATTGGCGCATCAGCACCGGTAATGTCTTTTTTAGAAATGAACGTCAACTTGGATGACGAGCAGCATAGAATAAAGAAATCAATGGTTAGAAGAATTGTGCAAACAGGTGAGGAGGGGGATGAATGTCCCGGCAAGAAAAAAGTCAGTTTATTGTGTCTCAGGAAGACTGGTCCCTCCATCGAAAAGGCTATGACGACCAGCAGCGTCATCAGAAAAAAGTCAAAGAGGCGATTAAGAACAATTTGCCGGATCTTGTCACAGAAGAAAGCATCATCATGTCTAACGGAAAAGATGTTGTCAA
Organism: Bacillus safensis; assembly: GCA_030159235.1. GTDB lineage: Bacteria > Bacillota > Bacilli > Bacillales > Bacillaceae > Bacillus > Bacillus safensis_B. The sequence continues at coordinate 340,248 of BSBG01000004.1, read as the reverse complement.
AATTCCGATCCGTTCGTTAGATGAATATAAAATTCGGTATAATTACGACAAAAATAAGCATGTGGGTCAAGGAGATGGAGACAGCGAGGTTGGCGATGTTGTTGCACGCGATGGCTCAGACAGTAAGCAAGGACAAGGGAAAGGGCAGGGCGCTGGAGATCAAGCCGGTGAGGATTATTACGAGGCAGAGGTCTCATTAATAGATCTCGAGGAAGCACTTTTTCGTGAACTAGAGCTGCCAAACCTCAAGCAAAAGGAGCTTGACGACATCATTGTCGAACAAATTGAGTTTAACGATATTCGCAAAACAGGGTTAACAGGAAATATCCACAAAAAACGAACGATGCTGTCGGCATTTAAACGAAATGCGATGACAGGCAGTCCTTCCTTTTATCCGATCTACCCAGAGGATATTAAGTATAAAACGTGGAATGAAGTGACCAAACCAGAGTCGAAAGCCGTCGTTTTGGCGATGATGGATACGAGCGGAAGTATGGGGCTTTGGGAAAAATATATGGCGAGAAGTTTTTTCTTTTGGATGACACGTTTCTTACGGACAAAGTATGAGACAGTCGATATTGAATTTATTGCCCATCATACAGAGGCGAAGGTTGTAGACGAAGAACATTTCTTCTCGCGGGGCGAGAGCGGGGGAACCATTTGCTCGTCTGTCTATCGAAAGGCGCTAGAGCTCATAGACGAACGATACCCGCCGTCGCGATATAACATTTATCCTTTTCATTTTTCTGATGGTGATAACCTGACCTCAGACAATGCCCGTTGTGTGAAACTTGTGACTGAGATCATGAAAAAAGCCAATTTATTCTGCTATGGTGAAGTGAATCAATACAACCGGCATTCTACGTTAATGTCAGCATATAAGCATATTCAGGATGAGAAATTTAAGCATTATATTTTGAAGCAAAAATCAGACGTTTTTCTCGCACTAAAAAAATTTTTTCAGCAGGAAGAAGTTCATTCATAAAGAGCACATTTGAAAAAACCTTTCAGCATAAGGGCTGAAAGGTTTTTTTTGTGGAAAAGGAAGGGATCACCAGAAAAAAAGTAAAACTTTCTCTTTGACATTTCAATTTTCATTTATTAATATTTAATCTTGTTAAATATAAGTTTTTCAAAAAAGATGCCGATCGTCTTTTCTTCTTTTTCTGCTCCTTGCTCATAATTGAACAATAAGTATAAATGGGCTGCACACCATGTTTCGAGCGGGAGTAAATGAAGGGAAAAGGACAGATTGTTGAGATTGTTTCATAATCTGTCAGATGATGGGCATTCTAAGTTTGCTAAAGCAGATGACACTATATTTTTATACATGAAAGGAGAAACAAAACATGAACAGAGGGCGTTTATTGCTAACGAATATTATTGGCCTTATTGTGATTCTTGCCATTATTGCCGGAGGTGCTTATTACTACTACGAAAGCACAAACTTTGTCAAAACAGACGAGGCAAAAGTGACAGGTGACATGTATCAAATCACAGCACCAGCAGCTGGACAAATTAAAGGCTGGGATATCAACGAAGGTGACGAAGTGCAAAAAGACAGCACAGTTGCAAAAGTTGAGGGACAAACAAAAACAAACATTAAAGCAGTGGCTGATGGCACATTAGTCAAAAAAGAAATCCAAAACAACCAACAAGTGCAGCCAGGTTCAGTTCTAGGAGAAACAATCGATTTAAGCAAGCTTTACATTACAGCAAATATCAAAGAAACAGATATTAAAAACATTGAAAAAGGCGATAAAGTCGACATCGTTGTAGATGGAGATCCTGACACAACATTTGAAGGAAACATTGAACAAATTGGTTATGCGACAAACTCAACATTCAATATGCTGCCAGCAACAAATTCAAGTGGTAACTATACAAAAGTAACACAAAAAGTAGCAGTGAAAATTTCAATTAAAAATCCATCAGACAAAGTACTTCCAGGTATGAATGCTTCTGTCAAAATTTCATCTTAATGCTGATTGATATTAAAAAATGAAAGGAGGTTGTCTGAGATGGCAAATCAACCTGCAGCGACAAAACAGGGAACAGGCTCCTTGTCTTTACTGATCATTTTAATGGCCGGTTTGTTCGTAGCGATTTTAAACCAAACGCTTTTGAACGTAGCTATGCCCCATTTAATGACTGAATTTAATGTGAGCGCAACGACGATTCAGTGGCTTACAACAGGCTACATGCTTGTCAACGGTGTGCTGATTCCGTTGTCTGCGTTTTTAATCACACGTTTTGGGCAGCGCAGCTTATTCCTAGTGGCCATGATCTCGTTTACACTAGGAACATTTATTTGTGGTATTGCGCCAAACTTTTCGACGATGCTAATTGGCCGTTTGATTCAGGCTGTCGGCGGCGGTATCTTACAGCCGCTCGTGATGACAACAATTCTTTTTATTTTCCCTCCGGAAAACAGAGGGAAAGGAATGGGGATTTTTGGTCTTGCGATGATGTTTGCTCCTGCAGTAGGACCAACATTATCTGGTTACATTATTGAGCATTATTCTTGGCGTATTATGTTTTATGGACTTGTACCAATCGGTGCGATTGTCATTATCGCGGCTTTCTTTATGTTTAAAAATATTGTAGAGCCTAAAAAAATCAAGCTGGATGGCCTTGGTGCGATCCTTTCAATCGTTGGTTTTGCTTCCCTTCTATATGGAGTGAGTGAAGCAGGAAGTGATGGTTGGACAGATCCGATCGTCTTATCTACGATTATTATTGGTGCACTTGCGATCATTTTCTTTATTTTCCAACAGTTGAAAGTTGATAATCCGATGCTTGATTTCCGCGTATTTAAATACAGCATTTTCTCATTATCAAGTGTCATTAACATCATTATTACGGTTGCTTTATATACGGGGATGTTCTTACTTCCAATTTATCTGCAAAACCTCGTTGGGTTTACTGCATTGCAATCTGGGCTATTAATGCTTCCGGGGGCACTTGCGATGCTGATTATGTCTCCGATTTCAGGGATCTTGTTTGATAAATTTGGACCTCGGCCGCTTGCAATTGTAGGGATGCTCATTACCGTTGTCACCACATATGAGTTTACAAGGCTGACTATTGATACTTCCTATAGTCACATTGTGCTCATGTATGCAGTACGTGCATTTGGTATGTCCCTCTTAATGATGCCGGTAATGACAGCAGGGATGAACCAATTGCCACAGCACTTAAACAGTCATGGTACAGCGATGTCTAATACATTAAGACAAATCAGCGGTTCCATCGGTACGAGTTTGATCACAACGATTTATACGAATCGGACGACATTCCATTATTCTAATATGGCAGATCAAACAAATACAGCGGACCCGTTCTTTATGAATTCATTCCAGGCGGCTGTTTCAAATGTGATGCATCATATGGGCATGACAGCTGAAGCTGCTCAAAAATATGTGTCCACCCAGCTCTTTACGAAAGCACAAATTGATTCAAACGTGATGGGCATCAATGATGCTTACATGTGGGTGACATTATTCTGTGCGGCTGGTGTCATTCTCAGTTTGTTCCTGCGAGATGTACGTAAGGATAAAAAGCGAAAAGAGCAACAGGATAAGAAACAAGAAATAACACTGCTTCCAGCACCTAAGGAAGCAAACCAAGATGCAAGATAAGTGTGGAGGGACCGTACATGAAAATTTATGTCGTATACGATAGTGAAGGTGACCATACAAAAGCACTTGCAGAAGCGATTGCAAGAGGCGCAGGTGAAACAGAGCAAGCTGAAGTATTCATTGATCACGTGAAAGATGCGGACATCCGCAAGCTGGATCAAATGGATGCGATCATTTGGGGCTGCCCTGGTCACTTTGGTACCATTAGTTCTGGGTTAAAGACATGGATTGACCGTCTTGGCTACTTATGGGCAGAAGGAAAACTGATTGATAAAATCGGAGCTGTTTTCTGTACAACTGCTACAACGCACGGCGGTTTAGAAATGACGATGCACAATTTGATTACACCAATGTTCCACCAAGGGATGCTTGTCGTTGGCCTTCCTGGAAATGTTCCAGAGAATGCTTTATATGGCTCTTACTATGGAGCTGGTGTGACATGTCCGATTGATTCTGATGAATTGATTTCAACAGAAGGCATTGAACTCGGGAAAGCATTAGGAAGACGTGTAGCATCAGTGACTGCATCATTTAAGCGATAAGGAGAGGGTTCTTTTGGCGACGATTATTGTAGCGTTAGTAGCTGCTGTTCTAGTCATTATTGGATTAGTAGCGTTCAATGTCAGACACGCATCGGCCGATAAGGAAGAGATCAAAGAAAATGTCTCCAATCAGCCTGACGTGCCGCATAGCGAGCCAGAAGTTGCGGCGATACCTGTAGAGCCTGAAGTTGAAGAAAAAGCGTCAGAGCCTTCTCAAACGGATGATGCTGCATCTGGCGACGATTTCTATAGACAGGCGCTTCAAAAGTTTAAGCAGCCAGAACCACCTGTCAAAGAAGAAGAAATAGAGATAAAAATGAATGATGATATGTATCGTTCTGCTTTGCAGAAGTTAAAGCAGAAGGACAAATAAAATAAAAAAGAGAACCTCTCATCAGGTTCTCTTTTTTTATGCCATAAAAAAACCGCCGACAGAAGCCGGGCGGTTTTCCTTCACTCTATAAAGTGCTAAAAGAGCAAATGCTCTTAAATTACGCTTTGTTAACGTTAGCAGCTTGTGGTCCACGGTTACCTTCAACGATTTCGAAAGAAACTGCTTGACCTTCTTCTAAAGTTTTGAAGCCTTCGCCTTGGATAGCAGAGAAGTGAACGAATACATCGTCTTGACCTTCTACTTCGATGAATCCGAAACCTTTTTCAGAGTTGAACCATTTTACTTTACCTTCTAACATGAAATTTCCTCCTAAAGCGATCTTAACGCTTAAATTCACTATTCTTGCTCTTACACAAACTTCAAGGACGAAAACTCTTTCAAAACTTTCTTCTTAAAGGTGATACGAACAAAAATAATTACCTTTACTTTACCAGTGTTTGCGGGAAAAAACAACAGTTATCCGAAAACTTTTTTAAAAATAATTAGCGCTAACAAATTGAGGAAAAAGCCTATGTCAAATGGTCTCTTTTTCTCTCTGAAAAGCTCACTTGATTTCGTCCTGACTCCTTCGCTTTATAGAGCTCTTGGTCAGCTATAATTGGTAGTTGCTTGATGTCTGCACTTGTTCCATGGGAATAAGCACACCCAAGTGATACCGTAATGTGAATGGACTTGCCATTTTGTAAATACATCGGCTGATCTGCTATTTTTTTTCGTAAGCGTTCTGCTATCTGCCATGTTTTTTCAATTGTACAATTTGGTAGAAGGACAGCGAATTCCTCACCGCCAATCCGCCCGATATAATCAGAGCTTCTTGTGTTTTTGATCAGCCTATTTCCGATTTCTTTTAAAACGATATCTCCCTCATGATGCCCATATTGATCGTTGATGGTTTTGAAGTAATCGATGTCTAGGTAAATAAGGGACATTTGATGGATAGGTTGCTTCAATTTCATAGTAAAAGCATCACTTAATACTTCATCGAACTTCCGTTTATTTAAAACACCTGTTAAAAAGTCATAATGAGCTTGGAATTTATACAGATTTAAAAGCTGATAAGCTTTTGTTTGATGCTCAATGACATAAAAGTTAAACAACCCAGCAATATATGAAAAAATCCAATAGGCTATATGGACTTCAATGAAAGTCTCATTTGCAATGATAATAAACAAAATAGAGGCTAACACATTGCTGATCGTAATGGACAGAAGCATTTTGATAACATGATTCATATGGCGCTCAGCAATTAAAAAAGAGGCTGTTGCGATGATCATCATGGAAAAAATGTTGGAGAAGGAAGCGACGTTAGCTTCAATTAATAATCGGCCAATGATCACAATAAAGGCTGCAATCATCGTTTGAGCGATGCCTCCATAAAAGGCCGTTAAAATAAGGGGAATATGTCTTAAATCGATGATAGCTGGTCCTGCTTTAATAGAGAAGAACATTAAGAGGACACCGAGTAATCCAGAAAGCATGCCTTTGCATAGTTGTCTGAGCAAGGTATCTTCTTTCTTAAGAAAATTCTCTTTAAACACAAGTATAAATAAATAATGGAAAGTGACAAGAATTGTTAAATTAATAAAGAGGTCTTTTAGCAAAATAGAATCACCTTTTTAAAATTACTAAAATTTGTTGCAAAAGAAAAGGGGAAAAAGGATAATTAATAAAAAATTTCATGACGAAGGGTTGAAGAAAATGCGAGGAAAACGCTTCCCAGATCAAACAGACTGGCTTTCTTTTTTTGAAAAAATGCCGTATAAAGGCTTTGAAAAAGAGATGCCGATTGAATATCAAGATTTGACGTTTCGATTCGAGAATCAGGAGGAGCGATTTGTCGTGACCATGTCGCTTGCTATGAAGGAGTTTACTTTAAAGGTTGTTAGAAAAAAGACTGAAGCCATTTTAGGAATATATGATTTTAAAACAGTGCAGCATGTAGAGATAAAAAAAGATCGGAAGGGAGAAAAAGAGCTTTTGCTAATATTGGATCATCATGACGACTTCATCACAACAATTGAAATCACATTTTTACCTTCCTTTTGCCTCATGGTCAAAGAACATTTCTCAGAAGAATAAACAGGAGCCTCTTTTTATGAAGGCTCCTGTTTTTATTATTTGTGCTCGATGTCATTGATGACTTGCTGGATCGATTCATCATCCATCACATTCATTACACTTTCATCAATGTGAAGAGATTGTGCATAAGACTCTCTTGGCTGATGTGTTCTTGATGGTGATTGGTGCTGGTTCATTTGATTTGGCTGGACCGCTGTGAATGCTTGCTTGATCATTTGTCCAACTTCAGCAGATCCTTTTGATTCCTTGGGTGCGTGTGCCTCAGGTGATTCATGGCGAGATGAGTCTTGGTGCTGATGGCTGCTGCCTTTCATCATTGAAGACATATTCATTTGTGTCATGCTTTTCAGCCTTTTTCGTAAAACTGGGGAGAATAATGCAATGATAGCTGTTGATACTGCAATCATTGCGCCAGTGCTCATGCTTTTTCTTTTTTTAAACAAACGAATCCCTCCATTTGAATGTGATGATACTTCATCATGTTTAGGATGACCAAACAAAGTTGAATTATGAATTGAATTTGCGGGAAAGAGGATACGTGTATAAAAAGCCCACTGGATGAAAAACCTATAAGCAAAAGGAGGGAATAATGAATGAATAAGAAATGGATGCTATCTTTACTGCTCGTTCCAACATTAATCACTGCTGGGTGTGGAATGAACAACCAAGGCGATGAGCGAAGAGGAACAATGAAACGACAGTATGAAAATGTCACATATAAGAATGACAATATGAGACAGGATCAGCCAGATGTTCAAACACCTCAGAAGGTCAAAGTGGCAGATAAGGCGTCAGAGCTTGTAGCCAACATGCCTGAAGTGAAAACCGCGAACGTGCTTGTCACAGGAAAAAATGCATTTGTTGCTGTTGTGCTTGAAGGCAATAAAAGCGGTGATGTGACAGATGATCTGAAAAAGAAAATTTCAGACAAAGTCAAATCAACGGATCAACAAATCGACAATGTGTATGTATCTGCTAATCCAGACTTTGTCGATCGTATGAAAGGATACGGAAAACGTATTAGAAGCGGAGAGCCAATTTCAGGATTTTTTGATGAATTTACTGAAACAGTTAGGCGTGTCTTCCCTGAATCAAAATAGCTACGACAAAAGCCGTATGTCATATGCGGCTTTTTTGTTTGGAACCGCACCTCACGCATCTGACTGCATAAAGTAAAAAATATATCACCTCTTGTTGATCTTTGTTTCTTCAAAGAAAGAGAAAGAGGTTGCAGGATGAATTCGGGTGGGGAGAAAATGAAAGTCAAGCCGTCATTGATTCATAAAAAGCTTGTAGGCGGAATGATTGCAGCAGGTCTTATTTTTTATGCCTTCACCGCGTACTTGATTTATGTTGCGTTTCAGCTGACAGGACAATATTTAGAGCAGCAGTCTTCTCCTAAAACCGTTTTAACGGAGGGACTCAATAAGCAAGTCTATGAACATATTAGAATTTACTATGCAGAGGAAGAGGACGCTTTTGTTAATCTGACAATCGAGGCCGTGAAACAGGCGGAAAAAAGGACAAAGTCAGTGTTTCAGTTTGAAACTGACAAACCTTTAGACATTATTTATTTTGATGATAAAGAGACGATCGAACAATTTGCCGGAATTAAGCATATTACAGGTTTTTACTCCGATTATGATCAAATGATTGGATTGTATCCAGATAAACGGGAAGCTTTATTGCAAAAAGAGACACTGCCTTTATACTTTTTCAACACGTTATTTATTCATGAGTATGCTCATTTTATTTTTTATGAAAAGGTTCATTCATACGAGGTGTCTCCAGTCATCTTTCCTCTTTGGTTCCACGAAGGTACAGCAGAATGGACGGCCTATGACGTATTAAATGCTACGTCTGAACGGTTCGACGTCGTCCCGTTTCAATCACTTCATTCTGATCAAGACTGGCAGGAATCTCGAATGACATATGAGACAGATGTTTATTTGCAAAGCTATTATATGATTTATGAGCTGGTACAGCTTTACGGACGAGATATCATCCATGAGATCATGGAGGAAACAGCGGAAACGGGCCAATTTGCTAGTGGCTTTGAGCAGGCGACGGGGGAGCAGCTCACAGATTTTGAAGAACAGTTTAACGTGATGTATCAAAGAAAAAACGGCTGACCAGAGAAGGAGGTCAGCCGTTTTTTTAATGAAGGGGCTTTTGTTGATTTGCCTTGCTTGGCGGCATTTGAACCTGCCCCTGAAGCGGTGCGAAAGCTGACGTCATGGCTGTCATGTCTTGTTTGGAAAGCTGGGGAACTTGATAGTAGCCATGCTTGTTTTGATATAAGAAAATTTCATACGCCATTTCAATAAAGTTCGGAATTTGCGCAGCAAGTACTCGTCTGACAACAGGATTTGTTACTTCTAATGCGGACATGGAAAGTAACCCAGCGTGTGATTTGACTAGGCTAAGCATATGTCCTGTGATGCCTAGGTCTTTGACATCCTGTAATGACTGGTTCGGCTTCTTCGGCTGAGAAGGTTTGATTCCGTATGTTACTTGTGTATGTTCTTTCATCATATAAGTAGCTGTTTCTTCACTAGGCTTTTGTCCGGTAGAAAAACAATCTACAGTGACATTGTACTGAGACAAAACGAATTGATATTGTCGATCCAGAATGTCGGATAATGCAGGATCTTGAATAAATTGGCGCAAAATCATATATTGATCCAAAATATTAATCGTGCCGGCTAAAATTTCATGTAAATCGAATAACTCATGCCCACCATGGTTGAGCTCTGGCTGGGAAGCGCTTCCTTGAAACAATGGTTGCTGATCGTTTTGCATTGAGAGTCCTCCTTCTATATATACAATCTGTTTTAATGTGAGGATGTTTTCCTGTTTTCATGCAAAAAACATTATTTACAATTAGAGGGTTTTCTTCCTTTTTGTCGAAAAAAAGTATCAGACGAATGAACATGGGGGTACCAGATGCAGGACAAAATCATTAATCGTTTGATAGAAGACGAACATGTGCAGGCACCAGTGATTGGCATCGGTGTTTCGCCGTTTGAACAGCATCATCTTGAGGCTTTTTTTCAATCGTTTCCACATGAATTAAATGCCTCTTTTATTGTTGTGCAAAATCATGTGACAGGCGCTTGTATAACAGATTTGGAAGCACTTGTTTTACCGATTGGCTACCGGGCAAAAACGATTAAACATGGTGAGAAAGTCATGAAGAAGACGATCTATTTTTGTCCGCAGCATGCCGCTGTGACGTTAACAGAAGATCATCGGCTGCATGTATCAGAGCAGCTTCCACCAAACAAGGCATGCTCTGTCAATTCGCTTTTTCAGTCGCTTGCCAGCGTTCAAAAGGAAGAGGCGTTTGCGATCTTTTTTCAAAAAGGTCATTGTGTAGGGAGTGGCTTGCTTCAGTTGGTTGAGCAAGGTGGTACAGCCTTATCGTGCAGTGAGATAGAGAGTGGTTTTGACAGCATGTATCATCACACATTCAAAGATCCAACCACCCTTGCGGCATATATTGCCAATATCATCAATGTCCCGCATATCGATGAGACAGATCCCGTTTTACTAAGAATGATTGAACGTCTTGAAATGTATAAAGGTATTGCCTTTTCAACCTACGAAAAGAAAAGGCTGCTATCTGTCATTCAAAAACGAATGCGAAGTGCAAAACAACCAATGTCATTATTATCAGAGTACGATCGATTATTAGAAAGAGACCCAGAGGAGCTTGAACGTCTGCACGTCCAGCTATTAAGCGGCTCGACCTCATTTTTTAGAGATATGGAGGCTTTTCGTGTATGTGAACAGAAGATCATACCGTCGATCATTGAACATTCAATGGAAAACGGGAAATCTCGATGCCGAATTTGGATTGCGGGATGTTCTACTGGAGAAGAAGCCTACTCTTTTACAATTTTATTTTTAGAAGAAATGAAGCGAAGAGATGTGTCAATTGAACTTCAAGTCTTTGCGACAGATATCAACCGAAAAGCCGTTCAAATAGCTAGTAAAGGTCTTTACTCGAGAGAGTCTATGGCAAGCATGCCGGAAAAATGGCGTGCGCGATATTTCGAAAAAAAAGGTGACGCTTTTATTGTGAAGCAGTCGCTTAGAAAACATCTTGTTTTTGCTCCTCACAATTTATTGATTGATTCACCTTTTATCCACCTCGATTTTATCAGTTGCCGAAATGTTCTGATGTACTTTCAGCCAGAAGTACAAAAACGAGTATTATCCCGATTACAATATGCTTTAAAAAAACAAGGGGTATTGATATTAGGGCCAAATGAAACTGTACCCAATATCCCTCGATTGTTTCAATTGTTCAATGAAAAGTGGAACATTTACACCCAATTTAGCGTTCCTAAATACAATGTCCCTTGGGCACGAGACATTCGTGATGCCGAGTTAAAAGAGCGAGCCGCACAATATATGCAAGAAGTGAGCGAGGATTATGACGCATGCATGGTGATCAATGATAGTAACAAAATCCTGGCGATATCAAATGGGGCCTATTCTTTCTTAGATCATACAGAAGTGTCAGATCAGTCATGTGAATATGTGACACCTGATTATATGAAAGAGATGTTGAGTCAAACCTTTCAAAAGGTTTGGACAGACGAGACAGAGATTGTGTTTCAGCATGTCCTCATTTCGGAAAAAGGCAAAAAGCAGTATGCGGATTTTACCGTAAAGAGTTTTGATCGCCGTTTTAAAGGAGTATACGTCATTCTCATTCGTATGAATGAGAGAGGAAAAAATCAAAAGAACGGCAGGGACAAAGGGATGCCAGATCAGAATTCAGTCTACCAGCAGCGTATTGTCGATTTAGAAAATGAACTCAATGAAGTCAAACAAAAGGAGCAGGAGGCAAGGGCTCAATTAAAAGTGAAAAACACACAAATAGCGGAGCATGAGAAAAAACACGAACATTTTATTAATATCATAAACAACTTAAAGGTGACAAGAGAAGAACTTTACAGACCTTCAGTCAAGCCAGAGCTTGCAACGTTGTTTGTGGACCGGGACATGAACATTCGCTATTACACTCCTGCAGCTTCCACTTTCACTTTATTTACTTCAGCTCAAATAAGGCATCAGCGTTCCTTTCAGTCGATGGCTAAGAAGCTTGCCCAGGAAACGCTCTATCATGACATACAATCCGTCATTTCGGACAGGCGCGTCATCAAACGAGAAATTGAAACGAATGAAGGAGAGCAATTCACCGTCCATATCACACCTATCTTAGATCAGGATCAAGAGGGAGCAGTGATGACATGGATTAAAATGACGGAGATGATGAAAATCAAACAGTCGCTCCATCTGGCGGTAACAGCACTTGATAACAGCCATATTCACATTGTGGTTGCAACTGAGGAAGGGACCATCCAATGTGTGAATCAGCGCTTTTGCGAGTTTGTACAGCAGCATGAATATGACCTGATCGGCAAAGATATTTTTTCTGTCTATCATTCGCTAAGTCAATGTGATGATTTGGCAAAGCAATGGGACGTTTGTTTAAGGGAAGGCAGCTGGACAGGTGAGATGTACTTTCAGGATGTATCTGGCCGTGAACGATGGGAGAGAGTCTCTTTACACCGAATTGATGATCCTGACAAAATGCAGTCAACCGTGATGCGTATTTCTGAGGATATTACCAATCAAAAGCAGTCAGAGAAGATGCTGATGAAGTCAGAGATGCTGTCCGCAGTTGGTCAGCTTGCAGCTGGCATCGCTCATGAGATACGGAACCCGTTGACGTCGTTAAAGGGATTTTTACAGCTGATGATTCAAAGTAAGAAATATCAGAAGGATTATGCAGATGTGATGATGTCTGAGTTTAATCGGCTTGAGGCCATTATTAACGAATTTCTCGTGCTTTCTAGAAGCAAATCAGTGAAATTTGAGCCAGTGCATGTCAATCTGCTGCTTGAAGAAGTGATCATGGTCGTTGAATCACAGGCAGTTTTAAAAGGCGTGTCCATTCAGAAGAATTTGTCTCCGTCGCTGCCAAGCATTCAAGGTGTACCGAATGAACTGAAACAAGTCTTCTTAAACATCCTTAAAAATGGAATTGAGGCGATGGATGGTGTGACAGGTGTCATTCAGGTCACATCAGTACTGAAACATGATCAAATGATGCTGATCTTTGAAGATCAAGGAAAGGGCATACCAGAAGACGAAATGGGGAAACTGGGTGAACCTTTTTATACAACGAAAGAAAAAGGGACAGGCCTTGGGTTAATGATGACCATTAAAATTATTGAAAGCCATGGCGGCAGTATTCGTTTTGAAAGCAAGAGCTTTGAGGGGACGCGAGTGATTATTACGTTTCCAATGAGTTGAAAAAGAAAAGTTTTACAAGAAATCCATCCACCGTCAATATTTACTTAGTACACTATGAGAAACGAAGCTCAAAGGGGAGAGGTCTAATGAAACGTGTTCGGTCCATTCGAGTGATGTGTTGTTTGGTTTTGGTGATTTTTAGTCTGCAATCCTTGTTGCCTGTCATGATCTCAGCAGATCAAGCCAGTGCGTCTGAAAAGAAGGAAACGGTATGGAAACAAAAGAAGCCAATGAACATCAAGAAAGCCCGTCAGTTGGTAGGAGAGACGGTAACGGTGAGTGGAATTGTGACAGCAGATCAAGCCGCGATAGGCAATGGAAAACTGTCAACATACATTCAAGACAAATCAGCTGGAATCAATATTTATTCAGCACAGCCAAACAATTTCCCAGAACTAAAAGCAGGCATGAAAGTGACAGTAACAGGGAAGATCACGTCTTATAAAGGATTGATCGAAATTGTACCGGATCAAGACAGTCTAAAGGTAGATGCTGTCAATCAAACCTTGCCAAAGCCGAAGCGAGTCTCCGTAAAACAACTAGAAACGGATCAGGCACGTAAACATGAAGGAAAACTTGTGAAGGTCAAAGGCTATGTTGAATCAAAACCAGAGCAGCCGGCCGGCGGTGGCTACAATGTGGTGATCATTGATAAAAAATATCATAGTACCCTCCTTAGAGTGATGGTGGATACAAGTGCCATTGATGAAGTAAAGACAGGGAAATGGTATGAGTTTACAGGGGTGTTAAGCAGGTATGATACGCTTCAAGTGCTTCCAAGACAAAAGGGTGACGTCAATCTGCTGAAACGCCAACCAATGCCGCCAAAAATCAAGAAAGAATACAAGGCAACAGTAGACCGGGTGGTGGATGGAGATACGATTCATTTAAAGAAACCTGTGCTTGGTACAACAAAGGTGCGCTTTGTCAATATGGACACGCCGGAAACGTACCATAATCCAAAAAATGAATTAGATCAAAACCAGCTGCGTTTTGGAGAGCAAGCGACTGACTATTTAAAAACACTGCTTTCAAGCGGTGATACAGTCACTTTAAAGATTGGTCCTGAAGCGAAGGATGGCTACGGACGTCTTTTAGCTCAGGTGAAAACCAAAAAAGGGATCAATACGAATTTAGAGCTTGTGAAAAAAGGATATGCCCCTACTTATTTCATATGGCCAGTTGGAGAAGAAAAGGACTATCAGACGTTCCAAAAAGCTGTCAAAGAAGCGGAAGAAAAAGGGCTGGGCATTTGGAATGAAGCGGACCCCTTGCTGGAACAGCCGTTTGAATTTAGAGCACGTGAGCAGAAAAAAGGACTGACACGCTATGTCGGTGATTCATCTGCGAAAACCTACGTGTCACCTGACCGCTGGAAAGAAATTGCTGTGGATAAACGTATCTTTTTTGCTTCTAAAGAAAAAGCAGAGCAGGCTGGTTATCAGCCCTCAGAGGGCGCGGAGGATGTCCCATTAACGATTTTAAGTATGAATGATTTACACGGTAAAATTGATCAAGAATACGAGCTGGATCTAAAAGGTGATGGCAATAAAGGGACATACGGACGGATGGATTACGTCGCGGCTTATATCAAACAAAAACAAGCGGCACACAAAAATACGATCACGGTTCATGCCGGAGATATGATTGGCGGGAGCTCCCCTATCTCTTCTCTTCTGCAAGATGAACCAACGGTAGAACTCATGGAGAACATTGGCTTTGATGTTGGTACGGTCGGCAACCATGAATTTGATGAAGGGGTGGACGAGCTATTGCGTATCATCAATGGCGGAGAACATCCTAAAGGCACAAAGGGATATGACGGACAGAACTTTCCACTCGTTTGTGCAAACTGTGAATACAAGGATACAGGCAAACCTCTTTTACCTGCTTATGAAATCATGGATGTAGAAGGAATCCCAGTTGCATTTATCGGTGTTGTGACTAAATCAGCCGCAGGAATGGTGATGCCAGAAGGGATTAAAGACATTCAGTTTACAGATGAAGTCAAAGCCGTAAATGAAGCCACAAAGGAATTAAAACAAAAAGGAGTCAAGGCCATCGCAGTATTAGCTCATATGACCGCCTCCCAAAATGGAGATACGATCACTGGAGAGAGTGCGAAGCTTGCCAAAGAAGGCGACGATGAAATTGATGTCATTTTTGCAGGGCATAATCATGAAGTAGTAAATGGAGAGGTCAATGGGAAATTAATTGTGCAAGCCTTTGAATATGGGAAAGCCATTGGTGAAGTCAATGTTACACTTGATCGCCAAACGAAGGATATAGTCAAAAAGAGTGCAAATATCCAGTATGTAGACCAATCTGGTATTGAAAAAGACAAGGAAGCAGCCGGCATTTTGGCTCATTACGGGAAAGAAGTTGAGCCGATTATTAGTAAGGTTGTTGGAGAAGCTGGCGTCAAAATGGAAGGCGGCTATTCAAATGATGGAGACACGCCGCTTGGCAACCTCATTGCCGATGGTATGAGATATACAATGAAAAGTGACTTTGCCATGATGAATGGCGGCGGCATCAGGCAAAACCTCGAAAAAGGGCCGATTACGTGGGGAGATCTGTTTAATATTCAGCCATTCGGCAACGTTTTAGTTAAACTGGAGATTAAGGGGAAAGACTT
The DNA here is from genome assembly GCA_030159235.1 of Bacillus safensis. Classification (GTDB taxonomy): domain Bacteria; phylum Bacillota; class Bacilli; order Bacillales; family Bacillaceae; genus Bacillus; species Bacillus safensis_B. The sequence continues at coordinate 324,621 of BSBG01000004.1, read as the reverse complement.
GATTGAAATCATTGAAGCACAAATTTCACCTCAATTTGGACCAGATTATAGCATTTCGGGCTTTTCATATTCCTATGATCCGGTAACATATAAGGTAGTCGACCTGAAGCTGCCGGATGGTTCAGCCGTTGCTTTCGATCAATCGTATACACTCACCGTGAATAACTTCATGGCAACTGCAACTGGTAGTAAATATGCGCCGATAGGCAGGCTTGGGAAAAATCCGGAAACAGGCCCCGAAGATTTAGAAGCCACGGTCGATTTTGTGAAAAGCTTTGGGGGAGCTTCCATTGTGTATCAAAAAGAGGGACGAATTCAACAAGCAAAACAAGAAGAAAAAGCAGCAAGCTGAAATCGTATCATCTAAGAGAAATGTAACAGGTAAAGGAGTTTAAGCATGAAAAAGTGGCTTGCACTTACTGTGATGACAGCAGGAATTGTTCTACTCGGCTGGGGAATTTGGCAAATCGCTTCTACTCACCTTCAAACGGCACAATCATTAGAAGAAGCGAAGAAGGCGGTGGCTGTTGATCAAGGGATGTCAAAGAAGCAGTTTGCTCCTGAAATGGGGAAAGCCTCGGGCATCCTGACGATTCCGAAATTAAAGGCTGACCTGCCCATTGTCGAAGGGACAGATGCCGATGATCTTGCAAAGGGAGTCGGGCATTACAAAGACAGTTATTACCCTGATCAGAAAGGACAAATCGTCCTATCTGGCCACCGTGACACGGTGTTTCGCCGGACAGGAGAGCTGGATATTGGGGATCAGCTGAAAATCACTGTACCGTATGGTGAGTTTGTTTATGAAATCACACATACGAAAATCGTTGATCAGCATGATACATCCATTATCACTTTGCAGAATGAAAAGGAAGAGCTGGTGTTAACCACATGCTACCCATTTCATTTCGTTGGCAATGCACCAGAGCGGTACATTATTTATGCAAAAAGAGCATCTGTCTAAAGAAAAAAGAGCCTGCGTTTGATCAGCAGGCTCTTTTTTAATGGATGATCTTGCCCATGAGCTGAGCCATATCCGCTGGAAGCGGTGCCTCTATGCTCAGGTGCTCACCTGTAAAAGGATGTTTCATGTCTACTTGTTTGGCGTGAAGGGCGCATCTGTTGATATATTCACGAACACCGCCATATAATGTATCCCCGGCTAAAGGATGTCCGAGACTGCTGAGGTGGACACGAATTTGATGCGTTCTTCCAGTCTCTAATTGTAGCTGGACGGCTGTCATTTGCAGACGTTTATTCATGTCTATAACCTGAAAATGAGTCAAAGCATTTTGTCCATTAGCGGAAATTCTTCGTCTGACTGCATGGTGTTTGTCACGGCCGATTGCCGCATGGATAGTGCCTTTCTTTTTTTTGAAAAGTCCGTCTGCGATAGCAATGTATGTCCGTCTGATCGTTTTTTCAGAAAGCATTTGATCAAGCACAGCATGCGCTAATCTGTGTTTGGCAAAAATGACGGTGCCGCTTGTGTCTTGATCCAGCCTATGGATATGTCTTACCCGCTTTTCCTCTCCATTTGCTTGAAAATGGAAGGCCACAAGGTTAGCCAGTGTGCCCGTTTGTCCCTTTTCATTCGGATGCGTCGGTCGTCCAGCAGGTTTTTGCACAATTAATAAGTGCTCGTCCTCAAAAAGCACCTCTAATTCACCGTATTCTGGTGTCACATCACTTTCTTCCGTTTCAAATAAATCGATCAGGATTTGATCGCCTGTACTGACTTTTGCCGCGTGATGGGCAGGCTTTTGATTTAAGCGTATTTTTTGATGCGCCATCCAAAAATGGATAATTGGTTTTGAGGCAGACACGGCTGTTTTTAAAAAATGACTCAGTGAAGTGTCATGATGCTTCTCACCTACTTTTAGTGAGAGCGTGTGTCCTTTCATGATCATGATATCGTTCCTCTCTTTGGGTATATATAGGAAACACTTACCTTGGCGAACGCCTTTTTTTCTGTGCTATTCTGAATGGAGAAATAACGACAGAGAGGTAGATGTCACGTGAAATTAATGAAAGCTGCTACAGACCTTCAGGAGCAGGCAATTGAAGAAATATCAAAGGATGTTGAAGAGCTTTTATCCCATGCTGTCAATGGAGAACAGCCCGCCGCGTGTCGAAAAGAGCGCCGGCTTACCTTTATTGATGGGGTATATAACGGGACGATGGATGATGCTTTTCGTATTTTATCGGGACTTCAGCTATTACATACCATTATTGTCAAACCTAAACGCCATATTACAAAACATGATCGTGAACTATTCGAGCGAAACCGTGAGCAAGTCAATGCATGCGGCTTTTCATTTCCGTTTGATTTGGACGATTTCGTCAGCAGACACCTTCAAAATGCGTAAAAGTTGGTGTGAACTTCCTTGTTAACATATCAGTCCGCCGCACATACTATTTTTAAGGGAACGGAGAAACCTTTAAGATCTGTAAAACCAAACCCGCTCTTTTTCAACATTGCCTATTTCTCCAAGAATCGGAGCGCTTGGATCTCTTGCAGAATGAACCTGACACGGGTAGGAGCCTGACAAAATGGGACAGGCTCCTTTTATACATAATTATTTTAGCAGACATTCATCTTTGAAAGTCAATTTTATTCACGATATGATAGCATTGAGTATCATGTTTAAGACTTTTGTAAAAAAAAGGAGTGGCCTCGTTGGTAAAGGCAATTATATTTGATTTTGACGGATTAATTTTAGATACAGAAACACATGAATATGAGGTTTTACAAGAAATGTTTGCGGAGCATGAGTCGGAGCTGCCTCTTTCAGTATGGGGCAATGTCATTGGGACGCAGGCAGGCTTTAAGCCATTTGAATACTTGGAAAAGCAGCTAGGAAAGACGCTGGATCATGAAGCACTTACAAGAGACCGACGTTCGCGTTTTCAAAAGAGAATGAAGGACGAATCAGCAAGACCTGGCGTACAAGCTTATTTAGAGGCAGCAAAGGAGCTTGGAATTAAGATTGGACTTGCTTCCAGCTCAGACTATAAATGGGTGTCTGATCACCTGAAACAGATTGGTCTTTTCGATTACTTTGAATGTATCCGCACGTCAGATGATGTGGAAGAAGTGAAACCAAATCCAGAGCTTTATTTGCAAACCGCAAGCTGTTTAGGTGTAGAACCGAAGGATTGTGTTGCATTTGAGGATTCTGTAAATGGATCAGTTGCTGCTAAACGGGCAGGCATGAAATGCGTCATCGTCCCAAACAAAGTGACGAGCACGCTGCAATTTGAAGAATATGATGTCAGATTAGAATCCATGGCTGAAATTGAATTGCTCCAGCTATTCCATCAGCTTGAAAAAGAGGATCAGTAAGGGGGCAAAAACATCATGGCAGAAAAACTTGATTTAACGCGGTTTGAAAAAAAAATGGTGATCCGTAATATCCGGGAAGAAGATATTGACCGAATCATTGCCTTGCAGGAGGTCTGCTTTCCGGGCATGGACCCATGGAAACGAGAGCATCTTGAAAGTCATCTTGAGCATTTCCCAGAAGGGCAGTTTTGTGCTGAATTCGAGGGAGCAATCATTGGTTCCTGTTCAAGTTTATTAATTAACTTTGATGAATACGATGACCGCCATACTTGGCAGGACATTACAGATGATGGGTATATCACGAACCATAATCCAGATGGCATGAATATGTACGGAATTGAAGTCATGGTGAGCCCTGAGTACCGCCGCATGAAAATTGGTCATCGTTTGTATGAAGCAAGAAAAGATTTAGCGAGAAGATTAAATTTAAAAAGCATCATCATTGGCGGACGCATCCCGAATTATCATAAATACCAAGAGGAAATGACGCCCCGCCAATATGTGGAGCAGGTGATGCTTCACCAAATTTATGATCCTGTTTTATCATTTCAGCTATTAAATGAATTTAGCCTCATGCGGATCAATCCGAATTACTTGCCGGATGATAAGGCATCCAGCACATATGCAACGTTAATGGAATGGAACAACGTCGATTATCGTCCGCAATCAAAAAGATATTATAAATCGGCGTTCCCAGTGCGCATTTGCGTGATTCAATATGCGATGAAACAAATTCATTCCTTTGAGGAATTTATGAATCAGGTGGAGTATTATGTTGATGTCGCATCAGATGCATCAGCTGACTTTGCTGTATTCCCGGAAATTTTTACAACGCAGCTTATGTCTTATTTAGAAGAGCGATCACCAAGTCTTGCTGTCCAGCGGATCACAGAATATACTGAGGACTACATTAATTTGTTCACAGACCTTTCTGTGAAGTACAACATTAACATTATTGGCGGGTCACATTTCGTTGAAGAGGAAGGGAAAATCTACAATATCGCCTATTTATTTAGACGAGATGGAACGATTGAAAAGCAATATAAGCTCCACATCACGCCGAATGAAAGAAAATGGTGGGGGATTTCAGCAGGTGATCAGGTTCGTGTATTTGATACGGACTGCGGCAAAATTGCGATCCAAATTTGCTACGATATTGAGTTCCCTGAGCTTGCTCGGATTGCAGCTGATAAAGGAGCGAAAATTATTTTCACTCCGTTCTGTACAGAAGATCGCCAAGGCTATTTAAGAGTGCGTTACTGTGCACAGGCTAGAGCGGTTGAAAACCAGATTTATACGGTCATCTCGGGAACTGTTGGAAACCTTCCGCAAACCGAAAATATGGATGTTCAATATGCACAATCGGCGATTTTTGCACCATCTGACTTTGAATTTGCAAGGGATGGGATTGTAGGAGAGTGTAATCCAAATATAGAAATGGTTGTTGTTGGCGATGTCGATTTAGAAATTTTAAGAAGACAGCGGCAGGATGGAACGGTACGTCAGCTGAAAGACCGAAGAAGAGATGTGTACCATATTGAATATAAGAAATAATGAAAGGAAGCGCCTCGTTATAGGCGCTTCTTTTTGATTACATTTTTTGAAGAGATAAAGTACCTGCATGAGCTAAGGCTTTCGCAGCTAAGACCGGGATACCTGATTGGATAAGAGACTGGTAAATCGTTTGCTCCACTTGGTTCCATGTTAGAGAAGGCTCTTTTAAAAGCTTTTGTAATGCAGGGCGTATAAACTCCTTGAAATACGGCTCGACTTGTTCACGTTTTTCTGGTCCAGCAAGCAGCTCAAGATGTAGCAGCCATTTTTCTTGTTTCTCGAATGAAAGTTCAATGTTGCGTTTAATCGTATCGGTTACAGAGGGAAGTTGAAAATCACCTTGCGCTGTCACCTGTTCATGATAGGCAGGTGCAGCATTTGTAGTTTGGGTAAAGGGAGAAGCAAATAAAACGACAGAAGTGGAGAAGATCAATGATTTTACAATTGTTTTCAATGTGAAAACCTCCTAATGATTGTAATTTTTCTGTTCACGATTCATCATAATTTATTGTAAAAATAAGGTAAATGAGGCGTAGCGCTTATTTTTTCATGTGACTAAGGGATGCCCGAGCAAAAGCCGAATATACTGAAAGGAGATCATGTGTTTAAAAAGGAGAGGAACATGGGACGACAATCTAAACATTTGTATATCAACTTGCCGGTAAAGCATGTCAAGGAATCAAAGGTTTTTTTTGAAAAGCTGGGATTTGACTTCCAAGAGCGGTTTACGAATTCTCAGGCGGCTTGCTTGATCATTGATGACACCATCAACGTCATGCTGTTATCCCATAAGCATTTTCAAACCATCTCAGAGAAGCAATTGGTGGATGCAAGGGAGGCATCAGAGGTGATCATCTCTATGCGTGTTGATTCACGAAAAGAAGTCGATGAGCTGGTGGAGCAGGCGGTGGCAGCAGGAGGGTCACCGTTTAAGGAAAAGCAGGATCATGGGTTCATGTATGGTTGGAGCTTTCAGGACCTTGATGGTCATTTGTGGGAAGTGTTCTATTTGGATGAGGAGAGAAGCGGTCTTTCATAAGGGCGCTTCTTTTTTATTGTTTAACAATGGTATGATAATGAGGAAGCAAAGAATAGGAATTCATCTAGGGAAAAGTAGGTGCAGCATGGAGTTTTTACTTGTCTTACTGCCAGTGTTCGGTATCTTTCTGATTGGGTATATCGGGCAGAAGGCCATCGGTTTTGACATACATACGCTCTCATCAATGTCTTTATATTTAATGTCACCATTTCTTGCGTTTGAAACCTTTTATCAAAATAAAGTGTCGATGGACTATGTGTACTTATCTATTTTTGTCGTCGGACTTTGTCTTTCACTTGTTTTATGTGTCTTTATTTTATCTCGTATATATGGTTATTCGAATGAAACGTATTGTGCCATGATTCTATCGTCTGCATTTATGAATAATGGGAATTACGGTACGCCTGTTGTCCTACTTGTTTTCGGAGCAGCTGGTTTAGATATTGCCATCGTTTTAATGGTGCTGCAGCAGCTCGTCATGAGTACAATTGGTATGTATTATGCAGCAAAGGGCGGAGAGGATGCAGGAGATTTAAAGGTTGTGCTGAAAAAAGTGCTGCGTATGCCGGTTGCCTATGGAGCGCTCATCGGTCTATTATTTCAGCTAATTGACCTTTCATTACCTAAAGAGCTGATGACAGGTGTTCAGCTTGTGGGAGATGCCGCTATACCAACGATTATGCTTATTTTAGGCATGCAGCTTGCCGTCATTTCTTTTAAGCAAGTCGATTATCGCAATATTTCTTATGCGGTCCTGCTGAAGCTATTTCTCTCACCAATGATCGCATTCGGTTTTACGCTTATTTTACCGGTAGATGATTTGGTGAAACAAATTATGATCTTAGTTGCTGCTATGCCGACAGCAGCAAATACCACACTGATGGCTGTACAATTTCGAACAAAGCCTGAATTTGTCTCAAGCACGACCTTTCTTAGTACCATTTTAAGTATCGTGACTTTACCTGTTTTATTATGGATTTTATCTATGCACCCTCTAGGATAGGGTCAGGGCGGCAAACAAAGGGGGACATACCAATGAATACAGATGTTCATTTTCAAGTGAGTGATGTGTTGAAAACGAAGTATTTTGCCCATGCGAAAGTGTTAACTGGGGAAAAGGGATTGTTTCGGCAAGTCAAATGGGTCCATGTGCTTGAAGTGCCTGCTGTGGCAGATTTGCTAAATGGGGGCGAACTCATTTTAACAACGGCCGCTGGCTTCCATGATCAATTGGATGTGTTTCAAGCATTTTTAAAACAGCTGATCGATTCTGGTGCGGCAGGTCTGTGCATTGAATTTGTTCCGCTCAGATTTGATGTGCCGGAAGAACTGATTGCGTATGCAGAAGAAAGAGATTTTCCGCTGATTCTGTTTATAAAAGAAGTGAAATTCGTCAACATCACACAGCATCTCCATACGATGATGATTGAACGCCAATATCAAATGATGGCGGATTTAGAAGCACTATCATCAAAGCTTAATGAGCTTTTACTGACCCCGCATCCGCAGATGGACATTTTGGATCAAGTGTATCAGCACGTAAGGGGAATTCTTTTACTTATACCCGTTCAGGGGGAACCGATTATTTTATGTGATTCTTCCAAACAAACCGAAAAACTGGTCATGAATTACTTGCAGTTCGCATCCTTGCCAAAAGGATATGAAGTGACCCAAAAACAAGTGCTCGCACTCAAACAAACATTTGCAGATCTTGTGCTCATTCATCAAACAAACACGCTCTCAGAATTCGAACTGCTCGTAATGGATAAAGGAGCGAATGCTCTTGCCCAGCAAACGTTAAGAGAGCTATATACAGAAGAGCTGAAGAAGACAAAAGAGAATGAATGGCTGCAAAAATGGTTCCAAGAAGAGCATTCGGAAAGAGATATTTTAGAGCATCTTGAAGAAACAGAAGGAGTGAAAAAACCAACGGGCTGTGTGGTCATGCTCTTTCAAAAGCATCATCAAATTGAAGAAATCGCAGGCAATCTTTATTTTCTCGTATCTTGCCGCTCCATCTTTCAGCGTGCGGGTTTCCATCTGATTGCTTATGAGCATCAAGGACAAACCTTGTTTATTTTATTAAACACGAGAAAGAAAGAGGACTGGAAAGAGCGTGCAGAAAAGGCGGCAAGCGACATCAAACAATTGTATGACCGGGAGCAGCCTCGGGGGACTGTGATCAATTTTGGCATCGGTTCATATTGTGAGCAGTTCCAGCAGATGAGAAAAAGCTTTCAAGCAGCCAAAGAAGTGCTGCATTTAAAGAAAGCCATCCCTGAGCGGGTGGAAAGCCCATTTTATCAAGATTTACATATGCTCCGCTTGATGCCTGTCATGAAGGAAAGCGGGCTCCTTGAATGTATGGTGAAAGAGTACTTGGAGCCTGTGATTTTATTTGATAAGCAAAATAGCGGAAGACTCTATCAAACGCTGAATATCTTTTTACAGACAAACGGTTCTAAAAAAGAAACTGCAAGTCAGCTCTATATTGTCAGGCAGACCCTTTATCATAGACTAGATAAACTGCATGCCTTGCTTGGTGAGGATATGATGAAGGCCCCGAAACGTCAAGCGCTTGAATTTGCGATTCTTGCTTATGAATTTCTGCAAGGAAATCTCCGTTAACGAGGTGTGTTAGATTTGCTAAGACATCAAGTAGAGTGTCTTATGGTTCTTTTCAATCAGTTGACGATCTGTCTAATGTAATCGGCCCGTCTCCTTTTTTATAATAAAAGTAACGATTGGTTCGCTTATGCGGGCGGCCTAGTTTCAGTTTCATATGCCTCCCTTTTCATCCATATAATGAAAGGAGAGGCAATGTGCTGCTGAACCGGTCTAAGCTTCTTTTATGATGAAAACGGATACATGGGGGCGGGAAGATGAAAATACATGAGCAGGCTCAAAATCTTCAGGCGAAAGATGATCAGTTGATCTGGCATCATATGAAAGGGACAAACAAGGAAAATGAAAGCATGGTCATTCACGAGGCAGAGGGCGCATGGGTGACAGATATTCATGGAAATCGATATTTAGACGGGATGTCAGGCCTTTGGTGTGTAAATGCCGGATATGGCCGAAAGGAGCTTGCTGAAGCGGCATATAAGCAATTAAATACAATGCCTTACTATCCGCTGACGCAAAGCCATGTGCCAGCGATTCAGCTGGCTGAAAAGCTAAATGAATGGCTTGGCGGTGACTATGTCATCTTCTTTTCTAACAGTGGTTCTGAAGCCAATGAAGCCGCATTTAAGATCGCTAAACAATATCATGCGCAAAAAGGAGAGAGTACAAGAACAAAGTTCATCTCCAGGTATCGGTCCTATCACGGCAATACAGCAGCAGCGCTTGCCGCAACGGGTCAGGCGCAGCGTAAATATAAATATGAACCATTAGGTCAAGGCTTCATCCATGTCGCGCCGCCTGATGTGTATCGTCACCCTGAGGATCAAGAGAATTTGGCCAGTGCTGCGGCAATTGATCAAGCCATGACGTGGGAACTAAGCGAGACCATTGCTGGGGTCATTATGGAGCCGATTATTACGGGCGGCGGTATCTTAATGCCACCAAAAGGGTATTTGAAGAAGGTCAAAGACATCTGCGCTTCTCATGGAGCGCTTCTGATTGTGGATGAAGTGATCTGCGGCTTTGGTCGGACAGGGAAGCGGTTTGGTTTTATGCATGAGGAAGTAAAACCGGATATCATCACAATGGCAAAGGGGATCACAAGCGGCTATTTACCGCTTTCTGCAACGTGTGTCAAACGAGAGATCTATGAAGCCTACGCTGGCGAAGATACGTATGACCGGCTTCGTCATGTGAATACATTTGGCGGTCACCCTGCTTCCTGTGCGGTGGCACTTGCCAACCTAGAGATCATGGAAAACGAGCAATTAGTGGAACGGTCTGCGGCACTTGGTCGAGATATGCTCGAACGTTTGCAAGAGTTAAAGGAGCATCCATTTGTCGGTGATGTTAGAGGAAAAGGCCTGCTGTTTGGAATTGAGCTTGTTCAGGATCAACAGTCCAAAAAACCAGCTGACGCGCATGTTGTCGGTCAATTGATTGCAGAATGTAAAAAACGCGGGCTGATCATCGGGAAAAATGGTGATACCGTTGCAGGCTATAACAACGTTGCCCAGCTTGCACCGCCGCTGAATATAACAGACGAAGACGCCTCATTTATCATAAACACATTAAAAGAAAGTATGGCGCAGTTATAGCAGAGAGACATCTCTGCTTTTTTCTATGGAGGTAAAGCACATAATGTTTTCATCAAGCTGCTTCGTGAAATTAGCATTGGGTACACTAGGTGTATTGAAAAATAGCAGAGATTCTATTACTGTTAGGAGAAGGCTGAACCAATACACTTTAGAAGGAGACGGCATATGAGTTTTCATGATCAACCCATTCTACCTGCTGTTCGCAATATGAAGCAATTTGAGGAATTTTTAAAAAGTCCATTTACATATGGAGTCTTACTTGATGTCCATTTAGGCCGGTTAAAGGGCATAATGAATGAGGCAAATGCCCATCATAAAAAAATGTTTGTCCATGTCGATCTCATTCACGGGATCAAACATGATGAGTATGGAACGGAATTTATTTGTCAGGAAATGAAACCGGCAGGAATTATTTCTACTAGGTCTTCTGTCATAGTAAAAGCCAAGCAGAAGAAGGTATATGCTATTCAGCGAATGTTTTTACTGGATACAAGTGCTATGGAAAAAAGCATGGAATTCGTAGGGAAACATCGTCCAGATTTTATTGAAGTATTGCCAGGGGTTGTGCCGGATTTAATTACAGAAGTGCGCGAAAGAGCTGGGATACCAATATTTGCAGGCGGATTTATCCGAACAAAAGATGATGTAGAAAGAGCACTTGAAGCAGGAGCAACAGCTGTAACCACATCGAATATAGCCCTTTGGAAAGCGTTCCAAACGTGAAAAAGATAAAATGTGAAAATTGATTGACAACGTTTTCATTCTCTGATACTATAGCACTAAGTTAATATCATGTGATGGAGAAACGGAGATCCACAACAGCGCTTTACTAGGTGACAAATGACCCTTATGTAAAGTATGTTTGTTGTGGATCTTTTTTCTTTATCTTTTCTACACATTCATAGGGGATGGCAACTGAACCAGAGGAGGAATTTTCATGACACCATTTTGGGGTGAAGTCGTAGGTACAATGCTGCTCATTATTTTTGGAGGCGGTGTGTGTGCGGCAGTTAGTTTAAAGAAATCGCTTGCATATCAATCCGGCTGGATTGTAATCGCTTTCGGATGGGGATTTGCAGTAGCCATTGCAGCATATGCAACTGGTGGAATCAGCGGAGCGCATTTGAATCCAGCACTAACCATTGGTCTTGCGCTAGAAGGAAGTTTTCCTTGGGCTGATGTTCCAATGTATATTGTCGGTCAAATGCTTGGCGCATTACTAGGAGCTATTATTGTCTTTTTACATTACTTACCGCACTGGAAAGCGACAGACGATCCAGGTGCAAAGCTAGGTGTATTCTCAACTGGTCCTGCGATTCCGCATACTTTTGCAAACGTACTCAGTGAAGTCATCGGTACATTTGTATTGGTTCTAGGAATTTTAGCGATTGGTGCAAATAAATTTGCAGACGGAGTGAATCCGCTGATTGTTGGTTTCTTAATTGTCGCAATTGGTCTTTCTTTAGGTGGTACAACTGGTTATGCAATCAACCCTGCACGTGATTTAGGTCCAAGAATTGCACATGCGATTCTGCCGATTCCAGGTAAAGGCCCATCGAATTGGAAATATGCGTGGGTGCCTGTCGTTGGTCCAATTTTAGGCGGCGCATTTGGCGGTGTTTTCTACAATGCAGTCTTTAAAGCGAACGTCACACCAGCCTTTTGGATTGTAAGCGTTATTTTAGTTGTGGTATTGTTAGGACTCTATGTTTCTACGAAAAACCAAACAAATGCTGTAAATGAAAGTATGTAAGGGGAGGAAAACACCATGGCAAAAGAAAAATATATTCTCGCATTAGATCAAGGGACAACAAGCTCAAGAGCGATCTTATTTGATCAAGAAGGCAAAATTGCACATACAGCTCAGAAGGAATTTAATCAATATTTTCCGAACCCAGGCTGGGTAGAGCACAATGCAAATGAAATTTGGAGCTCTATTCTATCCGTCATTTCAACTGCTTTAATCGAATCAGGAATTGAAGCAGATCAAATCGCCGGTATCGGGATAACGAACCAGCGTGAGACAGCTGTTGTTTGGGATAAACATACAGGCGCACCTGTTTATAATGCAATTGTTTGGCAGTCTAGACAAACGTCTGGTATTTGTGAAGAGTTAAAAGAGCAAGGACACGATGAAACGTTTAGAAATAAAACAGGTCTTCTCATTGATGCGTATTTCTCAGGCACAAAAGTAAAATGGATTTTAGACAATGTAGAAGGTGCTCGTGAGAAAGCAGAAAATGGAGACTTACTGTTTGGCACAATCGATACATGGCTCATTTGGAAAATGACAGGAGGTCAATCTCACGTCACAGATTATTCCAACGCGTCTAGAACGTTAATGTTCAACATTTATGATCTGAAATGGGATGAAGAATTACTTGAAATCCTTGGTGTACCTGCTTCTATGCTTCCAGAGGTGAAACCATCTTCACATATTTATGGTGAAACAACAGACTACCACTTCTTCGGCAGAAATATCCCGATTGCAGGAGCGGCGGGAGACCAGCAGTCTGCACTATTCGGTCAGGCTTGCTTTGAAGAAGGAATGGCGAAGAACACGTATGGTACAGGATGTTTCATGTTGATGAATACAGGGGAAAAAGCAATTAAGTCGGATCATGGTTTATTAACGACGATTGCATGGGGCATTGACGGAAAAGTTGAATATGCTTTAGAAGGAAGTATATTTGTAGCTGGTTCAGCGATTCAGTGGCTGCGCGATGGACTAAGAATGTTTAAAGACTCAAAAGATAGCGAAGCCTATGCGGAGCGCGTTGAGTCAACAGATGGCGTATATGTCGTTCCAGCATTCGTTGGTCTAGGAACACCATACTGGGACAGTGATGTCAGAGGCGCTGTATTCGGATTAACACGCGGTACTTCTAAAGAGCACTTTGTCCGTGCAACGTTAGAATCACTTGCTTATCAAACGAAGGATGTTTTAGATGCGATGGAAAAGGATTCAAACATCTCATTAAAAACTTTGCGTGTTGATGGCGGAGCGGTAAAGAATGATTTCTTAATGGGCTTCCAAAGTGATTTGCTGGATGTACCAGTAGAGCGTCCAGAAATTAATGAAACAACGGCACTCGGTGCGGCCTATCTTGCGGGAATAGCAGTTGGCTTCTGGAACGACCGTTCAGACATTGCAAAACAATGGAACCTTGACAAGCGCTTTGACCCTAATATGGAAGAGGACAGCCGTGACTCGTTATACAGCGGGTGGAAAAAGGCTGTAAAAGCAGCTCAAGCTTTCAAATAAACCAAAAGTATGATATACTTCAAATAAGTTAATAGAACGGTTGGAGAACTGGAGAGACCGCAGACACCGAAGTGTAGAAATACGCTTTGGGTGTTTGCGGTCTCTTTTTCTTTACCGTACAACATGGGAGGAACAAGAGATGACTTTTTCTAGCTTAGAAAGGGAACAAATGCTGCAGGAAATGACAAAAAAACCATATGATGTGTTTATCATTGGTGGGGGTATTACAGGCGCTGGTACTGCACTTGATGCGGCTTCACGCGGAATGCGTGTCGGTCTTGCAGAAATGCAGGATTTCGCAGCAGGTACGTCTAGCCGTTCAACGAAACTAGTGCACGGCGGACTTCGTTATTTAAAACAATTTGAAGTGAAAATGGTCGCAGAGGTCGGTAAAGAGCGTGCTATCGTATACGAAAATGGTCCTCACGTCACAACGCCAGAATGGATGCTTCTTCCGATGCATAAAGGCGGGACTTTTGGTAAGTTTTCAACATCTATTGGGCTTAGAGTGTATGACTTTTTAGCGGGTGTAAAGCATAGCGAACGCAGAAGTATGCTTAGTGCGAAGGAAACACTTGCAAAAGAACCGCTTGTCAAAAAGGACGGCTTAAAAGGCGGCGGCTACTATGTTGAATACCGTACAGATGATGCACGCCTCACAATCGAAGTTATGAAAGAGGCCGTGAAATTCGGAGCAGAAGCGGTCAACTATGCGAAAGTAAAAGAATTTATTTATGATAAAGGCAAAGTGGTTGGTGTTGTCATTGAAGATGTCATGACGCAAAAAACATACGATGTGTATGCGAAAAAGATCGTCAATGCGACAGGTCCATGGGTAGATCAACTTAGAGATAAGGACCACTCAAAACAAGGGAAACACTTACAGCATACAAAAGGAATTCACTTAGTATTCGACCAATCGGTATTCCCATTAAAACAAGCGATCTACTTTGACACGCCTGACAAACGTATGGTCTTTGCGATTCCACGAGAAGGAAAAACGTACGTTGGAACAACAGATACAGTATACAAAAAACAGCTGGAGCATCCGCGTATGACAAAAGCAGATCGTGACTATGTCATCGAAGCGATTCAGTACATGTTCCCTGATCTCAATATTACAGAAAAAGATGTAGAATCCAACTGGGCCGGCCTTCGTCCACTTATTCATGAAGAGGGCAAAGATCCTTCTGAAATTTCTCGTAAGGATGAAGTATGGACATCATCTTCAGGCTTAATCACCATTGCTGGTGGTAAATTAACAGGCTATCGCAAAATGGCTGAGCACATTGTCGATCTTGTACGTGAAGGGCTGAAAGAAGAAACTGGAAAAGATTATGGACCATGTAAAACAAAACATATGCCAATTTCAGGCGGCCATGTAGGCGGAGCTAAAAATATGGCAGCCTTTGTTCAAGCGAAAACAGCAGAAGGCGCATCTGTAGGTTTGACAGAACCGATTGCACAAAAACTAGCTGAAAAATATGGTTCAAACGTCAGCAGTGTCTACAAACGAGTAGAGCAGCTTCAAGGCGAGGCAGACAAACGAAACATTCCAGCATATGTGCTAGCAGAGCTTGTCTATGCGATTGAAGAAGAACTAGCTGTAACACCTGTTGATTTCTTCTTAAGAAGAACAGGCAGCCTATTATTTAATATCAACTGGGCAAAAAAATACGCACAGCCAGTTGTGGATTATATGGCAGAGCGTTTTGGCTGGGATGAAGCAGCAAAACAGAAACATCAAACAGAATTAGATCAACTATTCCATGAAGCAGTCGTACCGCTTGATGCTGAATAAAAAGAAGACAAAGGGCTAAAATCAAGATCATTTTAGCTCTTTGTCAACAATCTGAAAGCCGATCATGTATCGGCTCAGCGCGTAGACAAACCCTCGCATTCGGTGTCAGGCCTGCGCGCCGGTACTCACGAATGTCAAATTCGCTCCGTTCCGGTGCTCGTCCTTCCTAGACTGCAAAGGTTTTCTATCACGCTGAAAAGAAGACAAAGGGCTAAAATCAAGAACATTTTAGCCCTTTGTCAACAATCTGAAAGCCGATCATGTATCGGCTTTTTTTATTTGTTCAGCATTTTCTCCAGCTGCTAATGATATAGCATGACATAAAGGATGATTCCATATAAAATAACAGTAGATGTTATTTTATTGATGATAAGAGCTGGGGAGGACGACCATGAGTTGGAAGACGAATTATGAGCGATGGATCAATGAGAAGCACCTGGATACTGAGCTAAGGGAATGGCTAGAAGCGCATCAAGATGATGATCAAGCACTTGAAGAGTGTTTCTACAAAAACCTTGAGTTCGGCACTGGAGGAATGCGCGGTGAGATTGGTGCAGGCACAAACCGAATGAATGTTTACACTGTTCGTAAAGCATCAGCAGGTCTTGCTGCGTATATTGCGAAACATGGAGAGGATGCAAAAAAAAGAGGCGTCGCCATTGCATATGATTCGCGCCATAAATCGCCCGAATTTGCAATGGAAGCAGCTAAAACACTTGCTTCACAAGGTATTCAAACATACGTATTTGATGAACTGCGTCCGACACCTGAGCTCTCCTTTGCTGTTCGTGAGCTGCATGCATTTGCCGGAATTGTCGTGACAGCAAGTCATAATCCACCAGAATATAATGGCTATAAAGTGTATGGTGAAGATGGCGGGCAGCTGCCTCCATTTGAAGCAGATCAAGTCATTCAAGAAGTAGACGCAATTGAAAATGAACTATCAATTTCAGTTGAACCTGAGGAAACGCTAAAACAGCAAGGGCTGATCAAGATGATCGGAGAAAAAATCGATCATGCCTATATTGAAAAATTAAAAACCATTCGTGTGCATCCTGAGCTGGCAAATGAGGTCGATGTCAAAGTCGTATTTACTCCGCTTCATGGTACAGCCAATCACCCTGTCAGAAACGGGCTTCAGGCTCTTGGCTATCAGCATGTCACTGTTGTGCCTGAGCAGGAAAAACCAGATCCACAATTCTCAACAGTGACCTCGCCGAATCCAGAGGAGCATGCAGCATTTGAGTATGCTATCAAGCTCGGCGAAAAGCAAAATGCTGATATTCTCATTGCAACAGATCCAGATGCTGACAGGTTAGGCATTGCGGTCAGAAATCACGATGGAGAATTTACCGTCTTAACAGGCAACCAAACAGGAGCCTTACTGCTTCATTATTTATTGTCTGAAAAGCAAAAGCTGGGTCAGCTGCCGTCTCGTCCCGTCGTGATGAAAACCATTGTCACAAGTGAGCTTGGTCGTGCTGTTGCATCAGCCTTTGGTGCCGACACGATAGACACACTCACTGGCTTTAAATTCATTGGAGAAAAAATCAAACAATTTGAAAAGAGCGGAGAATACACATTTCAATTCGGTTATGAAGAAAGCTATGGCTATTTGATCGGTGACTTTGCACGAGATAAAGATGCAGTGCAAGCGGCACTGTTAGCGGTTGAAGTCGCTGCCTTTTATAAAAAACAAGGTAAGTCCTTGTATGATGCGCTTGTTGATATTTTCAAGGAGTTTGGTTTTTACAGAGAAGGATTAAAATCGTTAACCTTAAAAGGAAAAGAAGGGGCAGAGCAGATTGCAGCCATCCTTCATACTTTTAGAACAAATCCGCCAGTTGCCATCGCAGGACAGCGGATCACAGTGATTGAGGATTACCAATCAAGTGAAAGACATCTTGTGGCTGAAAAGAAAGAAGAAACCATTCACCTGCCAGCATCAAATGTGTTGAAGTATTTCCTTGAGGATGGCTCATGGTTCTGCTTAAGACCTTCTGGCACTGAGCCTAAAGTGAAATTTTATATTGCAGTCAAAGGCACGTCTTTAACAGACAGCGAAGAAAAACTGAAGCATCTGTCAGAAGAAGTGATGAAAGTGGTTTATGATATTGTGGAAGAAACAGCTAAATAACGAAAGACGAGGCCATCTTGCAAAAATGCTTGATGGCTTTTTTCTCAGCCAAAAGGATGAGAAGAAATCATTCTTTTGGAGAAAGGGTTAGCAGGCTACTCATGGTATAATCATCGTAATGATTAGAGAAGTCAGCATGCCGGGGGTAAACAGCATGGGAGAATACCAAGAGAAGGTTAAAACATTAGAAACGTTAAAAGAAATTGCTGAAAAGCTAAACGAAGGCATGGAAATGAAAGATACGCTTCATGAAGTGCTCCAAATGCTGATGGATGTCACAGGCTTTCATTCAGCATGGATTTATTTTATAGAAAAAGACGGGTCATATGAACTGATGGCAGAGGTTTCCTTACCTGAAGCACTCTCGAAGCATCGACAGCAGCTCATGTGTCAAAATGATTGTTATTGCATCAACCGATACACGAAAGGCTCACTACAATCGGCCACCAACATTATGAATTGCAAACGGATTGAAACGGCGATTGAGCAAAAGCTTGGAGATACAGAAGGGATTACACATCATGCGACGGTGCCGCTACAAGCGTGTAAGCGTACGTTCGGCTTATTAAATGTGGCGGCAAAGGGAAAAGTCACATTTACACAAGAAGAGCTGAATTTACTTGAAAGCATTGCACTTCAAATTGGCACAGCCATTCAGCGGATGAAGCTTGTGCAAAATGAACAGCAGCACGCCCTTTTACAAGAAAGGAACCGGCTGGCACAGGACTTACATGATTCGGTCAACCAAATGCTGTTCTCGGTCAGTCTGACGGCTAAGGCCGCCCGTCAAATGACCAACGATCAGAATCTAGGGGAAATGATTGATTTTATTCAGCATTTGTCACAAGATGCCCTGATTGAAATGCGTTCACTCATTTGGCAGCTTAGACCAAGAGGCATTGAAAAAGGGTTTACGACAGGCATTGAAGAGTACGCAAAGCTTTTAGGATTGCGCTGCAAATTATCTTTATCAGGCTGTATGGAGATGGACCATTCGCAGCATGAAATGTTGTTCCGTGTATGTCAAGAAGCACTGAATAATTGTCAAAAGCATGCGGGAGTAGAGGAAGTCGAGGTCAAACTTAATCAATCAAAAGACACGTTTGAAATGAAAATCATTGATAGCGGAAAAGGATTTCAGTATGACGAGCAGATGAGCCTTCCTTCCCTTGGACTGAAAGGGATGTCTGACCGCATCCGAAGAGCCGGTGGTACGTTTTGTATCAATTCTGAATTAGGTAAAGGAACCATGATTCATGTAAAAGTGCCATTTTCACAAGAGAGGAAGGGATCGTCATGAGAGTCGTTATTGCAGATGATCATCATATTGTGAGAAAAGGGCTGGTGTTTTTCTTGCAAACACAGCCTGATGTGGACATCGTTGGTGAGGCATCTAATGGGGAAGAGGCTTTAGAGGTTGTTAGGCAAACTCAGCCTGATATTGTCTTAATGGATTTGTCTATGCCCGTGATGAATGGGATTGAGGCAACGAAACAAATGACGCTGGAAATGCCGGACACCCGCATTGTGATCCTGACAAGCTATGCGGATAAGGATTATGTCATTCCTGCCATTCAAGCAGGGGCGAAAGCCTATCAGTTAAAGGACGTTGCACCTGAAAAGCTGCTCACAACAATGATTGAAGTACAAAATGGCACCTATCAGCTAGATGGTCATATCACGACCTTTCTTGTGCAGCATTTGACAGAACCAAAAGAACAGAAATGGACATTGATGAAAGAGCTGACCAATCGAGAGCGAGATGTCCTATTTGAAATTGCAAAGGGCAAAAGCAACAAAGAAATTGCCTCATCGCTGTTTATTTCTGAAAAGACTGTCAAAACGCACGTATCTCATGTATTATCAAAGCTAGAGCTGGCAGATCGAACCCAAGCGGCTCTATATGCAGTCGATTATCAAAAAAACCAGCCAAAAGAGCTGCTATGACAGAAAGGAATTTAACCGTTATGCTAAAACTTTTAAGCGCACATTCAATTCAATGAATTGAATAAAAAAGAGCACAGATGTTGGTTTATTTGACGTGCCCTTTTGCGTGAAGGAGAAGCATAGACAGTCTAATTTCTAATAGAAATACCAAAAAAGACTTGATGAGTGTATGCTCAGCAAGTCTTTTTTTATTTTAAAGGAGGTGATGAACTGGTCAATCACAGGTAAATCTATAATAGGAGGAAAACAAAGTGGAGAAATATGAATTAGTAAGTGATTATCGTCATGATCACAAATTGAAAGAGAGCTTTAATCAGCTTGCGATCGATACATTTGATTTGGATTTTAGTGACTGGTACAAAAGGGGATACTGGGATAAAAAATATATTCCTTATTCCTTTGTACATGACGGGAAGGTGATTTCCAACGCTTCCGTCTATCTCATGTCTGTGATCATTGATGGTCAAACGTATCGGGCTGTTCAAATCGGTACGGTAATGACAGATCAAGCCTATCGTCACAAAGGATTAGCGACAAAGTTAATGCAGCATATCATGGATCAATACGAACATGATTGTGATATGATCTTTCTTTTTGCCAATGAATCCGTGCTGAATTTTTATCCGAGGTTTGGCTTTACCCGTTATCACGAAAGTGAATTTAGCCTAGATGTTAATAAAAGCGTCATTCAAATGAAAAAAGATGTACAACTCAAGCAACTGACATTGGAGCAAGACCTGCCATTAATTGAACAGTTTGCAGAAAATCGTCAAACGGGCTCAATGACATTGGACGCCAAGGATCATGGCAGCTTATTGATGTTTTATTTTACATTAGTATGGCCAGATGCCATATTTTATATTGAAACGCTAGATACCATTGTGCTGATGAATGAAGAAAATGAAACGATGCATGTGTTTGATATCATCTCGCTTCAAAAGCCAAATGTAGAAGAAGTTGTCGCAAGCATTGTCAAGGAAACGACGGAAAAAGTGATTTTCTATTTTACGCCAGATACGTCAATTCACGGCTTACAGGCGGTCACGACACCAAATGACGAGGATGCACTGTTTATTTACACAAAAGAAGATTGGGCATTAGGCCACTTTATGTTTCCAATCACAGCGCACTGTTAAAGGTATGTAAAAAGGCTGAAAATCAGCCTTTTTCTTTATGTGTACATCGGTTGTGCATAAGCTTCAGAAGCAGCAGCTTCAGAGGCGTGGTCAATGTATTGCAGGAGTCCATATAAACATTTTTCAACATCTGCATCGTTCCGGTTAAATTGATACGCATGTAAGAAATGCTCAATACGTTTCGAGAGCAAGTCATCTTGCGTACGTACCATAAGAATAAGTAAATTATCCCATTGCGAGCGATGCGTATAATAAAGTGCTTTATCATAATCCGCCACATTCATTAAACCTTCTCCTTTCCCTTGAGAAGTCCTCATTAGTTTGCTCGGATCATATCGACTTTTTCAGGGGAAATGTTGGTGCCTGCATCAATCGTGTACCGGGAATTATAGGCTGAATAAATGCTTGATGTATGAAAAAGGACTGGCTAGCAAAACCTAAACAAAATATAGATGAAAGAGAGATCAATGATATCATGCAGCCGAAATTGTGGATGCTTTTTGCAGCAGGAATGGTTTTGCTGGGCAGTTTGATGATCCATCCTGCATCAAAGGCAGCGGTGCAGCCGCTAGAAAATTGGGAAAGACTTGCATACACAGCATTGCAAGATGAATATGCAGGTGCCGCTTTAAACGATTATCATTACATTGGCCGTACACAAGTGAATGATGAACAGACAAAAGATGTGTTTCGCGTCACTGTGAAGGAAGGCTCAACTCGCTTTGCTGCACACGCAGAAATTTATTTTCATCCGGTGACCGGTCATTTAATTAGTATTAACGTGTTCCGGCTATAAAAAACACCTTAGGAGCTTAATCTGAAAATAAAAAAAGGGCTAAAATTAAGATCATTTTAGCCCTTTGTCCAACATTTTAATTAGAGATGTTCATGGCGATTAAAATTACTTCATGCTTCCTTGAAGATAAGCGCGAATATCCACACCAAGTGAATCCGCCAAACGTTGTCCGTAATCTTCATCGGCACGATAGAAGTTGCAAATCGCAAGTAATTTTGTTTTGTCATTTACATCTTTCAAATCAGCCGTTAGGTTTTTGATCAATGCTTGTTTCTCTTCCTCAGAGTAGCTTCGATATTTTTCCCCAGCTTGTTTGAAATCGTTCGGTTTTTCAATTTTTTGTCTCACCATACGGTCACCGTGAAGAACTGGCTCACTTTCTTTGTAGTGAGGGTTTTCTTTTGGCTGATCGTCATAACGGTTTGGTTCATAGTTAATATGACCGCTTGGACGAGTCGTTGTCATAAAGCCATCCTGTTGGTTATTGTGTACAGGTGCATAAGGGCAGTTCACCGGAATGCGCATGTAGTTTGCACCAAGACGGTGACGCTGCGTATCAGGATATGAGAACAGACGACCTTGTAGCAATTTATCTTCAGATGCTTCAATCCCTGGAACAAGTGCACTTGGCGTGAAAGCAGATTGTTCTGTTTCAGCAAAAAAGTTTTCAGGATTGCGGTTGAGTGTCATACGACCTACTTTTTGAAGCGGGTAATCTTCCTCGCTCCACGTCTTTGTTGGATCGCATGGATCATAATCAAGTTCGTCATAGTCGCTAAGCGGCATAAGCTGAACATATAAGTCCCATGCTGGGTAGTTGCCTTTTTCAATACGGTCATATAAATCTCTTGTCGCATGCTGGAAATCGTTTGCTTGAATTTCTGCTGCTTCTTCCATCGATAAATTGCGAATACCTTCTGATGGTCTCCAGTGGTATTTCACATATTTTGTTTCGCCGTATTTGTTGACCCATCTAAATGTATGCACACCAGAACCGCGCATTTCAGCGTAGTTCGCAGGGATGCCTTCGTCAGAAAAGAGCCATGTGAGCATATGAGTGGATTCAGGTGTTAAGGTCATAAAATCCCAATAACGGTCAGGATCTTGAATATTGGTTACAGGATCTGGCTTGAGAGAGTGAACCATATCAGGGAATTTCAATGCATCACGAATAAAGAAGATTGGTAAGTTGTTACCAACTAAATCATAGTTCCCTTCTTCAGTATAAAATTTGACAGCAAAGCCGCGCGGATCACGCAATGTTTCAGGTGAACCTTTAGGATGAATAACCGTTGAGAAGCGAACAAAAACGTCCGTTTGTTTCCCTTCTTCACTTAAGAAGGCTGCTCTTGTATGTTTCTCCATGCTATTTTCTACTTCAAACACACCATAAGCGCCAGCGCCTCTTGCATGAACGACACGCTCTGGAATACGTTCACGATCAAAGTGTGCAAGTTTTTCAATCAAATGGTAATCATCAAGAAAGGAAGGTCCGCGGTGACCAGCTGTTCTTGAGTTTTGGTTATCGCCAACAGGCACACCTTGGTTCGTTGTCAAATTTTTATGATTTGAATTTGTCATTCTTTTCTCCTCCTGTAAACAAAAAAGTGTTTTCTAGCAATCTATATACCCTAATTATATTGAATCAAACATGATAGTCAATATTTATTTATAATAATTTTAAATAAATTATTATTACAAGGAGGTAAAGAAAAAGACGAAAGAATAAAATTCTTTCGCCTTAAAGCAGAATCTCTCTGAGAGCATCTTTGTTTTGTGTTAAATCTTTTAGTGTGTATTGGTCAAGAACGCTTAAATAAGCAGTGAGTGCTTCATGAAGTACATGCTTTAATGAACAAATCGGGGAGATGATACAGCTGTTTTTCTTCGGATCAAAGCATTCAACCATGACTAAATCATCCTCTGTATAGCGGACAACCTCGCCAATATTAATGCTTTCTGGGCTTTTCCCAAGCCTAATCCCGCCATTTCGTCCGCGAATCGTTTCCACATACCCGCGTTTTCCTAAATGATAAATCACCTTTGTCAAATGATTTTTTGAAATGTCATAAACATCGGCGATCTGCTGAATATTTGACAATTCATTGTTTTCTCTTGACGCTAAATAAATGAGTACCCTTAATGAGAAATCTGTATAATTCGTAAGTTTCATTTTGACGACCTCTAAACCTAATAGAGTTTTGTATCATCGTAACACATTTTAGACAAAAACTGTTCGAGAAAGTGTGAAATGTGACAACATTTAAAACATGTATTATAAATATTGCTTTTAGGGACTGTCTTCCATTACGATAAAGATGTATTTAAAATACTTCTTTTGAAAGAAGGAATAGCGATGTTATCTAAAGACCAAATGAATGCGATTAAACAATCAGCCCCTCTACTAAAAGCCGAGGGAACCAAACTTGTGACTGTTTTTTATCAAAATATGATTCGCCAGCATCCAGAGCTACTCAATCAATTTAATAAAACAAATCTCATGAACGGAAGTCAACCAGAGGCACTTGCTGCCACACTATATCAAGCTGCACTGCATATTGATCGATTAGAGGAATTGCTTCCTGCGGTCAAACAAATTGCCCATAAGCATGTGAGTGTCATGGTCAAAAAAGAGCAGTATTCAATCGTGGGATATCATCTGATTGAAGCTATGAAAGACGTATTTGGTTTAACAGAAGAAGATGCCACTTTATCAGCTTGGAAATCTGCATATGACATCATTGCGAATATTTTCATCACTATAGAAGCAGACATGATGGATAAAAATGTGAAAGAAACAGGCGGATGGGCAGATGTAAAACCGTTTGTGATAAAGAAAAAGTTACAAGAATCTTCATCACTTATCTCCTTTTATTTAGTACCAGAAGATGAATCAGAGCTGCCAATGTATGAAGCAGGCCAATATATTACGGTTCAGGCAGATATGCCGGGTGAAGCCTATATGTGCAGCAGACAATACAGTTTATCAGATCAGCATCATCCATCTTATTACCGCATTACGGTTAAACGCGATGGTCATGTATCCACTTTTTTGCATGATGAAATGGAAGAAGGAGACGTTCTTCAAGTGAGTATGCCGCAGGGGATGTTCTGTTTGCAAAAAGACACAAAAGAGCCTGTTTATTTCATCAGTGCTGGGTCTGGCGTCACACCAATGATTGGTTTAATGAAAACAGCAGCTCAAAACAGCCATCCATTTACGATGATTCATGCAGATCGATTAGAGGATGTAACCGCTTTCGAAAATGAATTTGAAAGCGTTCTAGCTTCAGCTTCTCATGGGCGCATCATCCTATGTAACGAACAGTTTGTGCAGCCTGGGAAGGGGGAACTTGTTGAGAAAGCGGCTTCACGCATTGACCGTCCATTCCTTCAATCGGTAATTGGAGAAGGGAAAGGCCAATTTTATCTATGCGGTTCCCCGGTGTTTACACAGGAAATTATTCATATCCTAAAAGTTCTGGGAATTCCAGCAGAGAATATTCATTTCGAAGCATTCGGCGGGCAATCCACGAAAGAAATGGAAGTCGTCTAAACGATTGGCGGAACAACATGTTTTTTTACATACGCTCATATAGTAGGGATAAATCCGATGAGGAGGGATGGTTTCCTTGAGCGTATCTGAAAAACGTCATTTACAAAGAGCCATTGATGAAATCACAGAAATTGCAGAAGGATTTGGTCTAGATTTTTATCCGATGAGGTATGAAATCTGTCCCGCGGAAATTATTTATACATTCGGTGCATACGGAATGCCAACACGATTTAGCCACTGGAGCTTTGGAAAGCAATTTCATAAAATGAAGCTTCATTATGATTTAGGATTAAGCAAAATTTACGAGCTGGTGATCAATTCAAATCCTTGCTACGCCTTTCTACTTGATAACAATACGCTTGTTCAAAATAAATTAATTGTGGCTCATGTATTGGCACACTGTGATTTCTTCAAAAATAATTGCCGTTTCCAAAACACAAAACGAGATATGGTCGAAAGCATGTCAGCGGCGGCAGAGCGGATCAAAGAATATGAGCATATCCATGGAACAAAAGAGGTGGAATCCTTTTTAGATGCCGTATTGGCTCTCCAAGAGCATATTGATCCGTCTCTTGTTCGCTCAAAATTAAGCTGGAATATGGACGATGAAGAAGAATATGAAGAAGATAAACCAAAACGTCAAACGCCGTATGATGATTTGTGGGGAATGGATGAGCCAAAGACGCGTGAGAAAAAGAAAACCGTCAAGCAATTCCCTCCAAAGCCGGAAAAGGATATTTTACTCTTTATT
This sequence comes from Bacillus safensis, assembly GCA_030159235.1. Lineage (GTDB taxonomy): Bacteria > Bacillota > Bacilli > Bacillales > Bacillaceae > Bacillus > Bacillus safensis_B. The sequence goes on along the minus strand of BSBG01000004.1, from coordinate 299,070 downwards.
GAGGCGCATTCCAGGGAGCTAGAGCCGTGGCAGCGGGATGTCCTCACTATGCTGAGAGAAGAAATGCTCTATTTTTGGCCGCAGCTGGAAACAAAGATTATGAATGAAGGCTGGGCATCGTATTGGCACCAGCGGATTATGCGAGAGCTTGATTTGAATTCAAGTGAATCAATCGAGTTTGCAAAATTAAATGCAGGTGTGGTGCAGCCCTCTAAAACAGGCATCAATCCTTATTATTTAGGGCTGAAAATTTTTGAAGATATAGAAGAGCGCTATAACAACCCATGTGAAGAATTAAAAAAAGCAGGGGTCACAGAGGGATCTGGCCGCAGCAAAATGTTTGAAGTCAGAGAAATTGAATCAGATATTTCCTTTATTCGAAACTACTTAACGAAAGACCTAGTCATGAGGGAAGACTTGTACTTGTTTCAGAAGCAGGGGAGAGACTATAAAGTCATTGATAAAGAATGGAAGTCGGTTCGTGACCAGTTAGTCAGCATGAGGGTCAATGGCGGCTTTCCGTATTTAACAGTCATCGATGGCGACTATTTAAAAAACAATGAACTCTATATCAAGCATTGGTATGAAGGCATTGAGCTCGATCTCAAATACCTAGAAAAAGTACTTCCGTATTTACATCAGCTGTGGGGGAGAAGTGTCCATATTGAGTCCGTTCTTGAAGGAAAAGAAGTGATGTTTTCGTATGATGGAAAAGGCGTTCATAGGAAGTATCTGGCTTAAAAAAGACCAAAAAAGATGTCTCTTAGCAGACATCTTTTTTGCCCGTTTTATTGGTTTTTCAGCAGCTTAAAAATATGTTTCGCTTGATCGGTGTTTTCCATGAGTCCTTTTAGCTGCTGGCTTGTAGGTCCATAAGCATAAAATGGTACTTCATCCCCTGTATGACCCGATGTGGTCCAGCCTGTATGTGACCTCGTGTTGATGACTTTTTCAATTGCATCATCCATTTGAACAGGATCTTTTGTTTCAGCTGCTTTTTGAATCGAAGCGATTTCCTCTTTTGTGAAATCAAGGTCGATGTATTGTTTGAGCGCAGTTTCAACCGTCATGCCGCCTGCAATTTTGTTTGCAATAAAATCAGGTGTCTTTTTTGCTGCTTTGACAGGCTGATAATCCCAGCTGCCCGAACCGTCTGCTCCGAAGGAAAGTCCGCCAGTTGAATGATCAGCAGTAGTGATGACTAACGTGTTTTTATCCTTTTTCGCAAAACGCATCGCTTCTTCAAATGCTTTTTCAAAATCCTTCATTTCGCTCATCGCACTGACAATATCATGATCATGCCCAGCCCAGTCAATTTGACTGCCTTCGACCATCAGGAAAAATCCTTTTTTGTTTTTAGACAGCTGCTTGATAGCTGAGGAAGTCATGTCTTGCAGGGAAGGGGTCGTTTTATCACGGTCAATGGCCTTATCGAGGCCTCCATCAGCAAAAATGCCTAACATCTTTTGATTTTTGTTTTTTTGTAAGTCAGCTTTATTGGTCACATAACGATAGCCTGCTTTTTTGAATTCTTTCGTCAAATCACGATCTTTGCGAACAAAATCGACTAGCCCTCCGCCAAGCATGACATCGACTGTATGCTGTTTTCCGATTTTCTCATCGAAGAAATCATCAGCGATGGCTGCTGTGTTTTTCCTAGACACATCGTGTGCGGCATATGCAGCAGGCGTGGCATTTGTTAATTCAGATGTCACGACAAGACCCGTAGACTTTCCTTTGCGTTTGGCTTCTTCTAAAACGGTTTTTAATTTTTTACCGTTTTTATTTACGCCGATTGCATTGTTATATGTCTTTTTACCAGTCGCCATGGCTGTACCAGCCGCTGCTGAATCGGTGATGTTATTTTTAGAGTCGTCAGGGTATGTTTTATGCATGCCAGTGAGGTAAGGGTCAAACGCTGTTTGCTTTGAAAGGTCACCGTTGTGTTTAAATGAGCGGTAAGTTGAGAGATAAGGTGTTCCCATGCCATCTCCAATCAGCACGATCACATTTTGCACGTCATTTTTCGGCTTCTTTTTAGCTTCAGCCTTGTCAGCTTGTCCAAATTCAATCCCTGAAAAAATGCCAATTGATAGCACAGATGCTGCTGCCACTGCAGCAATTTTCGTTTTCGAGCTTTTTAACACTCTCATTCATTTTGCCTCCTCATTGTTTATGTATCGCTCTTACGTTTACAATGGTAGAGCAGAATTGTGGATTCCTTTTTACAGGACGGTAAAGATCACTTTAAAATTGTAAAGGTCCACTTTACATAGAATGAACCAAAAAGAGAAATGAATGTATCATTTATCCATGACAAGATGCGATGATTTTGTCATGATTGTGTAATAAAAATGAAATAAAAAGAACCCTAAAAAAAAATAAATTTTACCGAATTAATAAGCATAATGTCGTAGGAAGTCAAGACTATTTCTTCTGGTATATGATCCTTATAATAGTAAGTAGATAAAAATTCGGATCACGATTGATACATACAGGAGGAACAAATGAAAAAACAATTGATCACAGCTGCAAGTGCAGTTCTACTTGGGACGACATTATTTGCTGGAGCTGCCTCAGCACAATCAGTAAAGGTTCAAAAAGGTGACTCTCTTTCTGTTTTAGCGAAAAGATACAAAACAACCGTTAGCAAGATTAAAACAGACAATAAGCTGAAATCTAACGTAATTTATGTTGGACAAACCTTAAAAGTGAATGGAACTTCCTTGAAAAAAGCCACGAAAACAACAACAAAAGTAAAAGCGACTTCAGCGACAGCCACTCATAAAGTTGTCAAAGGTGATACATTAGCGAAGATTGGCAAAAAGTACGGGATGACTGTGAAAGAGCTGAAATCGTTAAATAAACTCAAAACAGACCTCATTAAAATCGGGCAAAAGCTAAAGGTGAAAAAGACATCTAAAGTGAAGACAACACCTGTCAAAGAAAAAACAGTCTCTACTTCTTCCTTAAACACGTCTAAGCTTATAGCGGATGCTAAAGCGCAGACCGGTACACCATATAAATGGGGTGGAACGACAACGAATGGCTTTGATTGCAGCGGATTTATGTGGTATATCATTAACAAACAAAAAAAGATTTCAAGACAGACAACTGAAGGTTTCTGGGGATCGATGAAAAGCGTATCAACACCAAAGGTTGGAGATTTTGTCTTCTTTACAACGTATAAATCCGGCCCATCTCACATGGGTGTCTACATTGGGAACAACAAGTTCATCCATGCTGGTTCTGACGGTGTAACGATCAGTGATATGACTTCAAGCTATTGGAAGCCGATTTATCTTGGAGCAAAAACATTCGTAAACTAATTTATTTTAAGAGACTGCGATGAAGCAGTCTCTTTTTTCATATATCATTTGTACCGAACAACTAGGCTTTTCTCATAGATCACGATCAGACTATAGGCTTTAAATGTGGACCCGCTTGAAAAGGGTCCTATATTTTTGTTGAATAATAAGTATATAAAAAAAATATAATTTTCAATTTTATATAATAAATAGAGAGAGAGAAGTTATTCAATGAATAAGGAGTGGAGAAAATCTAACCTACTGATTGACAAATGATTTCGTTGATATATAAGAATTTTCATTCTATTTTTAAAAAAAGTGTTTTCATTTTTTAATTTTCATATATAATAATTTTACGCCACCAATTTATTGCGCTAAAATTAATCTAAATATTCAGAAAATATTGTGAATGATAGGATCGTGGCGTCTTTAGACTGATACTAAGTTTTGGGAGTGATCGTATGAGCAATTCGTTGTTTAGAAAAAAGAGCATTTCAGAGCTCATTGCGGCAACACAAGGGGAAAAAGCGTTAAAAAAGGAATTGGGTTCATTTGATTTAACCATGCTTGGCATTGGAGCTATTATCGGAACAGGGATATTTGTTCTGACAGGTACAGGAGCTGTCACTGCAGGACCAGGACTCGTTCTATCGTTTGTCATCGCAGGTCTCGCTTGTTTGTTTGCAGCACTTTCTTATGCGGAATTTGCTTCCACAGTGCCTGTGTCAGGATCTGTGTATACATTTACGTACGCATCAATGGGAGAATTTTTAGCATTCATCATTGGCTGGGATTTAATTTTAGAGTATATGCTGGCTGCTAGTGCCGTTTCAGCAGGCTGGTCAGGCTATTTTGTATCATTTTTAAATGGGATCGGGATTCATATACCAGTGGAGTTAACAGCAGCACCAGGTGGTTTAAAGGGGCAAGTGACATATTTTAATCTTCCAGCATTCATTATTTTAATGATCATCACCTTCCTGCTGTATTTTGGTATTAAAGAATCAAAACGTGTGAATAACATCATGGTGATTATGAAAATTGCGGTCATCCTGCTCTTTATTCTAGTAGCTGTGAAATATGTAAAACCTGAAAACTGGACACCCTTCGTGCCATTTGGGACATCAGGTGTCTTAAGTGCAGCAGCCCTTGTATTCTTTGCCTTTATCGGGTTTGATGCAGTTGCTTCTGCGGCAGAGGAGACAAAAAATCCATCACGCAACCTGCCTAGAGGGATCATCACTTCCTTATTAATTTGTACTCTGCTTTATGTCGTTGTTAGTGCGATTATGACGGGCATCGTTCCTTTCATGAATTTTGAGGGAGTATCTCATCCAGTGTCTCTTGTTTTACAAATAGCCGGACAAAATTGGGTGGCTGGTATTGTAGATGTCGGAGCGATTCTAGGAATGACAACCGTTATGCTTGTCATGCTGTACGGCCAAACACGCGTAATGTTTGCTATGTCTCGCGACGGTTTGATGCCAAAGGTACTATCGAAGGTTCACTCAAAGTATAAAACACCTTATATCAATACATTGTTCTTTGGTACATTGTCAGCATTAATGGGTGGATTTATTCCACTTGATGAGCTGGCAAGTCTAGTGAACATCGGGACACTTTCAGCATTCATTTTGATTTCAGTGGCGGTCATTGTGATGAGAAAAACGCAGCCGGACTTACCGAGAGCATTCAAATGCCCAGCAGTGCCGCTTATCCCAATTTTAGCTATACTATCTTGTGGATTGCTTATTTATAAGCTCGGTGCGATCACCTTTGTTCGTTTCTTAATCTGGCTTGCCATTGGATTAGTTGTCTATTTCTTATATTCAAGAAAGCACTCAGAATTAAATAAAAAATAAATCAAAAAAAGCCCGTGCCTACTTGGTGCAGTCAAGTAAGACGGGCTTTTCATGTTAGGTACTCATTAAAAACCTAATTGAAGATCGACATCGATTGATACGATGGCATAGACACAAACAATGACAAAGATATTCAGTACGACACCGAGGAAACCTGGACCCGTACGGCCTTTTTTAATGAACAATTCAATAATGCCAAATGGAACTGCGGCCATTGCAAAAGGAAGCATTTGAAAAGAATAAAATGTCACGTTGCTGATAATGGCGAGGTTCAGCATGAGCAGGGATAATATCGCTGTGCCGACAGAAATCCAGCCAAATACATTATGCTCTTTAAAAATTCTTACCAATTCCATAATTCCACCTCGCTCACTTTTGCCGTTTTAATGCGTTTTGTTTTCACAAATTTTTCAATCTCTTTCGAAGGACCTGTGATCACAGAGCCATAAATCATGACGCCATTTTGATTGATATAGCGAATTCGGTTAGATAGATCAAGCTCAGGTCTGCCAGAAATCGTTTTTGCCCAGGTTGGGTGCTGATTAACGTAAGCAAGGGCATCTTTGAATTGATCTACCTCTGTTTTTGATGTGTGCTGAAGCTCTTTTAAGAATTCAGAGTCTCTCCCAGGAAAGCCGATTGGCCGCTGGTTCGCACTTAATGAATCCTCTGTTTTCATCGCATTCCAGAGCACTTTCATATCGTATTTTTTAGCAAAAGAATACACGTCTTTTGGTGTGTAAGCTTTGTCATAGGATACATATACTTCACTTACTGTTCCTTCAGGAAGCTTGTCTAAAGTAGCGAGTGTTTGTTTTTTTGAGGCATCTGTCTGCGCCGAAGGGTGGGTAAAGAAATCCTCCGTTTCGCGTGCACTGTCCCCGTAATATGAGATGGTAGGCTGCTTTAATTTATCGAAAAACATCTCGATTTGCTCACTGCCAATAGCTTCTGTTTTATTGCCAATTTGTTTTTGCAGCTTCAATTCGGTGTTCATCCCAAAAAGCTTGACCTGACCTTTTAAATCCTTCATATCAATGGCTACGTTTGGTTTGGTCAAAGCGACTGTGACAGCGGCTGTCTCCATAAAATGATTGCCTTTGCTTTCGGCTCCGCCAATGCCGTAGTATAGATAGCTTCCTAATGTACAAAGCGGTAGAATAATGAGTGTCGATATGACAGCAAGTACGGAAATACGTAGATATGACTTTCTTTTGCCGTACTGTAAAATGGCTTTTTGTTTTTCAGGACTGATGGAAAAATCTGTCCAATCCGAGTCGTTCAGTTCCTGACTTAAGCGCTTTTCGTTTTCTTCAAGCTCTTCTTCAAACGCCATCATTTCTTCCTCATTCATCTCACCATTATTATATTGTTCCCATCGCTTGTTAAACTCTTCATTCATCATTAACACCTCTGTTGTAAAGTGCTTTTAGGCGCTGCCTTGCACGAAATAAAACACTTTTAAAATTTGCTTCAGTAATATTCATGACCGTGGATGCTTCCTTGTAATTCAGTTCTTTTAAATAATATAATGTCAACGCTTCCTTGTAGTTATCTGGAAGCTGCTCCAAATACATGGTGAGGACTTCTTTTATTTCAACCTGTTCAGCAGGGCTTTGTACAGACGTTTGTAAAAGACCGCCAATGAGGTCATCCGATATGGTCACTTCTTTTTTATGTTTCCTGACATAATCAATAAAAGCATTTCGTGCCACCTGAAATAACCAAGGTTTCACTTTGCTATGGTCGTAGGAATGAATATGTATATAAGCACGCATAAAGGTTTCCTGCAATAAGTCTTCCGCCAAATGTTTGTCTTTTGTCATGGAGAGCAGAAACCTGTAAACATCGTTCATATACATTTGATAAATTTCATCGATCGTCACTGATTTTTCTCCCCTCTATGTTATACACGCATAAGAAAGGCATAAAGTTGCACGAAACTTGTCATTACCGTACATTACTCATTTCTTTCGCCGAATCAAACTCATTTCTCCTTATCATAGCGAAATTTGCGTCATTTATAAAGTATTTTCAATAGAACAAATCAGGAAAAAGCATCGAAAAACGACAAAATTGGACGCAATTCCTATTCTATTCTCCCCTAAAACCTTGCGTATGAATACAGACAGAACGTTCATTTCAAATGAAAAAAGGGATGAGGCTGTTGGCTGCTTGCAAATTTTTAGTACCAGGTAATAAAAAATTTGTTATAATAGAAACAAATCCTTCATTCTTCTAACAAAGGAAGTGCACTATGTATAAATTTTCAGGTTATACCATCAAAGTATTATTTTCTCTCCGAGGCGGAATCAAAGTATATCAAAAAGAGAATCTGCCTACTGATCGGGGGTTTGTCATTGCTTGTACACATGAGGGTTTTGTGGATGTTCTTGCATTAGGCGCAGGAATTCTTCCGTTTGAGATCCACTACATGGCGAAAAAAGAATTGTTTGCAAATAAATGGATTGGCGGATTTTTAAAAAAGATTCATGCTTTTCCAGTTGATCGAGAGAATCCTGGGCCAAGCAGTATTAAAACGCCCATTAAATTATTAAAAGAGGGAAAGATCGTTGGGATTTTTCCAAGCGGAACACGTACAACAGAGGATGTGCCTTTAAAAAGAGGGGCGGTGACCATTGCGCAGCTCGGTAAAGCGCCAATTGTTCCAGCTGCATACAAAGGGCCTTCAAATGCGAAAAGTCTCTTCAAGAAGGGGAAAATGCGCTTAATCATCGGTGAACCGATAGAGCTGTCTGAATTCGACCATCTGCCGCCAAAAGAAAGATTAGGTGCTATGACGGAAGTATTAAACACAAGAATCAAAGAGCTTGAAGCTCAATTAATGGAAAAGGCATAAGAAAAACGACCACTTGCTTAGGCAAGGGTCGTTTTTCTCTTAAGAAGCGCCTTTTTCAGCTGCTTCTAATAATTGTTCATCTAACTTTTTTACTTCGATGTAAGCCACATGGTGTCCATCGACTTCATTAATAATAAATTCATAGCCTTGTTCACGAATGGCGTCATTTTTCTCTACTTCATATTTCTGAGTAAGGAACCAGCCGCCGATTGTGTCGACCTCTTCATTATCCAGCTGTGTACCTAATAACAAGTTGACTTGATCAACCAGGACCTTGCCATCAAAGATGTAATGGTCTTCTCCAAGTTTACGCACTTCGTTGATTTCATCAATGTCGAACTCATCACGAATTTCACCAACGATTTCTTCAAGGATGTCTTCAACGGTCACAAGTCCTGCTGTACCGCCATATTCATCTGATAAAATGGCCATGTGTACACGTTCACGCTGCATTTTGAGCAATAGATCATGAACAGGAATCGTTTCAATCACATGAATAATTGGATTCACAAACTTTTCGATCGTATCACTTGTAGAACACTCACCACTAATGCAGGCAGTAAGCACCTCTTTAATATTTACAACACCGATCATGTTGTCTTTATCGCCATCTTCAATTGGATAACGCGTATATTTCTCTACCTTGGTCACCTTTAGCATTTCCTCAATAGTAATATCATGAGGGAAGCTGACAACTTCCGTACGAGGAATCATAATTTCTTTCGCCAGACGGTCATCAAATTCAAAAATTTTATTTACATATTTGAATTCAGACTGGTTAATTTCGCCGCTTTTATAGCTTTCTGATAAAATAATCCGCAATTCTTCCTCAGAGTGCGCCATGTCGTGCTCAGAAACTTGCTGAAGACCGAACGCTTTTGTTAACAAACGAGCAGATCCATTTAATACCCAGATAAACGGGAACATCACTTTATAAAAAATCATGAGCGGTCTAGCAAAAAGAAGAGATACTTGCTCCGCCTTTTGAATGGCGAGTGTTTTTGGTGCAAGTTCTCCAACCACAACGTGTAAAAACGTCATAATACTAAACGCAATAATAAAAGTGACAATCGAACTAGCTGATTGAGGAATGGACAGCTCTACAAATAGTGGAGCAAGCATGTGCGCAATTGTTTCTTCCCCTAACCAACCAATACCAAGGGCGGTAATGGTAATACCGAGCTGACAGGCAGATAAGTACTCATCAAGGTGAGTCGTCACATGCTTGACAGCAACTGCTGTTTTATTACCTTCTGCGATTAACTGATCAATTCTTGAGCTTCTTAAGCGAATGATCGCAAACTCTGATGCAACGAAAAATGCGGTTAAAGCTATAAGCAAAGCAACTATAAGTAAATTAACTATGTCCAATTAAGGCCTTCGTTCTGACTTTGAGAACGAAGGTAACACCTCCTGTTTAGTAAAAATTTTAACTTAACAGCAGTAAAAATGATTGGACAGCCGTCATCTTTTCAGGTGTAAGCTGCTCTTTTAATTTTTCACGTTGTTCTGGCTGAAGCTGCTTACAACGTGCCAAAATGAGGTCCATATGCTCATTCATTCGGTCGATATCAGAGGTTAAATGGACAAGTTCATCATGATCTTCCTTTTGAGAAGGGAATTGTTCATCTAATCTGGATTTGATGTCAGAAAGAGCCAATCTCTGCTGTTTGCAAAGAACGATTAATTGTAATCGTTTTAAAGCATGTTCATCGTAATAACGATAATTTGAGCAAGATCTAACAGGCGCAAGCAAACCTAGGTTTGTATAATAATCTACAGTTCGTTTCGTCACCTGTGCAATCTGTGCTAGTTCACCAATACGATACTTTTTCTCAGCCCCATCTGAACATCTCCTCCTAACCGTCACGTTATAGTTTATGAAAATAGTTTAATATAATTCTAGCCTGAAATACAAGTTAATTGTTCATATTTCCTGCCAAAAAGAAGAAACAGAGGAGGACTTCCCTTGATTTAGTCAGACATGTTAAAAATAACATGGCGATACAGGAATTTTCAGATTATTTATGGTAAGATAAAATGAATACCGTTTCATATATATGTAGAGAGGCGGAATTTTTTGTGAACCGGAGGTGGTTAAGTGGGGCCCTCAAAGTCGCCTTATTTAATCAGTTAACCGATTTGCAAAACATCACATCAATCAGGAGGTGACTCCTTGTTCTTCTAAGAAAGAGCAAGGTTAAATGGACGATATTGTTAATCTGAGTATAGTCGGTGTTTTGATTGCTTTAACAGCTTTCTTTGTTGCATCTGAATTTGCCATTGTGAAGGTGAGAAGTTCAAGAATTAATCAACTTGTTGCCGAAGGGTCCAAAAAGGCCATCATGGCGAAAAAGGTGACATCAAGGCTAGATGAATATTTGTCAGCCTGCCAGCTCGGTATTACAGTGACATCCCTTGGTTTAGGGTGGATTGGTAAGCCGGCAGTAAAAGAACTTTTGGTTCGAGGTTTTGGTTTGACAAACATTCCTGATTCAGCAATCAGCCTGATCTCAGCAACACTTGCGTTCTCTATTATTACCTTTTTGCATGTAGTCGTTGGTGAGCTTGCACCAAAAACACTTGCGATTCAAAAGGCGGAAAAAATGACACTATGGCTGTCAGGACCGCTGCATGCATTTTATATCCTTATGTTCCCTTTCATTTATGTGTTAAACGGGTCAGCCCGTGTATTAACCAAAATGATGGGCATTGATATGGGATCTGAAAAAGAACATTCCCATTCTGAAGAGGAATTGAAGATTTTATTATCTGAGAGCTTAAAAAATGGGGAAATCAACCCATCAGAATATAATTATATGAACAAAATTTTCGATTTCGATAATCGAATTGCCAGAGAGATCATGATACCGCGGAGAGAAATTTGTGCGATTCCAGAAGATATGCCATTAGATGATATCCTTGCCATCATGACAAAGGAAAAGTATACCCGTTTCCCTGTGTTTTCAGGGGATAAAGACCATGTCATCGGCATGCTGAACAAAAAGCAGCTCTTTGCAGATATTGTGTATCAAGAAGAAAAAGATCAACTGAAGATTCAAGATTATATTTATCCAGTGATTGAGGTCATTGACACGATTCCTATTCAGGAGCTTCTCGTCAAGATGCAGCGCGATAGAATGCATCTGGCGATTTTAACTGACGAATATGGCGGAACGTCTGGGCTTGTCACAACGGAGGATATTTTAGAAGAGATTGTCGGAGATATTCGAGACGAATTCGATGAAGATGAGCAGCCAGTTATTCAAAAAAGAGCTGACCATCATTATGTTTTAAATGGTAAAGTGAGATTAGATGAAGTTCAAGATTTGATCGAAATCTCTTATGATGATGAAGAAATTGATACAATAGGCGGATTAATCTTAAAAGAGAATATTGATATCCGAGAAGGACAATCCATTTATCTTGATGATATTCGGATGAAAGTACTTGAAATGGATGGACGCTACGTTAAAAAAATCGATTTAAAAAAGGGCGTCACGTCGTCAGAAACACGCACCGGGCTTGATATAAAGGAGCCTTTGCTAGTAAATGAAATGACCTTGAGCGAAAAATAAGCTCAAGGTTTTTTTAGGTATTTAGTCTCTTTTTAACGAATATACGTTCGTGTATAATAAGAACAAACGTTCGTTAAAGGGGGATGGACATGCTTTGGTATGAAACGGCAAGTATCACAGAGAAAAAAAGCTCAATGAAACGAATTGAGTTTCATTTAAAAAATTTCAAAAATTATCAAGCTGCGATCTTAAATATCGAAAGACAGCTTGAAAAAAGAAGCCCGCATCATCTGAACCACATGACACGGAAGAAATTAGAGGAGCAAAAAAGTCAGTATGAACTCATCGTTGCTTGTATTGAAACAGCACTAAAAGAGTTGGATGAAATTGAGCAGCAGCTCATCGATTACAAATATTTTCGAGATTGGCGAATGGCAAAATGTGCAATGGAAATCGGCTATAGTGAAAAAACACTCTTTTTAATGAAGCGCCAGCTAATGGATCAATTGCTCATCAGCTTAGCCGCTATCACCAATATTTAAAAGAGGCGTTGTCCTATTTGATAAAACGTAGCAAAGAGACATAAAGACCCGATAATTGTGACCAATAAGTAGACAGCAAGCTGTCCGATTAGCCGCTCATGCAGCATGGCCGCAGCCTCTACACTAAACGTAGAGAATGTTGTAAAGCCACCGAAAAAACCGATTCCAATGATCAAAAGCAGCGGATCATTGGAAGTCACAGCACCTGTCAGTACACCTAACCCGGCTGCGCCGAGTAAGTTGATGAGAATGATACTATATGGAAAATGTGCATGAAACTTGGTTTTCTGAATCGATTGGCTGATGAAAAAACGAAGGGCACTGCCAATCCCGCCGGCAACAGCTGTATAAAATACAAACATTTATCTGCTTCCTTTCTGCGGCTCATTTGAATGAAAGAGGCGCTGAGCGATGATCAGGCCACATAAGGCAGCGCCCACTCCGGCAATCACAGAGAGCAGAATGTACATCACACTTGATGTGAACTGACCATTCTGTAATAAGAGAACCGTTTCTTTAGAAAAAGTGGACATTGTTGTAAAACCACCGCAAAACCCTGTCCCGATCAATGCGGCAAGATATTTTTTGCCCTTCCGAAACATAAAATATCCTGTTGAAAAACCAAGAAGCAGGCTGCCTGTTACGTTTTCGATCAGCGTTGCATAGGGGAATGTCTGGATGACAATGGACTGGCTTAGTTCATATCTGCAAAGTGTACCAACCAGTCCACCGATAAATACGGCGAGATATGCTTTCATTTACATTATTTCTCCTTTAGAAAAAATAGAGGATGATCCGTCACAACGCCATCAATAGGGTATGTTTTGATCCGGTCGGCTGTTTTTTGGTCTTTCACTGTCCATATAAAGACATCCATCCCGTATGAGTGGATGCGATCAATCCACCATCTGTTGATCATCGTTTTCTTCATATTAAGACAATCCGCAAATAAGCTGTATCCCGCTAATTTTCTTTTCGTCAATTTGAAGGCAGAGGGTTTTATAATAAAAGCTGTTCGAAGAGAAGGAGCGTAAGCTTTGACTCTTTGAAGTGCAGCGTCATCAAAAGATTGAACCATGATGTGACGAGAATAGGCAAACCGGTTGATGATGTCGACAACTGCCTTTTCAATCCCAATCTGCCGTTTTGGATGCTTGATCTCAATCAGTATCCCGATACGCTGGCTGTATCTCGCAAGAATTTCTTGTAATGTAGGAATTCGTTCGTTGGTGTACTGTTGATCAAACCAGCTTCCTGCATCCAGTTTCTTCAGCTGATTAAGTGTATAACTTTTCACGAATCCGCTTCCGTTTGTCGTTCGATCAACGGTATCATCATGGATGACGGCTACTTGCTGATCCATTGTCAGCTGTACATCTAACTCAATATAATCCGCACCTTGCTGAACAGCTAAATCAAATGCGGCGATGGTGTTTTCTGGGGCAGCGCTTGATGACCCTCTATGTGCGATAATATACACATGCTCCAGCTCCTGACATAAGTACTGGTCTTATCATATCAAATTTTTGCTGCTTTTCCTTCTTTACTATATGGAGCGAAGAATAGCTGTATGTAATGGTGAATGGCATGTGCTGAAAAAGCATCTTTTAAGAAAGATGAAAAGTTGCAGGAATATTCCAAGCTCTTATTGAGTAAATCTGAACTACATCATTTTTTCTTCGATCAATTTTGTCCAAATCGTCAGCGTTCGTCAAAATATTAGTGCTTTCGTCATGTTGACTGAAAATTCTGATGTTTTATAATGATGAAAAGGAGGCGAGATGATTGGGTAAAGGGAGAATTAGAGTGGAAGAACGTATTAAGGTCGAAACGGATGCTGAAATGTTTAAAGCGACTCTCCTTGATCAGGCTCAGAAGAAAAAGTAGTTTGCTGCCCGTCGATATGTCTCTAGCCAAAATTTCATATTTGAACATCATGCCTCGGGATTAGTCCCGAGGCTTTTTATGTAGAGGTCAGACATTTAAGAGAGGACATGAACGAAGGTTATATTATAAACTAGAGAGGATTGTTTTAAAGGAGAGAGACAGACATGTTTACACAAAAATGGATGGATACATATTTCACAGTAGATATCGCGATCCAAATCGGTATTAGCCTTTGTATTTTATTGCTTTTTTTATTGCTTAGGAAAGTATTTACGAAGTATTTATTTCAACTTCTGTTTAGGCTGACGAATCGGTCTAAAACGGAGGTCATTAACCAAATTGTTGTGGCCTTTGAAAAACCAGCCAGGCTGTTTTTTGTAGCACTTGGTTTATATTTTGCGTTAAGACAGGCACCATACTTTGAGCACCATATGGATGTCATCATTAAAATGTATAGATCCTCCATTATATTGATGCTGACGTGGGGGCTTTGTAATTTAACCGCTGCATCTTCCTTCTTATTTCAAAAGGTAAATTCGAAATTTGAATTAGAAATGGATGATATTTTAGCACCGTTTTTATCAAAGGTGCTTCGCTTCATTATCATTGCGCTGAGTATTAGTATCATTGCACAAGAATTTAATTATGATGTCAATGGACTTGTGGCAGGTCTTGGTCTTGGCGGCCTAGCCTTTGCGCTCGCTGCGCAGGATACAGTGGCTAACTTTTTTGGAGGGATTGTCATCATTACAGAGAAGCCTTTTACGATGGGTGACTTTGTGGAGACACCAAGTGTTCTTGGAACTGTCGAGGACATTACGTTTCGAAGCACAAAGTTTCGAACACCTGCTGAGGCAGTTGTGACGGTTCCGAATTCTACGCTTTCTAAGGAGCCGATCACAAACTGGACTAGAATGAATAAACGTCAGATTACGTTCTCTGTTCGTGTTTCCTACAATACACCAAAGGAAAACATTGACCAGTGTATGAAGCGTCTCAAACAAATGCTTCACGAGCATGATGGTGTGCATAAGGAAACGATTATGGTGAATCTGGACGTATTGGCAGACAGTTATTTGAACTTGTTTTTCAACTTTTATACAAACACGACAGCTTGGTCTGAAAACCTCGATATTAAGCAAGATATTAACTATCGCATCATGGATATTTTCCACGAAGAAGGTGTAGAATTTGCTTTCCCTGGACAGACCATTTATATGAAACAAAAAGGTGAAAAGCAGCTAGGCCAATAAAGGAGGAATGGTGAGTGGATCAAACAAAGGTGGAAGTGCTAAGAGAGAGAATATCGCAGGCTTCACATATTACAGTCCTTTCAGGTGCGGGTATGAGCACAGAGTCGGGTATTCCTGATTTTAGGTCAACAGGTGGTCTGTGGACAGAAGATACTGCTCGCATGGAGGCGATGAGCCGGTCCTACTTTTTATCAAACCCTCATCAATTTTGGCCGAAATTCAAGGAATTGTTTCAGATGAAAATGAGCGGACAGTACGAGCCAAATAGCGGGCACACCTTTTTAGCCAGCCTTGAGAAACAAGGAAAGCATGTGGATATTTTCACCCAAAATATCGACGGCCTGCATAAAAAGGCGGGAAGCCAGCATGTATATGAACTCCATGGCTCCATTCAAACAGCTGCTTGTCCATCGTGCCAGGCGGTGTATGATCTTCCTTATTTATTAAAAGAAGAGGTGCCAGTCTGTCAGAGGATTTCCTCAGATGGCAGTACGTGTGGACGTGTGCTGAAAACAGATGTTGTCCTTTTTGGAGACAGGGTAAAGCATTTTGATCAAGTAGAGTCATCAATTCAGAAAACGGACATGCTGCTCGTCATGGGAACTTCCCTAGAAGTAGCGCCAGCAAGATATATTCCAGAAGATGCAGCTCATCATCCTTCCATCTTTATGGTGATGATGAATTTGAGTGAAACAGAATTCGATCCGCTGTTTGATCTTGTCTTTCATGAACGAATTGGCGATCTCGTGAAAGCTTTATAAAGGGTTAAAACCCCCGCACCTTTAGGGTGCGGGGGTTTCTTTATTGCTGCAGCGGCTTCATTGTTTCATCAAGAACTTCAAATGTATAGCCCTTCGCTTTTAGCTGTGTGATTAAGCTGCCTAAGTATTTTGCGGTCGCTGGCTGATCGTGCATTAAGATGATTTTTGGTTCTTTTGGATAATTTGTCTCCAGCACTTGCAGTTGATTTAATACCTCTGGTACATATTTGGCGCTTTTATATTTCCAGTCAAGACTGTCAATGGTCCAATCCCAGTATATAAAGCCTTTTTGTTTCAAACGGGCTTTTTGCTGATCGGTTAAATTTGGGGTGCTACCATAAGGTGTTCTCACAAGATGTGTATACTCACCGGTGACAGAAGCTAAAATGCGCTGATCTTCTTTCATTTCGCTTACGGGAGAATCACTTTTTTGATAAAAGCGTTTCACATCATGCGTGATGCCATGAAGCCCTAGCTGGTGCCCCTCTTGATGAAGTCTTTTCACAGCTGCCGGGTGTTCTTTTATCTGCGGTCCAAGCATAAAGAATGTGGCCTTCACTTGATGCGCTTTTAGCACATCTAACAGCTGATTAGATGTTGCTGATGGACCATCATCAAAGGTTAAAAAGATCGTTTGATCCGTTATATGTTTATTTGAATTGATTTTAAAATGTGCATCTAATGTTTTTCTAGAATCATCTTTTGCTTTCAAACTAGTGCTCGTGTCTCTAAATTGACTGCTCGCAGACAATTTCGCCGGCTGATCTGCTGCTTGCATATTGGTTTTGGACATATCCCAAATAAAAAAGAGGATCAGTGTCAGAATGACTAAACCAATCGCCTTTGTAAGCAGCATGGTGTTTGAAGGTGTCTTTTTTTTCGTAACCCGTTGCATGACAATCTCTCCAATAAATCAAAAATTTGTGTCGAACTATGTAGTGGATTCTGTCTTTTTTTGCTGTTTTTTGACGTGTTCATATGGAGTCAGTATACAGGAAAAAAGAGCCTATGAATATAGAAGATGCTAAAAAATTGGAATCTTTTTGGTTATGAATCTATATTTGATACAATAAGGAGTTATCCATTTTATATGATGTGAAATAATTCTGAATAATCATTGAAACATACCCATTTATCCGCTAAGATAGCATCAGATTCAACCATTATTGCAAAGCGAAGGGGAGATTCCATATGAAAGTCTTGTACAATGGAGAGATCGTTGAAAAAAAGGATGCACATGTTGATATTGAGGACAGAGGCTATCAATTTGGTGACGGAGTCTATGAGGTCATCCGTGTATACAATGGTACTTTGTTTACATTAAAGGAACATACAGAGCGTCTGTTCAAAAGCGCAAAGGAAATCGGCATTCATCTGCAAGGTACAGTATCTGATATGGAAGAAAAGTTAAAACAGCTCGTCGCTCACAATCAATTAACAGATGGTGGTGTGTATATTCAAGTCACGCGGGGAGTCGCACCTCGTAAACATCAATATAGCGATTCTCTCACTCCTCAAATCACAGCATATACGTTTCAAGTGAAAAAGCCTGTCCAAGAGCAGACAGCTGGTGCAAAGGCTATATTATCAGAAGATCTTCGCTGGTTAAGATGTGATATTAAAAGCTTAAATCTTTTATATAACGTCATGGAAAAGCAGAGAGCATCTGAAGCAGGGGCGTTTGAAGCAATACTCATTAGAGAAGGTTTTGTGACAGAGGGAACCTCCTCGAATGTATATGCCGTTATTGATGACGTGATTCGCACTCATCCAGCCACCAATCTCATTTTAAACGGCATTACCCGCAGAAAGCTGTTAGAAGTATGTGAGGAAGAAGGGTATAGTGTTGATGAAACCCGTATAAGCAAAGAAGAGCTGCTGCGCGCGCAGGAAATTTTCATCAGCTCCACAACAGCTGAAGTCATTCCGATTATCGAAATAGATGGTGAGCCAGTAGGGGAAGGCGTTCCAGGAGAGCTGACAAAGCGTGTACAGGAAGGCTTCCAGCAAAAAATTAAACATGAAAGTGAAACATCCATTTCTTCATAAATAAAAAAGGCTGTAAACCAATGTTTACAGCCTTTTGTGATGTATTATTTCACAATAAGCACAGGGATATCTGATTTTGCTGATAGCTTTTCACTTACACTGCCAAATAGCATCTTTTTTAATCTGCTTTGGTCACGTGCTCCCATGACGATGAGGTCTGCTGATATGTCTTCAGCATATTCGATAATCGCTTCTGCTGGTTCCCCCTCAACAATTTCAATGGCAGCCTCAAACTGCTCCTCGTTTAAAAGCATTCTCGCTTCCGCAACGACCCCTTCAGTATGGTCTTCAAAAATCAAGGGACTTTGCTGTTCATCATGAGGTACATACACAGGAGGTGTTTGAAGATCAGCCGTGCCGCCGCCGATATAAGCTCCGCCAGTCATTGGGCGCGGTGCATCAAATACCTGTCTGCTAGATTTGCCATCATGTGCATAGGCAACGGTTAGCTTGGCATGCAAGGTTTTGGCTAAAGCAATTGCCTTTTTTAATGCTTTCTTACTGTCTTCATGTCCATCAAACGCAACGACCATCCGATCAGCTTGAAACAATGTCCTCATTCCTTTCAAAAGGAGTCTTTACACACATGGTATACCCGTTATGAGAAAAAGATACACATGAAGGAGATCGACTTTTTGTTAGAAAATTTCATTTATTGAAAAATATTTATTGACAAAATGATGACAGCCGCTATAAGATAAAAAAGGATTCAAGAGCCAAAAGGAGGAAATGTCATGTGCAAACTTGGAAGAATGAAATCAAACTTCATGATTGGGTTGATTCACGTGACAATTACACCTTCATTGGTCATTGAAAAGGAACACGTATGTTCCAATTGATCGGATGAATCAAGGCGTATGTTGCGTATTTGTCAACATGCGCCTTTTTTTATGATGAAAAGAGGCGCACCAGCCAGCTGGTGGCCTCTTTTTTTGTTGGATTCATTTCGGATTTCGAAATAAAGGAATGGAAAACAACAAGTAAATGAAGAGGAGTGAAAGCATGTGAACATGCCAAAATCAAGACAAATGACAAAAGCTCAAAGAATGAAACAAGGTGACTTGCAGGAAAATTTAGAAAGCGGCTAGCTTGAAAAGGAGAGACAAACATGTTTTCAGTATTTGCGAAATTAGGCTGGTTCTTTAAACAAGAGTGGAGACGTTATACGATCGCTATTACGCTCCTGCTTATTGTGAATGTATTTGAAATGCTGCCGCCAAAGTATCTTGGTCAGGCAGTTGATGACATTCGTTCTGGTCAATTTACAACATCCAGTATTTTGTTTTATGTGACTATTTTTTGCTTACTAGGTGTCGTCGTTTATACACTTACATATTTTTGGATGTATCAATTGTTTGGCGGCGCAAATGTCATGGAGCGTGTGATGCGCGGGAAACTGATGCGACACTTGCTGAAGATGACACCGACCTTTTATGAAAAGAAAAAAACCGGTAACTTAATGGCATTAGGAACAAACGATTTAAATGCAGTTGCCTTAACGACGGGTTTTGGCGTTCTGACCTTAGTTGATTCCACTGCTTATATGCTGATGATCTTTTTTACGATGGGGATGACGATTAGCTGGAAATTAACTTTGATGTCAATTATCCCTATGCCACTCATGGCGCTCTTGATTGCATTTTATGGCAGCAAGATTCATGATCGTTTTACAGTCGCTCAAGATGCATTTGGTGATATGAACGATCGTGTCCTTGAATCAGTAGCAGGCGTTCGCGTCATTCGGTCTTTTGTACAGGAGAAACAAGATGTCGAACGCTTTCGCGAAATGACAGATGATGTATTCAAAAAAAATATGCGAGTGGCGATCATTGATTCATTGTTTGAGCCGACAGTGAAATTACTTGTGGGGATCAGCTACTTAATTGGAATCGGCTACGGAGCCTATCTCGTGTTCCAAAGTGATTTAACCATTGGAGAGCTTGTCGCCTTTAACGTCTACCTTGGAATGATGATCTGGCCAATGTTTGCGATAGGCGAATTGATTAATATTATGCAAAGAGGAAATGCGTCATTAGATCGGTTGAATCATACACTCAGCTACAAGCCGGATGTAACAGACGCTGCTCAGCCAAAAATGTTACAAGAGCCGGGAAATATCCAATTTGATCATGTGACATTTAGGTATCCAACTTCAGTTAAAGATAATCTCATTGATGTGTCTTTTACGGTTCGAAAAGGGCAAACGATTGGGATTACAGGCAAAACAGGAAGCGGCAAAACGACCATTGTGAAACAGCTTCTGCGCCAGTATCCAACAGGTGATGGGCAAATCTTGCTATCAGGTGTTCCGATCCAAGACATTGAATTGGATCAGCTATTTCAATGGATCGGATACGTACCGCAGGATCATATTCTTTTCTCGAAAAGTGTTGAACAGAATATGCGTTTTGGTCATCGGGACGCGAAGCAAGATGAGCTGACGCAAGCCATTAAAGATGCTTATTTTGAAAAGGATTTACGACTGCTGCCAGAGGGCCTTGAAACCATGGTTGGGGAAAAAGGTGTGGCGCTGTCAGGCGGACAAAAACAGCGAATATCCATCGCACGTGCTTTATTAATTGATCCTGACGTTTTAATTCTCGATGACTCACTTTCTGCGGTAGATGCAAAAACAGAAACCGCTATTTTAGAAAATTTAAGACAAAATCGTCATGGCAAAACAACATTTATTACGACTCATCGTCTTTCAGCTGTTGAGCATGCGGATCTCATTCTTGTGATGGAAGAAGGACGTATTGTCCAAAAGGGCACCCACAACGAACTCATCCAGCAAGATGGGTGGTACAAAGAACAATTTCTGCGTCAGCAGCTGACAAATCAGCTGGAAGGAGGGGATGAGGCATGACAACAGGAAGAAGACTCCTTGCCTACGCACTCCTATATAAGAAAGTATTGTCTGTTGCCTTAATTTTTCTCATCATTGCAGTTGGAGCTGAGCTGACAGGACCATTTATTGGGAAGAAAATGATTGATGATCATATTTTAGGTGTAGAAAAACCGTATGTCGAGGTCAATGAAAAGACAGACAAAACCGTTTATTACCAGGGAAATAACTATATACGAAGCGATCGATTAAACAATGGAGTCGAATCTGGAAAGCAAATCAATGTGGTGCAAGTTGGATTCGGTTACTATTTTGTAAATGAGCCGATTCGATTTGATGGAAACAGAAAGATATCAGGAGATCAGCTCACCATTGAAAATGGGAACGAGCATGCGACCTATCAAGTACAGCGCTTATCAAAAGAGGAAATTTTCGCTTTTTATCAGCCGGAAATCAGTGGTTTGCTACAGCTTGTTCTATTTTATCTAGGGCTGCTCATCATTGCGATTTTCTTTCAGTATGGGCAGCATTATTTGCTCCAGAGGATTGCAAATCGTATTATTCAAAAAATGAGGGTAGACGTATTTGAACACATCCAAACGCTACCGATCCGATATTTTGATAATTTACCGGCTGGAAAGGTTGTAGCGAGGATCACCAATGACACTGAAACCATTCGTGATTTATATGTAACAGTCCTTGCTAATTTCGTAACGAGTGCCATTTACATGATTGGGATTTATATTGCCATGTTTTTATTAAATGTAAAGCTGGCACTCATTTGTTTGGTGGCAGTGCCGATTATTTTCTTATGGTCGATGACTTACAGAAAGTTTGCATCCGTGTACAATCACCGCATTCGTTCAATCATCAGTGAAATCAATGCCAAACTAAATGAAGCTATACAAGGAATGACCATTATTCAAGCATTTCGTCATGAGAAAGCGACGAAAGAGGAATTTGATGAGTTAAATAACAATCACTTTCGATATCAGCGAAAGATGCTGCATTTAAATTCACTTCTTTCACATAACTTAGTTAACTTGCTTCGAAACTTAGCGTATGTGGCACTCATTTGGTATTTTGGCGGTGCGTCATTAAGTGCGACGGGCATCGTGTCTATTGGTGTGCTCTATGCGTTTGTCGATTATTTAAATCGACTGTTCCAGCCGATCACAGGCATTGTGAATCAATTCTCGCGGCTGGAATTAGCAAGGGTTTCATCGGAAAGGGTGTTCCGATTATTAGATGAGCCAGGAACAGAAGTGGAAGTACCTGTTCAGGAGAAGATCGAGGGACACGTTCAGTTCAAGGATGTCACCTTTGCATATAATGAAGGGAAGAATGTCTTAAAGAACATTACGTTTGAGGCAAAGAAAGGCCAAACGGTTGCACTTGTGGGGCATACCGGTTCTGGAAAAAGCTCGATTATGAACTTGCTTCTGCGTTTTTATGACATTCAGCAAGGAGACATTCTCATAGATGGCAAAAGCATTTATGATCAATCGCGTCAAACGTTGCGTAAACAAATGGGCATTGTGCTTCAAGACCCGTATTTATTTTCTGGTACGATTGCATCCAATGTCAGCTTAGGAAATGAAGACATCAAAAGAGAAACGATTGAATCTTCATTAAAGCAAGTAGGTGCAGCAGAGTTATTGAAGCACCTGCCGCAAGGCTTTGATGAACCAGTTGTTGAAAAGGGAAGCACTCTTTCCTCAGGGGAACGTCAGTTGATTTCATTCGCCCGCGCATTGGCATACGATCCTGCGATTTTAATTTTAGATGAAGCAACCGCCAACATTGATACAGAAACAGAAGCGATTATTCAAAGGGCGCTTGATGTCGTCAAAGAAGGAAGGACGACTTTTGTCATTGCACACCGATTATCCACCATTAAGAAAGCCGATATGATCTTGGTGTTAGAAAAAGGTGAAATTGTCGAGCGTGGCAGCCATAAACAACTCATGGAGCAAGAAGGACTGTACGCGCAAATGTATGAACTGCAAAAGGGTGCTGTTGCAAACAGCTGATGAATAGTATACAAAAAGAGCCTCTTTCAAATTGAATGGGGCTCTTTTTCTTTGCTTGAAAAAGTCGTGGATTCTGACCTTGACCTTTTACTGATTATATAGTTTGTACAGGCTACTTCATCAATAAGCGATGCCGACGCGTTGATGCAAAAATTCCTTCGAATTTAACTGCTGATATAAAAAGTGTGCGGTATCTTCAACTGAAATTTTCTTTCCATCTATAGGGAGAAAATCTTTCTCATAGCGGTATGACCGTGTCACTTCTCCATCTGGTAAATAGGTTGGACAAATAATGGTCCAATCTAGATCAGTCGATTGAAGGATTTCAAACGCTTTGGCGTGCTCTTTAGCTGCTCGGGAAGTGGTCCGCCTTGATTCATTTGTTTCAAAACGGTAAAGTTCCGGCTGCTGCCTTGCTTTTAAAATACCTGCCGTACCAATTGTAATAATTCTTGATGTATTTGTTTGCTTCATGGCCTGTACGATATGCTCCATGGAAACAGATAATGTATCATCGCCATCAGTTGATAGACAGCTCACTACAATATCTGCTCCTTTCATTGTCTCAAGCACATCTTCTCGATTTCTTGAATTGCCGGTGACTTGAAACATACCCGCAAGCATTTCTTCTCGGTTTGTTCGAATCAATGAACGAACCATGTAACGATCATCTACTTGAACGAAACGAAGAAATGCTTGTCCTACACGTCCATGAGCACCGAAAAGAGCTATTTTCATCTGTTCGATCCCTCCACTACATACTATAAGTGAAAAGAACCTAAAATGGTACAACTTTTATGTGATGCTTTTTTTATAAAGGTGAAAGGACCGAATACTATGAGCATATTCACATAATAGAGAGATCCCTACAAATTGTAGAAGTTCAAAGTTCATACCAGAAATAATGTCCATCAAAGATCCGCTCCTTTCTACTACATGATATGAGCTGGAAAGGAGTTTGGTGAGGGATAAAAACAAAAAAAGAAGACACCATAACAGGTGCCTTCTATGATCCAGATATGAAGTTAAGCTTTTGTTCCGCCAAGGTTTTGTTGAGCGTAAGACACAAGACGTTTTGTGATTTCTCCACCAACTGAACCGTTAGCGCGAGCTGTAGTTTCTGCTCCAAGGTTTACACCAAATTCAGAAGCGATTTCGTATTTCATTTGATCGATCGCTTGCTCTGCTCCAGGAACTAGTAATTGATTTGAACTATTAGAATTTGCCATGATGTGATTCTCCTTTTTGTATATGATTTGTTTTTTGGTTGGGTTTGCTGGAATCGCACCAGCGAAATGATCAAGTCATTTGCCACTTGGCGAAACCCAATGCAGTAACTGCTTTGTACTAAGTATTATGGTTATTTCCGAAAAAAACATACGAGAAAAGAACATGGTAAATGTTGTGTCAACATACAAAAAACCATCACTCAATAATGAGTGATGGCGCTGCTTTTATATTTTTTTATTCAGCTGAGCGAATGCGCAGCTCTGTATCCGAATCAAAGAAGTGGGCTTTGTTCATATCAATCGCAAGAGGTATAGACTGTCCAGCCTGTACATCGGCACGAGAATCAACACGTGCAATAAATGATTGACCATCAAGAGAAGAATAGAGCATCGTTTCGGCTCCCATTAATTCAGCAACTTCTACGTTAGCGTCAATTTTTGTGCCTTCAGACGCTTCTATAAATACTGGTTCATCGTGAAAATCTTCTGGCCTGATGCCAAGAATGACATCCTTTCCAATATAGCCTTGGCTGCGTAATACTTTCATCTTTCCTTCTGGTACACGAATATGCGTTTTTCCAACCGCAATGGCACCGTCAGAGAGCTTTCCTGTAAAAAAGTTCATCGCAGGTGAGCCGATGAATCCACCTACAAACACGTTCTCTGGGTTTTCATATACATCTTTTGGCGCTCCAACTTGCTGAATAAAACCATCTTTCATAACAACAAGGCGAGTTGCCATTGTCATGGCTTCAGTTTGATCATGTGTCACATAGATAAATGTCGTTTGCAGACGCTGATGGAGTTTAGAAATTTCGGCACGCATCTGAACTCGGAGTTTTGCATCTAAATTAGATAGCGGCTCATCCAAAAGAAAGACCTTTGCATCACGTACAATCGCTCTGCCGAGTGCCACACGCTGTCTTTGACCGCCAGAAAGTGCTTTTGGTTTCCTATCTAAATATTGCTCCAGTCCTAATATTTTAGCGGCATTTCGAACCCGTTCATCAATTTCTGCTTTTGGAAATTTCCGCAGCTTTAATCCAAAAGCCATATTATCGTACACATTCATATGAGGGTATAACGCATAGTTTTGGAAAACCATTGCGATATCCCGGTCTTTTGGTGCTACATCATTCATTCGTTTTCCATCTAACAGAAAGTCTCCTTGGGAAATTTCTTCTAAACCCGCAATCATGCGAAGGGTTGTTGATTTTCCGCAGCCTGATGGACCAACAAACACAATAAATTCCTTATCTTCTATATGTAGATTAAAGTTGTCTACTGCTGTTACCTTGTTATCGTACACTTTATAAATTTGATTAAGCATCATTTCAGCCATTGATGACAGCCTCCCAGTCTCATTTTATGAAAGCGCTTCACTTGTAATTAAAGTGTATAAAATGGGGAATAGTCTGTAAATGGACAACGTGCACAACATCTTATTTTTATTTTTGGGCAGTGTGCTTATGCCACCATTCTTTATGAAAGATCGAGAAGAGTCATCATAAAATAAGCAGCTGACGCTTCTGGAAATTGTCGTATATCTAGCCCAGTGCGCTCAATAAATTTATCAATTCGATATTGAAGGCTGTTTCTGTGAACGTATAACGCTTTTGCTGCCTTGGATGCGTTTAAGTTACATTGCATATAGGTCATGAGAGTGCGGTAAACGTCCCGGTCAATGACCGCTTCTTTAAAAGCATCTGAAATAGCATGAGAAAGGGCAGATGCATCATAACAAATGAATGACGGCAGGCATTGATAAAATGTGGCAACCCCTGACCTAAGCTTGTTTCGCTGCATATGGTACAAGAAGAGCTGTTGTTCATTTAATAATTTCATCTGTAAATGGTCATTTGGCAAATGCAGCTGTCCTTGTATAAAGACTGAGTCTGTTAAAAAATCACTTGTAATGGCAAGAGACAAATCATTTAGTTGATCTAATTGACTATTTTCTGATGTAGCGTTTGGTTGAATCAGCATAGCTGTTTCAGCGCTTGTCCATATGAAATGAGTATGTTCGAGGCTGTTATTCACAGCCTCTTTTATTTGCTGCCGTTGTTCTGCTTGATGGACCATTTTAAAATAATAAACACGGACGGGATGTTGGACGGTTAGTGGTTTGTTATCAAAAAGATAGCTGAACCATTTTTGTTCATCTTCGGTCTGAGCTGTATGAGATAGATCAATTGGTGTAAGAAAAGAATTGAGAAGAAGTGTTTCTCTTTCTGTAAGTTCCGATTCGTCTACTCCAAAAATTTCGCCTTCGTCTGTTTGATACCAAAGAATTTGTTTGTCATGAGTAGGTGAGCTGATGATATGGTCTCCGTAAACAAGCTTTAATTTTTCTAACATGGCGAGGCTCCTTAAACAGTTTAATCATAGACATGGAATAGCATTAATTCGTGGATTTCTTCTTTTAAGGTCGGTTCAACTTCATGGGGCGGAAGCTGGGAGCCCCATTCAATATCACCTGTTTTGTGGTAAATGCCTTCATAGTGCGCACCATTGTGAAAAAAGGATATTTTCCAGCCTGGCAATTGTGCTTTCTTAAAAAGGGGTTTCCATTGAAAATGAGAAATCATATCATCATTGCCTCCTTGCTTTTATTGATGAAACAATAAACAAACACGACAATACGGAAACAACCTTGAACTTGCTTTTATTGTATCTCATCTAATGAAAAGAGCATAGGAAAAGCATAGATTTCAGAGCACCGTCATGTGGCAAGAAAGCAATCAGTAGACGTTCGTGTGGTCTGTAGTTGTAAGTACGGTTTTTGAAAGGTAAGATGCGTATTCCATAATTCTTTTTGCGATCAGCCTTTCTGATTTTTTCAAAGAGGCATGCTGGAAAATCTCTCGGCCTGGGCGAGAATTGGCTTCAAACATCCAGATTGTACCTGTTTGATCAATGCCTAAATCAAAACCGATTTCACCAATATATCCGGACATTTTTTCATCTATCACCTGACTAAGCGTTAGGGCGGTATGAGAAAGCTGCTGCAAAATCTGCAAGCGCTTCTTCTCTTCTGGAAAGATATCATAAAGTGTTTTTACCGCTCCCCCATGTGACTGGTGAGTCGTGATGGTGTGATCTCCAGAAACCTTTGCTGCTACTGCCGTGACTGTCCATTGACCGTCCTTATTTTTATTCGTATGAACCCTGAAATCCATCGATTGATTGTCTATTTGAAGAAGCTCAATGCCTTGTTGAGCAATAAAGTCATGAATGGTGTGATCCTTTCGCAGCCTTTGAACGAAATGATCTAATGAATGATATGGAATAGCCCTTCCAAGGTTTGAGCATACAGTGACTCCGTGGTCTTCCTTCTTTACCTGATAAATACTGTCTCCATGACTTCCATTTGTCGGTTTTAAGTAGATAGCATGGTGCAAATGGAGAAGTGTTTCTATTTTACTTAGAGCGTCCACTGGATCTAATTTTACGGAATGTGGAAGAAAGGACCATGTTTTCTCATCTGTTAATAGCTGTTCATGAATCTCCCATTTATTAAAAAAGTAAGGGTTGAACCAAGGGATATCATAGTCTTGAGTGAGTTTTCGCTTCGTTTCTTGAATGAATGCCGACTGAGCAGCTTTTCTATTTGGAAGCCGGTCATAAATAACTGACGGCAGAGGCAGCTGTTTTTTAACCCATGATTGTTGTTGGTATAACAGTCCTTCTACTATTCCTTTTTCCCAATCAATAGAATGTGTACCAAAAACATAGGCAAAGCCAGCATGCTGCCTGAAAGAGTGCAGCAGTTTGATGAAAAAGTCTGATCTCGTTCCTAATGGCTGCGTACTTTGCTCAAAACCTGCAGTGAAAATGCCGATCAACGGTCCGATAAAAAGTGTATGGTCAAGGGTGATCACATCCGCTTTTGATTGGTAAGGAATTAGTAAATCTCTATATAGATCTTCCGATAATAAAATTTTATTTGGATGTTGATGATAGGAAATGTTGAAGTCGTCTACTAACCGGGACCCTAGAGCAAGAGAATAGATGATATCCTTCTGTTTAAAATGGGCGGGAAGATGAATTGTTTTTTCACTTGTGAGATGTGGGGCGATGATGTAGCGATTTTTGTTCATGAGAAACCTCCTTCCGTTGAAACTTCATTGATTGCGCGTGTTCAAGAATGGTACGAACCAATTGATTTTCCTTTTCAGGGTAAACTTTTAAAAAAGCGGAGCGCCCTGGCTTTGATCTTATATTTGATATGAAAAGTCTGCCTTCACTTGTATGAAGTAAATCTACTGCGAATTCAAAGCAAGGGGCGAGGGTTGTATCTATAAAAGCTGGGAGTGATGCTTGAATGGATGCAATATCATCTAAAAGGAGCTCTTTGATGTGTGGCAGCAATGTATTTAAATAGTGTTCAAAGCCTATCACAGGAGCTGATTTTTGTGTATGACTAAAAAGGTTATTTTCCGCAGGTGATTTAGTATGAATTCCTATACGATTCCATTGATTTTGTGAATCTTTCATAAGAAAAATCCTGATTTCATTGATTAAAAACTCTTTTTGATCACCCGTGTTAAAAAATTGAAGGAAATACCGCCCTATATATTTTTTACACCAGCGCTCAATCTCTGACACACGAGAAAATGTAATGATCTGCTTGGAACTTAGCTGAACGGTGAATGTTGATTTGCCATCAAAGGAAATGAAGTAAGTAGATGCTGCATGCTGCTGAGAGAGAGGCTGCATCTTACAATAACCGCTGCTCTTCCTTACCAAATTGATCAGATCTGAGGGCTCTTTTAATAATGAGCAGACAGGTAAATATGGCTGTAAAGAAGGGAGGAGACGGAGCTGCTCGTATAGCACCATTTTATTTGAAATGCCGGTATTCAAAAAATCTGTTTTTGGATATTTTTTTAGCCATTCCATGATGGGCTTTGCTTTTTTAGATTGTGCGTCATGCTGGTAAAGACAGCGGTCGTAAATCAATTCAGGAATCGGAAATTCTGCGTCGGCAAACCCTTGTTCATTCGTATATATTTGACCTTGGATCAAATTAGAAGCCGGTTTTAAATCAAGTGGTGTAAAACGAACAATCTTTAAACGATAAGCAGGGGCAGATTTGGCGAGCTGACGTGTGAATGCCTCTTCGTACTGCGGAGAAAGGGTCACAATACCTAATGTTGATGTCATTAAAAAACACCTTCTTTTCAACTTCTTTTTTACCATCAGAAAAACACTTTTTCATGATTTTACATAAAGCCTGCGTTCCTTTATCATTACGACAGATCGCTTGTTCATATGTCTCGCTGCACGCTTCATTTGCTTGGGATCTTGACAACAACTATAATACGTATAGATCGAAACAATAAACATCGGGTGTTGTTTGAAAGGTAGATGACGACTTTGAATATACTCACAACGTTTATCTTTATGATTGTTATAGGAGCAGTCATAGGAGCAGCGACAAATCATCTTGCAATTAAAATGCTTTTTCGGCCTTATAAGCCATATTACTTATTTGGGAAAAAACTTCCATTTACACCAGGACTCATCCCTAAAAGAAGAGATGAAGTAGCCAAACAGGTTGGTGTCATGGTGATGGAGCATTTGCTCACGCCAGAAGGGATTCAAAAACGATTTGAAACATCGGAGGCAAAGCAAGAGATACTGCATACAGTCCATCGTTATATTGACAAAGGTGCAAATATGGAGATAACCGTACTGTCCCTGCTAGAAAAATTCGGCTTTTCACAGGCTGACGTCAAAGCAGATGAATGGCTCCATCAGTGGTCTGATCAGAAGCTCGGTTCACTGCTTGAAACGTATAACGAGCAAACTCTATTTGAATTGCTCCCGCTGGAAGTGAAAAACAAAATATCGTCGAAAATTCCAGATGCTGCAGATTATATTTTAAAGAGAGGCATTCATTATTTTGAAAGTGATGAAGGCAAGGCAAGGCTTGGCAATATGATTGATGACTTCTTAAAAGAGCGTGGAATGCTTGGCAGTATGGTCCAAATGTTTTTAGGAAATTCAAGCTTAATTGATCGTGTACATCCTGAAATCATTAAGTTTTTAAGAAACGCAGAAACAAAAAGATTTTTATCAGATTTGCTTGTTCAAGAATGGGACAAGGTGAAGCAGTTTTCTCTTCATGAGCTTGATGAAAAATGGAATGTGAAGGAACTTATTTTTAGTGTGAAAAACCAATTGCTTTCTCATTTCTCTACAAAGCTGATATTAGACAAACCAGTTGGAACATATGTTGGTGCTGTAGCTGATGACCTTAAAACACACTTTGCACCAGGATTGATTCATAAGGGAATCGCAGCGGCATCAACGGTTTTAGAGGGGCTGCTTGAAAAGCTGCAATTTGAAGACATTATTCGTGAACAAATTGAACTTTTCCCGCTTGAAAAAATGGAGGAACTTGTGGTCAGCATCTCCAGTAAAGAGCTGAAGATGATTACATTTCTAGGCGGTCTTTTAGGCGGAATGATTGGTGCAATCCAGGCTGTTTTTGTTGCGCTATTCTAAGATAAGCTAGAGAATTTTTATTGAATTCATTGTATATATGTGAAACGAAAGCCATAGTTTGTTATAGTTGAGTGGTGTCCGCCGATCATATCGGTGATAACGGATAGAAAGGAGACATAACATGTCTGTAAATCTTTATGATGTTGCATATGACCTTGAGAAAGCATTGCGTCATAGCGAAGAATATTCAACTTTAAGAAATCTTTATGATGAGGTAAACGCGGATGAGTCCTCTAAAAAAATGTTTGAGAACTTCCGTGACATTCAAGTAAACCTTCAACAAAAACAAATGACTGGTCAAGAGATCACTCAAGAAGAAGTGGAGCAAGCTCAAAAAACAGTTGCACTTGTTCAACAGCACGATAAAATCTCTCAGTTGATGGAAGCAGAACAACGTGTGAGTGTTCTGATCGGTGAATTAAATAAAATTATCATGAAGCCTCTTGAAGAGCTTTATGGGAATCCAGAAGAAAACTAATTGAAAGGGCGATGAAATTCGCCCTTTTTTTGTTTCATATTTCCCATAAACAACTTTTTAAAAAAAGGTTGTCGAAGCTCATAAATTTTGCGATAATACATATATTGAAAGTGCTTTCAAAAGAGCGCTCTCAAGGGACAATTGGGTGCGTTTCACTTGGGATTTGTGGCGGTGAGTCAAACGAGAGAGAAGCGCTTCTGGGAGAAACGCAAAGCATAAGGGGATCTGATAAAAGCAATGCTTTGGTGTGTGAAAGATAAGGGGATCATGGGGAGCTTCATCACTCCATTGTTACGCATCCAAACCATACATAAAAAAAAGCCTAGGGGTAGGCTTTTTTTATTTATCAATTATTCATAAAATGGGGCTCTTTCAACTGCATGTTCTAAAGCACCAAGCTAGGGCATATCCTCATCGTAAGTACAGTCATCAAGAAGGGGGATGCCTCAGTGTCAAAAAAACTACTTGCACTCAATATAGATGGGACGTTACTTCGTTCCAATGGAAAAATCCATTCCGCTACAAAAGAAGCTGTTGAATATGTGAAGAAAAAAGGGGTTTACGTGACGATTGTCACCAACCGGCATTTTCGTTCTGCACAAAAAATTGCCAAGGCGTTGAAGATTCCAGCTTCAACTCTTGTGACGCATAGTGGTGCATTTATTGCCGATAAACTCGATGAGCCGCTTCATGTGAAGAAATTAACGGAAGAGAAAACATTTAATCTTGTGCAAATCCTTGAAAGTTTTGATTGTAATGTCCGCTTGCTGCATGAAAAGTTCTCGATCGGCAACCGGAAAAAAACGCAGTCTCAGCTCATGGGAAAGACGTTAATTCATCCGTCTGATCCTATTTTTTATCCTGTGCAATTTGTTGAATCGCTAAGTGATATGCTGATGGATGAACCGGTCAGTACACCAGTGATTGAAGTCTATTCGACCGCAGAGCTTCAGCCTGAGATTCACAAGACCATTCAACAAGCATTTCCATCTGTTGACCTTATTAGAATCAGTGAAGAGAAAATGAATATTGTAAGCAAAGGGGTTTCGAAAGAAGCGGGACTTTCTCTTTTAACCTCTGCACTCGGTTTTACTTTAGAAGATACGGTTGTCATTGGACATGGAACAGATGATATTCCAATGCTTGAACTGGCTGGTTTAGGTGTTGCGATGGGAAATGCACCTCTTGATGTCAAGCGTAAAGCCGATTGGGTGACACGCTCTCACGATGAGCAGGGGGTCGCTTATATGATCAAAGAATACTTTAGAATGCAGCAAAGAGAAGGATTTTTACATCAATTCGATATTAAACGATAATACAGTGAAGGCCCTGTCAATCAAGAAATGACAGGGCCTTCGTCTGTTCCCTTCATTGCTTTTCCTACATGAATTTTGTAAAATGAAACAAGTTTGAAGATAAAGGTGATACGATGCGAATTTTAATTAAAGGGCTGTCAGATGAACGATTTCATCGCCCGCTTGTCAATATAGCTAATTTATTTGAAGAAGATAGTGAAGTGATGTTTGATCCAAGTGAATTGGATGATGGTTTGATTATGGTATTTAGCTGGAAAGATGAAAATGGCATGGTGGAAGCATCTGGCCATATCGCTGGATCTGACATCACCAGTCGTTTTACACGAGATGTCCCGGAGGGCTTGAACGATAAGGAGCACTGGAAGCAAATCAAGAACACAGTACTGTCTGTTTATTTACACCTGCTTCAGGAGCACACAGGAATGACACAAAAGTGGGGGATTCTCACAGGAATACGTCCTACGAAATTGCTTCATAAAATGCTGAGAGAAGGCATGACAAAGGAAGACGCACATGCGGCATTAAAACGTGATTACTTGATTCATGATGAAAAAATTGATTTGATGCAGGAGATTGTCGACCGTCAGCTCCAAGCGATTCCTGATTTGTATGACCTTCAGCAGGAAGTGAGTATATACATTGGCATTCCTTTCTGCCCAACAAAATGTGCTTATTGCACGTTCCCTGCTTATGCCATTAAAGGACAAGCTGGAAGAGTGGGAACGTTTTTGTTTGGTCTGCATTATGAAATGCAGAAAATGGGCGCATGGTTAAAAGAACACGGCATCAAAGTGACGACCGTTTACTTTGGCGGAGGCACACCAACGAGCATTACAGCGGAAGAAATGGATTTGCTGTATGAAGAAATGTACCGCTCGTTCCCTGATGTGAAGCATATTCGGGAAATGACTGTAGAAGCCGGGCGTCCTGATACGATTTCGCCTGATAAGCTAGAGGTGCTAAACCGTTACAATATTGATCGGATTAGCATCAACCCTCAATCGTATGAGAATGAAACACTAAAGGCCATTGGCCGGCACCATAGTGTGGAAGAAACGATTGAAAAGTATCATTTATCAAGACAGTACGGGATGAATAATATTAATATGGACTTAATCATCGGTTTACCGGGAGAAGGGCTCAAAGAATTTCAGCACTCATTGCAGCAGACTGAAGAGCTCAAGCCTGAATCTTTAACCGTGCATACGCTCTCCTTTAAACGAGCATCTGAAATGACGCGCAATAAGGAGAAATATCAAGTGGCAGACCGAGAAGAAATTACACGTATGATGGATGAAGCGGTCAATTGGACGAAAGCACATCAATATTACCCATATTATTTATATAGACAAAAAAATATTTTGGGGAATCTCGAAAATGTCGGGTATTCATTAGATGGACAGGAAAGCTTGTATAATATCATCATCATGGAAGAAGTGCAGACAATCATTGGTATTGGCTGCGGCGCAGCGAGTAAATTCATTGATCCGCGGTCAGGAAAAATTACGCAGTATGCGAATCCAAAAGATCCAAAGTCGTATAATGACCGCTATGAACACTATACAGAAGAGAAAATTCAATTCCTAGAGTCATTATTTGTTTCTCACGTTTAAACACTGCGGTGACGCAGTGTTTTTTTCATATGCAAAAGGGTATATAAGGGATAAACGTTAAAGCAGGTGTACATATGATGGATGTGATTGGAATTGGAATTGGGCCTGCCAATTTAGGGTTGGCGGCTTTGTTAGAGGAGTATGAGGATGTCTCATGCTGTTTTTTTGAACAGGAGTCCAAATTTGCCTGGCATCCCGGTATGCTGATCAAAGGAACGGATTTACAAGTTTCCTTTTTAGCAGACCTTGTGACGATGGCGAATCCAAGGAGCAGGTATACATTTCTAAATTATTTACATGAGTTAAATAGACTTCACCGGTTCTATACATTTGAACAGTTTGATATCCCGCGGAGAGAATTCAATGCGTATTTAGCTTGGGTTGCAGGAGAATTAGATAGCTGTCAGTTTGGGATGAAGGTAGAAGAAGTGACGGACTGCCAAGAAGGCTACCTTGTGAAAGTCAGACAATTGAAAGATGGTTCGTTATGTGAGTATCGTGCAAAGCATGTCGTGCTCGGAACAGGAAGCAAACCGATGATTCCGGTCGATGTGCCTGAAGCAGCATACCCATATGTGACCCATAGCAGCCGCTATGTAGATCAACAGGAAGCACTTCACGAAGCTGATTCGGTGTCGGTGATCGGCTCAGGGCAGAGTGCAGCCGAAATCTTCTTAGACCTGCTTTTGCATCAAAAGAAAGGACAGCAGCTTTCATGGTTTACACGTTCGAGTGAATTTAGAGAGCTGGAGACAGCAGAGTTTGGTCAGGAGCTATTTACACCAAAGTATGTCGAGTATTTTCATTCTCTTCCTTATGATGAGCGTATGAACACATTGCCTAGGCTGACAGGATTAAGAAATGGCATAGATGCATCAACGCTCTCACGCATTTATCAGGAACTGTATCATCGCTCTGTTTCAGGAGAAGAGCCATCTGTGCTCATTCAGCCAATGACCGAGCTTGAAGCCATTCAAATAGGCGAATATCAGCCTTTGGAGCTGCATCTTAGGCAGTGGCAGCTGAAGAAAGAAAAGAGCATAACAGCAGATCATGTCGTATTGGCTACAGGGTACACACCGAATATTCCTGAATGGTTTCGCGCATATGGACCTTTGATTGAATGGGAAAGTGATGAACATTTTAAAGTGACAGACGACTTCAGGCTTGTGTTCAAAGACAAACGCTCAAATCATTTCTTTACATTCACGAACCTTGATCATTCTCACGGAACAGCGGCGACAAATTTAAAATTATCGATTTATCGCAACCAGAAAGTGATTCAAACCATTGTCGGTGTCAAGGAAGCGCCAGTCAAGCAAAAAACCGCATTTCAACAATTTGAATAAGACATAAAAAAGGGCCTAAGCATAGGGCCCTTTTTTATGGGATCGGCGTTTCTTTTTTTACTTTTGGTTTTTCAGGTTTCCATTTGAAGATTTTGTTTAGCATTTGATAGATCCGCTTAGATTCTTTTGTCACCAGCGGTCCTAATATCGCAAGGATTAAGACATACAATGCAGCAAATGGCTTCAATGTAACGGCAAGTCCGCCCGCAATGCCAAGCTCGGCTACAATGATTGAATACTCCCCTCTTGATACGATGGTTAATCCAATATTAGAAGAGGCTTTATGAGAAAAAACAGCTCTCCGTCCAGCGAACTTTCCGGCAGTGAAGTTCCCGATTAAGGTGAGAATCACAGCGCCGATCGCAAGCCAGAAAGCATTACCTAATGTGAATGGATCAATACTGAGACCGAAGCTAAAGAAGAACATTGCCCCAAAGAAATCTCTAAATGGAACCACAAGATGCTCGATGTGGTCAGAGCGCTCTGTTTCTGAGAAAACAAGAACAAATAAGGGCGCCCCAATAGCTTCTGCTACATGGATGAAGCAGGCCTTGTAAGAAAAGGCTTTGCATGAGCCATTGATAATTTGTCTTTCAACAGAATAGTTGAGGCATGTTTTTTTGAAAAAGGAGAAAACATGATGATGAAGCTAACCAACATTACAATGGAACATCTTATCAATCATCATCCTCCTTTCAACATTATTTTCTTTCTTATTTTACTATATAAAAATATATTTCTTGTTTTAATCATTATGCCTATTTTGGTATCGATTGATCTTGAAATTTTTTATTTAGAGAAAAAGGTTTTATTTGATGGAAATGGAAGTAAGTCATGAGCTTTTAAAAAAGGGGGATGGATGATGACTTATATCAATTGTCAGTTAGATGGGGATGTTTTTGAAATCGTTTTCAATAGGCCTGAAGCTTATAATTCATTTCATGTGGATATGTTTGCTGAATTCAAAGAGGCATGTGATGCAGCGGAGGAAAGCCCTGCAAAAGTCGTTGTAATCAAGGGAGAGGGGAAAGGGTTTTCAGCTGGCGGAGACATTGGGATGATGCTTAAGCAGGAAAATGAAGAGGATTTCCATCGTGTGATGGATTTGATCGAGGGAATTACACTTTCTCTAGCCGGTATGAAAAAAGTGACGATTGCGCTTGTCCACGGGTCGGCAGCAGGCCTTGCTTTTAGCTTTGCCTTAAGCTGTGACTACTTGTTTATGCATCAGGATGCTAAGCTCGCCATGAATTTTAATGGAGTAGGATTAATTCCAGATGGCGGAGGGCATTTTTTCCTTACAAAAAGAGTCAGTGAGCAAACCGCCAAACAATTGATTTGGAGCGGCCAAAAGCTGCCAGCTGATGAAGCGCTAAAGCTGCGCCTTGCAGACGGGGTGTTTCAGGAAGAGGTCGATACGTATCAAAAAGTGTGTGTGAAGCCGTTTGTGAACATGCCGCTTCAAGCATTTATTGAAACAAAGATGATCTATTTCCAGCAGTCAGAATCAAAGCTCTTAGCAGTTCTTCAAAAAGAGAGAGCCGCACAGGCGAGACTGAGAAAAAGTCATGATCACAAGGAAGGCATACAGGCCTTTTTAGAAAAAAGACGACCTGTCTTTCAAAAAGCATAAATGAACATGAGGCCGGCGAATGCCGGCTTTTTTAACGTTCAAATAAAAGCAACTTGCCTGCATCATCAACGAGTCGATGTGAATGCTTCGTGTATTTCTGTTCCATTAAGCGATGACGCCCTAATTCCTTTGCCTTTTCGTCACTGTCTGCTGTGACTTTTTCATTTAGTAAAGCCTCACCTGACCGGTCAAATACGGTTAAAAAGTATGTCTTCTCCATTCCTCATCTTCCTTTCCTCTGTTTTTTAATGTAATTAAACAAGGAATAAGACAAAACCTCTTTTTAGCCCTTAAAAATGTGTTTTTTAGAATGAGAGTGATAGAACGTGCATTCGTAAAAATGGCATGATAAAATATGGACAATGACAGTATCGGACAAGGAGATAGACGTTTGACTAAGCTCACCTTTATTCATGCCGCAGATCTACATTTAGACAGTCCATTTGCAGGGATGTCGAATATCCCTGATTCCATTTTTAAGCGGCTCAAAGAAAGTACATTTCAAAGTGCTCAGAATATGTTTGATCTCGCCATTTCGCGGGCAGTAGACTTTGTGCTGCTGAGCGGAGATTTATTTGATGAATCCAATCGCAGCCTAAAAGCACAGCTGTTTTTAAGAAAGCAGTTTTTAAGACTGCAAACACACAGGATTGAAGTCTTTATTATTTATGGGAATCATGATCATTTGGGCGGTGAATGGACACCGATTGAGTGGCCCGTTAATGTCCATGTTTTTTCAAGCAGTACACCAAGTGAGCAATCCTATTATAGAGAGGATCAGCTTGTCGCGAGTATTTATGGGTTTAGCTACAAGGAGCGGGCTGTCTATGATAATATGACATCTCATTATGACAAAACGACAAATGCCGCTTATCACATTGGAATGCTTCACGGCACATTAGCCGGACAAGAAGGACATGATGCGTATGCACCATTTCAGCTTCAGCAGCTTCTTTCGAGAGATTTCGATTATTGGGCACTTGGACATATACATAAGAGAGCCTTTCTGCATGAAGACCCATTGATTATTTACCCTGGCAACGTGCAGGGCAGGCATATAAAAGAAACGGGGGAAAAGGGCTGTTACTTTGTCCATCTCTCCGAAAATTCTGAGACAGCGGATTTTATAAGCTGTGCAGATATCATCTTTGAGACACTGGCAATAGACATCACAGAAACAGGTCATATGACGGACCTTGTAACGCTTGTGGAAAGCAAAATCAGTGAACTGAAAGAGGAAGGCATTCCTCATTTTGTGAAAATAGAATTGACAGGTGATGTGCCTCCTTACTTTGAGCACACGCAGCTTGAGGTCCTCGAGGAGCTGATGACTGTTCTTCATGAACAGGAAGAAGATGAAGACGTATTCGTTTGGGTAATGTCGATTGACTGCCGAACAAACGAGGATGTGATCTATCCGGAAGATTCTTTTTTGAAGGAACTAACTGCAGAAATTGCACAGTTTGAGGCATATGAAGAGCTTCTCTTTCAGATCAAGCGTCACCCAGCCTATAGGAAGTCAGGAAAAGCGCTCACAAAAGAGGATGAATTGGATATAAAAGCAGAAGCACAAAGGCTTCTGACTGAACAGCTGAAGCAATGAAGAGGAAAGGAGAGGCATGATGAAAATACGATCAATCCATATTGCCAATTTCGGGAAATTTTCAAATCGAACCTTTCACTTTTCTGAAGACGGTTTTCAGCTAGTTTACGGCTTGAATGAATCGGGGAAAACGACTTTGAAGGCGTTTATTGAGTCGGTGTTATTTGGTTTTTCAAAAAACAAGATGTACAAGCCGAAACAAGGATCTTTCTATGGCGGCTCCATCACTTGTTTAGATGAGGAGTTTGGCGACATTCATATTGAGAGAACGTCCGACCGAGGCGGTCAAGCACAGGTGTTTTTACCGAATGGTGAAGTAAAAGACGAAGCATTTCTACGAACTCTTTTAAAGGGAACGGATCGCAGATTATTCCAATCCATCTATTCATTTGATGTATTTGGACTTCAAAATGTCCAAGCCCTAAACCAAGATCAAATCGGTGAATTTCTACTTTTCTCAAGTTTATTTGGCTCAGATGCGGCTTCCAAGATGGATAGCAGGCTGCTTAAGCAGCAGGAGCAGCTGTTTAAACCAAATGGACGCAAGCCGGAATTAAACAAGCAGCTTGATCGTTTAAAAGAGCTGACTGGTCAGCTGAAACAAGCTAGATTGGTAGAAGGCCGTTATACCAACAAAAAACGGGAGCATGCTGAATTAACAGAAGCGACCGCAATGCTTCAAAATGAAATGAAGCAGACAGAAGAACAGATTCAGCAATTAACTGAATACATTCGACTTTATCCCATGATAGAGAACAAGGTGGAGTTAAAAAAGGAATTAGCCCGTTATCCAGAACGAGTCAAACGCTTTAGAGCAGAAACAGAGCATGAATTGGATAAATTAGAATCACATCTTCACCCGAAAAAGGCTCAAATGACTGCACTAAAGCAAAAATTAGATCATTTGCAAACCTCGCTGACACAAATTCAACCGCTTCATGATAAGGATACGTTACTGGAGATGAAACGTGTCGTTGATGAAACGTCTCATGCTGAACTTGTCAAAAATCGCTTAGCCGAATGTAAAGCAGACCGTGATTCATTGAAACAAAAAATAGAGGAAGCGGCAGCAAAGCTGAAGTGGCAGCGTTCAATCAAGCTCGATCAGATCGACGACTCCCTTGAATTTGAGTGGGAATTAAAGGAGGCCGTCAGCCAATACGTTCGTTTAATGGACAGAAAGGCGCAGCTGGATGACCGATTTGATCATGCAAGACATGAGCTGGAAGAAGCGGAAACCGCTTTAAAAGGATTAAAGGAACAGCAGGCCAGTCTGCACAGTACAGTAGAAACTGGGGGAACAAGAGCAAAAGAGAAACAGGTTCATTCCCGGGCGTGGTTATTTCCTGTCATGGTGATGTTTGATGCTGCTTTTCTGCTTGTTCTATTCTTTTTAACAAAGTGGTGGGTCACTTTCTTATTTGCGGGTTTTTCAGTTTTTATCCTCTTTGCCATTTATCCATTTTTAAAATTGACACAGGTGAAACAGGGAAAAGGCGGAGGAACATACGATTCCTTCCAGGTGCAGGCAGCTTCAGCTGAAACGCTTGTGAGGCAGAAGGAGCTTTTGTACGATAGGATCATCCGGCAATATGAAGACTGGGAGCTGGAGCTGGAACCTGTTCAGCAGCAAGTAGAGGAAAGGAAAAGACAGCTGGGCTTGTCCTCAGAGCTTTCTTTTCTTGTAGAAGCCTTCCTTATCTTGAAGCAATTAAAAACAGATACAGCGGTATATGAGGGGCTTAGCCGGGAAATAGACGATCTTTTCGGTCAGCAATCCATCTATGAGCACAAGGTGTCCGTGTTAAGCGGTCTTCTTCACAGAAAGGAAAAAACCATTCAAGACAACATCTCGGCCTTTCAAGAGATATTGAAAGATGAGGCGAAAAGAGAAAAAGAACGGCAAACATTGGATGTATCCATTCAACATGTGAAGCAGCAGCTCACGACGCTAGAAGGGGAAATTCAATATTACGAAAAACAAACCGGTGCGCTTTTTCGTCAAGTAGAAGCAGTGTCCAAAGAAGATTATCAAGTCCTTTCTCATCTATCAAAAGAATATCGAGAACGGCTTTCCCATTTGCAGCAGCTGAATCAAGAGTTGCATAGAAGCGGCTGCTTTGATGAGGAGGAATGGATTGTTCGCAAAGGATTACGCCTTCTTGAAGAGGAGTGCCAAGAAGCGGAGCAGCACCTGCAAAACATGCAATTGAATGCGGCGGATATGGAAAAACGCTTGGCAGAACTAGCAGTTGAAATCCGGCAAATAGAGGCTTCAGGTACGGTGTCTGATTTGACTCATCAGCTTGCTGCTGAGCAGGAGCATGCAAAGCACCTTGCGAAAAAGTGGGGGGCGATTCAGCTGGTCCGATCCGTCATTCGAGAGAAATTGAATGAGCATAAAGAAACAAGGCTGCCAGCACTGCTGCAAACAGCTTCCAGCTTTATTCAGCCGTTAACGAATGATCGATATGAAGCCATTTTATTTTCAACCGAAGATGACCGGCTGATGGTGAAAAGGATGGATGGACGAATATTCCGGCCAGAGGAGCTCTCGCAGGCAACATGTGAACAAATCTATCTGGCGATTCGTTTTGCACTCGCTTTGTCTCATCAGCAGGATTGTCAGCTTCCGTTTATGATGGATGACAGCTTCGTTCATTTTGATCATGTTCGTCTAGGAAGAGTGCTGGAGTTGATGAATGAACTCACTCGTTTTGAAACACAGCTGTTTTATTTCACCTGTCATCAGCATATGATACAGGCAGCAGAAAATGGACAGATTACGAGTTTAGCAGTTGAATGATTGACAAATAATGACTTATGTTATACTTATATGAGCAGAAACATGGAAGGAGCTTTTATTGAATGGCTAAAGGGATCATGACCTATGATGTCGGCGAACAAGTTGACCTGCATTTATTAATTAAATCATCTACTAAAGGGATTGCGAGTAATGGCAAACCATTTTTAACGCTTATTCTTCAAGATCAAAGTGGAGATATTGAGGCGAAACTATGGGATGCAAAGCAGAATGATGAAATCACCTATGCCGCGCAAACAATTGTGAAGATAGTAGGCGACATTCATCATTATCGCGGGAGGAATCAGCTGAAGCTTAGGAATATACGCCCTGTTGCTGAGAACGAGCAAATTCGAATTGATGACTTTCTCGAAACAGCTCCTATTCCAAAACACGATATGATGGATACGATTATGCAATATATCTTTGATATGAAAAACCCTAATATTCAGCGTGTCACAAGACATTTGCTGAAGAAATATGGACAGGAATTTGCTGATTATCCAGCAGCGACAAAAAATCATCACGAATTTGTCTCTGGACTCGCCTATCACGTGGTGTCCATGCTGCATTTAGCAAAATCCATTGTGGACCTATACCCATCACTAGATCGAGATCTTTTATATTCAGGCATCATTCTTCATGATTTAGGGAAAGTCAAAGAGCTTTCGGGTCCAGTCTCAACCACATATACAGTGGAAGGGAATTTAATCGGCCATATTTCCATTATGGTGACAGAAATTGCGAAAGCTGCAGAAGAGCTTAGCATTGATTCAGAAGAAATTATGATTTTACAGCACTTGGTCCTGAGTCATCACGGAAAAGGAGAATGGGGAAGCCCGAAACCACCAATGGTGAAGGAAGCTGAAATTCTCCACTATATTGATAATTTAGATGCAAAGATGAACATGATGGATCGTGCGCTTGAGCATGTGAAGCCAGGAGAATATACAGAACGTATTTTTGCACTTGAGAATCGTTCGTTTTATAAACCAACCTTTCATGACGAATAAGCATGTGAAAACGTCCGTTTAAGCGGGCGTTTTTTTTCATAACTTGTCTTCTTTTCGCATAAGCATGTAACACAAAGGAAGAGAGGATTGTCCTTAAGAAAAGGAGGCGATGAAAAAATGTTATTTTTTCCGTGGTGGGTGTATGCATGTATCATTGGCATCATTTTCTGTGCGTATAAATTAATGACAACAGCCAAAGAGGAGCAAGAGATTGATCAATCCTTTATTGAAAAGGAAGGAGAGATTTTTATCGAGCGAATGGAACAAGAAAGAGAGCGCAGACGTCAGGATCAGCAAGTGAAAAGATCACAGGAT
The DNA here is from genome assembly GCA_030159235.1 of Bacillus safensis. GTDB lineage: Bacteria > Bacillota > Bacilli > Bacillales > Bacillaceae > Bacillus > Bacillus safensis_B. Next base: position 256,287 of record BSBG01000004.1, on the reverse strand, counting down.
ACAGCGTCACGTGAAGATCACTCGATTGCTTAAATCTGGTCATACAAAAACCCCCTCTGCACGTTCACTGCAGAGGGGGTTTTTGTGATTATTGACCTTGTTGAGTTTGTGCAGGTTGTTGAGACTTTTCTTTGAACGTGTTTTCAAGCTCTTTATCTTTTACTTTTACATCAGCATCTTTTACCAATTTGTTTAAGATGGTTTGAATTTCATTTGTGTCTGCTTGTTTTTGGTCAAGCAATTCTTTTTTTAAGTCTGCTTTCATGTCATCGTATTTACCGCGTTCTTCGGTCTTTTTAATGATATGGTAGCCAAATTGTGATTTCACTGGTTTGCTGATTTCATTTACTTTTAGTTTGAAAGCAGCTTTGCTGAAGTTCTCGTCCATTTGGCCTTCTTTGGCGAACCAGCCTACATCGCCGCCTTGTGCTGCTGATGCGGTATCAGTTGAATATTCAGATACAAGTGCATCCCATTTTTCGCCTTTATCTAATTTCTTTTCCACTTCGTCCGCTGTTTTCTTATCAGCTACTAAAATGTGGCTTGCGCGGATTTTCCCTTTAAGGTCATCGTAGTACGCTTTTACTTCTTTATCAGTGATTTTGATGTTAGCTTTGGCAGCCTTTTGAGTCAGCAGCTCATATTTCACTTGATCTTTGATGTAATCTTTACCGAATTCATCTTGAAGCTGTTTTAAACGATCTTCACCAAGTGACTTTTTATATTCTTCCAATTTCTTATCGATCTCTTTATCAGACACTTTGTATTTGTCAGCAAGAACCTTTTGTTGAACAAGTAGGTTTAAAGCATCTCCACCTGCTTGCTTTTTAAGAGTTGTATAAAGTTCTTCTTTTGTGACATCTCCTGATTTTGTTGTTGCAATAACTTCTTTATCACCGCTACTGCATGCGCCAAGAGTTAAAACACTTACTGCTGTTACAGCTGCTAAAGCCATTTTTTTCATTCAAAAAACACTCCTAATCTTTCCAAATTATTTATCATTGTTTGTATCATAACATATTGTGACACGCTGTAAAAAGAAATGCAAATGGAAGGGCATTCGTCTAGTCAAAAAATTGCGGTCAACATACACATATAGTGATCACAAAAAGGAGGCTGAATTATATGGGAGCAGGATATTCTAATGGGTTTGCTTTATTGGTCGTGCTATTCATTTTGCTGATCATCGTTGGTGCAGCATATCTTTACTAATTAAATCGCTGTGACAGAAGGAGCCGTCCTGCCGTGCGTGCGGGCGGTTCTTTTTTCAAACGATGACAGGTGCCTAAACGTTTTCAATTTTTCTGCATACACTGAGCTTAGAACAGAGGAAGACCTGGCAGGAGGTGTTTTCACATGGGAGGAGAAGTCTTTGCTGGCGGTTTTGCACTAGTCGTCGTGTTATTCATCTTATTGATCATCATCGGTGCATCTTGGATTTGCTAATCAATGATTATACACAAAAAGCTGCCTTCAAACTGGCAGCTTTTGCTTTGATCTTAAATAGAAATGGTAATTTCAACAAATGATGAGATAAGTAAGATCAGTATCGATACATTGATAAAGCGAAACACCTTATCTTGCCGTTCTTCAGGAATCTCTCTGACAAGGCATAATGTATTAGTAAGCCTGTTTATTGAATAGACAATAAACGCGGCAAAGACGATGAAGTAAAATAAAACTATCGGAGATCCCCCCTCTCTATGCTATTCCCATACTACATTACCAAATTTTTTATGAAAAAGATAGAAGTTGGCTCTAAAAACCTCATGATGAGGAAGTTTGGTCAACTAAAATATCAAACTCGTCTTGAGCTTGATCGATGATACAGGATTTAGGTGCTTTTAGCAGCTTCCATGCAAATAAAAAGTCAGGCAAACAATAGCCCGCATGAATACTTGCGATGATGATAAAATAGTGGGCGTACATCGGAAACACCACGCCTAACACAAAATAAACCGGTGAGATGACACAAAACGGGCTGAGAAGTGAATAAAGCATCACTTTCTTAGGCACACGCTGCCAGCAATTTCGTTTCATAAATAGCGTCATTTTTTTCTTGTTTTTCATTACTGGGATTAAGTGAACCACACGGTGGACAAGCAATGTCATAAGTAAAAGCACAGCGAAAAGCGGTGCGTTATGGCTGCTTAGCCTCGTTTCAGGATGAGTCAGCTGAAAACATAAAAATGCCATAATGAAAAAAAGTATAGCAAGACTTATGGCTGAAATCATCATTCTCGTATAACCATAATCCTTTTCAAGATTAATGGTCTTCCAACAATTCATTTTTCATCCTTCCAATCTAAAAATCGAATTGAATATCTCAAGATAATTTACTCTTCCTGAGGATAAAAATCAATGGTTTTGATAAAAAAAAATAAAATACTGCCTTCATATGGAATAAAGAGAGGAAACTTTGGATTTTTCAAGAAAAAAAGACAGAAGGGGGAGGTTCGTCTCTTTCGTCAATGAGTAATTTCGGCTAAAATAGAAGGACTAAGAGAAAGAGGGAACGTACATGAGTATTGAGGAACGAATGAGCCAGCTCGAATATTATATGGAGCTTCTATTGACGGCAACCGATATGAGCTGTTATCCATATTATGCGTTATTGATCAGGCAACGAGTATCAAAAGAAGAGGCAGAGGATATTGAGCGTATTTGTGCTGAGCTTTCTGAGGAAATGGATAAACAAAAAGCACAAGGCTACGTCATGTTTGACGATCTCCTTGCGCTTTTTGCGGGACAATTAATTGAAAAGCTGGATGTTCATGAGACCATATTTGCTTTGCATGATCAAGGACTGTTTCAGCCGTTAATGAATGAATTTATAAAGATCATTAAACAATTTGATTTGTTTTAGCTGCTTTTTCTGCTGCCTCAGCTGAGTTTTCAAGTTCCTCAGACCTTTTCGTGACTTTTCCTCGTTCATTCAAAAAGTCCTTCTCAATGTTTGAAAACGATTTCTCAAAAATCTCCATGAAATCCTCACCATAAATGTTTCGGATGATACACATCATTTCTAAAATCTCAGGGAACTTTCCGTAAATGTCATGAAGCGGCTGTGCGCCTTTGACAATACCAGTTCGGGCCGGGTCAAAATCTTCGAGTAGTTTATGGAATGTCTCTTCGCCTTTTGGCGTTAGTTCAATATACGTATTGCGCTTATCGTTTAACTTTTTAGAAAATTTTAAAAATCCTCGTTCCTCCAATTTTTTGGAGAAGTTAAATGCCGTTGATACATGCATGACGCCAAACTTTGCAATTTCTGATATTGAAGCTCCTTTTAATTGATAAGCAATCCACAAAATATGGTGTTCGTTGATATTTAGGTTATACGGTTTGATCCACTGCTGCCAGTCCTTTTCAATGGATTTCCAAAGAGCTTTGCTCAATTGGGCCATTCTTTGACTGAATAAAAGTGCTTCTTTTACATCGAAAGGCTGCTCCGAATGATTCATCCATTTCACCTACTTCTCTTTTTCTTGTAATTCTATTATGCCAATAAAATAAAGATTAATAAAGCTGAAAATTCAAGAATTTTTAAAAGACATGAAAAACATTGACAAAATAACCTTTTTTCAACAAAAAAAGTGCGGGATACGCACCCCGCACACTTTTGTAAACGAATATTTTTTTGTGAGTATATTAGTTTTGTAAGGTTTTCTCCAGTTGTTTGAGCTTTTCCTCAATTTCATGAATTTCCTTTTGCAAGTCCTGCTGATGAGGTTTGATTTCTTCGCGCCATTGCTGGATCGATGTTTGCAATTCAGCCCCGACTTCTTTAATAACCTCTGCGCTTTCTTTTGCTGTTTCCACAATTTGCTCTTTTAAAGCTTGTCCATCTCTTTTTAATCTTGTCAGCGTATCTTCGAATTTGTCATAGCCGTCTTTCATCTTTCCGCGCACATCTCTGCCAGAAGAGGGAGTCGTCAGGAGCACTGCCGCACCTCCGAGGAGACCGCCTACAAATAATCCTGTTAATAAAGAACGTCCACTAGCCATTCAAATCACCTCTAGTCAAATTTTACACATTCGCATGTTCTCTCCGAGCTGACGATCAGCTTCATTGAACTTCCATACATAGCTTGCTTTATTTTAGCATACTTTTGAAGAAAAGGGAGGGGAGAAGGTTGTCTGTCTTTCTGTTCGTTTTTACGTGTATCGGTATCGTTTTTACAGGTGGTTCTATCCATTATGCAAGACAGCTTGGGTATGCAGGGTCTTATCCGCCAAAACATGTATTAAAACAAAAAGCACTTGTGTGTGCGGCAGGTGCAGGGATTTCGCTCCTCATTTTAGTGCTGACCCTTTTTCTTTTATAAAAGCATGAAAAAAACCTCTTCATCTATTATGAAGAGGTTCGGTTATTCGTTAAGCAACTTCTATCATTCTTGCACGTCTCAAAATGGACTGAGCAATTGGGAAGACAAATACCATGGCGATGGTATTAATCACGGCTGCTGGCAGGACAACGCCTACAAGCAGTGCCGGTAATGCAGCTGGCAGTCCAGTAATCAGTAAAGCGGCAGATAGGAAAATCACGCCGGATACGATGGTTCCAATCGCCGTTAATACAGCGGTCAGCACAACTTTGTTCTTTATCTTCATGCAAGATAAGAAAAGGGCTAGGAAGATAAAGGCTGTCACTGGTTTATCAATCATATTCGGAATTTGTCCGCCTGGAAATCCTGTTGTTAAAGCAGAAATGACACCAGTCACTAGTGCAATCACGATGACGTGCTGAACCTTTGGGAAAAGGATGATGCTTAAAAACATCATGACCAGCATCATATCAGGTTTCATTCCGAAAAAGATGGGCGGGAAAATCGTATGCAAAACTGCTCCCATTGCTGCAAGCAATGACATAATCACTAATTCTTTTGTTTTCATTTCTATGCTCTCCTCTGCTAAGCTCTTATAGGACTCTCCAATAATATGGCTCATCATTTATTGCAAGAGTCATGACTTTATACTTCTCGTTATTATAACAAATTTATTTCCTTATAGAAAAGCCTTTTTACTCATTTTCTTGCTGGAACTTTTTCATAAAGTCCGCAAGCTTTTGGCAGTCTTCAATTGATACCGCATTGTAAATAGATGCTCTGCATCCACCGACAGAACGGTGGCCGGCAAGTCCAACCATTTGCTCTTGCTTCGCTTTCTCTACAAAGGATGAAGTCAGTGCGTCATCGCGAAGGGTAAAGGTGACATTCATATGTGAACGGCTGTCAGCACGCGCATGTCCTTTATAAAAACCGCCGCTTTGATCAATTGTATCATAGAGAATGCCTGCTTTTTGTTCGTTGCGTTTTTCCGCTGCTTCTACACCGCCAGCTTGTTTAACATGCTCAAGGACAAGTGACAGCATATAAATCGCAAAAGTCGGTGGTGTGTGATAAAGAGAGTTGGCTTTTGCGTGTGTTGAATATTTTAAAATGTTCGGCGTGCTGCTTTTCTCTTTCTCTAATAAACGTTTACGTGCGATCACAATCGTGATGCCAGAAGGCCCTAGGTTTTTTTGTGCCCCGGCATAAATGAGATCAAATGAAGAAACGTCTATTTTTTTGCTGAGAATATCACTGGACATATCCGCAATGAGCGGCAATGACGTATGTGGGAACGTTTTCCACTGTGTGCCGAAAATCGTATTGTTTGATGTGATGTGTAAGTAAGCACCATCTGTTAAACCAGAAGAGTCTACTTCGGGAATATACGAGTAGTTGTCGTCTTTACTTGAAGCAAGCACAGATGTCTGACCAAACCCTTTTGCTTCTGACAATGCTTTTTCTGACCAAGCGCCTGTTTGAATGAAGTGAGCTGTTTCGCCTTCATGTAAGAAGTTCATTGGAATCATCGCAAATTGAAGACTAGCTCCGCCTTGTAAAAAGAGGACTTCATAATCTTCTGGAATGTCCATCAGTTCCACCAAAAGCGCTTTTGCTTTATTGTGGACCTCTTCATATTCACCGCTGCGATGAGAAAGCTCCATCACAGACATCCCAGTTTGTTTAAAATCAACAAGTTCTTCCTGTGCTTTTTGAAGCACTTCTAGCGGCAGTGCCGCTGGACCAGCATTAAAATTTGTCGTTCGCTTCATCACAATCTCTCCCTATTTCTCGCGTTAATGGATCAAAAGATAAAACCATCCTATCACAAATTTGAAGCATTTGGACAAAAAATTTGAATCGTTCAAAATATCTTACGATTAAGAGTTGAAAGCGATAAAAAGGGGCAAAAATAAGAAAAACCTCATCTTTTAAGATGAGGTAAGCCGTGTGTGGATAGCAGAAGAAATGTCCTTTAAATCCTCTGACGTGTATTGATCTTGATGTGATTTCCATACGGCACCAAAGCCATCGCCTTTGCCGTAGCGTGGAATGATATGCATATGGTAATGGAACACAGATTGTCCCGCCTTTTCACCGTTGTTGTTCAGAAGGTTTAACCCGATTGGTTCAAATTCCTGTTTGATCGCCCTTGCAATTTTCGGAATCGCTTGGAAGTAGTGGTTAGACACTTCTGGTGTCATCTCATAAATGTTTTCTTTATGTATTTTTGGGATTACAAGGGTATGTCCTTTTGTTACTTGGCTAATATCAAGAAAAGCCAATACATGCTCGTCTTCATATACTTTTGCACATGGAATGTCTCCATCAATGATCTTGCAAAAAATGCAGTCGCTCACGCCATGTCACTCCTCATTATTTTTCCTTTATCGTATCACAAAAGGAAGTAAAAAAGAAAACAGGACAAGCGAACTCCTTTGGTCGCTCATCCTGCTCCTGCAGAAGAAATGCTGATGCTTTCATTCGATATGCCTTTTGAATTCTCTATTTACTGAAATAAAGAATTCATATGCCTACTATTTCTGCCGTAAACACCTCATTTGACGTTTTGGTTTGTCGTATACATATTGTATAGGACACAAAAATCAAGAATCAGTGAAGCAAAACAGAAGCTAAGGTTTTTAGATGAAAAACCAACTTGTCATGCGGTTCTTTGCCTTTAACAAACACCTCATTTACTTATTGGTCATCAAGTTCATTTCTTCTACATACATTATGATGACCAAGGTGCCTATTTTTTATTCATGACTCGTCTATAGGTAAACATTTCAAATTACCTTTCGTTTTTGTTACTATAAAGGAAAAAGGAAAGAAAGGAACGAATTTATGTCCCTTCTCACTGTAAAAGAGGTAACGGGTGGATATACGAAGAATCCCGTTCTAAAAAATATTTCATTTGAATTAGAAAGAAATCAAATCGTCGGTCTCATTGGCTTAAACGGGGCGGGGAAAAGTACAACCATCCGTCATATCATCGGGCTCATGAAACCGCATAAAGGTGTTATTGAATTGAATGGTCGAACTCTTCAAGACGATCAAGAGGCGTATCGTTCCCAATTTACGTTTATTCCAGAAACACCTGTTTTATATGAAGAATTAACCTTAAAAGAGCATTTAGAGCTGACAGCGATGGCTTACGGTCTGTCAAAGGAACAATTAGACGAACGACTGCCATCGTTACTGAAAGAATTTCGTATGGAGAAACGGCTCAAATGGTTCCCTGCTCATTTTTCAAAAGGAATGAAGCAGAAGGTCATGATTATGTGTGCATTCCTTGTTGAACCAGAGCTGTATATCATCGATGAACCGTTTTTAGGGCTTGATCCTCTTGCGATAAATGCACTGCTTGAAAGAATGAATGCTGTAAAGAACAACGGCGCGAGTGTCCTCATGTCCACGCATATTTTGGCGACAGCTGAACGTTATTGTGATTCCTTTATTATTTTGCACGAAGGAGAAATCAGAGCGAAAGGAACACTGGCAGAGCTGAGAGAACAGTTCAATATGAGAGATGCGACACTCGATGATCTTTATTTGGAATTAACAAAGGAAGAAAGCTATGAGTAAAACAACGCAATCGATTTGGAAATCAAGATTAGAGGAACACGTACAAGAAACAAGAAAATACTTAAAATACATGTTCAACGATCATCTTGTCATTGTGCTCATTTTTTTCCTTGCAGGCGGAGCGAGCTGGTATAGCAACTGGCTCAAACATATTCCGGCTCATTTCCCGTCCTATTGGGTAATGGCCGTTGTTTTCTCCTTGGTGCTGACAAGCTCTTACGTGCGTACATTGATCAAAGAAGCAGATCTCGTGTTTTTGCTTCCTTTGGAAGGGAAGATGGAGCCTTATTTAAAACAAGCTTTCCATTTTAGCTTCATTTCTCAGCTATTTCCTTTGATTGCTGTATCCATTGTCGCACTTCCGCTTTATTCAGCGGTGTCTTCAGGAGACATTACGGTGTATGTGCTGATATTGGCGCAAATGATTTTGATCAAGGGCTTGAATACAGCAATTCAATGGAGAATCACTTATTTTCAAGGAAAAAACGTCAGATGGCTTGATGGAGCCCTTCGTTTTCTATTGAATATGATGTTGATCTACACCATCTTACAAGCAGCTTATGCGATTGCCATCGTTTTTTATCTTATCTATGGTGTATATCTCGTTTACTTAACAAATGCAGTAAAAAAACAGCCTTTTCAATGGGAAAAACATATTTCTGATGAATTAAAACGAAAACAGCGTTTTTATCGCTTAGCAAACTTATTTACAGATGTGCCTCACTTAAAGAAACAGGTGAAAAGAAGAGCATACATGGACTGGCTCTTACAATTTGTTCCTTACGATCAGCGTAAAACTTTTTCTTACATGTATGTGAGGGCGTTTATACGCTCAAATGACTATTTTGGTCTCGTATTTAGATTAACAGTCGTGTTTGTCCTGATTATTTTGTATACAGGTGCAGCAGGCTGGGTGGGTGCGTTACTTGTCTTGTTCACAGTATTTATCACAGGTGTACAGCTTGTACCGCTAACGAAGCACTTTGCTCATCTTTCATTACAGGCACTTTATCCAGTTTCTCAAAAAGAAAAGGATCGAAGCTTTTTTGTGCTCGTCCGTAATGTGCTCATCATCCAATCGATATTGCTGAGCTGCGCGGTACTTCCAGCAGGAGGGTGGCAGGGAAGCGGACTTGGTCTTCTCGTTTCCTTGGCATTTGTGCTTGTCTTATTTAAGCCTTACGTACAAAGCCGATTAAAAAAGATGAGATAAGTGGAGATATCTTTTTTACTGCGAGCGTAGGATGACATCAAGGAGGGGACCGGATGAATGCAACTGAACGGGAGTTGTATGAAGAAGCCATTCTTTTTCAAACACGTTTTTTAAGAAAGCCTTCCAAGATCGAACGGTTTTCAAAAGGAGTTCAGCAGCAGGTGAACCGACGAATTCCTGCCAGGTTTCATCAAGTCGTCACGAGTGCGGTCAAAACAATGGTAGAATCCACCGTATCAGGATCACACTTCACTTCATTTACAGTGATTGATGAACAATTATCTATTGTAGAGCGAAATGAACTGGCAAAGGAAAAAGTGAAGTATCATCAAAAAGCAGCTGCTATCGAAGGGATTGGAACAGGTGCAGGCGGTTTATTTCTCGGCATGGCAGACTTTCCGCTGCTGTTAAGCATAAAAATGAAATGTCTTTATGAGCTGGCTTGTATTTATGGCTTTGACTTATCTCAAAAAGAGGAAAGACTCTTTTTGCTTTGTATATTTCAATGCGCCTTTTCCAGCAATGCACATCGTCAAAAAATGATGAAGATCATAAATGATTGGGAAACGAGCCGTGAGGAAATAGATTGGTACAGCTTTCAGCAGGAGTATCGAGATTACATAGACCTTGTGAAGCTGTTTCAATTAATGCCGGTCGTCGGAGCCGCTGTTGGCGGGGTGGCGAATCATCAGCTGACAGGGCAGCTGGGAGATGTCGCACGCCATGTGTTTCATTTACGAATATTGAAAGATATGAAATAGAAAAGCCGCTGTCGCCAGCGGCTTTTTTTATTCGTTATAGGAAAGAACGGCATTAGCGAGTACCTTTGCTGCGACAGGCATTGCTTTTTCGTTGATATCGAACTTCGGATGATGATGTGGATATACGTCCTGGCTGTTTTCCGGCATGGCACCTGTGTAGAAGAAGGTACCCGGGACATACTGAAGGTAGTATGCAAAATCCTCTCCACCCATTTGGGTTTCCGCTTCTTTTACTTCTGTGACACCTTCTGTCTGTTTTGCGACGTCAGCAATATATTCAGTCGGCTTCGGGTGGTTTTTGACAGCTGGATATCCTCTCACATATTCATATGTGTAGGCAGCATCATGCATCTGGCATACCCCTTTTACCACCTGTTCAATTTCTCGTTCGATGACTAGTCGCGCACTTTCTTCAAAGGAACGTGCAGTACCAGTTAAAACGGCTGAATCTGCAATGACGTTAAAGGCATTCTCTGCGACAAAACCTCCAACAGACACTACAGCAGAATCAACTGGATTAACTTTACGGGCAACGACTTGCTGCAAGTTTGCAACGATTTGTGAGCCGATGAGTACAGCATCTTTTGTTAAGTGAGGCTGGGCGCCGTGTCCGCCTTTTCCTTGGACTCGAATGGAGAAACGATCGGCGGCTGCCATGAAGTTCCCGCTTTTATAAAGAACGGTACCACATGGCTCTGGAGACCAAAGGTGCGTACCAAATATGACATCGACACCGTCTAAGCAGCCGTCTTCAATCATTGGTTTTGCACCGCCGGGAGCATATTCTTCCGCGTGCTGATGAATAAGGACGATTTTCCCTTTTAATTGATCACGATGCGTATGGAGGATTTTTGCTAATACAAGAAGTGTCGCTGTATGTCCATCGTGACCGCACGCATGCATCACACCAGGCTTTGTTGATTTGTAAGGCACATCCTTTTCATCCTGAATAGGAAGTGCATCAAAATCAGCTCTGAGGGCGATGGTTGGCCCCGGTGAAGTTCCTTCAATAAAAGCGAGTACGCCATGACCGCCCACCTGAGTGCGTGTTGGTATATGTAATGTATCGTAGTAGCTGGCGATGAAAGCGGCTGTTTTTTCTTCCTGAAAAGAAAGTTCAGGATTCATATGGAGATGGCGTCTAATTTCAACCATTTCCTCATAATGTTCATCAAGACGTTCATTGATGCTTTTTTGTAAAGTGGATATTGTCATTGATTCGAAAACCTCCTTCATGCTCTTTTACTGATTGTATTGTAATTGTTAGAATCTTTCAACAGAAGAGGATTTCGTGGTCAGTATCAAAAGGTCATTTTACTTAAAAGTCGAAGTTGATATGAAGCAGGGAAAAGGGAGGAGTAGCGTTTGGGAAGCTGTCCAAATTGTGCAAAAGCATTTTCTTTCGTCGAAAAGTTTCATTTATCACATACGAAAATGATGATGTGTCCAAGCTGTCGGCATCAAATCAAAGAAACGTTTGTCTCAAAGATGAGTTTTTTCATGATTTGCTTGATTCCGCTATTGGTGCTGCTGATTCAATTGAAGGGTGCTTCACCAATGTTGAAGTGGCCAATCTTATTAGGATGGATATTGCTGAATTTCTATGTGATTCAGCCGATGATTCATCGGTACGAGCTGAAAAGAAGCCGGTAACATGAAAAGCCCAGTAGCTGGGCTTTTTTTGATGAAAAAAAGAAGTGCTTCCTTAATTGTCTGTGACAGCATGGTAGGATGTGAGATAAGCAGGACGAGAGAAGATGGAGCCTGTATCCTCGTTTGGCTGAAAGAATGCTTCTGATTCTTGAAAATCTTGAAATAAGTCCTCTGACTCCCAAAGTGTCAAAATCAAATAAATTTCTTCATCTTTTTGAGGTCTTAAAACACGAAGAGCCTGGAAGCCCCGCTGATGTTCTGAGATGTTCGTCTTCTTCTGAAAGGTAGATTCAAAAAGTGCTCTGCTTTCAAGCTTAACAGGAATATGATTCAAGGTGACGAAACCAGATTGGACAAGCTCGCCTTTTGAATAAATCACATCATAGGCATGAGGGGCTTTAAATACAGTCTCACCCTCCGTTTCATGAAAAAGAGCTGCTTGTTCTTTCCCGACCATATAAAGCAGACTTTCCAAATGATGTTTCTTTGCGATTTTATGCAAAAAATCTGCTGTTCCATATGTAATATAGAAATTCATCTAAACCGCCTCCTGCTTGATAGTATAACAAAAGAATGATATATAATTCTTTGGTAGTCAATCCATAAAACATATTATGAAGCAATACATCCCATACTATCCGTATAAAGGAATGAGGTGACCTAATTTGAAGAAAAAGAAGATAATCATTCCATTAGTCATTGCAGGAAGTACAATCGTACTTTCATTTATTGGCTATCTGACCATTTTATTTTTAGGACATTATGTCATAGATGAAAAGAAGCTTGTTTTTCATGCTTCCTCCAAAATCATTGATCAAAATGGAAAAGAACTCACAAGCATGTATTCAGAAAATCGAGACCCTGTGTCATTAAAAGAGGTGCCTGATAAAGTAGCGAAAGCATTTGTCGCTGTCGAGGATAAGCGTTTTTATGAGCATCATGGAATTGATGCACAGTCTATTTCAAGGGCGGTTTATCGAGATATATTAGCAGGAGGAAAGGTAGAGGGCGGCAGTACAATTACTCAGCAGCTCGCAAAAAATATTTTTCTCACAAATGATAAAACCTTTCTCCGTAAAACAAAAGAAGTCATTATTGCCATTAATTTAGAAAGAGATTATTCAAAGGATAAGCTGCTTGAGATGTATTTGAATCAGCTTTACTTCGGCCATGGCGTTTATGGTATTCAGGCAGCAGCCAATTATTATTTTAGTAAGGATGTCAAAGATTTAACGGTCAGCGAAGGTGCTACACTGGCTGCGATGCCAAAGGCACCGTCTTCTTACTCTCCTGTTTTACATCCTGATAAAAATAAACAAAGGCGTGACACCATCTTGAATTTAATGAATGAACAAGGATATTTGTCTTCAACAGAAGCAGTAGAAGCAAAAGGGAGAACATTAGGCATTCATTTGAAAAAGAAATCAGAAACGCCTTGGGTGGATAGCTATGTCGATCTCATCATTAAAGAAGCAGAATCAGTGTATGCCATTTCACATGAACAATTGCTTCAAGGCGGCTATACCATTACAGTTCCAATCGATATGAATCTGCAAAAAGTTGCTTATGATGCGATGAAGAACAACCGTTATTTCCCGGGAAAAAGCGGTTCTCCTGAAAGCAGTGCTGTGTTTATAGACAACGTAACTGGTGGAGTAAAAGCAGCGATAGGCGGACGAGATTATCAGGCAAGAGGTTATAACAGAGTCACAGCTGTTAGACAGCCTGGTTCTGTCTTCAAGCCAATAGCTGTTTACGGTCCGGCGTTGCAGGAGAAAAAATTCAGACCTTATTCACTGCTGGAAGATAAGGAGAAAAGCTATGACGGCTATTCACCAAAGAATTACGATGGGCAGTATGAAGGCAGGGTCACAATGGTAGATGCTCTCATGAAAAGTAAAAATACCGCAGCAGTGTGGACGTTAAGTCAGCTGGGCATTGATACGTCGAAATCATATCTCGAGAAAATGGGAATTGATATCTCGGATAAAGGACTAGCCATAGCACTTGGCGGTTTAGAAAAAGGGGTTTCTCCATTACAAATCGCGGGAGCCTTCCATACATTTGCGAATGAAGGCGTATATAAAAAGCCTTTCTTCATTCAGAAAATCACCAATGATGAAGGAGAAACTGTCGAGAAGAATCGCAGTAAGCAAGAACGAGTATTTAGCGTACAGAATGCTTGGAATATGACAAGAATGCTCCAGCAAGTCGTCAAAGGCGGAACAGCCCAGAGCGGTTCATACGCTGGAGATTTAGCAGGTAAAACAGGTACCACCACTTATTCGGGTGTGAAAGGTGCTACAAAGGATGCTTGGTTTGCCGGCTATACGCCAAGTACAACCGGTGCGATTTGGATGGGGTATGACAAAACCGATAACAGCCACTATTTAACTGGCGGCAGTCAATACCCAGTGCAGTTGTTTAAAGATATTTTAACAGCAGCTCAAATCACCAATGAAACATTTGAAAAGCCAGATGGAATTAAAGAACTTCAATCACCGATTCATTTAGAAGGATTAACAGGATTTGAAGCACGTTATGCGTTTAAAATCAAAGGATTGTTTACATTAGAGCTGTCATGGGATGAGCAGAAGGATAAACGCGTTGAATATCGCATTTATGAAAAGAGAAACGGCAGCGAGACGCTGATCGACTCAGTGACAGGCGTAAACAGCTATACAATGCCGTATGCCAATGTGTTTTCAGATGCAGAGTATAAAGTTGTTCCATATAATACCCAAACGCAAGAAGAAAGCGAAGGCAGTGCGTATGTCAAGCCAGAGGCATTTGGTCGTTAATATTCGGCGATTTTTTGAACATTGAGCTGGTTTAGTATACCGTGCCTTGAAAAAGCGGTATAGTAAAGGCAGGTTTGAGCCTTGTACAAAAAGAGAGTGTAAGGCGAAAGGTGGAATGAGAGGTAATGGGAAAAACGAAAGCTTTTAATGACACGTTCTTAAAGGCGTGTAAAGGGGAAAAAACAGATCATGTACCAGTTTGGTATATGAGACAGGCAGGACGCTCACAGCCTGAATATCGTGCCCTTAAAGAAAAATACGGGCTATTTGAAATTACGCATCAGCCAGAATTATGTGCTTATGTAACAAGACTTCCTGTAGAACAATATGGTGTAGATGCCGCTATTTTATATAAAGATATTATGACTCCGCTTCCAGCTATTGGAGTGGACGTTGAAATTAAAAATGGAATTGGACCTGTGATTGATTCACCGATTCGTACAAAAGCAGATATCGAACGTCTTGGGGAGCTTCATCCTGAAGAAGACCTGCCATATGTGCTTGATACCATTCAGCTTTTAACGAAGGAGCAGCTGAATGTACCGCTCATCGGGTTTGCTGGTGCACCATTTACGATGGCAAGCTATATGATTGAAGGCGGCCCATCTAAAAATTACCATAAAACAAAGGCGCTAATGTACAGTGAGCCTGAGGCATGGATGCTGCTGATGAACAAATTAGCTGATATGACGATCACGTACATACGCGCGCAGGTAAAAGCAGGGATCAGTGCATTTCAAATCTTCGATTCATGGGTTGGCGCTTTAAATGCAGCAGATTACCGGACATTCATTAAGCCTGTCATGCAGCGGATTTTCACAGAGCTGAAGTCTGAGAACGTACCAATGATTATGTACGGAGTTGGTGCAAGCCATTTAGCGAAAGATTGGCATGACCTACCGCTTGATGTCGTTGGACTGGATTGGCGTATGAGTGTAGATGAAGCGAGAAAAGAAGGACTCACAAAAACGTTACAAGGGAATCTGGATCCAACCATTTTACTTGCTCCTTGGAATGTCATTGAAGAAAGAGCAAAAGATATTTTAGATCAAGGAATGAAATCAGATCACTTCATCTTTAACTTAGGTCATGGGGTATTTCCTGATGTCTCACCAGATACGTTAAAGAGGCTGACAGATTTTATTCACGACTATTCAGCGAAACATAAAAAATCATCCATCTAAACTATTTCAAATGATCTGAAGGAGTGTTGGTTTTGGAGAAAAAGAAAATGGGGCTTCTTGTCATGGCATATGGTACGCCATATCAAGAAGAAGACATTGAGCGTTATTATACACATATTCGCAGAGGGAGAAAGCCAGAGCCAGAGATGCTGCAAGATTTAAAGGACCGCTACAAGGCGATCGGCGGTATATCTCCTTTATCAAAAATTACAGAACAGCAGGCAAATGGTTTGTGTGACCACTTGAATGAAATCCAAGACCATATTGAATTTCATGTCTATATTGGTTTAAAACATATCGAGCCGTTCATTGAGGATGCAGTTGCAAAAATGCATCAAGACGGCATCACAGAAGCTGTGAGTATTGTCCTTGCACCACATTTCTCAACCTTTAGTGTGAAATCGTATAACAAACGTGCACAAGAAGAGGCAGACAAGCTTGGCAATCTGAAGATTACGTCTGTTGAAAGCTGGTACGATGAGCCGAAGTTTGTGGACTATTGGGTGAAACAAGTGAAGGATACGTATGCATCGATGGGTCAAGAGGAAAGAGAATCAGCGGTACTTATTGTGTCTGCACACAGCCTTCCTGAAAAAATTATTGCAGCAGGAGATCCATATCCTGATCAGCTCGCACAATCTGCCAAAATGATTGCAGGCGGTGCTGGAGTTGAACATTTTGAAATTGGCTGGCAAAGTGAAGGCAACACGCCTGATCCATGGCTTGGACCAGACGTGCAAGACTTAACACGTGACCTATTCGAACAAAAAGGCTATAAAACGTTCGTATATGTGCCTGTTGGTTTTGTTGCTGACCATCTTGAAGTGTTATACGACAACGATTATGAATGTAAAGTCGTGACAGATGAAATCGGTGCAGCCTACTATCGTCCAGAAATGCCAAATGCGAAACCTGCATTTATTGATGCTCTGGCAACAGTTGTATTAAAGAAGCTTGACGAAAGCAAGTAATTATATAAAAGAAGGCGATCCTATGCATGACAATCAAAAACACCTTGTCATCATTGGCGGTGGCATCACTGGTTTAGCCGCCGCCTTCTATTTGGAAAAGGAAGTCGAAGAAAAAGGTCTTCCCATTCAAATATCTCTTATTGAGGCAAGCCCTAGGCTAGGTGGAAAAATACAAACTTTATATAAAGATGGCTACATCATTGAACGTGGACCTGATTCATTTTTAGAAAGAAAGGTCAGTGGACCGCAGCTGGCGAAGGATGTTGGTCTCGCGAGTCAGCTCGTCAATAATGAAACTGGGCAAGCGTATGTACTAGTCAATGAAACCCTTCACCCGATGCCAAAGGGCGCTGTCATGGGTATTCCAACTCAAATCAGCCCATTCATCACAACCGGTCTTTTTTCAGTTGCAGGAAAAGCGAGAGCGGCAATGGATTTCGTATTGCCAAAAAGCAAGCAGACAGAAGATCAGTCTCTCGGTGAATTTTTTAGAAGACGGGTGGGCGATGAGGTTGTTGAGAATTTAATCGAGCCGCTTCTCTCAGGCATTTATGCAGGAGATATTGACCGCCTGAGTTTAATGTCCACCTTCCCGCAGTTTTATCAAACAGAACAGCAGCATCGCAGTTTGATTCTTGGGATGAAAAAATCACAGCAGCATGCGAAAGCGCAGCAAGTGACAGCGAAAAAACAAGGGCAGTTCCAAACGATCAATCAAGGACTGCAAGCGCTTGTTGAAGCAGTAGAAAGTAAGCTCAAGCTGACAACGGTTTATAAAGGGACAAAAGTGAAGCAGATTGAAAAAACAGATGGAGGCTATGGCGTGCAATTAGACAGCGGTCAAACGCTTTTTGCCAATTCAGCCATTGTGACAACTCCGCATCAATCAATCTATTCCATGTTTCCAAAAGAAGCAGGGCTTGAGTACTTGCATGACATGACATCTACTTCTGTTGCAACGGTTGCACTCGGTTTTAAAGAAGAGGATGTTCATAATGAATATGACGGCACTGGTTTTGTCATCTCAAGAAACAGTGATTTCTCTATTACTGCCTGTACGTGGACGAACAAAAAATGGCCGCATACAGCTCCTAAAGGAAAAACTCTTTTGCGTGCGTATGTAGGGAAAGCTGGCGACGAATCAATTGTCGAGCAGTCAGACCATCAAATCGTCAGCATTGTGCTGGAGGATTTGAAAAAAATCATGGATATTAAAGCAGATCCAGAACTGACGACAGTGACCCGCTGGAAGACGAGCATGCCGCAATATCACGTTGGTCATCAAAAAGCCATTTCGAACATGCGAGAAACGTTTAAGCAATCATACCCTGGTATTTATATCACAGGTGCTGCTTTTGAAGGTGTTGGAATTCCTGATTGTATTGATCAAGGAAAAGCCGCTATCTCAGAAGCTGTATCTTACCTATTTTCATAAAAACAAACTCCCTTTTCTGTTATGGAAAGGGAGTTTTTCGTGTTCGAATAATACAAAAAGAGTTGTGAATCATAAAAGTGAACAAAGTTGTTGCATCCGGGGAAAAGGATGTGGTATATTACTTTCTGTACTTAATGACCAAAACGTTCATATAGTCATTTTGGGAGTGAGATCATGAGTGTTGATAGGAGACAAATGATTTTAGATGGGGCAACGAAGGCATTTACTCAATTCGGGTATAAAGCGACCACAATGGACCTTGTGGCGAAGCTTGCCAACGTTGGGAAAGGCACCATTTATACCTTTTTCAAAAACAAAGAAGAGCTGTTTGATGAAATTTTCACCTCTCTTTTAATGGAGATGAGGGAAATTGCAGATGAGGCAATTGATGAGAAAAATAGTTTCTCTGAAAACCTTCACTTAGCACTCTTTGCAATATTGGAATTTAGAAAAAACCACCAGCTCACAATTAAAATCTTTCAGGAAAATGCAGAGCTTGGCACGTCAGCCGTCAAGGAAATGATTGAGAAGATGGAGCAAATGATCATTCGCTATATTCAATCGAAAGTAAAAGAAGCGATTGAAAAAGGAGACATTAAGCCTTGTGATCCTGAATTGACTGCATTTGTGATGGTGAAACTATATATTGCACTTATTTTTGATTGGGAAAAGCGATACGAGCCTTTAACAAAAGAAGAGGTGGCCGAATCCCTAGAGCTTTATATACTCAAAGGGCTTTCAGCAACAATGTAATTTTTTTTTGAGTTCAAATGACCAAATTCTTAATTTAGTCATTCATCTATGGGAGGAAAACAGCAATGAATTTAATTCGGAATCAATGGAAAGATATTGTCACGAGCAAAAAACTACTGATCCCGATTTTAGCTGTCTTGTTTATTCCGTTGATTTACAGTGGCGTATTCTTAAAAGCGTACTGGGATCCATATGGTACAGTTGATCAATTGCCTGTAGCGGTTGTCAATTTGGATGAAGGCAGTCACTATGATGGGAAAACACTGCATGTCGGCGATGATTTAGTGAAGAAATTAAAGAAAGATGATAATTTCAAATGGAACTTTGTCGATAGTGAGGAAAAGGCCGTGAAGGGCTTAAATCAAGAGGATTATTACCTCGTCGTGGAAATTCCAAAGGATTTCTCGAAAAATGCAAGTACAGTGCTTGATAAACATCCAAAAAAATCGAATCTGAAATATTATACGAATCCAGGCGTCAACTATGCCGCTTCACAAATTGCGAATAATGCCATCATCAAATTAAAAGATTCGGTTTCAAAGGAAGTCACACAAAATTATGCAGAGGTCATTTTTGATAACTTCAAAACGATTGCAAAAGGATTAGATCAAGCAAGCGACGGTGCGAAAAAAATTAATGATGGAACAAAGAGTGCAAAAGATGGCAGTCAAAAGCTAAAAGACAATTTAGCAAAATTGGCTGAGGGAACGTTAACCTATAGCGAAGGTGTTCATCAGTTTGCCGGTAAAATGGGTGAATTGAACACTGGCATACAGTCCCTTGACAGCGGACTTGGTCAGCTCTTAACAGGCTATCAAACCATCGATCAGAAATTTGGTGAGCTTGGTACAGGAATTGATACATTGACCGAAGGGTTAAACACAAGCCGTGAAGGACATCAGCAGCTCGCTTCTAAAATGCCGCAATTCACAGCAGGCGTTGAGCAACTTAATAACAAAGCACAATCTTTTTCTGAAAAAATTGAAGCAGTAGAAAAAGTCTTGTCGTCACCAGAATTAGCGAATCTTGAAAAGATGGCGCCTAAACTCGATCAGGTGAAAAAAGACGCGAAAACGTTCAGTACAAAACTTGCTTCATTAAAAGAAGCGCTATCGAATCGAGATGCTCAAGTAAAAAGCATCATCCAAAACAGCTCAATGACAGATGAAGAGAAAAAGGCGGCAATGGATCAGCTTAACAGTCTGCCTAAAATCGAACTGCCTGATCTATCTGGACTCGAGCAAAGCTTAGCAGCCTTGCAGGAACTGCCTGATGCAAGTGAGGTTCAATCTGCGGTTGCTTCTGCAAAAGCTCAGCTGCAGCAAGTTAAACAGCTGCCAGAGAAAACAGAACAGCTGTATACCTCTACAGTCGCCATACAAAATGCGATTGATCAAATGACATCTGGTACGAATAAATTGTATCAAGGTGCACTGAAGCTTCAGTCAGGTCAAGGCAAGTTGCAGGATGGCCTGCAAACAGCAAATGGAAAGCTTGATACAGCGAAAAGCGGTGCAGATAAGCTTGCGAATGGTTCAAGCCAGCTGAGCGCAGCGTTAAATAAGCTGGAAAGTGGCTCAACAAGTATTCAAAGCAATACATCTAAGCTTGCTGAAGGCTCAAAATCACTCGATAAAGGATTGGGAGATTTAAAGAGCGGTACAGGGAAGCTGTCCGATAAGTTAAAAAGCGCCGCTGATGAAACAGGAGAAATTGATGCGGGTCAAGACAATTACAATATGATTGCGAGTCCAGTTAAAACAGAAAACGATACAGTGAAAAAGATTGATAATTATGGAACAGGGCTTACACCTTATATTTTATCGATGGGACTCTTTGTAGGGGCTCTCATGCTGACCGTTGTATTCCCAATGAAAGACCCTGCTGGACGCCCTAGAAATGCGTTTGAATGGTTTGTCAGCAAATATAGTGTGCTCCTTTTTGTTGGTATCCTGCAAGCAGTTATTGCAAGCTCCTTGCTCATTTTTGGGCTTGGTCTTGAGGTGGAAAGTCTCTGGCGCTTCTATCTCTTTGCGATCATCGTCAGTCTGACGTTCTTAGCGATTATTCAGCTTCTGGCGACAACAATGGGGAACCCAGGACGCTTCATTGCTGTTATTATCTTGGTTCTTCAGCTCGCAGCAAGTGCTGGGACGTTCCCGCTTGAGCTTGTGCCGAAATTCTTCCAAGTCATTCATAGTCTGCTTCCAATGACGTATACAATCAATGGATTTAGAACGATCATTGCAAGCGGTGATGACAGCTATTTATGGCATCAAGCAGCGATTCTTGGAACAGTTGCGATCATCATGATGGCAGCAACAACAGCTTACTTTGCTTGGAACATAAGAAAAATGAAACAGGAAGAAGCTTAATCAATGAATCCTTTCTCTTTATTGAGGAAGGATTTTTGATTTGACATTAGACTTCTCGAACCCGAAGCGATATATTTTAAGAAGAGATGCTGAAAAAGGCATACGTGGAAGGAATTGCTTTTTAGACTAAGGAGGAAATGCCGGATGACAACTGAAGTGAACGAAACCGTTCAACTGATTCAAAAGCTCGTATCGATTCCAAGTCCATCAGGAAATACAGAAAAGGTGATCGGCTTTGTTGAACATTTTTTACAAGATTTGAATATTGAGACAAAACGAAATCGAAAAGGCGGATTAATCGCTACAATCAAAGGAACAGATGACAAGGAACACCGCATGCTGACAGCACATGTCGATACGCTCGGTGCGATGGTCAAGGAAATTAAATCAAATGGGCGGCTTCGTCTTGCGCTCATTGGAGGCTTTCAGTATAACTCAATTGAAGGCGAATATTGTGAAATTGAAACAGCAGTAGGTAATACATACACAGGAACCATTCTCATGCATCAAACGTCCGTTCACGTCTATGCGGATGCTGGAAAAGCGAAACGAAACCAAGAAAATATGGAGATTCGTCTCGATGAAAAGGTGAAAAATGCAGACGATGTCAAAGCACTTGGCATTCAAGTAGGGGACTTTATCTCATTCGATCCGAGAGTGGAAGTGACGTCTTCAGGTTTTATTAAATCAAGACATCTTGATGATAAGGCAAGTGTGGCGCTACTTTTGCGGCTCATCCACCGGATTCAAAAGGAAAATATCACATTGCCGCATACGACGCATTTCTTAATTTCCAATAATGAAGAAATTGGCTACGGCGGAAACTCCAATATTCCAGAAGAAACGGTGGAATATTTAGCTGTAGATATGGGTGCTATCGGCGACGGTCAATCAACAGATGAATACAGTGTATCGATTTGTGTAAAGGATTCAAGCGGCCCTTATCACTATGGATTAAGAAAGCATTTAGTCGCATTAGCAGAAGAGAACAGCATTGATTACCGCCTTGATATTTATCCTTATTATGGATCTGATGCGTCAGCAGCGATTAGAGCAGGACATGATATCATTCATGGACTGATTGGACCTGGCATCGACTCGTCACATGCCTTTGAAAGAACTCATGAGGATTCACTTGTTCATACTGCTAATCTTCTGTACCAATATGTTCAATCCAAATTGATCACTGCATAAAAAAAGAACCCCGATAGATGGGGTTCTTTTTCATTAGCTTGAAAGCTGTGTTGGCTCAGGTACATCTTGTCCAGTCATCACGCGATGTCCTTTTTCAGGGTCATATTGCCCTTCCCATTTAGACATCACAACAGCTGCAAGAGCATTTCCTGTTAAGTTCACAACTGTTCGCGCCATATCCATGATACGGTCCACACCTGCAATAAATGCAAGACCTTCAGCAGGTACACCGATCGTTCCTAATGTCGCGAGTAATACAACAAATGAAGTACCAGGAACGGCAGCCATTCCTTTAGATGTCACCATCAGCACAAGAACAAGTGTGAGCTGCTGGACGATTGTCAGGTCAATACCATATACCTGTGCAAGGAAAAGCGCGGCGATGGCTTGATACAAGACCGAGCCGTCTAGGTTAAACGTATAACCGATTGGGATAACGAAAGATACAATTCCCTTTGGACATCCGATGCGTTCCATTTTATCCATGACTCTTGGTAAAACTGTTTCAGAGCTGGATGTACTAAAAGCAAGAAGCATTTCGTCTTTCATGTAAGCAAGAAATCTGAAGATATTGACGCCAATCATCTTTCCGATAATTCCGAATACAACGATAAGGAAGAGAGCGAGCGCAAAATAAACAAGACCTACAAGCTTACCTAATGAAATAAGAGATTCAAGACCAAATTTTGATACGGTCACACCAATGAGTGCGAAAACACCGAATGGTGCAGCTTTCATTACAACATTGACGACATGGAACATGGCGTGTGACACACCTTCGAAGAAGGCGAGCACTGGTTTGCCGCGTTCACCAATGGCTGAAATGCCAAGTGCAAACAGCACAGTGAAGAAAATAATCGCAAGTAAATCACCTTCAGCCAATGATTGGAAGAAGTTCGTTGGAACGATATGAAGGAACGTATCAGCAACTGATTTACTGCTTTGTTCTTTTTCCGTTTCAACATACTGGCTAATATCTTGTTTTTCCGTATTTCCAAAGTCAACGCCTGCACCAGGTTGTACAAAGTTTGCAAGCACAAGACCAAGGACAATCGCAAATGTTGTGATAATTTCAAAATAAAGAATGGTTCTAAAACCAAGTTTCCCTACTTTTTTACCATCACCCGCACCTGCAACACCTAAAATCAAACTGGATACGACAATTGGTATGACAATCATCTTGATGAGCCTTAAGAAGAAGTCTCCAATTGGTTTTAAGTATGTCTCGACACCTGGGTTACCGAAAAAGATAGCCCCGACGACGACACCGAGAATAAGACCGATTAGGATTTGAGTAGCCAATCCAAATTTTAATTTTTTCATAGATTTCCTCCCTAACATATTCATTAAAGGAATATTCCCATCATATTAAGTTTTAATATATGAATTAAAGTATAACTAAAATTAAAGAGGTTCGTCCACGATAAAATTATATTAAGAAAATACAAAATTGTTAGAAAAAATAGACATTTAGAACCTGCTTCATTGTTTTCAGTCAATAAAAAGTGTCTTCAGAACTAAAACTCATCATATGAAAATACTAAAAAAACCTTTTGGGACAGGGGTTTTCCCTTTTTACCTATTTTTCAGAAAAAATAAAAAGCACTTTTGACTCCGACTGACGATGGAGGAAAAAAGTGCTTTTTTATTCAATTTATTCCCTTATTTAAGATAACTTACTTGTGAGCATTCCTCACATTCATTACCGTAACACTCGTGCTGTTCCATTAAATCATTTCCACATTTTGTGCATTTCTTTGAAGGCAAATTTCTAAAAAACTCTGTGATTTTTCCTAGCATTTGTCATCCTCCAATACGTTTTGTTACAATCATTGTATTATAACAGATTAATAATTGTCAATCTGTTTTGTAACAATAGGCAAGAAGAATGCTTTTTCAGTGAAAAATGGGTATATTGTAAGAAGGGGAATTTTAGAAAAGGAGGGAAAAATGACGATGAAATTAACCGTGATTGGATGCTATGGAGGGTTTCCAGCAGCCGGTGAAGCGACATCAGGGTACCTTTTTGAAACAGATGGCTTCAGGCTGCTTGTAGACTGCGGAAGCGGTGTTCTTTCAAAACTCCAGCAATACATTGATATAGAAGAACTAGATGCTGTTCTCCTTTCTCATTATCACCACGATCATATTGCAGATATCGGACCACTCCAATATGCGAAGCTAGTGGGATATCATTTAGGAAAAAGCAGCGGTCCGCTTCCGATCTATGGGCATACGGGTGATCAAGAGGCATTTGGACGCCTTTCTGATGATGTACATACAAAGGCAAAGCCTTATCAGCCGGAAGAAGGTTTGCAGCTTGGGCCATTTCAAATTGATTTTTTGAAAACGGTTCATCCGGCAGAATGCTATGCGATGAAAATTCGGGCAGACGATGCTGTGGTGGTGTATACAGCAGATTCAAGCTATCAGGAGGCATTTATCCCTTTTAGTAGCGGTGCAGATCTACTCATTGCCGAAAGCAATTTTTACGCAGGGCAGGACGGGTCACGTGCTGGACATATGAACAGTACGGAAGTGGGAAAAATAGCAAATGAAGCAAATGTTGGGGAGCTCATCATAACCCATCTGCCCCATTTTGGCCGTCATAAAGACCTAGTCAATGAAGCACAGGCGTTATATACTGGCAATATACAGCTTGCCCATTCAGGGCTTAGATGGAACAAGGAAGGAAGATAGAGATGCTGTTTATCGATAACGAACAACATTATGATCCAATGATTAATTTGGCAATTGAAGAATATTGCTTGAAATATTTAGATCCAGAAGAAACGTATTTGCTGTTTTACATCAACCAGCCGTCCATTATTATTGGAAAGAACCAAAATACAATAGAAGAAATCAACACGAAGTATGTGGAAGACAACGGAATCAAAGTCGTTCGCCGCTTATCAGGCGGTGGTGCAGTTTACCATGACAAAGGAAACTTGAACTTCAGCTTTATCACAAAAGATGATGGCGATAGCTTCCATAACTTTAAAAAGTTCACGGAGCCAGTGATCAAAGCGCTTGAAAAGCTCGGCGTCAAAGCTGAATTAAGCGGTAGAAATGACATCATGGCAGACGGACGGAAAATTTCTGGAAATGCCCAGTTCGCTACAAGAGGCCGTATTTTCAGCCATGGCACGCTGCTATTTGATTCAGAAATTGAACATGTCGTTTCAGCTTTAAATGTGAAAAAAGAAAAGATTGAATCAAAAGGCATTAAATCGATCAGAAGCAGGGTCGCCAACATTAGTGAACTGATGGATCAAAAAATGACGACAGAGGAATTTAGAAAAATTCTTTTAAGCTACATTTTTGATACAAATGGGGACGTGCCTCAATATCACCTGACTGAAAAGGATTGGGAAAAGATTCACGAGATGTCCCGAGATCGATATCAAAAATGGGAATGGAACTATGGCCGTTCTCCGAAATTTAATTTGCAGCATTCTAAGAGATTCCCTGCTGGTTCTATTGATCTGCGATTAGAAGTGAAAAAAGGGATGATTCAGGATTGCAAAATCTTTGGTGATTTCTTTGGCGTAGGGGATATTGCTGATATTGAAAAGAAACTGATTGGACAGCAATATGATCGTAAAACGATCAGTGACGTTTTAGAAGATATGGATATGCGCCACTATTTTGGCAACGTATCACAAGAGGACTTTCTTGATTTAATTTATTAATCGCGGAAAAGCACGGCTAGAGATAGCGGTGCTTTTTTGATTGAAAGAAATAAAAGCGATTTACATTTGATCTTGTGGATTTTTTCGATTGTCTATTATAATAGAAAGGAGGAATGTTTGGCTATAAAAATGAATGGTCATTCATTCATTGATGATACGTAAGGGGTGGGAGAATGGATTTGATCAAAAATCTTCAGCAGACGGCGATGACGAAGGGAGATCATATCGCACTGATCTTTGAAGGGAAGAAGTGGACCTATCGAGAGCTGATGACAAGTATTGAGCGTTTTGCAGATGGTTTAGTCAACGAAGGGTTTCAGGCTGGGGATCATATCGCGCTTATTTTAGGAAATTCGCCGCATTTTGTCATTTCTTTTTTTGGTGCATTAAAGGCAGGACTTGTCGTTGTACCAATTAATCCAACATACACATCTAGTGAAATTGGCTATATGCTCATCACAGGGGATGTAAAAGGCATTGTTGCGCCTGAGCAGCTTCTGCCAGTGTATGAGCAGGTGTATGAACAACTTCCGTCCATTGAACGAGTGATTATTTGTGCGGAAAATGAATCTGCATGCAGATCAAGCTTCAAGGAAGTATCTGATCGACTTGTCTTCTTTGGAAAGCTTGTGTCAGGTGCTGCGAATGAAAACGTACACCCTTCCATTCAGCCAGATGATACCGCAGTTATTTTATTTACATCTGGCACGACAGGAAAACCAAAAGGCGCAATGCTCACTCATCTTAACCTTTATTCAAATGCAAGAGACACCGCTGAGTATTTATCGATTGACGAAAAGGACAAGGTCATTGCCGCTTTGCCGATGTTCCATGTATTTTGTTTAACAGTCTGTATGAATGCGCCGCTCATTCATGGCGCGACGATTTATGTCTTGCCGCATTTCAGCCCATCAGAGCTTTTGCACATGATGGAAAAAGAGAAGCCCACGCTATTTGTTGGTGTTCCTACCATGTATAACTATTTGTACCGCCAGGAGGGACATGATGAAGCGATGTCATCAGTGAGGATCTGTATATCAGGCGGTGCCTCCATGCCTGTTTCCTTACTCCACGGCTTTGAGAAAAAGTTCGGTGTCACGGTACTGGAGGGCTATGGGTTATCAGAGGCATCTCCAGTGACTGCATTTAATCCTCTTGACGGAAAAAGAAAACCGGGTTCTGTCGGGACCGACATTATGAATGTGAAGAATAAAATTGTAAATGAACTTGGAGAAGAAGTCGGTCCAAATGAAGTCGGAGAGCTGATAGCAAAAGGGCCAAACATCATGAAAGGCTATTATCAAATGCCAGAAGATACGGAAGCTGCACTAAGAGACGGCTGGCTGTATACTGGTGATTTGGCGAGAAGAGATGAAGAAGGATATATTTATATTGTTGATCGAAAAAAGGATATGATCCTCGTTGGCGGTTATAATGTGTATCCAAGAGAAATTGAAGAAGTCCTTTATCAACATGATGCTGTAGCGGAAGCCGTTGTCATTGGTGTGCCAGATCCGAATACAGGAGAGGCTGTCGTCTGTTACATTTCCCCTAAGAAACATGCTCACATCAATCAAGAAGACATCATCACACATTGTTCACGCTATTTAGCGAAATATAAGCAGCCCCAAACGATCCATTTCATAGATGATATTCCAAAAAACACAACAGGTAAAATTTTAAGAAGAGCGCTAAAGGAAAAGTATCAAGCAGAAGAAAGTAAATAAAAAAAGGGAGTCTCTTATGAGGAGGCTCCCTTTTGAATGGCTTCATTTAACTGTTTCTGAAAAGATTTCGACTGTTTTTGATTCAGTTCATAATATGTGCCATCTACTAAAAAAACGACCTGTGATCGGTTGGTCCACAGCTGAAAGGTAGTGCCATTTGTTCGTCCAAACATCACCTTGGCGATATAATCGGGTTTTTTTAAATTCTTCTTAAGATGATTGCTTGTTTGTTTGCCTTTATTTAATTCTTCAATTAAATCTTCTGCGGTGTCCTTATCATCTATTTCATAAGAGATGGCTTCATTCGGCGGTGAGAGCAGTAATTTTTCTGCTCGATTCTCATCGAAGATATCGCTCGTCCGGCTGAACACATAAAAGAAGGTGATTAATAAAAGTCCCAAAATCACAACTCCTGCAAGGGTTTTCTTCATTTTGATCCTCCAACTCACTGTTTTACATGTAGCTTCTCCGATTTTTGAGTGGCATAATCATTTTTTTCGCGAAAGCTTTTTCAGATGGGGCATGCTATGATGGAGCCACATGAGACAGGTTCTAAACGAAAAAATGCATGATTAGAATAGAGAGAGGAATGGAAAGGAGGCTGACCTGTGCGAGTACGTAAATGGGTAGCTCTTGCAACGGTAGCATACATATTGTACGGTCTTTTTATTTATTCTTATTTGTTTTTAATGGGGGATTCATCGGTTCCTGAAAGTGTGAAAGGGACAAGTGCAGATCCGCATACTTTTATGACAAGCCATGAGCTTGTGATCAGCGAGAATTTCTCGAACATACGTAACCTGCTGTATTTCATCACAATCCCATTAGATTGGTATGTCTTTTTCCTTTTGCTTATTTCAGGATTCTCACGGAAATTAGCCGACTGGAGCCTTGCAGCAGCTCGTTTCACGTTTTTAAGTAAACTCGTATATGTGTTTGTGCTATCGCTTCTAACAATGCTGATTTCATTGCCAATGAAGTGGATTGGCTATCAGCTGTCTTTGCACTATGGAGTATCTGCTCAAAGTACAGCAAGCTGGTTTAAAGATCAAACACTTGATTTTTGGATTCAATATCCGCTCCTTGTCCTATGCGCTATTGTGTTCTTTTGGCTTATTCAAAAAAGAAGGAAACGATGGTGGCTGTATGCGTGGTATTTGACAGTCCCAGTCACGCTGTTTCTCTTCTTTATACAGCCGGTCGTCATTGATCCGTTATATAACAATTTTTATCCATTAAAGGATCAAGCTCTTGAGAAGAAGATATTAACGCTGGCAGACAAAGCGCATATTCCCGCAGATCATGTATATGAGGTCAATATGTCTGAGAAAACAAACACGATGAACGCTTATGTCACCGGAATAGGTGAAAACAAGCGCATTGTTTTATGGGATACAACACTGCAAAAACTGAAAGACCGCGAAATTTTATTTATCATGGCACATGAAATGGGACATTACGTCATGAAACATGTCTATATTGGATTAGCAGGATATTTAGTACTGTCACTGGCCGGATTTTTTGTGATCGACCGTCTTTATTTTTATCTTTATCAAAAAGGAGCAGCCTCATTTCGGCTGAAGGTGTCACACGACATCGCTGCTCTTCCGCTCCTTTTGGTCATTGTATCCATGCTGTCGTTTGCAGCTTCACCTTTTACAAATGCAGTCTCAAGGCATCAAGAACGGGCAGCAGACGAATATGCAGTGAATATGACAAAAGATGGGGAGGCAGGGGTGACGTCTTTTCAAAAGCTTGCAAAATCAGGGCTGTCCCAGGTGAATCCACCGTTTCTAGTGAAGATTTTCCGCTATGGACACCCGACCATGATGGAGAGAATCATGGATATGGAAAGAGAAGCGGAAAAAGAGAAAACATCGAAATAGCAGTAAATAAATAAAATCCGGCTGGATCAGCCGGATTTTTTCACAATTAGTTAGAAGCCGCTTGAACGTTGATTAACCCTTTTCCATAATAGAAAGAGCTGCCAAGCGGTGTTGCTGTGTTTTCTAAGCGCTGGCGAACCTGTGAATTTGTTAGGTTCGGGTTTTTAGACAGAATAAGCGCTGCTGCTCCTGCTACATGAGGAGAAGCCATAGATGTTCCAGTATAAGAGGTGTATCCGCTGCTTGGCACTGTACTTAAAATAGAAGTACCAGGTGCAGAAACATCTAATTCAGGTCCTGCGCTAGAAGATGAGTTTCTGACATTGTTGCTGTTCACATTGGCAACAGCAAGCACAGAATCATATTTTGCTGGATAGCCAACTGTACTTGTAGAGCCAGTGGAACCAGAATTACCTGCTGCTGCCACAACAACGATTCCGCGGCTGTTTGCTGTATCAACTGCATTTTTAAGTGCTGTTGAACCGCTTGGTCCGCCTAAGCTCATGTTGATGACATCCATATTATTAGCTACAGCCCATTCAATACCGCTAATGATCCAACTGTATTGTCCGTCGCCATAACGGTCTAATACTTTCACAGCATATAGGGAAGCACTTGGAGCGACCCCAAGAACACCAATTGTGTTATCAAGGGCAGCAATGGTTCCTGCTACATGAGTTCCGTGTGATTGATAGTCTTGGGTGGCATTTGGCTCTGAAGGGACGAAACTGGCACCGCCTGCAACATTTAAGTCAGGGTGTGCAGCGTGGATTCCAGTATCAAGGACAGCTACTTTGACATTAGCACCTTTATAACCTTGAGCGTGAACTGCTGGAGCTTTGATTTGAGGAATTCCATAAGGGACGGTTTGTGCATATGCTTCTGCTTTGTGGTCTTCTTCTACGTAAGCAATGCTAGGGTCATGTTCAAGTTTTTTTGCGGCTTGTTCGGACATTTTCACTTGTGCGGCATTAATGAGGCGATATTGTTTTTCTAGTTTTCCGCCATTTTGAGTCACCGCTTGTTTCTTAGAGCTGTTTGTAGTGGCAGAGGCTTTAAAGCCAACAATATAGCTCTTTTCACTATCTGACTTTGAGGTCGTCTCGGCATTTGCCATGGAGCCTCCAAACCCTGCTGAAAACAGAAGAGGGACAGCCAATAAAACACTTGTCATCACATTTTTCTTTTTCACGCACATTCCACATCCCTTTTTTCTTATTTCAGAATAATCATCCGTAGTCTATAAGAATGACCCTTTTGATTATTCTGTATATTCAGTTTAAGGGAAGTAGGCAAATAAGAGTAGACCCGAATTTTTGTGAAAGTCCTATCGAAAATTGGGGAATTAAGTCACTTGGAAATGATGGTAAATTATGTTTATTCTATCATTTCAGCGATAATCTACTAAAAAGGAAGGATGCTTTTTTTCTCATGATCCATTTTCAAATAAACATTCGATACCCGAAAAGCCATAAAATAGGTAGAATCGTCTAGTATCTATTTCGAATTTCGATATAAAAAAATATTATTTTATCATTGTTTCTGTCATGAAAAAAGAACCTGCTAAGATAACAGGCTCTTTAAGAGGGGGAGGATTGAGTTAAATGGCTGACCACGTTGTAATCACGGACCTTCCATTTACCATCTGTCCATTCCACATCATTTAAGCAAGCATTGACTAGTCTCGTGTTCTGAAGATCCATCCGTTCATCAGATAAAATGGTGAGTAAAGCATGGATAGCCGCACCGTGTGCCACGATCAGAACATGTTGATCTGGATAGGCTACTCTGACTTTCTCAATCCCTTCTAACATTCGGTCTTGAATTGTCTCAAGCGGTTCCATATTAGGATACTGTTTATCTGGAAATAGCTTTTGACGTTCCTCAAACGACATCCCTTCAGCATCACCGTAATCACGTTCAATGAAATCATCCATGATGACGAGAGGGGCATGAACCTGTTTTAAAATCAGGTGAGCGGTTTCTTTTGCCCTTGTTAGTGGACTGGAAATGACAACATCCCAATGGACATCCTTTAAATAAAGTCCAGTTTGTTCAGCCTGCCATTTACCTGTGTCGTTTAAAGGGATATCTGTTCGTCCTTGAATTCGCTTCGCTGCATTCCAATCTGTTTCCCCGTGTCTGACTAGGCAAATTGTTGTCAATCAAATCCCGCCTTTTCTATCTTTTCTTCTATTATACTAAAGCAGAAGAAAAAAGACTGGATTAGTGATTTGTCAGGCTTGTTAAGGATTCGACTGAGCTGGCGACTTGAGAAACCGTTTGTTTGACTTCCTTCAATTCATTCAGGAAGGTTTGAAGGTCAATTTCAATTTTGCCATTTTGATTTTTACTTAAGTTCATGCTGCTGACAATATCATCGAAGAGTGAATTGATTTGAGTCATTTTTTCTTTACTGTCTGTCACAAGTAAATTCACGTCCGCAATGTGCTGCGACACAATGGCAATTTGTGAATTGGTATTGTTGACGAGTTCAGATACAGTTGAAACCGTTTTCTTTGTGTCCTCTGATAATTTGCGAACCTCGTTGGCAACAACTGCGAAGCCTTTTCCATGTTCACCTGCTCGTGCGGATTCGATTGAGGCATTTAGTGATAACAAGTTCGTCTGCTCTGCAATGCCTGTGACAATCCCAAAGATTTGTTCAATTTGTTTGGCGATTTCTTCTAAGCGCTTAATTTCTGTTTCAATCTTTGTCATGCTGCCATCAATTTGATTCATTTGTGTTTGCTGAATTTCTAATTCTTTTTTACCGCCGATCGATTTTTCTTCGACCTGTGCTGAAATTTGTGTTCCAGCTTGTGACATGTCCGCCATCTCATCAGATTTTGATACAAGCTTGTCCACTGCACTTGTTGTGTTTGAGAAGAGAGATGCAAGCGAATTTGAAGTCTCTGTAATTTTTGTATGAAGCTCTTTCTGCTGCTCTTCTGCTTCATCGCGAATTTTAGAATATTCATTTTGGAATGTATCTAGGACAAGCTGCTGCTCTAAATTTAAGATTTTCGTCGTTGCTTTGACTGCTGACTGATATTCTTTGAAATCTTGGATATGCTGGGCAAATAAATCCATAATCGATAGCAGAAGGTCTTGGAATGCTGCCATATACCATTTAGGCTGGAGCCCGATCCGTAAATGAACTTGCGCGATTTTAATACGTTTTGCCACATAGGCTTCGTCAATTACACCTGCAAACATTTCGCTAATATGAATACGGAGTGTTTTCTTCAAACGTTCGACAGAACTATTGTCTTGAATAATATGCATCAAGGAAGACTCAACCTCTAGATTTTTATAAAATTTATCAACAATGTGTGCAATATCATCCTGAACAATTGAATTGAGCTGAACTAGGATCAATAGGTCATGCTGTGTCAGGTCTATCATTTTAATTTGTTTGGCGATGTCCGTATTGTCCGAAAAGTTGATTCGTTTTATCCCGTCATCCTGCTTTGTGAAAAAAGCAGTGCTTTTGCTTTTCGTCTCTTTTTTAAATAACAACGTGTATGTCCCCCCATAATCATCACAAATATCAGACTTTATGTTTTTTATCGGATAATAATGGATTTTTTAAAGGGAAACGGTGAAATTTTACTCTCCTATATATGACTTTTTTAGTGGTTTCTTTGCTGGGCCTGCTACTACTTCTCCAGTAATGGAAAAACGTGAACCGTGACAAGGGCAATCCCAAGTGCGGTCACTATTGTTCCAAGCGACTTCACAGCCTAGGTGCGTGCACGTTGTATCGACAAGAAAGACATTCCCATTCTCTGATTTAAAGGCGCCGCACTTTTTATGTTCATACGATACAATGCCGCCCTCGCCGGGTCTTAAATCATCAATTGTTTGATCAGTTCGATTTAATTTACCACTGATCAGCTTGGCGGCGACATTGGTATTTTCTTTTATAAAATCTTTAACAAATGAGTCAGTAACAAGTCTTGATGGCGTGAAAATTGATTCATATGGGTTTGATTTTCCTTCAATTAAATCACCGATAAGAGAGGCTGCCGCGTGGCTTGTGGTCATGCCCCATTTTCTAAAGCCTGTTGCTACAAAGATATTCTGGTGGTGCTTAGTCAGGCGGCCGATGTAAGGGATTTTGTCCATTGTGACCATATCGTGTGTCGACCAGCGATACAGCACCTCTTCAATTCCAAGGACGGTGTCTCCAAACGTTTCTAGACCTTCATAGTGAGCAGATTCATCTCCGCCTTGTCCTGTTTTATGTCCTTCTCCTCCGATGAGGACGACATCCTCGCCGTGTAGTTCTGTTGTTCTTAATGAGTGAGCAGGCTTGTCAATTCCGAGGTACATCCCATCTGGGAGAGGCTTCTTCGTTTTGGCTGCTACGACATAGGACTGCTCTGGATGAATTCGGGTGAAATAAAGTCCTTTCCCATCATAAAAAGGAAAGTGTGAACATGAAATGATGTAGCGTCCTGTTAGATGATGTCCGCTTTTTGTTATGACAGAAGGCTGATTCCCTTCGTTTATATCAACAGCGGTTGTGTGTTCAAAAATACGTACGCCTCGCTCTAAGAGCTTGTCGATTAACGCATTGAGATAATGAAGGGGGTGAAACTGTGCCTGTTTTGTCATCGCAAGGGCTGCTTTGATGTCAGCGTCAAAAGAAAGCTTTGTTTTCCATTCTCTATCAATCCCTAGCTGTTTGTAGGCATCTAATTCTTTCTTTAACTTTTTTACGCCGCTTTCTTCCTTTGTATAAAGGTAAGCATCTTTTTCCTCTAGCTGACAATCGATGTTGTACTCTTTGACACGTGTTTGAATAAGCTCTTTTGCTTTCTCATTTGCTTCTACATACAAACGGGCTTTTGGCATGCCAATTTGCTGCATTAGCTCATGATAGTACACATCATGCTGTGAAGTGATTTTAGCTGTCGTATGTCCTGTCGTACCTTGCAGCAGTTGATCAGCATCAATGATGATCACATCAAGCCCACGCTCTGTCATTTCAAAGGCCGTAGCGATACCCGTAATACCGCCGCCGACTATAATGACATCTGCTGTGAGATCCTCACTGACAGCAGGAAAAGAATGCTTCTGACCGTCTGCCAGCCATAACGATTTTGCCTGCTCCATTCCTTTTTGTTCTTGTTCCATGTTGTCCCCTCCAATGACTTATTGTGTATAATTTTTCCACAATATTGGAAATCATACATCTGAAAGGAAACAAGCACGTCATACATAAAAAAATAGCCATCACATAAAAATAAATAGGATAAAAAGGAAGGAGTGGACTGTTGTGTCAACAAAGCAGCCGAAGAAAACTTTGCCGCCTCAGCATCAAAATGAACGTCCGGGTCTTGAATATAAAATGAACCCTAGACCTGTTTTTGATCGAGAGGTGCAGGATAAAAAATTAGCAGGAAAAACGGCCATTGTGACAGGAGGAGACAGCGGGATCGGCAGGGCAGTCTCTGTCTTATTTGCAAAGGAAGGAGCCAATGTCGCCGTTGTTTACTTAAGTGAACATCGAGATGCAGAGGAGACGAAGGCCTATATTGAGAAGGCGGGAGGCCGTGTCATTTTAATTTCAGGTGACTTAGGGGATGAGGCTTTTTCAAATGAAGTCGTCAAAAAAACAAAAGATGCTTTCGGTTCCATTGATATTTTGGTGAACAACGCTGGAGAACAGCATCCGCAAAAAAGCATTGAGCAGATTACCTCACATCAGCTTCTTCGGACGTTTCAAACGAATATTTTTGCCATGTTTTACTTAACAAAAGCTGTTCTTCCTCATTTAAAAAAAGGAAGCAGTATCATTAATACAGCGTCTGTCACTGCCTATAAAGGGCATGAAACGTTAATCGATTATTCATCCACAAAAGGGGCAGTCGTCACATTTACGAGATCATTATCCTTATCGCTCATTAAACAAGGAATCAGAGTGAACGGGGTGGCTCCGGGTCCTATTTGGACACCGCTGATTCCATCAACCTTTACGGAAAAAGAAGTCTCTGAATTTGGCGGAGATGTCCCAATGGAACGTCCTGGTGAGCCAGTAGAGCTTGCGCCGAGTTATTTATTTTTAGCAAGCGAAGACTCCTCTTATATGAATGGACAAATGCTGCATGTAAATGGAGGAACCATATTAAATGGATAACAAAAAACTTGCGGTAAAGAGACGAGTTGCTGTCTCTCTGCCGCAAGTAAAATCATCATGATTGATGTAAGCAGTGTTCTGCATATTGAGCTGACAGGTCATTGAATCGCTTTTCATCACGCTGATCCAGTGCCTTATCAATCTCTTCTCTAAGGAAGGTTAAGCGCTGTTTATAAAGCGCCTCATCTAAAACCATTTGAATATAGATGTCTAAAATGGTGACGCCGTTTTCTTCGGTTTTTTGGGTGTTGCGGGACTTCATGAGCTCAGCATACGTTTTTTTCTCTTTCATAAAGAATCCCCCCGATGCCTTTTTTATAGTATATGGATTGGCGGAGAAAAAATCAACAAGAATTTATAATTTTTAGACAATTTATTTTTGAGCAGAATCGACACCTCTTGTCCAAACGACAGGATGTGATATATCTTAAAAAAAGGCTTTTCGATAGATCGAATGGACTAAAAAATATGATAAAAAGATAATTTTTAATAAAATTTGAAAAAATCCTGTCGTTTCTTATATGTTGGTGATAGATTAATAGTATCTAAAATAACCAAAAATTAACACAGGAGGAAATAAAGTGTCAGGAATTAGTGAAACACCTTTAGATTCATACGTCATTAATCAAACAACAATGGCGATCCTTCCAGTTGAAGAAGGAAAACGAGTATATTCAAAAGTCATAGAAAGAGAGACAAGCTTTTACGTTGAATTAAAGCCCATGCAAATTATTGAACGCAGCTGCAGATTTTTCGGCTCTAGCTATGCAGGCAGAAAAGCGGGAACATATGAAGTAACAGGAATTTCTCATAAGCCTCCAACAGATAGAAAAACCCTTAATATAAAAGGGTTTGTAGGCGATGATCCTGTTTTTTGATGCCATATTGATGCCGAAACATTTTTAAACAGTTCTCATGAGGTCTCCAAACATCTTTGAAGCTTCTTTTTTCCTGTCACTCGTAATGTGTAAATAAACTAATCTAGTTGTTTTATCTTCAGTATGTCCTAAGCGAGCCATAATCCTGTGAAGATCTACACCAGCCTCAGCAAGAAGAGAGGTGTGAGTGTGTCTTAGAGAATGTGGAGTTAATTTTTTCTGAATACCCGACTTTTTCAATACTGTATTGAAACGGTTTTGAATTGTTTTAACAGCTGGTGGATAACCATAATACTTTGTTCTCTTCATTCTACCGAAAATAAAGTTACCATCAAACCATTCATCTTTAATGGCAATTTTAACTGCATTTTGATTTGCCTTGTGAGTCTTTAAAATTGAAATTACTTCTGGTTCTATATCAATAACCCTAATCGAGCCTTTTGTTTTTGGAGTTAAAATTTCAAATTCTTTAGTATTATCCTTATCATTATAATATGTTTTTGTGATACTAATACTGTTATTCTCGAAGTCCACATCGCTCCATTTAAGAGCTGCTAGTTCACCAATCCTCATGCCTGTCCAAGCCAACAAGAAGAACATTGTAAAATATTCATGATCAAAATTTCTATTAGCTGTGTCTAGAAAAGTTTTGAGTTCAGTTTTTTCAAAGTATTTATCTTCGATTGATTGGTTTTCTAACTCCTCAACGGTTTTAATGTCTTTAGGTAATTGAGCGAATTCCGTCGGATCATCTAAAATGATTTTTTGTTGTCTAGCCCTCCTGAAAACCATTTTAGCTACAGAGTGTATGTTGCTAATATTTCCTTTGGATAATACACCTCCTTCTTTTAACTTCACTAACATTTTTTGATAGTCCTTATCTGTTATCTCTTTGACTTTTTTATGACCAAGTTGTTTATTTAGGTGTTTAATTTCTTTTTTCCTGGTTCGTAAAGTGCTGTTTTTAACTCCAGATAGTTTGTATACTGAGTGCCATTCGTCGCAAAGCTCTTTGAAAGTTATTTTGTGCTTCATATCCAGTTTAACTTTACCAAGGATATACTCCATTTCAGCGGCAGCTTGTTTTGCATCTTTTTCCCTCAAAAAACCGCGCTTTGGTATCCTCTGGCGTTTACCGGTTTTTGGGTCAATGCCATTTTCAATGACATACATCCATCGGATGCCTTTTTTTGTTTCATACTTTTGAATACTTGCCATGTTAAAATCCTCCTCAATTTATTTGTTTTAAGGAATTCCCGTATAAAGCAAAAGCAAAGCTTTTTCTTCTAAACATTTCTAAGCGGGCAGCAGCAAAAGAATAAGTCACATTAAAGGTGTCTCCAATTAGCTTTATCGCTTCAGATTGCAAAGAAGGCATGTTCAATTTTTGAAGCATAAAGGAGGGCACACAGAAATGATACATAAAACTATTAGCCTGGTATTCTTGCAATTCTCGAAAGAGCTCATGCATATCAAACTGGTTGCCATAGTGCTTAATTACATGACACAGTTCGTGACCAAAATCTTCCCATTGTTGTTTTTTATTTAAACGTTTATCAATAACCATGCTGTATGAGTCATTCACACAGAAAACGAAACTAGGCCTTCTTTCAAAATGCAGCCATATTTTTAATGAAGCGGCCATGAGTTCCATATCAATTGCTTCAGGTGTAGGCATGTTTATTTTTGTATAAATCTTCTTCACTTCTTCTTCTAAATGAGATAGTCCTTTCATTTGTCCACCCCTAAAATAAGAATGTATGTTCTGTTTTTGTTTGAAAAGAAAAGCCTTTTAATAGGCTAATCTTCAATTTTATAAGATTCATTGAATGTATCGGGAACCGCTAGTTTTGATTGATCTTTATAAACAAAATAAACTCGTGGATCTTCAGCTATTCCGCCGCCTTTAATTCTATTTTTAATATCCAATCCAGCTTCGTTAACCCATGATTCTTTTTCATTTAAAGACATGGTTTTAAAATTTTCTGATACAAATGCATAAACATGTTCCCAACTGTTAGTCATAGGTTCGATTTTGGATAATAGGCCATCGCTATTGTCTACATATTCTTTAAGGCGATCTTTAGTATCAATCTCTAATTCTTTAATATTTTCTTCTTGTTCTTTCTTATTAGCGGCCTGTATTTTGTTGAATTCTTCGGCCTCCACAGCTTCTTTTTCTCTATCTTCCTTTTCGGCTGCTTCTTGTTTTATTTTAGCCTCTTCAATGGCTGCACGTTCTTGTTTAGCGCCTGGGAGGTTGTATGCAATGATAGGCACTACAATTAATGACAGTGCTGTTAAGCATATTATCGTTGCAATAATCATCTTGAATTTACTTTGAGAGCGGAACCCTAAAATTTTATTTTGCCACTTTCTTTTTTTGAGAATCATCTTAATATTGTGTTCTTCAAGTTGTGAGTAAAAGGGTTTGTCATCTGCAATTTTTAAAGTGATTTCTTTTTCACCAGTCAATGCAAATTCGGTGCTAAGAGCAAATTTATCAATATCTGTTTGTGAAAATTGTTCCCACTTAAAAGATTCCACATTATGAACATTATCATTTTTCATTAAAAAGACATCAAATCCTACATCGTGTACAGATATTAATGTAATATCTAATGCTCCATACCCCTTTATACTGCCGTTTGTTAAGTCTCCTTTTTTATAATTATGCCGTTCTATGTATTCTGCGACAATTTGATTGTGATTCTTTTTCTTCTTTTCACTCATCTAAATAACGCCCCTTTATTACTATAAAAAAATGATTGTAGACTCTACCGCAAATTTTGAGGTTGAACAGTCATTCAACCTAAGACTTCACCTCAAAAATTGAGGCAGAACCTTCAGCATTAATTAAACAAAACTAAACAAAGAAATATAAACAAAAGGATAATTAGTTTAGTCTTTCGATTTACGACTTTTCATCTTTTCTTTCTGTTTTATATAATTGATAAAATTAATTGTTTCTTGTCTTGCTTCTTCGGAAAAGTCAGAAGCATCTTTAAAAGCGATTTGTAAATCAGGGTCATTTAAATCATATTCAATTTGGTCTGAGGAAATGGTTTCGGTTCTCCCAAGTAGATAATCGGTGGTTGTGTTTAATGCATCAGCTAAATCTTTCAGCATCTCATTTGAAGGCGTACTATGCCCGTTTTCATAATTAGAAATAGTTCCTTTTGTTGTTTTAACACGTTTAGCCAATTCTTCTTGTGTTAATCCTCTATTTTTTCTGACACTCTTTAATCTTTTAGAGAGCATGGTAGTATCCTCCAATTTAAAAGTACAAGTTCATTGTACTATAAAGAAAAGTTTATTAAACAAAAGTATAAGAAATTCATACTTTTGCGTTGACATACAAGAATCTTATACTTATAATGAAATCAACAAGTACAAGAATCTTATACAAAGGTGGTGAGTTAAATGAAAAACTTAAATTTAATTCGAGCAAGAAAATCCAAAGGATTAACACAAGAAGAACTTGCTATCAAGCTTGATTGTACGAAATCAACTATCTCAAATTGGGAGAATGGCTACTCCAATCCAAAAATTGAAGATGCATTTAAAGTCTCAGAGATTTTAGGAACGGATATAAAAACTCTTTTTTTTAATCAACAAGTACAAGAATCTCATATAAACACCGCGTAGGAGGTTATGACATGCCACAGACAGTTATCACTTTTGACGAATTGACAGCGACAGTGTTTCAGGATCAAATGCAAAAGCTGTTTCAGGCAGCTTATGAAAAAGGCGTTGAAGACGGAATGAATAAAAACTCGTACCCGCCTTTACTGACAAACCAGCATTTACAAGAAATCTTCTCAGCTTCAAGAAGCCCTGTATGGAAAATCACATCAAGGCCTGACTTTCCAAAATTCAATGAAATTAGCAGTCGTTACCCGAGAGACCTAGTGTTTCGATGGATTGAACAAAATTCCTCGTACATTAAGGAGGGCACAGCATGAACCAATTACAACAGATTTTCAATTATCAGGATCAAGAGATCCGAACCATTTTAAAAGATGGACAACCATGGTTTGTTGCCAAAGACTTGTGCGAAGTCTTGGAAATTAAAAACAATCGTGATGCTCTTTCCCGACTTGATGAAGATGAAAAGGGAGTAGTTTTAACCGACACCCTTGGCGGATCGCAAGAATTAGCAGCAGTAAATGAGCCGGGTCTATACGCTCTCATCTTGAGTAGCCGCAAACCAGAAGCTAAACAATTTAAGCGATGGATCACACATGATGTTATTCCAACAATCAGACAAACTGGTCAATATGGCGGACCAAAAGCTCTCACTGAAAGAGAGCAGAGAATTGAGTCTCTGAAACTCTTATTAGAAACATCACAGCGACAAGATGAGATGTCTAAGAAATTAAGCACTCATGAAAAGAAAATCCTTGAATTGAACACCAAAGTGGATGAGCAGATCACAATTGATCATGGTGAACAAAGACGGATTCAAAAAGCAGTCGCTACTAGGATTTACAGTTTCACAGATGACAAAAACGAAAGAAATCGACTTTTCAAAGAGCTTTATCGTGAGATCAAAGATCGCTTCGGTGTATCAAGTTACAAAGATGTAAAACGAAAAGACATGCAATTAGCGGTGAATTACATTGTTAACTGGGTTCCACGCAGGGTTTCCTAGATCCTGCTGTATCCCTTCATTAATATTTTAACAACAAAAACTGAATAGAAAAGGATGGGAACAAATGCAGAACAGCCCGTATAATCAGCGGAATTTACCTGAAATTCTTAGAAAAGTAAGGAAGGAAGCCGGATATTCACAGTATCAGCTAGGCAAATTAATTGGAGGGCGTGATCAGCGTAATGTATCAGACATTGAAAATGGTTATGTCAGACCTACACCTGAATTGTGCATCAACTGGTTCAAAGCATGTGGAGCCTATGAACATATTGATCTTGTACACTACATTTTCAAAATGCATCCACTTGCCGCAGCTCCAATTGATCCCGCCCTGAATGATTGTGCTCATAAGGCTTTGATCAATCTAGTGCATGAAATGGAAGATGCCAAGCAAGCCACTAAAGAGCTTGCTGAATGGTTGAACAATACCCGTCCGGGCAAACATGGCGAGCTTCCTATGCAGGCTATCAAGCAAATATACGACCTGACACAAGCAAACAAAACGCTCATGTATTCAATGGCGCGTGAGTTTGACTTAAAGATAACGGACTTAACAGAAAAATGGTCGAAAAAAGCCATTGTCGCAGAGGTGGCAATGCACAAAAGGCAGGATAGAGAGGCGGTTCTAGCATGATTGAAAAACAATTCATTAGTGAAGATGTATCGAGAGCAAAGACGAAAATTGATTGTGTGAAAGAGCTTTTATATCTTGCTCATCAAGAATTGAAAGACGGAAACTATGAAGAAGTTGCAAGTCTTGCTGGAAGCATTAGAAATATCAGTGAGGATCTTGTACGGATGAATAACAAGGGCCGATTAATCAAAACGGCTGAGGAAATACAGAAAAAACATGGTGTGCGGCTTGAGTTAGTTACAAGAACTGAAAGGACTGAAACCATTGAATATTGAGCATCCGATGATCACACAAATTAATAGCTTTGGTTATCCGAAGAGTCATTGGAAAGATGAAGCGGAGCGCGATGGCTATGAAGAGGAAGACGAAGACAAATAAAAAAACCCGCTTGGCATAGCGAGTTTTTAAGTGTACTGCTTCTGATTGGTTATAGACAGTATACCAAATTTTCTAAAAAAATTCAATGGAGGTATACACGATGTCAAAATTTCAAATCAGTTTTGATCACCGTCGTGAAGCGCAAGAGCGTTTAGAGCAAGTAGGCGGTTGGATCGACTATAAAAAAGGTTTGCCAGTCTTCTGCTTTCAGAATGCTCAAGCAAAACAAAAATACATTCAATTGGGGCAGGCGGCATATCGCCAAAAGGTGGGGATGTAGCCATGCAAGCGAAGATCCTTTCATCTACAGCTGAAATGTCACGCGAGGAATGGCTTCTCTCTCGTCAGAAGGGCATAGGTGGGTCTGATGCTGCTGTCGTGCTTGGCTTGAGTAAATGGAAAACACCGTTTGAATTATGGCTTGAAAAGACAGGTCAAGTCTTGCTGGATGATGAGCAAAGTGACGCAGCTTATTTTGGAACCATCCTTGAAGACATTGTTGCTAAAGAATTTGAGATTAGGAGTGGCAAAAAGGTCCGTAAGAAAAATGCCATTTTACAGCATCCTGAACATTCTATGATTCTAGCAAACATT
Source organism: Bacillus safensis (assembly GCA_030159235.1). GTDB lineage: Bacteria > Bacillota > Bacilli > Bacillales > Bacillaceae > Bacillus > Bacillus safensis_B. Next base: position 213,437 of record BSBG01000004.1, on the reverse strand, counting down.
GATCGGATGATCGTTGGAGAAAAAGCCATTCTCGAATGCAAGACTACGTCTGCCTATAACGCAAAGGAATGGATAGATGATGAGATTCCCGCCAGTTACATTGTTCAGGTTCAATACTATCTAGGGATTTTAGGCCCTGAATACAAAAAAGGTTACTTCGCTGTACTGATTGGCGGTAATCGGTTCGTCTGGAAAGAGGTTGAGCGTGATGAAGAGCTGATTAACATGATCTTTTCATCTGTCGTGAATTTTTGGAATGACCATGTGCTAGGCGGTGTTGCTCCAGCATTAGACGGATCAAGTGCAGCCGAAGAGTTCTTGAAGAAGAAATATGCTGAATCAGATAGCACCAAAATTGTTGATCTCACAAGCGCAAATAAAGACCGCATCCAACACTATCTAAGACTTAAAGCAGACATTGCCGCTTTACAAGAGCAAGCCAAAGAGCTTGAGAATCAGATAAAGCAAGAATTGAAAGATGCTGAAACAGGGTTTGTCGGGAAGTATCAAGCAACTTGGAAGCCTGTTGTTTCTAACAGAGTAGACACAAACAAACTGAAAGAACACTTTCCTGATATTTACCAAAAAGTCATAAAAGAAACGAGATCAAGGCGTTTCGCAATCAAGGAGGTCGGATGATGGCTACTAATCAATCATTAAAAAACAACATTCAACAACGACAAAATAACGGGGCTGCCCCTGCGACACAAGGAACTACGATAAAAGCTTTGCTTTCTTCACCAACTGTCATGAACCGGTTTGAAGAGGTTTTAGGAAAGCGAGCACCACAATTCACAGCGTCAATATTAGGACTATATAACAACGAGAAAACGCTCCAAAAAGCGGAACCGATGAGCGTCATATCATCTGCAATGGTAGCAGCAACGCTGGATTTGCCTGTAGACAAGAACTTGGGTTATGCCTGGATTGTTCCTTACAAGGGCAAAGCACAATTTCAACTAGGCTATAAAGGTTATATCCAGCTTGCTTTAAGAACTGGACAATACAAATTTATCAACTGTATACCTATTCGAGAGGGTGAGCTTCAAAAGTGGAATCCGCTGACTGAAGAACTTGATATTGATTTTGACAAAAGACAATCAGATTCAGTCATTGGATATGCCGCATATTTTGAATTGCTAAACGGTTTTAGAAAAACAAGTTATTGGCCAAAAGCTGACGTTGAAAAGCATAAAAGCAAGTTCAGTAAGTCCGATTTCGGATGGGGCAAAGATTGGGATGCTATGGCACTCAAAACGGTATTAAAAGCAATCTTGAGCAAATGGGGCATCTTGTCGGTTGAAATGCAGTCAGCCCTGAAAGAAGACGGAGAAGAACAACGTGAGCGCATCGACATTACGGAGGAAATGCCGGAAACGGAAATCATTGATGCTGATGAAAAGCCAAGCGCAAAAGATGCCGATCCTTTTGACGGCGAAACGGTTGATATAAAAGATGACGAACTCCCTTTCAATTAGAGTGCCTATTCCCTTCTGTTATGTATGGATGACGGAAGGGGCACCTAATAGGTCTGAGTTGTTCCGAAACTATGTCGAGGGTTACATCAAAAGAACTGAACCAAATTTACAGCTTGTCCGCATCGACGGAATGACAGCTCTATGCGAAAGGACGTGAGTAAGTGAATTACCTGAAAGAAATAAACGGGTTCATGCGGTGGCTTGAAACGTCACCATTAAATCCGACAACACAAGCACTGTGGTTTCATCTGATGGATATTAACAACAATTGTGCGTGGAAAGATTGGTTCACAGTGTCCAACAGTCGTCTTTATTCGCGGTTAGGGGTTAGTGAAAATACCATGGATAAGCATCGAGACATTTTAATGAAGCATGGACGCATTGAGTACAAGCCTAAAGGTAAATCAGCGGGCAGTTATCGCATTATCAGTTTAGAGAATGCACAAAGCATTGCCCCAGTACCTGAAAAGCCAAAAGAAGAAAAACCAACGCGACAGGAGGACAAGCCAATGAACCCAAACCCATTTGAATTTTTTGAAAGTCATTTTGGTGGAACACTAAACAGCTTTGTAAGTCAGCAAATAGGTGACCTGATAGATGATTTTGGAGAAGAAAACGTGATTAAAGCAATGGAGGTCACTTTGAAAAACGGCGTTCAGAACATCAAATATGTTCATCGGGTCCTTTCAAATCAGCGGGCACAAGAAGGAGTGAAGAAAGATGCAGAGTATGGGCGATACCTTAAAGTCGTTGGAGAAAGCAAATCCACACCTAGCGCAGAAGTTGAAAGACTCGAAACACTTGCCCGTGAAAAGGGTCTCTCAGGAAAGATACGAGACACTCACTGTGATTTCTGAACAACATTGCATGTATGGAAAATGCGATGGGTCGGGGTTGATATGGATTATTGATCATGAAGAAAACAAAGAATTTATGGAAGAGTGTCCATGCAAAGAAGTGAAAAAGCTCTCAAATAGGCTTATGAGTGCAAGACTTCCAGAAGAGTTCAAAGACGCTTCTCTAAACTCTTTTGATATCAATGTTTATGACAAACCCGAATCAAAAGAGCGAGCAGCCAATGCAAAAAGGGTTGCTAAAAACTACATTTTGAAATTTGAAAAGATGCGGGAGTTAGGAAAAGGCTTGTATTTCTTTAGTGAAGAGAAAGGAAGCGGAAAAACAAGGCTTGCTGCTAGTATTCTTCACGCAATAACAAAAGTCTATGACAAAAAAGAAGAAAAGCCGCTTAAAATCGTCTATTCATCTACAGCTGATCTAATCGGAGAAATAAAGAGCACGTTTGATAGCGAATCGAAAGTGAAGAGTACCGACATTATGGATGCTGTCAAGACAGCGGATCTTGTTGTTCTAGATGATATTGGAGTGGAAAAGGTAACTGATTTTGTTGAAGAAACATTCACACGTATTCTTGATTACCGACTTCAAAACAAGAAGCCTACGATCCTTACAAGCAATTTAAGTATAGACGAACTTGACACAATCTATAAAAGTGGCCGGATCAGTAGCAGGATTGAAAAACTGGCGTTCCCTGTGATTATGCCAAATGAAAAGATTCGGAAAAAGATAGCGCAAAAAGAAAATGAAGAACTGCTTTTGGAACTATACGAGTAAAGGAGAATGCCGGATGTGCAACACATGTAATGGTGAGAAAGTCGTCATAAACGAAAATACTTTCATGGCGGGCTACTATCCATGTCCTGATTGTAACACCACAGGACGCAAGCAAAGTCTAAAGCCAGTCATCGAAATGCTAAATCAAATGCTGGTTAAAGCGGAAGCGCTGGAAGGAAAGACAGCATGAAGGCGATGGCAGCACTAATCACTATCGCTTTCACTGCTAGATTCAGAGAAAGGAAGCTCCTGCAATGGCTGCGGGATGACGGGAGGTAACGGAATGAGAGAAATCAAGTTTAGAGGTAGTCCTATTGAAGATTACGGTGATCTCAAATGGATTGAGGGAGGTATCTACTTAAATCGAGATGACCGACTTGCGTATATTTACTCTGATGATAGCGGTGTTGTACCAGTACATTGGGATTCTGTGGGGCAATCCGCCGGATTGAAGGATTCAGAAGGAAACGAGATTTATGATGGTGATGCGATCTTTTGGGAAATTGATAACGGAGTTGGAATTGAGAGCTATTCCGCTGTCGTGTACTACTCGGAAAACACAGAGAAGTATAAAGGCATGTATAAATGGATTGTTGTTTACTTAGGTGATTTTCATAGAGGTGAGTTCGATGAATTGAGGACACCTAGTAGATATAAAGATAGTTTGCAAGTCTTTGGCAACATCTACGAAAGCCCAGAGCTGTTAACAGTAAGCGGGATGAGATAAACATGTTATCCAAAAATGAAATCTTCTCCAGCAAAGGATCAATGCTAATTATTACTGGTTTAACAGCTTTGATTGAAGAAGAAGGTATGACACCACATTCAGCGATGGATCACATTAGACAAATAGAGGCTTCTATTTTTCCTGCTCTTAATGAAATCCATAGACAATCAAAGGCAGTTGAAACTGACAAAAAATGAACCACAGCATCACGTCTTTACTAAAAAGAACCGATCTAACTGAAACAGAAAAAGCAAAGCTCATAGATGAGTTGAAAAAGCACTTCCAGCAACGGAAAGCGAGGATCAACAAAACATGTCCAATAAATACGGCGCACGCAAAACGGTAGTAGATGGCATTATCTTCGACAGTAAGGCAGAAGCCAAATACTATGAGCATCTTAAATGGCTCAAGCAAGCCAAACAGATAAAAGACTTTTCATTGCAACCACGCTTCGAGCTTCAAGAAGAATTCAAAAAGAACGACAAGACTTTTCGGAAGATTGAATATATTGCAGACTTCGAGATCACTAAACTCGATGGAGCGAAAGAAGTAATCGACATTAAAGGCATGGAAACGAAAGAATTTGCAATCAAGCGAAAGCTTTATGAACGCAAATTTGATACGCCGTTAAAGGTTATTGCATTTGATCGGTCTCTAGGATTCATCGAACTGGATAAACTCAAAAAGCTGAAAAGGAAGGCGGGGAAACCAACTGTTAAACGTGTTAATAGCAGACGATCGTCCGTTGTGGGTTCAAAAGGAAGATAAGCTTATAGCCTGTATGACACGTTGTTCACAGTTCAAACAATGCTCAAGCCGCTTTGGATCAGATTGTAAAAGGATGGGCGGAGCGGAAATACCGAAGATTGGAGGGAGAAAACATGAGCGGAAAGCCTAACAATCCATATGCTGCGGGTCCAGTCATCGAGTGGAAGATGACTAAAGAAGAGCTAGAGGCATATCTAGCGAAGCATCCTATCGTTTATCGAGAAGAGCTAAAACCGTCACCAACGTTCCAGATGGATAAATGGGCATAAAAAAACACCGAAGCCGTTGCTCCTGTGCTAATTAAATCCAACACTTTAATTATAACACATGGGGGCATGAAGCGGATGAAACCAACTGAAATTAAAGACTTTGGAACAACCATTCAAAGCGCAGTAGAACCCGGTAAGGTCCGCATAATCGTGATTGATGGGAATGAAGGTACCGCCCACATCACAGACGCACCTGAACACGGAAAAACGATCATTCAAACTGCTAAAGGTCACTTTGCAAGAGTTGACCATGAAATAGGATTCAAGATCAAATAATCGGAGGATGATGACCTATGAGTCTACCAAAACATATCGAGCTTTCACAGGCCGTCAAAGCCTGCAAACATAAAGCGATGACGATTCAGGATGCAGCTGCTCATCTTAAAGTGCCAGAAAACGTTGTACCAATGCTGGTACGTGAAAATGATGACCTTGTTATAGAGGGCAATGTCATCTTGGCAAAGCGTGAGTCAAACGGGCCTGTCATCTTCATGCTTCTTGGTTTCATGGCGGTCATTGTTATTGCTGGATTACTTGGAAATTAAACGCCTTGCGGCTTAGGAGGAAACGGTATGAGTGAACATGTGTTAAAGGAATTTGAAACGCTTAGGGAAGCGGTTGAATTTATAAAGGACGAACTGAAAAAAACGGACGAGCGAAACACAAGAAACCTAGATGTAATTCGAACCTTGGACCCTAGTTCAGCATCAGAAACTATGGAGGAAGGTAACATGCACGATGAATTGTTTCTACTGTATTCGCTCGATGATGGTGATTCTTTCTTCGTCTTTGAATCTGATTATGCTTTAGAAAGTTGGCTAGAAAGTGATGCTTGGGACAATTGGGGCTTGTGGGAACGTGACGATATTGAAGGATCACTCAATGAGGATGTAATGGTATGGAATTTTCATAGAGATATTTGCAAGGAAAAGTGGGAGATACTTTACAGAAATTCAAAACCATTTATAAACGGTTGGTCCAGACAACGTAAAGAAATAGGGTTTGAAGCAGTTCCATCATTCTCATTAAATTAAATCGAAAAGGGGCTAACTGAAATGAACCTTGAAAAAATGTTTGAAATGCAAAAGGAGCTTGATGAACGGATCATCCGAGAAAAAGGGCTGGAAGGTCAAGACCTGCTGCCCGGACTTATCTTGGCTTTGCAGGTGGAACTAGCAGAATGCGCTAACGAGTGGCGTGGCTTTAAGTTCTGGAGCAATGACCAGCAGCCACGCACAGAAAGGTTGATAAAATGTTCCCCTTGTAACGGTACTGGAGATTTGAATTACGAAAGAGTTGCAGAAGATGCTGAATGCTATGGTGATCATGAATTTATCAAATGTGAAGATTGCAACGGAGAAGGAACGGAAGGCACGAAAAACCCACTCTTAGAAGAATACGTGGACTGCTTGCACTTTATCTTAAGTATTGGGAATCAGATTGGATATTTAGATGCTAATGATGTTACTGATATGCAATTTATAGTTGCTGAGAACAGGGGTGTGTCTGCTTTCGGGGATTTGTTCAATTCCATTTCATCACTTAGCGGAGAATTAAGGGATGAATCAATATATTTGTCTTCACATGATAAATATTTCAAACGGCAATTTATTGAGCGTCATTATCAAGAAATCTTTCTTAGATTTAACACATTGGGAGATTATCTAGGCTTCACACCTGAACAAATCGAAGCCGCATACATGGAAAAGAACGAAATCAATCATAAGCGGCAGCAGGAGGGGTATTGATGGATATTGTCATCAGATATGTTTTCAAGCACCGAGCCACCGGAAACATTGAAATCAAAATATACTCAATCAGCCAAATAGAAGAACGGTCAGTACAAAAGCTGTCGCCATGCTTCGATGAAACAGAATACGAATTAATCTCTCGTGATTTATGTTTTGACAAAGAAAAAGGCGTGTTCGTTGGAGATTTAATATATGTCACTCAATGGCACGGCAACTATATAGCTTCAGTAGAATTTGGCGAGTATGAACAGGATGGAAGCGGGGATGAATACCAACCATCGAAATGCTTTGGTTTTTATGCCAAAGCGGTGAACCCAACTATTACCGATGAGGAAGGTTTGGAATATGAAATTGTACCGGATTTCCTCATACAGAATTCAATGCTCAGACTCGACTCGTACAAGTGCATTGGAAACATCTATCAAAATCCCGATCTTCTAAAGGAGGAAGCACAATGAATGAAAATAACCCAATTGTATATTCAGTCATCGAGAAATTGCATAAGCAGCAGGAAAAAGGACTGCAAAAGTACGGGGTGGAGGTCAAAACCTCTTCCCACGACTTAAAAGGATGGTTGCGACATGCGCAGGAAGAAGCAATTGATTTTGCGACATATCTTGAAACGGCCATTCAAAAATTAGAAGAACAAGTTAAAAGCAAAGAGGAAATGAAGTTTTATGAGACGCACGAGCCTTATTATGCATTAATCAAAGCGCGCAATATCGAACGTGCAATGGAGATTTACAATAATGACGTTACTGCTGATGAAGAGAAAGAACTTGCGGAAAGTATCAAAGAAGTAACGGCACTATATGCAGCAACAAAGTATAGTCGCTGTACTGGAGAAGATAACAAAACAGTTCCAATTGAAGAAGTCCTTGATGATTTAATGAACGAAAAAGAAATGCGATTGGCAGTAGACGGAAGATTGATATAAGAAAGGGGAATGAAGATGAAATTTTACGAGGTGCATGATCCATATTACGCATTGATCAAAGCGAAAAACGAAGAAAATGCTATGACAATCTATACTGATACCGTCGCTGATGATGATGGCGGATTAATGGAAGAAATAACCGAAGTTACTGAAACATATGCAGCAATCAGACACAGCCGTACTGTCGATGCGGATGAAAGAATTTTAAGCATTGAAAAAGTAATCGAAGATATAACGAATGAAGAAGAAATGTTATTAGGCATGGATACAAGCGTATGAGAAAGGGGAACATTATGAAAAAACTACTAATCACACTAACTATTATTATTGCGGCGGTGCTCTATGCGCAGTCTGCCGCGGCAGTAACGAGCGGATATAAAACAATTGGAGGGCATACAGTCAGCGTATCAACAGATGCCAATTCATACACACCGAGAGCTAAATCAATCGACGTGACAGCACGTAAAACGGGTTCTGAAACGGTCTATTATCGGTTCACTTTGCAAAAGCGAGTAGGAGGCAAATGGAAAGATCAGCGGTTTAGTCTCGTTGGATCGTTCAAGACCGCCACACCTGCAAAAGAATTTTACACAGTCAATCACACTGCTGGCACGCATCGGATCAAGATGACGATATATAAGAACAGCAATTGGACGGGCGTTAAGGGATACATTTATACGCCAGCTTTCGAAGTGAAAAAGATGTGAAAATAAAGAATTTAATGTAATATTAAGTAAAAAGGGAGAAATATATGAAACAACAAATTTTAGTACCCAGTATGGTTTATAAATTTATGGAGCCCCAGTATTTAAAAAAAATTCAAGATGATAAGAAAATTTTTATTAATTTTCTTGGTAATTATTCAACTGATAAATATGGGAATGCCATTGGTGATGACGATGAAGGTAAGCTCGATATGAATGTTAAAGTGGATAACCATTTATTGGGTGGCGAAGATGATTCGGATTTAGATCATTTCATTCAGAATAACTTTTTTAGTAACAATGATCCCAACGCTAAAATCTATTTTAAAGGTGTTACTTTTAAAGGGCATAGTTTTGATAATAATTTTTATAACTATTGCGTTGCATTAGAATATAGAGAAGAGATCAAAAAAGAATTTGGCGGGGCTGTAATGGTTATTAGAAATTTCCCGAAATTTATAGAAGAGTTGAATAAAAAATTATTAAAAAGAAAGATTGGTTTTGTAGCTGCTGAGCAATGCGATTACGTTGTAAATAGAGAAAAATTTTATACACAGGATAACTTCTCGTATGAGAATCCATCTACTATAAAAGAGAAGATGCAATATGAGTATCAGCAAGAATATAGATTATTATGGAAACCATTTAGTGGAATTAAAATAACTAAACCAATTGAAGTGTATTGTCCAAAAGCACTTGAATTTTGTACATTCCATTTTTAATAAGTCCAAGACGGAGAGCCTGCGGACACTGATCAACACCTTTTTAGGGTGCTGGTTGGTGTCCGTTTTTTATTTGTCGGAAAGGAGCAACACCATGAAGAAGGAAAAACCAAAAAAACAGCCGCAGAAGCTTACAGAAAGAGAGATAAAAGAGCTCATGGGGCAAAATATGCAACGTTTAAAACGAGTCAAAGGCGGGGCTTATAAGCGTAAATAATGGGAGGGAATATAGATGACAGATCAAATGATTGCTTGGCAGGTAGAAGAATGGATTAGAGACTATGAATTCATGCTACGAGAGATCGACAGGCTCACAAGGCTCCTGAACCGTGTTGAATTCGCTGGAGGTCAAAAGTTAACGGCAACATACGGTGATGAAGCTGCAATGCCTAAAGGGTCAGCAGGAATAAGCCAAGCTGAACTAAGGCATCTTGACCGCAGAGAAAAACGACTGCTCAAATACGAAGCCATTGCTAATTTCCTTAATAGAGCTGTGGACCAAATGCAAGAGGAGAGACATCTAATCGTGTATGACTGCATGATGACTGGAATGAGTTACACCGCTATTTCAGATCACCTTGAATGCTCAAGAGACACAATTAGAAAAATCAAAACTGAAATAATCGGCAACATCGTCAAAGAAGTCAAGAAAGTCAATTTTCTTCAACATTTGAAATCACTTAAAACCGCAGTGTAAACTTGAAGGCAGGACGGGGAGGCATAATTTTCCCGCGTCTCCACAAATTAATATATTTTCATTTGCTCTTGCGAGCTTGGTATTCGTTCGACAAATTTTGCGAATAGTTCCATTAATTTATTTCCTGTCGATATAAAGATGGGAGGTTGATTAAGAATGAGTCATAAGAAAGTAAGATTTGAGTATTATCAGGTGGTTTTTAGAAAAAATTATGATGATGAGAATGTTAGAGACAGATTATTTGATTTGCTTGTTTGGATGGATCAAGCTAATAGAAAGTCTTTGGAAGGAAGAACATTTGACTATCGTCAGGAACAAGCGAGACTGGAAACCACTTATTGGGACCCAGAATTAGATTTTTATTTCTTACATTTTGTTAGACTAAGAGAAACAAATATACCATCTACAGCTAGGGCAACCGCCCAAGTTGAGCCTTTAGAATTAGAAGACGATGAATTTATTGGGGAAGAGGTTTCAGCTCTATATGATGAAATGAATCATGTTTTAATGCTCCAGCGCAATAAATATAGTTTGGGGCCAGAAGGCATAGAGGAATACTTAAATTTAATATGGGATAATGAAGAGGACAAGATTCATCTAAGACCAATATGTCCGCCAAATGTATTTGAAATGGCTCGAAGATCAACTGAATATAGAAAAATAAATTTTAGATTTGCTGACTTAAGTAACATTGATGTAGACCAAACTAGGAATAGATTCCGGTCACCAATTGGAAATGTTTTTTCAAGTTTTGAACGTTACCGAGGGATTAATGCACAAGTCACTATAACCGTAGGAAATACAAAAAATTCATTAGATGAAGAAACAGTAAATGATACATTAACTGATATTGAAGATAATGCTGAATTATTTTCAAGGGCAGAAATAGCAAGAAGGGCTGACGATGATACAAGAGTTGAGCTAATTGATCTGTTTGCTCATAAAGCACATGACTTTGGAACTTTCAGGATGGAACGTAGAGAAACACTTAACCATGAGGCTATCGCTGAACAAATGTGGAAGATTTATAGTGCTAATGAAGATTGTAGAAATAGGCAAAGAGATATTAATGAATACTTAAGGAATTAATTAGGAGAGTTGAATATATGACAGATGGAACTGAAAATAATAAGTTTAATTATGTTCATTTATTGCCTGCGTTTTTAATTGCTTTATTAACTGCAGCAGCTTTATTTTTTATGGGAATCAAAAGTGATATCCATAATTTCGATAAGGTTCTTGATGGAGCAATAAATTTCAGTTCCATTGTTTTAGGTTTTCTAGGTGCTTTACTCGGAATTCTATTGAGTATTAAAGAAAGTGAAATTGTTAAGGCTATTTTTCGGAATAATGGAAAGTTTTTGCTTAAGTATTATTTTAATGAAGCCTTCATTTCTGGGTTATTAGTTGTTATCATCTCTTCAACGATGCACATAGTTCATAAAGATAAAGGTGACCCAACGATTTTGGCTAATACCATGTTTTATGTTTGGGTAAGTATTGTAATTTTTTTTATTTTTTCAACATATAGAATCGTAAATATCCTAATGAATGTGTTTTTTAAAGCGAATGATAATAGTGCTCAAACGAGACCAGAGGGAAATACGATAACCGATGATGAGAGAAGAAATGAAATGAGAAATAGATTATCACGTTAAGAGAAGCATCCTGCGGGGTGCTTTTTTTGTTCCCTGTAAACTGCTTCCGATAATTCTTTACACCAAGCATCGGCTTAAAGGTAGAGTGCGGCAGCAGTTTAGAGCGAATAAAACAAAAGGAGTGATCAAATGGGTAAAGTGAAAAGAGTGTTCCCAGGAGCGGTTAATGGCTTGATTAATTGGATTGAACAGAACTTTCATGACATAGACAGCTTTGTTACTACATTCAAGATGAAAGATGGAACACTAATGACTATTTACCATAATGAATCATACCTAGAAGCTGTTGGAATAGCTGAGATCGGTAAAGATACTCTTCATGAGTTAGCAAAAGATGATGCGTTTGTCACGAAATAAAAATTACAAAACAACACAAAGAAAGGAGTGGCGGTGATGTGACATGGCAAGGGCTAGAAATCCGAATCGAGACAAAGCATTTCAGTTGTGGAAGGAAAGTGACGGAAGCCGCTTATTAAAAGACATTGCGGAAGAATTAGGTGTCACTGCAAACACAATTAGAAAGTGGAAAGCGAACGACAAATGGGATGAAGAATTTAAAGGGAGCGCTCCGATTGAGAAAGGGAGCGCTCCTATTCGTGGTGCTCCGAAAGGGAACAAAAACGCTGTCGGAAATAGCGGCGGTGCTCCTGCAAGAAACCAAAACGCAAAGACGCACGGCTTTTATTCAAAGCACATGCCAGCAGAAGCGTTTGAGATCATGCAGGACATTCAGGAGTTTTCACCCGTTGATTTACTTTGGGAACAAATACAGATTCAATTTACCGCCATTGTGCGGGCACAAAAGATCATGTTCGTTGAAAGCAAAGACGAAATGATTAAAGAGCTGAAAAAAGCACGGTATGTTTTTCATGAGGGTGACCTTGAAGAAAAAGAAACCGAAGAAGAGGAATACGAGTTTCAATTCGCTTGGGATCGTCATGCTACATTCCTAAACGCTCAATCTAGGGCGATGTCTGAGCTTAGGGGCTTAATAAAGCAATTCGATAATATTGCCCATGAAACAGACGAAAGACGGCTTAAACTGGAGCAGATGCGCTTAAACATCGATAAAACAAAAGCCGAGATGGAACGATTTGCAAATAATGAAGATGATTCATCATTTGAAATCATAATCAAGGATAAGGGGGGGCGTTGATGGAGAAAGAAGTGAACCCCCGCTTTAGAGATTTTCTTTTTGACTGGTCGCAAAAGTTTTATTTTCTTGTAGGTGGCTATGGGTCATCTAAAAGCTATCATGTAGCCCTTAAATTGGTCTTGAAATTGATCCAAGAAAAAAGAACAGCATTAGTTGTTAGAGAAGTTTACGATACCCACAGGGATTCAACATTTTCCCTACTCGAAGAGATCATTATAGACTTGGGTCTAGATCACAAAATTCGATGTGTTAGCTCACCGATGCAAGTGAGATTTCCAAACGGAAGCAAGATTATATTTAAAGGTATGGACAAGCCTGCAAAACTTAAATCTATTAATAATATTTCTATTGTTTGGATTGAAGAATGTTCTGAAGTGAAGTATGACGGATTCAAAGAGCTTTTGGGACGTTTGCGGCACCCTAATTTACAACTACACATGATTCTTTCTGCTAATCCTGTAAGTAAAGGAAATTGGTCGTATAAGCATTTTTTTAAGGATGATTCAAATGACTTCTTCATTCTTGACGATGCAGAGCTTTACAAAGAACGAACGATCATCCGAAACAAAACATATTATCACCATTCTACTGCTGATGATAATTTGTTTTTGCCAATAAGCTACATTGAACAATTAGATGATTTAAAAACACATGATCCAGACCTTTATCGTATAGCGCGAAAAGGTCATTTTGGCGTTAACGGAAAATTAGTATTGCCACAATTCAGAGTGATGAAGCATGAAGAAGTGATGAAATCAATAAGAGCAATTGACAGGCCAGTTCTAAAGAACGGCATGGATTTTGGTTTTGTTGATTCGTATAATGCGCTAGTTCGTATGGCTATTGATCACCAGAAGAAAATATTGTACATCTACTGGCAATATTACAAAAATGATACAACCGATGACAAAACAGCAGAAGATTTAAAAGAATTAAAAAAGGTTTTGATAAAAGCAGATAGTGCGGAACCTAAAACGATACAATTTTTCAGGCAACAAGGATTTTTAATGAAAGCGGCCAAAAAATTTCAGGGTTCCCGGAAGCAATATACAAAAAAAGTGAAGAGATTCAAAGAGATTATTTGTTCAGATAAATGCCCTGATGTAATTAGAGAATTGAAGGACCTTACGTTTGCTGTAGACAAAGACGGAAACATCATCGAGGACGAATTCAACATCGATCCACATACATTCTCGGCCATTTGGTACGGCTTAGATGATTATGAGGTGTCGAGTCTTAAAGGACATGGGGTAACGAGAAAGTTCAAAGGGTGATGTAAAAGAGGTGAGAAGATGAATGAATTTGTACAGTATTTAAGAGAAAACAATATTAACAGCAAAGTCATTGAAGCGATCATAAATTCTCATAAAAAACAGCGGGAAAAAATGATCTCTCAATACGAAAGATACAAAGCAGCCGTTGAAGGTGTACCAATTCTTCAAAGGGATGCTTTTACGTTGGGGCATCAAGAGGACTTTGAGACAGGGGCGATCCTCAGAATAGATAATCGAGTTAATAACCGCTTAAACAATGGTTTTGATAGTGAGATTGTTGATACAAAAGTGGGTTACATGTTCGGTCATCCAATCACTTATGAGGTGGATAAAAACCAAGTAAGTGAATCAGGGGCTTTAGTCGAAGTGATCAATAGATTTAATCTGTTAAATACTATCGAGGATGCTGATAGTGAACTGGGTAAGAAAGCGGCCATCTGTGGGTATGCCGCTCGGTTGGCTTACGTCGACACAGCGGGAGAAGTTAGGACCGTGAATATTGATCCGTGGGAAGCGGTCATTATTGGTAGCGGCAATGACATAACTGAACCTGAATTTGCTCTTCGATATTATGAGGTGACAACCTGGGTAGATGGAAAGCAGATTAAGCGTGAAAAGGCTGAGTTTTATGACTCATCTCACGTTCATTATTTCGAGAAGAATGAGAATGGATGGACAGAAATCGAAGTTAATAAACATCTATTCGACCACTGCCCTTTATTCGGTTTGCCAAACAATGATGAGTTTATGGGCGACGCTGAAAAGGTCCTTTCTCTAATTGATGCTTATGATCGGACGCTGTCAGATGCCTCAAATGAGATTGAGCAATTGCGATTAGCTTATCTAATATTCAAAGGTATGGGAGCCGATGATGAGACTCTTGAGAATCTTAAAAAACACGGAGTATTTCAGCTCTTTGGCGACAACGATGACGTAAAGTTTCTGACGAAAGATATTAACGATACTATGATCGAAAATCATCTAAACCGTCTGGAAGAAAACATTATGCGGTTCTCTAAATCGGTTAACTTCTCAGATGAAGCCTTTGGCGGCAATCTCACAGGAGTTGCAATGCGGTACAAGCTTATGGCATTAGAAAACAAATGCATTACGATGGAGCGGAAAATGACTGCTGCCCTTCGGTATCAGTACAAATTGCTTTGCTCAGCATGGGCGAGGAAAAACGCATCTATAACCAATGACGATTATCTAAAAGTTTGGTTCACTTTTACACGTAACCTTCCTGCTAACATTACTGAAGAAGCTGAAACCACAGCAAAACTAAAAGGCCTAGTAAGTGAAGAAACAAGATTGTCACAGCTTACATTCGTGGACGATGTCCAATACGAAATAGAAAGAATGAATGAGTCGAAAGTAGATTCAATCTACAGCTTGGACGAAGATGAAGAGCTAGACAAACGACCTGCCGGAAGTCGTGAAAAGACGGAAAACTTAGACGTGTAGGCTCGTACTACATGGCTTGGAGGATGAAAAAATGAACATTGAAGAAATTAAGCAGTTTCTTGAACAAAATAAAGAGAATGAAGAAGTAAAAGCGTTTGTAGGGGAACTATCAGCCGTGTCAGCAGACAAGGTGAAAGGATTCCTAGAAACAGAAGAAGGAAAGAAGGTCTTGCAGCCACGGTTAGACCAACATTTCACAAAAGGTTTAGAAACGTGGAAAGATAATAATCTTGAAAAAATCGTTGAGGAAGAGGTTTCAAAAAGAAATCCTTCTAAAACACCTGAACAACTTGAAGTAGAAAAGCTCAGAAAAGAAATTGAAGCAGAAAAAGCAGCACGAAATAGAGAAACTTTAGTCAATAAAGCCCTTAAAGCAGCTGATGAAAAGAAGTTGCCAAAGGACGTTATTGACTTTTTTATTGGAGAAAACGAAGATTCTACACTGGAAAATCTAAGCAAGCTTGAAGAATCATTCAATGCTGCCGTGCAAGCTGCTGTAGATGTCAAATTCAAAGAATCGGGCCGCGAAATTGAACGAGGTAATGGTGCAAGCCATTCAGGCGGTGTAGACATCGCAAAACTGGCTTCACAATCAAGCATTAGAAAATAAGGAGGGCTACCATGCCAACATTTGATCCAAAAACAGTATTGTTACAAGACGCAGTAAACGGAAAGATTCCAACGGAGCATGCAGAAATTGTTATGAAAGAGTTCATGCAAACATCTGCTATCTCACAACTAGCAAAATATGAGCCAATGACAAAGCCTGAAAAGACTTTTACTTACTTAGCAGAAGGACCAGGAGCCTACTGGGTAGGAGAGGGCGAACGTATTGAAACAAGCACTGCTAAATGGCTCACCGCAAAGATGACAACCAAAAAGCTAGGGGTAATCATCCCTGTTTCTAAAGAGTTTTTAAAATATACCGTTTCAGACTTTTTTACTCAAATGCAATCAGCTATCAGAGAAGCCTTTGCTGTGAAATTTGACCAAGCAGCATTATTTGGAACAGAATCACCGTTTGAAAAAGGTGTTTCAGTTATGGAAAGAATCAATACTTCTGGTCAAAAGGTTGAATTAGGCACAGGAGCAGGTAGCAATTCGACAATCTATGATGACTTAGCTGCTGTTATGGCGTTAGTGGAAGATGCAGACAAAGATCCTGATGCATTTACAACTATTCGTAAATTCCGCCAAAAGTTGAGAGCATCTAAAGATAACAACGGTTTACCTTTGTTCAACCAAGTAACAGCAGATGCAACGCCTCAAGCGCTAGGCTTACCAATTGGCTTTGTTGACAGTAAATCTTGGGACAAAACAAAAGCTGAATTAATTACAGGTGCTTGGGATTATGCGCGATACGGAATTTTACAAGATATTGAGTATGCTATTTCAACTGACGCAACCCTAACTACAGTGGTAGATGAGAATAATGTTCCGCTCAACCTTTTTGAACGTGAAATGTTTGCTCTTCGTGCGACTATGCAAGTAGGTTTCACTACTTTAGCTGATGATGCATTCGCTGCTATCACGCCAAAAGGGGCTGCTGGTGAGTAATGAAAATAAAAAAAGGTAAGCACTCACTTGATGTCACTGAAAGAGCATTTGAAGTCATCTACAAAGACTTAGGCTATAAGCTCGACAAAAAGGGCGAGAAGCAGGAACAAGATGAAGTAGAGGAAGTTCCTGAAGAACTACACGTAGAAGAATAAGGGGGATGACGGTGGATAAAGGAGAATTTTTAAACGAGCTTTTGAAGCCGTTGGACCTTAAAGAGCGAGGGGCCATGAGAAGGCTAAAAAAGCTGTATCGATCAGCCTCAAAGGAATTTATGAGTTCTCTTACTGATCTGTACGAGAAATTAGATCAAGGTGAAGACCTTTCATATGCTGACATTAATCAGTTTGACGATATTGAGGCCTTGAAGTCTCAAATACATGCTTTGGCATCCAAGCTGGATACACGCTCTCAAAAGGAAATCATAAGGCTTTTAGAAGACACTTATGATTTCTCATATGACTGGATGGCATCTGTTGTCGAAGCAATGATTGATCAAAAGCTAAGAAATGCAACGCCTTCTTTGCCAAAGTTAGTTGAAGAAGCTCGTAAGAACGCTGTATATGGACTCAAGCTAACGCAAGCATTGGAAAAGCACCGAGCGACAATAGTACGAGACATAAACGAAGCAATAGAAAGAGGCTTCATTGAACGTGAACGCTTTTCTGATATTGCTAGACGGGTTAGAATCGCTTTTGATAGCTCTTACTATAGATCGACCGTTATCGCTCGTACAGAAGCTCACAGAGTGCGTGAAAAGGCTACTCACAATAAAGCTGAAGAATTTGAGCAACAAGGCATCATTATGGAAAAGGTATGGAACAACGTTAATGATGGGCGGGTCCGACAAACTCGGAAGGCAAATCATAAAGCGTTACAAGGTCAGCGTAGAAAGGTCAATGAACAATTTGATCTAGGAAATGGTGTCACAGCAGTTGCGCCCGGACAATCAGGCAGCGCAGCCAATGACATACATTGCCGCTGCTTTCTAACATATGAAGTAGTGGGATTGAGGGGTGAATAATGGATTTAATAGAATTAAAAACCCGTTTAGAGATCCCTTTAGATGATCAGTCACAGGATGAAAAGCTGAAACTGGAATTGCAAGATGGCATTGAATACGCTCAAGAATATTGTAACAACCCCTTTTTAAACAAAGAGGGGTTACTTGAGTTGCCTTCACCAGTCAAAAAAGGAATTGCCATGATGATTAAAATTGACCGCTCGAATGAGGTGGGTGTTTCCTCCGAATCTATCGGCGGCATGAGCAAGACATACACAAGTGATTATACGCGTTACGAGGCTGTGTATAAGCTGTGGAGAAAATACAGGAAAGTTAAGTTCCGCCCGTTGAGGTGATGATATGGGGCGAATAAAGATCAAAGACAATAATCGAATCCCTAGAGTTGTCAACGCACTTGGAAATGGCGAGAGAAAAGCAAGAGTGGGCGTTCTTGGAACAGGAAAAGAAGCCATGATTGCAGCTGTGCATGAATTTGGTACACGTATCACAGTGACACCAAAGATGCGTGCATATCTTCATTCTCAAGGTCTGCATTTGCGAAAAGATACCACTCACGTTGTGATTCCCGAACGATCCTTTATTAGATCGGGATGGGATGAAAACGAGCGTGAAATTCTACGGAAGCTGGACAGATTTTTGCTTGAAGCTGTCCAAAAAGGAATCAGCACTCGAAACGTCATGAACTCTATCGGTCTTGAGACAAAGGGGAAAATACAAAAATATGCCCGTGATCTGAAGTCACCAGCAAACCAGCCATTTACCACTCAACAAAAAGGGTCATCAAATCCGCTTGTTGATACAGGTGAGCTGATTGGTTCCATTGATTATGAGGTACAGTGATGATCTTCAATTTCATGAAACTCATAGACAAATATAGCGTGACGTTTGATCTCGTTGTGCAGAGTGAAGGAGATTATGATGATCTCGGACGCTGGCAAGACGGGGAAGCCATAACCACCAAGCAAAAAGGGGCGCTTGTTGTTCTACCTAGTCAATTAATCTATCAATCAGGTGGCCGTTTAACGACACTTGACCGCCAACTTTATATCAGCAAATCTGTGGAGATCCCTTTGAAATCTAAAGTGATTTATAAGGGAAGCACATACCATGTTGAATCTATGAATCCTTTTGAGGATTACGCAGACTTCAATAGTTACATCTTAAAGGCGGTGAGCAGCTTTGATTGATTACGAATCCATTATAAGCACGGTGATTGGTGTCATTGGAGATAGCACCGGTCACAAAGTGATTATGGAAAACGGAACAGGAAAGCAGCCTGCTTATCCTTTTTGCACATATAACATTACATCACCATACATTCCCCAACATCGGGGAATTATCGAAGGTGATGCGATCACTGAAGATGTAGATATTTTCTTTTCGTTCACTTGGATTTCCGATGATGCTATTGAAGTGATTTCTTTAACACAACAGACTGCTACGATTTTTAGAACTATGAAGGCGAAGCAGGTTCTTTATGATAATGGAATCGCGTTTATTCGAGCGGAGGGCACAGGTAACAGAGATACATTTCTTTCGATCGAAAATGAGCGTCGTCATGGCTTTGATGCACGGTTCAGAATACGAGTAACACATAACGGGGCAGAGTCAGAGTATTTTGATTCCGTCACCATAAATAACGAGAATATAGGAGGGTAATTACATGCCTTTATCAGACGTAAAAGTCAAAATTGATATTTTAAAGCCCACAACACTTGTAGGTCTTGGCATTCCGCTTATCTTGGTTAAAAACACTAGCGCAACTGAAAGTGTTTATCGAGAATACGGGTCACTGGAATCATTAAAGCAAAATTACGGAGAAAGTACGGCCACTTACAAAAAGGCAGCGGCTATCTTTGCACAAGGTGACAATGCGCCGAATAAGGTCGCTGTGGCTTCGTTTGGGCACGAATTCGAGACAGGAGATACAGAGAAACCTAAACAGGTTTTCAGCGTTAGAAACGCATTAGAAGAGTATTTCGACAAAGACTTTCATTTTGTATTACTGGCTGCTGTCAATGCAGAAGATCGACTTGAAGCCTCAAAATTCTTTGAAGAGAAGTCATATAAATTCGTTGTCTTAAAAGTCGCGTCATTAGAAGAGCTTGAGCAATACACAGGAAAAGATCGGACCATCGTATTTCATCATCCGCTTGTTGATGAGGAACCAGATGCCGCGCTTATTGGAGCAATTGCAAACAAGCCTGTCGGTTCGATTACGTGGAAGTTTAAAAATCTTGTTGGTGTCACACCACAAGATTTCAAAGTAGATACGTTGGAAAACATCCACAAGGCGGGTGCCATTGCGTTTGTTACTAAAGCAGGCCGCAACCAAACAAGCGAAGGTATTACAGCTTCAGGTGAATTTATTGACGTCCTGCACGGCAAAGATTGGGTCAAGCTCAACATCGAGACTTCAATTCAAACCGCTTTAAGCACAACTGACAAAATCCCTTACACAAATGAAGGGTTTGCTTTACTTGAATCACAAATTATCAATGTTTTGGAAACCGCATTTACAAACGGAATTATTGCACCTGATGAGGACGGCCAGCCTGTCTATTCTGTTCAGTCTAAAGGAAGAAGCGAAATGACAGACGAAAACCGCAAAAACCGTGTATATGACGGATTATCGTTTACATTTGAGCTTGCTGGAGCGGTTCACACGGCAGAAATCACAGGGGAAATCATTATTTAAAGGGGGCTTAATTAATGTCAGAAACTTACACATATAACCCAATGGATGTCACAACTACAATTGCAAGTAAAATAGTGACGGGGTTTTCAGAAGGAACAATGGTGTCAGCATCAAAAGATGAGGACAACTTTCAGGTGAAGATGAGCGCAAAAGGTGAAGCAAGCGTTGCGGTTACAAACAACATGTTAGGCACAATTACACTAACATTGTCGCAGGGGTCACCATTTGTTGCTTTGTTAAATCAATACGCAAACACAGCTAAACAATTCCCTATTTGGATTAAAAATAATGGAATGGTAAAAGAAACGATTGGAGGAACATCAGCAATGGTAAAGAAAAATGCTGATGCTGAGTATGGGGATGAAGTCGGAGACAGAGAGTTTGAAATTCAAGTCTTTGATTACACAGTAAAATAATGGCTCAAAAAAAGAAAACGAACACACGAAAGCAGTCTGAAAAGGCTGCTTTTATTCATATGAACAAACCACTAAAGGAGAGAAAACCAATGGCAAAATTAGGCGAATCAAAAGAAGTAACAGTAAAAGGCGTAAAGTATACACTTGTTCACCCAGGAGTAAGAAAGGTAGTTCAATTGCAATCATCTGTAGCTGCTGGTGATGGCTCTATTAATTTAGATGCCTTGTATGACGGTTACATGAAACATGTAATTCACAGTCCTAAAGTAGATTGGTCTCATTGGGATGAGCAAGGATTGAAGGCCTTGCAGGAGGTCATGAACGAATGTGACACGTTTCTTACAACGGAAGACGAAGAACAAGAACCACTACAAGAACAAAGCAAAAAATGAGTGGGACATGTGGCGGCTAGTGATGGAGCGAGTGATCAGTTTTGACGTTGCTAGATATATGACACCTGACGAGATTGCCGAAGCTAATGCCGCCCTTGACCTCATGATAGAAGCGAAGAACAAAGCAAATCAGAAAGGAGGTAAATAGATGTCTCAACCTTTGCGGACCACTGCGATTGAACTGAAACTCATTGCTAACTCGAAACCATTGCAACAAATGAATACTCAAGTAAATAGTATGCTTAGTAGTATTCAGGGAGCAGATCGACCAATTCAAGCGATGAGTAATGGTCTTAACAATACTAGTCAGATTGCAGCTGCAGCAACTAGACAACTTAGGCTAGCGAACGGGCAGGTTGTAAACCTAACCCGTGGAATGAGAACAGCGAGTCAAAGTGTC
Organism: Bacillus safensis; assembly: GCA_030159235.1. Classification (GTDB taxonomy): domain Bacteria; phylum Bacillota; class Bacilli; order Bacillales; family Bacillaceae; genus Bacillus; species Bacillus safensis_B. The sequence continues at coordinate 191,713 of BSBG01000004.1, read as the reverse complement.
ACCTCAACAAACACCAATATTAACACAGCAAGCCGTAGTATAATGCGTTTCACAAGATCCACTGACACAAGCGCTAGAACAATCCGAGTAGCAAACAGTCAATTGTCCGCAATGAGAAATAGAATTGCAGAGAACACAACAAGTACAACTTCTTTTACACAACAAGTTAACCGTATGGGCGGCCAAGTGGGTGGACAGTTTCAACAGATGACACAAAGTGCATCGAGGTTAGGCGGAGTTTTTGGGCGAATCCCATCATCGGTTAGTTCAATGTCACGAAGCGTTGCAAATAGTGTTAGATCAGGTATAACAGCACCATTCCGAGAAGCTAAAACGGCTGTACAAGGTTATGCAGGAGCATTAGGGCTGTTATCAGGCGGAGCTTTAGCCGCAACAGGTATGGGGCGTTTATCTGCTATTGAGCAGGCTAAAACCTCCTTATCTGTTTTGATGGGCGATGCGAAGAAGGCGCAAAACTTTCTTGACGACATGCTGGCATTTGCGAAAACAACGCCATACGCCTTTACTGACATTGCAAATAGCGGTAGAAACCTTATTGCTTTTGGTATGGATGTTAAGAATGTTATACCTACAATGCAAGCTGTTGGTGATGCCGCTGCCGCAAGTGGTAAAGGAGCTGAAGGATTCAGACAGATCAGTGACGCCTTTGGAGCTATGCAGGTATCAGGTACCTTGTCTATGGAAGAAATGAACCGGCTCATGGATGCTGGTATACCAGCTCTAAAGATATTGGCGAATGAAACGGGTCAAGATGTTATGGACCTGAAAAAAGTCATTTCTAAAGGTGCTTTTGAAAGTGAAGAAGCAATTGCCGCGCTTGTAAAAGGAATGCAGAAAGGAACCAAAGGGGCAGCTGGCGAAACAGCAGCGATGGCCGGTATCATGAAAGATTCAAAAGATACGTGGGTCGGGTCTGTTGATAGCATGAAATCGTCTATTAGTTCGACAATGGCAAAAATCATGGAGCCTGCAAAGCCTCATATTCAAGCTGCAATGGGATGGTTTTCTACTCAGTTTAGTAAATTGCCTGATGTAATTTTCGGCATTGGAAAAGTAATGCAGCCAACTTTCAATACGATTGGTTCTGTATTTAAAAATATATCAGGTCCAGCCCAAACCGCTAAACAAGCGATTATGGGCGTATTTGGCGTTATGCAAGGTAAAGGTACAGGAGATCGTTTAGAAGGTTACGGTATATTGTCACAGCTTTTCCCTCCAAGTACGGTAGATATGATTGTGGGAGTAACAGATAAAGTGAAATCGGTTTTTGATACGGTTAAAACATCCATTTCTAGCATATCTCCATATGTGCAAGCTTTCATAAATAGCTTTATTTCAACTATTAAAGGTATGGCGCCAGTGTTCAGTACGATTTTTAATGGGATATTGTCAGCCGTTCAATTTATCGCGCCATACATAGGCCAAGCATTGGGCGGTGTGTTCAAATTCTTGTCCTCAATAGGTAAACAGGTGTCAGCATTTTGGAAAGAAAATGGATCGCAAATAGTCCAAGCACTTCAGAATGTTTTTAGTGTCTTACAAAAGGTTTTTGTATTTTTAATGCCTGTAATCCTCTATATTGTTCAATCTGTATGGGGCAACATTAAAGGCGTTATTACTGGTGCGCTTAATATCATAATGGGCGTTGTTAAAATCTTCACAGGATTATTTACAGGCGATTTCGGAAAGATGTGGGAAGGAGTAAAGCAACTCTTTTTCGGTGCTATTGAATTTATATGGAATGGCATACAACTGCTTTTCATAGGTCGCTTATTAAAAGGCGTTTTAGGATTGGCGAACGGAATAAGAGCACTTGTATCAGGAATGTGGACAAGCGTCAAAAGCTTTTTCGCGAATGGTACAACACACGCTTCGAATGCTGTTGTGAATATGGGGCGTTTAATTATAAGAGGTTGGAGCTTTGTAAAAAACAATGTCAGTAGATTAGCTGGAGCATTATGGGACATTGTTAAAAAGAGATTTGGTGACATGGTTGCTGGAGCAAAAGCTTTACCTGGGAAGATTGGTCAAGGCATTAAATCAATGGCATCTAAAGCAGTTAGTGGCGTGAAAAGTCTAGGGAATATGCTAGCTGGAGCACTGGCAACCGCTGTTAATGGCGTGACCGACGGTATCAATTGGGTACTGAGACAGATTGGCATTAAAGATGTACAAATCCCAAAATGGAACCCGCCAAAATATGCGAATGGTACAAATGGACATCCGGGTGGTCTTGCAATTTTAGGTGATGGTGGAGGCCCTGAATTATATAAAACACCATCTGGCCACGTAGGGTTATCGCCGGGAACCGACACACTGATGAATCTACCAAAAGGAACGCAGGTATTATCGCATAAACAAACCCTTGAAACTCTTGGAAATGTCCCTATGTATGGTGATGGAACTAAAGGGAATCAAAAAGGGTCAGGATGGCTTGGTAAAGCTGTTGAGGGAGCAAAAAACGTTGTTGGAAAAGTGAAAAACGCTGCCTTTGACGTGTGGGATTACATTTCTAATCCTACAAAGCTCATGAATAAAGCCTTTGAAATGTTTGGCGGGAAAGTACCTTCATTAGCTGGAGGTTTTGGTGATATAGCAAAGGGGCTATTCACTAAGGTTAAAGACAGTGTCATGAACTGGGGAAAGAAAAAGATTGAAAGCTTTGGCGGTATGTTTGGCGGCGGTGGATCTGCTGCCGTTAAAAAGTGGGTTGCTCAAGCTATTTCAATTAAAGGAATCAGCCCTAGTTACGCTGGTGCCTTACAAACCATCGCCATGAAAGAGTCAGGCGGAAATCCTAATGTAGTCAACCGATGGGATAGTAACTGGAAAGCCGGACATCCGTCACAAGGGCTTATGCAGTTTATACCGAGCACATTTGCAGCTCACAAAGAGCCGGGTTACGGCAATATCAAAAACCCAGTTCATCAAATCATAGCGGCGATTAACTATCTTAATAGAAGGTATGGTGGGATCTATAATCATCCGGGCTTAAAATCAATGGCGCGCGGTGGTCCATATAAGGGGTATGCAAAAGGTGGTCGTATTATTGGCGATCAATGGGCAATGGTTGGTGAGCAAGGACCAGAGCTTATGCGTTTGTCTGGCGGGTCAACAATTTACAACAACCGTAGAACAAACAGCATGTTAAGTGACGCAGCCTATACACCTTCATCTAGTTCGACAACATATTCTAATTCATCAAACAGCAATAGTTTTTCACCAACAGTTTATGTCCAAGTTTCTGGCGGTGCTTCATCTGGCAGCGAAAGCAGTATTAAACAAGCGGTACAAGAAGCTCTTAAAGAAACGTGGGAAAAGCTGAATCCAATGTATGCACCAGAGGGGGAATACTGATGGCAAAGCTAGGGAAAATCAAAATAGTTAACGAAAAAGAGTCGGACAATCCCGAAGTAGAAGTGACATCATACCCTGTGGAAAAAGGCATTCCCATAACTGATCATGTACAACGAAAACCCGAAATCACTTCAATTTCGGGTTTTTTGCTGGGTAAAAATCCAAACAAAGACTTTGCGTATCTTAAAAAGCAGATGTATGCGGGCAAACTGCTTAACTACACAGGAAGAAAAGTAGCGAAAAACGTTGTCATTACCAATCTATCTCGAGATATTGGTGAGTACAAAAATGGCTTTGCTATTTCGGTGGAATTACAAGAAATCCGTATTGCAAAAAGCCCATTTGTAAAAAAGAAAGTGAAAGCAGCAGGGAAAAAGAAGAAATCAAATACGAAGAAAAGCAAAGCTGTCTATCACAAAGTGAAGAAAGGCGAAACATATAGCCACATGAGGATGTGGTACGGTACGAGCCTATCACAGCTTAGAAAATGGAATAAGTACCCTGACCGCCGCATTCCTATAGGGGTCAAATTACGGGTGAAGTAGGGGGAGTAAAATGGCAACGAGAGACTATATTCCAATTGATATAGAAGACATTCCGCAGCAGTTTGAAATTGATTTAGCTGACAGTACATTTGTTTTTCAAATCAACTATAACGAAACTGATGACAGCTATTCCATCGACCTGTATGACATGGACATGGAGCCAATCGTACTAGGTGAAAAAATGATTTTAAATGTGCCATTGTGGGATGACATTATAGATGATCGTTTGCCAGCTCCTTCGTTAGTACCGTTAGACGAATCAAATACAGAAACTCGGCTTTCATCAGAAAACTTCATGAAAACTGTGTTTCTGTATATTGACGATGTTGGCGAGGAAGGTGAAGAATATGGCGACGAATAATAACAAATTGTTATTCGGTCGTATTGTTAAAGTGACGATTGATAGCGGTTCTTATAAAGGGACCTTTGATTATAAAGACTTAGAAGTTCGCTTTGAAGTTCCCTTTGATGATGACGCCAAGCCGAATGAAACAAAAGTCGAGATTTTCAACCTAAGTAGCAGCACGATCAATAAAATCAAAAAAGGCGCTACTATGACCGTTCAGGCGGGCTATAAAAGCGACTTTGGGGTGTTAGCTATCGGAAAGGTTACAAAGGTACTGACGAAGCGCGCAGGGGTCGATAAAATCACTTCAATTTATATGAAAGAAGGAGACGATTACTCTCATATTAAAGTTGATCAAAATACCGCTGATGCTCCTGTGAAATATTATGCCAACAAGCGGTACAAGCTGAAGAAACCATTGAAGGTTGAAACAAAAAAAGTGGTCAAATTGAAATCGGGTAAGACATCTGTCCGCAAAAGCACACGAACAATCAAATACAAAACAGTCCGTGAGGCGAAATACAGAAAACAATCAATGAAAATCACGTTTAAAAAAGGAACAACAGCCCGCACGATTATAAAGCGTTTGATCCGCATTCTTGATATTAAACTAGCAAAGTTGACTTTGCCTAGAAACAAGGTATACAAGAAAGGGTACACAGTCACAGGAAGTATTGAGAAGAAATTAGAAGAAGTTGTGCATGATTGTGGTGCTTCTTTGTATTACAGGCGCGGCCGTCTTGTTATCAGATCCATTACAGAAGGGGATGATGAGCGGTTTGAATTGAAAGAATCAACAGGTTTGCTCGACTCTCCTGAAGCTTTTGAGGATGAAAAGTTGAAAGGGTACTCGGTTAAATGCTTATTGCAGCATCGCATAACCACCGCTTCAATTATTATCATTAAGAGCAAAACAGCCAACGGAAAGTATCGTGTTAAAAAGGGTAAGCATGTGTTTGATGGGAACGATTTTTACACAGAAGCGGATGTGATCTAATGGCGGCGGATACGAATTTTTTCGATAATCTTATAAAAGGCATCAAGCATTCTATTCATGTTTGCGCTCCTGGTAGGGTCGTTTCTTACGATGCTGCCAGTCATACGGCAGATGTAAAACCGATCTTTATGACCGCTGACGACGACACTTTATATGAACAACCATTGATACAAGACGCCCTTGTGTTAAAGCATGTCGAGCCAGACATAAAGGTTGGAGCGATGGTATTTCTATCATTTGCAGATAGAGCGCTTGATAATTTGACAAACAAACCTTTTGATCCTGATAGTACCCGTGCACACGATATAACGGATGCTGTAGTGATTGGGGTGTATGACGGATGAAAACTTTAAAACTGGTTAATGGTGATCTTAATTTCAAAGATGGGGAACTAGAAATGATCGACGGAGACGAAGAGCTTGCTCAAGCCGTTGAATTGATACTGAAAACGAGCCTAGGAGAGTTTGAACTAGATGAGTTTTTAGGAGTCGAGCGTGAAAATTTTCTCGGTAAAAATCTTGATGAAGAAGAAGCACAATATGACATCATTGAGGCAATAGCTCAAGAAGAACGCATTGCCACAGTAGAAGATATAGAATTTCAGTTTGATCGAAAAGCACGCTCCAGTCGTATCAAATTGAAATTGATCAAAGAAGAAGACGGCCAAGAGTTACAGATAGGGGGTGTTGACGTTGTTGAATGAAAACGGCTTCCAGCGAAAAACATATTCAGACATTGTAGACGAAATGGAAGATAAGGCAAAGGAACAGTTCGGGGAGGATGTAAATACATCAAGCCGGACGCCTCTTGGAATCATCTTCAGAATCATAGCTTGGTTTTTATCTGGTGTATGGGATATAGCTGAACGTGTGTATAACAGTGGTTTTGTCAGTAAATCCGAGGGAGTACAGCTTGATAGACTCGGAAATAACAATGGCATTTCAAGAGAGCCGGCAAGTGAATCATATGCAACGCTTGAAATTGAAGGTGAGCCGGGTCACATCATTGAAGAAGAAACCCAGTTTGCAACGGAATCAGACATATATTTTGAAGTGCTTGAAGAAGCAACAATTGATACTAATGGAAAAGCGTTAGTCGATGTCATATCACTCGATAAAGGCGCAATGAACAATGTTGCAGCTGATACTATCACTGTACAGGCTGAACCAACGGAAAATATCACGTTTGTGACCAACCCCGAAGCGGCCGCTGGCGGTTCTGATATTGAAATAGATTCGGAGTATCGTGCACGAATTAAAAGATCAGTAGAAGGCAGTTCAGCATCCACGCACAGCGGGATCATTGCGGCACTTATAAAAACAACTGGAGTAAGGTCAGCGAACGTTGTTATGAATAACACAATGGAAGTAGATGCTGACGGTAATCCACCTAAAAGCATTCATGCTTATGTGCTTGGAGGTATAAAAGAAGATGTGGCAGATTCGCTTTTTAATAGTGTAGCGGCAGGCATAGAAACAGTAGGGAATCAATCTGTTGTAATTACTGATTTAAGCGGCATTGATCATACAGTCAATTTTGATTTCGCTCAAGAGGTGAAAATCTATGTCCGCCTTGAATTAAAGACAAATGCATCATTCCCCATTGATGGGGATGATCTGATCAAGAATAATGTTGTATATAAAATTGGTGGCGTGGACAAATCGGGGTCTTCATTCACGGGATCTCAAATGGGTGACGATGTTATTTTATCTCAACTATATAATGCTGTGTATCAAGTGGCTGGTGTTGATGATGTTGTGGTCAAGATTGGGAAAACTCGTGATACACTCGGACAATCGAACATAGAGATTGAGCCTAAACAAGTGGCGCAAGTTCTCTTCTCGGAAATCGAGGTGGTACATGTATGATTAAGGACTTAATCAATAAGCTGACCGATGCTTTTCAGAAAGATGAGAAGAGCAATATCGGAAAGCTTTTTTTAATTGTAGATGAACAACTAACCGCGGCAAGGAAGACACTGACCACTGCTGAAAAATGGCGTGATATAGATAACGCAAAAGGGCGCGGTCTTGATTTAATAGGTGATAACGTTGCTCAAAATAGAGGCAGAGCCACAGACGAAATATATCGAGTCCTGATTCGTGGTAAAGTAGCACGGAACATTTCTGATGGAACAACAAATCGTATTATAGAAGCACTTGCCAAGACTTTGAATTGTGCTTATGAAGAGATAAATATCTACACTGTGAAAGAAGATAATGAAGATGAACCAGCTGCAATCATTGTGAAAAAGGCACCGCTTGAAGCACTTAATAAAGTTGGAATGTCTGCCACGCAATTTTCTTCAATTGTTCAAAAGACCGTGGCAGCTGGTGTCCGAGTTGCTTATATCAATCTTAATGGAACTTTCAGTTTTTCATCTATTCCTGATGAAATCGAGACAAGCCCATTCGGGTTTTCGTCTGATGGGAAAGACGGAGGGACATTAGGAGGCATATTTGAGCCGGAGGATGATTATCCACTACCAATCTAATAAGGAGGGAAAGCATGGCTTTTACAAAAGAGTTACCACAATGGGACAACGCAGGTCAAAAGCCTCCACAAAGCAAAATTAGTGAGGGATTTAAACCAATGGACCATCCGCCTGCCGATTGGTTCAACTGGTACATGAATCGTACCTATGAGGCTTTAAATGAGTTGCAAAGTGAAGCAGCAACAACAACTGAAGTTACAGCAGGTTTAAAGGTTTTATCGAATGATATAACTGCACATTCTAACGCAAAAAATAATCCTCATGCTGTCACGAAATCACAGGTAGGGTTAGGGGATGTCGATAACATTAAACAGGCCTCAAAGGTTGATTTTGATAATCATGTTAATGATCAGGATCTACACATATCATCAGCAGACAAAGAAAAATGGAATAGGGCACAATTAGCGAAACTCACGTTAGATAACGGGCGGGTTTTTTATAGAGGTAGCGCAGAAGTTACCGACTATAATACGGTTACACAGACCGGCATGTACTTAATTTATAACGCAGGTCTAAATGGCCCACCGTCTTTTAATCTCGTATTCCTGCTCGTTATGAGCTATGGCAATACTCTTGCCCAAATAGCATACGAGTCATCTAAGGGTAAACAGGCGTACTTCCGTTTTCGCAAAAGCGATTCGGAAACATGGACGACTTGGGAACGTCAGTTGACTGCATCCGATCTTGACGTGGTATGGAACATTCCAACATTACAACCCGGATGGAAGCAATATGCGCCAGCAGACGGCAGTATTCATACGGTTAGATTTAGTAAAGACGCATCCGGTGTTGTCGAGATAAAAGGCGCTGTTTACGGAGGGGTACTAGGACTTGATACGCCGGTCTTTACTCTGCCGGTGGGTTATCGCCCGATGCAGTCAGAGTATTTTCCGGGCATTGCATCCAGTGTGGGAACGCCAGGAGTGCCACAAACTCATCGAACCTTTATCGGCACAGATGGACGGGTATGTATACAGTCCAGTTCAAACACATCAAACCCTGTGGAATTTTTATCATTTGGTTTCCGTTTTAGAACTAGGTAAGGAGGTAGTTAAAAATGATATGGGTTTATAAATATAACGATGAATTTATTTGGCAGCCGGGCGAAGAAATTGAGATTGACGCTGAAAATGGTGAGCAAATACCCGAAAGTTACACAAAAACACAACCCCCGAACGGGCTGTATCTGCATAAGTATGATCCAGTTAAAGATGAGTGGTTTGAGTCGGCAACCCAAGAATATATCGACAGTTTTCAACTTGTAACGGGACCACCATCAGATATTCAGCTATTAAAACAGCAAAATGCGGATCTGCTCCAGCAACTTGCAGAGTCAGAAAAGAGAGCAGAAGAACAATCAAAAACAACAGCAGAACTTGTCATGTTACTGACTGAAAAGGGGGTAATTTAATTGGATTGGTTCCGTAGTATTTCATTGTTCTATCAGTGGACCTGTTATAAAGAAAAAGACGTTGCAAAATTTGTACGTTTTGGGAAGATCACGCCGGAACAATACAAAGAAATAACTCAAGAAGAATATCCAACAAACGCTGAATAGGCGTTTTTATTTTGCCTTCTTTAAGGGGGTGGACAAAGTGAGGTAGGTGAGTATCTTGGAAATGGATTTGGCTCAATATTTGATGACACAAGGACCCTTTGCGGTGCTTTTTTGTTGGGTGCTGTTTTATGTCCTCAATACAACTAAAGAGCGTGAGAACAAGCTAAACGAACAAATCGAAGCGCAAAATGAAGTCTTAGCAAAGTTTAGTGAGAAGTACGATGTTGTCATTGATAAGCTCGATAAGATCGAAAGAAATCTAAAATAAAATGAAAAGAGGAATTTAATATGAAAAACTTCGACAAAGGCACTGTGATCCGTACAGTGCTTCTTTTAATTGCCTTTATTAATCAAACACTTGTGATGTTTGGAAAGCCGGTATTACCAATTACAGATGATCAGGTAACAACCCTTACTGATTCATTATATTTGGCTGGATCAACGGCATTTTTGCTTATAACTACAATTGTCGCATGGTTTAAAAATAACTATGTTACCGAAAAAGGAAAAAAACAAAAAGAAATTCTGAAACAAAAAGGACTTTCAAAATAAACGGCTGCCATTAGGCGGCTTTTTTGTTTATAAAAAATGAATTCAGAGGAGAATGAACATGGCTGAAAAAATTGGATTACAAACTCTTATAGATCGTTCAATTAGAAATATGGGTGCCGGCATTCACAGTGTTGTAAAAGAAAGCGCAATTGAAATGATCAAGCAAGCATATAAAGAAGATATCTATGTACAGATTACTTCTGGCCACCGTTCGTTTGCAGAACAAAACAAACTTTACGCTCAAGGTCGTACCGCTCCTGGGAAGATTGTCACCAACGCTAAAGGTGGTCAATCAAATCACAACTATGGTTTAGCGATTGATTACGTTCTATTAAGTGCGGATGGAAAAAAAACGCTATGGACAGTCAACGAGAAATGGCGCCGAGTAGCGCAAATCGGAAAATCACTAGGTTTTTCGTGGGGTGGAGACTGGAAGAGTTTTAAGGACTACCCACATCTTGAAATGATGGGCGGTTTGACTTTATCACAGCTTCAAGCGGGAAAGCGTCCTGTCTTGGTGTCATTACTATCAAATAAAGTTTCTGCAAAACCAATTAAGACAACGCCAGTTAAATCATCGCCATCTAAAAGCACATCTAAGCCTAAAACAACTTCTAAAAAGACATACAACCTGCCTTCTGGCATTTTAAAAGTAACCAAGCCATTAACGAAAGGTTCTGGCGTAAAAGCCTTACAGGAAGCCCTAGCCGCTGTGTATTACTACCCTGACAAAGGGGCAAAAAACAACGGAATTGATGGCTATTATGGACCGAAAACAGCGAATGCGGTCAAGCGATTTCAATTAATGAACGGTCTAACGGCAGACGGCATTTATGGACCGAAGACAAAAGCGAAACTTGAAAGTCTATTTAATAAATAAAACAATAAAAAGCCCCCACAGCTTGTGGGAGCTTCCTTTTATCAATCATAAGTTCTGATGAAACCTTTAGCGGTATAATCTGATCCTGTAGTGTTAACGTACAATCTGTATTTCTTTCCTTTTTCCATATAATAGTTAGTGGTATCTTGACTTACACCACTGCCCAACCAGAGCCAGCCAAAGTCTGGTTCATTTACTGTGGGACGATGCCATGTACCATTATAATAAACTTCTACGAATGCGTAAGCTTGTGATCCTGCTGTTCCTTGTAGGGTAATTCTTCCGTATTGACCTTGTCCATCCACTGGACTTGTGTAGGCGTTATCCCAACCACCAACTGTAACAGATTCAAATGTGCTTGCAGCCGATGCAGAGTTAATAAACACCAACGACATAACAAAAGTAAGTATCAACGCAATAAGCTTTTTCATATAATACCCTCCCTATTTATGCTTCAGTTAAATAATAGCATATATGGTTATACTTTGTACCTAAAAATACAGAATGTTCAAATATTTTTAGTTTAACTATAGACATAAGTCTATAGTTATAGTATAATAAATATAGGAGGTGAGGAAATGCTAGACAACATGATAAAAGTCCTTCAAATCATCTTTTACGTTGCATCTATAGCGTGGATTGCCCAACAATCACACGACGCAAACAAAGATAATAAGAAGGACTAACAGTGGGGAAGCGAGTTAATCGCTCGCTTCTCAATATAATTATAACCAGTCTAGCATATAATATGAACCAAAAACAATTGATCTTCTTTATGATCCTCTTGAGTGCGGCTTCAATTGTAACGCGTTCAATATGGACAAATACTTTCACAACGGTAATCATGGCCGCTTTAATACTTGCAACGCTTTTTGTAATCATCATAGATGTAGTAAGGAGCAGATAACATGGAATATCATTTGAAGAACCGCCAGGAGGTTGAGGACTTTGTTATGAATGAGCTCCTGACCTCTTCAGAGGCGCAGGAGCTCTTAAATGTAAACAAGCAGCGTATGAGTAAATTGCATACTGATGGTCGAGTACGATCGATAAAAAAAGTGGGTAAGACTGTTTTGTTCTTAAAATCAGATATAGAGCAGTTGAAAATAGATTTAGAAGAAGGGCGGAAAAAATACCGTCCCTCTTCTAAATAATCAGTAACTAAAATGTTCTTTGTTAATTAATGAATAGATTTTGTTGCGACTTTCACTATGGTTTTTGTGTATAATAGATTTGTGGTCACAAAATTTGGTATTAAGTTAATGAAAAATTGGAAGTATTGGTGATGAATATGAAGTATTTTCTGATTTTGGATGACTCAGGTCAGCTGCACCCTAATTACCCCTTTTCCGATGTATTTGTATATGGTGGAATCCTAGTTAGGGAAAAAGATTATCATGGAATTAATGCGGATTATACGAAATTTATTAATAGAATTCGTAAAGAAAAAGACGTTACAAATGAATTGAAAACCTCAATGATGAAAAATTCTTTAAGAAGACGTGTCCTTAATAAATTAAAAAAATACAATTTTGTTCAAGTTTTTGTAAGTGTAAAAGTATCTTCTTTAGTTAGATTAGATTTTTCTAAGAGTAGACGTGTGACAGCTTTTAAAAATTATATGGTTAGAAGACTAATTGATGAATTGATGCAAAAAAATATATTGCCTAAAGATTGTGATTGTTTAAATGTTTATATAGATAATCAAAATGTGGCACACTCATCCATTGATTCACTTGAAGACTATTTAATTCATTACTTCAACGAGGATAATATGTACAATATTCATAAGGAGTATACAACAACCTCTTTCAAGAGTGATTTTAAAGTTAGTTATAAGGATTCAAGCTCCAACTATTTAATACAAGCGGCTGATATTTTAGCTAATACAAAATCACATGTTCTTTGTGGGAAAAATGATTTAAGAAGGTTTCTTAAGAAAGGATATACAATTTTAAAACTTCCTAATGAAAATGTATATTAATGTTCTTGACAGGAAAGTTTATATATAGTATTGTGTATTTACAGCACAAGGAATTGTGACTGTCTGACTTGTGGATTAGCTAAATTTTAGTAAGAGTACTGTGTGTGCTCCTGTCCATGAGGGCATCCTTGGGATGCTTCAAATACATAATACAAACCCCATCCTTGTTGATGGGGTTTTTTGTTCGGTTTCTAAGTGTGGTGTATAATTAAAGTATACGGTTTACCCGCGGAAACAGGATTATAAAAATTCGTATATTTCAATGATTAACTACTTCTTAATATTACTCACACCCGGCTGTCCTCATGGATGGCTTTTTTGATGCCATTTTGATGCCTAAACCAAAAAACAATCAAAAACGAACAAGAACATATGATCGTTTTTGATTGTTGGTGGGGTATTTAATGAAAGGTTAAAAATGACTAAAAACACCTAAAAACATCCCAATGGTATTTCTCATAAGCCTCCCATTGTGATTGACTCATCCAATCATCTGTATTTCTTCCCAACATATTCATCCAACCGTCCTCAGTGCGGCTGGATCTCCCACAAATACATTCATACCTTCCAGGAATCATCCCTCGGAGACACGGTGGTCACCTTTACAAATGAGCAAACCGTCAAACTTGATGTCTCATATAAATCATTTGAGAGTCAGGTGCACCGGACAGCATATCTCCGAACGAAATTTCAGGATCGTTTAGATGGAGGTCTTCCTAAGAAACAGGAATTTATGCTGTATCCAAAGGAACAGCAGCTCAACCTTGTATACGATTTTATCTTAAGGGAGCTTCGTAACAGATATTAGTCAAAAGCCAGCGGCGAAGCAGCCGCTGGACCCCTTATCTGGAAAGGGCTTAGCACATCATTCTTTCAGTCTTGAAGAAAATAATGTATAAAATTTTATACAAAAAGAGGCAGTGAAAGGGGATATGATGATGAACTGTATACGCCGGTGCAGGAGTTGGCGGGGCATCTGGCATTACCGTAGCGAAAGTAGGAGAAGCTGAGGTGATGGCAGCGCATGGGCTGACAGATATTTTTATTGCCAATCAGATTTTAGGCGAGACAAAAGGTCATTGCAGAAATGAATGATATACAATTTAAGCTTGTGAAAAGACAAGGCGATTTCGTTTGTCATCATCATGACGACACGGTTGAAGTATGTCTCGTCATTGATGGTCAGAAGGAAATTGAGTTCAGAGATGGCTAGGTCGAACTCAAAACAGGAGAAATGTACGCGATCTCAAAAGGAAAAGAACATACACCATATACCAAAGAAGAATGTCATGCTCGTTAAGCTGCGGGGAGGCGGCAGGCACAGTTAATACTTTTTCTGAGTTGTCAGCAGAAAATGATATATGGATTTAATACAACGCAAAAAGGCGCCGAAAGGGGTCTTTTTTGTTCGACAAATTCTGCGAAAGTCGAAAAAAATATAAAATATGCCGATGGTAATAACAGGGATAAAATGGAGAGGTGATGTACATGAAGATTTTTGTGATTATGCTTATGTTAATTCTTGTTGGATTTTGTTTACATTTATCAAGAAAAATAAAACAAAACAAGTTATTGTTTAATGAACAATTACAACAAGTTTTAAAAGCAAGCGAAGAACAAACTGCAGCAATGGAAGACATAATTTATGAGAAAGAAAGGTCAATTAAAGAACTTGAACAAGCAAAAAAAATAGAAGCGAAATTCCAGAGAAATAAGGGGGAAGTTATAGCGCATCATTTATTATTAAAAATAAAGCAAAGTTTAGTAAATGAAGGGCTCATTACTCATGATCAAATGGTGATTATGGGAAATGAATTCGTGCCAGACAGTAGAGGCAAGATATTAGAAGCGAGACAAATTGACCATCTTGTCTTATTACCTACAGGTGTTTATATCATTGAAACAAAACATTGGAGAGGAAAAATTTTATATGATTATACTAAAAACGATTTGGGGGAGTTCAGTTACTTATTGGATATGATGTTTCCAGAGATAGAAGAGCATCATAAGAAAACGATAGTGATTAGAAATTCAAAAAATCCATTCTCTGAAGACAGGCCGAAGGATGCAGAGTTAGAAATCCTATCTTATGGTGATCCAGCATTGCAAGTAAGAAGCACAGCCCACACACTACAAACATTTCTGAAGAAAAAGGTTCCGAGTGTACAATGGGTAAAAGGCATTCTATACTTCGGATATAAGCAAGATCAAATAAATTCTGTACATAAAAAAGACACGGACATTGAAAACCCTCTTGTGATATGTAATGAAAAGGAGTTAGGGGCGTTTTTTCAAGAGGAATTAAAAAAACCTGAAAAACTGTCGCAGCACGATATGCTTGAGATTACACAATTAATTAGAAACGTTAATGATCTATCTTAAAGAATTACTTTTATTACATGATTTTTTAAAATGAAGAAGTGAAACTATTTAGAGTGATGGAACCGTCTTTTAAATATCAGGATAAACTTTAAAAGTTAATTGACATATAAGAAAATTGTGGATCCTTAGACGTATTTTCATCCATTTACTCATAAATCACAGAAGTGTCACGAGCCGTCTGTTACAATAAAAGAAATCATTTCTTGCAAAGTGCTTTATGTGGTAAAGGATGCTTATCTTTAACCGATAAGAACGAATGGGATGAAGAAATGGAGGCTCTGTATGAAAAAACAATCGCATTTGGTGCTGCTATTTCTCGTAGCAGTGACATTACTAGCAGCCTGTCAGCAAGCAGGTCAGCCGCCTTCAAAACAAGACACAAAAGAAGCTGCGTATGAACAATGGGTTCAGTCTTATATGGATGAGTTAAATGAAGCATATGAAAACATGACCGATCAATTTATCTCAGATGGTCAAGGCAAGATTCAAACAAATAAAAAATTGACAGAAGCGACGAAAGCTTTTGATCGTGTGATTCAAAAAGGACTTGCTCATCAAGAAGTTCCAGCCGCTTATCAAAAGGCTGATCAACAATTAAAGACAGGACTTGCTTCATTTGAAAAAGGGGTTAGTAAGGTGGAGAAGCTCTTGAAGCATCCCGATCAAGAAAAGCTGTTTATTTCCGCGACCCATCATCTTCAGGATGGATTGCAGCAGACAGCTGCATTTATTGAAAAGGTAGGTCAGATTCAGCAATCATCATAAAAAAGCTTGGAAGGTTCACTTCCAAGCTTTTTAGATGTGAAGTATTTTCTTTAAACGGTGCACGCCCTCTTGAATCATGTTTTCATCCGTACAGGCGAATCCTAGCAGCAATCCCTTTCGATCACTTTTAAAACAATAAGGGCTTAATGGATAAATACCAACGCCAGCTGCTTTTGCTGCCTCAATACTTCCTTTTTCATCAAAGTCTGGTGCTCCTTCTAAAAAGACATGAAGACCCGTATCGGTTCCATAGATATGGAAGTTTTTGTCGAATTGATGTGTCAAAAGGGCATTCATCATGGCTGCCTGTCTCTTTTTATACAGCTGTCTCATTCGCCTGATATATCGCGTGAATTCTCCTTCTTTGAAAAAAGAAGCGAGTGTGATTTGTTCCATAATGGGCAGCTGCCTTTGAATGAGGGATTGCAGAGCGGCGATTTCCTTCATGACTACTTTGGAGCCGATAATGGCAGCAAGACGGATACCGGGTGCCAGTACCTTTGAGAAGCTCAAGATGTAAATCACATGCTCGGGTGCTTCAGAAAATAAGGAAGGGAGTGGCCCGCCATGGTAACGATAATCTCCATCAAAATCATCCTCTAATATGTAAGACTGATGGCTGACAGCAAACTTCAGCAGCAGCTGCCTTCTGTTGACACTCATACATACACCGGTTGGACGCTGATGAGAGGGCGTCACAGCAATCAGCTTTGTTCGCTGGGGCACTGCATTCACCATCATTCCTTCTTCATCTACCGGTGCGGGATGAATGTTCATTTCACGATGCATAAACGACAGCCTTGCGCCGGGGAAACCTGGATCTTCAACAGCCACTGTGTCACCTTTTTTAAGCAAAACCTGTGAAATCAAATCAATGGCTTGCTGCGTGCCACCCGTTAACACCATTTGATCTTCTTCTACATCAATCCCTCGTTCAACAGATAAGTATTGGCGTATTTCTGAACGTACTTCCCATAATCCATGCGGAGAGGAATAGCCCCAATCCTTCATGTCTAATCGCTGTAATGCTTTCATTAGCGAACGTTTCCATATGTTTTGAAAGTGGTCATCGATGGCCGGTTCCTGGTGACGAAAATCAATATCGAGCTTCTCATGAAATTGATTGGCTGACAGCCAATGATCCATTTGTTTTTCGGCCTCTTCAAAGTGAGGTCTTATCGGGAGTGAGAAAGGCGGTTCACTTTGCTGGGGAGTGGAAGTCGTATATTGGTCACTTGAAATGACCTTTGTACCGCCTCTTCTAGATGTGCTGACATAGCCTCTTGCCAGCAGCTCATCGTAGGCAAGCTGTACGGTTGATCTTGATACATTAAGCTCCTGTGCAAGCACTCTTGTCGGTGTTAACTGATCGTCAGGAAGCAGTTTTTGTGAATGAATTTTTTGAATGATCCCAGTTACGATTTGTTGCCAGAGCGGTGTAGCACTTGAACGGTCTAAATGAATATACATCGTGCACCTTCTCTCTTTGTGACGTCATAACATGATGATGACATGGAAATATGGACTGGTCAATAGCGTCATTTTTGGATATAGGATGTAAGCCAAATGGTGTGTACACTGTTCTCATATGCAATGACATAGAGGAGAGAGTCAAATGATCCCAGCATCTAAAGAAGAAACGGCACACCTATCCATCGTCCCGTTTATTTTCGTTTTATTTGGTCTTTTTATGATTACGATCGCTGTGAATCTGCAAGTGCCCCTTTATACGGCATATGCAGAACAAGCTGGGTACGGAAAGGCGGCAACAGCACTTGTATTTGCCGCATATGTTTTCGGACTGATTCCAGTTTTGCTTTTTCTTGGGGGTATTTCTGACCGGGCTGGACGCAAACCGATTTTATTGGTTGCGCTTAGTTTTTCGTTATGTGCCACTTTATTGATGATCGTGCATCCTTCCATCCAGATGCTCTTTGCTGCCCGGCTGCTGCAAGGTGTGGGGCTGGGCCTTAGTGTTGGAACATGCACCGCTTATTTGATTGCTTTATATCCAGAGAAATCAGGCTGGATTCCAACATTTATTGCACTATGCAGTTCGGTTGGATTTGGAGGCGGAGCTCTTTTTACGGCACTTCTTTCTTTTCAGCGTTTGTCGTTCACGCCGCTTAGCTATTGGATTGTGCTAGGCTTTTTAATTCTAACCATTGTGGGTGTCTTCTTTTTCGTACCGCCTGTACAAGGAGAGTCAGGAAAACCGATGATGAACATGCCTAGATTTCCTAAAGGGACAATGCCGGCAAATGCAGCCATTGCCATCGCGTGGTCGGTATGCGGCCTCGTCATTTCGATTTTGCCAGCACAGCTTAAATTAAATGGTTATGAATTATGGGTAGGACCGGCGCTCTTTTTAATTAATATGGCAGGTGTCCTCATGCAGCCCTTTGTGCGCAAGATGAAAAGCAGCACAGCGCTCCTTGTGGGGTTTATCTGTCTTCCGTGCGGATATGGTCTCTTGCTATACGGTGCAAATAGCGAATCTATCTATCTGGTTCTTGCCGGAACGATGCTAGCGGGTACGGCCTGCTATGGATTTACGTATTTAGGTGGACTTCAGCTCATTATTGAGAGAGGGAAAAAAGAGGCGGCTAGAGCAGTTGCAGGGTATTACTTATTTGCTTATTTAGGTCTTGGGATTCCAAGTGTTTTTGTTGGAATTTTCGCTGATATTTACGGGACTCAAATGGTGTTAACCTTCTTTTTCCTGCCTGCCTTATCCTGTTGATCTCAGTTGTCAGGCAGAAACAGAAGTGAAGTTCATCTTTCTCTTTCTCCTTCCATTCGTTTAAAATAAAGGCATGAGAGGGGAAGATGAACATGAAAAAAGTGCAGCTGGATGGCGCAGTGTGCAGGTCACAAGCAGAGCTTCATGATCAGCTAAAAACAGTTTTACACCTTCCTGACTATTACGGGAAAAATCTTGATGCCCTTTGGGACTGTTTGACAGGAGAAGTGAATCTTCCAGTAGAACTGACATGGATGAACTTTCAAGCAAGCAAAGACGCTCTTGGCGATTATGCAGAGAACTTGCGTCAGTTGTTTCAAGAAGCAGAAGAGGAGCTGAAGGGACAATTTCAATTGAACATTCAATCATGATGAAGAAAGCAGCCGCTCCCGCAGGCTGTTTTTTGATTTTCGGTTCTTGACTGTTCTTTACATTTGTGTGATTTTTTATTGTGGATTCATAAAAATATGTTGCGTGCAGGAAACTTTTATCGAGATATGTTATAGTGGAACACACATTGATAGACTAAGATAGAGTGAGGGTTCGGAAAGGATGAAGGGAAAAACTAGATCAAAAAGAAGACTGCGACCTTGGGTGAAAGCCGTGCTGTTGATCATGGCATTTGCCATGGTGATGGCGGTATCCGTAACAGGATATGCATACTATAAAATTTCAAAAGCGTCGAATAAGGCGCAAGTTTCATTAGAAAGAGGAGACACCTCGCAAAAGCGTGTGAAAGCTTTTGATCCAGGAAAGGATAGCTTTTCGGTGCTGCTTTTGGGGATTGACAGCCGTCCAGGTGAAACGGTAGACGAAGCAAGAAGTGATGCGGTCTTACTGGCGGCGGTGAACCGAACAGAGAAAACCATTAAGCTCCTCAGTATTCCTCGTGATTCTTATGTTGATATACCAGGAAGAGGCTATGATAAAATTGCCCACGCTCATGCGTTTGGAAGTGCAGATTTATCAGTCAAAACAGTCGAAAATTTGTTGAACATTCCTGTAGACTATGTGATTTCAGGGAACTTTAAGGCATTTCAAGACATAGTAGATGAGCTAAATGGAATTGACGTCAAGATAGAAGATGAAGGCATCGCAAAACAAATAGAAAAGGATTCAAAGGGAAAAGTTCAAGTGCAAACAGGCACTCATACACTGAATGGCGAAGAAGCATTAGCCTTTGTGAGAACAAGAAAAGCAGACAGTGACCTCATGCGCGGAAAGCGCCAAATGGAAGCACTTCAAGCCATCTTTGAAAAATCTAAATCTATTACTTCGATCCCGTCATATGACAACATGATTGATACTCTTGGTGATAATGTTTCAACCAACCTGTCCATGAAGCAGTTTATCGGTCTTTTCCCTTTACTAAGTTCACTGAAATCTGTGGATACCATTCAGCTAAAAGGGCATGATTATCAGCCTGGGAATGTGTATTATTTTGAGTTAGATGGACCAGGATTAGATGAAGTCAGAACAGAGCTGGGAGAGCAGCTTGAATTATGATCAATATGAAGGAGCCTGCCGATGAGGCAGGCTTTTTTCTTTTAATAGTAAAGGGTTGCAGGCATTGTTGGGTACCACACGCCATTTAGAGCAAGTACCCAGCCATACACTTTTTGACCGGATTCAATTTTATCCTTCACTGAAGTGAGCGGTTCATATGAATTGACTTGATAAGACTCTCCGGTTTTTTTAGCCACAATGACAGATAAAATATTATTATTGAGCACACTCGGTTCTTTATCATTACTCGTCCACGCAATGCGCTGATAATAATTTGAGTTGAAATAATTATCAAGTGCCTTTACTTCAAAATACACTTGTTTTCCATAGAGAAAAACCGTCGTATAGGCTACGCTTGTTAATTGTGATGGTGCTGAGGGTTCCTGTTTTAATGCTTGTAGTGGCTCTGCTGCAGAAACGGTGCTAGGGACAAGTAGGCCAGCTGCTAGAGTAAGTGCTGCTAATTTTTTGATCATTTTTTTGATCCTCCTAAATTTTGGTGTAATGATTCATTCGCCAAAAAATAGAAAGTTCCTTTTATTTTTCCTCATGGAGAAAATATCGAGTCAGCAGTTCCTCTACTCGATGACGTATACGAGGATTAAAGTATTTATGCTTTTCTTCATAGCCATCTATGATAAATAGATACGTTGTGAATCCTTCATCGTGTTCAATTTGCTGTACCTTCATTTTTTCTTTACGTAAATGCTGCTTCAGTTCGTAAAGGGCTTTTTGTGCTTCCTTTAACGCAGAGGTCATAAGCTGAATGTATGGGTCATTTAGTTTAAATGGTTGGTGTTGGTTTAAGTGCGTCAGATCGCGATTGAGGATGGAGATGACCATTGGAAGAAAGATGGCTTGTTCCATCATTTGAAGCTGTATTCTTGATAGTCTTGTCATATCCATGCCTGCTTTCTTTATAAATAGAACGTTTGTTCTTATTTATTATATCGGATGCGTTAAACAATCTCAAGGGTTCAGTGGAAGACATTTGTATATTTTTATGTTTTCCATGTAAAATGAAATGTAGACAAACCTTGAAGGAGTCAAACAAGTTGACATCATTTCTTTCACTATTTACTCATGAAAATATCACAGCATTTTTTGAAAGCTATAAGGAATTTGGACCAATTGTCGCCATATTGCTTCCTTTAATAGAAGCATTCCTTCCGTTTTTACCACTCGTGGCGTTTGCGGTGGCAAATGCAAATGCGTTCGGCCTATGGGAAGGGTTTTTATTAACTTGGATCGGTGCAAGTGCAGGGTCTATTCTTGTCTTTTTGCTGATCAGAAGATTTGGACAGATGAGAATGCTAAACTTTATCAGCAGACACCCTTCCATTAAGAAATTGATGCTTTGGGTAGAGAAGCGGGGATTTGGTCCATTATTTATTTTACTCTGCTTTCCTTTTACACCTTCTGCTGCCGTCAATGTGGTAGCAGGCTTATCAAGAATTAGGATGTGGCAATTTTCATTAGCTGCTTTAGCTGGTAAGTGTGTCATGCTCTTTATCATTAGTTTTATTGGCTATGATCTTTCTGCTTTAGTAAAGAATCCGTTAAGAAGTGTTTTTGCGGTTCTAGTTATCGCTTTATTATGGTATGTTGGAAAGAGAGTAGAAAATAGGTTGAACATTCGAATGAGCAAGCGTGAGGACAAAGGAGGCTCTTAATGAAAAAGAAGCCATTGCTATGGTTGATGATTATTACATGCATCGTCTTATTGTTCCAAGTAAAGAATTTCATGTTTGTCAAGTACAAAGTAGAAGGGGTTAGTATGGACCCAACATTTACAGATGGAACAGAATTATTAATCAACAAGTTCTCGCCAAAACTCACGAAAATCAGCCGGTTTGATTATGTGTTATTTCATGGGCCGAAAAATCAAATCTTAATCAAACGGGTCATTGGGCTCCCGGGAGAAACGATCAAGTATGAAGATGATCAGTTATTTGTCGATGGAGCAAAATGGAAAGAACCTTATTTAAAAGAGCAGAAAAAACATAAAATGGGGAATGTCCTGACAGGAGATTTTCAGCTGAAAGCCATCACAGGACACGATAAAATAAAAAACAATCATTACTTTGTGATCGGAGATAACCGAATACATAGCTTTGACAGCCGGCATTTTGGAACGATTTCAAAGGATCAAGTAGTTGGTGTCAAAAGAAATCATGATGAATAAAGAAAAGAGACGCCCTGCACATGCAAAGCGTCTCTTTTTTATTTTGCGGCTTTATAATCAGGATGTTTTTTTGCCCAGACGTGATGTAAGAATCGAAAAAATGGAGGCAACATGGCAATGACAAGAGTGATTCTAACGACTTGTACAGCCACTACGAAGGTTGAGTCCTCATGGAGTGTGACTGCTGTCGTTGCCATTTCTGCAATACCTCCAGGTGAAAAGGCAAGAATGGCAGTAATGACTGAAATACCTGTGACCTCTGCAATGGCAATTGAACTGAGAACCGTTGCGGCGATCAGTCCAGCTGAGCTGACGACGGCCACAATGATAGTGTTTTTTAGCCCGACAAACATCTGTTTATTCATTTTTGAACCAATGGTTGCACCTAGAAATACTTGTGATGCAATATTCGCTTGTGCTGGCCAATAAGGAATCAAATCATGACCTATAAGCGCACCAGCACCCACTTGAAGTGCTGCGACACCTAACATGCTACCAATCAGCCAAGGGGCGGGGAAATGAAGACGATTCGCCAGGCGTGACATAAGCCAGGCACCTAAAATAAGTGCAGTGGTCCACGAGATGTTTGACAGGGTGAAAATGCCAGATGAGAAGGCGCTCGCTTGCGTGGCTACAGCCGCATCCGCCTGGTTTTTTGTATTTAAATAGAACACGGTAAATGGGATGGTGAGGACAACCATCAATACACGTGTTGTTTGTACGAGACTGACAACGGCTGTATTGGCTCCAACCTCTTGGGCAATCCCCGGCATAGCGGATAAACCACCTGGTGCCGTTCCGACAAAGCTGGTTAGCATATCAGTTTTACTCAGCTTCCATAAGGCAAAGCCAGAGAGCATCGCTAGTAGAATAGAAAAAACGAGCATGAAACTCACAGGAAGCCAATTTTCAGAGAAAATATGAAGGACTCTCATGTTCATTTTCTGTCCGAGTTCGATTCCGAGAATGAAGTGACCAAGGAGTAGCCATCTGTTGTGTATACGTAAGGTGTTGTTTTCTTTACGCTGAAACAGGGCGGGACGGCGCATGGCAATAAATGCAGCTGTGACTAATGAACCGATCATCCAGCCAATAGACATTCCTGTTAAAGACAAAAGAAATCCACCTAAACCGCTTATCGCGATCAGGATGAGATCGGTTCGAAGGCTGTTTCCTTGTTTCATCACATGTAAACCTTCTTCCTATAAATTCGTTCAGTAAGTGAAATGTTATTATCTTCACTATAATACAAAAGGCTCTATAAATAAAATACGAATTTTTTTACCATTTTCATAAGATTATCTTATCATGAATCTGACAGCCTATTGATATAAATAGGGATATAATTTTTACCAAAAGTAAAGATAATATGCAACGATTTTCCCCTATTTTTGTTATCTGTTGACTATCATTTTTGACTACACTACACTACATAGTGTGAGGTGATGACATGAAAATTCCTTCTTTTAAATATAATGAAAAGGGATTGAATCGTTTTTTCGGTCCTTTAGAGGGAAGGATTATGGAGATCCTTTATCAAGGTGAGGATATGCCGATTAAAGAAGTGCAGCAGAAGCTGTCAGATGAGAAGCCGATTAATTTCAACACAGTGATGACTGTGCTGAACCGCTTAACCGAAAAGGGAATTGTGGAGAAGAAAATAAAAGGGCGTTCATCTATTTATAATCCCATTTTAACAAAAGAAGAGTTTCTAAATGAGCAGACAAAATGGATTACGCAAGGGCTGATGGATGATTTCGGTCCACTGGCAGTGAATCATATGGTGGATGCCATTGAAAGTGCTGACCCTGAATTGCTCAAAGTGCTTGAAGCACGGCTAGCGTCTAAAAAAGAGGAGCAGCAAAATGAATAAAATGAAGTCGAGCCTGCTGTTTTTAGGCGGTATATTGATTGGTTTAGCGATTTTTTATCAGATGGGGTATTACGTGCTTTCAAGCTATTTTGGTTGGAATCAAGCATATAATCTGATTCATATATGCCAGTCTGTTCTCGAATTCTACGGATTCACTCCATTAAAATATTTTCTGGATGCTTTAGTGTTTTACACATTAGGATTTGCGATTTTCTATATGACGAAGCAAATGAGAAAGTACATTCAATTCAAACGGCATCTGATGATGGCAGCCAATCAACAGTTGACCGAATTTCTATCAAAGAAATATGCAAACGACATCATTGTGTTTCATTGGCATGAACCGCTTGCTTTTGCTATGGGAATGCTTCATCCAAAGGTCTACTTATCAACGTCTCTAATGGAGATGCTGGATGAAGGGGAGATTGATGCTGTTGTTCATCATGAATTGCACCACAAATACAGCTATGACCCTTTAAAGGCCTTCACATTTTCAATGCTCACAAAAGTCATTTGGTACATTCCAGTGTTAAAGCATATGAGACAAAGCTATTCCGTTTTTCGTGAAGTAATTGCAGATGACTATGCTATTCGGCAGACAGGCACTGAGCTTGGAGTAGGGCAGGCCCTTTTGAAACTCATTAAAAAGAGAACTCAGTTTCAAAAACAAACGAAATTTGCGGTATCTTTTGGAGATCGAGCATTGAATTTAAGAATACAGAAGATCTTAAATCCAACATACAGTATTCCTTTCAATGTACCAATCATTCCAATTGTGACCTCAGCTATCCTCATGGTGGTCTTAATGATTATGCTTAACCTAAATTACTAATTTTTTTTACCAATTAACATTACATGATGTAGTGTAAAAACAGGAGGAAATCACTATATGAAAACGAATCAAGAAATAGGAACACTTTTTGTACGTGTTATTCTAGGTATTATTTTCTTTCTACACGGCCTTCAGGCATATCAAGGAGGTCTGGGAGGAACAGCGGCATTCTTTGGGCAAATTGGTATACCGGAATTTATGGCCTATATTGTAAAAACAATTGAACTGGTCGGCGGTATCGCCTTAATTTTAGGTCTAGGAACACGTATTTTCGCAGCATTATTTGTACCAATTATGGCTGTGGCGATTATCACGGTTGGTTTTTCTAACGGATTTGTTGGTGGTTATGAATTTGAACTTTCACTACTTGTCATGGCGCTTTATTTAACACTTAGCGGCAGTAAGTTTCTATCCATTGATGGGATGCTGAAACATCAGAAGCAAAGCAATGAAGCAAAATTCCATTAAACAATCATGAAAAAACTCCTTCTGCTATTTGTGGCAGAGGAGTTTTTTTATTTAGCAAATTGTCGTTTTCACGGTTGAAAAAGTGAAAGAGGTGAGAGGTATGATGGGAATCGTACTTTATTTATGAAATTGAATGAACAAAAAGGCGATTTCATTTTTTGACGGAACATACGATCTCCTATTAAAATAGGACTATCTAAGACACATGATGCGTTAAAAGATATAAAAACCATACAGCATGCTGCTGTTCATCTTGAGCGATCCGTTTCATTAGCTCTTTTGTTCCTTGATCACGGACATAGTCTGATACTGTTAAGTAAAAATCGACCGTTTTTTGTTCATCTTTAAACGCAAAAACAAGTCCTTCTCTGAATGGATCTGGACAAGGCTCTGTTACACTTGGTTTGTGGTTTTTACCTGTTAAAGAATAATAGAGCTTTGAAAATAGTTGATAGTGTCTGACTTCGTCCTGGCGTATTTCTTGAATGATCTTTTTCGCCTCAGGACTTTTTGCTTTTTGGGCAAGTTTTTCGTAGCATTGGATCGCAGAATATTCACCATTGATCGCCTTCTCAAGGTCTGAAATGATCCTTGTGTTTTGGCGCATGTCATATGGCGAGTAGTCATAATAACCGTAATACATGATATTGCCAGCCTCCTTTGAGTTCATGATGGTTTATGATATGAAAAGAGTGAAGAAAGGTGCCTATGTCTTTTTTAGGAAGGAGAAAGGAAACATAATAGGAAAATAGCTATTTACCTTTATTTTCGCTAGAATATGAATACATAAGAAAGGTGTTGTGGAACGTGGAAATTCAGTTTTTAGCAGGCAGATCGGGGAGTGGAAAAACGACTGCAATCTTAGAGGAAATCAAAGAACAGCTTCGGCTTGATCCGTTGGGTCCGCCAATCATTTTTTTAGTCCCGGATCAAATGACATTTTTAATGGAATATGAGCTTGCAAAAACGTCTGAAGCTGGCGGTATGATCAGGGCTAAAGTATTTAGTTTCACACGTCTTGCCTGGTCTATTTTACAGCAGACAGGCGGAGCAAACCGGCAATTTGTGACAAGCACAGGGATTCAAATGCTTTTAAGAAAAGTGATTGAAGAGCAGAAAGACAAGTTTAAGGTTTTCAAAAAAGCGAGTGATAAGCCAGGGTTTGTGGAACAAATAGAAAAGACGATGGCTGAATTCAAAAGGTACTGTATGCTGCCGGAGGATATTGAAAAAATTTCAGTATCGAGCATGCACTCAGAGTATACAGAAGAAAGACGGGCAGCTGAAAAATTGCATGATTTGCATGTGCTTTATCAGCAGATGGAACATCATTTACAAGATGAATATGTGCATTCAGAAGACTATTTGACACTTCTCACGCAGCAAATTCCTTTATCAGAAGAAATAAAAGGAGCACACATTTATATAGATGGTTTTTATCAATTTACACCGCAGCAGCTTCTCGTCATTGAACAGCTTCTGCTGCATGCTGAGAAAATAACTGCTGCTTTTACAGTGGATCGTTCCTATCATGAAAAGCAGCCAAACGAACTGGATTTATTTCGTATGACAGGGAAAACGTATTACCAGCTCTATCAGCTTGCCAAAGAGTGCGGGGCGGCCATTACTGAGAATATTTTGGAGAGAAATAACCGGCATCTTCATACACCAGATCTTGCTTATTTAGAAAACCAATATGAACAGAGACCGGTGCAGCCATATCAGGAAGAAACCTCGCATCTCACAGTGTCTAAAAGTGCAAATAAACGAGCTGAAATTGAGGGAGTAGCGAGAGATATTCTTGATTTAGTGAGAGAAAAAGGACTCAGACTTCGAGATATTTCGATTGTTGCACGGCATGTTGACGACTATAAAGATACGTTGAAAGAGGTTTTTCGAGATTACGATATTCCTTTTTTTATTGATGGAAATGAATCGATGCAGTATCATCCGCTCATTGAATTGATTCGTTCGAGCTTGGACGTCATAAAAGGTAACTGGCGGTATGAGGCGGTGTTTCGATGCGTGAAAACAGAGTTCTTATTCCCGCTCGAACTTGCCAAAAATAAAGCAAGAGAACAGGCAGATCAGCTTGAAAACTACTGTATTGCTTATGGTGTAAAAGGAGAGCGCTGGACAAATGGCTCCCGTTTTCATTACAGACGATTTCAATCCTTAGATGAGGATTTTGGACAAACAGATCAAGAAATTGAAATGGAACAGATGCTGAATGATGTAAAGGAATGGATCGCACCCCCGCTTTTCCAATTGCAAAAAAGGCTGAAAAAAGCGCAAACGGTAAGAGACATGGTGGAGGCAGTCTATGTCTTTTTAGAGGAAATAAAAGTGCCGGATAAACTTGAAAAGGCGAGGCTAGAGGCTGAAGAAGCAGGTAGATTAGCTGAAGCAATGCAGCATGGACAAGTATGGGATGCTGTTATCCAATTAATGAATGAATTTGTTGAAATGCTCGGTGAGGAGGAGCTCTCATTTCCTTTATTCCAACAGATGATGGATACAGGATTGGCCTCTTTAAAGTTTGCTTTGATTCCGCCCTCACTCGATCAAGTATTTATTGGAAGTATGGATCTATCAAGAATGTATCAAGTGAAGTGTACGTTTATCATTGGTGTAAATGATGGCGTTATTCCCGCACGCCCTTCTGACGAAAGTGTGTTGTCTGAGGATGACCGGGAATGGTTAAAGCGAGCAGGAGCAGAGCTGGCAGAGACAGGAAAGGAACGGCTGCTAGATGAGCAGTTTTTAATTTATCAAGCGTTGTCGAGTCCATCCCGTCATTTGTATTTATCCTATTCGATTTCAGATGAAGAGGGACGCTCTCTATTGCCTTCGCCTCTCATCAAGTATTGTCAGGAGCTTATGCCAAATCATCGGCATGCTCATTATGTATTAGACCCGGAACAGCTGAGTGACGAGGAGCAATTAAAATTTGTAGCGAATGAGCATGTTTCGTTATCTTATACCGTCTCACAGCTGCAGCAATGGCTCAATCAATATCCCATCAGCGGTGTATGGTGGAGTGTCTATCATTATTTGATGACATCATCTCATCGGGATGTATCAAAAAATATCTTGTCGAGTTTGTTTTTTACAAATCGAGCGGAGCGCTTAAAACCAAACGTCACAAAAGAACTTTACGGTGATCACATTCAAGGCAGTGTTTCAAGAATGGAGAAATTCAATGCGTGTGCATTTTCTCACTTTGCTTCCCACGGGTTAAAACTAAAGGATCGACAATTTTATAAATTGGAAGCACCCGATATCGGCCAGTTGTTTCACTCGGCTTTAAAGCATATTTCAGATACGCTTGTTGAACAAAAAAAAGATTGGAAAAACCTAACGAAGGAAGAGTGTGTCACCTATTCAAGACATGCGATCGAGCAGCTTGCTCCGCGTCTTCAAAAGGAAATACTATTAAGCTCTAATCGGCATGCTTATATTAAAGAAAAGCTCCAGAAAATCTTGATTCGAGTTTCTTCTATTTTAAGTGAGCATGCCAAAGTGAGTGGATTTTCTCCCGTTGGGCTTGAGTTAGGCTTTGGAGGTCAAGGACCTCTGCCGCCGTTTACTTTTCAATTGAAAAATGGCTGTACGATGGAGCTTGTCGGAAGAATTGACAGGGTGGATAAAGCGGAAGGTTCAAAAGGGCTGCTTTTGAGAATTGTCGACTATAAATCCAGTGAAAAAGGTCTGGATCTTGCAGAAGTATACTATGGGCTGGCCTTGCAAATGCTCACTTACTTAGATCTGACCATTACGTATTCGAAAGAGTGGCTTGGCGTAGAAGCGACGCCAGCTGGCATTTTATATTTCCATATTCATGATCCGCTTATTCAAGCACCGATTCCGCTTGCAGAGGATGAAATTGAGCAGGAAATATTCAAGAAATTTAAAATGAAAGGTCTCTTGCTTGAAGATGTTGAAGCAGTAAAGCTAATGGATCAAACGCTTGAATCAGGAAGATCACAAGTCATTCAAGCCGGATTGAAAAAGGATGGGTCTTTCCGTTCTGATTCTGCAGTCTTAAGTGAAGATCATTTCCATATACTCACACAACACGTTCGGCGCACATTTGAAGAGGCAGGCGAAAGAATTACAAATGGTGAGGTCGCAATTAATCCTTATAAATTGAAGGATCAAACACCATGCCGCTTTTGTTCATTTAAGTCTATTTGCCAATTTGATGAATCAATAGAGGATAATGAATTTAGAGTGCTTTCATCTGAAAAGGATGATGTCGTGATAGAGCGGATCAAAAAAGAAGGGGATCAGTATGAAAATACCAAAACCGAATAACAGTACTTGGACGGATGACCAGTGGGAAGCCATCGTTTCAGAAGGACAAGATATCCTTGTTGCGGCGGCGGCAGGGTCAGGTAAAACAGCTGTTTTGGTTGAACGGCTGATTCGAAAAATGACCCGGCCTGAAGATCCAGTTGATGTGGATCGTCTGCTCGTTGTGACGTTCACAAATGCATCTGCGGCAGAGATGAAGCACCGAATCACAGAAGCACTTGAAAAGGAATTAGCCAAAAACCCTGGGTCCCTTCATCTGAGGAGACAACTTTCACTCATGAATCGTGCCAATATTTCTACCTTGCACTCCTTTTGCTTGCAGGTTCTACGCACTTTTTACTATGAGATTGACCTTGATCCAGGCTTTCGTTTAGCCGATCAAACAGAAGGAGAATTATTAGGAGATGAAGTGTTAGATGATCTGTTTGAGGATGAATATAAGGCTGGAAGGCCATCGTTCTTTGAACTGGTTGATCGGTACACTTCTGATCGCCATGACTTAGACTTGCAATGGCTTGTGAAGAGAATTTATGAGTTTTCGAGATCTCATCCTTCACCGGAGCAATGGATGCGGGCATTTCTTTCTCTTTATGATGTAGATGCTCAAACAAAAGTAGAACAATTACCGTTTTATCCATATATCAAAGAGGATCTTTCTCTCGTTTTTCGAAGCTGCCAAGAGCTGCTTGAACGAGCTCTTATGCTATCAAAAGAGCCGGGCGGCCCAGCTCCGAGAGCGGAGAATTTTATAGATGATGTAGAGCAGGTCAATGAATTAATTAGGAACCAAGATGATTTTGAGAAGCTTTACGAGCTATTGCCGAACATCAATTTTAAAAGGCTCAAAACATGTAAAGGGGACGAATATGACCCTGTGCTGTTAGAAAAAGCCACAGATGCACGGAATCAAGCAAAAAAACAATTAGAAAAGCTCAAAGATGAATACTTTATGCGCAGTCCCGCCCAGCATTTAAAAAGCTTAGCTGAAATGAAGCCAATTGTGGAAACACTTGTGGAGCTTGTTATCCAATTCGGAGAGCGTTTCGAAAAAGCGAAGCAAGAAAAATCAATTGTGGACTTTTCGGATTTAGAGCATTATTGCTTACGCATTTTAGCAGAGCAGGACTCGGAAGGAAATCTGATTGAAACCGAAGCGGCCAAGTACTATCAACAGCAGTTTGAAGAAGTGCTCGTTGATGAATATCAAGATACAAACCTTGTACAGGAAACGATTTTAAAGCTTGTCTCTAAAGGGGAACAGCCTTCAGAAGGCAATCTGTTTATGGTTGGTGATGTAAAGCAGTCCATTTATCGTTTTAGACTGGCTGAGCCCATGCTCTTTTTAAACAAATATAAACAATTTCAACCAGACGGCAAAGAAACAGGGAAGAGAATTGATTTAAATAAAAACTTCCGCAGCCGTTCAGATGTGTTAGACAGTACGAACTTTTTGTTTAAACAGCTGATGGGGGAAACAGTTGGAGAAATTGAATATGATGAGCAAGCTGAATTAAAGCTTGGAGCGAGTTATCCAGAAAGCGAAGATACAACGACAGAGATGCTTCTTGTTCATTTAGATCAACAGGAAGCAGAAAGCGACGAAGAGCGAGAAGAGCTCGAGACCGTACAATTTGAGGCGAGAGTTATTGCTAAAAAAATAAGAGAATTGGTGGAGCAGCCATTTCAAGTGTACGATGCGAAACAGCAAATGACCCGTAACTTGCAGTATCGGGACATTGTGATTTTGCTTCGCTCCATGCCATGGGCCCCGCAAATGATGGAGGAATTGAAGAAGCAGGGAATCCCTGTGTATGCGAATCTTTCCTCTGGTTATTTTGAAGCAACAGAGGTGTCTGTCATTCTTTCTCTGTTAAAAGTCATCGATAATCCATATCAGGATATCCCGCTTGCAGCTGTATTAAGATCACCAATTGTTCATTTAGACGAAAATGAAATGGCGCTGATCCGCACGAGTGATAAAAGGGGCACTTATTATGATGCTGTGAAGGCATTCATGAGTGTGACTCATTCTGATCACCCTACCTGCAAAAAACTAGAACGGTTTTTCAGGTTGCTGCGTAAGTGGCGTGATTTCTCCATGAATCATTCAGTAGCGGAACTGATTTGGGAAGTATACCGTGATACGCAGTATCTAGATTACGTTGGCGGGATGCCTGGAGGCAAGCAGAGGCAGGCGAATCTCCGTGCTCTTTATGATCGAGCGAAGCAGTATGAAAAAGCGGCCTTTAGAGGACTGTTCCGTTTTCTTCGTTTTATCGAAAGAATGCAGGAGCGTGGAGATGATCTCGGTGCGGCAAAAACGTTCAGTGAAACAGAGGACGTTGTTCGCATGATGACGATCCACAGCAGTAAAGGATTAGAATTTCCAGTCGTTTTTACCGCCGGACTCGGCAGGAACTTTAATATGATGGACTTAAATCAGTCCTACTTACTTGATAAAGAGCTAGGCTTTGGAAGCAAATATATTCATCCTGAGCTAAGAATTAGTTATGCGACATTACCGCTTGTAGCGATGAAAAAAAAGATGAGAAAAGAGTTATTATCTGAAGAGCTGAGGGTTCTATATGTCGCACTCACAAGAGCTAAGGAAAAATTATTTTTAGTCGGCTCCGTCAAAAATCAGTTGAAAGCATTAAGCAAATGGCAAAATGCCGCAGCCGGAGAAGAGTGGCTGATCCCTGATTTTGAACGTTATCAATCGAAAACATACTTGGATTTTATTGGACCTGCTCTCATCCGTCATCAAGCGATGTCATCTATTTTAGAAGAAACAGGTGAAGTTATTCTTTCGCATCCATCAACATTCTCTATCTCATTTACTCAAGCTTCCGATCTTCTAAAAGAAGATATGTCACTTGAAAAAAAGCAGCAAGATGAGGTGGTACAAGCATTAATGGAAGGTCGGCCTCTTGAAGGCTATGGTGATGCTGATGAGAAGGTAGCAGAGAGACTTTCATGGAGATACCCATATCTAGCGGCTTCACAAGTAGGCACAAAACAGTCTGTTTCCGAGATAAAAAGAATGAAAGAAATACAGGATGAGTACAGTGTTCCCTCTTCCCTTCGAAAAGCTCGTGCAACGTTGTATGACCGGCCAGCTTTCATGAAGAAAAAAACACTCACTGCCGCAGAACAAGGTACCGCAATGCATACAGTTATGCAGCATATCCCACTTCCTTCTGAGCAGCCCTATGATAAATCACATATCGAGAACCTACTTGATTCCTTACAGCAGCGAGATTTACTAACAGATGAGCAAGTCCAGTCAATTGATCAAGAAGGAATTGCTGCTTTCTTCTCTACTTCTATTGGTCAAAAGTTGAGAACAGCGGACTGGGTGAAGAGAGAAGTGTCATTTAGTATGGTGTTACCTGTTAAAGAGGTATACAGTCATATTGATGCAGAGGGGGAGCCTGTCCTTATTCAAGGAATGATTGACTGTTTATTTGAAACGGATGGAAAGCTATATTTACTAGATTATAAAACAGATAGAGTGCAAGGCAGATATACAGGCGGACTTGAAGCTGCTGAACCTCTATTGAAAAAGCGCTATGAAACGCAAATAGCGTTATATGCAAAAGCAGTAGAACGTTTAACAAACAGAACATTAGAGGAGAAAATTCTCTATTTCTTTGATGGGAATTTAGAAATTTCTTTATAAATGGTTCGGAATGAGAGGTGAATCACATGAGAATTCTGCATACGGCGGATTGGCATTTAGGGAAAACCCTTGAAGGCCGAAGCCGGCTTGACGAGCAAGATCAGTTTTTAGATGAGCTGTATCAAATCGTTAAAGATGAACACATTGATGTCATTGTGATGGCTGGAGACGCCTTCGATACAGTGAATCCGCCTGCTAGAGCAGAGCAGCTTTTTTATGAAAGTCTATCTGCCTTATCTGATAAAGGAAAACGCCAGGTAGTGGTCATTTCAGGCAACCATGATAATCCGGATCGCTTATCAGCCGCATCTCCTTTAACAAATGATCAGGGGATTCATTTAATTGGATATCCGACAAATGACATCATTCGCGTCAATGTTCCTTCTGCGAGTGAACGTTTATCCATTGCAGCACTCGCTTACCCGTCTGAGGCGAGACTAAACGAGGTGCTGGCTGAAACATTTGAAGAGAAATTGCTTCGTGATCATTACAATTTAAAAATACAACAAGCATTTCAACATTTAAGCACTCAATTTGAAGCGGATACGGTCAATATCGCAACGAGCCATATTTATGTGGCTGGAGGAAGTCAAACAGATTCTGAAAGACCGATTGAAGTAGGTGGCGCCTATACCGTTGCGGCTGAAAGTCTGCCAGAAGCAGCCTGCTATGTTGCCCTTGGTCATTTGCACCGCCCGCAAACCATCAAACGTGCCAAAACGATTGCCCGCTATTCGGGGTCCCCTCTTGCTTACAGCTTTTCTGAATCAGGCTATGCGAAATCAGTCACGATTGTAGAGGCAAAACCTAATGAAAAAGCAAGCTGGAAAGAAGTGTTTTTATCAAGCGGTAAACCACTTGTGAAATGGAAGGCGACTGAGGGACTGAGTCAAGTACATGAGTGGTTGGATGAAAAACGAGATCTTCAGGCATGGATTGATTTAGAGATTCATTTAACAGATCAGCTGTCTATTGAAGAAATCCATCAGCTCCGAAAGCAGCATAGCGGGTTTGTCCACATTAGACCAAAGTTTAAAGAACTACAGCAAATGGAAGAACAAAAACAAGTCGCAAAGCTCTCGATCGAAGAGCGGTTTGTGAAATTTTATGAGCGTCAGACCGGTGGCGGTTATCCTGATGAAAAAACAGTCAAGCTGTTTTTAGAGCTCGCCAATGAAATGCAAGAGGAGGAAGCGACTTGAAGCCGATTACGCTAACCATTAAAGGACTTCATAGCTTCAGAGAAGAACAAACAATTGATTTTAGTTCATTATGTGATGCAGGTGTATTTGGCATTTTTGGACCAACAGGAAGTGGAAAGTCGTCCATATTAGACGCCATGACCCTGGCACTCTATGGCAAAGTTGAACGTGCGTTAAATAATACACATGGCATTTTGAACCAAGCGGAAGAAAAACTGTCGGTTTCGTTCACGTTTGCTTTGCAAAAGGAACACCACATTTCTTATAAAGTCGAACGTGCTTTTAAGCGGGCAGATGAAATGAAAGTCAGAACAACATTATGCCGTCTGATTGAAATTGGTGATACGCAGACAGTTCTTGCAGATAAAGCGAGCGAGGTCAATCGTAAAATAGAAGAATTACTCGGGTTAACCATTGATGATTTTACGCGAGCGGTTGTCTTACCCCAAGGAAAGTTTGCAGAATTCCTTTCACTAAAAGGAGCCGACAGGCGTCAAATGCTTCAGCGGTTGTTTAATCTGGAAAAATACGGGGATCAGCTCGTCAAACGCTTGCGCGCGAAGGCGCAGAATCAGTATGGACAAAAAAATGAATTGCTGGCTGAACTCAATGGTCTAGGAGAAGCTGGCCCAGAGGCTCTTGCGAAAGCAAAGGAAGCGGCTGAGCAGGCAAAGGCAGTTTTTCAAGAGAAAAAACAAGCGCGGGATGAAGCGTTCACTGTTTTTACGAAGGCGCAAACCATTTGGCAGTATCAAAAGGAACACGAAGCTTATGAGACAGAACGAAACAACCTGAATCAATTGGCACCATCAATGGAAGAGAAAAAAGCCAAGCTCAACATCGCTGAGCAGGCAGAGGCATTAAAGCCTTATGCGGACGCATTAACAAAGGCTGAAAACCAGCTTTCTCAAGCTTTGAAAGAGAAGCAGGAAGCAGAAAACCAGCTCCTGCATCAACGAACGATTTATGATCAAATGACGCAGGAGTATGAGCAAGCCCGGCAAAAGAAAATAGAGACAGAGCCAGAACTTCTCCAAAAGAAAGAGCAGCTGATTCAGCTAAAGGAAATTGAACGAAAAAAAGAGGCGGCTCTTCAGGAAAAGACGAGAATCGAACAGCAAAAAAATGAAACAGCGCAGCGATTATTACACAAAAAAGCAGAAGCAGACAATCTCCAATCTTTATTAGAGCGTGCACTGGCGAAACAAACACAGCTGAAGCGTGAGCTGGAGCCATTACAAGTCTCTGTAAAAGAACGGAAAAATGTGCAGGATGCTTTGCGCTTAAGTGAAAATGTTCAAAGAATACATCAGAGCATACAAAAGGAAGAACAAAGGATTGAGGAGCTCAAAAAGCGATTATCACAGGTCGAAGCAACATATGAAAAGCTTCAAAAACAGCAAAAAGACCATCATGAAAAAATAGACCAGTCGTTTCAAGCGATTGAACAGCTTTATTTTTATGTATGTGAATTTGAACGGGCTTTTACAGAATGGAGTAAAAGAGAACAAAGTCAGAAGCTCGAAAAATTAAAACAGCGTGATGCTGTTAGGGCGGCAGAATTAAGAAAAGAATTGGCAGCAGAGCTCGTAGATGGTGAGCCATGTCCTGTTTGTGGATCGATTCATCATGATCCAATGGCGTTGGAAAACAATGACCAAGAAGAAACAGTGGCACAAATCGATGAAGTGATTCAACGGATGGACAAAAAGCTCAAGCTGGCAGAGGAATATACAAGAGACATGTATGCCGCAAAACAGCTGTTGGAAACGCATGCCAACCAATTAGTAAAGCAGTTTGCCTTCTTATCTCAGAAAGCTCCGGGCGCGGAAGTAGCTGCAGCAGTAGAAGCCGTACAAAAGCCGGAGTCCTTGCAGTACCTGATACAAGAATGGAAAGGTATGAAACAAGATATACAGGAAGTTGAACGTAAACGAGCTCGTCTAATGGATGAAACGCATGATCAAGTAGCAGAGATAAGCAAGATGAAAGATCAAATGACTTTTGAACAGCAGCGTATCGAAGAATTAGAGGGGCTGATCAAGGAGCTTCAATCAGAGTTTTCAGAGCAAACGTCTCAATTTGAGCAGGCCTTCCCGCATTTTACATTGCATCAAGTACAAGAGATGCAAAAGCAAATAGATGACAAGGACCAACAAGCGGAAGGCTATAAAGAGCGTATTGAGAAAAGTATTTCATTTTTGGAAGAAAAACAGCAAGCAAAAGAACAGCTGCAAACAGCCATATACGATGTAGAAAAAGAGCTTGATAAACTAGCGCATCAGCTAGAAAGTCAGCAGCAGCTCATTCATCAATATGAAACAGATTTAGGGCGATATCCATTAAAAGCCGTCTCTATTTCTGATGAACTGATCGAGGTTGAACACATGCTTGGTCGTCTCAATGAAATGGAACAGCAGTCGTACAAACAATTACAGCACGCGCAGCAGTTGTTTAGTGAGGCACAAAGCCATTTTTCAAGCAGTGAGCGTCAGCTTCAAGAGGCTGAGCGGAGAAAACAAGAAGCAAAAGCAGCATGGGATAAAGAATCGGAGTCCTCTCCTTTTGATAAGCCTCAAGAGATTGAATCTGCTTTCATGAATCAGGCAGTACGTCAATCGGTTAAACAAGAAATTGACGAATTTGAGGATAAAAGAAAGCAATGTGCCGCAAACTTAAAGCGAATTTCTGGACTGCTAAAAGAAGAATCATTAGATGAAAAGCAGTGGACTGACATTCAACTTAGAAAAGAAGCGGCAGAAAAGGCATTGGAAGAAGCAACGGTGATGAGCGGCTCTGCATATGAACATCTGCGTGTGATAGAAGAAAATCACCAGCGCTTTGCAAGTATTCATGAACGTTTGGCAGAGCTGCAGCAAGAAATTGATCGGCTTGATAAGCTGCAAACCGTCTTTAAAGGAAATACATTTGTTGAGTTCTTAGCAGAAGAGCAGCTGGAAAGTGTTAGTCGTGATGCCTCTGCCCGTCTTGGTATTTTGACAAGGCAAAGGTATGCGATTGAGGTTGATTCAGAAGGCGGCTTTGTCATGCGTGATGATGCGAATGGCGGTGTCAGACGCCCAGTGTCCAGCTTGTCCGGCGGGGAAACCTTCCTGACGTCGTTGGCGCTTGCATTAGCTCTTTCAGCGCAGATTCAGCTAAGAGGTGAGTTCCCTCTGCAATTCTTTTTCCTTGATGAGGGCTTCGGTACTCTTGATCAAGACTTGCTTGATACGGTGATTACCGCATTAGAGAAGCTACAGTCCCACAACTTAGCTGTTGGTGTAATTAGCCATGTGGAAGAATTGAAAATGCGGCTGCCGAAGAAACTGATTGTCCATCCAGCAGATCCAAGCGGAAAAGGGACAACGGTCTCAATGGAATTAATGTAATGTTGAGGTGATGACAGGGTGGCAAAGCAAACAATTGGATTATGTGAGCTGTGCGGAAGACAAGACGTCCTGCTCACAGAACATCACTTAACACCAAGAGAAGAAGGCGGAGCTTTTTTACCGACTGCCTTCCTCTGCATTCCTTGTCATAAACAAATACATGCCCTCTTTACAAACCAGGAGCTTGCCGCATGTTTGAACACACTTGATGCGCTAAGACAGGATGAAAAACTTGCTTCGTACATCAAATGGATTCGGAAACAGCCGGCAAGCAAGCTGGTCAAAACGAAAAAATCGAGACAACGCAGAAAGAAATAAGCATAAAAAAGCACTCCTCTATTTGAAACGGGTGTAGAGGAGCTGCTTTATGCATTGCCTACCATATTCTGATCATTTAAGTCAGGATCCACATAGTTGGTGGCGCTAATGCCATTATTTAATATCAAGAAATCTCCGGTATTCCCCGCTCCAGAGCCTAAAGCAGATTTTGACGAACTTTTAGGCGACAGGTAGAATGAGTCACCGACGTTTACGACGCCTCCAGAAATAGAGTTAATGTAAATGGGTCCGACAATTGCTGGCATAATCGACATCCTTTATTCGAAGTCATATCACCATCATATGCGCAGGTAGGTCCATTTGTGAGTTTGGCGGATTTTCATCGTTGCTAAATAGCTCCCTGATATGCTTTACTCGCGCAATGCCGTTCATTCTACAAGTAGAGCCGATTTGATAGACAGAGGACGATGATACCCCTTCTACATGTATTGAAGATACTTTAATCACAGGCTTTTCATGGTAAAATGCCGTTCTAACTGATCGTTCTGGCAGCATCAATGGAATGGGCTCATAATACACTTCAAATTCTTTCGCATCTAAATTTTCTGCTTCATAGCCATAAAACAAACTAACGGTTCGTTGAACAGCTAACACCTTGACCTTAGGGCATAGCTCCTGAGTATCACCGATTTGAACCACACTCGAAATCCCGACAGAATTCACCTTTGAGAACTTCACTTGAGATGTGCGCTTGATCATTATCGAGGTGCCAGAGGAACAAACGGGCCAATAATCAGTGATTCTGGCGGTGTATCGAAAATCGAGGATAATTGTACATGGTCTGTGTCCCCGATGATAAATAAGGAAGAGGACGATACCCCGACTACTTTAATGCTTCCAGTCTCGATGTTACGGTTAACAACTGTGAAATTCATCCGTTTTCCTCTCCTTTCGTTTCACTTGGAATATGGGCTAAAAAGTGCTCTATCGCCCGTTTTACATCATGCTTCACATATTCAGCAATTTGCTCTGAACGCTGCAGCGGTGTCATATCTTCCCGGTGTGGCAGCTGCCCCGCATAGTATTTGATCCTGCTGTCAATTTGCTTGCGAATGTCCTCAATGATATGGTGTTTATTGCTTTCATCAAGGGACCCTTCATATCTCTGCTCTAGCTCTTCAAGAAGTTCCGGTGCTTCTTCATTTAAGAATGCATCGACAAGCTGTCGTGTTTGATTGAAAAATTGATCAGCCATTTCTTGCTGCATCATTCCAATTCCCGGGGTTGTTGTTTGGCCCACTTCAAAGTTTTGAACACTGTTTGGATCAGATGGATTGAGGCCGATATTCAGCGTTCCTTCCAGCCGTTCGATTTTCAGTTGATCAAATTGATAATCAATCCGTTCAATATTCGTTGTCGGTTTATCTTTGATCATTTGCATTTCCTGCTGAAGCTCGTTAAGCCTTTTTTCAAGCATCATGATTTGTTGCGTGTGTTTTTGAATGATGCCATACACTTGTGAAGCGTTGCCTTGATAATCATACATTTACATACACCTCCGGGGATTGCAGATGAACTTAAGTTGTTGGTGACTGAAGCGGTACAAAAGGTGCTGTGCTTGCGCCTTGAGATTCTTCAATTCCTTGTGTACCTGCTGCGGCAGGTGCTGCTTCTACGTAGCTGCCCGTGTTATACAAGTTGGAAAGGGCTTTAATTGATCCAGCACTCCCAATTTGCAGAACAGAGGAGTTACTCACAGACTCGACACGTAAATAATTAATTTGTATCGCTTGATTAATATAGAAGTTCAACGGATTCTCACTCCTTACAAGTTACCAACAAGCGGTTGATCAATGACATCACTGTCGTACGTATTTGTCACACTTTTGTAGTTGCT
Organism: Bacillus safensis; assembly: GCA_030159235.1. Lineage (GTDB taxonomy): Bacteria > Bacillota > Bacilli > Bacillales > Bacillaceae > Bacillus > Bacillus safensis_B. The sequence continues at coordinate 151,456 of BSBG01000004.1, read as the reverse complement.
GATTCGCATTTGATCACCAGTATTAAAACTGCCTGCGCCAGCAAACGTTTTAACCTGGCTATTTGGAGAAATGGTGATGCAGTCTCCAACATGAACGACTCCGCTCGTTCCGACGGCATTTACTTTAAAGGCTCCCACAATAGCCGGCATAGCGGTGCACATCCTTTATAAAATTAGGGCACTTTGTTTTGGGCGTTTCACCATAGCTTATGATGGGTCTTTTAATGTGTGATTGTCTTTTTGAAAGCATTTGATGAGAGGAATTAGATGTATGGTTTACCCTTTTTTTGAGCAATCTTTAGAGGTGGATTTGATGCCTTTATTTAAGAGCATGTCAAGCTCTTGACTGCATCTGATCGTTTCTTCGGCGTTCATCCCGAATTTTTTTGCAGTCTCAATTAAATGTAATCTTTTTTGTTCAATTTCATAATTGATCATAACGGACGCCAACTCTCACATTTTTTATCAAATAGAAGGATATGGTTAGTATACCCTATTTTTCTATAAAAAAAGTTGTTTCGTCAATATGAGTAATAAAGTGACAAAATTCGAAAGTGTTCTTACGTGCCAAATATCTCTTTTCTTATCTCAGCCTGTAAATAACGTCGTCTTTTGCTGATATACTGCCGGATTAAGTCTCGTTCAGACTGTAGGATGTCTTTTCGATCTTTCGTATATGGATCATCTCCAATTCGATACTCAATCGATTCATGCCATTTCTCAATAATTGGACAGAGTCGGCTCTCTAAAAAATGTGTATCGAGTACATGCTGGAAAAGTGTGTAATAGGCTCTCTTAAACGAAGGGATATCTAGTAATCTAGCAGTTAATGTATTAAAACCGTTTACTGGGATATAATCAAACGCCATTTCTTCTCCATGAATGTCACGACCCCATGTTGCATCATAGTCCCAAGGAAGTACTTGAAATCTCCCTTGTTCATTCACATAAAGAGCGTAGTTATGAACAAAACCATCAAAGTTTTGTGTGCAGACCACACCGATGAGCCAGCGGAAATATTGTGTCACATCTAGGTATTGCTCAATTTTTTCTGCAAATGTGTCATCTCTCGCTGTGTTGAGAAAGTAAATAAATTCGCTCAACTGCTGATCATGTTGAGCAGTCCCCGTTTTCTTCTCGTATCCGAGAAGAAGGTGCTTTTTTGGTTTTTTATCAAAAGAACTTAAAAGAGAGAAGTTCGCATCGTCATCAACTGCATAATAAATGCCGCCTCCTGACAGCTGCCGTTTTTGAAGAAAGAACTCATCGACGGATTCTATTTTTAAATAAATGCCTTCCTTTTTTCCGTTTATGGTGAGAAAAACATGAGAAGCAGCTGGGCTTAGCACCCCCATCTGTTCGAAGAAATAAAAGGACATCCTGTTTCGGATAAAAGAAGGGTCATTGTATTCTGCGTTTAAATGAAAGATGGATTCGCCTTGTCTTTGTTTTGGCTTTCGATATTCAATTTGATAGGACTTTTTCTTAAGCTTTCTAATGTGTGATCCGCGGTATGAAGCGAAAATATGTGATTTGGTTTGGCCGGTTTTCAGAATCGCCTCTACAGGTTCATCGTTCCAAATGTCTTTTCTTAATTCAATCAGGTCCTTTGGATGAATCCACATATCAAATTGTTTTAAAGGTTCTGTGCTCATACGTTCATCAGCCTCCTATATGCTCTTCTTTACGATATGAAAATGAAGGAATGTCCTGTACCGGCTGGTAGGTATTCATGGAGTTTTAAAGGAAAGAGGCATTCGTCACGAACACTTGTCTACCGAGTCTCGTAACATAAAGCAGAGAAGATAAACAGCTTTGTCTGTTTGTTTTGTCGAAGCATAGACTAGGAGGGAATTGTTCGTGAGTACATTTGATCATTCACACATTGAACATGCAGTGGATTCACTTCGAAGTGAGGGACGTGATCATCACTTAGATCGTGAACCAGAATCGAGACGTTCGCACAAGTCAGCTCGTTCTCGTCATTCAAGTCGCGGTCATTGGTTCTTTGGCGGTGGTGGACGCCGTAAATCATGCCGCAGTAAAAAAAGCTACAGAAGCTATCGTTCAAAGAAAAGCTATCGTTCAAAGAAAAGCACGAAGAGTAAAAAATCATGTAAAAGCAAAAAATCTTACAGAAGCAAAAAGAGCGAACCGAAAAAGTCATGTCGCAGTAAACACAAATCCCATCATAAGAAAAGCTGTCGCAAGTCACACCGCAGCAAGCACAGATCCCATCATAAGAAAAGCTGCCGTAAGTCACACCGCAGCAAGTGCAGATCCCATCATAAGAAAAGCTGCCGTAAGTCACACCGCAGCAAGCACAGATCCCACCATAAGAAGAGCTGCCGTAAGTCACACCGCAGCCAGCGATCGAAACGTTCTCATCATCATAGACGCAGTGACTCTAGTCAAAGAGGTGGAAAGAAAAAGCAACGTTCCCGGAATAGAGGAAATGTTGATCGTAAATGGGAGCAAGGGAACATGTGGGAGTTTCGCCGCTACCGCTAAGCATGAGGTCATCATTTTTGAAACCCTTTTTAAAAGAGAGTATGATAAAAAAGGGTTTTTTTTATTTCATAGAGAAATAAAATGAGACATCATAACTTAGCGAAATGAAGATTGTGAGGGGAAGATATGAAGTTTTTTACAGGTGAGATACATAGCCGCATGTTTATTGGGGTAGTTATTGATGATGAATGGGTGATGGACGTCAAAAAGGCAGAAGCCAAATTATTTGAGCTTGAGACACTGCCAAACTCTTTATCTGAGTGTATCAACATGGGGGACAAGTTTGTTGAACATGTAGGGCAGCTTCTTGATTGGGCTGAGAAAAAAGAAGAAGACCGCGGTTCTTATGTATATCCGTTTTCGGACGTGAAACTCCATGCGCCGATTCCAAAACCATCTAAAAACATCATGTGTGTCGGAAAGAATTATCAAGATCATGTCATGGAGATGGGAAGTGCGGCGGATATTCCTAAAGACGTGATGATTTTTACAAAGGCACCTACTTCAGTCATTGGACACGGAGCGGACATTCTTCTTCATGAAGATGTGACAAGTGAATTGGATTATGAAGGAGAGCTTGCCATCGTGATGGGCAAATCAGGGAGGAACATTTCACCTGAAGAGGTTCAAGATTATATATTTGGTTACACTATTTTAAATGATGTAACAGCAAGAGATCTGCAGAAAAAACATAAACAATTTTTCATCGGCAAAAGCTTAGATACAACCTGCCCGGTAGGACCTTATATCGTTCATAAGTCAATGATCGAGGATCATGGCGCGCTCCATGTGGAAACAAAGGTAAACGGAGAGGTCCGTCAGTCTGCCAGTACGGAATTAATGATCTTCACTATTGAGAACATTGTCTCCACTCTTTCAAAAGGGATGACACTTGAAGCAGGTGACATTATTGCCACGGGTACACCTTCTGGGGTTGGAAAAGGCTTTGAACCGCCTAAGTTTTTAGCTTCAGGAGATCGAATTGACATCACGATTGAACCGATTGGGACGCTAACGAATCACGTCAAATAAAGCGCATGATGACACAGGATTGTCGCTTTGTGTTCGACATATTTCGTGGTACGATGAGAAGGTACTTGTTCTGATAAAGGGGGAAATAACAAATGGGAACACATTTACATATCACAGCATGGGTGCTAGGGATTATCTTATTCTTCGTAGCTTTTGCTCTATCAGGTAAAAAAGATAAAGGTGCTAAAATTGTGCACATGATTGTTCGCTTATTCTACTTGCTCATTATCGCAACCGGCGTCGAGCTGTATGTTCGAACAGGAATGAAAATTCCAGGTTTCGGAGGCGAGTATATTGGAAAAATGATCTTTGGTATTCTAGTGATCGGGTTCATGGAAATGGTCCTTGTACGCAAGAAAAAAGGAAAATCGATCACCGGTGTGTTGATTGGTTTTATCGTGGTTGCGGTTGTGACCATTCTTCTCGGTTTACGTCTGCCGATTGGTTTCCATATCTTTTAACACAAAAAGGGCATTGCTTATCGAAGCAGTGTCCTTTTTATGTGGCTTCAAATTGTGAAACCGTCCGGTGTCCATCAGAATTAGTCCATTCAAAACGAATTTGACTGGCGGCAGGCTCATAGTGATATTGAAGTGCAAGTGATTGCGTATCTGTCGAAAACTGAAAGAAAGAAACGCGCTGCAAAGAATGAAAGGAGGAGAAAACACAATCATAAATGGAAAAACCAAGCTGTTCTATCTGTTCAATGATGTGATCAAAGACGTCTTCTGGTACGAACATGAGAAGATCAAGCCATCCTTTGGCAAGAGACGCAGTATATTGAATCATTTCTCCTCCTTGTACGTCCACTAGCTGTCCGTTTTCATGAAGAATCATGGAACCGAGCAATTCTCCTTTTGTCCATCGGTCATTTTCTTTCAAACAGATCATCGTGCTTTGAAGACTTTCTGGCAGCATGATCTCTCCTTCTTCATCTTCAATCAGACAATGCCCGTTTTCAATGAGTAAATATCCGTTACACCATCTTCGGCTGCATTGTTCAAGCTTCTTCATTCGATGTTCCATTTGCAAAAGCTCCTTTCCTCTTTCTTTTTTTACCAAAACAAGCTTGTCCTATACGCCGGGAAAAAAGGACAAATCAACTATCAAGGAGACGATGCATAAACTAAGAAAGGCTGAATGAGAACACTTGAGGAAAAACGGATGGGAGCTGATGATGATGTGTGGAATAACAGGCTGGGCAGACTTTAAAAAGCAGCTCATCCAACAAGATCATGTAATCAATCAAATGACAGATACATTATCTAAAAGAGGGCCAGATGATACAAATACGTGGAAAAGTGAGCACGTTCTTTTCGGGCATAAAAGGTTAGCGGTTGTTGATGTAGAAGGCGGAAAGCAGCCGATGACATATACACATCAAAACCATGCTTATACGATTGTATACAATGGAGAGCTCTACAACACGGAGGATATAAGAAAAGAATTGTTAAAAAGGGGGCATCGTTTTCTTGGGCATTCTGATACAGAAGTTCTTCTTCATGCTTATACAGAATGGAAGGAAGAGTGTGTCTCCCATTTTAATGGCATTTTTGCATTTGTAATCTGGGATAGTGAGCGTGAATTGTTATTTGCTGGTAGAGACCGGCTCGGCGTCAAGCCATTTTTCTATACAGAACGTCATCATTCCTTCTTATTTGGTTCAGAGATCAAAGCGCTTCTTGCTCACCCTGACATAAAAGCAAAAGTCGATCACGAAGGGCTATCGGAGATCTTTGGCTTAGGACCGTCTAGAACACCAGGGCAAGGAGTGTTTAAAGGGGTAAAAGAGCTGAGACCTGCACATGCCTTGATCTTTTCAAAAGACGGCCTGCGCGTGTGGAGATACTGGAATGTGAAAAGCAAGGAGCATACCGACTCACTAGATGACACCGCACAGCACGTCAAGTATCTCTTTTCAGATGCTGTCACAAGACAGCTCGTCTCTGATGTGCCTGTTTGTACATTTTTATCTGGGGGCGTCGATTCTAGTGCCATTACGGCCATTGCCGCTAAGCACTTTGAGAAAATAGGGAAAGCGCCGCTTCATACGTATTCAGTTGACTATGAAGGAAATGATCAATTCTTTGAAGCGAGTCAATTCCAGCCGAATGCTGACGGCCCTTGGATTGATCGAATGACCAAAGCGTTTCAAACGAATCACCACAGCTGTATCATCGGGCAAAAAGAACTGGCTTTCTATTTAAAGGAAGCGGTTGAAGTTCGAGACTTACCGGGTATGGCAGATATTGATTCATCTTTACTTTGGTTCTGCCGAGAAATTAAAAAGGATTTCGTTGTTGGTTTGTCAGGTGAGTGTGCTGATGAGATCTTTGGCGGCTATCCTTGGTTTCACATGGCAAATGAATCGAATGGTTTTCCTTGGATGAGATCGACTGAAGCAAGAACGCAGCTATTGCAAGATTCGTGGCAGAAGAAGCTGTCACTTAAGGAATACGCACAAAGCAAATATGAAGAAACTGTGGCAGAAACGCCCCTTTTAGATGGAGAAACTGGAGTAGATAAAGCCCGGAGAGAACTTTTTTACTTAAATATGATCTGGTTTATGACAACGCTGCTTGATCGAAAAGATCGAATGAGTATGGGGGCAAGTCTTGAGGTACGTGTGCCATTTGCAGATCATCGCCTTGTCGAATATGTGTGGAATATTCCTTGGGAAATGAAAATGCATGGAAATCGTGAAAAAGGGGTTTTACGAAAAGCATTAGAGGGAATTTTACCGGATGAAGTGCTTTACAGAAAGAAAAGCCCTTACCCGAAAACACATCATCCGGCCTATACCCAGGCTGTGAAAGAGATGTTAACAGATTGCCTCGCGCAAAAAGATTCTGTCCTTCACGAATTTTTAGATCCACATCAATTAAAACAGCTGATTGAAACGGAAGGAGCTTCCTTTCAAGTGCCTTGGTATGGCCAACTCATGAAGGGTCCGCAGTTGATTGCCCATCTAGCACAGATTCATCATTGGTTTGAAACGTATCGAATTGATATAGAAGCGTAATAAAGGGTCGGCTTTCTTGCACTTGTTGAAAGGAAGCCGGCTTTTTTCATACATAACCATGAGACTTTTTGAGCACATCAAAAGTTGATCTAAGCTTTCTCAATTGTATAATTAACTTAAAGTGAATTAATTTGGAGGAAAAAGGATAATGAAAATCGTTGTGATCGGAGCGGGACCAGGGGGACTTGCTGCAGCTATGATGCTTCAAAGCAAAGGACATGACGTTCATGTATATGAAAAACAGCCCTTTGTTGGCGGACGTAATTCTAAGTTTCAACTTGGTGATTTTACGTTTGATACAGGACCTACTTTTCTCAGCATGATTCATATTGCAGAGGAGCTGTTCACCTTTGCTGGTAAAAATCTGTATGACTATATCGATGTGATTGAATTAAAAGATATGTATAGATTAATTTTTCAAGATGACCAGCTGGATATGATTCGGGATCGCGATGAAATGTACAAACGATTAGAAGCCTTTGCACCTGGTGAGGGAGAAGGATATCTGCGATTTATGAACGATACAAAGCGGAAAATGGATCGTCTGACGCCAATTTTACAAAGTAAAATGGATCGATTTCATCATTATTTGCGCCCCAAGGTGATCAAAGCACTTCCACAGCTATCGCTAAATAAAAGTTTATATGATGTGCTGTCTGACTACTTCTCGAATGAATCAGTAAAATATGCCTTTACATTTCAATCAAAGTACTTGGGGATGTCTCCGTGGGAATGCCCAGGAGCATTTTCGATTCTTTCGTTTATGGAGCATGATACAGGCGTTTTCCATCCGAAGGGCGGTGTTAATCAGCTGTCAGAAGCGATGGCGAAGGCGGCGGTTGAAGCTGGAGCAACGATTCATCTATCAGCTGGTGTTGAAAAGCTGCTGACAGAGGGCAGGAAAGTAAAAGGCATTCGTTTAGAATCTGGGGAAGATATACAGGCAGATGAGGTTGTCGTAAATGGAGACTTTGCACATGTGATGACAAAGCTTGTCGAGCCAGGTCTCTTAAAGAAATACAGCAAGAAAAAGTTAAAAAAGAAAAAATTCTCATGCTCTACCTTTATGCTGTACTTAGGATTAGATACGATATATGATGAGCCGCACCATACCATCGTTTTTTCCGATGATTATGCTAAATTCGTTAAAGGTATGACGAAAACATTTGAGCTGCCGGATGATCCATCTATTTATATTCAAAATGCAAGTGTGACAGATGATACGCTTGCGCCAAAAGGAAAATCAGCTCTTTATGTGCTGGCACCAGTTGCGAATAATCAAAGCGGCATTGACTGGGAAGAGCATCAAGATGATTTTAGAGAGCTTGTGCTGGATACATTGGAGCGGAAAACGGGCTTTCAGAATGTGAGACAGCATATAGAAGTCGAGCGGATGATCACACCGAAGCAATGGGAGGAAGACCTTTACGTATATGAAGGGGCTACATTTAATCTTGGCCACCAGCTGACGCAGATGATGGTCCTCAGGCCGCACAATGAATTTGATGAATTAAAGCACTGCTGGCTCGTTGGGGGAGGAACGCATCCAGGAAGCGGTCTGCCAACCATTTTAGAATCAGCACGTATCACGACAAATGCGATTCTCTCAAAAGAGAAACATACACACAAAACGATACCGCATCAAGAAAAGGGGAGCGCCTCATGAAAAAACATATATTGATTGCAGGTGGCGGTATTGGTGGGATGATTTCAGCGCTTTATTTAAAAAAAGCGGGACATGATGTCACCCTTGTTGAAAAAAATGAACGGCTTGGCGGGAGACTTGCTTTTGTACGTGAGAAAGGATATAAAGTAGATGAAGGTCCGACCATTGTCCTACTTCCTGATATGTTAAAAGGCATCTTACATGAGGTAGGAATTGACGAATCATCTCTTGATCTGTTGCAGCTTGATCCGCTGTACACGATTCAATATCAAGATGGAACCTTCTATACGAAATACTCTGATGTACTTCGTCAGCTAGAAGAGATCAGACGTGTATTTCCAAAGGAAGAGCAAGGGTTCCTGAGGTTTATGGAAGAAATGACGGACCGGTTTCAAGAAGGGCAGCAAGCCTTTTTAGAAAAATCATTTCACGAAAAACGTACATTTTTTACAAAAGCAAATATGAAGATTTTAATGAAATTAAAGGCGTATCGAACGGTACAAAGCGCTTTGAAAAAGTATTTTTCAGATGAACGCCTTCGAGATGCATACGCACTTCAAACCCTCTATGTTGGAGGAAACCCGTATGAAGCATCTGCTATTTATTCGCTCGTTTCATATAGTGAGCACGCACATGGAATCTACTATTTAAAAGGCGGCTATGCGAGTTTAGTAGATATACTGGAAGGGCAGCTCATAAAAATGGGTGTGCATGTAAGAAAAAATGAAGAAGTCACGCAATTGGTGTTTGAGGGAAAGCGGATAGTACAAGCAAAAGTCAATGGTGAACATATAGCCGCTGAGGCATTTGTGATCAATGGAGATTATCCAGCTGCGTTAAAACAGCTTGGTTTAGACGACGAACATGATCGCCGAAAATACGTGCCGTCCTCCGGCTGTGTGATGGTGTATCTCGGATTAAACAAGATGTATCATGAAGCACCTGTGCATCAATTTTTTATGGGAGAACACTTTGATCAGCACATGAAAGAGGTTTTTCAAACGAAAACGATTCCTCAAGACCCGTCGTTTTATACCTTTAATCCATCCATCATTGATCCATCTCTTGCCCCAGATGGCTGCAGTGTTTTATATATGCTGGTTCCCGTTCCTTCAGGAGATCATATCAACTGGGAAGAGAAGACAAATTTTGTAGAGAAAATGATCGATCGTCTTGAGGAAAGAGGCTTTCCGAGATTGCGAGAGTCGATTGTCTGGAAAAAGGTCAGAACACCAAATGATTCCTTGCGAGAAGGATTATTTGAAGGCGGCAGCTTTGGCCTTGCGCCTAATTTGTTTCAATCAGGTGTCTTCCGCCCGCAAGTGAAGGTCGCAGAGACCGACAACCTTTATGCGGCAGGTGCTTCCATCCATCCGGGCGGCGGGGTGCCGATCGTGATGCAAAGTGCGAAGCTCATGGCTTCTGTATTACTCAAAGATTTGAATGATAGAAAGGAAGTGAAGCTAAGTGGTTGATGTACAAACAGCAATGAAAGTGTGTGAGGAGACCATACAAACCCATTCGAAAACGTTTTACCGTGCCTTTTCTATGCTGCCTAAAAAGAAGAGACAGGCAGTCTGGGCCGTATATTCCTTTTGCCGGAGAGCAGATGACATTGTCGATGAGTCCCTTTCGCCAAAAGAGGACCTTGCATCCTTTCGAGAAACGTTTGATCGATTTTTACAGGGTGAGGTAGACCAGAATGATTCGATGTGGGTGGCGCTAGAGCATACATTTCAAGAGTTTCGAATGGATGAAGCTCCGTTCCGTGACTTGCTCCAAGGACAGGAGATGGATTTAGAGCAGCATCGCTATGAAACGTTAGATGAACTGCTCATCTATTCCTATCATGTTGCTAGTACCGTCGGACTCATGCTGCTTCCCATTATTGCACCGCGTAAAAAAGAGCAGCTAAAAGAAGCAGCCATTTCGTTAGGTATTGGTATGCAGCTAACCAATATCCTTCGGGATATCGGCGAGGATCAGGCTAAAAGAGATCGCATTTATTTGCCAAAGCAAGTGATGGATCAATTTGGGTACACAGAGCAAGATTTGCAGGAAGGGATTGTGAATCAAGCTTTTCAGCACGTATGGGAGTACATTGCCTTCGAGGCAGAGGCATACTATGAGGAGTTTTTTGACCATCTTCATGAATTCCCGCTTTATTCACGTATATCGGTGAAAGCAGCAGCCCACTTTTATAAAGCCATTTTAGATAAAACAAGAGAAAACGATTACCGCGTCTTTACAGAGCGATCATTTATTTCAACACAGGAAAAAGCACTTATTTTAGAGGATATTATGTAAAAAAGATGCTGAAAAAGAAGAAAAAGGACTGCACCGGCAGTCCTTTTTTATGTGGATGAAAAACGATACTCCGTCCAAACCCTTGAACGCCAGCGTCTATACATGAAGATGCCTCTTATCCATTCATCCACGATAAAAGAAATCCAAATTCCGACGAGACCCATTTCAAGCTGAATGCCTAACAAGTAAGCGATCGGCAGCCCAATTCCCCACATTGAAATCATCGCCATATACACTGGAAACTTCGCGTCACCAGCAGCCCGTAATGAATTAATAATGACCATATTAAAAGAACGTCCCGGTTCTAAAATGATCGTCAATAGGAGGAGTGTGGCGGCGATTTGAATGATTTCGCGATTGCTAGTGAACAATGCAAGCAAATGCGCCGATGATAAAGATAAAACAGTGGAAGAAAGAAGAGAGATCGCAATCGCCCAGTATAAGCTTTTCATGCATCTGCGATAGGCAGCATCGAATTCTTTCGCTCCAATATGGCGCCCGATTAAAATTTGTGTCCCTTGGCTAATCGCTGCACCAAACAACATAATAAACATCATCAAATTTTGAGTATAGACCTTTGCTGCTAAAGCCTGCGTCCCCATAAATGTAATAAACAGTGTAATGATCATTTGAGAGCCGTTATAAGAAAGCTGTTCTCCGGCAGAAGGAATACCAATTTTCAGCAGCTTTTTTAAATGCGTCCGCTGGATGTGAAACATGTTCTTCAGCGAAAAGCGTAATCCAATTCGGCGGCGGACAATGAGGATCATCGCTATTAATCCGATCAATCTAGCTAGTGAGGTTGAAAAGGCGACCCCCATGACACCCAATACCGGAAAGCCAAACGGACCAAAAATGACCAAATAATTGCCGGCGACGTTTAGCAAATTCATTCCAATGGTGACGTACATCGTGTCTCTTGTATATCCGTAGCTTTTTAAAATAGCACTATACGTCATAATGAGCGCTTGAATAAAGGAAAGCAGCCCGACAATTTGTAAAAAGACGGCCGCATCCGGCATGAGCTCACTTGATAATCCCATCATGTGCAGGATTGGAACAGCTAATACAAACATGAGGAGACTAATGACAAAGCTAATCAAGAAGTTGGTTCCTAGTGAGACATAGGCGACTTGAGTTGCTTCCTGCTTGCGGTTAGCTCCTAAAAGCTGCGCAATCACAATGGTCGTTCCTGTTGTAATGAAACTGAACATGACAATTAATAAATTCAGCAGCTGGTTACTGACACCTACTGCGGCCACACTGTTATCAGAATATTGGCTGAGCATGAGTGTATCAGCGCTCCCCATGAGCATATATAAAGAGATTTCGATAAAAATAGGCCAAGTTAATGCAAATAATGAAGGGTGTGTTTTCTCATCTTTGGCTTGAACCTTTTGATATGACAGGGTTTGAGGTTTCATCACATAGCCCCCTTTCGTATAAATCCGATTTATAGTGTACCTTGCATCGACTATAATAAGAAGAGATGAAACCGAAACTTATTGGAGAAATCCGACTTCATAAGGAGATGAATATGGATCGATTTATTACATTTACTGTACCACCGTTTCCTGTTTATATTGCTTCAGGTAAAGGTGTATTTCATCAAGGAGAAAGACATATCTCAAGAACCTTCACTGTATTTGATCTTCTTTATGTCAAAAAGGGTGAACTATGGATTACAGAGGACGAGATGGCTTATCACGTAAAAGAAGGTGAATATATCATTCTCTCACCGGGCTTGTCTCATGGTGGACATCTGCCATGTGAAGAGGAAACCCACTATGAGTGGCTGCATTTCTCAATCGATCCATTTGAACTGACGAACCGGCCGAGAGAACACTGGATTGATATGAAACAAAATCAAGCTACATTCGAAAAGCCGGCAACATATGAATTTAGCCTGCCCCGTTTAGGAAAAGTGAAAGGACGAAGTGTGTTAGAAAAGCATTTTTCAGCAATGAGAGCACTAAATCATGATGCATCTGAACTTCCGCTGAAAAAACAGCTACTATTTGAAGAACTAGTCATTCACCTGCAAAAAGAAGCATTCCATCTGCCAAGTGCAAAGGAAACCGTTGCATCAGAAGTGGTTCACTATCTTGAGCGCCACTTTAAGAAGAAATTACACATGGAGCAGCTTGCAGAGAAACTGCACTATCATCCTGATTACATGACAAGATGCATGCAGACTGTATATGGATTGACGCCAAATCAATACAGCCATCGTCTCAAGATCGAAAAAGCCAAAAGCATGCTGGCCTCAACGAATGAAAAAATTGCAGCCATTGCAGAGTATGTAGGCATTGATGATCCTACTTATTTTTCGAAGCTGTTTCGGCAAAACGAAGGCATGACGCCGATCGAGTACCGTCATTTAGCAAAAAGAACGACAAAGTAAAGGAATGTGAACAGATGAAAAGGGAAAAGGAAGAATTTGTGAACATACGACCATTAAACGAAGCTGATTTAGAAGTGGTGTGGCATTTAAAATTTAAAGCACCAGACCAGTCCTATCGAAAGTGGAATGCCCCTTATTTTGAAGAACACGAGATCCCGCTTCCTGCATTTAAGAAACGATACTTACAGGATGAATCCATTCTGCCAAAGCTATATGGCATTGAAATAGATGGTGAAATTAAAGGCACTGTATCCTATTATTGGGAGAATGAACGTACACGGTGGCTTGAATGCGGCATACTCATTTACGACTCACGCTTTTGGAGCGGGGGCATTGGGACAAAGGCGTTAAATCTATGGATTGATGTGTTATTTACGCATATTGATATCCCTCGAATTGGTCTTACAACATGGTCAGGGAATGAACGGATGATGCGCTGTGCAGAGAAATGCGGATTTGTCCTTGAGGGAAAACTGCGAAAGGTTCGGTACTATCAAGGAGAGTATTATGATTCGATGCGCTACGGAATGCTGAGAGAAGAATGGCGAAGTCTTCAGCGCCATTCCTCTGAACAGCGATAAATTATTTTAGGATAAAAGTATCGTATATTTGAATAAACTGAAGAAGATCGCATACTCAAACACATAATAGAAAACATGTTTTTTACATAAGGGGGAGTTTACATATGAGAATAACGGGCCTATTTGTTTCACTGGCTGTTGCCATCTATTTATGGTTTGATGCGCCAAAGCATAACAAAGACAAATGGCTGTGGGCCATCTTAGGCGTGCTATTTAGTACCATTGTAATCGGTATTTATTTGATCAAGACAGAGAGGAAGGGGCTGGGCTGGACGATTCTGATATGTAGCATCTTGTTTTATCTCATGCTGTTCATCTCTGTTTTGATCGGTATCATTCTTTTTTATCAGGTGGGTCCTTCATGAAGAAGGGCTTTTTTCTTTTACCTTTTGAGCCGGTATACCTGCAATGATTATCTGCTCTTCATGAAAGGAATGATTCACCACGGCATTTGCTCCAATCGAAATATGATTCGCAATATAAATGTCCCCAAACAGCTTAGCACCAGGGCCAATCCATACGTGATCTCCAATGGTTGGTACATCCTTTTCGTGATGGTTTTGGCCAATATTCACCCCTTGATGAATATCGCAAAATGCCCCAATTTTTGCGTGCTTATTCACAATCAAGAGACCAGTATGATTGATTCTAAGGCCGGGGCCAAAGACGCCAATCGGGATATCGAAGCCAAGCTGCATACCTTTCTTTTTATGTAAATAGCGATAAAACCATTTGCGCAGCACCGCACCGCTATTAGAATAGTATTCATATTTTCGTAGATACCTTTGATATTTCCATATATCGTCCCCAAACCACTTAGGTCTTCTGCGCGTGATAGCCAGTGCTTTCTGATCCTGCGCCAAGTAGTGGTGAAGGTCGTGCTTCGTTAAAATCATCATATCCCCTCAATCCCCTTATGTTTCAGAGAAATTATACCATCATAACCATTTATATCAAGAAGAAATGGAGTGATTTCTTCAATTTTCTACCTTCATCTCATCCGAATTTCTGTATAAAAAAAGCACTTTATGTCGAGTAGAACAAAAGAACCAGGAAGATTGATTTGTAATTTTTTTCAATATCAATCCACCTCATACGTTCCATCTCCTTATGGCAGTAGATGTTTGTAAAAATTACTCGAAAATACTCATTAAAAAGAGAATATTGCATTCATATGATATTCGAATCATCTTTTTGAATCCAATTGACTTTCCTATCTCACATCCACTAGGCTAATAATTGAAAATGATAATCTTTATCAATTGGAGGAGTGTTTTATTATGTCCATCAAAACCGTTTCTAAAAATCAGCAATTTTTAGAGCAGCAAAGTCAAAGAGAATCTAATGCAAGGTCTTACCCGAGACGGTTTCCATTAGCCATGCAAAAAGCCGAGGGTATGATCGTGACAGATGCGGATGGCAGAGAGTTTTATGACTGCTTGGCAGGTGCAGGAACACTTGCACTTGGTCACAATCATCCGGTTGTTATAGAAGCTATTGAACGTATGCTTCATGAAAAAAGACCATTGCATACGTTGGACATAACCTCAGAAATTAAAGAAGAATTTGTGAATGAGATTTTTTCACACCTGCCGGAAGAGTTTGCAAAGAGAGCAAAAATTCAATTTTGTGGACCAACTGGCGGTGATGCCATAGAAGCAGCTATTAAATTAGTCAAGACAGCAACAGGAAATCGTTCCATTCTTTCCTTCCACGGTGCTTATCACGGTGCGACGCATGGCACGATGTCATTAAGCGGTAATTTGTCTCCGAAGGAAAGAGTGCAAGGGTT
This sequence comes from Bacillus safensis, assembly GCA_030159235.1. Classification (GTDB taxonomy): domain Bacteria; phylum Bacillota; class Bacilli; order Bacillales; family Bacillaceae; genus Bacillus; species Bacillus safensis_B. The sequence goes on along the minus strand of BSBG01000004.1, from coordinate 136,141 downwards.
AATACCAGATGTGCATTTCATGCCTTATCCATATGAATATCGCTGCCCATTTGGAATTGGCGGTAAAAATTCGCACCGCATTTCCAGCTCTTATATCGAGCGAGTATTAAATGATCCTGAGAGTGGTATTCTTCCGCCAGCAGCTATGATCTTTGAAGCAGTGCAAGGTGAGGGAGGCTCAATTCCAGCATCTGTTGAATGGATACAAGAAATGAGAAGAATCACAAAAGAAAAAGGCATCCCGCTCATTATTGATGAGGTTCAATCAGGCATTGGCCGAACAGGGAAGATGTTTGCCTTTGAACATGCGGGAATCGTGCCAGACGTCATTGTATTATCAAAAGCAATTGGTGGAAGTCTGCCGCTTTCAGTTGTGATTTATGATCAAGATTTGGATCAATGGAATCCAGGTGCACACATTGGCACATTCAGAGGGAATCAAATGGCGATGGCTGCAGGAACTGCTACGCTTAAATTTATAAAGGAAACCAATCTGCTTGATCATGTAAATCAATTAGGTGATCACATGCAGGCTTATTTGAAAGACATTCAAAAGCACGTACCTGCTATCGGTGATGTTAGAGGAAGAGGATTAATGATAGGTGTTGAAATCGTCGATCCAAATGAGAAGCAGGATGTGGATGGAAGTTATCCAGCAAATCCAGAACTAGCCAGTCTCATTCAAAAGAATTGCTTCGATAAAGGCTTAATTGTAGAGACAGGAGGCCGTTTCGGAAGCGTGATTCGATTCTTACCGCCATTGATCATGACGGAGGAGCAGCTTGAACAAGTCATCGCTATTTTTAAAGAGGCCGTTTACGATGCAATCAACTAAGGCTTCTGTTGATTCATTATTTATTAATCAAAGCCAGCTTGGAAGAGAGTCCTTCCAAGCGGCTCTTCATACATCTATCGACAGCCTGCTGGATCAGTGGCAAAAGGGCAAAGGCCCATACAGCGGAATATTGCCTGGGAAATTAACGGATAGTGTCGAATCGTTATTTCAGTTTCAACCGTCTGGAGAATCAATTGAATCTGTCTTTCAGGATATAAAGCAGCATCTCTTGCCGCATTTGGTTGATGTATCGCATCCTAAATGCTTGGCACATTTGCATTGCCCGCCGCTTATTCCTGCACTTGCCGCAGAGGTGGTGGTAAGTTCATTTAACCAATCAATGGATTCCTTCGATCAAAGTGGCATTGCTTCTTTAGTTGAGGAGGAAATCCTAAAGTGGCTATGTGCGAAGTTTTCTTATGGAGACCTAGCAGATGGGACATTTACGAGCGGTGGAACCCAATCTAACTATATGGGGCTGCTCCTTGCGAGAGATGCATTTTGTGAAAATACATGGCAATGGAATGTTCAGCAGAAAGGTTTACCGAGTGAAGCTCATCGCATGAGAATTCTTTGCTCTAAAAATGCTCACTTCACTGTGAAAAAATCAGCATCCCAGCTAGGCCTAGGGGAGCAGGCAGTCATTCTAGTAGAGACGGATGAGCAGCACCGAATGGACCTCAATGATTTGCAGAAGAAGCTTGCTGAATTAAAGGAACAGCACCTCCTGCCCTTTGCGGTAGTGGCGACTTGCGGGACAACTGATTTTGGCAGTATTGACCCGGTTCGAGATGTGTATGACATCGTCAAACCATACGGACTGTGGATTCACGCAGATGCTGCCTACGGCGGAGCGCTTGTATTAAGTGAAACCTACAGAGATAAATTAGGCGGGATTGAACTGGCTGATTCAATCACCATCGACTTTCATAAACAATTTTATCAGCCGATCTCCTGCGGGGCATTTTTGCTGAAGGATAAAAGACATTTCGGCTTGATCAATTATCATGCAGATTATCTCAATCCAAAAGAAGATGAACTGGATGGAATACTACATCTTGTTAATAAATCTGTCCAAACAACGCGCCGGTTTGATGCACTGAAATTACTTCTCTCTCTTCGTTTAATTGGAGAAGAAGGGTTTGGTGACATCATTGACCATACCATTCTTTTTGCAAAAGATGTGGCTGTCCTTATTGAGAAAAATGCTCACCTTGAAGTGATCAATCCTGAGCCAGAAATCAATGCAGTTGTGTTTCGATTTAAGGATGATCACCAAGCGGATGACATCAATAAAATCATTCATCGAACGCTATTCAAATCAGGAACTGCTGTCATTGCGAAAACAGTTGTGGATGGTCATACCTGCTTAAAATTCACTTTGTTAAATCCGAGAACGACAATCACACATATTGAGGAAATCCTTTCTGACATCGTTGATATCGGGATCGCTCATATATAATCCGGGAGGGTACTACGTTGAGTCAATATAAACAAATGGCTGAAAATGCAACTATGCAAAGCTTTTTAAACTGTTTCTTACGAGAAACAGGAATCGATCGATCTGCAAAAAAAGAGACAAAAGCAGATGGTTCACTTGTATTCGTGGCAAAACTAGTAAAGCAAGATTTGGAGCTTGTGATTCCGATTCGATATTTTTCATCTGTAGGCCGCCATCTCTTTGATTTTCCGATTCGCTTTCGTCCCGGCGGCAGTGAACAAGAGGGAACGATCGTCGATTACATGACACTTGTTGCTTTATGTTCAAAGGAGCTTCTCATTGAATATGGCCGCACAGATGCAGAGGATGAATTCATGCTTCGCATCATTTTAAGCTGCCGAAATATTGAACGATTCTTAAAGGAGAGAGAAAGTGATCGAGCAGCTTTATCTCAAGCTGATTTTGAGTATATCGAGGCCGAGCAGTCACTTCTCCTTGGACATTTAACGCATCCTACACCAAAAAGCAGACAGGGGATGACAGAAGAAGAGGAGGCCGTCTATTCTCCTGAGCTGAAAGGGGCTTTCCAGCTTCATTACTTTAAAGCGCACCATTCGATTGTGCTTCAGGATTCATCTATTTCACAGTCGGCGGCAAGCCTGATGTTAGAAGAGCTTTCGCTTCAGTTACCTGAAGAAACAGAGAGGCTTAATACTTTAACAGAAAACGGACAATATGTGCTCATTCCGATTCATCCGCTACAAGTCAAAGTGGTCATGGAGAAGGCATTCGTGAAGCGTTATATAAAGGAGGGGAAACTGACTTATTTAGGACCGCTGGGATCTGAATACACAGCGACCTCATCCTTTAGAACGGTCTATCAAAAGGATTCTGCTTACATGCTCAAATTCTCTGTTCCTGTGAAAATTACGAACTCTTTACGCATCAATAAACAAAAGGAACTGGATCGCGGAGTTGAGATGTCTCGCATCTTAAAAACAGAATTAGGCATTTCTTTATACGATCAATTCTCTGGATTCCGGGTGATTGAGGATCCTGCATATTTATCCATTCAAGGAGATGAGGAAGAATCTGGCTTTGAAGTGGTGATACGTCAAAATCCATTTTTGCATCGTGAAAAAGGTGCAAGCTTAATTGCTGGCTTATGTCAGGATCATGCGTACGGAGGGAAATCGCGGTTAGCAGGAATCATTCATGAGCTTGCAGACGCAGAAGGCCGGTCAACAGAAGCGGTCAGTCAAGATTGGTTTAAACGATATTTATCCATCTCGTTAGAACCGATGCTCTGGCTGTTTGAAACGTATGGCCTTGCACTGGAAGCCCATCAGCAAAATGCGGTCGTGCAAATGAAGGATGGTTATCCAGACACCTTCTATTATCGTGACAACCAAGGCTACTATTATAGCGAATCGAAAAAGGATAAGCTGGCCAACCTTGTCCAAAACTTAAGCGTGAGAAGTGAAACCATCTGTGCGGATGATGTAGCTGTTGAGAGACTTCGTTATTATTTCTTTTTTAATCATTTATTCGGTCTTATTAACGGTTTTGGCACAGAAGGACTAGCAAAGGAAGAAGATTTGCTGGCGCTTGTGAGAGATACATTGCTCGTTCATGAGGAGACATATGGAGCATCTGATCTGACAAACAGCCTTCTCCGCTCAAAGGAGCTGCCTTCAAAAGCGAATTTACTGACACGTTTTGAAGATATGGATGAGCTGACAGGGTCACTGGAAACACAATCTCGTTATACGGCTGTCTTGAATCCGCTCTTTTTACATAAGGAGGCGCTGATTGGATGAGGCATCGGATTAGCTTTATTCGTGCTGAATATGAAAGGGACGTCCAGCTTGTCCATAAGTGGATGCAGGAAGAGTACGTTCACCCATTTTGGCATTTGAATATTCCGTTTCCAGCTTTTGAAAAACATTTTTATCAGGCCATACATGATCCGCATCAAACTCTTTATTTAGGAACGATTGACGGGACGCCAATGAGTTATTTTGAGGCGTACAACGTCAAAGGAGATATCATTGAATCCTACTATGAGCCTTCTCCGCACGATCAAGGAGTCCATCTGTTAATAGGTGAGCCGGATTATGTTGGAAAAGGATTTGCTGCTCCGCTTCTTCAAGCAATGACAGCATTTCAATTTGAGCAGAACAAACGAACAGAAAAAATCGTCGCTGAGCCGGATATTCGCAATGAAAAAATGATTCATGTATTTGAAAAATGCGGTTTCGAACGTGTAAAACCAGTCACTTTACCGGATAAAACAGGTCTTTTGATGTTTTGTGATCGAGAACGATTCGAAAGGAAGTATAACCATGACGCGGTTCAACAAGCAAAATAATGTAGTGGATGTAATTGGGATCGGCATTGGCCCGTTTAACCTAGGGCTTGCCGCATTATCTGAAGAGGTAAATGAAATCGACGCTTTGTTTTTTGAAAGAAGTGAAGCCTTTCACTGGCACCCAGGTATGCTCATTGAAGGGACGACACTGCAAGTTCCATTTTTAGCGGACCTTGTCAGCATGGCAGATGTGAAAAGCAAATATAGCTTTCTCAACTATTTGCAGGAGCAAAACCGTTTGTATTCATTTTACTTTCTAGAGGACTTCCATATCCCGCGCAAGGAATACAGTCATTATTGCCGATGGGTCGCTGATCAGTTAGACTCTTGCCGATTTGGGATGAATGTCGAATCTATCTCATTGATCGAGAAGGCAGGGGAAAAGCGATATGAAGTGCATGTCCGTCATGCGGGGGATCAAACCGTAGAGGTGTTTGAAAGCAAGCATCTCGTCCTAGGCATTGGCACGCAGCCGGCGATACCAGCATCACTTCAGCCAGCATTAGGAGAGAAGGTCTTTCATTCTGCAGATTATTTAAAACGAAAGAAAGAAGGCTGCTTCAAAGGGAAGTCTGTGACAGTCATTGGCTCTGGTCAAAGTGCGGCAGAAGTGTTTTATGACATTTTATCAGATGATGAGGCAAAGGATATTCATTGGTTCACGCGGTCTAAAGGGTTTTTCCCAATGGAATATTCAAATCTTGGACTTGAGTATTTCTCTCCAGACTATATTGATTTCTTTTATGAGCTTCCGCAAACAAAAAAGGATTCGCTGCTAAAACAGCAAGACTTGCTGTATAAAGGCATCAGTTCTGCGATGATTCGTGATATTTATCATTTGCTTTATGAACGTTCTGCCTGCGGAAAGCAACTGAACACAGTGCTTCAAGCGATGACGGAGGTCAACTTGATTGAGGAAACAGCGGGCGGCTTGTCACTTTCATGCACGCAATGGGTCAAGGAAGATTCCTTTACCCATGAAACAGATATTGTCGTTTTGGCGACTGGCTACCAATCGGTACTGCCATCATTTATCAACCCAATTTCTCATCACATTCAATGGGATGATCAAGGACGCTTCCAAGTCGAGCGTGAATATCGTTTGAAAACAAACACAATGGGTGAAAATGATATTTTTGTCCAAAATGCAGAGCTTCATACACATGGGGTCGGCGCGCCAGATTTGGGACTAGGGGCTTATCGAAACAGTGTGATTATTAATGAACTTGCTCGTCAAACCGTGTATCCACTTTATCAAAAGCACGTCTTCCAGACATTTGGTACACACAAGAACGCACACACATTTGAAGAAATCAAAGGTTAAGGAGGATGAAGCGATGAATGTACAAGATGAATTGAAAAAAGCGGTGAATCCTGCTGCTTGGAAAAAGGCAAACCAGCGAATGGTGGCAAAAATGCTGTCTGAATACATGTATGAGGACATGCTTCATCCAGTAGAGCTAGATGGTAAAGATGGCATCGCCCAGTATGAATTAATCATTCACGAACATAAGAAATATCGCTATCTTGCAAAACCCCGGTTATTTGATAGTTTTGATACAATCGCTGAATCAATCGAGTGCTGTCAAGATGGAAAATGGTCAAAGGATGTCAGTGCCATTGTGTTTTTACTAGACATCCAGCCGATCATTCCAATGTCTTCTGAGACAACAGGCCATCTTATTAAAGAGCTTCATCATACTTTGTTAGCAGATGTCCATTTGCTGTCGAAAAAAGCACTTCGTGCGGATGAACTGACAGATACTGATTATGCATGGATTGAAGGAGAAATGACAGGTCATCCTTGGATTGTGTATAACAAAGGGCGTATAGGGTTCAGCTACGATGATTACTTAGCCTATGCACCAGAACGGCAAGAATGTGTGCAGCTGTCTTGGATCGCTGTACACAGGGAGCTTGCGACATTCCATGCAGTCGATCATGAAAACTATGAGCAAGTGATCGCCAAAGAATTAGATGAAGTCACGATTCGTCAATTTCAGCGCGTGTTAAAGGATGAAGGACTGAATGCGGCTGATTATTATATGATGCCTGTTCATAAATGGCAGTGGACGCATATGATCCTACAGCATTTCCCTGAAGATTTGGCCTTGCGCCGGATTGTGTATTTAGGAGAGGGGCTGGATCAATATATCCCGCAGCAATCCATCAGAACCTTTACGAACATTTCAAATAAAGGCAAGCATCATATTAAACTGCCAATGAGTATTTTAAATACGCTTGTGTACCGAGGGCTTCCATCAGAACGTACAGTGATAGCCCCGCGCATTACAGCGCATATTAAAGGGATTGCGGATCAAGACTCATTTTTATCTGATGTCTGCCGCGTTATTTTACCAGGGGAGAATGCAAGTATCAATGTCGATCATCCATACTACAGCAAGCTGCCTGGTGCGCCGTATCAATATCTTGAGATGCTCGGTGTCATTTTTAGAGAAAGCATTTATACGTACTTAGATGAAGGGGAGAACCCTGTTACACTTGCGGCACTTACTTATGAGGATCATGAAGGTGAGCCGTATATCAAGCAGCTGATTGAAAAATCAGGTCTCTCAGCAAAAGAATGGATGGCGAAATTTTTCCATGTCGTGATGCCGCCTCTGCTGCACTTTATGTATCAATACGGTACCGTCTTTTCACCGCATGGGCAAAATACGATTCTTGTATTAAAAGATCATCAGCCGCATCGTTTGGCGATCAAAGATTTCGTTGATGATGTGAATATAAGTGATCAGCCGCTGCCTGAATTAGCTTCACTAGAAGAAGATTTAAAAGAAGTGCTGCGCAGTGAGCCGCCAGAAGGTCTAGTGCAATTTATCTTTACGGGACTATTTATTTGCAATCTACGTTATGTATCCAACGTGTTAGACAATCACGATCTTTTAGATGAAACGACTCTTTGGCGCTTGCTTGCTGAAGAAATTCAGCAGTATCAAAATCAATTTCCGCAGCTAAAAGACCGTTTTGCTTTATTTGATTTATTCCAGCCTCAGCTGACAAAGCTTTGCTTAAACCGTAATCGCATGATTGATTATGGTTATGGAGATGGAGATGACCGCCCGCATGCATCAGAGCATGGGAAGGTCACGAATGCACTTGCACAAGTTCTCTCATCCGTAGGCGAAAAATAAAAGAGAAAAGCTGTAGACTCATCATGTCTACAGCTTTTTGGTGTTTAAGAAAATGCCTGTGAGGCCAAAAAATAGAGGAGCGCAGGATCATTTTGTTTTTCGTTTCCACGAATCATCATAAAATGAGCTGCGTTTGTTTTCGTAAATCCTGCTTCTATCAGTGATGCATGCAGACGTTCAGCTGTTTCTTCCTGCATATCTAAACGAATTGCACCTGAATAAGACGAGATAAGTGATTGGATGAGCGCGAGCGCCGTTTGTTCATCGTTTGCTGCAAGCGGTCCAATCATTAGATTAGCCGGGGTTTCGACGCCAAAGGCGAAACCGGTTGTTTCATGCTGCGCATTATGTGCGATCAGCCGGAACGATGCTCGTTCCATTCTCTTTCTTATAAAGCTTGATCGATTGGCCCCTGCACCTTTTGCGTCAAGTGCTTCAATAGACTCGAGATGAGTTTCATCAGCGGAAGAAAGATGAATTTTATCTGACACCTGAAACGCAAAAGGATTTGTTTTTTGTGCTTTGTATGTATGAACGAAGCCTATAGTGTGAAAGCCGATCTTCTCGTAAACGGGGCGTCCTTGTACAGTAGCCGTTAAAACGACTGGGGCACTTTGATCACTTTGACGGAGCAAGGTGTCAATCATTTTACGTGCAAGACCTAAACCGCGATGTGTTTCAGAAACAATGACTGCACCAATTGAAGCCACTTTGTCATATTGGAAAAGTCCAGCACATGAGATAACTTGTCCAGTAGCTGTTGTAAAACCTGTAAAAGACCCATTCGCTAAAAGAGATGTGAGCTCTTCCGCATTATAATCAGGCCAATTGACCTCTTTTGACAATGCCATAAGGTCTGGTATGTCATCAAGTGTTAAAGATCGTTGAATAACGTCTGCCAATACACGCAACTCCTTCTTAGCTGATTTCTCTACTTGTATCGTACCATAAGAAAAAGGAAAAGGATCTCCCTTTTCCTTGTGTATTGTTTAATCGCGTTGAAAGAAATAAAAAAGCGGTCTTTTGGCGGTACCTGACTTGTTTTAGACCTCCAATCACGGAGGTTCTAGTTTTAATGAACATTAAAATATCTAGCGTCAGAGTGAGAAACACCGATTGCTGAAACAGATGCTTCATATTCCATCATGAATCCTTCTGTCAGATGGATGCGGATTTTTTCAGGCTGAAGCAGCTTGAACAGCTTTTCTTGATCTTCAAGGTTTGGACATGATGGATAACCAGATAACCAAAGGAATATCGCTGTCCCTGATATTTCGCCTGAAATCGTTTTTCCATTGTGAAATCGACTGCGTCAGGGAATCCCCATTTGTCACAAATCACTTGGTGGCTTCTTTCCGGTGTGGAGAAACGGTCAGCTGGCAAGGTGGCCAAGCCCATATTCATCAAGGACGAGCTTTGTAGTGCCGATCGTATTCGTTTCAATGAGATCTGCACTTGCCTATATGGATTGCGCGGATGATGTGAGGGGCTGTCACATTCAAATACTCGTTACAGCCTCATATTCTTCTCCGCCAAAGTCCTCTGCTGTCAAGTTGGCGTTTTGAATCATTGTGCCCATCGCTCCATCAAGGATTGAGGATGCGTTTCCTTGAGCTGTTCAGTGATAGTTGACATGGACGTCAGACTCCTTTTCTTTCTGATGGATGTAGGTGGTCAGTTCTGCTGTTAAATCTGATCGAAGGAAAGGAGTAATTAAATAAATGCCATTAAACAATTCGCAGGCTGTATCTAGTAAAGAGCGGGCAATCGCTAAGCCTTCCGCTCGCTGCTTTTCTTTATCCTCGCCAGCTTTAGCCATAATGTCACGAATGGAATCAGATAATTTGATGCCTGGAATTTCATGATGAATAAACTCTGCATTTCGGCTACTTGTTAAAGGCATAATGCCGATATAAATCGGTTTATCCAAATGGCGGCTCTCCTCATGAATTTTCACGAGCTGTTCCTCAGAATAAACAGGCTGGGAGATAAAATAATCAGCGCCGTATTCGATCTTTTTCTCAAGACGTTTGACCGCTTTATCAATATGGCGCACATTCGGGTTAAACGCGCCAGCTACTGAAAAATTAGTCTTTTTGCCAAGGGGCTTTCCTGAAAAAGAAAGACCTTCGTTAAATTGTTTGATGAGACGAATCAAATCAAAAGAGGTTAAATCATATACAGACGTTGCACCTGGGAAGTCCCCAATTTTAGATGGGTCGCCTGTGATGGCTAAAATGTCGGTTAATCCAAGGGTGTCGAGTCCCATCAAATGAGATTGAAGCCCAATCAAATTACGGTCGCGGCATGTGATATGAACAAGAGAACGCATATCAAGCTGTTGCTTTAATAATGCGCCGCAAGCTACATTGCTAATGCGCGGGGTGGCAAGAGAATTATCGGCTAACGTCAACGCATCAATGCCTGCACTTTTTAATTCATTTGCAGCGACGAGAAATTTTTCGAAGTTCAGTTTCTTTGGCGGATCTAGCTCTACGATAATCGTTCTTTTTTTCACAGCCAGCTCATCAAGGCCAGGTTCAGTGCGCTGATCTTGGATCGAAATGATTTCTTCTTTAAACACTTTCACTTCTTTTTCAGTGATCGGTGCTAAATCTTTGACCGCTTCAGCCATTGCGCTAATGTGCTGAGGTGTTGTTCCGCAGCAGCCTCCGATAATGCGTGCGCCCTGATTTCTAAATTCAAGTGCACTTTTTCGGAAATAATCGTTATCTGTATCATAAACGAGTCTGCCTTCTTCAAGAGAGGGGAGACTGCTGTTAGGATAGACAGATAAATGCGAATTTTCTAAAAGTGGCACACCTTCGAGTGCCTGAATCATGTGATAAGGGCCCAGCCTGCAGTTGATGCCGACGACATCTGCGCCAAGAGACGATAATTCCGTTAAACCATCCTTCAGCGGGGTACCATCCTGCAAAACGCCTTGTTCATGCATAGAGACATTCATGACAATTGGAAGACTCGTTTCTTTGCGTGCAATTTGAAGAACAGCCTTCGCTTCTTCTATGTCATAATACGTTTCAAGCAATAATCCATCAGGCTCTTCATTTAATAGGATGTACAGCTGCTCTCTAAAGCTTCGTTTGATCTCTTCTATAGAGTAGGCATTTTTGTTAAACGTTCGAATGCCGCCGATCGTCCCGAGTACATAAGCGGAGCCTGCGGCTGCTTTTGCGATTTGTACAGCCTTTGTATTGATGCGTTTCGCTTCTTCCTCTAAACCGTAGCGTGATAGTTTAATATAATTTGCGCCGTATGTGTTCGTTTGAATGATGTCAGCACCAGCCTGCACATATGCCTCGTGCACGCGTTTCACTTCATCCTCTTTCGATAAATTTAATTCTTCAAAGCAGCGGTCAATGCCGTAAGAATATAAAAGTGTTCCCATTGCTCCGTCAGCAATCAGTACGCGGTTTTGTAAGTCTTGTAATAGGCCCATTGTATTCCTCCTTAATTCTATGTAACAAAAAAAGCCTTCTGATAAGAAGAAGACTTTTTGGCTGTATCGTTATTCTTCTCCTTATCTTCCAAGCAGTTGCTTGCTGGATTTAGCACCTTGGTCATAGAAAATACATTTCTACCTACACCGGTTGCTGAGGCTTCACAGGGCCAGTCCCTCTGCCTCTCTTGATAAGAAAGCGATATGAAGATGTCAATGAATTGAACTTCCATCAACTGTAACGAAAAATTCAGAAATAATCAATGGAAAATTTGAAATTTATCGAAAATTTATAAATTGGACTTCAATCGGCAAATCAGCCTTGCGCATAAGAGAAATAACCTCTTGTAAATCATCTTTATTTTTCCCTGTCACACGCACTTGGTCATCCTGAAATTGTGATTTCACTTTGATGCCGGATTGTTTAATGAGTGCGTTGATCTTTTTAGCGTTGTCTTGATCAATCCCGCTGATCAGCTTCGCACGCTGGCGTACTGTTCCGCCAAGAGCATGCTCCGTTTTTCCGTAGTCGATGTTCTTAGTTGGAACATTTCGTTTGATCAGTTTTGTCACAAGGACATCTTTTAGCTGCTCAAGCTTGAAGTCATCATCAGAAATGAGAACGAGCTCCTCTTTTTCGAGAGAAATGTCACTTTTACTTCCTTTAAAATCATAGCGGTTTTTAATTTCTTTCAACGCTGCCTGAACAGCGTTTTGCACCTCAGGCAGTTCAACCTTCGATACAATGTCAAATGAGCTTTCTTTTGCCATCACACATGACCTCCAAGAATAGATATTGCATCTATTTTATCATGCAAATAGGAGAAGAAGAAAACTTTATCGAAGAGTACAGCCGGCTGCGGTATAAATCGTGTCCAGTTTGTCCACTTTAGCTAACAGAACTAGAGATGTTCATGTGGGGAGAAGTATAGTAGAATAAAGAGAATCAAAAGATGAACGAACGCTCTTTGATGGGCAGATAGGAAGGAAGAGAACATGAGACCAGGTGAGCAACTGACCTTGCAAATAGAGAATGAAATGGAATACGGCTACTTTTTAACAGATGGTGAAGATTCGGTCCTCCTGCACCGCAGTGAGATGACAGAGGATCTTGATGACCGAGATGAAGTAGAGGTCTATTTATATGTAGATCATGAAGAAAGACTCGCTGCTACAATGAAAATTCCTACAATTAACGCGCATACATATGGATGGGTAGAAGTTGTAGACGTGGTAGAAGACATGGGCGCATTTGTCGATGTTGGACTATCAAAGGATGCACTTGTTGCAACAGAACATCTCCCGCCTTTTGAGGAAGCATGGCCGAAAAAAGGAGACAAACTCTACTGTATGCTGAAAGTCACAAGCTACGGCAGAATGTTTGCAAAGCCAGCCACTGAAGATGTGATCAGCGAATTGTTTACTGAGGCGCCAGAAACCTTAATGAACAAAGAAATCACAGGAACGATTTATCGCTTAATTGCGACAGGCTCTTTTATGCTGACAGATACAGGCGTGCGTGGGTTTATCCACCGAACAGAACGAAAAGAAGAGCCAAGATTAGGATCGACTGTAACAGGACGCGTCATCGCAGTGAAAGAGGATGGAACCGTGAATGTTTCGCTTCTTCCGAGAAAACAAGATGCGTTATCTGTTGATGCAGAAGAAATTTTGACCTATATGAGAACAAGAAACGGCGCCATGCCTTATGGGGACAAAAGTGATCCAGAGGACATCCGTGAAAGATTTCAAATGAGCAAGGCAGCCTTTAAACGGGCATTAGGTCACCTCATGAAAAATGGTCTAGTTTACCAAAAAGAAGGCTGGACATACGAGAAAAAGTGAGCATTTGCTCACTTTTTTTATTTTTATCATAAATAATGGATTTTTTCTATGAAAAAAGTCATAAAAAAGCTGATGAACCTTCACTATATCATTGAAACAACGCCTCTTAAATCCGATAAAAAAGGAGTAAGGATGATAAAAGGAGTGTGTTTTTGGATGAAAGTGAAAATTTCATTACTTCTGATGGCAGCTATGCTCATGGTGCTTGCCGCATGCAGTAACAAACAGGAGGGATCGCCGGCATCAACTGCGAAGCATATTGGCGTTATGCTCACAGATGATGGCCTTGGTGATCAATCATTTAATGATTCATCATTTAAAGGATTAGAAAAAGCGCGTGATGAGCTTGGCATTGAATTTGATTATAGAGAAATTGCAGAAACTGATACATATGAAAAAGGGCTGACAGAGCTCGTAAAAGAAGGCAATGATCTCATCATCGGTGTAGGCTTCAGTATGCAAGAAGACTTAGAAAAAGTCGCAAAGAAATATCCGAGGAAGCAATTCTTGCTCATCGATGCCGTATCTGAGCTAAAAAATGTGACTTCTGTGACGTTTAAAGAAGAGGAAGGCAGCTATTTAGCGGGTGCACTTGCCGCGATGACAACGAAAAGCGATGTCATTGGGTTTGTTGGCGGTGTTGATGCAGATGTCATCCATCGTTTTGAAAAAGGATTTCAAAAGGGCGCCAAATCAGTCAATCCGAAAATCAAGATATTATCCACCTATGCCGGTACATTTAGTGATGCAGGCAAAGGCAGTAGAATAGCCAAAGGCATGATTAAAAAGAAAGTAGACGTTTTATATGCCGCAGCCGGCTTCACTGGTGTCGGCGTATTAAAAGAAGCACAAACGCAGGGGAAATATGCTATTGGTGTAGACAGCGATCAGTATTATACCGCTGAAAAAGCGGTGATTTCGTCTATGGTGAAAAAAGTCGATGAAGTGGTCTATCAATTCAGCGAACAGCTTGTCAAAAGCAATCAAATAAAAAGCGGGCATGTTGTCTATGATTTAAGCAATGATGGCATCGAGATGGCAAGAATCCGGGTGTTGAAAAATGCTGAAACATTAACCAAAAAATTAAATGGACTGAAGCAAACGCTTCTGAAAGAAGAGGGAGGCGCATCATGAGCTTACGCATCAAAATATTACTCAACTCACTTATCTCACTTCTTTTAGCTGTTGGCGTCATCGCCTTTATCATTGTCAGCATGACAAAGATCCAATCATCAAATGAGACAGATGTCCAAACCTTATTAAACGTACAAAAAACGAAGGCAGATCTTGAAAGCCTCGAACAAGCTATGACCAATTATTCGATGACCCTCTCAGATGAACAGCTAGACATCGTTCAAAACGACATTTCTACAGCAAAAAAACAGCTGCAAACGTTAAACAAACATACAGGAAATATGAACAAAGATGCATTAACAAGGTTAAATTCAAAATATGACTCGTGGACCAAGGAAGCGGGCAATGCCATCGGTGAAAAAAACGCCTCGGATGCAAGGCGTGTAGCAGCAAGAATTGATGGCGTCTTAAATGACGTGTATACGATGAATAAAAGAGCGGAAGAAGCGTATAAACAAAATCTACAGAAAGCAGAAGACAATGTGCAATGGATTATCACAAGTGCACTCGTCTCAGCGCTCACACTGATTGTCATTGCCGTCTTTTTGAATATTGGATTAACACGATCCATCGTGACGCCCATCAAATCACTATCCTACAGAGCAAAGCAGATCGCAGAAGGCAATCTTGCTGTGGAGCGGATGGATATTCAGCGTAAGGATGAAATTGGCGGATTGAATGAATCCTTTAATCAAATGACAGATCAGCTGGTTAGTCTGATTAAAGAAATCAGTCAGGTTTCCACTCGAATAGAGACATTCTCGATCCATCTGGATGATGAAAACAAAAAGATGATGGAATCTGCAAATCAAGTATCTGTCTCGACAGATGAAATGGCAAATGGATCACAAGCCATTTCAGAAGATCTCCAGCATGGCGTCAGTTTAATTGAGAGAATGGACCAGCATGGACATAAAAATTCTGAACGCTCTCAAACAGTCATCCGCAGTACAGAGGATGCGATCGAAGCAGTGGAAAGCGGAAAGAACACATTAACAGAAACAAAAATAGCAATTGAAAAAAATACACATGCAACGAGACAAATCGAAGAGTCAGCAGGAGAATTCACGCAATACGCCAGCGGAATCTCGGACATGGCCAAAACGGTTTCTGACATTGCGGACCAGACAAACCTGCTTTCCTTAAACGCGGCGATTGAAGCGGCAAGAGCAGGTGAAGCAGGAAAAGGCTTTGCCGTTGTAGCAGATGAAATTCGGAAGCTTGCCGATGAATCGTCTAACGCAACAAGACAAATC
This sequence comes from Bacillus safensis, assembly GCA_030159235.1. Classification (GTDB taxonomy): domain Bacteria; phylum Bacillota; class Bacilli; order Bacillales; family Bacillaceae; genus Bacillus; species Bacillus safensis_B. The sequence continues at coordinate 120,647 of BSBG01000004.1, read as the reverse complement.
TTTGACATGGTCGGTCATATTGAAAGAGGCATTCAATCCATCAGTCAAACTGTTCAAGAAGGCGTCAAGCTTTCACTTCAGCAGCAGGATGCGATGGACAAAACCTCACACTCCTTTGAAAATATAGAAACAAAAGCGCAGCATATTAAACAAGAAATGGCTGTCTTAAATGACCAAATTATGCAATCAACAGAGCTTGGCGGACAAGTGCTGCACTCGATTGAAAACATTAGTGCGGTTGTAGAAGAAACAGCAGCTGGCAGTGAAGAAATTTCTGCCTCGGCCAATGAACAGCTGCAATCGTTCCATCAAATGAATAAACAGGTAGAAGAATTGATGAGTATGACGGCGAGGTTAAATGAAACCGTCCATCGATTTAAACTATCATAAGAAAAGCACCCTTCCCGTGTTGTGTCAGGGAAGGGTGCTTTTTATGAATGTTTACCTGTAAAAAAGATCGCAAGCGTGCTAGGTCCTGAATGGGACCCAACAGCGGCACCGATGATATGAATATCAATTTCTTTAGGGTGAAATTCGGCTTCGATCAGTTGTTTCATGTCTTCTGCAAGTGCAGGATCATCACCATGACTAATGCCAACCGTTTGGTTCGACCAATCCGTTCCGCGTTCTTTCATCAGTTCAATAATTCGTTTCAGCAGCTTTTTACGTCCGCGTATTTTTTCGAGCGGAATAAGTTTCCCATCTTCGACATGTAAAATGGGTTTAATACTTAACAAACCGCCAACAAATGCGGACGCTTTACTGATTCTTCCGCCTCTTGCTAAATACGATAAATCGTCTACAGTAAAAATATGTTGTAAAGATTCACAAAAATGCTTTACAGACGATTCAATTTCTTGTATTGTATTTCCGTCAATGGCAAGTGATTGAGCGTGTTTGACAGCAAGCCCATAGCCGAGTGAAGCGCATTTAGAATCAATGATTCGTAAATCAAAATCAGGATATTCTTCCTTCACTTCGCTAGCCATCATCACAGCTGTTTGGTATGTACCTGAAAGCTCTGATGAAAAAGCAACATAGATGGCAGATGTATGGGTTTGTGCGGCAGAAACAAAGGCTTCCTTGATTCGGTTTGGTGAAGCTTGTGACGTTTTTGGACTGGCTCCTTGTCTCATCGCATCAAATACTTGTTTTGGTTCAATGGTGACCAAATCCTCAAATTCCTGCTCGCCAAGTAATACGCGAAGCGGGATGAGTGTCATACCTTGTTCATCATAATAAGAAAGAGGCAGATCAGCAGCACTGTCTGCTATGATATGAACAGTCATATAAATCCCTTCTTTCTAAAAAATCAACCATAATTTACATCTTTTTAGCCTAACTATATCATAGAAATCATCTTTTCGTGTTCAAATTCTAAATTTTAGGGAAAACCATAGAGAGAATGGTAAGTGGAGGAATGACAACATGTTCATTGGAGAAGCAAAAAAACTCATTGTCGTCGTTATTGGTGCATTACTCAATGCGATTGGACTGAATTTATTCTTAATCCCAGCTGACGTATATGCGAGCGGTTTTACAGGGGTAGCCCAGCTGCTATCCAGTTTAATCGATCAATATGCGCCATTTTATGTATCAACAGGGATTCTATTATTTATTTTAAACATTCCAGTCGGCATTTTAGGCTGGATGAAAGTTGGCCGTTCCTTTACGTTGTACAGCATCATCAGTGTTGCACTGACGACCATTTTCCTCGGTATCTTACCAGAAACGAGTGTTTCCCACGATATTTTATTAAATGCTGTGTTTGGCGGTGTCATATCCGCAGTAGGAATTGGGATCACGCTCAAATACGGGGCATCAACAGGCGGACTCGACATCGTTGCCATGGTCTTAGCGAAGTGGAAAGATAAACCAGTCGGTACGTATTTCTTCATTTTAAATGGAATCATCATTTTTACAGCAGGATTATTACAAGGTTGGGAGAAAGCATTATATACCCTTGTCACATTATATGTGACCACAAGGGTCATTGATGCCATCCATACAAGACATGAGAAGCTGACTGCGATGATTGTTACGAAGAAAGCAGATGAAATCAAAGAAGCCATTTATGGAAAAATGGTGAGAGGCATTACGACAGTACCTGCAAAAGGCGCATTTACCAATGAGCAAAAGGAAATGATGGTGATCGTCATTACAAGGTATGAACTGTATGAACTTGAACAAATTATTAAAGAAGTCGATCCAAAAGCCTTTACAAATATTGTGCAAACAACCAATATTCTTGGATTTTTCAGACGAGATTAAAAGGTGGGTAACAGATGAAAAAAGGGTTGGTGCTTCTTCTCATTCTATTGGTTTTAGCCGCTTGTGGACAACAAAAAAAGGATGAACCAAACAAGGAGGTATCCGGTCAAATGGGAGAAAAAACGGTTGTACTCACAGTAGACCCCGTCCAGAAAGGTTCTTCGGTTCAATTTAACATGTCACTGAAAAATGAATCAGATCGAGATATTGAATTTACCTTTAACACAAGCCAAAAATTCGAGCTTAGTGTGTATGACGAAAACGGGAATGAACAATACCGCTATTCGAAAGACCGTATGTTCACACAGGCCATCCAATCTTTTGTACTGAAAAAAGGCGAGGCTTATGACTTTCAAGATACATGGTCAAACGGTGTAAAGCCGGGAACGTATGAAGCAGTCGTAACATTTAAAGGAAAAGCAGAAGGGCTGAAGCAAATCACGGAAAAGAAAACGTTCCAAGTCAAATAAGTGTGGAATCAGAAAAAGCTGTCCATTGATTGGACAGCTTTCTTTATGTTAGAGATCATCAAGCAGATCCTGAAAGGTGTGTAGCTGGTTTCTTTCTGCATCTGTCGAATTGGCAAATGCAGAGGATACGGCATTTTTAGCTCGTTGGACCGCTTGTTGACGCTCTAACCCAGATGAAAATGAAGAAGTAAGGGCTTCTTCAGTAAATGATTTGGCTTGATCAAAAAGTTCGTTTCTCACAATGAACCTCCAGAAGCATCAGTCTTCATATTTTCTCTGCCTGACGCTTCTTCAAGTGTTGAACGATAAGGAAAACGTGCGTCATGCAGACTGACTGAATCTTTACCTTGTTGTATAAAGCGTTTCGATTTGCTTCTTTTACCCATTCGGAATCCGCCCCTTTACACAAGCTGACAGGTCAAACCTGTCTAACGGTAGTATGCCCGCTTCCACCAGTTATGTATGAATGGAAAAATTAAAGCGAGAAGTAATTCGTTAGAAACTTTGCAATCCCGTCTTGTTCATTCGTATCAGTGACTTCATTTGAGACACGCTTCACGGCATCAATTCCGTTGCCCATTGCCACACCGCATCCAGCAAATTCAAGCATTTCTAAATCATTGTCTTCATCTCCGAATGCCACAATCCGCTCCTTGGGAACGCCGTAATAATCACTGATCTTTTGCAGTCCAACGGCTTTGTTCATCCCTGTTTTAATAATTTCAATCACGTGCCATGGGGCAGCCCAGCGCCGGTGATCAATGACTTCTGCATGAACATCTGATAAATAGCTTCGAATGGCTCCGACGTCCTCTTCTTTTGCATGAATTAACACGCTCGTCACATTCTCTCCAAGGTTGTCCCTGAGGTCTCCAACGGTGACTTTGTTTGCATTCATATTAAATATATCAATGAGCTTTTCATCATGATAATGGAAATACAAATCGTCTAACACTTCAGCTAACACATTGTGCACTTTATACTCTTCACTAATGTCCACAAGCTGTTTCACTACTTGAAGATCAAGTGACGTGTGAAATCTGCCCCATTTTTCATCAAGAGGATGATGGACAAACGCTCCGTTAAAATTCACAATTGGTGAATCAAGCTGTAATTGCTGATAATAAGGAGAGCTGGAACGAAATGGCCGGCCAGTTGATATACAGACGTGATGCCCGCTGTCTTTCACTTTTTGAATGACGTCAAGTGTGTGCGCAGAAATGGTTTTATCATCTTTTAATAATGTGCCATCCAGGTCAAGTGCGATTAGATAAGGTTTAGTCTCCATAAAATCTCCTTTGATCTGTAAGTAATAGGAGGCAATCCATGCGACGCCTCTATCTATAGTGTATCTTTATCACATCTTTGTTGTCTACATGTTAAAATAAACAAAGACGGGAATGATAAAGGAGGATTCATAGGCTGTGATCACCATTGATGAGCAAATTACGCGCGATATTCCATTTTTACATATCGTAAAAGCTGAAAATAAAGACAAACCGCTACCGCTTGTATTTTTTATTCACGGATTTACAAGTGCACGCGAGCATAATTTACACTTCGCCTTTCATTTGGCGGAAAAAGGCATGAGAGTCATTTTGCCTGACTGTGCTTATCATGGTGTAAGGTCAGAAAACCTCAGCTTAGAGGAACTGGCATCAAAGTTCTGGGAAATTGTCCTGAACGAAATTCATGAAATTGATATACTCAAAACATACTTTCAAGAAAAACAATTGATTGAAGCTGATCTGATAGGTGTTGCGGGTACATCCATGGGCGGCATTACTACCTTTGGTGCACTTGCCAAGCATGATTGGGTCAAAGCAGCCGTCAGCTTGATGGGAAGTCCGAACTATACGACGTTTTTAAAAGCACAAATCATGGACATGCGTCACAAGGGGCTCATGAAAGACGTGACAGACGAAGAGGTTCATCAGCAATTAGACGCTCTGCGCCCTTATGATTTAACGCTGCAAACGGATCGGTTAAACAAAAGACCCCTGCTATTCTGGCATGCAGAAAACGATCCAGTTGTTCCTTACCGGCACGCAAAATCCCTATATGATCAGTTAGCGGCAACCCAATATAAACAAGACCCGCAATTGATTCGTTTTGTCACAGATGGACAGGCTGGCCATAAGGTTTCAAGACAAGCCATGTTTGAAACGATTGACTGGTTTGTGACACATCTGAAAAGCACAAACGTTTAGTCAAAAGAAAAAGTACGTTATACTAATGGAAAAAGGAGTGGATATCATGGATGAAGCATTGAAAGAAAATATTTTAGGCGCCCTAGAACAGGTGATTGATCCTGAGCTAAATGTCGACATCGTCAACCTTGGACTTGTCTATGATGTCGATCTTGATGAGAATGGAAAAGCGGATGTCACCATGACCTTAACATCAATGGGCTGTCCTCTTGCACCGATTATCGTGGACGAAGTCAAAAAAGCATTAAGTGATCTTCCAGAAGTGAAAGAAACAGAAGTTCACATCGTATGGAATCCGCCTTGGACACGAGACAAAATGTCAAGATACGCAAAAATTGCGCTCGGTATTCAATAAGCACAACATGAAAAACGCCTGGTATGAGGTAAACTCGTACCAGGTTTTTTTATGAAAAATTAAGGTGGAGGAAGAGAATGTCTTGATATAATGGATGTGATTTTACAGATCGGAGTACCTATAATGAAACGAAAATGGTTATGGATCGTTCTTTTGATCGCATATGCTGCTGCATTTTTTGCATCAATCACCATACGCGAAGGCGAGGCACACAAAAAACAGGATCTTGAGGCTTTTACAGATGTCAGTCACCTCATGCCTGTCAAAATCAAAAAAGTCGTTCAAGGAAAAGAAATAGACACGTTAAAAGAAGTATTAAAAGAAGCAAAAGCAAAACACCTGCCGATTTCAATTGCCGGCAAACAGCATAGCATGGGCGGCCACACATATTATGAAAATGGCATCGTGCTTGATATGACCGAATTCCGCCAGATTTTAGCATTTGATCAAAAAAAGAAAACCATTCGGGTCCAAAGCGGCGCTACATGGGATGATATACAAACATATGTGAATCCTTATGGTCTTGCTGTGAAGGTGATGCAATCACAGAATATCTTTACAATTGGCGGATCTTTAAGTGCAAACGCACATGGACGTGACATTCGCTACGGGTCACTCATTGATACAGTTCGTTCCTTCAGGCTGTTAAAAGCAGATGGTGAGATCGTCACAGTGAAGCCAGGCGATGATTTGTTTACTGCCGTCATAGGGGGATATGGTTTATTCGGTGTCATTTTAGATGTTGAGCTTTCTTTAACAAAAGATGAACTATATCAAATGGAGACAACCTCTCTAGATTACGATGAGTATACGGATTATTTTCAAAAGCATGTCCAACATAATAAAGAAGTACGCATGCATCTTGCCAGAATCTCAACAGCGAAAACAAACTTTTTGAAAGAGATGTATGTGACGAATTATTCCCTCACTTCACAACAAGACATCGAATCATATCAAGAGCTGAAAGAAGATCAACTTGTCATGCCATTGAAATTTATGCTCGGACTTTCAAGAAGATTTGATATGGGGAAAGATCTGCTCTGGAATTTGCAAAAGAAGTATTTTCTAAGTCAAAATGATCAGCTGATTACAAGAAACAATGTGATGCGTTCTGATTCTGCCTTTTTAGAATATGAAAATGAGTCAGACACAGATGTGCTGCAGGAATATTTCGTCCCAGTTGACCGTTTTCGTGTGTATATCGATGACATGAGATCCTTTTTACAACAGGAAGATTTGAATCTAATGAATATCACAATCCGCTACGTACAAAAAAATGAAAAAGCGGATCTCTCCTATGCCAAACAAGATATGTTTGCACTTGTGCTTTTAGTGAATTATGGGTTTGAAAAAGAAGAGAAGGCGGAAGCAGAGCGGATCATACGAAAAATGACAGAGATCACACTGCGGCACGATGGAAGCTATTACTTACCTTACATGCCCTATCAAACGAAGGCGCAAATGAAGCGGGCGTATCCTAAAACCGATATATTCTTCCAAAAGAAAAAGCAGGCAGATCCAGACGGCATGTTTACCAACTACTTTTATGAAAGGTACAATACACAATGAATGCAAAAGCAATGAAATGGTTCGTCTACTCACAAAGCCTGCTGTTTTTCGCCAGCAGTTTGATTTTCCCTTTTTACATTCTTTTTATTAAAAATGTTGGGTCAAGCTATTCACAGTTTGGACTTGCCTATGGTCTGTTTGGTTTAAGCGGAGCGTTTATTCATTTACTCTTAGGGAAACTGCCCGAAACCACCGACAGGCGGCTCTTTTTAATCATTCATTCGTTCGGTATGGCGTTTCTTTTGCTGCTTTTTCCACATATTACAGAAGTAGAGCAAGTGTATATGATTCAGCTTGCACTTGGTGCGCTAGGCGGCTTTCAAAAGCACGGGGAGAAACTGCTCGTCACGGATCTGACAACGGAAAACAAAAGAATGAAAGAAGTCGGTCACTATCATTTTTGGACAGCCCTTTTTTCATCCATCGCCATTATGCTTGGTGGCCTGTTTGCTGATATCTTTACCGTGTACTTCATTTTTTATGCAAGCTCCATATTATATTTATGCAGTGCGCTCATGGTCATCTATATCAAAAACGAAAGATAAATCCGCATGTCTCATGAAGATATGCGGATTTTTTGTTGAAAAAAAATGAAAACAAATATTAAATATACAATTGAATTAATTTTTATACATGTTATAATGTTAAATAATTTCACAAAGATCAAGAGGGTGTATTGACGTTGAAAATAGGTATTATAGGTGCTACAGGGTACGGTGGTGCGGAATTGGTTCGTATCTTCAAGCATCACCCGCATGTAGATGAATGTATATTGTATTCATCAAGTGGTGATGGGCAATCATACAGTCAATCTTATCCGCATCTGACAACGATTACTGACCAAACATTAAAAGCCATTGATCCGGCTGCCATTGTGCAAGAGACAGATGCTGTGTTTTTAGCGACACCAGCAGGCGTATCAAGTGAACTGACGCCAAAGCTTATGAATCAAGGGGTGCCGATCATTGATTTATCAGGTGATTTGCGCATTCAAGATGGAGCAACCTATGAAGCTTGGTATAAACGAAGGGCAGCGGGTGAAGCATCTGTTCAACAAGCGGTGTACGGTTTATCCGAACTGAATCGAGAAAAAATTCAACAGGCTACAGTGATTGCCAACCCTGGCTGCTTTCCTACCGCAGTTCTTCTCGGTTTAGCACCGCTGATGAAACAGAATCTAATGGATGAATCGATGATTATTATAGATGCGAAAACAGGGGTGTCCGGTGCCGGACGATCTGCCTCACTTGGAACGCATTTTTCAGAACTAAACGATAACTTTAAAATTTATAAGGTGAATGAGCATCAGCATACACCAGAAATAGAGCAAATATTAAGAGAATGGAACCCGCAAACGGCGAACGTCACATTTTCAACGCATCTTGTCCCGATGACAAGAGGAATTATGGCGACGATGTATACACAATTAAAATCAGATGTCACAAAAGAAGAATTGATGAAGCAAATGAAAGGCTTTTATGAAGATTCCTATTTTGTCAGAGTGAGAGAACAAGGCGTTTATCCACAAACGAAAGAAGTATACGGCAGTAACTTCTGTGACATCGGCTTTCATTTAGATGAGCGAACAGGGAGACTGACAATCGTGTCTGTCATAGACAATCTCATGAAAGGTGCGGCTGGCCAAGCGGTTCAAAACTTCAACATTATCAAAGGCATACATGAAGAGGCGGGCCTTACAATGACACCTCTTTATCCATAAGAGAACAGGGGAGACAACAAACATGATCGAATTGAATGAAAAAAGCATTGTCAAAATAGACGGTGACGTATCATCACCAAAAGGCTTTGAAGCGAAGGGGATTCACATTGGCTTGCGCTATTCAAAAAAAGACCTTGGTCTCATCATTAGCGAAGTACCAGCAGCAAGTGCAGCGGTCTACACACAAAGCCACTTTCAAGCTGCGCCTCTCAAAGTCACACAAAAAAGCTTAAAAAAGACAGGTCAATTAAAAGGTGTCATTGTCAATAGTGCCATCGCCAATGCTTGTACTGGTGAGCAGGGATTAAAAGATGCATACGACATGCAGGCAGCCTGTGCAGACATATTAGGTGTAGCACCTGATTACATTGCCGTTTCTTCTACTGGAGTCATTGGAGAATGTCTGGATATGGATAAAATCAAAAAAGGCATCACCGAGTTAAAAGAAGCAAAAGCCGAAAAAGGCCATTTTGAAGAAGCGATCTTAACGACGGATACTGTTATTAAAAATACAACATACACCCTTACGATAGACGGAAAAAAAATCATCATTTCAGGCGCAGCAAAAGGCTCTGGCATGATTCACCCGAACATGGCGACAATGCTTGGCTTTGTCACAACAGATGCAAATGTCGAACAGGAAGCCTTACAGCAAGCGCTTCGTGACATTACGGATGTGACCTTTAATCAAATTACCGTCGATGGAGAAACTTCGACAAACGATATGGTGCTCGTGATGGCAAATGGCATGGCAGAAAATGGTGCGCTCAATGAAGATCATCCAGAATGGCCATTGTTTAAAGAAGGATTAAAACTAGCTTGTGAGGATTTAGCCAAAGAGATTGCGAGAGATGGAGAAGGCGCAACCAAATTAATCGAAGCGAAAGTTACTGGCGCTAAAAATAACTTAGAAGCCGGCATCATTGCGAAAAAAATCGTTGGTTCAAGTCTTGTCAAAACAGCCGTATATGGTACGGATGCCAACTGGGGTCGAATTGTTGGAGCCATCGGACATAGCGCAGCATCCGTCACACCGGAAGAGGTAGAAGTCTATTTAGGCGGACAATGTCTGTTCAAACACAATGAACCGCAGCCATTTTCAGAAGAGAAAGCAAAAGCATATCTAGAGCAGGATGAGATTACGATTTTGATTCAAATGAGTGAGGGAAATGGTGAAGCAGCAGCATGGGGCTGTGATCTCACCTATGATTATGTGAAAATTAACGCGAGCTATCGCACATAAAGAAGGAGATAGACATGAATAAAACGATCGTGTTCAAGTGTGGAGGCAGTGTCATTCGAGAACTTTCAGATACCTTTTATGAAAATGTCCGCTCACTTCAAGCCGCTGGATTTAAACTGGCAATCGTGCATGGCGGAGGACCTGAAATCACCAACATGCTGCAAAAATTAGAAGTGAAAACAGAATTTGTTGACGGGCAGCGTAAAACAACGAAGCCAGTGTTAGAGATAGCCGAAATGGTCCTCTCGGGAACGGTCAATAAATACTTTGTGTCAGAACTGGCAAAGCATAATATTTCATCTGTCGGTGTATCTGGTAAAGATGGACAGATGCTTGTCGCCGATTTTCTAGATCAAGACGTTTACGGATACGTTGGCGAAATCAAAGAAGTTCACCCAGAGATGGCAGAAGCACTCATGGAAAAACAATTCATTCCAGTGATTGCGCCGCTGTCTATGACAGAAGAATGCCAAACCTTAAATGTAAATGCTGATTTAGCAGCATCAGCTGTCGCCGGAGCCATGAAGGCTGATAAGCTCATGTTTGTCACAGATGTTGAAGGCATTTTAAAAAATGGTGAGCTATTAGATGTCGTCACTGAACAAGAAGCCCTTTCACTCATTGATCAAGGTATTATTTCCGGGGGAATGATTCCAAAAGTACAATCCGCTTTGAGTGCTTTATCAGGAGATGTGGAGGAAGTCATGATCGTAAACGGCAAAGGCAGTATCTTTACAGGAGAAACCTTTAAAGGAACAAGAATTGTGAAACAAAAGGAGGCGGTCGTATGAGTCATCTTTTTCAAACCTATGGACGGTGGAATGTTGAAATTAAAGAGGCAGCAGGTTCTTGGGCAGTCGATACAAATGGGAAAAAATATTTAGACTTTATACAAGGCATTGCGGTCACAAATTTAGGCCACAATCACCCAAAGGTCAATCAAGCCATTAAGGAACAGCTTGATCACGTCTGGCATGTATCGAATCTATTTGAAAATGGACTGCAAGAAAAAGCAGCAGAAAAGCTGGCAGCAAACAGTTCAGGGGATCTTGTGTTTTTCTGCAATAGCGGAGCAGAGGCAAATGAAGGTGCCATTAAATTAGCACGTAAAGCGACAGGGAAAACAAATATCATCACATTTTTACACTCTTTCCATGGGCGCACGTATGCTGGTATGGCTGCCACGGGTCAAGATAAAATCAAAACTGGCTTTGGCCCTATGCTAGAAGGCTTTCATTATCTACCGTTTAATGATCCAGACGCTATGGCGGCGTGTGAAGTCGATGATGTGGCAGCGGTGATGCTGGAGGTTGTGCAAGGTGAAGGTGGAGTGAATCCGGCGACAGCAGAATTTCTAGAAGCAGTTCAAGCATTTTGTAAAAAGAATGAAGCGCTGCTGATTGTAGATGAAATTCAAACGGGCATTGGTCGTACAGGAACAGCATTTGCATACGTAGAGACGTGTCTTGATCCTGATATTATCTCTGCGGCAAAAGGGTTAGGAAATGGTTTTCCAGTCGGTGCAGTCATAGGGAAAAAAGCACTAGGAAGTGCATTCTCCCCAGGTTCACATGGTACAACATTTGGTGGCAACATGCTTGCTATGGCCGCTGTGAACGCGACACTCGATGTGATTTTCAAAGAAGAATTTCTTTCAGAAGTGAAAGAAAAGGGCGATTACCTGTTAGAAAAGCTGCAAAAAGTCAAACAGCTGAATATCGTAAAAGAAGTACGGGGAAAAGGATTGATGGCAGGTATTGAATGTTATCAGCCTGTCGGTGACTATATCACAGCTCTAAGAGAACATGGGTTGCTGGTGCTTCCAGCTGGTCCGAATGTCATTCGTTTATTACCTCCGCTGAATGTGGAGAAAACAGAGCTGGATCAGGCAATCGAAGCCATTATTCAAGTTTTAACAAATGAAAAAGTAGCGGTATAAATTTTTTTACACCGAAACGTATAAAAATGCATTTATATCATTAATTATTCAATTTTGGGGTGACATAAGCATGAAAGGTTATTTAAATTTAGAAGATGGAGCCTCTTTTGAAGGAGATCTGACAGGAGAAGCTGGCATCACGGGTGAAGTGGTCTTCTTTACAGGTATGACAGGTTATCAAGAGGTACTCACAGATCCTTCCTATAAAGGTCAGATCATTGTTTTCACCTATCCGCTGATCGGAAATTACGGCATCAATCATGAGGATTTTGAGAGCAAAAAGCCTCAAGTAAAAGCTGTGGTTGTCTATGAGGCAGCAGAGCATTTCTCACATCATCTGGCAGCAGTCAGCTTAAAAGATTATTTAAAAAAGTGGAATATTCCGCTTCTAACACATACAGATACGCGCGCAGTCGTGCAGAGCATCCGGGCAAATGGGACGATGAATGCTGTGTTAAGTGTAGACGAAAACGAAACGCCGCCTGCGATGAAACAAGACAATGTGGTCGCACAGGTGACGGAGAGCGAGATCTACACACAAGGCAGCGGCGAGGAACATGTGGCGCTCATTGATTTTGGTTTTAAAAAATCAATTGCAGATTCGCTTGAAGCGCGCGGGTGTAAAGTAACCGTCATTCCGTACAAACAAATGGAAAAGGTATTTGACATCAAGCCAGATGCGATCCTCCTGTCAAACGGACCTGGAGATCCAAAAACAATGAAACCATATTTAAAAACAATTCATGACATCATGATGTCATTCCCGACACTTGGCATCTGCTTAGGCCACCAGTTAATCGCTCTTGCACTTGGTGGAGATACGTATAAGCTCCCATTTGGACACCGCGGGGCGAACCATCCTGTTCAAGATACAGAATCCAAACGTGTCTTTATGACAAGTCAAAACCACAGCTATGTTGTCAATGAAAAAAGCATGAATGACAAAGAAGTGGACGTGAAATTCCTTCATGTGAACGATGGATCTGTAGAAGGATTTATTCATAAAGAAAAGCTGATCATGTCAGTGCAATTTCATCCAGAAGCACACCCAGGGCCTGCTGAAAGTGAATGGGTATTCGATGATTTTATTGAGAAAGTGAAACAAGCAAGGAGAGAAGTCGCACATGCCTAAAGATCAAAGCATACAAACCATTCTAGTCATCGGGTCTGGTCCAATCATCATTGGTCAGGCAGCTGAATTTGATTACTCAGGAACACAAGGCTGTATGGCCTTAAAAGAAGAAGGCTACAAAGTCATTTTAGTAAATAACAACCCAGCAACCATTATGACAGACGAGTCGTTTGCTGATGAAATTTATTTTGAACCGCTTTCAGTTGATTCAGTGGCAAGAATTATTGAAAAGGAAAAACCAGATGGTCTTTTAGCCAATCTTGGCGGACAGACCGCTTTAAACCTTGCTGTCGAATTAGAAAAAGCCGGTGTGCTGAAAAAGCATGGGGTGAGCCTGCTCGGAACGTCAGTTGAAACAATTGAAAACGGTGAAGATCGAGAGAAATTCCGTGCTCTCATGAAGCATTTGAACGAACCTGTGCCAGATAGTGAAATTGTGGATAATGCAGAAGATGCCCTTCAATTTGCAAAAGAAGTAGGCTTCCCAGTCATTCTAAGACCAGCATACACACTTGGCGGTAAAGGCGGCGGAATCGCTCTAACAGAAGAAGCGTTTATGCCGCTCATTGAAGGAGCTCTTCTAGCGAGCCCGATTCACCAGTGTTTAGTTGAAAAAAGCATAGCTGGCTTTAAAGAAGTTGAATATGAGGTCATGAGAGACCGTCAAAATACATGCATCACGGTATGTAACATGGAAAATATCGATCCAGTTGGTGTGCATACAGGAGACTCAATTGTCGTTGCACCTTCCCAAACATTAACCGATCAGGATTATCAAATGCTCCGTTCAGCGAGCCTTAAAATCATTTCAGCGCTGGATGTAGTCGGCGGCTGCAATATCCAATTCGCCCTTGATCCACTCAGTAAAGAATACTTTGTTATTGAGGTCAATCCCCGGGTCAGCCGTTCCTCGGCTCTTGCTTCAAAAGCGACAGGCTATCCGATTGCAAAAATGGCAGCAAAGCTTGCGGTGGGCTATACTCTAAACGAATTGAAAAACCCGCTCACAGGCACAACCTTTGCTAGCTTTGAGCCGGCACTCGATTATGTAGTCGTGAAATTCCCGCGCTGGCCGTTTGATAAATTTAAACAGGCAGACCGTAAATTAGGCACGAAAATGAAGGCTACTGGCGAAGTCATGGCGATTGATCGTAATTTAGAGTCAGCCATACAAAAAGCAGTTGCATCACTTGAAATTAAAACAAAAGGCTTCCACTTGCCAGAACTGAAAGACCAATCGAATGAACAATTATTTGAACTCATCAAAACACCAGACGATCGCCGGTTTTTCGCTGTCATGGAGCTTCTTTCAAGACAAGAAACGGTTGAAACGATTCATCAAACGACAAAAATGGATCGATTCTTCTTACATGTGTTCCAGAATATGATCACACTCGAACAAGAATTGAAGGATCATAAGGGGACGCTATCCAAAGACACCTTGAAAAAGGTAAAAGAAAAGGGCTTCCTTGATGAAACCATTGCCCTTCTTACGGGTCACACAGAAGAGTCAATCAGACAGCTTCGTCAAGAATACGGCATTGCTGCCTCGTTTAAAATCGTTGACACATGTGCGGCGGAATTTGATGCAAAAACGAATTACTTCTATTCCACGTACTTTGGCAAAAGTGACGGTGAGCATCAGGAGAAAACAAAGCAGCGTGCACTTATCATTGGCTCTGGTCCAATTCGGATTGGGCAGGGGGTCGAGTTTGATTATAGTGCCGTTCATGGCGTTCTTACCTTGCAAAAGCTTGGGTTTGAAACCATCATGATGAACAACAATCCAGAAACGGTCAGTACTGATTATGAGATTGCAGATCGTTTATATTTTGAGCCGATTACATTAGAGCACATCTTAAACGTTGTAGAAGCAGAACAAATCGATTTCGTCATCGTCCAATTTGGCGGACAGACAGCGATCAACGTAGCAGAAGACTTAGAAAAAGCCGGCGTCACGTTGTTAGGTACGTCCTTTGATACGCTGGATGCGCTTGAAGATCGTGATTTGTTCTATCAGCTTCTTGATGAACTAAACCTTCCTCATGCAAAAGGAGATACGGCTCATTCAAAAGAAGAAGCACTAGCTCATGCGACAAGCATCGGTTACCCTGTATTAATTCGCCCATCGTATGTCATTGGCGGAATGGGAATGATCGTTGTTCAGTCGGAAGCGCATTTAGCGTCTCTGCTTGATCAACCAGATCATTTGCCGTACCCAATCTTAATTGATGAGTACATCACTGGAAAAGAAGTAGAAGTGGATCTTATTTCTGACGGAAAAACGACCTTCATTCCAACGATCGTGGAGCATATTGAGAAAGCGGGCGTGCACTCAGGTGACAGCTTTGCTATTTTACCAAGTATCTCCATCAGTGAGGACATCAAAGAGCAGGTGCATATCGCGTCTGAACAAATAGCGAAGAAATTAACGTTCAAGGGTATTATGAATATCCAATTTGTCATCAAAGGGGATCAGGCGCTTGTTTTAGAGGTGAATCCGCGGGCAAGCCGTACTGTGCCAGTCGTCAGTAAAGTAATGGGCATTGATATGATCCCATTGGCCACTCAATTATTAGCTGGTGCAAGCCTTGAAGAGCTGAAACCTGCAACGAAAAACAAAGGGGGAACAGCTGTCAAATTCCCAGTGTTCTCATCACATGCTATTCAAGATATCGACCTCAAGCTGACACCTGAAATGAAAGCGACAGGAGAAGGAATGTGTGTAGGCAAGAACGCCGAAAGCGCCTTGAAAAAAGTGTTTGCGTCGATCTGGAAGCAACAGGGAAGCCTCTATATACAAGGCAGCGAGCAACTAATAGATGAAGCGAAACACGCAGGTTTTGACGTCTGGACTGGCAGCTTTGATTCTTGGCTGAAGAACGAAGATAAATCCCTTCATATTCATTTAGGGGAAGATGAAGTGGCAAAAGAGCAGCGTGTCAAAGCGCTCACACATGGCGTCCAAGTTCTCACTGAATATGAAACAGTTCAAGCATTCCTGCAAGGGAAACATGGAGATGTGTCACCAGTATCGCTCCATGAATTATATAAAAAGGAAGTGACGGCATGAGTCAAGTCGACGTGCAACCAGTATTATACGGAAAAGACTTTTTATCATTAAAAGATTTCTCTATCAACGACATTACTTATTTAATTGAAAAAGCAGAAGAAATGAAACAAAACCCATATCAAGATTTATTCAAAGGAAAAACGTTAGCGATGATCTTTGAGAAATCTTCCACTAGAACCCGTGTATCGTTTGAAGCGGGAATGACGCAGCTAGGAGGACATGCGCTCTTCCTCAGCTCAAATGATTTGCAAATTGGCAGAGGAGAAACCATCAGTGATACGGCGCAGGTACTGTCTGGCTATGTAGACGGCATTATGATTCGGACCTTTGAACATGAGAAGGTAGAAGAGCTTGCACAATATGCGTCCATTCCAGTTATTAATGGATTGACCGACTACTCACATCCATGTCAGGCACTTGCTGATTTATTAACGATTAAAGAAACAAAAGGGACGTTAAAAGGAATCAAAGTCGCCTATATCGGTGATGGAAATAACGTGGCTCATTCCTTAATGGTCGGCTGTGCGCAGCTAGGCTGTGACATTGCAGTTGCATCACCAAAAGGCTATGAACCACTTCAAGAAGTAACAGACACTGCCCGTGATTTTGCAAAACAATCAGGCGCAGAAGTCACCGTTACGACAGATCCCATCGCAGCTGTGCAAGATGCAGATGTTATTTATTCCGATGTATTTACAAGCATGGGGCAGGAAGCAGAAACAGAGAAGCGCCTTGCTGAATTTAAAGAATATCAAGTCAATGACGAACTGATGAGTCATGCAGCAAAGGACTATATTTTCCTTCATTGTCTCCCAGCACATCGCGGAGAAGAGGTGACGGCAGACATTATTGACGGGCCTCACTCAAAAGTATTTCAACAGGCAGAAAATCGTCTGCATGTGCAAAAAGCGTTAATCAAAGAACTCATGTATCAACCATCTAAATAAATCAAAAAGTCCCTGACTCATATGAGCAGGGACTTTTTTCATAAAGGATTGGAGAGGCAAGTGACGGGACATAATAACATCAATCGAGAAAGGAGGATGAAAATGGGTCAGCAGCATCAGTTTAAATCAGGGAATAAAGCACCGAATAATGGTGTGTATATCGAGATCGGTGAAACTGGCAGTATGGTGAAAGATCCTTTAAAGATTAAGCTTAAAGCAGGCGATGTCTTTCCCGATAACTCGAACCATAATCGTGTTTGGACCTACCAAAGAAAGCCATAAGCAATTGACTAAGAGTCAGAAGGAATAAGTCTTTAGAGGCATGTGTCATGCCTCTTTTTTCTTTATAATAAAAAGCAATTAAGTTCCAATTTTCAAATAAATAGTATGGAAATGTGTAATTGGAAAATATTGTTGAAAGGATTTGTGTGATGGAAAAGATGAATCTCAGTGAAAGTGTTTGGAATAAACGCTTCACCTCATTATTCATATCAAGGCTCATTAAAAACACAGGAGAAAGTTTTGCTTTTACATCCGTCCTTTGGCTATTGATTTTAAGAGGGGATGGAGCGCTTGGTACAGGCCTTCTTCTAGCAGTAACAGTTCTTCCTTCATCTTTGTTAGCCCCAATACTAGGACCTCTTATGAAAAAGCACCATTTGTCCAAATGGATGTTCGCTTCAGACGTTGTTCGAGCAACAATTGTACTCATTATTCCACTCCTGCACTTTTCGCATCTATTGCCTCTATGGTTATTGATCTCATTAATGGTTATTCAATCGGCAACTGGTGCAGCATATAATCCAGCTTCTGTGGCGATCTTACCGCAGATTGTTCCAAAGCATCTGATTCAAAAAGCAAATGCGATCCTGCAATCTTCCTTTGAGATTGTCGCACTTGCAGCAGTGATGGTGGCTGGTCTTTTGGTTAAATTAATTGGACCTGCAGATACCCTGCTGATCACAACTGCTTTATTTATCATTTCTGGCCTGTTTATAATCGGTGTCAAACTAAAGAAAAACGATGAAGAAAAAGCAGCAGGCATCAAACAAGCGAAGAATACATATTTGTTTAACTTAAAAAGAGGGTTTCTCGTTGTTAAAAACCATCACATTTTATTTGCGCTGACACTGTATTGTATCTTAATGAATGTCGCAGCAGCCCCGTGGCAGGCACTATCGGCTGTATACGTAGCAGAAGCGCTGCAAAGCGACTCCATGGTGTATTCCATATTAAGAGGCGTTGCCGCAGTTGGTGCGTTTATGATGGGCTTTGCCTTGGCGAAGGTGAAAATAAAGAGATTCGGTTTGTTCTTTATTGTCGCTGGCATGATTGAAGGGGCTGCGTTCTTTATGACAGGGATGAGTACATGGCTGCCGGTTGTTCTACTTGCTTCCTTTATATTTGGTGCCGCCGTTAGTGCGATCAATGTACCGGAAATGGTCATTATTCAAACATCTGTTGACCAAGAGGATCAGCCGCAAGTATATGCCGTGATCAATGCCTCATCAAATGTTTTCCTCCCACTTGCAGCTGTCGTATCAGGCGTCCTGGCAGAAAGATTTGGTGCGGGGCCTGTCATTGCCGGTGGAGGGGTCCTCGAAATTTTATCAGGTATTGCAATCTTCCTGTTTACAGGGCTTGCGAAAAGCCATTTGACAGCGGACAAACAGAAATCCGAAAGCGTCGAGGTGTAAACGATAAAAACCCCCTGTATGTTAAGGCAGGGGGTTTTAGCGTGCCGCTTTTCAATCACGATGAAAAAAGAAAAAGAGCTAAAACATCATTTCAGCTCTTTTTCAAACATTGTTTCTAACATATTAAGAGTGTTTTGTTGAACTTTCCGTTTCTTTCATTGGACTTACTTCAGCAAAGATGAATAAAATAACCGTAAACACTACTGCAAGAATGGATGTCAAAGTAAAATCATAAGCAGCTCCATTCATAGAGGCAACGATGTAACCAGCCATATGTGTCAGCAGAAAAGTCCAAATGAGGGTGATAATATAATGCATAATCCCACCGTCCTTTATGTAACAATCTATTGATTATCATACCATAGATGCAAGTGAAGGGAAAAGACTGTTTTCCGCCTTTATGTGACCATTTTGAGACCTTCTGCTATAAAAATAAAAAGAATTCTTCTGTCTTTAGGGGATTTCCTTATTCCTACAAGAGTTGTTGTTCATATCATAGAAAGCAGAATCACTGAAAGGAGGCTGGCCATATGGGTGTAAGCGAACGTTTTTTTCAGCTTGGTTCCCAGTGGAACATCATTCACCTTCCTCAAAAACCAAATGGCTTTGGCATTCTAATCCTCGGTGACCGAAATCACTTTGTGCAGGAAAATACATCATTCTGGCTTCAGCATTATGGAAGAAACCAGCTTTTAACTGCCTTAAAGGATGAAGGATATACATTGTTTAATAGTCATCTTCATGGGAATCATTGGGGATGCGAAGATGCCGTTTTTAGTGCCAAGCAGCTCGTGCATCACACATTAAAACATGAAATATTAAACCGTGAAATTCATGTGCTTGCAGAGGGGATGGGCGCACTTGTTGCCATGAGCCTTGCTGAAGAGATGCCAGAAGTGATAAGGTCCATTGCGATGGTGAATCCATGCCTGCACCTCTATGCACAACGAGAAAGGGAAAAGGAACACAAATTCTTTTATAAGCAGCTGATTAAAGAGTTAGCACAGAGCTATGGCTGCTCTGAAAAGGAAGCTGAAACGTATCCACTGCCTTCTTGCCCTGTTCATTCTGCTCATGTACCGATTCATATATGGCAAAGGCTTAACGGCGCACCGTATGCATACGAACTTCACGCAAAGCCTTTTATTGATCAGCATATGAAGAATCCGGAGCATTGTCAGGTCGATCTCACACTGCATATGTTTGATCATCCGAGAAGAATCTTTCAATCCATTCACAAGTTTTATAAATCGCATGAAAGAGAATTGTAATGAATAGGATGATAACAGCCCTTCATGGAAAGGGCTCTTCTTTTTATTCGATATTAAAAAAGGGGACATGAACATGGAAACAGGACTGATCATAGGGGCAGATGCGTTTTTTGGCCTGACACTTTGTGAATATATGATGAAAGAGGGCATTCAAGTGGATATCACGCGCCCTCATGATCATACAGAAGAACAAAAGGTACTGTTAGAAGAGCGGATGATGTGGCTTGGCAGAAATGATCTCATCCGTGTCATTGACTTTCAGAATAGCAAAGACACGTATGACCTCATTTTTATTCAATCAGAGGAACCGCATAAATGGCAGGAAGACATCAAAGCAAAGCATGGCATATACCGCATTCTTTACGAAAAAAACGAAGACGAATCAGCCAAACAGAATGTGCCGGCTGTTATTCTCCCGCGTATGTTCGGACCGTGGACACTCGATGAAGAGAGAACAAAGCGTGATGATTCATTTTTTGTAGAAGATGTGGCAAAGGACTTGTTAAAATGGGCTTCGGACACCGATCAAAGATTGGAAACGACGCATGAATTGAAGATAAAAAGCCAAACAGATGACAAACAAGCAGAAGACATAGTTGCAGAATGGATAAGACAAAACCCAACATTTTTCGACAAAAAGCAAGAATGATCTTCCATCTTATCTTTTTTCAGTATAAAATAAACCTATATTTAACATACAGGTTCATACCTGCATGTTGTCAAAGGGAGTTGAACATGGCATGAAGTACCAACGGCTTGTCATGATCTTTTCGTTCCTTCTTCTATTGTCTGCCTGCTCGCAGGCACCTTTAAAGGGAAAAATTGAGAAGGTGGGTTTACTCGTCCCCGATACGATTAATGATCAAGTTTGGGGAACGAAAGGTTATAAAGGCTTATTAAGTATTCAATCAACATTCGGTGTAGATGTTTATTATAAGGAAGGAATGGTCGACAAGGAGAAAATCGTTGATGCCATTGAAGAATTCCATAAAAAAGGAGTCAATTTAATTATTGGTCATGGCAATGAATACAGCGAAATTTTTAACTTGATCAGTGAAGATTATCCCAATATACAATTTATTACGGTCAATGGAAACAAGCCTCAGGCGGGCAATGTCACAAACGTGACGTTTAAAGGTGAAGCGATGGGCTTTTTCGGAGGCATGACAGCTGCACATATGTCAAAAACAAAAAAGATTGGTATTCTTGCTACATATGATTGGCAAAGCGAAGTGGACGGCTTTATCAAAGGTGCAAAATATCAAGACGAACATGTACAAGTGTTAGCGGAATTTGTCGAAAACTGGGATGATGCTGACAAAGCCGTGGAGCTCTATCAAAAATTAAAAAAGCAGGGCGTAGATGTTGTGTATCCAGCTGGTGATGGTTATAATATCCCTGTTATTGAACAAATCAAAGCCGATAATTTATCAGCGATCGGATATGTCACTGATCAATCCAACCTCGGTAGCCATACGGTCTTAACAAGCACTGTACAGCATGTTGATAAAGCGTACAGTATCATTGCAAAGAAGTTTAATGAAGGTAAGTTAAATGAACAAGGTGAATACTCCTTTGATTTTAAAGAAGGAGTGATTGAAATGGGGAAATTTAGCTCCACTATTGACCGCGCTTTTGTGGAAGATCTTGAAAGTGATATTTCATCTTACAAAAAAACAGGCAAACTGCCAAATGAAAAGTGAGGAGAAGACCATGCAACACGAAAAATCGATGGAATTTTTACAAATTGCCATGAAGTATTTTCCGCAGGCAAAGGAAGAGTTAGATAAAGCGGGAATTCAGCTTGAGCCTGAAGCCCTTCAGCCGCTGCTCTCATTGTTTACATCTGTCATGCAGGAAGCATACGAGCTTGGAAAAGCAGATGGAAAATCAGAAAAAGCCACAGAATAGTGGCTTTTTTTTATGATAATTTTTTCTTGAAGGCACTGATCATAGGACCAACATCTTTAAACACAGGCTTCAGCTCATCGATGGAATTCATTATGTTCCCAATTTGATTCATGACGTGCATGTAGTCAATCGAGTCATCACTTGAAGACGTCTCCGCTCGTTCCTCCTTTGCTTCTTTCTTGCTTTTCTCCTTTTCAACCGGCTGACCAAACATCATCGTTGAGAAAATATCTTTTTGCGCCATATCACATGTTCCTTTCTACTATTGGTATATCATTAATCTATGAAAAAAGTGAGAGGAAAGGTTAGACGTTTGTATTGCCAAGGAGAAAAAAATAAGGTAAAATTAGTACCAGATACTAATATAAGATCACAATATCACATGCTCGTATGAGTAAAAGGAGTCTTATTCAATGAATGCTGGAATTATTGGCCTTGGCCGCTATATACCTGAAAAAGTATTAACAAATCATGATTTAGAAAAAATGGTTGAAACTTCTGACGAGTGGATTCGTACTAGAACAGGTATAGAAGAAAGAAGAATTGCATCTGATGATGTCAATACATCTCATATGGCGCTTGCTGCTGCAAAAAAAGCATTAGCTGACGCAGATGTGGCTGCAGAAGATATTGATATGATTCTTGTGGCTACAGTCACGCCAGATCAAGCATTTCCGACAGTTGCTTGTATGATTCAAGAGCAACTCGGTGCACATAAAGCTTGTGCAATGGATATTAGCGCTGCGTGTGCTGGCTTTATGTATGGGCTTGTTACTGGAAAACAATTTATCGAATCAGGAACGTTCAAACACGTGCTCGTCGTTGGCGTTGAAAAGCTTTCTCGCATTACCGACTGGGATGACCGCAATACAGCTGTTCTGTTTGGAGATGGAGCAGGTGCTGCTGTGTTAGGATCAGTCAGCGAAGGCAAAGGAATTCTTTCATTTGAGCTTGGAGCCGATGGAAGAGGCGGGAAGCACTTGTACTTAGATGAAAAAGATCATACAATCATGAATGGACGAGAAGTATTTAAATTTGCTGTAAGACAAATGGGCGAGTCAAGCGTAAACGTCATTGAAAAAGCTGGACTATCAAAAGAAGACGTTGACTTCTTGATTCCGCATCAAGCAAACATTCGCATTATGGAAGCAGCACGCGAACGCTTAGAGCTGCCAGTTGAAAAAATGTCGAAGACAGTCCATAAATATGGAAACACATCAGCAGCATCGATTCCAATTTCACTATGCGAAGAAATCGAAGCCGGAAAAATTCATGACGGTGATGTGATTGTAATGGTTGGTTTTGGTGGCGGATTAACGTGGGGCGCAATCGCTATGCGATGGGGCCGATAAAAGAGTGGGGTGCACAAATTAATGGATAAGAAACGAGTAGTTGTTACAGGATTAGGTGCTTTGACACCACTTGGCAACGATGTAGAATCAACATGGAAAAATGCTTTAGCAGGTGTATCAGGGGTTGGGCCGATCACACGTGTAGATTCAAGTGAATATACCGCAAAAGTAGCTGCAGAACTAAAAGATTTTAACATTGAAGATTACATGGAGAAAAAAGAAGCTCGAAAAATGGCACGCTTCACGCAATATGCAGTCGTTGCAGCTCAAAAGGCGCTAGAAGATTCACGTCTTGAAATCACAGATGAAATCGCACCTCGTGTTGGTGTATGGGTTGGATCTGGTATTGGCGGACTTGAAACATTTGAAGAGCAATTCGAAGTGTATTCAAATAAAGGGGCAAGACGCGTAAGCCCGTTCTTTGTCCCAATGATGATTCCAGATATGGCGACAGGCCAAATTTCGATTGCACTTGGCGCAAAAGGGGTTAACTCCTGTACAGTGACAGCATGTGCAACAGGTACAAACTCAATTGGTGATGCATTTAAAGTCATTCAGCGCGGAGATGCAGATGCAATGATCACAGGCGGAACAGAAGCGCCGTTAACAAAAATGTCGTTTGCAGGTTTCTGTGCGAACAAAGCCCTTTCGACAAATCCTGATCCAGATACAGCAAGCCGTCCATTTGACAAAAACCGTGACGGATTTGTGATGGGTGAAGGTGCAGGGATTATTGTTCTTGAAGAACTTGAGCATGCGTTAAAACGTGGTGCGACTATTTATGCAGAAATCGTTGGTTATGGTTCAACTGGAGATGCATATCATATCACAGCGCCAGCTCCAAACGGAGAAGGCGGCGTCCGCGCAATGAAAGAAGCGATTCGAGATGCAGGTTTGTCTGTGGAAGAAATTGATTATATCAATGCCCACGGAACAAGCACACCTTACAATGATAAATTTGAAACAATGGCAATTAAAGAAGTGTTCGGAGAGCATGCGAATCAGCTTGCAATCAGTTCGACAAAATCAATGACAGGTCACTTACTTGGCGCAGCAGGCGGAGTAGAAGCCATTTTCTCTGTTCTTGCGATTAAAGACAGCGTCATTCCTCCAACCATCAACCTTGAAACACCGGATGAAGAATGTGATCTTGATTATGTAGCAAATGAAGCACGTTCAAAAGAAGTGAATATTGCTCTAAGTAACTCACTTGGTTTTGGCGGGCATAATGCGACAATTATCTTCAAAAAATACGAAGCGTAATACTTCCTGAGAAAACGGCGATCCATAAACAGATCGCCGTTTTTTTGCATATGATGAAAATGGAGGTGTTCAGCGGTATGGGACTGGTCAATACACAATATCTCATTCATCAATCATCATCATTTCAGGAGCTTACGGCGCGCTTTGTTCCTTATTTTAAAGGAGCGGAGGAAAAAGAATGGTCGCCTATTCTCTCCCACCTGCAGCATCACGGGATGGTTCGGTCTTGGAGCTCGTGCAAAGACATGGTCGACAAGCTCAAGGAAAAAGGGTACTTCAAGCTTGTCATGAAAGAATATCAAACGCTGCAAAAGCAGTGGAAAGGCCCTGACATTCCTGTATTTATTTTACCTGTCAATGAAAGCAGCAGAGAAATCAGAGAGCAATTTTTTTATCAATCCGGCATGGCATTTGATGACAAGGTCTTTCTTTTTTTGTCTCCAAATACCCCAAAAGAGCGTATCGGCACATTGCTGACTCATGAATATCACCATGTATGCAGATTACATTTTCTCACAAAAGAAGAAAAAGATTTTACATTCCTTGATACAATCATGATGGAGGGGCTCGCTGAATATGCTGTGTATCATAGATATGGAGAAAGCTATACAGCAAAATGGACCACTTTCTATGACGAAGCTCAGCTTCAACGCATGTACAAGAAATGGGTATCCAGTCATCTTGATCAAAAAGTCCAGGACGACGAAAGGCTGATACAGAATCTTCTTTATGGAAAAGGGAACTACCCCAAAATGCTTGGTTATGCCACTGGGTTTTATATCGTGAAAAAGTATTTCAGTGAGCACCGAATCAGCGAGGAGTCTATGATTGCAGAGCCAGCAGAAACTTTTCTAAAGGCGATAGAATCACAAAGTGAATAATTAACACAAAAAGAGATATATTACAAATTTACTAAATACTTCTTGATTTCGTCATAGCGATGTAATAATATACAAATAATTCTTTTTATTTTAAAAAGACGGAATATTCAGGTTTGATCATCTATGGAGAAAGGGGCGAATGAATGAGCACGCTGCTTGAAGTGCAGAACTTAAAAACATATTTTTTTCGAAAAAAGGAACCGATACCTGCTGTTGATGGCGTTGATTTCAGCATCAAACGAGGAGAAACTGTCGCATTAGTCGGTGAGTCTGGGTCTGGTAAAAGCATTACGTCCTTATCCATTATGGGTCTAATTCATGGAACTGGCGGGAAAATTATGGACGGTTCTATCAAACTTGATGGAAAGGATCTTGTTACATATAGTGAAAAGGAATTATGCACCATCCGCGGTAATGATGTCTCTATGATCTTTCAGGAACCGATGACCTCACTTAATCCCGTCTTAACCATTGGAGAACAAATAACAGAAATCCTCATCTATCACAAAAAACTTTCAAAAAAAGAAGCAACCAAAAAAGCAGTTGATCTACTGAAGCTTGTTGGTTTTTCCCGCCCAGAACAAATCATCAAAGATTATCCGCACCGTTTATCAGGCGGTATGCGGCAAAGAGTGATGATTGCCATTGCGCTAAGCTGTGATCCGAAGCTCCTCATTGCAGATGAACCGACAACCGCCCTAGATGTGACCATTCAAGCTCAGGTGCTTACCTTAATGAAAGATTTATGTTCGACGTTTGGTACATCAATTCTCCTCATTACTCATGATTTAGGTGTCGTATCTGAGGTGGCAGACCGTGTCATTGTGATGTACTGCGGACAGGTTGTAGAAAATGGGACCGTCGAAGAAATATTTAATCAGCCACTTCATCCATACACAGAAGGACTGCTTGAATCGATTCCTGTCATTGATGGAGAAATTCAGCCATTAACGGCGATAAACGGAAACGTTCCTGCGCCGGATCAGCTTCCATCCGGCTGCCGTTTTGCTCCCAGGTGTCCGCAAGTGATGGAGCGCTGTCTGGGAGAGCTGCCTAAGCTGAGAACATTTGAAGATGGCAGAAGCGTCAGATGTTTCTTATATGAGGAGGCAGACCATACATGACCCTTGCTCAAAATCAACCACAGATAACGAATGTGGCAGAGAAAGAAACCATTCTTGAACTGAAACAGATTCGAAAACATTTTCCGATTAAAGCGGGCATCTTTCAGAAGAAAGTCGGAGCAGTGAAAGCTGTTGACGGCATAGACTTAAAGATTTATAAAGGTGAAACGTTAGGCATAGTTGGAGAGTCAGGATGCGGTAAATCCACTTTAGGACGGACCATGATCCGCTTATATGAGCCAACTGACGGTCAAATCTTTTTTAAAGGGCAAGATATTTCTCGCGTATCAGAATCAAAACTAAGACAATCTACTCGAAAAAACATCCAGATGGTTTTTCAAGATCCCTTTGCATCACTCAACCCTAGAAAAACACTTCGAAGCATCATCAAAGAACCCTACAAAACACATCATTTATATTCCTTAAAAGAAAGAAATGAAAAAGTAGAACAGCTTTTATCAAAGGTGGGTCTTCATCCAAGCTTTGCGAATCGCTATCCCCATGAATTTTCAGGCGGGCAGAGGCAGCGAATCGGCATCGCTCGTGCGCTTGCCATGAATCCCGAAATGATCATCGCAGATGAGCCTGTATCAGCACTTGATGTATCCATTCAGGCGCAGGTCATTAATCTGATGGAGGAGCTTCAGGATGAATTTGACCTTACCTATCTATTTATCTCTCACGATTTAAGTGTGGTCAGGCACATTAGCGATAGAGTCGGTGTCATGTATCTTGGGAAAATGATGGAGCTTGCCGATAAGCACAGCTTGTACGATGAACCGCTCCATCCGTATACACAGGCTCTGCTTTCTTCCGTTCCCGTCACTCGTAAAAAAGGTCAGGCGAAAAGAGAACGCATTATGCTGCAAGGCGACCTGCCGAGTCCTGCAAATCCGCCAAAAGGCTGCGTATTTCACACAAGATGCCCGCATGCGAAAGAAATCTGTAAAGAAAAAGTACCAGCATTTCAGGAATTAAAAACAAACCACTTTGTTGCCTGCCATCTCTACAACGCTTAATCAGCTTGTATGATCTCATCTTTGAGAGGGGGGATGAAGCGGCATCTGTTGACATTTCTAAAAAAGAATAGGGGGAATTGTATATGAAAATGAGAAATAAAAAAACCATTTTAGTCAGTTTCATACTGATTTTTACACTGGTACTGGCGGCTTGCTCTAGTGGAAATAAAACCTCGGGTGACAGTGAAAAGAAATCCACTGGTAAACCTGTACAAGGCGGGGATCTTGTCATCGGTTCAATTGCAGAGCCGACGTTATTTAACTCGCTGTATTCTACAGATGCGGCAAGCTCTGATATTGAGGAAAGAATTTACAGCTTCTTACTTCAAACAGATGGAAAGCTGAACCCTCAGCTAGCGCTTGCAGAGGATATTAAAGAATCTGATGAGGGCAAGCAGTTTGATGTCACCATTAAAAAAGGCGTAAAGTTTCATGATGGTAAAGAACTGACTGCTGACGATGTTGTGTTTACATACAGCATTCCGATCAATAAGGACTACAATGGAGAGCGCGGATCAGGCTTTGAAGTTTTAGAGTCTGTTAAAAAGACAGGAGATTACTCAATCGAATTCAAGCTCAATAAGAAAGACCCATATTTTTATAATGTCACACTAGGAAGCTACGGCATTTTGCCTAAGCATATTTTAGGTGATGTGCCTGTAAAGGATCTCGGTGAAAATGAATTTAACCGAAAAAAACCAATCGGTTCAGGTCCATTTAAATTTGCAGAGTGGAAAGAAGGAGACTACGTCAAACTAGAAGCCTTTGACGATTATTGGGATGGGCGTCCATACCTTGATACCGTCACGATTAAAACGATTCCTGACCAAAATGCAGCCATTGCCCAGCTGTCAGCAGGCGATATTGATTTCTTTGCTGTACCAGGAGCAGAGCTGCAAACGGCTGAAAAAGTGAGCAACATTAAAATTGAATCTGATCTAGGCCTGAATTATTCATATATTGGCTGGAACCAAAAAAATGATCTCTTTAAAAGCAAAAAGGTCCGCCAAGCGCTTACACATGCGATCGATCGTCAAACGATTGTTGATCAAGTGTTAGATGGAGACGGCAAAGTAGCCAACATCCCAGAAAGTCCGCTGTCATGGAACTATCCTAAGAATGAAAAGGTTCCAGTGTTTGAATTTGATCAAGAAAAAGCAAAAAAGATGCTGAAAGAAGAGGGCTGGGAGGATACAGATGGAGATGGCTATCTTGATAAGGATGGCAAGAAATTCTCCTTCGTATTAAAGACCAACCAAGGAAACAAAGTTCGTGAAGATATCGCTGTCGTTGTACAGCAGCAGCTAAAAGAAATTGGTGTAGAAGCGAAGCCGCAAATTGTGGAATTCAGTGCACTCATTGAGCAGACGACATCGCCTAAATGGGATTATGATGCGCTGCTGCTCGGCTGGAGCCTTGCCACATTCCCTGATCAATACAGCATCTTCCACTCGAGCCAGTCGGAAAAAGGCTTGAATAACATCTGGTATAAAAATGAAGAGGTCGATAAGCTGTTAGTTGATGCAAAAAAATTAAGTGATCGAAAAGAATATTCAAAGGCGTATGAAAAAATTTATGAACTGATCGCAGAAGATCAGCCGTATACGTTCCTTTATTATGCCAACTCACATCGCGCAATGCCATCCAATCTTCAAGGCTACTCTTACCACCCGAAAGATGAGTATTACAAAATCGAAAAATGGTGGATTGAACAGTAGGCTGCTAGTGAAGAAGGGGGAAGATTTCTCCCCTTTCAGTGTGAAGACAACCCTTACTGTCAGTTCTATGCGCTGGTGCTCACGAATGATCTCATTCGCTCTGCATCAGCATGAGACTTCAAGGGTTTTCATATCACGCTGAAAAGAAGACAAAGGGCTAAAATAAAATCATTTTAGCCTTTTTTTCACAGAATGGCGATCCGATGAAAAAGGAGTTGTGCATATGGTTACATATATCATTAGAAGGACATTGCTCTCCATTCCCATCTTATTTGGGATTACCATTTTGTCCTTTGCCATTATGAAAGCAGCACCAGGTGATCCGATGTCACTCATGATGGACCCTACCATTAGTGCTGCAGACCGGGAAGCCTTTATTGATAAGTACGGCTTGAACGACCCTGAATATGTGCAATATATGAAATGGCTTGGCAATATGCTTCAAGGTGACTTTGGCACATCTATCGTCAAAAAGGGAACGCCCGTGGCTGATTTGATTTTTTCCCGGCTGCCAAATACCCTCATCCTCATGATCTTTTCTACATTAGTTGCCCTAATCATCGCCATCCCATTTGGTGTTCTTTCAGCAAAACGTCCGTATACAAAGCTTGACTATAGCATTACGGTTACATCTTTTATCGGACTGGCCATTCCAAACTTTTGGTTTGGTTTGATCCTCATTATGGTTCTATCTGTAAATTTAGGGTGGTTCCCAACTGGCGGAGTCTCTACCTTGAATGCCGATTTTAATGTATTTGACCGGCTCCATCACATCATTTTACCAGCCTTTGTTTTAGCAACTGCTGATATGGCAGGGCTTACCCGGTACACAAGGTCGAGTATGCTTGATGTCATGAGGCAGGATTACATCCGTACCGCAAGAGCGAAAGGCTTTAGAGAAAACAAAGTCATTTTCAAGCATGGTTTAAGAAACGGTCTTATGCCTGTCATTACGATTTTTGGACTGATGATCCCATCCTTTATAGGCGGCGCAGTCGTGGTAGAACAAATCTTCACATGGCCTGGTCTTGGAAAGCTGTTCATCGATTCTGCCTTTTCGAGAGATTATCCGGTCATTATGGCAATGACCGTTATTTCCGCAGTGCTCGTGGTGGTTGGAAATTTAATAGCGGATATTCTATATGCGATCGTTGATCCGCGTATTGAATATTAGAAGGGAGCTGAAGCACAATTGGCACAGCCTAATATGGGAACACCTCCTGTTGATCTCAAATTAAAGGAGGGCCTCCCGCCAAAGCCAGAGACGATGCTGCGTTTATTTTGTGAGAAATTTTTTAAAAATAAATTAGCAGTAACCGGTTCCGTGATCTTATTGGTCATTATCTTTTCAGCGATTTTCGCTCCTGTGATCGCTCCTTACGCACCAGAGCAGCAAGATTTATTGAAGCGGCTTCAACCGCCTAGTGCTGAACATTTTATGGGAACTGACAAGTTTGGGCGCGATATTTTCTCAAGGGTGCTTTATGGCGCGCGGGTTTCTCTATTAGTCGGTTTCGTCTCGGTCGTTGGTGCAATTACCATAGGCACCGTTATTGGAGCGGTAGCGGGGTACTTCAAAGGGTTTGTCGATTCCATCTTAATGAGGTTTGTGGATGTCGTGTTGTCGATTCCAGACATTTTTCTATTGATTACACTCGTCACCATTTTCAAGCCGGGCATTGATAAATTGATTTTAATCTTTGCGCTCACCGGCTGGACAACAACCGCCAGACTGATCCGCAGTGAATTTTTATCACTTCGAACTAGGGAGTTCGTACTCGCGGCGAGAACCATTGGAACGAAAAACCATGTCATCATCTTTTCGCATATTTTACCGAACTGTCTCGGTCCTATTATCGTGTCAGCTACATTAAAGGTAGGCTCCGTCATTTTAGCTGAATCAACACTGAGCTATCTTGGATTTGGTATTCAGCCGCCAACGGCAAGCTGGGGCAACATGCTGCAAGATGCGCAAAATTTCTCGATTATGGTGCAAGCATGGTGGTATCCGCTTTTCCCGGGTTTGCTGATTCTATTGACGGTCTTATGCTTTAATTTCTTAGGAGATGGGCTGAGAGATGCACTTGATCCTAAAAAGCTAAAGTAATGTTCGTCCTTCATGACAAGATGAAAGGGACTCTGCGGTGCACTCTTCGTTTCCTTATTCGCTCTTCGTGAAGTTTAATAAAGTTGGAATAATTTCTCTATCCCTTGCCCATACTGTGGACAACAGTTTTTATAAAGTGAGGGATTGGTTATGTTATTTCTTCATGACGTATGGGTGAATTGGTTTGAAGGGGAAGAAAATGGCTACAATGTGTGTCATTTTCATGAGTGGCGTAAGGAAGACAGCGTTGAGCTGTTAGATCAAGTGCCTTTGCTCAAGGTGCAGAGTCCTTTGTTTGATTACATAGAGAATGATCTTTCAGAGCTGCCGAAGACGCTGCTAGAGTCTGTATTTGAGAAATCATATATTCGAAAAAATCATGAACGCCGTAAATTAGAGTATTGCTTTGTGGTCACGGACGGCATTCGAATCATTGCTGTAGATACGATAGGGTATTCCATTCCAGTGAGAAAAAGCCGCTTGATCCCAAGGCAGGAGCAATTGGTGTACGAAATGGTGAAAGATGTGAAGGCGGAGGAATATGAATTCTCTAATGGCAGCCTTGAATCGACGAAGGAATATCACATTTTATCACTGCCCCCGCAGCATATCAGCGGATTAACGAGAAAAGAAAGACAGCTCAAGCAGCTGATGTTTATGGCGCTCGATCAATTAAAAGGGCTCCAAAACAGGGCGGAAATTGCCTATTGGTACACGGAATGGAACCCGCGCATGTACAACCAAATCAAACGAATGTCATTCGAAGAGATTTGGAACATGCTTTACAATGAAACCATTGACGGGTGGTCAGAGAATCATTTAGCCTTCTGCGAAAAAATGATTAAAGGACAGCCATTTTTCGAAAAGCTTTGGGAAATGGAAAACGAATCAAAAGTAAATTAGAGAAAGCTTGCAGCGAATTGTGCTGCAAGCTTTCTTTATTTGCGTTTTCTGCCAAGACCCATTGCATTCTCCATTTTTTTCAGCATTTTGTTTGCTGCGCGGTTTGCTTTTTCAGCACCTTCGTCTAAAATGCGGTCAAGCTCGTCTGACTCAATGAGTTCATAGTAGCGATCTTGGATGGGTTTTAAAGCATCAACGACGACATTCGCAAGATCTCCTTTAAATTCACCATACCCTTTGCCTTCATACTTTTGTTCAAGCTCAGCAATGGATACGTTTCCTAATACAGAGTAAATCGTCAGCAAGTTGGCAATTCCAGGCTTGTTCTCTTTGTCATACTTGACGATGCCTTCTGAATCCGTCACAGCACTTTTAATTTTCTTTTCAAGCTGCTTTGGTTCATCTAATAACGTAATGAAGGATTTTTGGTTTGGATCGGATTTGCTCATCTTTTTCGTTGGATCTGCTAATGACATAATCCGAGCGCCTTCTTTTGGAATTTTCACTTCTGGTACAGTGAAGATGTCATTGTACTTTCGGTTAAAACGTTCAGCAAGCGTTCTAGTCAATTCAAGGTGCTGCTTTTGGTCTTCTCCAACAGGGACTACATCAGTGCCGTATAATAAGATATCGCCAGCCATTAATGGGGGATACGTTAATAAGCCAGAAACAACTGCTTCCTTACCAGCCGATTTGTCCTTAAATTGGGTCATTCTTTCTAATTCCCCAATATAAGCAACACATTGCAGCATCCATCCTGCCTGGGCGTGAGCAGGTACCTCTGATTGGATAAACAATGTCGCCTTCTCTGGATCTAGTCCAACTGCCAAATAAAGAGCGGCCAAGCTTCTTATATTTTGGCGAAGTGCTAAGCGGTCTTGGCTTACCGTAATTGCATGCTGATCCACCACACAAAAATAGCCATGATAGTCATGCTGCAAATCGACAAATTGCTTCATTGCTCCAATATAGTTCCCTAATGTGACAGAACCGCTCGGCTGAATGCCTGAAAAAATTGTCTTCTTTGTCATACTAAAACCTCTTTTCTTCAATATAAAAAGGCCCACTCGTCACTTTTCAACAGAAAAGGGACGAATGAACCGTGGTACCACCCTTGTTATTTCAAATAGAAATCACTCAAGACGTTGATATCGGAGACTGCTCCGTCTAAGCCTACTCACTTTTCAAAAGTGTTCGGTTAGCTGCTCCAAAGCCCATTCCATACATGCCATTATCTGCTCACACCAGCCGCAGACTCTCTGTAAATGGTGAATATATGTACTCTTCTTTTTCATCGCAACATTATGTCTGTCTATTATATAGGATGACCATAAAAAAGTCACGAAGTCCTTATGTGACCTTCTTAGCATGCCGTTTGACACTTAAAATTTTAGATAAAATAACAAATATCTGTTAGGATTTTTAAAAATAGGATGATTAATTATATGTAAAAAACATTATTCCTGCTGAATTTGTTAAATTGTTTTAATCAATTTACGCTTTAATTTGTTGAAGTGATTGAGACTTTAGTTTATAAAAATCCCTCTTTATCCCCATTTACGTTTTTAAAAAATATATGAAATTGATATTGCAATAAATTATTCTATTCATTATAATGAATTTGTTCACACGTTTGTGCTAGGCTCTTTACATAGTGAAAATTCAGAAAAAACAAAAGAAATAGAAAGTGACCTGTTTAGGGACTTTTTTACTCTATTTCTTATTTCTGAATCTCATCTTCTATCGAGACCTTTGAACTAAAAACATATTATAAGGGGGAGTACAGTTGAAAAAGCGTTGGTCTGTTGTAACTTTAATGCTTATTTTCACACTTGTATTAAGCGCTTGTGGTTTCAGCGGAAACAAATCAGGCGACAGCACGAGCAGTTCTGGAGAGGCTAAAACAACATTAAATGTGAATATCTCCACTGAGCCTTTTTCTCTACATCCGGGATTGGCTAATGATTCAACTTCAGGAAGTGTCATCCGTCAAACTTTTGAGGGGTTAACAAGAATTAACGCTGAAGGAAAGCCAGAAAATGCAATGGCTTCTGATATCAAAACAAGTGCTGATGGTAAAACATACACATTCACACTTCGTGATGCAAAATGGTCTAATGGTGACCCTGTCACAGCTAAAGATTTCGAATATGCTTGGAAATGGGCATTAGATCCTAAAAATGAATCTCAATATGCTTACCAGCTTTACTATATTAAAGGTGCTGAAGCAGCAAACAAAGGGAAAGCGAAAGTTGCTGATGTTGGCATTAAAGCGAAAGATGACAAAACGCTTGTAGTTGAGCTAGAGAACCCAACACCGTTCTTTACTGAACTAACTGCATTCTATACGTATATGCCAATCAACCAAAAAGTGGCTGAAAAGAATAAAAACTGGTATACAAACGCTGGTGAAAACTACGTATCTAACGGACCATTCGTTCTTTCTCAATGGAAACATGGCGGTTCTATCACGCTTGAAAAGAACAACGAATACTGGGATAAAGATACTGTGAAATTGAAAAAGATCAACATGTCTATGATCAAAGATACAAACACTGAGCTTAGCATGTTCAAAAAAGGCGAGCTTGACTGGGCTGGTTCTCCAACTGGAAGCCTACCAACTGAGTCTTTACAAACATTGAAAAAAGAAGGCGGTCTTAAAATTCAAACGATCGCTGGTATCTATAACTACAAATTCAACACTAAAGTAAAACCTTTAAACAATGCAAACATCCGTAAGGCCCTTGCATACTCAATCAACCGTCAAGCGATCGTTGACAAAATTACGCAAGGTGAGCAAGTGCCAGCTATGGCAATCGTTCCTCCAACAATGGAAGGATTCACTGATAACAAAACTGGCTACTTCAAAGACCACGATGTAGCAACTGCTAAAGAGCTTCTTGAAAAAGGTGTGAAAGAATTAGGTTATAAGTCTGTTTCTGATCTTCCAACATTGAAACTTTCTTACAACACAGATGAAGGCCACCAAAAGATTGCTCAAGCAATTCAAGAAATGTGGAAAAAAGATTTAGGTGTGAAAGTTGAACTTGATAACTCTGAGTGGAACGTATACATCGACAAAATCCACAGTGGAGACTACCAAATCGGACGTATGGGCTGGTTAGGTGACTTCAACGATCCAGTTAACTTCCTTGAGCTTTACAAAGATAAAGACGGTGGAAACAACGACACTGGCTGGGAAAACAAAGAGTACAAACAATTGTTGAATGATTCTGCTAAAGAAACAGATAAAACGAAGCGTGAAGAAATGCTGAAAAAAGCAGAAGAAATCATCATCAACGATATGCCTGTAGCACCAATTTACTTCTACACTCAGCTTTGGGTACAAGATCCAAAACTAAAAGGTGTAGTTGTATCTGGACTAGGTGATGTTCAATACAAATGGGCACATTTCGAAAAGTAAGAGTTATAGTGTAAGAGATCTACGGCAAGGATCTTAAGGTATATGGAGGATGTCTCTCCATATACCTTTCTTGCTGATTAGAGAAATTGTTGTAAAATCATGGAGGTGCAATTCCGTTGCTTAAATATATCGGAAAGCGATTAATATATATTTTAATCACACTGTTTGTTATCGTAACTGCAACTTTCTTTCTCATGCAGGCAGCACCTGGTGGTCCATTCTCTGGTGAGAAGAAACTTCCTGCTGAAATTGAAGCAAACCTAAACGAGCATTACGGGTTGGACAAGCCCTTATTTGTTCAATATGTAAGCTACCTAGGTTCAGTTGCAAAATTAGATTTTGGTCCCTCTTTTAAATATAAAGGACAAACCGTAAATGACTTAATCAGTTCTGGATTCCCCGTTTCCTTTACCCTCGGAATTGAGGCAATTCTCCTCGCATTAGCATTTGGTGTATTGTTTGGGGTCCTTGCAGCGCTCTATCATAACAAGTGGCAAGACTATACGATTGCCATTTTAACGATCTTTGGAATCTCAGTTCCAAGTTTCATTTTAGCAGCGCTATTGCAATATGTATTTGCATCTGAGGCAAGCGCTATAGCGATCTTCCCAGTTGCAGGATGGGAGTCTTGGGCCAGCACCGTACTACCTTCTATTGCACTTTCCTTCATGCCAATGGCATTTATCGCTAGACTTGCACGGTCAAGTATGCTTGAAGTATTAAACAGTGACTACATTAGAACGGCTAGAGCGAAAGGGTTAACAAAGTCAGCTGTGACGATTAAACACGCAATTCGAAACGCATTGTTACCTGTTATCACATACATGGGACCAATGGCTGCTTCTGTTTTAACAGGTAGTTTTGTCGTTGAGAAGATTTTTGGTATTCCTGGATTAGGCTCTCACTTTGTCACAAGCATTACAAACCGTGATTACACCGTCATCATGGGTGTTACAGTCTTCTACAGTATTATTCTATTAATCAGTATTCTAGTCGTTGACGTCCTCTACGGTATTATCGATCCTAGAATTAAACTGACGAAGGCGAAGAAAGGGGTCTAACACATGGAAGAGATGAGAAAAGATTTATTTGTGCCTGCGACAGCTGACGCAGCAGAATCTGAAAAAATTTCTAAACCTAGTCTATCTTTATGGAAGGATGCTATGCTTCGCTTCCGTGCAAATAAACTTGCAATGGTTGGACTCACAATCATTTTTATTATTGTGATGCTGGCGATCTTTGTTCCGATTTTTTCTAAATACGATTACTCTACAACCGATTTATTGAATGCAGACCAGCCGCCTTCAAAAGATCACTGGTTTGGTACAGATGATTTAGGACGCGACATGTTTGTACGTACATGGGTCGGGGCAAGAATTTCGATCTTCATTGGTCTTGCTGCAGCGCTCCTTGACGTGATCATCGGTATTATCTGGGGAAGTATTGCTGCATTCAAAGGCGGCCGTACAGATGAAGTCATGATGCGTATCGCAGACGTTTTATGGGCGATTCCAACACTATTAATGGTCATCTTAATGATGGTTGTTCTGCCAAAAGGATTATTAACGATTATCCTTGCCATGACAGTCGTAGGCTGGATTAACATGGCACGTATTGTTCGTGGACAGGTTTTACAATTGAAGAGCCAAGAGTACGTTCTTGCAGCACAGACATTAGGTGCGAAAACATCTAGACTTTTATTTAAACACTTAATTCCAAACTCAATGGGACCAATTCTTGTGACAATGACATTAACAATTCCTTCTGCTATTTTCACAGAGGCGTTTCTAAGCTATCTAGGGCTTGGTGTACCAGCTCCATTAGCAAGTTGGGGAACAATGGCGTCTGACGGTATCCCTGCGATGACGTACTACCCATGGAGATTATGGTTCCCAGCCGCATTTATCTGTATTACAATGTTTGGTTTTAACGTGGTTGGAGACGGACTAAGAGACGCTTTAGATCCGAAGTTGCGTAAATAAGGAGTGATTAGGATGGAACGTGAACGTATTCTAGAGGTGAAAGACCTTGCAATCTCATTTAAAACATATGGTGGAGAGGTTCAAGCCATTCGTGGTGTGAACTTCCACTTAAATAAAGGCGAGACACTTGCTATTGTTGGTGAATCTGGCTCTGGTAAAAGTGTGACATCACAGGCCATCATGAGGTTAATTCCGATGCCGCCGGGTTATTTCAAGCGCGGACAGATCCTGTTTGATGGACAAGATATTGTCAAGAAGACCGAAAAACAAATGCAAACCATTCGAGGAAAAGACATCTCAATGATCTTCCAAGATCCGATGACTTCTTTGAATCCAACGATGAAAGTTGGGAAACAAATTACAGAAGTGCTGTTCAAACATGAACAAATTTCAAAAGAAGCGGCTGAAAAAAGAGCCATTGAATTATTAGAGCTTGTTGGTATTCCAATGCCAGAAAAAAGAATCAAACAATATCCGCATGAATTTAGTGGCGGGATGAGACAAAGGGTTGTTATCGCAATGGCACTCGCAGCAGATCCAAAGCTATTGATTGCCGATGAGCCGACAACTGCACTTGATGTAACGATTCAGGCACAAATTTTAGAATTAATGAAAGAAATTCAGCAAAAGGTTGAAACGTCCATTATCTTTATTACACATGATCTAGGTGTTGTCGCCAACGTCGCTGATCGTGTAGCGGTTATGTATGCAGGCCAGATTGTAGAGACAGGTACGGTTGATGAAATTTTCTACAATCCGAAACATCCGTATACATGGGGACTTTTAGCGTCAATGCCTAGCCTTGACACAGATGGCGGAGATGAAGGAAAGCTGACTGCGATCCCAGGAACACCACCAGATTTAACAAGCCCGCCGAAAGGAGATGCATTTGCACTCCGAAGCGATTATGCAATGAAAATTGACTTCGAACAAGAACCACCAATGTTCAAAGTATCAGATACGCATTATGTGAAATCATGGCTACTTCATCCGAATGCACCTAAAGTTGAACCGCCTGCTTCTGTAAAGGCGAGAATGCGTGAACTAGAAGGTAGCTACGAAAAACCTGTATTAGTAAAAGAGGGTGAATAGCATGGCAGAAAAACTGTTAGAAATTAAAAATTTGAAGCAGCATTTCCATACAGCAAGAGGAACTGTGAAAGCAGTGGACGGAGTTTCATTTGATATTTATAAAGGTGAAACACTTGGTCTTGTTGGTGAGTCTGGTTGTGGTAAATCCACTACTGGACGCTCTATCATTAGACTTTATGAAGCGACAGATGGTGAGGTTCTTTATAACGGGGAAAGTGTACACGGGAAGAAATCAAGACAAAAAATGCTTGAGTTCAACCGTCAAATGCAGATGATCTTCCAAGATCCATATGCTTCACTGAACCCTAGGATGACAGTGCTTGACATCATTGCCGAGGGCATTGACATCCATGGCCTTGCGAAAACAAAGCAAGCGCGTAAAGAGCGTGTGTTCCAATTACTTGATACAGTTGGCTTGAACAAAGAGCATGCGAACAGATACCCGCATGAATTTTCAGGTGGTCAAAGGCAGCGTATCGGAATTGCCCGTGCATTAGCAGTTGAGCCAGATTTCATCATTGCCGATGAACCAATCTCTGCATTAGATGTGTCGATTCAAGCGCAGGTTGTCAATTTATTGAAAGAACTGCAAGAAGAAAAAGGCCTAACGTACTTATTCATTGCCCATGACCTGTCTATGGTAAAATACATCAGCGATCGTATTGGCGTGATGTATTTCGGGAAATTGGTTGAGCTGGCACCAGCGAATGAATTATACGAAAACCCGCTTCATCCTTATACAAAATCATTGCTATCTGCGATTCCGCTCCCAGATCCTGATTATGAGCGCAACCGCAAACGAGTCAAGTATGATCCATCTGTTCACAAAGGAACAAACACTGAGTTTCGTGAAGTGAAGCCAGGTCACTTTGTGAGCTGCACAGAGGAAGAATTCAAAGAGCTTAAGGCGAAACAATCATAAGAAGAAAGAAGCACTGCTAAGTCAGTGCTTCTCAGCGTGTAGACAAACCCTCTCATTCTTTGTCAGGCCTGTGCTCCGGTGCTCACGAATGTTCAATTCGCTCCGCTCCGGTACTCGCCCTTCCTAGACTGCAAAGGTTTTCTATCACACTGAAAAGAAGACAAAGGGCTAAAATCAAGATCATTTTAGCCCTTTGTCAACAATATGGGAAGCACTGCTAAGTCAGTGCTTCTTTTTTTATTTTACAAAAAAGTAAGATGGTGGTAATTTTTAGTTAAGTACAAGCAGATCCCGGAGGAAATCAGATGTCGAATTGGAAGACTTTTCGTTATTCATTGCTTCATTTTTTTATCGTATTCATGCTTTTTTCAACGTCTTTTTTGAGGAAACCAAATGGAGGACAGTGGATGCTTGTATTTAGGGTGCTCATTGGCATTGTGTCTTTTTCGGTGGAATATATACTTAACCGGCATACGAACAATCAGAAGCAAGAAGCACGGCGCGTGAAGTATCTTTATTTCATCATGTTTCAAATCGCAATGACACTTATCCTCTTTATCTGTTTTCAACTCGTCATCAACCGTTCATTATAAAACTTTTTTCGTTGTTTGAAAAAAAGTGAAACCACCTAGGGCATTGCTGCGTCTTACTAGTACAGGCGTTTAAATAGCAGGAAATCGGGAATATCTAAGGAAGTGGTTCTTAACTATAGCATAAGGAGCAGATCCATGAATTGGTATGAAAAGCTCAGTGAATACTTCCCGATAGAAGAAATGAAGTCAAAAGAGCATATGGAAGCCTTATTAAAGGAAAGAAGTGATGTTTATCATAAGGAGGAAGGACCTCATCATGTGATGATGTACGCCGAATTTGATTCTTTCATCTTTATTGATTATTTATTTGTTTCCAAAGATGCAAGAGGTGAAGGCCTCGGATCAAAGCTGATCCATGAGCTGAAGGAAAAAAAGAAACCGATCTTGCTTGAAGTTGAGCCTGTAGATGAAGATGATGCAGATACTGCAAAACGCCTAAAGTTTTACCAAAGAGAGCACTTCAAGCATGCAGAATCGATTGGTTATAAACGCAGATCACTTGCAACAAATGAAGTGAACCGCATGGAAATTCTTTATTGGTCGCCTCTCACAAATCATGAGGAAGAGATCATGGAAGCCATGAGGAAGACTTATGAACGAATCCATACGTATAAAGATGAAAAATGGTATGGACAATCGTATGAGGATGTTGATGATGTATTGAAGGTCATTGAAAATAGAAAACAAAAAAATATTTTCGATCATCTCGACTAAATGAGAATGTTCAGACATCAAGCGGCACCCCAAAATGAATGAAATTGTCTAGTTTTTGTCACAAAAATTGCAAGAAAATCTGTTCACACTTACTTTTTTATAGTATAATCACTATAAAGATTACTTATTTAGAACAATTTTAATTTGAGAATACAGATCAATATTCATTCTACAAATTGAGGAGTGAAGATTTATGGTAACATTATACACATCACCAAGCTGTACATCATGTAGAAAAGCAAGAGCGTGGTTAGAAGAGCACAATATTCCGTATCAAGAGAGAAACATTTTTTCTGAGCCTCTTTCAATCGATGAAATCAAAGAAATTCTTCGAATGACAGAAGACGGTACAGATGAAATTATCTCAACACGTTCAAAAGTATTCCAAAAACTAAATGTCAATGTTGAGACAATGCCGCTTCAACAATTGTATAAACTAATCAATGAGCATCCTGGTCTTTTAAGACGTCCAATTATCTTGGATGAAAAAAGACTACAAGTTGGGTACAATGAAGATGAAATTAGACGTTTCCTTCCAAGAACGGTTCGTACATTCCAACTAAGAGAAGCTCAGCGACTTGCTAACTAATAGAAAAACGAAAAGCTGCCGATCATTTGGCAGCTTTTTTTATTTATTTTCAGCCGTTTGTTCATAAAAGAGGCTGGCTAATATGACCGTTGCGACTGTTAAAAATGGAAGCATCAATTCCAAAGTGGTATGCTGCACCATAAAGTCATTCAATTTCACATCGCGAACAATCATTTCACCGCCAGTATAAGCCAAAAGAGCACTACCTCCGTATAAAAGAAACGGAAATTTGGTTAAAGCTGCATGAATCAGTTTGCTTCCCCAAATAATAATCGGAACTGAAATCATGAGGCCAAAAGCAGTCAGGAGCATATGACCTTTTGCCGCTCCTGCAACAGCAATGACATTATCAAGTGACATAAAGAGGTCTGCAATCACAATGGTTTGCACCGCACGCCATAGGGAGCCGCTGCTTTTAATCCGAATCGATTCTTTCTTTTGTTCAATTAACAAGTTGTATCCTATATAAAGGAGAAAAAGGCCGCCAATAAATTGCAAATAAGGGATGGTCAATAAATAAACTGCAGCACCTGTCATTGTAATTCTCATCAGCACGGCCAAAAGTGTGCCGATCCAAATGGCTTTATTGCGTTTGTCATTGGATAAGCTTTGACTGGCCATCGCAATGATTAACGCATTATCTCCGCCTAAAATCAGGTCTATGCCAATAATCATCAGCAAGGATACGATCCACTCTGTTTCCATCCATTTCACCTCATGTTCTAAATAGAGCTCGTACAACCAATATATGAGGACAATTCAAATATATGTTTCTGCAAGTTTTCTCTGCAAAAAATGCGTTTTTATTTCTTTTATTCATGTTTTATCATAAAATAGACAGTACGAAGCATTACCTCAATTCTTTAAACGGTTAACATGTAGACGGAACGGGTAAAGTGTAGTAAAGTACTATTAATTGGGAGCTTGTATGTCCCTTCAACATCTTATATAGAAGGGAAGGTTGGCAAAATGGAAATTGAAAGAATTAATGAACATACAGTCAAATTTTATATTTCCTACGGTGATATTGAAGATCGCGGATTTGACCGTGAAGAGATTTGGTATAATCGTGAGCGCAGTGAAGAGCTGTTTTGGGAAGTAATGGACGAAGTGCACGAAGAAGAAGAATTTGCAGTTGAGGGACCGCTTTGGATTCAAGTACAGGCACTTGATAAAGGTCTTGAAATTGTCGTGACAAAAGCCCAACTTTCTAAAGATGGACAAAAGCTCGAATTGCCGATTCCAGAAGATAAAAAAGGTCAAACAGATGAAGAAAGCCTAGACGCACTGCTTGATGATTTTCATAAAGAAGAGCAAGATCAAGAGGATCATAATGAGAAGGACAAAAAACTTCAACTTCAATTCGTTTTGAAAATGGATGACTTTGAAGATTTGATTGCACTTTCTCAATTAAATATGCAGGATTTTACCACAAGTTTATATTCGTTTGAAAACCGTTATTATCTATATGTTGACTTCCACGAGGATTTGTCAGATGAGCAAGTGGAGAATAAGCTCAGCATTTTGCTTGAATATGCTCATGAATCAGTGGTCAGCATCTACAGACTGCAAGAATACGGTCAGCTGATTATCGAAGGGAATGCCCTTGAAACGATTCAACAGCACTTCTCGTAACCAGTAAAAAGTCGATTTCTATAGAGGAATCGGCTTTTTTATCTGAATGAATAGATAAATAAAGAGATCGGCAAGGAGAAATGAAATGAGAAATTTAGTCAAAGTTCTATTTTTTCTTATCATTACGATAGGTGCTTATTTAATCATCCAACTGATTGCCGGTGATTTAGCGGTAAGTGTATTAAGTTCTGTCAGTGTTTTATTTACTTTATCGATTATCTTCATCGGTTTTGTTATTTTCTTGGAGAACCGGAATCCGTCTCAAACGGTTACATGGCTTGTCTTGCTTGGCAGCTTCCCGTTATTCGGCTTTTTGTTCTATATTTTCTTTGGACGCAATATTAAAAAGCGCCGGCTGTTTGAAAAGAAAGCGGTGCTCGACGAACAGTTAGTCCAGGAAGATGAACGTAGTCATAGAGATGCGATTGAAAAAATGACGCATATGGGTGATCATCAGCAGCTCTTATTTAAGCTGGCCCACAGACTTGGACATACCCCTATTACGTATCGCACGTCCTCTAAAGTCCTAACCAATGGTGAAGAAACATTCTCTCATATTTTTGAAGAGATCAAAAAAGCAACACATCACATTCACTTAGAATATTACATTCTCCGCCACGATGACCTTGGTCAAGAATTAAAGGACATTCTAATTGAAAAAGCGAAAAGTGGCGTGATTGTCCGCTTTTTATATGACGATGTAGGAAGCTTAAAGCTCTCTCGTCAATATGTTGCTGACCTAGAGAAGGCTGGCGTTCAGATCGTTCCGTTTTTACCAGTAAGGCTCCCCCTGTTAAATAATAAAATTAACTTCCGAAATCACCGGAAAATCGTTGTGATTGATGGAAAAGTGGGATTTGTCGGTGGACTTAACATTGGAGACGAATACATGGGCAGGAGCAGACAATATGGATTCTGGCGTGATACGCATCTGATGATTAAGGGCGAAGCTGTTCGTG
This sequence comes from Bacillus safensis, assembly GCA_030159235.1. Lineage (GTDB taxonomy): Bacteria > Bacillota > Bacilli > Bacillales > Bacillaceae > Bacillus > Bacillus safensis_B. The sequence continues at coordinate 76,562 of BSBG01000004.1, read as the reverse complement.
ACCTCCAGCAGATTTTCATGCAGGATTGGTATTATATGACGAATGAAAGATGCTCAGGTGTGGACTATTTCAAAGATTTCAGCCACATTGAAAGTACAACAGAAGGAGTACAAATGATCGCTGGCGGTCCTGACAAACAGTGGGAGGTCATTAAAAATCTCTTTTTCTCCATGATCATCTCCGCCAAAAAGTCTATTTGGATCGCTTCGCCGTATTTTGTGCCGGATGATGATATTCTGTCCGCATTGAAAATTGCTGCATTGAGCGGTGTAGATGTACGGATTATTGCTCCAAAGAATCCAGATAAACGGATCGTCTTCCATGCGTCTCGTTCATACTTCCCGGAGCTTCTTGAAGCAGGGGCAAAGGTGTACGAGTATGATCAAGGGTTTATGCATAGTAAATTTATCATTGTGGATAGTGAGCTGGCTTCAATTGGAACGGCAAACATGGATATGAGAAGCTTTCATTTAAACTTTGAAGTAAATGCCTTCCTTTATAAAACGAAAAGCACAGAGAAGCTCGTCAACGACTTCCTAGGTGATTTAGAGCAGTCACATGAAATTGTTCCAGAAGAATTTGCAAAGAGGCCTTTGAGGGTCAGACTGTTTGAATCAACAGCAAGATTGTTATCACCACTTTTATAAAGATTGTATTTTTCCCCTTTCTATAAGGGGATTTTTTATTTTTACTAAGGGAATAATCAGTAAAATCATATTTTAACACGATAAAAGTTCATTTTGCCTATTCGCTTCCTTCTAGACGAACAAGCTATAATACGGTCAACAAAGAGCGAGGGGTGAACTGAATGAATGCAGCAATCATGGATAACGGTAAGCTTATCAGAATTACACATCATCTATCGAAAAGCCGGCTGGAGCATGTAAGAACTACGTGCAAATTTTATTGTCCTGAATGCAGGCAGGAGGTGCAATTAAAGCTAGGGGAGCATCGTGTCTATCATTTTGCGCATAAACAGCTGACAGCATGTCCATTAGCCTCAGGCGAAACGGTTTATCATCAGGCGGGGAAGGAAGCCATGATGACTTGGCTGAAGCGGCTTGGACATAAACCGGTGCTGGAAAAACATATTTCAAAGATTCACCAGCGCCCTGATGTGGCCGTCTCTATAGGAGAGGCAAGCTATGCCATCGAATTTCAGTGTGCAAATATTTCACGGCAAGAGCTGCGTAAAAGAACAGCAGGTCTCCGTGAAGCTGGTCTTTTTCCTATATGGATTATAGGGGCAAATCGTTTAAAACGAAAATCTGCTCAACTTTTTTCTTTCTCCTCCATTCATTGGGGAATGTTAAGGGAATCAGAGAAAAGGCGTTTAATTTTTTACTGCCCGATTCAGAATAGGTTCATTTATCTTGATCAAATCCTCGCATTCCAACCAACGAAAATATGTGCCGCAATGACAGTGAGATCACCTTCAGCATACCGCGAACTTTCGGCGCTTCTATCCCCGATCTCTAACAAGCGTCAAGTAAACAAACAATGGCTTACATGTATTCAGCAATTCAGGATGCGTCCTCCTCGCATTTTATCAAATGAAAGTAAACGTTTGAGAGACATTTTTTATGAGCATCATCAAACGGCATTTCCTTTTCTGCCAACTGAATTATTTATTCCGCTGCAAGAAGCGTATGTCTTTACTAGTCCTGTGTATGTTTGGCAAGGGTATCTGTATGATTGGATGATGAGGAAAAAAAGAAGCGGAAGAGTGACGATTCAAGAGTTGATGGAAGAAATCAATCGGTGTGTGCTGAGGAAAGAAGTGAAGCTCCGATATGGTGATGTTTCAAGAGAAGAAATAAAAGCGGTGATCACTGCATATGTAAAGGCACTTGAGAGACAAGGGTTTTTACACATGACGAAAGAGGGTAATTATGAAGTAGCGTCGAATCAAATGCCTATACGAACAGTAGATGAATTGTTAAAACGAGATGCTTTCTTATTTCATTAGCATGTTTCATGTCCACTTTGATCATGATAAGAAAAAGGTGGTGCTGCTATTGAATCGAAAGAAACGCTTTTTTCTCATTTTTTTAGTCTGTTTGGTATTTATTTCTGCATATGATTTGACAAATATAGTTCAAAACAAAGAAGATAAATACAACACCAATTTCTTTCACTTTCCGAAAGGTTGGTTTAACACAACTCATGCAAGGGGGATTCATATGACTTCACAAAGCAAAAGCAACCATTTACCAGACAGAAGCGAAGTACAAGAAGAAAACAAATGGCGTCTTGAAGATATTTTTGAAAGCGTCGATGCATGGAACAAAGAATTCGAAGCGGTCAAAAAAGAAATTCCGAAGCTGGCCCAATTTAAAGGCAAGCTGGCCCATTCTGCTGATGTCCTGTATGAAGCCCTAACCTTTCAGGATCACCTTTCTGAAAAGCTTGGCAAGCTTTATACATATGCGCACATGAAATACGATGAAGATACAACGAACTCATCATTTCAGGCGTTAAATGATAAGGCATCGAATTTATTTACACAGCTTTCTAGTACATCTGCTTATATTGTTCCAGAGATATTATCCATTCAAGAAGATAAATTGCAGCAATTTATTCTGGAAAAAGAGGAATTAAAGCTGTATTCACATGCTCTCGAAGAAATTAATAAAGAGCGTCCACATATTCTAAGTGAGGAGCAAGAAGCTTTATTAGCTGAGGCCTCTGAACCTCTCTCATCTGCATCCACTACTTTTAGTATGTTTAATAATGCCGATATTTCGTTCCCTTCTGTAAAGGATGAAAATGGGGAGGAAAAGAAAATTACCCACGGCAACTTTATCACATTTTTAAATAGTGATGATCGTGAAGTGAGAAAGAATGCCTTTAAAGCTGTGTATAAAACGTATGATCAGTATAAGAACACACTTGCTTCTACACTGAGCGGTTCGATTAAGAAGGATAATTTTTATGCAAAAGTACGAAATTACAAATCGGCAAGAGAAGCCGCCCTATCACGTAATAGTATCCCAGAAGAAGTGTATGACAATCTAATTGATACAGTTCATCAATATTTACCGTTATTACACCGCTATATTGAATTACGTAAAAAGGTATTAAAGCTTGATGAAGTGCACAATTACGACTTGTATACACCGCTTGTGAAGGATGCTGGCATGAAGCTAACCTACGATGAAGCAAAGGATTATATGCTGAAAGGGCTAGCCCCATTAGGAGAAGAATATGTGTCCGTATTAAAAGAAGGACTCGACAATCGCTGGGTAGACGTTTATGAGAATAAAGGGAAACGAAGCGGTGCATATTCATCTGGAAGCTATGGCACAAATCCATATATCCTCATGAACTGGCAAAATAATATTGATAATTTGTTTACACTGGCGCATGAATTTGGGCACTCTGTCCACAGCTACTATACAAGAAAGCACCAGCCATATCCGTATGGAAACTATAGTATTTTTGTAGCTGAAGTAGCTTCCACTACAAATGAAGCATTACTAGGTGAATATCTGCTCAATCATTTAGACGATAAGAAGCAGCGTTTGTATGTGTTAAACCACTTGTTAGAAGGATTTAGAGGAACGGTATTCAGACAAACGATGTTTGCTGAGTTTGAGCATCTTATTCATGTGAAAGCACAAGAAGGAGAGGCTTTAACGCCAGAATTTATGACGAACCTCTATTACGACCTGAATAAGAAGTATTTTGGTGATGGTATGGTGGTTGATAAGGAAATCGGATTAGAATGGACGAGAATCCCTCATTTCTATTACAACTATTATGTGTATCAATACGCGACAGGATATAGTGCAGCGCAGGCATTAAGCAAGCAAATATTACAAGAAGGAAAACCTGCGGTAGAGCGCTACACAGATTTCCTTAAAGCAGGAAGCTCCGATTACCCAATCAATGTGCTGAAAAAAGCAGGGGTTGATATGGCTTCTAAAGAACCAATTGAAGCAGCATGTCAATTGTTCGAAGAAAAACTGAAAGAAATGGAAGAGCTCATCTCCAAAACGGGTGAGTAATGAAAAGACTTCTGTCAGACGTGTGAGTGCCAGCTCATCTTTTGACAGGAGTTTTTTTCTCATAAAAAAAGACCTCTTCGTATGTCGAGGTCGTTCCTTGTGAAGCATCAACCTTTAAATCCTCTAAAGGTCTTACGGTGATTCATTCGATAAAGCGTAAAAAGAATCGAAGCAAATAAGAGTGGAGACGTCAGATAAAGAGGAAGCATTTTCATTAAACCTAATATATTTAAAAAGAAACATAAGCCAATGGCAACAAGTCCAAAGGTTGTGCTGCGCATGTAAATCCCCCCATTTTTTGTTACTTTCACTATATGAAAGTGACAACCCTCTTATGTTTTGTGACAAAAATATGAACATCTAGCATATCTGTTGTCATAAGTCGACAAAATTTGATATACTACAGATGTGAAATTAATCACATACAAACATTACCCCTTTGTTTGACCGTGAAAAATTTCTCCCATCCCCTTTGTTGTCGTTAAGACATAGTGAAACCGCGCTTATCCCGGCGCGGTTTCTTCGTGTTTATGAATAGAACAAATGTTCTTTTGGGGGTAAAGAAAAAACATGGGTCAGCACCCATGTTCATTCTCACAGCGATAGACATCAAGATCTGTATGGTGCTCATTCTCTTTATAGCGCCAAAACATTTCTTGCTGCACTTGTACACGTTCTACCTTCTGAGCGAAAGCCAGCTTTTTCATTTCTCGTTCAACTTCTTCAAGTGTCAGATCATAAACAACGGCAATCTCTTTTGCAGATGCAAATTGAAAGTAAGCAATAAACCATTCAATAGGAGGCCGTTCTGAAGGTGTTGGTGTTTCACCAATCATTTCAAACAGGATTTCCTCGTATACATCATAAGAGTAGGCACCTGATATTTTTAATCCTTCATCTCCGTTTACAGTATTGAAAAAGGCGAAGGTCGGAAGTTCAGATACGTCCATTTCAGCTGCAATCTTCATATCACATTGTAATGCTTTAACAGCACTTTGAGAATGAATATCGCGCTGGAATTCATCGATGTCCAGTCCAGCATTTTTCGCATTTTCTAAGAGCACCTGTTCACTTGTGACATCCTGCTGATGACAAAAAAGCGATTCTTGAACGAGACGCAAAAATTTCATTCCGCATTTTCTACCTTGGAGCTCAGCCGCTTTTAGTGCGAGTGAGGCGAGATAGGGTGATGTCACAATTTGTTCAGACAGCATTTGTTCTTTTTTGGTCTGAGTTTTGGTGGCAAATTTCCCCCATGCTTCGGTCAGTAAATGTTTTTTTCTTTTCCGGTTCAATGCATTAATACTAGAGCTTGTCACCGTTCGTAAAGTGAAGAATCGACCATATTTCATTTTCAATTTTTTAATGGATGGCTCTAATAACCAGCAGTCTGGGCTTAGAGGATCAATGAATACATAAATTTCAATCGGCTTTTGAGGATGTCCGTGACAGTGTGAGAAATATTGATCGTGCGTATTGCAGCTCAAGATCGTCCATCCTTTTCAGATGTTTGGTTGACCATATGACGAGCCGTCAGAGAAAGCCGCTCAAATAAAAAGTCACGAATATCGCCGATTAGTCCTACTTGATCCATTGCATCCTCCATGCATTCAAGCCATGCGTCAGCCCGTTCCTCAGTAATCGGAAAAGGGAGATGTCTCGCCCGCAGCATGGGGTGGCCATGCTCCTCTGTATAAAGTGGGGGCCCGCCTAAATATTGCGTTAAAAACTGTTTTTGTTTTCTTGCTGTTTCTTTTAAGTCATCCGGGAAAATAGGATGAAGCAAAGGATGACACTTTACATTTTCATAAAAAGTATCAACAAGTTGCGATAGAAGTTCCTCTCCAACCGCTTCGTAAGGTGCGTTAAACGATTGTACCATGTTGACTACTCCTTTTACTTGTAGTTAATAGGATGACTCACCCTATTGTGCATTTCATTTATTTCAAAAAGTGATATTCAGTTTGTTCTATTTTATTGTTTCTATTCTTGTATACTTATTTTAACAACCTCAACTCAATTCCACAAACAAACCGCTTTGGTCTGCTCGAAATAAAGAGTGGGGCAGGTTCCGTGATCAATTGACCATATCATAACACATTCAGTCAAAAAAGGGTGAAAAGCGACATACAAAAAACCGAAGAGGTTATTCTCTTCGGTTTAAGCGAAATATTGTGCTGTGATTTTCTTTACATAATTTTGTGTTTCTTTAAATGGAGGAATGCCTCCGTATTTGTCTACATTTCCTGAGCCTGCGTTATAGGCAGCTAAGGCGAGTGAGACATTTCCATTATATTTATGAAGCATTTGTTTTAAATACTTCGTTCCGCCTTCAATGTTTTGGGTCGCATCAAAGGCATTATTCACACCAAGTGATTTAGCAGTAGATGGCATGAGCTGCATGAGCCCAAGTGCACCTGCATGACTGACTGCATTCGTGCGATAGCCGGATTCCTGCTTGATGACTGCGTGAATCAGCTTTTCTGGAACGCCATGCTTTTGAGCCATTTGTGACACGATTTGATTAATCTCTTTTGATGATGAGCCGCTTGAGACAGCCTCTTGAAGCGGAGGCGTGTAGCTGTTGTTTAAGACATTTCCAATGCCATTCGCCGTATTCAATTGAGTGTCATTTGAATATAATGGCTGAGCCTCAAGCTGCCCGCTGCCTGCCATGGCAGATAAGTACGGGTTTGTACGCGCATATTGTGTGTTCGGATCCGTTGCTGGATCTGTGCCCATGAGAGCAGAGATGGAAAGTGGAAGACGTGATAATTCTGATCCGCCTAAAAAATCTTGCAGCAGTGACTGAAAGGAAGCTTGCGCATTCGATTCTTGGCCGGAAGGCATTTGCGTTTGTGCTTGATCTGTTTGTAACGTTTTAAGCGCTTGAAGCTGCATAAAGGATTGAAGTTGATTGACGTTCATCATGTTCCTCCTTCAAGGAATTCATCTATTCTGTGTTTTCATTTTTTCTTCATAAAAACGAACCACTTTGTTTTTCGTGTTTCGTACAGGGATGTGAAATTTGTCGAGCAATGCGGAGAATGCGGCTTGTCCGATTTCCAGGTCGCTCACTTCAAATTCAAGTTCATAGTCCTCTACTGTTAAATATCGGCTGTGATCCAAAACAATTAAGCCTTCTTGGATCATTTTTTCTGCTCTTGACGTTTCAAGTGAACCAAAGTACACAATTTGATCCTTTTGAATGTTCAGGTGATCTAACCTGTCCGCTACTTCACCTTCTGGCAGCTCAAAATCGTCAAGTCTTGAAGGAGGAGCAATTGTTTGATGGGTTTCGAGCAAGCCTATTTCGTGCGGTTCCTTTAATGTAAGAACCCAATGACCGTCTTTTTCTCTCATTCTTAATGCAGCAAATTGAGATTTTATATCAAATTGAGGTGTATCAAAATAATAGTTGGTTTGCGTGTGGAAATCTGCATCCTTCAATTCAAAATGTTGTTTCAACTGTTCAAATTCTTCTTTCATTAATAATTGTTTTAGTTCTATTTCAATTTCCTGTGCCATTTTGACATCAACCTTTCATTTAGAGGAAATATGATTATTGTACATGAAGTATGTTTACCATGTAAAAGAGTGTTTTTTTTCTCTATATTTTCTTTATACTTGTGCCAAAATGAATGAAGAATCATGTGAAAGGATCATATAAAAGAGGAAAACAGGATTTTCTCAAAAAGTTCGGTTTATCAATATTGAACTTGATATGATAAAATAAAGCTGTACTTTGTTGTAAAGGAGATCATGATGCAAAACAGAATTGAAATCACAGAAGCAACTTTAAAAGAAGATAAGCTGATTTTGACCATCCAGTCAGAAGAGCAAATCCAAAAAGCAAAAGCATCAGGACAAATGCTAGTTGATTCTGATCACTTTGCGTTCGTTTACATACTTGAAACAGAGGAGTCCTTTTCCTATCTTATTCTAGGAGAGCATACATGGGCTCCATTAAAAGAAGCAATGAATCGTGACATCCCTGTCTATTTGGCATCGGATGACCATTCGCTGGAACTCATTCAGCTTCAACAGGAATTACATTATTTAATCGACAATATTAAAGACAATGCCAATTACGGAGATATGGAAGAGAAAGTGAAGAGCACATTCCTCTGAAATAATTAGGTATATGGAATTGGGGGAAGTTTCATGGACAAAAAACAATGGGATCAATTCCTCGCACCGTATAAACAAGCAGTAGAAGAATTAAAAGTGAAACTAAAAGGCATTCGAAAGCTGTATGAATTCGAGGAAGATCATTCACCAGTAGAGTTTGTCACAGGCCGAGTGAAACCCGTTGCAAGCATATTAGAAAAGGCAAAGCGTAAAAACATCCCGATGCATGAGATTGAAACGATGCAGGATATTGCTGGGCTTCGCATTATGTGCCAGTTTGTAGAAGATATACAAGTCGTAAAAAAAATGCTTCAGTCTCGTAAAGACTTTGTGGTTGTAGATAAACGCGACTATATTGCAGAACATAAAGAAAGCGGATACCGCTCGTACCACCTTGTTGTGTTATATCCGATGCAAACGATCAACGGAGAGAAGCAGCTCCTTGTCGAAATTCAAATTCGTACGCTTGCGATGAACTTTTGGGCGACCATTGAGCATTCTTTGAATTATAAATATAGCGGGAATATCCCGGAGAAGGTCAAACTGCGCCTTCAAAGAGCATCTGAGGCAGCATCTCGTCTCGATGAAGAAATGTCTGAAATTAGAGGGGAAATTCAAGAAGCACAAGTGGCATTTTCCCGAAAAAAGAAAAACGACAGCTGAGCCAGTTTGATCAAATATGATGCTGCCCTCTCATAGCAGCAAGGTGGAAAAGGAGAAGAATTCATGAAATTTGCAGTTTCTTCGAAAGGGAATTCTGTATCTGACACGCTCAAAAATAAAATTCAGACCTACTTATTGGATTTTGGTATGGAACTAAATGAAGAGGAACCGGACCTTGTCATTACGGTTGGTGGAGACGGCACCCTTCTTTATGCGTTTCACCGTTATAGCGACCGTCTGAATGAAACAGCTTTTGTTGGTGTTCATACAGGTCATCTTGGTTTTTATGCTGACTGGGTGCCGAGTGAAATTGAAAAACTCGTCTTAGCCATTGCGAAAACGCCTTATCATATTGTGGAATATCCAATTTTAGAAGTCATTGTCAGATACAACGACGGCGGCAGAGAAGAGAAATATTTAGCAATGAATGAATGTACGATTAAAAGCATGGAAGGGACACTTGTAGCAGATGTTGAAATTAGGGGTCAGCTGTTTGAAACATTCAGAGGTGACGGTCTCTGTCTGTCTACACCATCTGGTAGTACGGCCTATAATAAGGCACTTGGCGGCGCCATTATTCACCCTTCCATTAGAGCCATTCAGCTGGCAGAAATGGCTTCAATCAACAATAGAGTGTTTCGAACGGTTGGTTCACCGCTTATTTTGCCAGACCACCATACTTGTGTGATTAAACCGATGAATGACGTCGATTTTCAGGTGACCATTGATCATTTGACGCTGCTTCATAAAGATGTCAAGTCCATTCAATGCCGGGTGGCAGACGAGAATGTCCGTTTTGCCAGGTTTAGACCATTTCCGTTTTGGAAAAGGGTTCAAGATTCCTTTATCGGAAAAGGCGAATAAGAAAGAGGTTGTTGTCACTGGAATACTTTACGTTAAACAAAACCATGACAGCCAAAGAAGAAGGGCTGCTTTTAAAGGAGTATTTAATTGATCTTGGCATTTCGAAAAGAATGCTGACGGATATTAAATTTGATGGCGGAGACCTTCTTATTAATGGAGAGCATGTCACCGTGAAGTGCGAGCTGCATGAGGGGGACAGGCTCACCATTTTATTTCCCGAGGAAAAGGTCAGTGAAGGGCTGAAGCCTGCACCGATTCCGCTTGATATTTTATTTGAGGACGAGCATGTTCTTGTGCTGAATAAAAAGCCGTATATTCCATCGATTCCTTCTCGGGAGCATCCTGAGCACAGTATTGCGAATGGATTACTGCACCATTATGCCAAGCAGTCTGTTCGACATACGGTTCATTTGGTGAACCGCCTTGATCGTGATACATCTGGCGTCATGCTTGTGGCGAAGCATCGCTTTGCCCATAGCCTCTTATCAAAGGCGCAAAAAAGAGGAGCGGTCAAGCGAACGTACAGAGCGTTTACACATGGTATGGTCACAGAAAAGCATGGAACCATCGTTGCAAAAATTGCCCGAAAAGGGGATAGTATCATCGAGCGGATGGTTGATGATACTGGGCAGGAGGCAGTGACGCATTATACAGTGCGAGCAGTGGATGCTGAGTTGAATATGTCAGATGTGTCTCTAACACTTGAAACTGGGAGAACGCATCAAATTCGTGTTCATATGAAGTATCTTGGCCATCCGCTCATCGGAGATACGCTGTATGGCGGAACGGCCGATCGGATGGACCGGCAGGCACTGCACAGTGAGACCCTTGTGTTTCCTCATCCGATGACAGGTGAGCAAATGACATTTTCGGCTCCGCTTCCGGATGACATGAAATCATTGCGGCTTTAAATAGAAAAAACCGGTCAACTGCATGTGCAGAGCCGGGTTTTTTTATGATGTGAAATGTTGAAACCTTGAATCGTCATAAGGCATAGATGAAGGGACTGAGACTGTTTTAAGCTCTGGGTATGTGAGGGCAGACAGCTGATTGCCAAACACACAGCCTGTATCAATATTGACGGTTCTGCCAACGAATCTAGGCTCTTTCACTGGGGTGTGGCCGTACACAATCCATGGTTTTCCATGATACTCCTTTGCCCAGTCTTTTCGAACAGGCCGTCCATCTGGCCACGTTTCTCCTGTGACTGCACCAAATAATAGATAGGACCGCATCTGTTTATTCGGCTTTCTTCCAATATCCTTTTCCTTCATCGCTGCGTGTGCAATGATCAGCTCATTAGGAATGAGTACATCATAAAGCGGAGCCTTTTCAAATAACTGCTTAAATTCATGTGACAATTTGTTTTGTTCATGAATGGGCAGTTTTTTTATTTCGTTCACTGTGGTTTCAATGCCATGAAGCAATTTCACGGGATTTCCTTTCAAATAGCGATAAAGCTTAAAGCAATGGTTGCCGGGTACATAGCGGATTGCGCCGTGTGAATAGGCATGAATGACAAAGCGCATCACGTCTACTGACTGAGGACCTCGATCTGTTAAATCACCAACAAGGGCCAGCGTTCTCTTATCAGGATGGACAGGTAATCCATGTTTGAGTTCGTATCCTAGTTTGTGTATGAGGGTAAGCAGCTCTTCGTAGCAGCCGTGGATATCGCCAATGATATCGCCAATGATATCGAATTTCATAGGGTTTCCTCCTGATTTTTTCATCCATTCATCGAATATAAAGAAGTTTGAATTTTAGAAAATATAACGAATGACTTTCATTTCACTTGGGCAATTGTTAGAATCAATGCTTTAACGTAAGAATTAAAAAATTAAATATACATGTTAGGAGGCTTTGCCAATGGAGCATACATCTGTTTCATCACTCGTTGTCGTTATTATTGTCGCCTTTTTCACCCCCATTTTATTGCACCGATTTAAGCTGACCATTCCAGTCGTTGTAGCTGAAATCATCATGGGGCTCATCATTGGAAAAAGCGGTCTTCAACTGGTTGTCGAACATGATGCGTGGTTAGATACGTTATCCATGCTCGGATTTATTTTTCTGATGTTTTTAAGTGGACTTGAAATAGATTTTTCTTCTTTTGAATCAAAGAAGAAAGCACGAGAACTTCCAAATGGTTTAAAAGAACCAAATACCTTTAAAGCAGCCACCATTGTTTTTCTTGGGGTATTTTGTATTTCCTTTATTTTGTCCTATGCGTTTGTACTCGCAGGGTTTATCCAAAATGCTTTCTTAATGACACTTATTATATCGACCATCTCATTAGGGGTAGTGGTTCCAACCTTAAAAGAGGAAAAGTTGATGCAAACGAATATTGGCCAAATCATTCTGCTTGTCGCTGTCATTGCTGATTTGGTCACGATGATTTTACTTGCTGTGTTTTCCTCTATTTATGGAGATGGAACAGGGAACATGTGGCTTCTGCTCTTATTATTTGCTGCTGGTATTCTTCTTTATTTATTTGGCCGCGTATTTAAGACAAAGTCGATTTTTGAGTCGATGTCAAAAGGAACCGTGCAAATTGGGACAAGGGCGATCTTTACTCTCATTATAGTCTTAGTTGCCTTATCTGAATCACTCGGGGCTGAAAATATTCTTGGGGCGTTTTTAGCTGGCGTGCTTGTATCCCTTCTTTCGCCAAATAAAGAGCTTGTCCAGCAGTTGGATTCGTTTGGCTATGGTTTTTTAATCCCGATCTTTTTTGTGATGGTCGGAGTGGATCTGAATATATGGGCACTGTTTAAGGACCCAACCATTATGATTATGATTCCGCTGCTGTTTATTGCATTGCTTATTAGCAAGCTCATACCGATTCTTTATTTGAAAAAATGGTATGACATGAAAAAGGTCATTGGCTCCGGCTTTTTATTAACTTCAACGTTATCTCTCGTCATAGCAGCTGCGACGATTGGTGAGCGGCTCGGTGTCATTGATCATAAAATGTCTGGAGTACTGATTTTAGTTGCTGTGTTGACGAGTATTTTAACACCTGTCTGGTTTAAAGCGTTGTTTAAAAAAGAACAAGCAGCGAGCCATAAGAAGCGTGTGACCTTTATTGGTGCAAATCAGCTGACCTTACCTGTCACACTGGATTTGCATCAGGATGAATATGACATTCGAATTTTGCATGTCTTTCAAGAAAATAAGGAAGCGCTGCTGGCAGATTCCATCTTTGAAGTCGAATCAATTGAGCAATACGACGATGAGACGCTGAGAAAGGCTGGCATCGGTCAAGAGGATGTCCTCGTCGTAGCCACAGGCAGTGAGACGAAAAATAAGGAAATTGCTTTATTTGCAAAGGAAGAAGGAGCGAAACAAGTCATTGCAAGTGTCAATAAAGCTGAGTCGGAGCTGACATTGAAGGAAGCGGGCATTGATACGTTTTCTACTTTCCTATCATCTAAAACGGTGCTAAGAGCCTTGATTGAAGCACCTGATGCCATTCGCTTGCTAACAAATGAGGATACTTCTTTGTATCAAATTCAAATGAATAACCATCGTTATCATAATGTCATGCTGCGAGAATTTCCTTTTACCGGTGATTTGGTATTTGTCCGTATTTTCAGAGGGGTAGACAGCTTAGTACCGCATGGAGATACGACGCTCAGAAGCGGCGATCGTGTGCTTGTATCGGGCTCCCGGGAGTATGTGGCAGGACTAAGAGCCCAATTAGAATGACAATGAACCCTTGACCAATGAACAATTCCTGATTAAGATAGAGGTACAACATCATATATTTGATCCACTAGGGGAGTCCTTTAAAAGGGCTGAGATAAAAGTGTCGACTTTTAGACCCTCATTACCTGAACAGGTTCATACCTGCGTAGGGAAGTGGTGCGGTTTTTGACTATGCTTTTTACAAATTCCAAGCCACTTTCCACGCGGAAAGTGGCTTTTTTATATGGAAAAACAGGAGGAGAGGAACATGACGTTTTCAACAGAATGTAAAGAGGCAGCAGCAACATGGTGGAATGGGAGCTTTACGCATCCTTTTGTCAAAGGGATTGGAGATGGCACACTTTCACTCGATCGTTTCACCTATTACGTGATGCAGGATTCGTATTATTTAACTCATTTTGCAAAGGTGCAAGCATATGGAGCGGCGATTAGTGAGGACTTACATACGACGGGCAGAATGGCGTATCATGCTCAGGGCACGTATGAAGCAGAGCTGTCACTGCATAGAAAGTTCACAGAGCTTCTGCAAATTTCTGATGAAGCCATTAAGAACTTTAAGCCTTCTCCCACTGCTTATGCGTATACCTCTCATATGTACCGATCTGTAAAAAGCGGGCGGTTTGAAGAGATTTTAGCCGCGTTATTACCATGCTACTGGCTCTATTATGAGGTGGGTGAAAAGCTGAAACAAACAACACCTGATCATCCGATTTATCAAGAATGGATTTTGACATATGGAGGCGATTGGTTTAAGGAACTTGTCTTTGAACAGGTCAACCGTTTTGATGAACTCGCAGAAAAAGCACCAGACCATGTACGGGCTAATATGAAAGAAAATTTTGTAATTTCAAGCTATTACGAATATCATTTCTGGGAGATGGCATATCAAAAAGAAATGTGGCAAACAGCATGCTTAGATGGGGTTGGTGCAAATGGAACTCCACGCAGTAACAAATGATTCGCTTCCCGCAGATGAATTGATGAAACAAATAAAAGCCATCGCATCTGAAGTGGAATTTATTCATATCCGAGAACGGTCTAAAACAGCAAGTGAGCTTGTTGCTCTCGTGAAAAATCTTCTTTTAGAAGGTGTACCGAAGGAAAAGCTCGTAATCAATGACCGAGTCGACGTTGCGCTGCTCACTAATATTCACCGGGTACACCTCCCGGGCCACAGCTTTTCGCCAAAAGAGCTGCGGAAAAAATTCCCTCACCTTCATGCGGGTGTGTCTGTTCATTCGATAGAAGAAGCGAAAGCAGCAGAGAAAAATGGAGCAGAGTATGTCATGTTTGGGCACGTATATGATACTTCTTGTAAACCTGGACTTAAGGCAAGAGGTGTACAGCTTTTGAAAGAACTGACATCGGCACTGTCCATTCCGGTGGTGGCCATTGGTGGATTGACACCTGACCGAGTTTCAGAAATGAAACACGCAAATGTGAGAGGGATTGCTGTCATGTCTGGGATTTTTACTCATCATCAGCCGCGCACGATGGCACAAGCATTTTCTAAAAAGGTAAAGGAGAATCCTTATGAAGAAGCATTATGACGTTGCAATCATTGGTGGTGGAATCATAGGGGTGTCCATTGCTTATCACCTTGCAAAAGCAGGAAAGCAGGTCGTCTTATTTGAAGCGAATGAGATAGGAAAGCAAACGACAAGTGCGGCTGCCGGGATGCTCGGTGCACATGCTGAAGGAGAGGGGCATGAGGATATTTTCTTTCAGGTAGGCAGAGCAAGCCAGGCATTATACAAGAAGTTAAAAGTTGATCTTCTACATGAATCAGGTATTGATATTCGGACATCAGCAGGCGGTATCATGAAGGTCGCTTTTACAGAAGAAGAGAAAAAAGCCCTTTGCCAGATGCAGCATTTGTCTACATTTAAGTGGCTTGATGCAAGCAGTGTAAAAAAATGCATGCCTCAAATCACAGATCACATGCTAGGAGCAGGTTTGATTGAAGAGGATGTTCATGTGGAGCCTTATGCCGTATGCAGGGCTTTGTGGCAGGCGGCGGTTCGGTACGGAGCTGATGTGAAAGAGTGTACACCCGTGATCGATGTGAAGCAGGACAAAGAAGCGTTAACTGTCAGAACAACGAAGGGCACAATCACATGTGATCACCTGACAGTCGCGAGCGGTGTATGGTCTGGCCGTTTTTTTGAAGAACTCGAATTATCGCATTCTCTATATCCAGTAAAAGGGGAATGTGTGTCTGTATGGAATAACGGTCCAGCGCTCACACACACCATTTACCATGATCATTGTTATATCGTTCAGCGAGATAGCGGAAAACTTGTCATCGGCGCAACGATGAAACCAAATGAGTGGGAGGCTGTTCCAACGCTTGGCGGTATGGAAGCTGTGATTCAAAAGGCGTCTCAGCTCATGCCTTCTATTAAGGAGATGCCGATTGAAGAGTGCTGGGCAGGCCTTCGTCCAGCGACAAGCGACCGGCATCCCTATATTGGAAGACATCCAGAAGACAAACGTATTCTTTTTGCTGCAGGGCATTACAGAAATGGCATTTTACTTGCGCCGATTACTGGAGAAATCATTCGTGACCTCATACTAGACGAACCGGTCAAAGAGGAATGGCTTCACGCATTTCGTATTGGACGAAAGGAGGCACTATTTGTATGAAAATTCAATTGAATGGCAGAATCGTTGATTTCGAACAAGAGAATGGAACGATCTATGATCTGCTATCAGCCTATCAGCTTGAAAACCGTGTGGTGATCGTTGAAAAGAACCAAGAAATCATTGATAAAGAAGCATTTCAACAAACAGAAATTCAACCAAATGACACGATTGAAATTGTTCACTTTGTAGGAGGAGGATGACCCAATGCTGCACATCGGCGGAAAAACATTCACATCAAGACTATTACTTGGAACAGGGAAGTACCCATCATTTGAGGTTCAAAAAGAAGCGGTGAACGTATCAGAAGCTGAAATTTTAACCTTTGCTGTAAGAAGAATGAACATTTTCGAAGCATCTCAGCCTAATTTTTTGGAGCAGCTCGATTTATCAAAATATACGCTGCTTCCGAACACAGCTGGTGCAAGTACAGCGGAAGAAGCCGTACGAATTGCCCGTTTAGCAAAGGCTTCTGGACTGTGTGACATGATCAAGGTAGAAGTCATTGGCTGTTCAAGGTCTCTTCTGCCAGATCCAGTCGAAACGTTAAAAGCATCTGAAATGCTACTCGAAGAAGGTTTCATTGTGCTGCCATACACATCTGATGATGTGGTGCTGGCAAGAAAACTAGAAGAACTCGGTGTCCACGCCATCATGCCAGGTGCTTCTCCCATTGGTTCAGGCCAAGGCTTACTAAATCCTCTCAATCTCTCCTTTATTATTGAGCAGGCGAAGGTACCGGTGATCATTGATGCTGGCGTAGGTTCTCCGAAGGATGCAGCTTATGCGATGGAGCTAGGGGCTGACGCTGTATTGCTAAACACCGCTGTGTCTGGTGCAAAGGACCCTGTGAAAATGGCAAAAGCAATGAAGCTGGCGATTGAATCAGGAAGGCTGGGCTTTGAGGCAGGACGTATTCCATTGAAAAACTATGGGACAGCGAGCAGCCCACAGGAAGGAATGCCGGCATTTTGAGCACACGTTATTCACGCCAAGAGCTTTTTCAGCCAATCGGTACAGAGGGGCAAAAGCGGCTAAAGAACGCAAAGGCCGTTATTATTGGAGCGGGGGCACTTGGAACCGCTAGTGCTGAAATGCTCGTTCGTGCCGGCATTGGATCTGTCACCATTTTGGATCGAGATTATATTGAATGGAGCAACCTTCAGCGGCAGCAGCTTTACACGGAGCAGGACGTGCAGGATCGGCTGCCAAAGGCTGTGGCGGCTGAAAAAAGACTTAAGCAGGTAAACAGTGAAGTCAATGTGAGAGGAATTGTCATCGATGTGACGGCTCAACATATTGATGAACTTGTCAGCGGGGCTTCGATCATTGTGGATGCAGCGGATAATTTTGAGGTGAGAATGATCGCAAATGATGCCGCTGTCAAACATCAAATTCCCTTCCTTTATGGAGCCTGTGTCGCCAGCTATGGCATTCAATTTACTGTGATTCCTGGAGAGACACCGTGTTTACACTGTCTGCTTGAACATTTACCCGCACAAGGCATGACCTGTGATACAGCCGGTATCATTAGTCCAGTTGTGCAGCAGGTGGCAGCATATCAAGTGGCAGATGCACTTAAATATTTAACAGGACATCGAGTGACGCCAATATTAAAATCATTCGATTTATGGAAAAACGAACGATCCGACATTCGGTCGATGGCATCTTTAAAGAAAAAGCAATGTCCAAGCTGTGGGCTGAAGACTTATCCATTTCTCTCATATGACAAGAGAGCCAAGGCAGACGTACTATGCGGCCGTAATACGGTACAAATCCGCAGTGCAGCAGAGGCGCCGCCTTTACATGAAGTGGCTCTTCGGTTAAAGAAAGCAGGGATGGAAGTGCTTGAAAATCCATATTTGCTTTCTTGTCAAAAGGATGAGTTTAAGCTTGTCTTATTTAAAGATGGCAGAGCGCTTGTACATGGTACAAATGATATCGCCAAAGCAAGAACCATTTATCATCAATGGATAGGGTAATGAGAGGTGTGAAGAAATGACGATCAAAAAAGCATTCACAATCGCGGGTTCTGATTCAGGCGGCGGAGCTGGCATTCAGGCAGATTTGAAAACTTTTCAGGAGCTCGGTGTATATGGAATGTCTGCGATTACAGCAATTACAGCGCAAAACACACTTGGTGTTCATGGGATATATCCACTTTCAATCGAAGCGTTAGAGCGCCAAATAGATGCAGTGGCAGAAGATTTACGGCCAGATGCCGTCAAAACAGGGATGCTGTGGAGTGCAGACATGATCAAGATAGTAGCTGAAAAAACGGTGCAATATGAAATGAAGCTGATTGTAGATCCAGTCATGATTGCAAAAGGAGGGGCTTCTTTATTAAATGAAGATGCGGTCTCTGCGATGAAAACACATTTGCTGTCTGTGAGCTATGCTGTAACACCGAATCTTCCTGAGGCAGAAGTACTGACAGGCATACGTATTCAGACAAAAGAGGACCGTTTCTTAGCCGCAGAACGTCTTTATGAGCTCGGCACAAAACATGTCGTAATCAAAGGCGGTCACGGTCCATCTGGTGGTATGATTACAGACCTGTTGTATGATGGAGAAGGCTTTATTGAAGTCACAAATGAACATATCGATACACCACATACACATGGCACAGGCTGCACGTTTGCAGCAGCATTAACAGCCGAAATTGCGAAAGGATATTCCATGAAGGAAGCCTTTGAAACAGCAGAAACCTTTGTCCATGAAGCCATTAAGTTTCCTTTGCATATTGGAGCTGGCCACGGGCCTACTAACCATTTTGCTTATCAGCAAAACAGGATCAAACGATAAGGAAATGGAACCGTCTTCACTTGCGAGGGCGGTTTTTTCATGAAAAAGAAACTTTCTTTCAAGCGGAAATTGTCATTCTCTTATGATCTGTGATAATATTATGATCAGGTACTAATACTATGTCTTGAAAAAATAGGAGGCTTTATTACATATGAACTTTTCTTTAGAAGGCCGTAATATCGTGGTGATGGGTGTTGCCAATAAACGTAGCATCGCTTGGGGAATTGCCCGCTCACTTCACGAAGCTGGAGCTCGTTTGATTTTTACTTATGTTGGAGATCGTCTTGCTGAATCTGTAAAAGAGCTTGCAAGCACACTTGAACGTGATGATTCAATCATTCTTCCATGTGATGTGACAAGTGATGAAGAAATCGAAAAATGTTTTGCTACAATCAAAGAAGAAGTACAAGTTATTCATGGTGTTGCGCATGCGATTGCATTTGCAAACAAGGAAGAGCTTGTCGGTGAATATTTGAACACGAACCGTGAAGGTTTCCTGTTGGCGCACAACATTAGTGCATACTCCTTAACAGCCGTAGCAAAAGCAGCACGCCCATTGATGACAGAGGGTGGAAGTATTGTGACGCTTACATACCTAGGCGGAGAGCGTGTTGTATCTAACTACAACGTAATGGGTGTAGCGAAAGCATCACTTGAAGCAAGTGTGAAATATTTAGCAGCTGATTTAGGCGCAGAAGGCATCCGTGTGAACAGTATTTCTGCTGGTCCAATTCGTACGTTATCTGCAAAAGGCATCAGCGGCTTTAATACAATTCTGAAGGATATTGAAGAGCGTGCACCACTTCGCCGTACAACGACTCCTGAAGAAGTTGGCGATACAGCTCTATTCTTATTCAGTGATTTATCTCGCGGCATGACAGGTGAGACTCTGCATGTTGATTCTGGCTTCCATATCATTGCTCGCTAAATGAATACATGACTTGCAGCATACCGATCAAGGGTATGCTGTTTTTTTTATTTTTCTTCTGATTTGAGGCTTCCGTTCATATATATGAGGAATGAATCATTCGGGAGGGATTAGTATGTCAAATAAAGGTGATGAGAATCAAAAGCCGCTGATGTATATTGTTCAGCCGAGCTATCACGAATCAAAGCCGGCGATGCAACATATTGTGAGAAAGCGAAAGAAATCAGAAAAACAGTCAGAAAGTCATACCAATGCAAAAGACGTGATCGAAGAAAGCACGCATGAAGAACCTGTGGCTCAAGAAATAGAGCAGAAAAAAGAAGCAGAGCCGCCTACACTTCAGCAAGAACGAAATATCACACAAGAAGCTGAGTTTACACAGGAACGAGACATTACACAAGAACGAGATATCAAACAAGAAGCCGAGCTCACACAGGAACAAGACATCCTACAAGAACCAGAGCTCATACAAGAACCAGAGCTCATACAAGAAGAGGAAAATCAGCCAGAAGGTGTATTTCATGAAACAAAAGAAGAACCTAAAAGAAAACGAGTGAAAAAGCCTTTAAGTCAGATGAGTATTGATGAAAAAGTCGATTTTCTCACAAGGCTGCCTCATAATATGCCAAGAGCCCTTTGCCTGATTGAAGCTGATGGGAAAACATATAGAGGAATCATCATGGACCGAAAAGATGATATAGTGGTCATTCGTACAGCAGGCGGGGGAAATCCAGTCGAATTAGTGATTGATGAGATTTCTTCAATTCATCCGCTTGGTTTTTAACCAATGAAAAAAGTCCCGTAGAGGGACTTTTTTTGTTAGCAGTTACGGTTGATGAGGCGTGGATTTAGGCACTCGATTGCGCAGAAGCAGTCAAGGTCTACTTCAATGCAATACTTCGATTTTTCTAATCGGAACACATCACATAAGGAATCTTTATCTGTAAAATCTAAAATATGACGGTCTTTGTCAAATGCGATAAGCAAGCTGAGTGTTGCGCAGTGATCAGAGATGTGTTCGACTCTGAAAAATGCAGTGCTGAAGCAAGGGCCTGCATCTACTTCTCCGACGTTTCCGAATGCGACGAATGGTTTTGATTTGGATGTAAAGAGAACAAACGGGACAGTGTCACCTAATGAATGTGATGGAGAAAGGAGATTGCTATAACAGCTGGTCGGGCAATCTTCTTCGACGGCATTTTGTAAGTCGTTAATGTTTTCAACAGCCTCTGCTACACAGCTCCATGAATGTTTGCGGCTCATATTCAACCCTCCTATACTAGGAATTTTGTTTGAGTGCTTTGAGCGCTGTCATCATCTACAAGCTTTCTTTGTCGTTTTGCCGGTTGATGCATCTACTTTCAATCAATGCGGAAGCGGCCGCTCTTATGCTGACTGCTCCGCATGATTGGCTGTCATTCGTGAGGAAGGGGATGCTACGACTCATGACAAGCTTGTTGATTTAGCCGTGGTGATGATGCTTTTTATCTTTCGATGGTATGACTCTGTCGACAAGCTCTGGGTTTAAGCATTGGATAGCGCAGAAGCAGTTTAGATCAACCTCAATACAAAAGTCCGTTTTTTCTAGACCAAAGAAGTCAGGATCACAAGGGTGACACACGCTCAGCGTATGTCCGTGTACATCAACAGGTCTTAATACAGATAACGTAGCACAGCAGTCGTGTAATTTTTCAACCCGGAAGAAAATGGATTCGAAGCATTGGCAATCGTCAACAAATCCTCCAATGTTTCCAAAAGTAGAGAACAATCCGCCCTTTTTATCAAAAAGTAAAAACGGAATCGTATCTTTTCCAGAAACGGTTGGGCTTAATAAATTACTGTAGCAGCTCGTAGGACATTTATCTTCTACAGCTTCCTGCTCTGCTAAAATCTTATCAACCGCATCGCATACACAGTTTTCATCATGTCGGCCATGGTGTTTTCCGCAGCTCATGGATTTCAGCTCCTTTAACAAGGTATTTGACTTTAGTCCTTAACAACATATGTATGCGCCCTCTAGTTGGTGTGGGTATATGACCATTTATATTTGTTGTATTTTCATAAAAGGAAAAGCAGAGCTTTTCGCTCTGCTTTTGTACATTAGAGGATACCGATCGCGATGATTAATGCAGATAAGATTTGTACAAGTGTTTGAACTGCAACTGCTACATCTGCATCAACTGTAGAAACAACTACATCTCGAGAGTTTTCAATGATGAGTTTTTGACGGTTTGCTTGTTTAGTTGTTGTTAATTGTACTAGATCTTGTGCTATTTCATCTGCTAAGTCATTGTCCGCAATTGATAAATTAATAATGGCTACTAGAGCCAGTTGTACTGCTGTTTGAACAGAAACTGCGACTTGAGCATCAACAGATGAAACGTTGATATCGCAAGAATCTCTAATAATGATAACCTCTTCTGAAATTTGCTTGTTTTGAGAAATTTGATCTCCATGTTGTAAAATGTTTTCATCGCGATCATAATAATTGTCACTACATACAGGCTGTCTTTCGTAGTGATGATAGCGTCCTTGGTGATCACAGTCTCGATCAAGAGCTACCCATGAATAAGGTTTTGAATCCATATTTTTTCCTCCTCTCGTTTACTTTATTAAATGCCGAAATGTCAATTTTGGTTTGGGGCAAATATCTCGATATGAGCACCTATTTTTATTAATGGTTGTTTTATTCAGACTCTCTTCTCTGATGAATACGATTTCTTAATGTGTTGGTTCTTTTCCCGCGCTTATTCTCTTCTGATTGTTGAACAGCCTGATTTTCTTCTTGACGTTTTTTTTCTTTTTGTGATTCAACAAAATCATTCGCTTTTTTTTGAAGGTCTTCAACTAACTTTAAAATATTTCTTTTTTGTTCATCATCTAAAGGGCGTCTATTTTCAGATGTAATGTTGTACTTATTTAAAACATCACTGACAAGCAAGCTGGTTAAAGGGTCTACATTTGTATCAATATTGTAATCTTGTTTTTTATTATCTTCAGACAAACTATTTCACCTCTTTCATACATGATGTTAGAAAAAGAAAGGGTCAAAGAATGCCAGCTTCAACTAAGAGTACATTTAAAATTAGAGTGAGAATTTGTACGGAGTTCATAATGGATGCATCTGATAATGTAATCGTGATGTTATGGCAGTTGATGATTTGAATCACAGTTTTCTTTTGAACTGTCACTTGTTGTGTGGCTAAAAGCTGATCTGTGATATCTGCAGCCAATTCATCATCTGATACAAGAAGTTGGATTAAAAGAGTAATGATTGTCGTTACGGTTGCTTGAAGGGAGAGTGCGGCTGTTATTTCTGTTTTGTGAACCGTGACATTTTCGGAATCTTTGATCTCGATGAAATCATCATAATTGTTGATCAATTCGTTTAAGAGTTGTGTGTATAATAAATCAGCACTTTCTTCAATAGACAATACTTTCACTCCTTTCTTATCTATACATTATTTAATGCAGCAGGGGCTCAAGGTGGAATCGGAAAGTGTAAAAAGTACAACCCAATTTTATTTCCGCTCAATTCATCATGGCGGTCTTTCTTCTCGCATATATAAAAAAAGGACGGAAAAAGAAGCAAGAAGGAGGTGGAGGCTTCTGAGCGGTGCTTTGTCATTTGTCGTGTTTGCCCTCGCATCCTTTAGACTGACGAGGCTGATTGTGTTTGATACCATTACTGCCCCTTTCCGCCGTCTATTTCATGAGGAACAGGAAGAGGTAAACGAACAAGGTGAAGTGGAAACATATATCATCATTAAAGGAAAAGGACTGCGGTCTTGGATAGGAGAGCTGTTAAGCTGTTATTGGTGTACTGGCATGTGGTGTACTGCTGCTTTACTTCTGATATACATACTTATTCCTGTCTTCAGTATGTGGCTTAATTTACTATTAGCGATTGCCGCAGCAGCGGGCATTATTGAAGCGGTCGTCTCAAAGGTTGTGAAATAAACAGGCACTCTAATCAGACACGCTTTCAAAAAATGCATATACTATCATGGAATAGGAAAGGAAGGGTTGCGATGAAACCAACTGAAACGCCGGCACATACGCTTCAAGGTTATCCAGCGCAGTCAAATCAACAATCTGTTTATACGAAAAAAATTAAAAAAGCAGGCTGCGGCTGTGGAAAGAAAAAGAAACATCAATAAAGGAAAAGCAAAAGCCGGATTTATCCGGTTTTTTTGTTGCCTTTTTTTCAGTGATGCATATGTAAGAGAGAAGGGGTGACTAGAATGGATGCATTCGAACAATTAATCGGTTCCTTGTTCACTAAACCTCATGATGGGAAAGAACAAGCGCACGAAAAGACTACAATGGATCTAGCGGATAAAGCGAATGATCTTGAGGAGCACTTAAAAGCTTTTGGCGTGAAGATGGATGCTTTTGCAAAAGAAACAGAAGCATTCATGATACGTCATGGAGAGGCAGATTACGTCTTTAAACAGCAGAAATAAAAATTCCGCACTTTTTTATGTGATCGTCCAAACCATTTCTTGCATTTTTCATACTTTGTAAGGGAGAAGAGGAGGTGCTTAAATATGAGTTACGGTTACGGTGGCGGTTCTTGCGGCGGCTACGGCGGAGGTTATGGCGGCGGATATGGTTCAACATTTGTTCTTGTCGTTGTGTTGTTCATCCTTCTAATCATCGTTGGTGCTTCTTTCTTTAACTACTAAACAGCAAGAAGCTGAGGGAAGCAATGGGGAAGCCTTTTGCTTTCCTTTCTCTTTGATCAAACAAGGCTTTAGGATAGGCACATATCTCGCCTATTTTCATATAGTAAGGTGACTACTCCACAAAGAGGAGGCAAATGAATGGATAATAAATTCTTTAAAAGCGTAGAAAACAAAACCGGTGTGAATATGAATGATGTCTTCAAACTTGCAGGTTCCTTGCAAAATGCCAACTTTAAAGATGAGGATACCGTTCGAGGTGTCATTAAAAAAGTGGCGCAGCTTGCAAACAAACGTGTACCTAAAGAAATGGAAGACAAAATCGTTCAATCGATTACAAGTGGGAAAGAAAAGCTCGATTTCAATACAATCGCTAAAATGATGAACAACAAAAAATAAACAACAGGCTCTCCGTTTAAAGGGGGGCCTGTTGTTTTTGTGTGAATAATTCTCGGTTTTTCTTTAGAAGAGGATACAAAAAGCGTGAGCGATGAGCGGTTTTTCCTCGTCTAAATGATGGAACAGACAGATAAAGAGATTGTTCAGCTCTTGTCATGGCAACATATAATAAACGGCGCTCTTCTTCCAAGGCTTGTTCATCACCATTTCTGAGTTCATCAAGTGAGAAGTCATGAGGCAGCGCTCCATCAACCACACAAGTGATGTACACTGTTTGAAATTCAAGACCCTTTGCGCGGTGGATCGTCATGAGCTGAACACCTGGTTCATCTGTTTTTTCCTTTTCGGCAGATTTCATATGTTCGGCATGTGCGAGAAAGGCGTCAATTGTTTCAAAGCGTTTCGCCGCTGTTTTCACATCACGTACATCATCCGCCCCTTTTTCAAGTACATTCGTATCGCTCACCCGTTTTTTTAAGTAATCACCGAGTCCCATCTTTTGTTCAATAAATGTCACCGCTTCAGCTGGCTTTAACGTTCCTAGCGTTCGGAACAAAGGAACAATTGATTGCAGCTTTTTCCGCTGAAACGGCTGGATATCTGTTAGCTTTCCAAGTGCATCTATCATTGAACAATCTTCCGTGATTGTCAGCGCCTTCAGTGTGTTCAGGGTCTGCTGTTTTAAAAAGAAAACCGGCAGCAGCTGTTTCATGGCGGACACATCATCTGCATCCTGACTTAAGGAAAGAAAGGCGAGAAGAATCCGAACAATTCGTCTGCTATAGAAGGCTTTGACACCAGCATCCGTCTCATACGGAATCGCCGATTGATGCAACCGTTCATAAATTGCACGGCCGCCTGTATTGGTTCGAAACAGCACGCAGAAGTCATTTGGCTTTGCGCCGTTTTTAATTTTCTCCTGAATATCTGCGACAATCATAGTCGCTTCCTCTTCCTCGTCATATGGATAAAAGAGCGTGGGAGGAATTTTCTCCGCGCGAACCGCTTTTAATGTTTTTTCATAACGATGTTGATTTTTCTTAATAATGGCATCTGCACTTGCGACAATCGTATGGTGAGACCGATAATTCGCATGTAAATGAACGATTTGAGCCGAAGGATAATCTCGTTTGAATTCAAGAATGAAAGCAGGATTGCTCCCTCTGAAGGCATAAATGGCTTGATCATCATCACCTACACAAAATAGCTGCTCTGATTCTCCGGCTAATAGCTGAATCAATTGATATTGCACTGGATTAATATCCTGAAATTCATCCACCAAAATATATTGGAATCGTTCTTGATATCGTTTCAGCAGTTCAGGCTGTTCCGTTAGCATATGTAAGCAGGCAATCGCCATGTCATCAAAGTCAAATTGCTGATTGTCTCGTTTTTGCTGTTCATATGATTGATAGATCGTCCATATGTGTTTTTCCTTTTCATCCTTTAGCTCAGGAAGTTCGCCTGGTAAAAAGGCATTTTTCCAATACCCGATCGATTGCAGCACTTGATCGGTAGGGTAGTCTTTCTCGTCAAGTCCTTCATTCATGATGGCTTTCCGAATGTACTGCTCCTTTTGCCAATCAAACTTGATCAAATGCTGGCCGTTCCACTTACTTGCGTCATCGTGAAGCAGCATCTTATAAAAAAGACTATGGAAGGTGCCCGTCACCACTTGGCTTGCTTGTGAAGGATGAAGCTGGTATTGCTTCCTGAGTCTTTCTTTCATCTCACTGCTCGCTTTGGTCGTAAAGGTCACGAGTAGAATATGCTGAGCAGGAATATGGTGATGGGACATGAGATAAGCTGCTCGAGCCGTCAGGACTCTTGTTTTTCCGCTCCCGGCACCAGCCAGCACAAGCATCGGACCATCTTGATGTGTGACAGCTTGAAGCTGCGGCGTGCTAAAGGTGATATGCGGGAAGAAATCAATCGTATGTACTTGTTCATTCTCTTCTAAATGTAAGGCGTCACTAAATTGAATCGACCTTGGTTCCTGCCAGTCATACGATTCATTTGTTTGCGAGATGATCTGTTTCCCAGTTGGAAAACGGAAGCCGCCAAGTTCTTTATAGGAAGCCCTTTCCTCTTGTTCTGCCGTTTTATTGTTGTCTGTTTGTTCTTCAGCTTTTTCACAGTCCTCTTGCTGAGATATGTCCTTATGAATAAAGGCAGGTTCTTCATGTATATTTAATCTAAAAAAGACCGGTTGTCCGCAATATGGGCAGAATAATTGCCCTTTTTTTCCCTCGTCATGGAGGAATTGATAATGTTCTCTCGAATACGTATGTAATGAGATCGTTCGATCATGTCGTCGTGCGCATTTCAAAGCTAGTCCTCCAATAGTCAATCAATCTTAAATCGAAACACATCTAATCATATCAAATGAGGCGTGTTTCAAACAGTCATAATTAGGGAATAGTAGAGTAAGAGAGAAGCAAAAGGAGGCGTTCTTGATGGGATATATAGCCCCGATTCAGCCGGATCTGTATTTTCAATATATCAATCGTCCAGCTCCTCAGGATAAAGAAGACTATGCGAAAGTAACAAAGGTTACTCGCACCTTTCATGACAAGATATACAGAGAGCTGGAGAAAAAAGAGGACTTAGTGACAGAAGCGGAAACGAAAGTACAGCAAAAAAAGAGGGAACGTTTTGTACGAGATATGTTTATGGAGGAAGGCAAGGGTGTTCATATCAATACGTATGTATAAATGATTGCGCTTTCTTCCTTTAACGAACGATAATGAAAAAGCCAGGGCATCTTGAATGCCTTGGCTTTTCTTTTGATCAAACAGACAGCGTTTTTGTCATTTTGACATGTGCGATCCCTGCTTGTTCAAACGGTTCTGACACGGCTTTGTAGCCTTTCTTTTCGTAGAAAGGAAGAGCCTGGACTTGTGCATACATCACCGCTTCTTTTGCTCCATTCGCTAGCGCTTCTGTTTCGAGCGCTTCTAATAGTTTGTGGCCAAGGCCGAAAGAGCGTGCCTCTTTTAACACACAAATTCGTTCCAGCTTTGCCTTTGACCCCTCAATGATCCGCAGTCTAGCGGCTGCCTGAGGCTTCTTGTCATCATTATAGATAACAAAATGGATGGCTTTGTCTTCAAGTTCATCTATTTCAATCTCTATTGGAACTTCTTGTTCTTTGACAAATACTTCTTTTCGAACGTAATATGCATCTTCTCGTTGTGTTTGTTCTGTTGCGATGACTGTTTTCAAATGTCTTTAACCCTCTTCTCCTAAAATAAATGTTTCATAGACCGTCCATGATCCGTTCTCTAATTGATATAAAAGGTGGAAGCGATCCACGGTTTCTTCATGGTCAATCTTTCTCAGCTTTAATGTGCCGAGTACGTCTGAATGCTCATCATCTGATAGTTTTTGAGCCACTGTCACATGCGGAACAAAGGCATATTCAGGAGTACCCGCAAGTGGATCTGCGTACAATCTTTCATTGAGCGCCATGATGTCCTCGTTCGGTTCTACTTTCATATAAATGACGTTGTTTACAGGAGCGAATGAACTGAATTTTTTAATACGTAACGTAATAGGAGAAGCATTTTTTGCATACTCTCTTAACGTTGAGACGACCTCAGCCGCTTCTAGATCCGTTAATTCAAAAGGTGTTCTTAATGTTAAATGAGGCGGTATGAGTGCATAGTTCGGATCATAACGTTTCCGATAAGAGTTCGCAATGTCTTGCAATTTTTTTGATGGAAATAAAACAACTCCGTATTTCATCATGTTCCCTCCTGAATAAGAAAGTATTTAATATAGTTTATTATAACAAAATTCAGTTGATTAACGAATATGGGAGCATTTTTTTTAACGAAGGCGCAATGAGCGGCTGCCAAAACGTCCATTTATGATCCCCTTCGAATGTCTCAAATAAATAATCCGCTCCAGATTGTTCAAGAAGGGCCCTTAAATCTTTGTTCGGCTGAACAAAATCAAGCACTTGGCCATCTGTTGTTTTCACAGCGGTTTCTTCCAGTCCAATTTGATGGATAATGGCATAATGAGAAAGGGCTGTCGACTGTTTGACGGCTTCAAGGACCGATTCGTCAACATAAGGAGACTGCAAAATTAGCCCGCCAAATAAAGAAGGATAGTCAATGGCTGTCATAAGGGAAATTGTCGCACCCAGAGAATCACCTATAAACGTACGTCCTGATCCAATTTGATAGGTTGGATAGTGTTCATCAATATAAGGGACAAGTTCATTTGCTAAAAAGCGTTTATACGCTTCAAACTTTGTGCCGTCTGGATGATACGTGTTCCGTCTTTCGGTGACATTTTCATAAGGGACACCAATGATAATTGTGCGTTCCATTTCTTTGTTTTGCATCAATTCTTCTGCCTGTCTGCCGATTCTGCCTAGGCGAAAATAATCATGACCATCCTGGGCAATGATGACATGATATGTATAAAGGGGAGAGTAATTGACTGGCAAATAGATCAAAATGTTCATGTCCGCCCCAAGTTCTTTTGACTGTATGGTTTCTTCTTGAATGATTCCTGTTTTCTTCACCATAATCCATTCCTCCAGCTAACCAAATTCATCACAAAATGAAACGTTTCCATTCATTGTAACATGAAAAACAGCGTTGTTCCTATATGCTAACATGCAATCACACTGTCTGACATCGAATCCGATATAAAATACAGAAAATTTTAATTAATCATGACATTGCCCCTTGAAAAATGAGATTTAATGGGTTACAGTATTAAGAATTAGAACAGACAGACAACACATTCTTATCGTGAGAGGTGGAGGGACTGGCCCTTTGAAACCTCAGCAACCGGTATGCATCACTTCATGTGATGTACCAAGGTGCTAAATCCAGCAAGCAGCTTTTTTGCTTGGAAGATAAGAGGAAGCGATTAAACCCCTTCTTCTTATGAAGAAGGGGTTTTCTGTTTTGAAATCAGATTTTTTACTTAGGATGGTGTCAAATGACAGAACATGTGGAAACGAAATTAGCGCAAATTGGAAACCGTAGCGAAGAGGTGACTGGCACTGTCAGTCCTCCCATTTATCTTTCGACAGCATACAGACATAGAGGCATAGGAGAATCAACAGGATTTGATTACATTCGAACGAAAAATCCAACAAGACAGCTTGTAGAGGATGCAATTGCTTCACTCGAAGAAGGGACGGCCGGTTTTGCCTTCAGTTCGGGAATGGCTGCGATCCAAACGATTATGGCTCTATTTGAAAGTGGAGATGAACTCATCGTCTCATCAGACCTATATGGCGGTACATACCGTTTGTTTGAAAACGAATGGAAAAAGTACGGCTTACGTTTTCTTTACGATGATTTCTCAGATGAAGACTGTTTACGCTCAAAAATTACGCCAAATACAAAAGCGGTCTTTATTGAAACGCCGACAAATCCACTGATGCAGGAAGCAGATATTCAAAAAATAGCGAAGATTGCAAAAGAACATGGCGCTTTAGTGATTGTCGATAACACCTTTTACACACCAATTTTGCAAAAGCCGATTACGCTTGGCGCAGACATTGTCATTCATAGCGCAACCAAATATTTAGGCGGACACAATGATGTCCTTGCTGGGTTTGTGGTGACAAAGGGAGAGCAGCTGTCTGAGGACATGTTCCAGCATCAAAACGCAATTGGTGCGGTTCTATCACCATTTGACTCATGGCTTTTAATGAGAGGAATGAAAACGCTGGCTCTTAGAATGCGTCAGCACGAGGCAAATGCGAAGGAGCTGGCACAGTTTTTAGAGGAGCAGCCTGAAATTCAAGATGTGCTTTACCCAGGAAAGGGAGGAATGCTGTCATTCCGTGTAGCCGAAGAGGACTGGGTCAACCCATTTTTAAAGCAGCTAAAAACAATTTGTTTTGCTGAAAGCCTTGGCGGAGTCGAAAGTTTTATTACGTATCCTGCGACGCAAACGCACATGGACATCCCAGAAGAGATTCGTATTGCAAACGGCGTGTGTAACAAGCTGCTCCGTTTCTCTGTTGGTATTGAGCATATAGATGACCTGAAAAGAGATCTGAAACAGGCACTATCACAAGTGAAAGAGGGGGTACACGCCAAATGACCACACACGAATGGACACTTGAAACACAGCTCGTTCATAATGCGTTTAAAACAGACCGTTCAACAGGTGCAGTCAGTGTACCGATTCAGCATGCGTCCACGTTTCATCAAAGCAGCTTCGATGAATTTGGCCAATACGATTACTCCAGATCGGGGACTCCTACACGGCAAGCGTTAGAGGATACGATTGCAGCACTAGAAGGAGGTACGAGAGGGCTTGCCTTTGCATCAGGCATGGCAGCCATTTCGACTGCTTTTCTTCTATTATCTAAGGGAGATCATGTCCTTGTCACAAGAGATGTGTATGGCGGTACATTCCGAATGATCACCCAAGTTCTGTCGAGATTTGGGATTGAGCATACCTTCGTGGATATGACGGATTTGAATGAAGTCAAAAAAGGCATTCAATCGAATACGAAGGTCATTTACATGGAAACACCGTCAAATCCTACTCTAGGTATTACGGATATTGAGGGCGTCGTCCAGCTTGCGAAAGAGTATGACTGTCTGACTTTCTTAGATAACACGTTCTTAACACCTGCGCTTCAGCGTCCGCTGGACCTTGGCGTTGACGTTGTCCTGCACAGTGCTACGAAGTTTTTAAGCGGCCACAGTGATGTGCTGTCAGGCTTAGCCGTAGTGAAAGATGAGAAACTGGGAGAGGAACTCTATTCGCTGCAAAACTCCTTCGGTGCGGTCCTTGGCGTACAGGATTGCTGGCTTGTGTTAAGAGGGTTAAAAACCCTTCAGGTCAGATTAGAAAAAGCAAGCCAAACGGCATTCGAATTGGCTTCATTTCTCAAAGAACATCCTGCGGTGAAAAAAGTATACTACCCAGGCTTAGATGATCATCCAGGTGCAGACATTCAGCGAAAACAAGCAAGCGGTGCAGGGGCTGTTCTCTCATTTGAACTAGAAAACCAAGCGGCTGTCAAAGAATTGGTGGATGCCGTCACATTACCTGTATTCGCCGTCAGCCTCGGGGCCGTTGAATCCATTTTGTCGTACCCAGCCAAAATGTCACATGCCGCTATGCCAAAAGAAGAAAGAGAAAAAAGAGGAATTACAGATGGGCTGCTTCGATTAAGTGTAGGAGTCGAAAACGGAGAAGATCTCAAACGCGACTTCAAACAAGCACTCGATCAACTAAAGCCTGTCCTTGTCAACCAATCATAAAGGAGAGAAAAAAGCCGGCATCGCTGCCGGCTTTTTGACCTTTTTTAAACAAAACCATTGACGATTTATCATGATGGTTATATAATAGAGACTGTCAGTAACAGAAAGCCCAGAACTGATACATAACCCGATTCCGTAGCTCAGCTGGGAGAGCGCTACCTTGACAGGGTAGAGGTCGCTGGTTCGAGCCCAGTCGGAATCATCGTTGAAACCCTTGTGAATCAAGGGTTTTTTTGTTTTTATTTTTCTTCATAAAACAAAGATTTCGACTTGTGGGGCCATTGTGGGGCCATTCTTTCAAAAAAAGTTATAAAATTGATCAAATGACCCCAAATGAATCAAATCAATTTGCGTTTTCGCTTCGAGCTGCTTTAAACACATCGAATTTATCAGCTGTATCTTTATCGACTTTTTCAGTCACATGACTATAGGTATCAGAAAGAACTTTGAGGCTCTCATGACCGGTTCTTTTTTGTATAGCTTTCATTTGAGCTCCAGCTTCAATTAGTAGAGTTACCATTGTATGCCTTAAATCATGAAGTCTTATTCTTTTTATATCAGCTTTTTTTCGGAACTTACCCCAACGAGCGGTTGGAGTTTTATAATAAAATGGTTTTCCACTGCCATTGTGGAATAAAAATTCAAAAGTACCGCCTTCCCATTCTTCACCGACTTTCATTTTTTCTTTTCTCCACCACAAATAATATTTCTGTAAATCTTCCATATACCATTCAGGCATTGAAACAAAACGACTTTTTTTGTTTTTGGTGGTTTTTATATATGCTTCTCCATTTTTAGTCGTGGATAAACTGCGGCTTATGTTCAACCCACCTTTATACCAGTCAACGTCTTTCCATTCTAAAGCCAGACCTTCACCTCTTCGAGTACCAGCAATTAACGTTGTTAAAAAATACATTCTCCACCAAATAGGCTCTAACTCATATAGTTTAGAAATGCACAAAGCCGCTTCTTCTGAATCAAAAAAGCCCATTTCTTTTTTTTCGATTTTTGGCGGTTTTAATCCTGTCATCGGGTTTTCAGGAAGGATCGACCACTCATTAACAGCAGTGTTAAAAATTCTATCAAGGATTGAATATATATCTTTTTGCGTGGAAGAACCTAAACCACCCTTTTTGCCATCTTTTCTAGCACCGTCAAGGGTAAGAGAATACATTAAATCATCAAGTTTCTTGCTATTAATTTTACCAAGTTCCTTATCACCTAGAGCAGGAAGGATATGGTTTTTCAAGTGTTGTTTCACTACATCTAGTTTAGTAATTTCGTATATTTTGGATGCTTTTTTCTCAAGCCATTCATCAACGAATTTTGAAAAAATCATTTTCTCAGGTGTAATATAGGCACCCGCTTGAACTTCAATTTCAAATTTTAGTAACTCTTGTTCTAAAAATTTTTCAAGTTTCTTAGGTTTTTTCAACAATGATTCATCTGTTATTTTTATTGGTTGTCTTACCTTATTGCGTTTACCGTTTACATACTCACCCTCAGTGGTCAAACGGAAAGTGTATTTGCTTCTTTGTTCAATAGTTCCCATTTTTAACACCTCAATGATATTTGATTTTATTGTAGTAAAGGCGCAGCCTGCGTTTAGCAAATTCGCAAGTAACTTTGAAAATATCTGCGACAAGTAGTGCTGCTTTGTTTTGGTCAGCGGGTAGGCTTAAATTTTTCAACATAATAGCTGGCACACATAAGGGACAGTCTTCATCTCAATTAATTTGTTTTAAAGTGTTCTCATATAGTGCAAAAGCAAAGTTTTTTCGTCTAAACATTTCTAATCGTGTAGCGGCAAAAGAGTAAGTTACATTGTATGTATGGTAAATGCGATGGATCAGGGTTGATATGGATTATTGATCATGAAGAAAACAAAGAATTTATGGAAGAGTGTCCATGCAAAGAAGTGAAAAAGCTCTCAAATAGGCTTATGAGTGCAAGACTTCCAGAAGAGTTCAAAGACGCTTCTCTAAACTCTTTTGATATCAATGTTTATGACAAACCCGAATCAAAAGAGCGAGCAGCCAACGCGAAGACGCGTTGCAAAAAACTATATTTTGAAATTTGAAAAGATGCGTGAACTCGGAAAAGGCTTGTATTTCTTTAGTAAGGAGAAAGGGAGCGGAAAGACAAGGCTTGCTGCCAGTATTCTTCATGCGATAACCAAAACACATGACAAGGTATACGACAAAGAAACCCAAAAGTACAAACCACTTAAAATCATCTATTCGTCTACAGCTGATCTAATCGGAGAAATAAAGAGCACGTTTGATAGCGAATCAAAAGTGAAGAGTACCGACATTATGGATGCTGTCAAGACAGCTGATCTTGTTGTCCTAGATGATATTGGAGTGGAAAAAGTAACTGGTTTTGTTGAAGAAACATTCACTCGTATTCTTGATTACCGACTGCAAAACAAGAAGCCTACCATACTTACAAGCAATTTAAGTATAGATGATCTTGACACAATCTATAAAAGTGGTCGGATCAGCAGCAGGATTGAAAAGCTGGCGTTCCCTGTGATTATGCCAAATGAAAAGATTCGGAAAAAGATAGCGCAAAAAGAAAATGAAGAATTGCTTTTGGAACTATACGAGTAAAGGAGAATGTCAGATGTGCAACACATGCAATGGCGAGAAAGTCGTCATAAACGAAAATACTTTCATGGCGGGCTTCTTCCCTTGTCCTGATTGTAACACCACAGGACGCAAGCAGAGCCTAAAGCCAGTCATCGAAATGTTAGATCAAATGCTGGCGAAAGCAAGGGCGTTGGAAGGAAAGACAGCATGAAGACGATGGCAGCACTAATCACTATCGCTTTCACGGCATCATCAAGAGAAAGGAAGTTCCTGCAATGGCTACGGGATGATGGGAGGTAGACATGACAATAGCATTCACAGTTTATGGCGAGCCAGTAGCACAAGGGAGACCAAGAGCGTCTACAAGGAATACTGGAAAAAGAAAAATCGTTATGCATGATCCACAGAAATCAAAAGATTTTAAGCATTACGTGGCTTTAGTTGCTTCACAACATAAACCAAATCAACTCATAACGGGACCTGTCTCAATGGATATCAGAGTATTCAGACCAATGACGAAGAAGATTTTTGATTCTAAGAAGCAAAAAGAATGTGCTGAAAAAGGAATTCTAAGGCCCACAACAAAGCCGGATGTTGATAACTATTCAAAAGGCATTAAAGACGCATTAAACAATCTAATTTACAAGGATGATAGTCAAGTAGTGGAATTGAAAGTCTGTAAGTTCTACAGCGAAAATCCAAGAGTCGAAATTATTATTACTGAATTGATGAACTGAAAAGGAGGATGTGAAGAAGAAATGAACGAGAAGCCAAACAATCCATATGCAGCAGGACCGGTCATCGAGTGGAAGATGACTAAAGAAGAGCTTGAGGCATATCTAGCGAAGCATCCTATCGTTTATCGAGAAGAGCTAAAACCGTCACCCACGTTCCAGATGGATAAACGGGCATAAAAAAACACCGAAGCCGCTGCTCCAGTGCTAATTAAATCTGACACTTTAATTATAACACATGGAAGCGGGGCGGAGCGGATGAACCAACCAAAAGAAATAAAGGATTTTGCTACAACCATTCATCAGAATTTAGAACCTGGGAAGGTCCGCATCATCGTGATTGACGGCAACGAAGGAACAGCCCATATTACTGACGCACCTGAACACGGAAAAACAATCATTCAAACTGCTAAAGGTCACTTTGCGAGAGTTGAGCATGAAATAGGATACAAGATCAAATAATCGGAGGTTGAGAGATTATGAGTCTACCAAAACACGTTGAACTGTCTCAGGCCGTAAAAGCCTGCAAAAATCAAGCGATGACGATTGATGATGCAGCTGCTGAAATTAGAGTGCCTGACTATGTGGTGCCTATGCTTGTCAGAAAAAACGATGATCTCGTGATAGAAGGTAACGTCGTCATGGCAAAGCGTGAGTCAAACGGGCCTGTTATATTCACCCTGCTGTTTTTCATGGGGATCAGTGCAGTCGCTGGGTTGATAGGTGGACTTTGACAATAAAGAGCAGGGATTACCGAGTCCCTGCAAAGATTAATAATATTATTATTGCTAAAAAAGATAGTGGTACTAAGCCAAGTTCAAAAAATTTTTCAGTAACTCTTTGAACATAACTTCTAATTGTTTCGATAACATCATCCAAATAATGTTGCATTTATTCACCACCTTTCAATCTATCTAATTTTAACAGGCAAAAGGATGTTTTTAGATTAAAAGAAAATTACGGAATGATTACAAATAGGGGAGATAACGGAAGGAGGCGCGTCATATTGAGTTGAACCAGATACTTCAAGGTGAATTGCATAAGGATTGTTTGATTATTAACAGCATTATTGAGGTTTAAATGATTTCGCAAGGGCTCAGCAAATCGGAAGAAGCCATCAAGAATATATTCGAAAATTTTGTAAGAGGAAGTAAATATGGTAAAATAAGGTGTGTTTAAAAGTGAGGTTAGGAGTGGGGTTTTGAATCATATTGAATCTATTATACCGACAGCGACATCTTTACTTATTGTCCTTGCTATTTCATTCTATATGAACTCAAGAATTTTGAATAAGTTACGAGAAGAGAGATTTTTACGTCATTTTGCTGAAACTAAACTTCAAAAAGAAGAAGAAAAATCGAAAAAAGTTGTTAACAAATATAAACAAGAATCAAAGGTAAATGAAAAATCAATTGAAAAATCAAATGAAACACTAAATGAAAAATTAAATGGAAAATCAAATGAAGAGAAATTAATGATATATCAACAACAAACTACAATTCATTCAAATGTGCAGTTCTATGTTGGTTTAATTATGTCTATATTGGGCTTTATTCTTTTAATTGTTCTCATTATTTCTTCTTATGGATCAGACACAACTGTTAATAGTGCAATTAACATAGTTGGAAGTTTAATTTTTGAAGGGATTTCACTACTGTTTTTAAAAGAGTCTCAAAAACTTCGAATTCGTGTAAAAGAATTACATGATAGCGTTTTGGAGGATTATAACAGAAAAGAAGCAATAGAATTGGCAGATAAGATTCATGATGAAAAATTACGTTCATTAGTACAAGCCCAATTAGCTTTTCAATTGATAGGCATTGATGCTGGTAAATTAAACATTTCAAATCTTTCAGTCAATAAATCTTCTCCTACTAAAGAAGACTCTAATTAGTCAAAGACGGAGGTTAAATGAAATGATAAACAAAAATGATGATCTATGGATGGTTTATGATCATGAAGAAGGGCTTGTTGGCTTATTTGATGATATAGAAGAAGCCTTAGAGGTTTACGAACACAAAAAGAATTCATTTAAAAAGTACATCGACGAAACTTTCTATGTATTTGAGGGAGATGAACGTATAATGCTATTGAAAGTTATTAAACAATCTTATTCTTACGAAGAAGCAGATAAAATGACAGGTATTACTTATTGGGATTTCAAAGAAAAGAAGTACAAAAACTAAATAAGTCCAAGACGGAGAGCCTGCGGACACTGATCAACACCTTTTAAGGGTGCTGATGGGTGTCCGTTTTTTATTTTTCGGAAGTGAGCACCCATGAAGATGGATAAGTCGAAAAAACTACTCATGGGGTAAAATATATAGCGACAATCATCGAACGAATGAACGCTTTTGAAAAAAGAGGCGTGAAATCGAATGAATCGTATAAAGAAGCTGTTGCCGGCTTGGCTACTCTTCTTTGGTCGCTGCAGGCCTTAAACGATGATATAAAGAGGAAGCACGATGAACCAAAACAATCCGAATTAAAGATAATATAACTTTAATAGTAATGCCTCATGAAATCCTATATAATAACTATCATCTAGAATTTATTAGAATTAGAGGGGTTATTATGAAATCATTATTTGAAGAATTTTATTTTGATAATAAAAATACTGATATTTGGACCAACTCAGTAATCGTGCTAGATACTAATATTCTACTTAATTTGTATAGGTATTCAAAGGAAACATCTGAAAAATTACTTAATTTGTTAGAAAAATCCAAAGATCGACTCTGGCTACCGCATCAAATAGCATTAGAATTTCACCTTAATAGAACAAATGTTATTTTAGATCAACAAACTTCTTACGAAAAAATAAAGTCTATTCTGAAAAAAAAATCATCTGAAATAGATGCCAGCCTAAAAAAAGAGTTAGGCTCTTATAGAAAAAAACACGTTACGCTCAGCATTGATTCTATAATTGAGCAAATAAAATCATCTATAGATAGCTTAGCTTTTGCAATATCAAAAGAACAAGAAGATCATCCTATCTTATTGAAAAATGATCACATCAAGCAACAAATCACCACATTATTTGAAAATAAAGTGGGGAAACCGTATATAAAGAAAGAACTAGAAGAAATAGCTAAAGAAGCCGATAAAAGATATTCATTAGAGATCCCACCAGGTTACAGAGATGCCTCTAAAAAAGGAGCAAAGTATCATAACGGTGAGATGATATTGGAGAAGTATGGAGACTATATTCTTTGGCGACAGATTATTGATTATGCAATTGAAAAACCAAACAATATTATATTTATCACAGATGACGAAAAAAAAGATTGGTGGTACGAATCCAAAGGGAAAACAATTGGGCCAAGAAGCGAGTTGCTAAATGAATTTAAGTATAAAACAAACATGGAATTCTATATGTTTAATTCTGATGTGTTCATGAAAGAAGCAGGAGCTATTTATAGCGAAAGCTTTTCCGATAATACTATTACAGAAGTTAAGGAGGTTAGAAGTCATTATATCAATTTTGAGCAAAACGATAAAG
This sequence comes from Bacillus safensis, assembly GCA_030159235.1. GTDB lineage: Bacteria > Bacillota > Bacilli > Bacillales > Bacillaceae > Bacillus > Bacillus safensis_B. The sequence continues at coordinate 37,640 of BSBG01000004.1, read as the reverse complement.
AGTTAACACAAATTCATCTTTCTTTTCAAACCAGAAATTTCATTCATCAGGAGGATGTTTTTGATGCACTGGATAGATTCTTCCACGGTAGATTGGGTACTCTTGATATTAAAAAATTCACGGTAATAAAAGGTATACTAGTAGCTGAAATGTTTTTGAACGTTTCAGACTCTTTTGATAGCGAGGGTAGGTTAGCTATTAATGAGGAACTTGAAGACCATTTTGATGTTTACGATGTTGAATTTTTAGAATTTAAAGTTGTTTTTTTAAATTAATTATGTCCAAGACGGAGAGCCTGCGGATACTGATCAACACCTTTTAAGGGTGCTGGTTAGTGTCCGTTTTTTATTTGTCGGAAAGGAGCGCACCATGAACAAAAAAGAGATTGAAGGACTCATTCACAATTATCACTGGATGGCGAAAGAGGTTCAACGGCTCCAGTGTGTTTTATACGGCACTGACATCCCTATGCGAAGTTGGGGTGTGGCGCAATACGGTATCGAGGCAACTCTTCCAAAGGGGAGCAAAGGGAAAAGCCAAGCTGAATTGCGTGACATGGATATGAGGGAAGAAAGATTATTTAAACGTCTTCGGAAATATGAAGAACGTGTATATGCGATAGAGGCAGCAGCAAGCAAAATCGAAGGAGAGAAAAACAGAGTGGTCTATGACTGCATGATGGAAGGTATGAGTTATCGAGCTATCGGACTTCACTTGGGACTGTCTCGTGAGAAGGTACGGCAAAGTAGATATTTTGTACAAACAAGGTGACGATAAGAAAATTGGTTTAACAACTGAGGGCATGTATGTATTAATGCAAGAATGGCTTAAAACTAACCATATGCTTGATCGAGAAAAAAGAGATAAATTAATAGAACTATTGAAATAGCATCCTGTGGGGTGCTTTTTTATTTATCTTCATTATTTTTGTATACCTATTATTAAAATATGTTATTTACTGTCGATATTTAGTGTATTATACTAAAAAAAGTTGATTCAATTTGCTTGAATTTTCTTAGAAAGGAGCATAGTATGAATGTATATCCAATCGTAAAAGAAGTCATTACAATGCTTTATTATATTGCTAGTATTGGGTTAGCAGCTGGGATTTTTATTGCAATTAAACAATTAAATCTAATGAAGAAAGATATGAGAATTAAAAATAAGCGAGCCTCAATTGAAAAAAGTATAGAGTATCTTAACTGGTTTGCAACCTCTTTTATACCGTTAGAAAACAAGTATTCTTCAACACTGAAAGGCAAACCTATAAAAATTACTAAAATAAACCATAAAAAAGAATTTTTGGCTTCGGAAATCTTAGATGCTGTAAGTTTGGAATGTAAGTTTGATGCAGGTGTAGGTAATCTTGCTAATCAGTTAGAGTTTTTTAGTGCAGCTATGATGAGTGGTTTAGCTGATGAAGAATTGGCATTTAATCCACTTTCTCATATCTTTTGCGAATTTATAGATCATAATTACGATGTTTATTGCTACCTCAGAAAGGATATAGAACATAACTTTAGTAATACAGTTAGTCTGTATAAAATGTGGGCAGAGAGAATACATTCCAATGAGCTTACGAAGGAAAAACAGGAAATTAGTGAGAAGTTGGCTAAACTGAACCTTAGTAAAGTTAATACGATTGGAAATGAAATTTAGAGGGGAGAATTTATATGTCAGTAATAGCATTCCCAACTCCGAAGACAAAATCTAATGAAGTACATAATTATGGTGAATTGTTATCTGAAGCATTTAAAGTTTTACAGGAGCAATCCGAATCTAAAAAATAATACCTGAAAAGCACCTTTAAGGTGCTTTTTTTTGTCTTACGCTTCCACCTATTTATGAAGGGGCTTTCGTTCGACAAATTTCGCGAATAGTTCCATTGGTTCGCTTTCTGCCGATAAAAAGACAGGGGGTGAGAAAATGAAAGAACCGAAAATTTTGCTAGTTAAAGAACATTATCTCGTGAAATTTGGAGCTGTTAAATTAGATGGGAAGTTTTATCCTGATTTGAATTTTGACATTTACATTGCTTCTAATAATAATGAAGAATGGTACGGCAGGGCATACGCACATGGAGAAGAATTTGTAAGTGTTCCATGGTTAAAGTTAAGAGAAAATGAGAGTATGTACCCGGTAGATGAAATGATTAAAAGAATTCAAGAGACTTTTGAAAATTAAGAGATAACAGCATCCTGCGGGGTGCTTTTTTTGTTCCTTGTAAACTGCTTCCGATAATTCTTTACACCAAGCATCGGCTTAAAGGTAGAGTGCGGCGGCAGTTTAGAGGAAATAAAAATCCCAAAACAACACGAATCAGAAGGAGGCGGCAGGTGAATGTAGATGGAATCCAAGCACATTCAGGCGGAGAAAGATTACGTCAAAGGCATGAAATACAAGGACCTTGCCGAGAAATACGGGGTGTCGATCAACACCATAAAATCATGGAAAAAGCGGCATGGGTGGGAAAGAAAAAAGGGTGCACCCAAAGAAAAAAGTGTGCACACAAAAAAAGGTGGGCAACCTGGGAACAAAAACGCTGTAGGGAATAGCGGTGGTGCTCCTGCAAGAAACCAAAACGCAAAGACTCATGGATTTTACTCAAAGCACATGCCAGCTGAAGCGTTTGAGATCATGCAAGACATTCAGGAGTTTTCGCCCGTTGATCTACTGTGGGAGCAAATACAAATTCAGTTCACAGCCATTGTGCGGGCACAGAAAATAATGTTCGTCGAGAGTAAGGATGAAATGATCAAAGAGTTGAAAAAGAAAAAGTCAGTCGTTTCAGATTCAGCTGACATTGAAGAAGAAGAATACGAATTCCAGTTTGCTTGGGATCGTCATGCTACATTCCTAAACGCTCAATCTAGGGCAATGGGCGAGCTGAGAAGCTTAATAAAGCAGTTTGACAACATAGCCCATGAGACAGACGAAAGACGGCTTAAACTTGAGCAGATGCGCTTGAACATCGAGAAGACTAAGAAGGCCATTGATGGCGGTAGTGAAGGAAGTGGAGAAAACAAAATCGCTTCAATGCTTCAAAAGATGGTGAATGAACATGGAATTGAATAAAAAGCAAAAAGAGGTATGGGACAGCTTTGTAAAAGAGCGTCCTAAAATCCTTTTGTGTAGCGGAGCAAAGAGAGCAGGGAAAACATTCGTGCTTCTTTTAGCATTCCTTGCTCACATTAGCAAATATCAAAACAAGGGTCTTTCATTTATCATCGGTGGCGCTACTCAAGCAGCCATCAAACGTAACGTGTTGAATGACCTTGAATTGATATTAGAGAAAGAGCTTAGACTCGACAAAGCAAATGCCATTGAGATATTCGGCAACCGGGTCTACTGTTTCGATGGTGCCAATGTGGACGCTTGGAAAAAAGCGAGGGGCTTTACATCAGCTGGCGCATTTTTAAACGAAGCAACCGCACTTCATGATTCATTTGTGAAGGAAGTTATATCCCGTTGTTCGTACAAAGGCGCAATGGTCTTGATGGATACAAACCCTGAAAACCCAATGCACACCGTAAAAAAAGACTACATCGACAAAGACGGGCAAAGATTAAAGAGTGGCCGCCTTAACATCAGGGCTTTTCACTTTTCTTTGTTTGATAATAACTTTCTTGATCCTGAATATGTTGAAAGTATAGTGGCATCCACACCGAGTGGCATGTTTACAGACAGGGATATTCATGGTTATTGGGTTGCGCCAGAAGGTGTGATATACAAAGATTTCAACAAAGATGTGCATTACATCAGGTCAGATCAATTAGAGACCGTCAACTTTGTAAAATACTTCGCTGGCGTTGACTGGGGGTATGAGCATTTTGGTTCCATCGTCGTTATTGGAGAGGATGATAAACAAAATTATTATCTCTTGGAAGAGCATGCAGCGCAACATGAAGAAATAGATTATTGGGTCAAAGTGGCGAAAGATATAAAAGATCGTTACGGCAGCATGAATTTTTATTGTGATACCGCTCGAACAGAACATATTGAACGATTTAAGCGAGAAAAAATAAAGGCTGTAAATGCGGATAAGGCTGTAATATCAGGTGTTGAGTCAGTAGCGAGCTTGTTCAAAAAGAACAGGCTTTTTGTCGTTGAGGATAAAGTAGAGCGCTTTGCGCAAGAAATCTTCATGTATGTATGGGACCAAAAGTCTGGAATGCCAGTGAAGTTGTGGGATGATGTTTTAGATGCATTACGCTATGCGATTTATACAAATGGAAAACCCTCAACTGTACGTATTCTTAAATAATTTGAAAGGAGTGAATAACCATGTATCCAGTTACACCAACACACACAGAAGAGCTGCTTAAAATTATCGAAGACAGTGCAGAAACATCCGACAAGCTGCCTGATATCACCGCTATACAAAAGATGATTGATAGGCACGATGGAGAGCGGAAACAGATGCTTGAAGGTGTCGCTTATTATTTGAATCAAGCGGACATTAAGAAGCGAATACGATACTTCTATAAACATGGTGTTAAAGTGGTTGATACAGATAAACCGAACAATCGAATTTCTCACAACTGGCATAAGCTTCTTGTTCAGCAAAAGGTCCAGTACCTTTTAGGAAAACCGATCACCTTTAACGCAGAAAATGATAGGTTTCTTGAAGTTGTGAACGACTTTATAGATGAAGATTTTGATGATTGTATGCAAGAGCTTCTTAAAAACGCTAGTAACAAGGGAAAAGAATGGTTACATCCATTTGTTGATGAAGAAGGTAACTTTGATTATCTTCGTATTCCGGCTGAGGAAGTCATACCGGTTTACGATTCAACCAAAAAACGCAGCTTGCTATATGCAATCCGTTACTACGATGTTAAAAACATTGATGATGAGATCACTCGCAAAGTGGAATTGTACACAGATGAACAGATTTTTTATTATGTGGAGCATGAGGGGGCTTTGATTCAAGACTTTGATTATAAAAACAACCCTGAAAGCCATTTCTACGACACAAAAGGTGAAGGGTATGGATGGGGTAAGGTACCGCTAATCGAGTTCAAGAACAATGAAGAGGGTGTCAGTGACCTTATCTTCTATAAAGACTTGATAGATGCTTACAATGGGAATATCTCAAACAATGCTAATACGTTTGACGAAATGCAAGATATTATCTATGAATTAATCAATTATTCAGGTGAAGACCTAGCAGAATTTATGACTAACCTCCGTCATTATAAAGCTGTGGCCGTTGGTGAGGGCGGCGGCTTCAATATGAAGACTGCTGAAATCCCGATGGATAGCTCAAATACACATCTTGATAGGCTTGAGGAGAACATTTACCGCTTCGGACAGGGTGTAAACAACAATCCTGACAAAGTGGGAAATTCACCGACCAACGTTGCTATTAAAAATCTATATTCCTTGCTTGATCTAAAGGCGAATGAAGCAGAGCGGAAATTCCGGCCAGCTTTACACGCCTTTTTTTGGTTCTTCACTGAATATCTAAAGATGACAGGTCAAGGCGAATACGATCACACGCTCTTACAGATGACATTTAACCGCTCTCGAATGACAAACGAGCTTGAGCAGGTTCAAATGTCTAATCAGAGCACAGATTTAAGCCGTGAAACACGTATTGCAAATCATCCGTGGGTAGATGATGTAGAAGCGGAATTGAAACGTATTGAGGCAGAGGAAGAGGATTACAGGAACAGCATGCCGCCGTTAACTGATATTGAACCAGAAACGGACGGTGAGGAAGATGAACCAAAACGAGATTGATAAACTGCTCGACGACATGATCACAGAGGATGCCAAGAGAATTGATGCTGTCTTTGCAAAGAGATTGAAAGAGATTAATCAGCAAATGGCCGCTCTTTTTGCAAAGTATGGGAAAGATGGTTCTCTTTCTATGGCGGATCTGAATAAATACAACCGCTTCAAAAAAGAAATGGAGCGCATGACAGAGGAATCAAGCAAAGCATTCAAAACGGTTCTTATCATTGTCGAAGCATTAGCAGCTAAGCAATTTCTTGAGAACTATTTGAGGTCAGCTTATCTCTATGAGATAGAAGCAGCCGTGAAAATGGGTTATACGTTGCCGACAACGGCAATGATTCAACAGGCAATATTAAACCCGATAGCTGAATTGACTCTCTCAGCCTTATATAAGCGTCACCGTGATGATTATGTCCGGCAGATTCAAATATCTATTGCTCAAGGCATTCAAGCTGGTGAGGATTATAGCAAAATAGCCAAGCGAATTGAAAGAGTGACCGAATTTGCTCGAAAGAAAGCCCGTGACGTTGCGAGAACCGAAGTTCATAGGGTACAGGTATCAGCAAGAATGGAAAGCGCTGAAAAAGCTTCTAAGCACGCCAATTTAGAAAAGGTGTGGAATTCTACCCTTGACCTAAAAACGCGTGCTGGTCATAGAAAGCTAGATGGGAAGACCGCTAAAAATGGTTTATTTGTTTCTATTTATGGCGGTGTCGGCCCCGCTCCTGGTCACATGAATAATGCCAAAGATGATATAAACTGCCGCTGCACGATCTCTTTCAAAGTGAATGGCAAAATGCCAGACACGAGAAGAGCGAGAAAGGGCGGTTCGGGAGCGGGTGAGGTCATTCCATACCAAACCTATGAAGAGTGGTACAAAACAATTGAGAACAAATAATGAACTGTCCTGAGCATGACATAAAAAGGCTCTTTTGCTCATTCTAAAGGCTTGGAGCCAAACTAAGCGTAAATCCTGTGCGTGAGGTGGACACGCAAAAAAACATCAAAGGAGAGGTTGAAATGAGTTTAAAAGAATTACTTGGATCCTTAAATCATTCACCAACTCACTCACAACGTTTAAAACAGTTCTGAATAGTTTAAGACCTATGTTTATGAGTGTCGCGAATGGAGCGGTTACATTATCAAAGAACATGGATAATGCTTTTAAAGCTCCTGATCTTCAAAATTTTATTAAATGGATGAACAACAACGCCGGTCAAGCATTTGTGACGTTTGGAAATATCGCAGGTAACGTCATGAGAACAGTGATGAACCTTATTGTGGCTTTTGGTCCTCTAGGAAATGACATGGCTGCAAGCATGGAAAAAGCAACTGCTTCTTGGGCTAAATGGGCGGCAGGTTTAAGCTCATCACAACGATTCCAAGACTTCGTTGCATACACTCGTGAAAACGGGCCAAAACTCTTAAAAGTCATCACAAATTTCTCAGGAGCATTACGCCGTTTATTTGCTGCGTTTGGTCCAATGTCCGCTGACATGCTCACTTCATTAGTTGATATGACAGCTAGGTTCAGAGAATGGGCCGGTACCGTTCAACATACAGAAGGTTTTAAGAATTTTATTGCCTACATTGAAAAAACAGGTCCGACAGTGTGGAGCACACTTGGTCAAATTGCCCGGACTGTTATAAATCTACTTGTTGGAATGGCACCACTAGGAAAGACCATCTTGGAAAATGTAAATAGTTTCTTGAAATTTTCCAATGCAGCAATGGAAACAAATCCGATAATCGGTCAATTAATAGCAGGTTTCCTATCTACTATTGGTGTAGTACGAGCTTTAACACCGATGATTGTTTCTTTCTCTACATTGTTTTTAAAGTGGAAAGACATAGTAGCCATAGCGACGAAAGTAGGTTCTGCTATTAAACTGATTGGCACAGTTTTCGGGGTTGTTTCAAAAATATTTATGGCAAATCCTATTTTGTTAGCAATTGCTGCGATTGGAACAGCTGTATTCCTTGTCATTAAATACTGGGAACCTATTTCAAAATTCTTCATCGACTTGTGGAACAAGGTTACTAGCTTTACGGTAATCGCTGGAAACGCCAGCCCGCTAGTTTCAACGGTTGCCGTTGCTCGTACCGCTCTTTCTGCCATTACTTCCCTTAATTAAGAGAGGTCTTTTTATTTGAACCGCCATTCTCTTTTCTCTTTATCCCAAGCAAGCTCTTTTCGAGACATTAGATTTCTTACGGCTTTTCTTATAGATGCTTCATCTTTACCTGTTTTTCTTTTAAGGTCAACCATTGTTGGATTCTTACGAAACCGGCTCATATTATAAATGATTCGATAAATTTTCCTTTCGAGATCAGTCATACTTCCCATACTCTCACCTCGAAAATATTTTTACAGAATATTTGTTCGGTGTCTAAATGTGAGGTATTATTAGAGTATACGGTTTACCCGCGGAAACGGGATTTGAAAATTCGTATATTTCAATGATTAACTTCTTCTTATAGTACTCACACTCGGCCGTCCTTATGGATGGCTTTTTTAATTTTAACTAAATGACCCCATGTGGGGCCATTTTGGGGCCAAAACTCTTCATTTTTCTTCAAAAATGCATATTTTTCAACAGAAAGAGTATTCAAACCCATTGATACAACTGCACTTAAGACTGAATCCTCTTAAATGTTCAGGTAGAGTAATCCACATTGACAGGGTAGAGGTCGCTGGTTCGAGCCCAGTCGGAATCATCGTTGAAACCCTTGCTATGCAAGGGTTTTTTGTTTTTTGCAGATCGTTTCTTTTTAGGTTAAAACGATTAAAGTGTTCTGCGGTGTTAAATTCTAATTTGTTTGTGACATGATTATAAATATCTGAGGTATTTTAGCACTAGCATGTCACGCTCTTTTTTGAATAGATGTACCCCACCTGTTTGGGATGGGGTATCTGCATCAATACATTCAATATTTGTCTGGTGTAATTTAAATAAATAAAGTTCGTTTATCTTAATATTTAATAATGGTTCTTCCTAAATGTTGGCCATTTTTAAGGGCTTCAATTTTTTCAGGTAATGTATCGAGAGTAATCTCATTGACTAGAGTCGTTTGGGAGATATTCCATTCGTTTGCTATCTCGTTCCAAATTACTTTGCGTTTATTGATTGGTACATTTACAGAATCGATCCCTAGAAGGTTGATCCCTCTTAGAATAAAAGGTAACACAGTTGTTGTTAATTTAATTCCACCTGCATTCCCGCACATGCTCATGCTTCCACCATAAGAAATTTGAGGAATGATCACAGAAGCCACATCTCCTCCTACGGTATCTAAGACGAAGTCAAATTTTTGCTTGTTTAATGGTTTTTTTATCTCTCCTAACTCGTTTGCAAAAATGACATCAGTTGCCCCTAAAGATTTTGCTATATCAACTTGATTATCTTTACGCACTAAAGCAAAGATATTTTTGTATCCAATTTTAGATAATAATTGTATAGCAATGCTACCAACTCCACCAGTTGACCCCGTAACGAGTATATTAGGTTGATTTATCGTACTCATACCATTTTCCTGTAAAGCCATGATAGAAAGAGCAGCGGTAAAGCCTGCTGTTCCAAAAATCATTGCTTCTTTTAAAGTCAAGTTATTTGGCAAAGGAACAATCCAATCCGCAGGTACTCTAGCATATTCAGAAAAACCTCCAGTGTGGCTCATGCCCATAGCGAAACCTGTGACAATCACTTGTTGACCCTCTATGAAACGATTATCTGTTGTATGAACGATAGTTCCACTTAGATCAATCCCAGGAATCATTGGATAGTTACGAATCACACCTCCATTTTTTTGAACAGCCAGCATATCTTTATAATTGATTGAAGAATATGCTACTTTAATGAATACTTCTCCTTCAGATAAATCATTAACACTTACATTTTGAAGATCATAACTAACTTGATCATTTTTTTCTGTTACTAGAATCGCTTTAAATGAATCCATTGTTTATCTTCCTCTCTAAAAATATATTATGACAAAATATTTCTGGTGCAAAAGTATTTCAATTAAAAAACTACCATGATATTATAGGTAAAGTCAATGTGGGGGAGATAAAATGGAATTAACAGAGTGCATAAATTTTTTACTAAGTGTTAGTCAAAATAAAGTGTTTAAGTACTTTAGTAAGCTTTTAGAGAAATGTGATTTGACACCCGCTCAATATGGTGTGTTGAACTGTCTGTGGAGAGAGGGCCAGCTATCTCCTAAACAAATTGGAGAACTTGTATATTTAGAAGCCTCAACAGTTTCTGGAATTTTAGATAAAATGCAAAAAGCTGACTTAATTGAACGCACAATAGATCCAAACAATCGAAGAAATATTTTAGTAGAGGCTACTCAAAAATCTTTAGTCATTAGAGATCAAGTTGAAGCAGCAACAATTGAGCTGAACAAGACAGCGCTTCAAAACTTGTCAAATGATGATAAGGTTGTACTAAAGAAAGCATTAAGTACAATTATAAATAATTTTCAATAATGTACTTTTATAAACAAGTTTCATATTAAATCTATCACTATCACATGGCTCCTTTACAGGAGCTTTTTTTTCAGTTTCTTTTCGGTTATTTGTAAATACCTGGATGTGATAATAAATATAATATTAATTTTTTTATGGAAATTAGGTAAGGAATGGACAAAATTCTTTCTTCAGTGGAGAATATTCAATGTTGATGGCGGCAATTCAGAATGGTTGGCTTGATGCAAATGTTGTAATTGAAGAATTATTAATGGCGTTCAAACGCGCCGGATGCGATGGCATTTTGACTTATTTTGCTTTAGATATGGCTCGGCGACTGAGAGATGGGGAATCTCAAAACACATAGGTAAAATGAAAACAGACCCATGGTCTGTTTTTTATGAGGACGATTTGAGGACCTTCAGAAAAAGTATTGATGGAAGAAAATCCTTTTTCATACCGATCTCACATCTTTTAATAGTATCAGCATATCCGGTTTAAGAGATTACTTACAAAACGCTTGGAAATTTTTGCGAAAATACTCCTAAATGTAATATAGACTTTAATATTTTCATTTATTCTCTATTTGTCTATACTTTTCATATCGCTGTTGTATAAGCTCTTCCGAGGATAATGGTATCAATTTTTTTAGAGATGATTCGATTACAGATTCAATCATTTTTGCCTGTGATTTTATATCATTTTGTGCTCCACCTTTCATTTCAGGAATGATTTCATCAATAATTCCTAAATGTTTTAAATCTTTTGCTGAAATTTTCATATGTTCAGCAGCTTCTGGAGCATACTTAACGTCCTTCCAGAGGATAGATGCTGCTCCTTCTGGCGAAATTACCGAGTACCATGAATACTCTAACATATGGATATGGTTACCGACACTAATGCCAAGAGCACCACCACTTGATGCCTCTCCAATTACAATACAAATAATTGGCACTTTAAGTGTTGCCATTTCAAATAGATTTCTAGCTATCGCTTCGGAAATTCCACGTTCTTCAGACCCTTTACCTGGATAGGCGCCTATTGTATCAATAAATATAATAATAGGGCGATTAAATTTATCAGCTTGTTTCATAAGTCTTAGCGCTTTTCTATATCCTTCTGGATGAGCCATTCCAAAATTTCTTTCTATATTTTCCTTTGTACTTCTACCTTTTTGATGACCAATAACCGTAACGGGCATCCCTTTAAATTTTGCAATACCACCTACCATTGCTTTATCATCACCATATAATCGATCACCATGAAGTTCGAAAAAGTTTGTAAATAATAAAGGTATATAATCCAATGTCGTTGGCCGGTTACGTAGCCTTGCAATTTGAACTCGTTGAAAAGCTGTAAGATTAGAATACATTTCATCTTGCATTTTATTTAAACGTTTTTCTAATAAATGAATTTCTGACGAGAAATCTACATTATTTTCTTTCATCATTTTCTTTAATTCATCAAATTTCTCTTTTAGTTCAATAATAGGACGTTCAAAATCCAAACTCATTTTATCCTCCAAATGTTATGATTTACCTCACTCTAATCAAAAGACTTAGAAATAGAATCAATAAATAATTCAAAACCATCCACAACTATTTTTTGTTCTGATTCTGATAAATTATTGAGAATACTTTGATAAAATGTAATGGATTGTTCTCTTAAGCGATTAACAGTAATGTGACCTTTTTCTGTGAGGTGCAGAAAAAGTTCTCTTCTATTTTTTTCATTTACTTCACGATAAACAAGCCCCTTTTTTACTAACTTATCTACCAATCTACTTACAGTTGAAGTCTCTAATCTAAGTTTATTGGATAGTTGCCAAACAGTTAATTTTTCCACCTCTAGTTCCTCTAACGCCATCATTTGAGAAGTTGGTAGAGGTTTTTCAAATGGTCCATTGGGCAAATTTTGAGATTCAAAAACACCAGTTATTATAATCATCTTCTTAATATCTGCTCTTAGTTTTAAGGCATCTTCTCTTTTCAAAAAGGTCACCCTCCTACAATTCATGTATAATACATTAGTTGTATTATACATGAATATGATTTTTTCACAAGCTCAACATAAGCCAATGACAACATGGACGAGATATGTCTTCTTGTTAAAATGGTTTAAGTGGATTGTTTTCTACAAATGGCAGAACATCAATTATGTATCAGGGACATTTATGGGGTACCGCTCATCGCTTCTGCTGAAGCAAGCTATATAGTATATCCAGATGAGTATGGGAAACAAGGTCGATTTGAAGATGCTACGGCTGCCTATCAAAAGATATTAGAAACACAACTCAAAGTTCAGAGAGAGGATTGTTTGTATGATTTTTAAGAAGGATTTTACGATGATCGCTCTTACAGTGATTTCAGCTGCAGGAATGTACAGTTTTGAAGCAGATCGAAACACAACGATGATTGATCCAAACTCAACATTTTAAAAAGGGGACGAACCCTGTCAGTTTTCTTTAGAAATGCACATTTTTTATCAGAAAGGCTCATCATAGAACCTTATTAAATCAGTCTTGTTCAGGGAAGGTCTGTTTGCTTCGGATGAAGTCATTCACCTTGACAGGGGAGAGGTCGCTGGTTCGAGCCCAGTCGGAATTATCGTTGAAACCCTTGCATAGCAAGGGTCAGCTTGTAGACAAAGTTGAAAAGGACGGCACCATTGCGGACGGCGTTGACTTAATCGGCTACATATCATGGGGACCAATTGACCTTGTCAGCGTATCCACTGAGGAAATGAAAAACGCTACGGCTTCATTTATGTAGATCGGGACAATGAAGGAAACGGAACGTTAACGCGCATCAAGAAAAAAGCTTCAACTGATATCAGCTAATCATTGCCACAAACGGAGAGAGTCTCTGACAACTTTTTGAAAACTGACGCACTTCAATTGACAATAACCGGAAGCAGGCGGACAATAAAAGAGAAAGATGAACCAGCCACATTCCGAAAGGCGGGAAGAGCATGTTTAACAAAATGTTAGTTGCAATTGATGGATCAGACATGAGTGAAAAAGCGTTTGATGCCGCAGTGCATTTGGCTAAAGAACAGCAGGCCGAACTAAGCATCCTTCATGTGGGGAGAGAAGCCGTCGTCGCGACTTCTTCTTTGACGGGAATTGTCTATGTGCCCAAACATTTTATTGATGAAATTAGGGACCAGGTTAAAAAAGAAGGCCTGAAAATCCTTGAGAACGCAAAAGAAAAAGCAGCCGAGAACGGTGTTCAAGCTGAAATCATTTATGCGAATGGTGAGCCGGCACATGAGATATTAAATCATGCAAAAGAGAAAGGCATCAGCTTGATCGTAGTCGGAAGCCGGGGCATCAGCGGCCTGAAAGAAATGATGCTTGGAAGTGTCAGCCATAAAGTGTCGCAATTATCACCTTGCCCGGTTTTGATTGTTCGATAGATTTGTAAAAAAAGCGCCCTCGGGCGCTTTTTTTATCTGTTAGAAAAGGTAACTAATAAGATATCTCGATGTGCCCCATCTGCATTGGCAGTGCCGACCGGTGTTACCGCATGAAAGACCTTTTGCCCGAGAGCAAGTGTTTCAAGCGGGTCTGTCAGCCGCAGCACTTTATCAATTTGCTTCACAGACGGGGCAATTAAGTTATCCCCGCCGATCGCATCCTCGCTCAGCTGAAATAGATGGACGAAGACAAGCGGTTCGTCGTCACGATGCAGCCAAATGGGTGAGCTGTATGAAGGCGCGTCAGGTGTCACTTGATATCTGACTTGGTGGAGCCCGACGATCACTTCTTTCCCCCAATCTACAAAATTGGTTTGGCGGGCCATTTCTACATTTGAATGTATCAATTGCTGCGTTACAGGATGCTGTAGAAACTCATCTGATATTTTATCGAATTTCCTGACAATACCGCCATCATCATAATTATATTCTTTTGATTGGAAATATCCATTATCCGGGTCTAATTCAAGGGTGTCAGAGTCAGGAGCCAGAATATAGCGGGAGTGCGCTCTGTAACGACCTCCTCCTTTAGGATCAGCTTTCAAAGCATCATATGTAAGCTGTAATTCGCGCACTTCGTCGTCTGTAGTTTTTTGCTGGTAGAACTCTGCTGGAATATAAGAATAACCGTTTTCCTTTAAATAAGAAGCATAGTTAGCAATATCGGATGTTGAATTTTTTTGTGTTTTTGAAACTTGAACCATATAGATCGCCCCTTAAAAAGTAGATGATTTTTCTGGTTATTTCCTGTATAATAGCAAACATGGAAAATAGAGGATGTAAAGACAATGCTAAATTATTTGTAATATATTGTCAAACTGTAGTATTCAGATTATTGAAAATTACCAAAATGAAAAAAGGCAGAATATAAAATGATGAACAAAAAGAATTTAATGATCACTGGGGCAAATAGCGGGATCGGCTTCGCGGCGGTAAAGCAATTTCTAGCTGACGGCTTTCGGGTCGTTGGAGTGGATATTCAAACAAATAAAATGTCAGAATTTATAGTAAATGATGACTTTCATATGGTTGAGGCTGACTTGTCTGATGTTCAGCAGGCTGAATCGTTGTTGCCAAAGCTTGAACAACGCCAATTGATTCCGGACATCTTAATCAATGCAGCAGGAATAAGGGAAATCACCCCTGTCCTTGAATTATCAGCAGAATCATTCAAAAAAGTCATAGACATTAATCTCACGGCAGTTTTTATTCTTTCTAGAGATACGGCAAGGCTGTGGTCTAAGCTGGGGAAACGAGGCTGTATGATCAATATCGCCTCTGTGTCCGGGCTGATGGCAGAGCCTGCGCGGGCAGCCTACGTGTCTTCCAAGCATGCGCTCATCGGACTGACGAAGCAGCTCGCTATGGAATTCGGGTCAACGGGCATCAGGGTGAATAGCATTTCACCTGGCGTGATCCGAACAGAATTAACGGAAGAGTATTTTCAAAACGATGAAATGGTTCAGCTGATCAAAGATAACCACGCCCTTCATACGTGGGGGCAGCCGGATGATATCGTTTCCTGTATGAAGTATTTAGCTTCGGATGAGGCGCAATTTATTACAGGCTCAAACTTTGTCATAGACGGCGGCTGGACAGCCGGCAAGAAACTATAATAAAGAGAAAAGCACCTTACAGCTGGGGTGCTTTTCCCTATACATAATTGGAGGTAGAATACGCTTGATGCAGCAAGATCTCTCAATCACACCAAAACAAAAATCAACAGCCGTGCTGAAAATGGTCATCTCCATGGTGATTTTCGGTTCCATTGGCTTTTTCTCAGAGCATACTAATTTGCAGTCATTTGAATTGGTCTTTGTCCGCTGCCTTTGCGCGACGTTATTTTTAAGCTTTTGCTGGCTGGCATCCGGACAGTATAAAACCGAAAAGTGGAGCAAGAGAGATGTGCTGCAAACATTGGCGTGCGGTTTCTTTCTCGTATTCAACTGGGTCTTCTTATTTAAGTCTTTTGAAGAAACGTCTGTCACGATCGCCATCTCCGTTTATCACCTTGCACCGGTGCTTGTTCTTCTTCTAGGTAGCATCATCTACAGAGAGAGATTAAATGTCATTTCTGTCAGTTCCATTATCATCTGTTTTCTGGGAACTGTGCTGATTTCCGGGATTAACGGCAGCACTTCATTGACACAGCTGATGGGATCTGGCATCATTTGGGCAGTTCTCGCTGCACTGTTTTATGCGTTCACAACTTTAGTGGGAAAAGGCATTCAAAACCTCAGCCCTTACACGACCACCTTCCTGCAAACTGGTTTAGGGGTTATTATCCTGATTCCGTTTATTCACTTCGGCGCTTTTACCAACCTGTCTCAAGGAAACTGGATCATGGTGGTATCTACTGGTATCATCCATACAGGTATTGTGTATTTGCTGTTTTTTGATAGTTTGCGATTTTTATCAACGAAGTTTATTTCAATCATTGTCTTCCTCGACCCGGCTGTCGCGATCGTGCTGGATACCGTCTTCACAGGCTTCCGTCCAGACCTCTATCAAACTCTGGGCATCGTAATGATCTTTGCAGGCATGACTTTGACGCTTGTCAGGAGGCGGGGAAAGGCGGATATGGTTGCTGAGGATAAGGATATTGAGCAAATTCACTAATAAAAAAATGTAAAAAGGCCTAAGCGGCCTTTTTTTGATTCTTAAAATAAACATTCCAGAAAACATATTGTAATGACGATAACATGTTAAATCAATAATACGTTATTTCAAATTGCGCGGTGAATCATTGAATCACCTGTTAAGGATTTGATGCAAGTATCATAAAGGGTTTTAATGAATTTCACCATTTATTTAGCAGAAGTAACATATACGTTTTTACCAGAATTCACACCAGTAATTAAAATAATGACTGAAATGAAGATTAGCATTAACAGAGGCACAGTCCAATGATAAGTAACGTCATGTAACCAACCGAATAAAATAGGACCTATAGCTGCTAATAGATAGCCTAAAGATTGTGCCATACCAGATAATTCTGCTGCTTCTTGTATATTTTTGGTGCGCAAACTAAAAAACATCATGGCTAAGCTAAAGGCCATTCCAATGCCAATCCCAATCATTATAATCCACAGAGGTATAAAGAAAGACGCTCCAAATAAAATTCCCAATAAACCAACAACAAGCAAGAGAAAAGAAATCAATACTAATATCTGTTGTTTGCTAAAATGTCCAGCTAAAATTGGTACAATAAATGTAACAGGAAGCATTGAAAGTTGCATTAATGAAAGCATCCATCCACCTTCATTAGTATTTAGCCCTTTAGTTTCAAGAATTTCAGGAAGCCATGAAATTACTGTGAAAAATATGAAGGACTGAGCCCCCATAAACAACGTAACATTCCACGCTATCTTTGAACGCCAAAGGCTGATAGAATTTTTCTTATTTTCTTTTTGAAAAAGATCCACAGATTCTGGGTTGTTCTTTAATTGTGGTATCCAAAATATCATGGTAAGAAGAGCTAAGAATCCCCAACAACTTAGGGAACCTGACCACTCGAAACCTAATGATGAAGAAATAGGGACGCTAATCCCTGAACCAATAGCTCCAAATAAATTCATAGAAACTGCATATACGCCAGTCATCAAGCCTAATTTTTTTGCAAATTGATGTTTAATGAAGCTAGGTAATAAAACATTACAAACCGCGATAGATGAACCTATTATGATGGTACCTAAAAATAACGTGTCCACTCTACCAACAGAGCGTATTCCAATTCCAACTAATAATAATGTTATTGCCATAAACAGTGTTGATTCTATACTGAAATGACGAGTGATCTTAGGGGCAAAAGGAGAAAACAATGCGAATGTGAATAAAACGGCTGTAGGAATTGTACCAGCTAATGTGTTAGAGATCTCAAGATTATCACGAATGGAAGATAATACTGGACCGACTGATGTAATTGGAGCCCTAAGATTTGCTGCAATTAGAATAACACCAACAACAGTTAGTATCCTCTTTTTTGTCTGCATACTCGATCTTTGCTCTTGCTCTGTTTGTGGAATTCTCATGGCAGCTAAGGCCCCCCTCCAAATCTCTTATGATTAATTGGGACAAGCAGGATTAAATGATTTGAACCTGCTTGCAAGAAATAATAACTATCGAATTGGAGAACGACAACTACCTACTTTTATTCCTAGAGCATTGTAATGATTTTTAATATTCATAACTGCGTGTCCACGTGTAACTTTATCGATTAATTTACTTATTTTTTGAAGGTTCACAGGCTTTTTTGTAACTAAGTCAGTAAAAAATTTTTGAATCTCTTTTGGATAAACATTTCCTACCATACTAGAAAGCCCATTACATCCGTTTAATATTTTTTCAGTGAGGTTTACATCCCCTCCAGCGAACATAATAAAGTCATCTGGTAAAGTTGTATTTTTATGGCGTCTAACATCACTCTCTTCTTTCATACCAACCAATGTAGCGTGTTTTTGATTAATAAGAGTCTGAAATGAGTCAGCACTCAATTCAAACCCTGTGCGAGAAGGATTGTTATAAAGAACAATGTTTTTTGAGGTTTGCTCTAACAATTCATTAATGTAAGACATAGCTTGTTCCTGAGTTGGCTGAATATAAGGAGGAAATTGAATTAGAATGGAGTCGAAAACTGAATCCTCGAGACGTTCAATTAATTTTATTGCATTTTTTGTCGTTGTAGCTGATACACCAAACATTAGTTCAACATTTTTAAAATTTTGCTGATTAAAAAAATCAATAATGTGTATCCTTTCTTCAATACTCATTGAGTTTTGTTCACCTGTAGTTGCAGATACGAGTAGTGAGTCAATACCATTTTCAGCTAAATATTCAACAATTGGTTTAAATCCATCCAAGTATAGACTTTCATCTTCGTGAAACGGGGTTGGAATTGCTACATTTAAATTCTTCACTTGTTTTAACCTCCTACATTAAAATTTCTATAACTTATAAAAATCTTACTTATTCCCGTTATATCTACTGACCTCCTTTAAACGGTTTGAAGGATTTCTTTGTATAAGAATTTTGTATTTAAGTATGACCTTCATGTAATAGTCTAGGACACTTTTTTTAATAGAACAATTCAATTATTTATATAATAACTATAGTTTGAAACTATGGTATAATTTGTATAATCATGTATGTTAGATGACAATATTTAAAAATCGTAAGGTTTGTACTTATAAAAATAATCATTGGGAGTCGAAAGAATGGAATTAAGACAATTGGAGTATTTTTATGCAATGTGTCAAGAACTGCATTTTACAAAAGCGGCAGAAAAGGTTGGAATATCTCAACCATCTTTAAGTCAGCAAATCAAACTTTTAGAGCATGAAATAGGAACACCTTTGTTTGATCGTATTGGTAAGAAAACGACTCTTACTGAATCTGGAAAGCTTCTGTTAAAATATACTCGCAACATTTTTCACGAAATTGAACAGGCGAAGATATCGATCAATGAATTGAATGGACTTCAAAGAGGATCAATCTCGATTGGGACATTACTAACAGTAGAGAACTATCTTATTCCACCAGCATTATTTAAATTTCATCAGCAATACCCAGCTGTTAAAATTTCTGTACTAGGTCTGCGTACTGGGGATATTCAAAACTATTTAATAGAAAATAAAGTGGACTTAGGGATTGTTTTTTTACCCATGAAAGGGGATGAATTTGAAACAATCTCTTTATACACCGAAGATATGGCTTTTGCAGTACCTGTTAAACACCCCCTAGCACAAAGCGAAATGTTGGGGCTAGAAGTATTAAAGGAAACCGCTTCAATTTTGTTTCCTGAGCAATTTTTCATCAGACAATTTATAAACAAAAATTGTAAGGATATCGGTTTTGTACCCGATCCTATTTTTGAAGTAACAACTATGCAGTCATTAATTAATATGGTGGTAGATGGCATAGGGATAACGGTCTTACCGACCCCTTATCTTGAATATCTAAGAGAACCACAATTAAAAATTATTCCTATACAGAACGCTCATCTTATTAGAAGTGTAGGAATCGTTTATAGGAAGGACAAACATCTAGGAGCAGCCATTCACATTTTCATTGATATATTAAAAGAGATTGCTTTTGGTTTAAACTATGTTTATGAGTCGAGAAAGAAGTAATGAATTTTTTTTGGAAGTAAAGAAGACTCTTAGAGAAAAAACAGCTCTTAAGGGTCTGTTTTTATATGAGGACGAGCTGATATTTGCCAGAAAAAACGATGACCAAGATTGATGATTAGGAAATCATCACCTGAAAATATACTGACAAGTCTATGTACCGTAATGTTAAAAGAGCAACTTCTATGCAGAAGTTGCCCCGTATGTTATTCACTCATTCAATGACTCAAGGTGCTAGTCATAATTTAAGTTACTGCTGTTGCAACTGATTGTGCCGATTTCTAGGTATTCCTATATCTATAAGAAAACATTATTAGCAATAGATAATACTTAAGAGCATGAAAATAGCTGGAAATCCATACTGTAAAGGTGCAACTTTTCTCTTGAAAATTAGAGAAACACTCATATAATGCAAACTGTCAGTAGCCAGTATGGCATTGTTTACTTCTTTGTAGAAAAGAAATAAGAAATTATTTTATTTCCTCATCCATCACTTTCTTATATTTTTCAAACTCAGAATCCTTCATTTCTCCGTTCATTTGTAACAGGAAGTTCCCTTTTGAATATGTGTGAGAGAAGAACATAGATCCAGCATTTCCTAATTCATCATAATAAGATTTGGCCTGGTTAAGGTCAGCTTCATTTCCAAATTTAAAAATCCTTCCACCAGCATTTTCGCCTAAAGAAGGAATGAGAATCCTTTTTCCTTCTTCTCTTATATTTCCAAACTCTTTTTGTTTGAGATCAGTTGGTTTTTCTGCTTCAAGCCCAGCACTTTTGAAAGCTTCAATGATGTTGTCTGTGGTGAGCTGTTTTTTAGTAGATGCTGCACTGCTACAAGCTGTTAACAATAGTAAACAAGTAAAAAATATTACAAAACATTTCTTCATAGTAGAGCCTCCTGATTGATAGATGCATAAGGATCTTACAATAAGTAAATCCTTCTTACTATTCCTTCGGCAAAAATAGACAAAAGTTAATATAAAAAGGGAATTGCAAGAGATTATTGAAATTATAGAACAGAGGAAAGGTAAGTGATAACGTTCAGATGAATACACTTTATTTAGCGAGGGGGAGAAAGATATGAAGTCATTGTTACTAATTGGACAATCGAATATGGCGGTGCGCGGCTTTAAACATGAAGTGCCTCCGATTTATAATGAAAGAATCATGGTGCTGTGAAATGGCAGATGGAAAATGATGACTGAGCCTATTCATTTTGATAGGCCGATAGCTGGATGGAGCATGATTTCGTCATGCTATAAGTGAAGCTACATTTGCAAAGGAAAATAGCGAATTGGTCCGGATATTATGGCATCAAGGAGAAAGTGACATCCAAGATGGGAAATACACAGAATACTATGAAAAAATACAAAGATTTTTTGATGAATTAAGAACTGAATTATCTGTACCTAACATACCGCTTGTGATAGGAGGTTTGGGCGATTTCTTGGGAAAGACAGCATTTGGCGCAGAATGTATGGAATATCAACTGATAAATGAGGAACTACAAAAATATGCACATCATCATGAAAATTGTTATTATGTTACTGTCAAAGGCCTTGCATCAAACCCGGATGGAATTCACATCAATGCGATATCCCAGAGAATATTTGGTATAAGATATTATGAAGCATTTCGAAATAAAGAACATATACATGAGCCGTTAACAAATGAAAATGAGTTAGTGAATGAATGTCATAATAGAATGAATACTTCAGCGGAGAAAACATATATAGCACTAGAACAGTTCACGTTTGGGAAGATGACTTATGAAGAGTTGCTGAAGGCCTTGCAGTAGTGATAGACGAAACATAACATATATCTTGAAAGGATGATTGTGGTGGTGAAAACAGATAAAGTCTCCTCCTGAATACATGAAATCACATTCAGGAGGAGATAAAATGTTTAAACAAATAGACGAAAATTATCCGAGAAAAGAGCACTTTCATCATTATATGACGTTAACCCGATGCTCGTATAGCCTGGTTATCGATCTAGATATCACAACATTGCATGCAATATTAAAAGAAAAAAAGCTAAAAGTATATCCTGTGCAAATTTATTTGTTAGCAAGAGCTGTGCAAAAAATACCTGAATTTCGGATGGATCTAGTGAACGATGAACTTGGTCACTGGGAACTTGTCCATCCTAGTTATACGATTCTAAATAAAGAAACAAAGACATTTTCAAGTATTTGGACGCCTTACGACGAAAATTTTGCTCGGTTTTATAAAAGTTGTATGACGGATATTGAAACTTATAGCGAAAATAACAAACTATTTCCTAAACCTAATATGCCAGAAAATATGTTCAATATTTCAAGCCTGCCTTGGATTGATTTCACTTCTTTCCATCTTCATTTATCTACAAATGAAACTTATTTACTGCCGATATTTACGTTAGGCAAATTCAAGGTGGAAGAAGGAAAAATCATTTTGCCAGTCGCCATTCAAGTACATCATGCTGTTTGTGACGGCTATCATGCCGGTCAATATGTGGAATATTTGAGATGGCTTATAGAACATTGTGAAGAGTGGTTAAACGATTCATTGTATACTTAATTTTCAAAAGGTGTAGTCATTTGAATTTTAGAAAAAAGCAGACTTGGTAGAGTCTGCTTTTTCTGTTGTGAGAAGAAATGTATAAAATCACGCTCTGTTTCTCAACTGTTCTTTTTGCGGTTTCTTTTCGGTGCTTTGTAAATTCCATCATGTGATAATAAATGTAATATAAGGGAGTTTAGTGGAAGGGGAATAAGGGATGGTGAAAGTTCTTTCTTCACATGTTGGTGTGAAAATAAATGAATGGTATAAAATGATTCGACAATTCAGCGTTCCAGATGCAGAGATTTTGAAAGCTGAGGTAGAACAAGAAATTGAACGGATGGAAGAAGACCAGGATTTACTAATTTACTATCAATTGATGTGTTTTCGACATCAGCTTATGCTCGATTATATTAAACCTTCAGAAAAACGATCGCCTTCTGTTTCTGATTTGGTTGATAAAATCGAAAATTCAAATCATCAACTATCTGGTATGCTGCAATATTATAATGCTTTTTTTAGAGGAATGTATGAGTTTAGTAAGAAAGAATACATACAGGCTATCCAATATTATAAGATCGCTGAAAGGCAGCTCGCCTTAGTTGTTGATGATATTGAGCAAGCGGAGTTTCACTTCAAGGTGGCTGAAGCCTACTATATTATGAAGCAAACGCATGTTTCTATGCATCATATTATAAAGGCCTTAGACATCTATAAGCAGCATGAACAATATAAAGTTCGCCAAATACAAAGCTTGATTGTTATTGCAGGAAATTATGATGATTTCAAGCGATATGACAAGTCATTAGAGCATCTAAATACAGCTTTTTCTATAGCAGAAGAGCTCGCCGATAATATGTTAATTGCTAAAATTCTATTGAACATAGCGAATACATATGATCGACAACAAAAGTACACTGAAGCAATCATACGCTACAGAGAAGTTTTAGACATTATTACACACCGAAGTATTGATATAAAACCAATCACCCTATTTAGTTTAAGTTGGTCGTTGTATAAGTCTAGTCAACATGATGAAGCCGCTCCACTCGTAGAAGATGGTCTTAAGTGCTCCTTAGAGAGAAATGATTCGTTGTGTTTGATGTTATTTAAAGCTTTAAAAGCGATTTATATAAATGCTAATGAGAAAGCAATTCAAGAAGTGCTAGATTATTTTGAGGAAAAGCAACTATATGTCTATGTCGAGGCATTTGCTCAAAGTATAGGATTATCTTCTGAAAAAAAGGGGGACTTTGAAAAAGCTGCCGAATATTATAGAAAGGCTCTTAAAGCTCAAAATGATATTCAAAAAGGAGAGTGTCTGTATGATTATTAAAAAATTACTAGTCATTGTATCCATTGTATTGTTAAGTGTTTCAACAGCAGAAACTTTGAAAATTATTGGAACAAAATCAATTCGGAATACAACAATGGAGGAACAACAAAAATCAAATCGAAATACGACGATAATTGATCGAAATACAACCTCTGAAAACGTATAGACAAGATTAAAACAGACTTTAATAGTCTGTTTTTTTATGCAGTAGAATGAACAAATGAACAGTTGGTCAATGTTATACTTATCTCAATAGATATAGGGAGGCATCCACGTTGAAATCATTCTGGGAGAAAGAAGAAGAGAGTCCTTTCACGTTAGAAAAGATAGATGAGGAAAAAATTCTTGAAGTAGAGGGAACACTTGGTGTCACTTTACCTGATACATACAAACAGCTCATTTTAGAATGGAACGGTGGTTTTACAGTTCGTAATGCGTTTCCAACCGAAAAGCCGAATTCATGGGCAGATGATCATGTTCAGTTTGACCATCTAAGAGGCATCGCCAAAGGGGATGGAATTATGAGTAGTCCTCAGTTAAGTGATGAATTGGAGCTGCCTCAGGGACTTATTTTCATCAGCGGAGAAGAAGATACATGGATCGCAATGGATTATCGACAAACGAAAGAACATCCGCCTATTCACTATTTCGATTTAGAGCTGGAAGTAGATTTTAAGCTGGCAGATAGTTTCGATGAATTTATTGAGCAGTTATATACAGCTGAAGATGTGATGGTAGAGGTAGTAGAAATTGATGATGAATCTTCTGAGTTATATATAAGTAGAGAAGACCTTGAACTCATATTTGAGAGAGGAGACCTTCGTCAGCAGAATCTCTTTAAAATGGCACATTATCCGATGGAAGACATTGAAGAGATCGCATGGTTTTTCTTTCGTATGAAACAATGCATTCAACAGATAAAAGATCAACATGTTTTGTATGAAACAGCCGCTGCCATTCACTCCATCCTTTTGTTAAATCCAGATATGCCAAGGAATGACCGTATCAATAAAGAGCTTCAAGAAATTGCTGAGTTTCTAGAGAATAGCGGAGAGTCTCTTACCGTCCTTTTGGGAGAGGACATTCATCCAGTGAAAAAGCCGTAGTAAAAGAAGGTTTATCAAAAGCGATTTTTATCTTTTTTACCCAACTTGATCTATAAGTTACAATCTATCCAAAATCCATTAAAATAAAGAAAAATTGATAAAGGAGCAACCATATGAATTTCAATTTAAATGAAGCGTTGGATATGTTGAGTCGAACTCCTCACACGTTAGAGAGTCTTTTGTCCGGTTTATCGAAGGATTGGCTTCACAGCCGTGAAGGGGAGGGAACGTGGAATCTTGTGGAAGTCATTGAACATTTGATTGAAGCAGAGAAATTCAACTGGATTCCTCGATTAAATGTGATTCTTGCTGATGGAGAGAATACCCCATTTCCTGCGTTTGACCGCTATTCTCATTTGAATCAATCTGAAAGACAGATAGATCAAGCACTAGCTGAGTTTGAGCATGTGAGAAAGGAGAATGTGGCATACATACTGCGCATGACACATTCAGGCCTTGATTTAGAGAAAAAGGGACTCCACCCGGAGTTTGGGGAAGTGCAAGTTCGTGAATTACTCTCTGCGTGGGTGGTCCATGATTTCACACATATATCCCAGATTGTTCGGGTCATGGCGGAACGATATCGAACCGATGTGGGCCCGTGGAGCGCTTATTTAGGTATTTTGAATAAAAAATAAATGTTTAATGACGCTTAGCGGCCCACTCAGATTGAAGAATGGCATATTGATATTCATCGACCCAATGTCCCTTGGTCATATAATTTTGCAGCAAATGTCCTTCGCGTCTCATTTCTAAACGTTCCAGCACTCGAATGGATTTTTCGTTGCGTACATCTGTAAAGGCAATGATTTTATGTTTGTTCAGTGTCATAAAAATATATTCAAGGATTGAATTCAGAGCTTCGTGAATATAGCCCATTCCTTGATATTCAGGCGCGAGTGTAAATCCTATTTCAACGATTCTAGGCTCGCTGTCAAGTGTATGAATGGCACAATCTCCTATCAGCTGATTGGATTCAGATAGGGCAATCGCATATTGAAACCAAGACCCCGGTTGATTAGGTTTTTGTGTCATTTGATGTTGAACAAATGATTGAGCTTCTTCGTACGTATAGTTTTCCCAAGATTGAAATTTTGCAATAGAGGGATTTGCTCGGTACTGATAAAACGGTTCGATATCTTGCCTATCAAATTGGCGGATAACCACTCGGTTTGTCTTTGTGAATATGTTGTTTGCATTTTTCATGTCTTAACCTCACTTTTTAGTTAGTTCTTGATTTGAAAAAGTCGATCAGCCATTCAGATAGCTGTTCTTGTGCTTTGCTGACAAATCGATCTGCATA
This sequence comes from Bacillus safensis, assembly GCA_030159235.1. Taxonomy (GTDB): domain Bacteria; phylum Bacillota; class Bacilli; order Bacillales; family Bacillaceae; genus Bacillus; species Bacillus safensis_B. The sequence continues at coordinate 11,534 of BSBG01000004.1, read as the reverse complement.
ATAAATTAATTCCAGGTGACGAACAGGTGCTGGCTCAGCAATAGGTATCGAAACAATATTGGGCCACGTCGAATGTTGATTGAGTAATCCTCTTGGCTGTATGGTTGCACCAACCCCGGCCTCAACCAGCTGTAATAACGAAGAGGCGGATCCAACCTCCATGACAGTGTCCAGTTCAACACCTTGTTCTTTACATACGTCATCTACTAAATCCCTTCCTAAATAACCCTTCGGATACATGACCAACGCATGCTGCGTCAGCTCTTCCAATGATACTTCGCTCTTTTGTGCTAAATCACTTTTTGAATGAACAAATAATTCGTATGGCTCACTTCCAAGTGGAATTTGAACGAGACGCTTATCTGCAGGCCCTCGCAGTCCGATGCCGAGATCCACTTTGTGTGATAGGACTTCTTCACGAACGAAGATATTTGAATAGGCCTTCAAATTGGTTTCAGGATAAAGTGTTTTAAATTCTACAAAAAGTGGAACCAGCTGAAAATCAAGATCGGAGGGGAGTACTGCGAGACGAACCGTTCCACGTTTTTCAGATAACAATTCTTTCATCGCATTTTTTGCATCTCTTTCAGCTTGAAGCATTTTCATGCCATATTGATAAAGCAGTGAACCAGCTTCGGTCGCCACGACCTTTTTGCCGATTCGATCAAAGAGCGGCATCCCAACTTCTGCTTCAAGCAGTCGAATCTGCTGGCTAAGTGTAGGCTGTGAAATGCCTAAATGCTCCGCAGCTTTAGTGAAATGAAGATGATCGAATACAGCCATAAAATACGTAATATGTCTAGTGTCCATCTGTCATCCTTTCCTCTATGATAGTATTTTACTATCATCATAATACAAATTATTGTATTGAACAATGAATGCTGCAGACTTATACTCAAAGTAACGTCAACAAGCAGAGAGAAAGAAGGGTATTCATGAAAAAAATATATTATTTAGCCGCTTTATTTTTAGCCGCATTAAATTTGCGTCCGATTATTACGTCCGTGGCTTCCATGATGAGCATGATCCAATCAGAGCTTGGTGTAAACGCACTGACAGCAAGTCTTTTGACCACCTTGCCTGTCCTTTGTATGGGTGTATTTGCTCCCATTGCGACGACACTCAGCCGGCGTTTTGGATTAGAGAGAACACTTTTTTTCTCAATTCTTCTCATCACGATTGCCACCGCACTGCGTGGTACAAGCCAATCGGTTGCTATCCTGCTCATGACTGCGTTTGCTGGAGGGGTAGGGATTAGCTTCGCGGGTCCTTTATTGTCTAGTTTTATTAAAAAGTATTTCCCGAGAAATCCTGGTATCGTCAGTGTGTATTCAATTTCGATGACGATAGGTGCAGCACTCGCTTCCGGCTTCACCATTCCAATTTATCTACGCAGTCAGCATCACCTTACGTTTGCATTGTCTTGCTGGGCTATTCTTGGGGTCATTGCACTTATTCTATGGATAGGTTTAGCTCGTAAAAATGAGCAGAGTGATGATGTCACCTTGCCGCTAAAATTGCCGCTGCGAAACAAAAAGGCCATTCAATTCACCTTGTTTTTTGGCTTTATGTCCAGTATGTTTTATTCTTTGACAGCATGGATTTCACCGATTGCTCTTAGCTTCGGAAACAGTCCTCAGTATGCGGCCACGATGCTGACAATTTTTACACTTATTCAGATTCCGGTGGCATTACTCGTTCCAGCGGTCGTCACTCGGTTAGGAAAACCGAAATTATTTCTCATCCTATGCAGTGTGTCTGAACTCATTGGTCTTATCTTCCTTCTTCTATCAATGCCGATCTTGCCAGCTGTCATTTTCCTAGGTATGGGTGCAGGAGGATTATTTCCTTTAGCACTGATGCTCCCTATTATGGAGACACGCACTCCGGAGGAAGCCGGAACATGGTCAGCGATGTCGCAGATGGGCGGGTACATCATGGGTGGATTCGGTCCGTTTTTCATTGGCCTTGTTTTCGATCTAAGCGGACATTTTTATGCGTCCATTGTTGCAATGCTTGTCATCGTCATGCTGATGATTGGCGTTCAATTATCCATGAATCTTGGTAAAAAGCGTGAAATAGGAGCCAATTAATGATAAATTGATTAACACTTTTATAAGATTTTCAATTGAATCGCCACAGCCTATTTTAAGATTAGGCTGTGGCGTTATTTTGCTTAGAAGCTGCACCTGAACATTTATCGTGCAAGATACTTTTCAACTTTCTGACTGGCCATCTCTGCTGCCTCCATAATGATTTCACCTAATGTTGGATGAGGGTGAATCGTCATGGCTAAATCTTCTGCGGTAGCACCTATTTCAATAGAAAGAGAAAGTTCTGATATAAGAGTAGATGCTTCAGCCCCTACGATTTGTGCTCCTAAAATAAGGCCAGATTCAGCATGGGCTACAATCTTTACAAAACCCTCCGGTTCTTTTAATGCCAGCGCTCGACCATTTATGGAGAACATTGATTTTCCAATGACAGTCGGAATGGATTTTTGCTTGCAATCCGTTTCGCTCAGTCCAACACTCGTCAATTCTGGGCTGGAAAAAACAACAAGTGGGATCGCTTTATAATCTATCATCGAAGGTTTACCAGCGATTGCTTCTGCTGCAACCTTGGCTTCATAGGAAGCTTTATGAGCGAGAGCAGGACCCTCGGTGATATCACCAATGGCATATATGTGCGGAATTGATGTTCTGCATTGTTCATCAATTTCAATACGTCCGTGAGGGGGAATAGACAACCCGATAGAATCAAGACCTAAAGTTCCATCTGTATTTGGTTTTCTTCCGACAGTAATCAATGCATATTCCGCTTTCACCGTGTAGCTTTCTTTCTGTTTCTCGTAATGAAGGTCAATTCCGCTTATATGCTGCTCGGCATCTGTGACGTTTGCTCCTGTAATCAGGGTGATTTTATCTTCTTTTAATTGACGAACGACAGGTGACACAAGCTCACTTTCAAAACCGGGCAATACTTGATTGCCGCCTTCCAAAATGGTGACTTTTGTTCCAAACCTTGCAAACATCTGGCCTAGTTCAACCCCAATATAACCACCCCCAACTACGACAAGGCTTTTAGGAATCTCGGGAAGGGATAGTGCTTCAGTGGAAGACAATATACGACCTCCGAAAGGGAGGGATCTAATTTCAATTGGACGGGAGCCAGTTGCTAGTATAAGGTGTTTGAAGTTGATTCGTTTTTCACCTTTTTCAGAATGTTGAATGACCGCTGTATGCTGATCGATCAAGCTTGCCTCTCCCTCAAGAATAGTAACTCCCGCTGAGTTTAATAAAAATTGGACGCCTCCCGCTTGTTTTTTCACAACAGCTTTTTTGAACGCTTGAGCTTCCTTGAAAGAGCCGCCTTCTTGAAAAACACCCAACTGTGCGCGGAGTTTAAACCGCTCTGCTTCTGCTATTAACGCCTTAGAAGGAATACAGCCTACATGGGTGCATACGCCACCTAACCGATCACGTTCTACAATCGCTGTCTTCATGCCGAGATGAGCGGAACGTAATGCAGCCACGTAGCCTCCCGGACCTGATCCAATCACTAAAGTATCTACTGTTTCTAAATAAATCATTTCTTGCACCTCCAACTTAAAATATGATGGTCGTAATATATTATAGTCATCATATTTTAACGAAGTCAATCCCATCTGAGTAAGGAAAGATGGATTTCAGTCAAATTGACACAAGATAATATGATGAATATAATATTTTGATAAACACGCTTATAATGAGTTAAAGAGAAGGAGGTTCGAAAGAGATGCCTTATCCGGCAGGTCATAAGTTAAAAGTCCGTGAACAGATCATTACAAGTGCTGCACGAGCATTTCGATCAAATGGTGTTCGTAATATTAGTTTGCCATTCATTATGAAAGGGGCAGGTCTAACTCATGGGGGTTTTTACGCTCACTTTAAGAACAAGGATCAGCTGGTGATAGAGGCTTTTCATTTTGCCATTAATGATACGATAAAACTTCTAGAAAGTGTTGCAGACAAGAAAGCAGACCAGCCTCGAATTCAAACGATCATTGAATTCTATTTAAGTTCCGTTCACCGTGATCAGACGGAGGTCGGCTGTATACTGCCTGCACTGGCAGGGGAGATTTCTCAATTATCGTTAGACGTACGGAAAGCTTATACCGATGAATTGAAACGGTTTATGGAGTTTATAGCCGACACGGGAAACATAGATATCTCTATGAGTTATGCACTAGTAAGCAGTATGATCGGTACAATCGCTCTTGCACGTGCTGTCAATGATTCGAAGTTCAGTGATCAATTGTTACTGGCAGGCAAAATACAGGCACAAGGCATTCTAGAGACGAAGTAACATTCAAATAACAGCAAAGGGGATGTTGTGATGTTGATTAGAGAAGCAAGCAACAAAGACTATTCAAAATTAAGACAAATTTATCTAGCATCCCGCCGTCAGAGCTTTCACTGGCTCAATCAAGAAGAAATCAATCTGCAAGATTTTGATCAGGATACGCAGGAAGAGCAAATTTTCTTAGCTGAGGAGAACAATCAAATTCTTGGATTCATCTCTCTATATGTACCAGATCGTTTTATTCATCTTTTGTTTGTACATCCAGATGTAGCTGGTCAAGGGGCTGGCGATCTGCTGCTCAAACACGCTGTTAAAGTACTGGGAACACCAGTCACATTAAAGTGTGTCTCCGAAAATCACAAAGCTTTGTCTTTTTATCGAAAAAGGGGCTGGAAGGCTGTTGTAGAAGAAGGAGAACCTGGAGCGAAATACTGGGTACTTACTTATGAATAGAAATCATTTTATCTGATCATTCACAAGGCCCTCAACTGGGTCTTTTTGCGGTTTCTTTTCGGTGTTGAACGATTCGTGAAATGATAATATATGTAATTATAGGGAAAATAGAGGGAGTGATAAGGGCTGATGGAGAAAGTGCTTTCTTCTCACGTCGGTTTGAAAATCAATGAATTGAGGAGGAAATAAAATGACAATGTTAAAATCCAAATTATTTCGAAGGATTTTCATTATATTTTTTGCTTTAACCTTTATGATTAGCCTGTTCAATATGGCTGTGTTTCCAGGGACGACAGCGTCTTATTATGTTGGCCTAGTTTGTAAGATGTTGTTTATCAGTTTGTTAAATGGTCTGTTTTTCGGAACAATCATCTATTTGATTGGCGTCTTTCTCGGTGCTAAGTCTTCAAAGGAAAATCAATAACAAGTGAGCGGCTAAAGTCCGTTCTTTTTTATTTTAAAAAATTGGACATCTTATTAAAGAGAAAATGAGATTACTTAATTTATGATTTAGATCGCAATTGTTATATATGTATATTTTCCAACATATATTGAAAATTATTTTTAATATCCTACTGCATTATATTTTAAAGGATGTTACCGTTGTTTGTAAGGAATGATTGGCCAGTCTTCCAATAAGAGTTGGAGGGAAATCATGAATTACAAAATTGAAATGTTAAAGAATATGAAAATGGTGTATATGAGAAATATAGGACCATATGGCAGTGAAAAGAATGTAGAGATGATGAAGACATTTAAAAAATGGATCAACCAACATCATTTAAATGATGAGTTAAAGGAATATGGCATTTACGGTGTTCCTCAAGATGATCCTGAAAGAACTTTACCTGAAAATTGTAGATATGACCTTATGTTCATAACAGATAAAGATTTCTCAAAAGATCGAATGGTTCAGACGGGTTATTTTGAAGGGGGGAAGTTTGCTGTTTTTACGGTGCCACATACAACTGAAAAAGTGAATTTGTTTTGGAGTCAATTACCTCAAATGATTCAAAATAATCAATTGAACATTCGTCAGGTACCTATTTTAGAGCGATATAGAGAAGAAGTGGGCGAAGATAAGGTGTGTGAATTCTTACTGCCTATCTTTTAAACACTTATCGAAACTCAATGGGAAAGCAGATCTTTATGGTCTGTTTTTCTGCATATCAGATTTACATTCTTAAATCATCTTGCTTCAAATGCCATACTATGACGAAATTATGAATGAAGGGTCATGATAGGAAGAGCATTGTGCGATATTCATCATAGGCATTGTCAATGATTATATGATTGGTATTTTAGGTTTCTGTTTTGATAGATGTAGCGAATGGATTGGTGACGGCTCTCAGCATCATCGTGGGAATGGTCATTTTATTCATAGCGGGTAGATTACAAAGAAAACAATGATCCCAACCTATTATTAGATAAGATGATGATGCTTTTTCACGAAGACAGGTTTCAGGCTTCAACATACATCTTTTCACAGAGTGTTGATAAAGGCTTTGCGTTTGAGGTCACTGAGCTTTCCTTGAAAGAGTTGAAACAAGTTGACATGTTAGAAGATGGTGTACCGATTGAACAATCTACTGAGAGTGATAATAATGAAGAGGTCTCGACACTTGAATTGAGATTAACTATGAATGATAAGGAATCATCAACGATCACGCTCACCTTTCTGACATTTGATGTGCCTGTTCGTAAGAGCACCGGTGAATATTTGACTGAACGAGAAAATCTTGAGGAGATTTATCATGAAATGAATTCAATGATGAGATCTGCGGATTAACTAAATAACTGTTCATAAAGAAGAAATCACAGTTTGAAGTGGTTTCTTTTTTTATGTCAATGAAGACAAAGTTGGTTCAGTCATTGTAGTTGAATGTTTTGTACGAAAATGAATAAAGATAGACTAGGCGCAAAAACGAACATTGATATCGAAATAACTCATGTGATGAGGAGGAACTATACATGCAAAAACTCTGCCGAGAAGTCTGGATTGAAGTCAATCTTGACGCGATTAAAAGAAATATCGAAGCCATTCAAGCACATATTCCAAGGAAAAGTAAGATCATGGCTGTCGTGAAGGCGAATGCTTATGGACATGGTTCAGTGGAGGTAGCGCGTCAGGCATTGGAAAGCGGTGCGACGGAGCTTGCAGTTGCTAGTTTGGAAGAAGGCATTATATTGCGAAGAGCAAAAATTGAAGCACCGATTCTGGTCCTTGGATTTACTCCGCTCGACTGTGTGAAAAAGGCTGCAACCTGGAGAATTGACCTATCCGGCCTTCGTGAAGACTGGATTGTTCAAGCAAATGAGATTTTAGCAGAAGAAGAAAGTCTGCCCCGGCTTGGGATTCATGTCAATGTCGATACTGGGATGGGACGATTAGGTGTACGAACGAAGGAAGAGCTGTTAGCAGTGGTGGAGGCACTTGAAAGAAGTGAAAACCTGAGATGGGATGGAATTTTTACGCATTTCTCCACTGCTGATGAGCCTGACCCTGATTTCACACTGCTTCAGCACAGCATTTTTATTGATTTTCTTCGTTTCTTAAAAAAACAAGGCATTACACTGCCCACGGTACATATGAACAATACAGCGGCTGCCATCGCGTTTCCTGAATTTAGTGCAGATATGATTCGGCTTGGCATCGGGCTATATGGGCTGTACCCCTCGCAATACATTGAAAGTTTAGACGCTGTTAAGCTAGAGCCCGCTCTCAGTTTAAAAGCAAGGATTGCGTTCGTGAAGGAAATGGTGACAAAGCCAAGGACCGTCAGCTATGGGGCAACCTATGTAGCAAAGCCTGATGAAGTCATAGCAACCATACCAATCGGTTATGCAGATGGATACTCGCGTGCTTTATCCAATCGAGGATTTATGCTTTTCCGAGGAAAACGTGTGCCGATTGCTGGCCGTGTCACAATGGATATGACCATGATCAGTTTAGGAGAAATGAAAGCAAAGCAAGGCGAGGAAGTTGTCATTTACGGTCGTCAAAAGGGCGGAGAAATTTCTGTCGATGAAATCGCCGAAATGCTCAATACGATCAACTACGAAGTCGTCGCTACCTTAAGCCGACGCGTCCCAAGGTTTTATCGTCGAGGCGGCAAGATTATTAAAATATCGACGCCGGTGATGTATGTATGAGTTCAATTTTGGACTGCAAATGAAAATGCGATTAGCCCCCTTTACATGGCAAGGGGGCTAACGAATTTAAGTTCTACTTTCAAGACTTAAGCACGATACTCTTTATCTAAAATAAGAATTGGTTTAATCGTAGATCCATTTTTAGAATCTTCAAAGGCTTGTTCAATATCTTCTAATTCGTAGAATTTTGCTAGTTTCTCAACTGGGAATTGTCCATTTTTAAAGAACTTCACTAGTTTAGGAATAAATAGTTGTGGAACGGCATCCCCTTCTATCACACCTTTTAATGTGAGAGCATTGAGCATTAGATCATTTGTTACATTAAATGTTAAATCTCGCTTCCCAACTGCTACTGTTGCACAAGTTCCTTTGACACGAAGGCAATGAAGGGCAGCTAGTGTTACTTCTGGTACACCAGTTGTTTCAAATGAGTAATGTGCACCTTTTCCTTCTGTTATTTCCTTAATTTTTTCAGCTGGATTCTCATGCTTACTGTTGATGATATGTGTTGCACCTAATTCTTTTGCTAACTCAAGGCGGCTATCATGAATATCAACGGCAATAATTGGATCACAGCCAGCGATTTTTGCTGCCATTAACCCACTTAAACCAACAGCGCCTGTACCGAACACTACAAAGCTTGTACCTGGTGCTGGAGCAAGTGAATTTAAGACAGTACCGCTCCCAGTCATTAAGCCGCATCCGAATGGTCCTAAATAACGCAAATCGGTTTCTTTGTCTACTTTTACCACATTTTTCTCATCAACCGTTGCATATGTTCCAAATGAAGATTGACCAAAAAATTGTGACACATCTTGATGATCATGTGTATGGATAGGCGTTTCATTATGCTTATTACGACCAAAAAAATTCAGTGGAATCATGTTTTCACATCCACCTGCGTTCCCATCTAGACAATTATGACAATGACCACAATAAGCGAAGCCTAGTACAACGTGGTCTCCTTCTTGAACGGTTGTGACATTAGAACCTGCTTTGACTACAATGCCAGAGCCTTCATGTCCTAATAAAGCAGGACGTGGGACAGGAAGCGTTCCATCTAATACTGTAGCATCCGTATGACAAACGCCAGATGCAACAATTTTGACAAGCACTTCATCTGCTTTTGGGTCATCTAGTAATAACGTTTGTTTCTCGAAATCTTTTTCATTTGTTGTGACCATCGCTTGAATTTCCATATCATGTGCCCTCACTTTGTATAGTATAATATCCGATAAAGTTAGATCAAATGTCACAAAAAATTCATTTCTTTATGACTAATTTGATTGTAGGACGAAAGATTTTTCGTTTCAATCAGCAAAAAAACTTTTTTGTATAGGTTTTCAACACACAGGAATTTATGTATCTCTAATCAACATTTTTTTAAAAGTGTCTAAAGGAGGGGCCGATGATGAAAAAAGAGGATCGCCGTGTTGAGCGAACAAAAGAAACACTTCGGCAAACATTTAAAATACTAGTAAAAGAAAAAGGATATTCGCACGTAAAAGTGAAGGATATTGTGGAAAATGCAAACTATAATCGGACGACGTTTTATGTGCATTATGAAAGTAAAGATGAACTAGCAGCAGATTTTATTCACCGGGAAATGGAAGATTTCGAATATGAATTTTGTAAGCCGACACGTGAAAATCCACTGTTAGATTTAACTCACATGAAACCAGAGGGCACCGATGTATTTCAATATATCGTCGAAAATCGCGACTATTATGATTTATTAATCATGGAAGATCGCATCCCGCAAATACAAGAACAATTGCTTAAGAAAATACAATATATCTTCCAAAGTAGAATGTCGTTTGTCAGTGATCAGTATGCAGAAATCAACGACAGTTATTTTATTCAATATCGTTCATACGGCATCTTTGGTTTTATCATTGAATGGATCAGAAATGACTACAATGCGTCTCCCTCTGAAATGGCACGCCGCATTATCAATTTATTATATAATCAATCCTCACTCATGATGCAGCTGAAAGGCGAAGAACGGATTATTAAAACGTAATGCGTAGAACATATCTTTATTACACAACATATTTAGATGATTGAATGAGAATGAAGCCCTTAAAGTTTCATTGAAGAAGATGTAAAATTATATTTTTGCATTTGAGTACTAAACTTTTGATAAATGTCATTTGCCTATACGGTTAAGGTACTCATGTGCTTTATCGAATTAAGAATTTAAGCTTTTGGTGAAAAAAAGATAAAGTAAGCCGAAGAAGTCTTCATTTGCGTTCATCGAAAGATATGTTCAGAGAGAAAAATACAGATAAAATTGATATATGTAGAAAGATATTAATAGAAATGAGTGCATCCTGAATTTATGATGGGGCACAATTGTAAAATTTAAATGTTATTACAAATATGTCGATAAAAGGAGGGATATTTAAATTATGGAGGGAAGAAACGATGAAAAAAAGTTTATTTTTAGTGCTTTTGACCATTTTTATGATGGTAACAATTCATCCGTTAAAGGCTAATGCAGCTGAAACAAATGGGTGGACAAAACGAACGGACTTACCGGAAGAGCGACTTCATTCTAGTACCGCAGTAGTAGATGGGAAGATTTTTGTTTTTGGAGGAAGTAGTGAAAAATCATACAGTAATAAAAATACCTACGTGTATGATCCACACAAAAATGAGTGGAGCTCAAAAGCTGATATGCCTAGAGAAAGAACTGATAGTACAGCAGTGGCGATAGGTAAAAAAGTATATGTCATTGGAGAAGCATATCAAGATAGTACAAATACGATTGATATTTACGATGCAGAATCTGATACATGGTCGGCAAAACCAATCCAAATACCAAGTTTTGCTGTGACAAGTGGGGATATTATTGCGACTGGAGAAAACGATAAAATTTATATTCTTGCAACGAGTAAAAGTCCTCATCAAGAACATAATTTTTATAGTTATGATACAAAAACGGATAAATGGCAACAATTAAAAATGTTTCCTCAGCAAATTACTGGGATGTCTATGTCAGAAGTCATTAACAATAAAATTTATGCTACAGGCGGATATAGAGGTTCCCAAAAAACTCAAATATATGAATATAACATTGAAACAAATCAGTGGGTACAAACAAAATCAAAGTTGAAGTTTTATCAAGTAGGAGCAGCGTTTACAACATATCAGGGAAAATTATTTATGGTAGGCGGTCAGCATAGCGTTGACAGATCCAGCCCATTATTACCATATTCACAATATTATGATGTCAATTCTAATTCTGTGAAAAAAAGTATAAGCGAATTGCCTGAAGCTAGAGTGGGATCAAGTGCTGTAACACTTGATGGTACGATATATATCATAGGTGGGAGGAATTTTAAAGAATATTATAATTCCAAAGCGGTTAAAAGCGACTTCAAATCAGTCATTTCTATCTCATTAAATGACTTACAAATTGCTGAAGGTGAAACAAAGCCTGGTGATGGAACAACGGAAGAACCGAAAGATCAGGACGGAACAAAGCCTGGTGATGGAACAACGGAAGAACCAAAAGATCAAGACGGGACAAAGCCTGGTGACGGTACAACAGAAGAACCAAAAGATCAAGACGGGACAAA
>BSBG01000003.1:553617-553874 GCA_030159235.1 Bacillus safensis | reverse complement strand
CAGTTGACCCGGTGATTCCTGTGACACCAGTAGGCCCAGTTGACCCGGTAATACCTGTAGCACCAGTAGGTCCAGTTAACCCTGTGATACCCGTTGCGCCAGTGAGTCCGGTTGATCCTGTGACACCCGTGGCACCGGTAGATCCAGTTGATCCAGTAATACCTGTAGCGCCGGTATCTCCAGTTGACCCAGTGATACCTGTGGCACCAGTAGGCCCTGTTGGTCCAGTTAACCCTGTGATACCCGTTGCGCCAGTG